>CAZWSX010000023.1:0-127691 GCA_964636985.1 uncultured Pirellulaceae bacterium | reverse complement strand
TGCCGCGGCCAGTTGTTGCGATGCGGCTGCCACCGCCGTCGAGATTTCGTCCACGTTCGTGATGGCACAGGTAATCCAACGAGCGATCCAAATGGCCATTGCCAGCCCAAGGCACATTGTCACTATGATCACTCCAATTGTTATGTTTCGACCGGAATGATATGCGGCGAGAGCGGCTTCCGTTTCATTTGTGCATCCCTTCACGTTAAGCTCAACTTCCTCCTCCACTATCTTGCTCAAGGCTTCGCGGGCGACGAACAGTGAGCCAGTCAGCACCTGCTGAGCTTCATCGCGTTTACCGTCCTCGATTAGCTTTTCAAGACGATGCGTTTCGTCGTAGTAGTTGTTCATCGCTACGTTGAGTTTGTTCAGGATCTCTTTTTCTTCGGGGCTCGCGCACAATTTGACGAGGACGTCGTAGCTGCCATTCATCTTGGCTGCCATATCTGTCAATGCTTTCTTGCAGGCAGCACGATCTTCCGATGTAAGCACGACAAAGATTTTGTAGGTCTGCACGCGGTGATCTGATGCCGCGGTCAAAAGTGCGTTCGCTTCGGCGCGCGCCGGAATCCAGTTAACGTTCAGCTCAACGACGTTCGCATTCAACGATGACATCTTCGTGACGGCAGCGAAACCCATAAGGCTCATCAGAACCAATAGGGACATGAAGGCGGCAAGTATCTTTGCTCCAACGCTCAAGCGGTTAAACCAAGCCATGACTCTCTCCGAACAGGTACGTAATAGTGAAAATGAAGTGGTGAAATGAAATACGAGAAACTGGTTGCTGCTATGCCGCTGATTCGGCGAGTTGCTCCGTGTCTTTTCCGACCAGCCGCGCGATGTCGAGTAGCATCACGATCCGCTCGCCCAGCTTGCCCATACCGGTGATGTAAGATGTTTCGCCTACGGAAGCCAGTTCCGGCGGATTCGCGATGGCGTCGTTGGGAATGTTGAGAACGTCCGACACCGTATCGACGACGAGCCCCACCACCTTTTCGCCGATGTTGACGACGATGATCACGGTAAAGCGGTCGTAGTCCCGCGCATCCATCGAGAATCGGGAGCGGAGGTCGACCACGGGTACAACCGTGCCGCGCAGGTTCATGACGCCCCGCACGAACGGCGGCGCATTGGGGATCGGCGTGATTTTCGTAACGCCTTTGATTTCCTGCACCTTGAGGATTTCGATGCCGTATTCCTCATTCTGCAGCGTAAAGGTGAGAAACTGGTCGACCATGTTATTGGCCGAACCGGTTGACAATCCAATTGGCACGGTAAGCTCCGTCAAGGAAGGGATGCAAAAGTCAGTTAGCAAGCCGCGAGGCGAAGTAGGCCGGCGATATCGAGGATCATCGCAATTCGGCCGTCGCCGAGGATGGTTGCTCCAGATAGGCCTTCGACTCGCTCGTAGTTCGCTTCGAGGCTTTTCATGACGACCTGGAGTTGGCCGATGAGTTCTTCAACGACAATTCCAAATCGATTGCCTTGATGCTCGACGATGACGACGAGTCCATCGCAGGGACTTTCCAAACTCGTAGAAGCGTTGAAGAGTTGAGCCAAGTCGAGCAGCGGCAAAGGCTCTCCGCGAACGATGACCAGCTGCTTGCCGGTCGCCGTCGACATCAACTGCTTTCGTGTCGGACGAATCGACTCGATGACTGAAAGCATCGGAAGGATGTACACGGCGTCTTGGAGACGCAGCGCCAGTCCGTCCATGATCGCCATCGTCAGGGGAAGTCGGATCGAAAAGGTCGCGCCCAATCCTGGGCGGCTCCGAATTCCAATCGTTCCGTTGAGGGCTTCGACGTTTTGCTTGACGACGTCCATGCCGACGCCGCGGCCTGAAATCGACGTCACTTGTTGAGCGGTCGAGAAGCCCGGCAGAAGAATCAGCTCGTGAATCCGTTCTTCGCTGAGATTGTCCTCCGCCGAAATGAAGCCTTGCGCGATCCCCTTCTCGCGGACGCGCGCGGTATTGATTCCGCGTCCGTCGTCCTCGATTTCGATGATGACGTTCCCCCCTTCGTGGAAGGCACGCAGCGAGACGCGGCCGGTCGCCGGCTTGCCCGCGGCAATACGATCCTCGGGCGTTTCGAGCCCATGATCCACCGCGTTCCTCAAAAGGTGCGTCAGCGGATCGCCAATTTCCTCAATGACTTGCTTGTCGAGTTCCGTCTCGTGCCCCGAGATATCGAGCGACACGTCCTTGCCGACAAAGGCGGACAAGTCGCGAACGATTCGCGGAAAGCGGCGGAACAAGCTGGCGATGGGAACCAGTCGTACGGCCATGACGCGTTCCTGCAACTGGCGCGTCGTGCGGTCCATACCGCCTAGCGCTTCGCGCAAGTGCACCGCGTTGTTTTCTTGCGAGCCGTAAGACTGCTGGACCATCGAGTTCGCGATGACCAGCTCGCCCACCAGATTGATCAGCTCCTCGATTTTGCTAACGTTGACCCGAATCGAATCCGAATGGGTGTTCGTCGACTTGGCTACTCCGTGGTCCGCCGCCTGCGCGGTGGGGCTTGGGCTGGAATCCTCGAAAATGGCGAACGAATCCTCCACTTCCGACGGGCGCTCGCGGGAACTTGGCTCGGATTTGAGGTCCGCCTGGAGCGCATCGACGATGGAATCGATATCGCCGTTAGGCGAAGTTCCATCTTTGGACGATTCGATCAGCGAGCCGAGTGCGTCGGTCGCCTGAAGCAGCAGTTCGATCCGCGCGCTCGAGACCTCGAGCCGTTCCTGCCGCATTTCGTCCAGCACGGTTTCCAAATGATGCGTGAAGCTCGCCACTTCGGAAAAGCCGAGCGCTGCGCCCGTCCCTTTGATCGAGTGGGCAGCGCGAAACACCAGGTTAATGAGTTCCGGGTCTTGCGAGTCGGTTTCGAGCCGCATCAGGCCGTCTTCCAGGTCGGCCAATCTTTCGCCGGCTTCCTCGAAGAAAGCTGCGTGAAATTCCTGCATTTCGAGGTTCATGCAAGCACCTGCTTTCGCTTGCTGACCTGCTGAATGGCCCGCACCAAGGTGGCCGGTTGGAACGGCTTGAGTACCCAGCCGCTAACGCCCGCCTGACGAGCTTCTTGCTTGCGTTGCTCGGAGTTGTCCGTGGTAAGGACCAGAATCGGGCAGTGGGCCGTCGAACTCTCGGCGCGGAAGCGCCGCGCCAATTCGATCCCGCCGATGCCCGGCATGTTAAGGTCGGTAACGATGACATCTACCGACTTGGTCAGAGAGGCTTGCAGCGCCTCTTCTCCATGTTCGCACGCCATGACATCGAAGCCCGACTCGGTCAGTGCGGCTTTAATCATCTTTCGTAGCGAACGGGAGTCATCGACAATCAGAACGAGCAATCGTGACTTCATGGGATTGAGCGGTGCGATGGGGTAAGCGGCTGCTCAACCTATCGCTGCGCTTCACACAACGAGGAATGCCTCAATGGTTTAGCTTCGCAGCGAAACTGAATGCTCCTTTGGGGCGGGCAACCCTACGCCTGCACGATTACATGTCAAGAATTTAATGAGCAGGTGTTACCCTGCGGCGATCCGTTGGTCGCCTGAAGCACGCGACCGAGATGGCGATAACGACTTAGAGGCGGCGCTGCGCTTTTGTGCATGCCCTTGGATTTGTGTTGAGTCACCCGCCTCAAATGTCTCCAGCGGGTATGACCGTGGCTATTGCAGTGAAACAACTGGCGCGCCAAGTGAGCCTTCGAGGGATTCACCTCGGTTGCGCAAATCCACGCGCAGCCACCGACTGGCAATTCGCCTGACACAACGATTTTTTGAACCCCTATGGCATGAAAGTCCTGAATAGCGCCACCCCGAGCGCGACTGCATAGGCCAAACTCATGGCGAACCAAGAGACGCGGGCGAAGTGCGATTCGGGCGGATAGCATTGGACCAGAAGCACCGCTGCAACTGCCGCGACACCCATGAGCCCCGCGAAGACGTCGGCGGGCACCCAGTTTCCGCCTGCCGATCCGACCGCAATGCCAACCGTGACCAGCATCACGTCGGCAAGTGAAAACCGGATGGGTTTCGCGGCAGCTAAAGGAGGAGAGGCGTCCACCGAAATCGGTTCGAGCTTCCGCTCGAATTGCTCTCTCGATGGATTTTCGATTGGCCTGAGAGCGAACTCATCATCCTGGATCGAGGAATCAGCCATCGGCAGCATCTCCCAACGCGCTCTCACGAGGCGACTCGCGAACGAACGACTCTACGGGAACGTCTAGCCAGGTCACCATCGCCAACATGCCGTCCACTTCCATGCGACCGCCGTTCTTGATTCGCACGATGGTCGCGGCACTGACACGGATCTCCGCGGCGACATCGCGCCACGACAGATTGCGATTTTGCAGCCGCGCGTCGCGGGCATCGTAGAGCGCTTTGGAGTCGAATCGCTTCAACGTGCTCGTAACCTGTTGGGAACGCGGTTGTTGGCCTGGACGGTGAGGCCCGTGCTTCAATGCATATTCTAGCGCTTAACCTCTACTTCTTGCGTAACTTACGCCTTGGAGACGGTGGAAATCGTCTGGATGCCCAACTTGCCGCGGTCGAGCCCTCGTTTTAGTTGCCGCCTGATGATTGGGTTCGTATGCTGGCGGAAAGGCGCGGATTTACCAGACAACGGCGACCCTCGGCCCCTATTCGTTTTCTTGCTTTGCGAGCCCCAAAGGGCGAAAAACGGTATTCAGTTGATAGAATCTCAAGGAACTCAGGTTCTCCTCTCATTCGACGCCCTGGTCGCGAAGATCGCCGCGTCGGAGTTAGTTCCTGCTGCCCAGTTGGAGGCGGGCCTCAAATCGGCGGCAGGCGACTGGGGCACCTTCGTCAAGTCGATCACCGACGAAGGGCCGCTTACGCTCCCGCAACTCGACGCGCTTCGCTCAGGCCAGATCAGCACACTGCGGATTGGAAACTACGAGATCCTCGGCCGCTTGGGCGCGGGTGGGATGGGGACCGTCTTCAAAGCGCGACATCGTCGCATGAAGCGGATTGTCGCGCTAAAGGTCCTCTCGCCCGGCTTGTCGAAGAACGCGGCCTTCGTGCAACGCTTTCAACGAGAGGTGGAAACGATCGCGCGGCTGGGCCATCCGAACATCGTGATGGCCTACGACGCCGACGAGGCGGACGAGGGTCACTTCTTAGTAATGGAGTTCATCAACGGCCGCGACTTGGCCGGCATCGTCGAACGCCAGGGTACCATGTCTGTATCCGAGGCCATCGATTGCATTCTCCAATCGGCGCGCGGCTTGGCGTATGCGCATTCGCAAGACATCGTCCACCGCGATATCAAGCCTGCGAATCTCCTGCGAGACGAGAGCGGTTTGGTGAAGGTAACCGATCTGGGGCTCGCGAGGCTGGCACATGGCGCCGACACCGCACCTGACCAGTTCGCCGTGACCATGGCCGGCGGCGTGATTGGCACCGCCGATTACATGTCGCCGGAGCAAGCGGTCGACTCGACGACGCTCGATCATCGCACCGACATTTACAGTCTCGGGGCGACACTCCACTATTTGCTAACGCGGCAACCTCCCTTTGTCGGCCCGACGATCATCGCCATCCTCCTGAAACACCGCGATGCTCCCATTCCTAGCTTGTGCGAAGCACGCCCCGACGTTCCGCCAGCGCTCGACGAAGTCTTCAAGGGGATGCTGGCCAAGTCGGTCGCAGACCGCATCCAGAGTATGGGCGACGTGGTAAAACGCCTGGAAGAGATTGCCGCCAGTGTGAAGGGCCAATCTGGCGTCGCGGGTCAGCCGCCTATTACGGTTCACTTGTCTCCGACCGTGGCCTCGTCGCAGTCGTCGGTTGCGCTTTCGCGTCCGCTCGATCAAACGGTGGCGTTGTCGCCCGACCCAAAAACAGTTTTGATTGTCGAGCCCTCTCGCACTCAGGCGGCGCTCTTTAGGACCTACCTGCAGGAAGGCGACTTCCACGTCGTCGGTTCGGCCGCGACCGGCGCCGATGCGATCGCCATGGTTCGAAATCAGACGCCCGACGTGGTGATCTCGGCGATGCACTTGCGCGACACGACGGGTATTCAACTGGCCGATCAGATTCGTTCCGAGATTGCTTCCCGGACGCCAGGATTCATTTTGATCACGAGTGATTCGGACGAGAGCGATACCACGGGGATTAGCCGGCTCCGCAGGGTTCAGACTCTCCACAAGCCTTTCACCGCGGATCTGCTAAAGGACGCGATTGCCCTGGTGGCCGGAAGGTCGGTGGATCTTTCGTCGGAAGCAACGACGCAGCTACGGGGTGTGCCGGAGCGGAAAATCGATCGCAGCCGCCTCAGCATTCTGATCGTGGACGATAGCAGCACGGCCCGGGTTCACGAGCGAACAACCCTGCAAGGGCTGGGATTTTCGCGGTTTTCGGAGGTTGCCGACGGTGCCCAGGCCATCGCGGCGGCCACCCGGGAATCTTTTGATTTGATTGTCACCGACTACAATATGCCTTTGATGGACGGTCGGGCGCTGGTCAGTTATCTGAAGCAGAACCCGCCGACGGCCAAGACGCCGATTGTGATGGTGACCACCGAAACAGACCCCAAGATTCTCGATCCCGTTCGGGCCCTCGGGGTGGTGGCCATCGTCGAGAAGGCGTTTTCCCGCGACGTCGTGGCTCCGCTCATCGACAAGTTGTTTTGAAAGTCGTCCAGGGAGGGCAGATCGTCTTCGCATTCCAAGATCTCCTCCCCTGAGCGCGCGCCCAAAGCGGACCTCCCATGTCGATGAACGAAGTTCTTCGGGAGTTCCTTCTCGAAACGCACGAGAATCTTGCGCTGCTCGATTCCGATCTCGTCTCGCTCGAGCAGCGGCCAACCGATAAACAAACTCTCGCGCAAGTTTTTCGCACGTTGCATAGCGTGAAGGGGACCGCTGGGTTCATTGGGTTGCCCAAACTACAATCGGTGGCCCATGCCGCTGAAAGCTTGCTAAGCCGTTTACGCGACGGCGATATCCGCTTCAATCAGCCGATCGGCACCGCGCTGCTGAAAGTGGTCGACGCTATTCGCGAGATGCTGGCGTCGATCGAAAAGGATGGAAGCGAGGGCGCAGGAGACTACACGGCCGTGATTGCCGAGGTTGAGCACCTTCGCACGTCAGGCGGTGTCACCAGCGGATCGCCGCCTGGGGCCTCACCAGCGCCAGCACCTCCCGCGAAAGTCGAGTCCGCGGCACCGCCACTCCAGGAAGCAACCAGCGTGCTGCCGCCCTTAAAGCAGGCGGCACCAGTACTCGTTGGACCATCTCCTGCATCTCCATCAACAACGATCGACTTCCTGCACACGCCAACCTTGGGAAATACTGTTCAGGCGCCCGTATCGCCTGCCTTAGCGGAACCAGCAGCCCCGCCCCCAGTTGTGAACGAACCCAGCGAGGCGCCTCGTCCCGCGGCCGTCGCCGATACGAACGTTCGCGTCGACGTGGGTTTGCTCGACAAGATGATGACGCTGGTGGGCGAACTGGTGCTTTCTCGCAATCGCATCATGCAATTCGGTGCGACGTCGGAAGATCCGGCTTTTGTAGGAGCGGTCCAGCAGCTCAATCATCTGACCACCGAGTTGCAAGCGAGTGTCATGAAGACGCGCATGCAGCCGATCGGGAATGTGTGGAGCAAATTTCCTCGCGTCGTGCGCGACCTTGCCGTTGCGTGTGGCAAGAAGGTCCGTTTCGAGATGGAGGGCCAGGAGACGGAACTTGATAAGACGCTCCTCGAAGCGATCCGCGATCCGCTCACCCACATGGTTCGCAACGCCGTCGACCATGGAATCGAGTCGCCCGACGTTCGCCGTGCGCGAGGCAAACCCGAGGAGGGACGCCTCCACATGGTGGCTTTTCATCAGGGAGGAAAGGTAATTGTCGAAATCTCCGACGATGGGGGTGGAATCGACGTCGCCCGCGTGCGCGAGAAAGCGATTCAGAACAGCCTCATAACCGCGCACGACGCTGCTTGCTTGAGCCGAGCGGCGACATTGCGATTGATTTTTGCCGCAGGCTTCTCGACCGCGGAGAAGGTGACGCAGTTCTCGGGGCGCGGTGTCGGCATGGATGTCGTGCGTACCAGCATCGAAAGAATTGGCGGGACTGTGGAACTCGACAGCCTGGAGGGTCAGGGAACCACCATCCGGATGAAAATCCCGCTGACGTTGGCAATTATTCCGGCCATCATTTGTACCGGCGGTGGTGAGCGTTACGCCATTCCCCAGTCGGCTCTGGTCGAACTCGTACGACTCGACGCCGAACAAGGCGGTCATTCGGTGGAGCATGTGCGAGGCGCACCTGTCTACCGACTTCGCGGCAAACTGCTTCCGATCGTCTACCTGAGCGAAGTCCTCGGAGGGCAGGTTACCGATGGTGCGCACCAAGAAGCCAGCGGCGATGACAGAACCATTGTTGTATTGCAGGCGGATGAGCACCAATTTGGGTTGATTGTCGACGGCGTGCGGGACTCGGAAGAAATCGTCGTCAAGCCGTTGCAGCGGCAATTAAAAGGGCTCCCAGCGTTCGCCGGCGCCACGATCATGGGAGACGGGCGCATCGCGCTGATTCTCGATGTCGCTGGGATCGCGAAATTGGGTGGTCTCGCAGCCACGGCGACTTCCGCCAAGGGAGAGTCTCGCGAGCTGTTCGAACCGCTGCTCGGCACTTCGTTGAACGAAGCACAGTCGACGCTCGTCTTTGTGTCCGCGGGCGGAGGGCAAATGGCCGTGCCTTTGTCGCAGGTAGCCAGGCTGGAAGAGATTCCGCGTTCGGAGTTGGAACGTGTTAGCGGTGGCCTTGTTACTCAGTACCGCGGTGACATTCTTCCGCTAATGGATGTCGCGGAGGAACTTCGCCGCATGTCGCCTAGCGAGGCAACCGTGAAAACGACCAAAACACAACGAGTTCAGGAACTGAGCGATGAAATTGTTCCCTTCATTTTCTATGACGATGGAGAGCAAAAGGCTGGCTTGATCGTGGAACGGATCCTCGACGTGACACAAGAAAGCGGCGGCACAACGTCGCCCTCGACGAGGCGCGGCGTCTTGCGCACAGTCGTCCTGCGCAATCGGGTGACCGAGTTCCTCGATTTGACCGCCATCGTCCGATCGGGGCTCGCGGCCTTTCACGCGGAGGCCGCCCGATGACCTCCGATTTGCAGTTTTGCACCTTCTTTCTTGGCGACGAGCTTTACGGCTTGGACGTGCTGAAGGTCCAGGAGATAGTTCGTCCGCACGTGATGACGCCGGTGCCGCTGGCCCATCGCGCGATTCGAGGATTGATCAACCTGCGGGGACAGATTGTGATGGCGGTCGACCTGCGGCGACAGTTGGGAATGCGCGACTGCCGGGACTTCCGCGATCAGTTCAACATCGTGGTCGATTCTGACGACGGCGCCATCAGCCTACTTGTGGATGAAATCGGAGAAGTTGTCTCCGTCAAGCACGAACAATTTGAACGCTCTCCCGAGACACTCGCGGGCCCTGCACGCGAATTGGTGACCGGCGTCTACAAACTTCAAGACAAACTACTGTTGGCGCTCGACCTGAAGAAGGTCGTCGACGCTACGGCGTAAGCACCCGCATCGCATTCGATTTGCAACCTTGTGAGACCGCAGCAATGATCGCGAACTTCCTTTCCACCATCCAAGGTCGCCTGACGGCATTGGGCGTGGCAATCCTGGTTGGTCTTGTGACTGTCGTGTCGTTCAATTGGACCACCTTGGACACCGTCAGAATTAAGAGCGCCGCGTACGAGAGGATCATCGCGGAGAAAGATCTGATCTCCGATTTGGACCCGCCGAGATTCAACTCCCGACGGTCGCAACTCATCGTATCGGGAATGGGGCCGGACGAATCGGCCGAAACGAGGACGCGCAATCTCCAGCTTTTAAAAAACGAAAAGGAGGGTTTCGAGAAGGCGCTGAACGAGTGGATGAACACCGAGGAGAAGAAGAAACGCCCCGTGAGCGATGAGGTTCGCAAGCTCTTGAACGACAGTGTTGGAGAAAAGGGAACTAAATACTACAAGATCCTGGACGAAGAATTCATCCCAGCACTTTCCGAGGTGGACAAGGAGAAGGCGGCGAAGATCCGTGCTGACAAACTGATTCGGCTTGATGAAGAATTAGGTGGCGCCGTGGTCGCTATGATCGGAAAAATGAAAGAAACGCTGGCCACGGAAGAAACCAAGGCCCTCGACATGATCTGGTGGCGAAAGGCATTCATCGGCGCGGTCGCGTTCCTCGCGCTTGGTGCTTTGATGACGACTCTGTTCGGGATCGCTCGAGGCATCTCTTCGCGGACAGGTGAAGCAATCGACACCGTCCGATCCATCGCCGCCGGCGACTACTCCAAGCGGATGTCGGAGGGAACCGACGAGTTCGGCCGCATCGGCTTTGAAGTCAACGCCATGGCCGAGACCCTGCGGCAACTTGCCGACTTGAACAAATCGCAAGCCATGATCGAGTTCAACATGGATGGGACCATCCTATCAGCCAACGACCGATTCCTTTCGACGATGGGCTATTCACTAGGCGAAGTGCGTGGCCAGCAGCATCGGATGTTTGTCGAGGGCGCCGAATCACAAAGCCAGGGCTATAGGGATTTCTGGGCCCGCCTCAACCGAGGCGAATCGATCTCGGACGAGTTCAAACGCGTTGGTCGAGGCGGCCGGGAAGTCTATTTGCAAGCGAACTACGTGCCGATCGTCGATCGCCAAGGCAAGCCGATGAAGGTGGTCAAGCTGGCGAACGATGTTACCGAGCGAGTTCGCTTGCGAATGGAAATTGAGCGTCTGCTTGGCGAGGCCAATTCGACAGCCACCAACCTGGCTAGCGCCGCGCAAGAGTTGACGACCGTGAGCCATCAATTGGCCTCAAACTCCGAAGAGACATCGGCCCAGGCGAATGTCGCCGCCGCGGCTGCCGAGCAAGTCAGCCACAGCGTAGCAAGCGTGGCCACGGCCGGCGAGCAAATGGGCGCTAGCATTCGCGAAATTGCCAAGAACGCGAACGAAGCCGCGCGGATTGCCACCTCGGCCGTGCGCGTGGCGGATCGGACCAACACCACGATTGCCAAACTTGGCGAAAGTAGCGCCGAGATCGGCCACGTGATCAAGGTGATCACGTCCATTGCCCAGCAAACCAATCTGTTAGCCCTGAATGCCACCATCGAAGCGGCCCGCGCCGGCGAAGCGGGCAAAGGCTTCGCGGTGGTTGCCAACGAAGTCAAGGAACTCGCCAAACAGACGGCGAAGGCGACGGAGGATATCGGCGGAAAAATCGAGGCGATTCAGGCCGACACCAAGAGTTCAGTCGAAGCCATCGCCCAGATCGGCACCGTCATTGGACAAATCAACGATATCCAAAGCACCATTGCCAGCGCCGTGGAAGAGCAAACCGCGACCACGGCCGAGATCACGCGAAACGTCTCAGAGGCCGCTCGCGGAAGCAGCGAAATCGCGCAGAATGTCGTCGGAGTTGCGCAAGCCGCGCGAGGAACCACCGAGGGTGCGGCCGAGACCCAACGCGCCGCCGACGAGTTGTCGCGGATGGCCTGCGAAATTCAGCGGCTCGTGATGAAATTTAAGAAATAACAAGAAATAGGATGGCTCGTGTCCGCGTGTTAGGAAATCGCCATAATGTTTTCTGCTCGCGACTCGCGTCATTTGGCGGGCGGTCCTAGCACCTTCTTCTGGTTGTTCGAAAGCGTTCAGTGATGCAGGCGCTAGTGATCGACGATTCGCGCGCGGTTCGGATGGTTATCGGCGGCATCCTGCGGGAAGTAGGGTTCGAAGTTGTCGAAGCGGCCAACGGACAGGAGGCGCTCGACCGCTTGGAAGAAAACCCGGACGTTAGTGTAGCGCTCGTCGATTGGAATATGCCGGTGATGGACGGTTTGCAGTTCATCAAGGCCGTGCGGCAGACGCAACGGTGGAACCACCTGCGGATCATGATGGTGACCACCGAAACAGAAAGCGAGCGGCTGCAAGAGGCCATTGCTGCGGGGGCCAATGAATACGTGATGAAGCCGTTTTCTCGCGACGTGTTGGTCGCCAAACTTTCGATGTTGGACGTGCTCGAGGATTAGCAGCATGTCAAAAATCAGGGTTCTCGTCGTCGACGATTCGATCGTTGTTCGCAAAGTCGTTACGCACGAGCTGAATCTCGAGCCCGATATCGAGGTTGTCGGCACGGCGTCTACCGGCAGCATTGCGCTCCAACGCCTGACTCAGCTCCATCCGGACCTGGTCATCCTCGACATCGAAATGCCCGATATGGACGGGCTCACGGCGCTTCGCCAGATGCGGAAAAGCCACCCCAAGACGCGCGTGATCATGTTTAGCTCGCTCACCGAGCGAGGCGCAAAAGAGACGCTCGAAGCCCTCGCGTTGGGAGCGTCGGACTATTTTGCCAAGCCGACGGGGTCAGGCGGCCTGGCCGAGACGCAGCGGCTCATTCACGAGAACCTCGCGCCATCGATTCGCGCGTTGTGTCCGCGGAAAGCGATCCCCACGGCGGCCTCCGCGTCTACGGTATTGCCCTCTCGTAGTGCATCGGGCACGAACTTGAGTTCGGTGATCAAGTCGAGTCGCATTGACATCGTCGCGATCGGCGCATCGACGGGGGGACCCAATGCGCTGGCTGATTTGTTTGCCACGTTTCCCGCCGATTTTCCGGTCCCGATCGTTATCGTCCAGCATATGCCGCCGATGTTCACCAAGCTGCTCGGCGAACGGCTCGCGCGCCTCTCGCCGATCGCGGCGAACGAAGCCGTGGGAGGCGAAGAACTACTGCCACGACGGGCACTGATCGCCCCCGGTGACTACCACATGGTGGTTGTGCGCGATGGCAACAAACACCGCGCGCTGGTTCAACAGGAACCGCCCGAGAATTCCTGCCGGCCAGCGGTCGACCCTTTGTTTCGCTCGGTGGCCTCGATTTACGGTGCCCGATCGCTCGGTGTGGTCCTGACGGGAATGGGAAAGGATGGCTTGCGAGGATCGCAGGCTATCGCGTCCGCGGGGGGACAAGTCCTTGCTCAAGATGAGGCCAGCAGTGTGGTATGGGGCATGCCTGGATTTGTCGCGAAGGCCGGCATCGCCGACAAGGTCCTCCCTTTGTCCGAGATCGGTTTGGAGATTGTCCGCCGCGTGAGGGTTGGCCGTGGCTGACGCTCCCATTTCCGCCGTCGACTACGACTTTCTGGCAAGACTGCTGCTTAAGCGCTGTGCACTCGTTCTCGAGCCAGGCAAGGATTACCTGCTGCAGACACGGCTCATTCCCATCGCCGTGCGTCACGGCTTAACGACCGTTTCCGATTTGGTCGGCCGCTTGCGCGACAACATCGCGGGCTCGCTCGCCGTGGAAGTGGTCGAGGCCATGGTGACGACGGAAACGTCGTTCTTTCGCGACATCCATCCCTTCGAGACGCTGAAGAAATCGGTCCTCCCCGAGCTGATCCGTTCACGGGCGGCACAAATGCGATTGAACATTTGGTGTGCGGCCAGCAGCAGCGGGCAAGAGCCGTACACAATCGCGTTGATTCTCCGCGAGCACTTCCCGGAGATCGCTTCGTGGAATGTGAACCTGATGGCCACTGATATCTCGCGCAGTGTCCTCGACCGCGCGCGGCAAGGAGTCTATTCGCAGTTAGAAGTCAATCGCGGCATGCCTGCGGCGCTGCTCATCAAGTGGTTTCGGCAGGAAGGAACGCGTTGGCGGATCGACGAGCGTCTGCGCGAGGCCGTGACATATTCACAGCTAAACCTGGCCGATCCATGGCCCGCGATGCCGACGTGGGACTTGATCTTCATGCGGAACGTGATGATCTACTTTTCGCCTGAGATAAAGAAGCGCATCCTGGGCCGTGTTAGCAAGCAACTGCAGAGCGATGGGTATCTGGTTTTGGGCGGCGCTGAAACGACTCTCAATCTCGACGACTCATTTCAGCGGGTCGAACATTTGAAAGCCGGATTTTTTCGGCGCAGGTCGTAAGGTTCTGCAACGGAGCACTTTGATGTCCGATAATCCGTCGACCCTGCCGATGTTTGTCCAGGAAGCATTCATTGCGGGAACACTTGCGGCGCTGCAGGAACTGTATCAACTGGAGGGAACCACCGCTCCCGCGAGCGACTCAGTGAACTCGCCAACATCACTTGGCCACACAATCGCTGCACAGATTAAGTTGCTGCTAGATCCTCCTGGCGTTTTGATGATCGCCACACCGGTTGATGTTGCACGGCGTCTGGCGGAGCGTTACCTGCCGTCCGGATCGAAGTTGTCGGACGAGCTAATTGGCGATTGCATCGGCGAACTGGCCAATGTGATCGCGGGTCAAGCGAAGACGGCGCTGAAAGGAACGCCGTACCACTTTATGCTCACGACACCGGATGTCGCTCGCGATTCGGTTCTGCCGAACGATGTATCGCAGGCGTGGCGCGGCGCAATAGTTTGTGAGGCCGGAACGTTCGCGATTTTTGTTCACCTGCCGCGATGACCGCATGCGACAAATCAACCAAAGTGAATGGGTTGGTGTGGCCGATGATTTTCTCTATAATCTAAAGACGTGCAGCAGCCCCCCTCCTGCCCCGTCTCGCCTCACCCCACCTTTGAGGTTTTGCCGATGTTTGAGCCACGATTTCAATTGGACCGCCGAAATTTTGTGCGCGTCGGAGCGGCGGGTGTAATTGGATCGGCCCTTCCTTTTGTCGCTCGGACAGCCAGTAGCAGCGAGCCGGGTAGTGGGCGCGCCAAGTCGGTTCTGATCGTGCTGTTGAGTGGCGGCCCTAGCCAGTTGGACATGCTCGACCCCAAGCCCGATGCACCGGCCGAGGTCCGTGGCGAGTTCTCGACGATCGGCACCAAGATCCCGGGTGTTCGCGTTTGTGAGCACCTGCCAAAGGTTGCTCAGCAAACCGATCGCTGGTCGATCATCCGCTCGCTTGCTCATCCCGAGCACAACCACCTCCTGGCGACGCACGTGGCGCTGACCGGTCGGCCGACGCCCGTCCCTCGTGGCGGAAGCGACCTCGACCGGGTTGAGTCGCGGCACGACTTTCCAAATTTCGCCGCGGCGCTCGATTTCATTCGCCCGCGGCACGATGGCATTCCCAGCGGTGTCTCGTTGCCGAATTACCTGATTGAGGGTCCGCTTACCTGGCCAGGCCAACACGCGGGCTTTCTCGGTCCCAAGCACGATCCGTGGCAAATCAATCGCGACCCCAACGATCCCAAGTTCCGCATCGACTCGCTCAGCTTGCAGGACGGCGTGAACGCCCCGCGGCTGCATTCGCGGCGCGATCTGCTCGATTCTCTCAATCGCAATCAATCGTTGTCGGCCAACGGTCGGGCGACATCGCTTGGCGAACAGCAGGATGTGGCCTTCTCCCTGTTGACCTCGGCCCGCATGACGCAGGCTTTCGAGTTGCAACAAGAATCCGATGCTACGCGCGATCGTTATGGACGCCACAAGTTCGGCCAATCGCTCCTTTTATCACGGCGGCTTCTCGAAGCCGGCGTGCCGATTGTCCAAGCGACGATGGGGATCGTTCAGACGTGGGACACGCACGTCGACAACTGGGGGCGACTCAAGAACACACTCTTGCCGCAGCTCGATCAGGGCCTGGCGGCGCTGATGGACGATTTGACGGCCAGCGGCATGCTCGACCAAACGCTCGTGATCGTGATGGGTGAGTTCGGCCGCACGCCCAAGGTTTCCACGCTCCCTGGCGAAACGGTCCCGGGACGCGACCACTGGGCGCATGCCTATTCCGCGATGTTCGCCGGTGCAGGCGTGTTGGGAGGTCAAGTGATCGGTCAAACCGACTACAAGGCGGCTTACCCGGTGACTCAACCATGGTCCCCCGCCAACGTTTGCGGCACGGTATTCTCGGCTCTAGGGGTCGGTCACGAGGCCACCATCACCGACCCACTTGGTCGTCCTCATCACTTGCAGAACGGCAAGGTAATTGAACCGCTTTATACCGGCGCAACGGGATAATGCGACGAAAATCCTGGCTCGGCCGCTCCTAAAGCCGTTGCCTCGAATGGGTTACGGTTTTCTAACGACAGGTTATGCCGAATTCGCAACCGAACGAGGGGGTTCTTCGACGGTGGCGAATAGCAAGGTTCTTCTCCTTGCAATGCTTGAACGGCGACGCCGTCGGCGGTACGTTGAAAGCGTCGCGGGCAACGACTCTGCCCGGACTTCGTAGGGTCGACGTTATCCATCCGTTTGGGTAACGCGAACTGTTCGATTCACGACATCAATGGCATGGTGACGCGTGAAATTCTTCCTTCTTACCGGCACCGACTTGCTCACACCGCTCGATGGGTTCACGTTGTACGACGGCGAACACTTCTCCATGGCGACGTACGCCCGGGTGCCGCGTGGTTTGTTTCATGTCGTCGACGAAAATCTGAACGCCTACATTTGTATGCGCGATGACGGTGAAGACCACGGTTCGGGAATCACCGGCAGCCTTGTGGCGAGGCTTGCTCTACCAGAACTGCGTCTGGCCAAGATTCTGTCGAACATGAAGCGACTTGCGGGCATGGCATCGGTTTCCTGAATGGAACCTCGCCATGGTTAGGTTGGCGCAAACCACCGCTATTCTTCCCCGTGATAGTTGGCTCACAGCTGCAACTTCGTGCGTCTAACGCAGCGGGGTCCCCCGCGAAGTCGACACAGGTCGGACGACCGCATCTCTGTAGCCCCTATGAAGATTACAAATCGCCTGTTTCTTCTTAATAAAGCTGCACAAACCCGCGGCTTCGACGCCTTCTTTTGGCGGTGACTCGTCAGCGACCGGGAATCAGCGACATCCCCGTGGTCGCGGTTACCTCGCTGGCAGGTGAGGAAGACGTGGTCCGGGGAAGGGAAGCCGGCGTCGACGAATACCACATCAAGATGGATCGCGAACAGCTTCTTTCAGCCGTTGCGGGACTGCTGCGAAGCAAACCGCGAACGGCGAAACGCCCTGAACTAGCCGGAGCCACCCTATGATCGCCGCGGCCACATTTCAATCCAATTTTCGTGCTGTTGTCGACGGCGAAGTTCAACTCGCCACGTTTTACGTCGGCGACCTCTTCGTCGGTATCGAACTCGATAAGGTACAGGAAGTCAATCGCCGAACCGAACTGGTGCCCACGCCCGGAGCGCCGCCGCAAGTCCGCGGTGTCGTTAACCTGCGGGGCGAAGTCGTCACGGTGCTCGATCTGCGTTGGATCCTGGGCTTGCCCACCATCGAAGTAGGCCCCCAGAGCCGCAATGTAGTCACCCAAGCGGATGGCGAACTGATCGGCCTCTTGGTCGACCGTGTCGCTGACATCGTGTCGATTTCCAACGCGGACATTTCGCCCGCGCCTCCCAATTTGGATATCGATGCGGAATTCGTCCGCGGCGTCTACCGAACTCAGAAAGAAATCTTGCTGGTCCTCAAGCTCGAACGTGTCTTGAGTTGAACCGGCTGAAATGAATCTGTTGATTTTGCACCTCTTGGCTGCTGCCGGCGGACGGCATCGGCCCTCTCCACTACGTCCTTCCAGTCCATTTTTCAGATCGGCGAACATGAAACTTACGATCAAAAAGAAATTGCTCGTTGTCAGCCTCGTTTTGGCAATTGTGCCAATCCTGATTCTGGCAGCCGTGATGTACAGCGTTCAACAAACGATCTCCTTTTCCTACGCGGAACAATGCCAGGCAGCCGCCTCGCGCTTTGCTGATACGGTAGATCGCAACCTGTTCGAGCGGTACGGCGACGTTCAAGCCTTTTCGGTGAACGAAACCATCTTCCGCAAGGACGATTGGTACAAGAGCAGCGGTGAAACGCAACTCGTGAAAGCGATGAATTCGTACGTCGATCTTTACGACATTTACTATCTGACGCTGTTGGTCGACCTGCAAGGAAAGGTGATCGCCGTCAACACCAAGAACCAGGACGGAAAACCGATCGGAACCGCCGCCCTTTACGAAAAGAACTTCGCCAAGGAACAGTGGTTTACCGATGCAAAGGCGGGCAACTTCTACGCCTCGGGGAACTCGACCGTTTCTGGCACCGTCGTCGAAGACGTCTACGTCGATTCGGATATCAGAAGCATTTACGGAGATGAAGGCCTCACGATGGGCTTCGTCGCCCCTGTGAAAGACGATACAGGAAACGTCGTCGCGATTTGGAAGAACTATGCGAAGTTCTCGCTGGTGGAAGAAATCGCCGAGTCGACTTACGCCCGGATGAAGAAGATGGGCTACTCGACTACCGAAATAACGCTTCTCGATCGCGAAGGCCGCTTGATCCTCGATCTCGCGCCTGCGGCAAGTGGTAGCGAACATGTGCAGCGGGACTTGAGCTTGCTCCTTCGCTATTCGGCCAAAGGCAAAAGTAACGACGCGATCGAGACATTGCTGTCGGGCAAGGCTGGTGCGATGGTGAACTCGGCTCATTACCGCATTCCCGGCACCACGCTCGTGGCCGGTTATGCACCGTTCCAAGGAGCTCTCGGGTTTAAGGGAATGGAGTGGTATGCCTTGGTCGGCGTCAAAAAACAAGAGATGTTGGCCCCTATCTATCGGGCACAAACATTAGTGGCAGTGTGCATTGGTTGCGTTGTCGTGGCAGCGATTGTCATCGCGTTGCTGTTCGCCAGGACAATTACGCGCCCGATCAGCCTGACGGTCGAAATGCTCCAGCACATCGTCGAACAGCGCGACTTGACCCGCCGGCTGGATGACAGCCGGACCGACGAAATGGGCCAGCTTGCGAAGTCGGTCAACATCTTCATGGACAGTATGCAGGCCATCGTGAAACAGTTGGCCAGCAACTCTTCGGTTTTGACCTCCGCGTCGACCCAACTGTCGTCGACCGCTGAAGAACTGTCGCAAGGCACTTCGGAGTCGCGCAGCCAATCGGCCACGGTTTCGTCAGCCGCCGAGGAAATGTCGATCAATATGAAGAACATGGCCGGCTCGACGGAAAGCATGTCGTCGGGCGTGCGCGTTGTCGCTTCGTCGATCGAGCAAATGACGGCAACCATCGAAGAGATCGCCAAGAACGCCGAAACCTCGGCCAGCGTGGCCGGCGAAGCGGCCCGCCTTGCCGACGTCAGCAACCAGCGAATTGGTGAACTGGGTAGCGCCGCCGAAGAAATCGGCAAGGTTATCGATGTCATTCAAGACATCGCCGAGCAAACCAACTTGCTGGCCTTGAATGCGACGATCGAAGCCGCTCGCGCCAGAGAAGCAGGCAAGGGCTTTGCCGTTGTTGCGACCGAAGTCAAAGAACTTGCCAAGCAAACAGCTGCCGCGACCGATGATATCCGTCGACGCATCGAAGCAATTCAAGGGACGACTGGTCAGGCGGTCGAGAGCATCCGCTCGATTGGCGAAGTGATCAACCGTGTGAATACGGTGGCTCGCACGATTGCTTCGGCGGTCGAAGAGCAAAGCATCACTACCAAGGAAATCAGCAAGAGTATTACGCAGGCGGCAGAATCGGCAGATACGATTGCCCGTAGCGTGTCGGAGTCGGCCGCGGCCAGCCAGGAGATCACTCACAGCATTGGCCGAGTCGATACCGTGCTCAATCGCACGGCGAACAACGCCCAGCAGTCGCGTGAATCAGGCGAAGGTTTGCTCCGGCTCGCCAGCGACATGCAAAAGCTGGTCTCGCAGTTCAAAGTGAACTCGAAGCAGCAGGAAGAGTTTGTGACGAAGGCTTAGTTCCCATCGGGAGCTAGATCTCGTGACGTAAGCTACGAGCAAGCCAGAATTCGCGCAGGCGGTTCTGGCTTGCTTCTTCGGTGAGTTGAACTGCGTTTTGGTTGCCTGGGTTTCTGCAATGTCGTCAGATACGCTCAAAGCCTTTGGTGATCGACGACTCAGCGCTTTATCGCAAAGTCGTGCGCAAGGTGCTGGAGGAAATTCCAGGCATTCAAGTTGTCGGCGTGGCCACGAACGGTCGCGTTGGGCTCGAGTTGGTCCGTCGCGAATCGGTCGACTTCGTGACGCTCGACCTTGAGATGCCGGAACTCGATGGCCTCGGCTTTTTGCGAGAAGCGAAAGCCCTGCCTAAGATGCCCGGCGTGGTTATGCTGAGCGCGCGAACCTCGCAAGGCACCAAGGTGACGACCGAGGCACTGGAACTGGGCGCGTTTGATTTCGTCCTCAAGCCGGCGGCTTCCGACTTTGAGACGAGCCTGGCTCAAATTCGGCAGGAGCTATTGCCGAAAGTACACGCCTTCCAGTTTTCAAAATCGAGCGGCGCACCGCAAAAATCGGAACGCGCTGCTTCCCGCGTCGCGCCGACGATCGGCACGCCAACCGCTGAGCCATCGAGACCACGTCGTCCCGATTTGTTGGCGATTGGCGTTTCGACTGGTGGCCCCGCCGCGCTGGCCGAAATGCTGCCACAACTGCCGGCGAATTTCCCGCTGCCGATTTTGATCGTTCAGCATATGCCGCCGGTGTTTACGAAGAGCCTGGCGGACGACCTCGACAGCAAATGCCGGCTCAAGGTCCGCGAGGCCCAAGGAGGGGAGTCTCCTCAACCGGGCGAGGTTTACCTCGCGCCGGGCGGGCGCCAGATGAAAATCGAAAAGGCCGGCCCAAATCGGGTGATCAAAGTAACCGATGATCCCGCCGAACGGAGTTGTCGGCCCAGCGTCGATTACTTGTTTCGTTCGCTTTCCCACATCTGCGGCGGTAGCACGATTGGCCTGATCATGACGGGAATGGGAGATTATGGCTTGCTTGGCTGTAAACTTTTGCGGCGCCAAGGAGCACTCATCCTGGCGCAATCGCGCGAGACTTGCGTCGTCTACGGCATGCCCAAGTGCGTTATCGAAGAGGGCGTCGCGGACGAGGTGATCGATCTCGAATCGATCGCCGCGCGCCTGACCGAAATCGCGACGTCGCAGGGAGCACCAGCATGCCGGTAACCGCGCAGGAAGTCGACGCCGTCTTCACTTTGCTTCACGAACTTTGCGGCATCTACCTCGATAATTCGAAGTCGTACCTCGTCGAGTCCCGGCTCGGTGAGCTCGCACGTCGCCACCAATGCTCGAACTACGAAGACCTGGTTCGCAAGGTCCGGTTAGGATTAGACCCTGGTTTGAAGACGAATGTCATCGACGCGATGACGACCAACGAGACTCTCTTCTTCCGGGATGAGTCCCCCTTCGAGGCGCTAAAATACAAAGCCTTGCCCGAATCAATCGATGCCCGGGCGAAGACAGCGTTTCCCAAGCGACTGCGCATTTGGTCGGCCGCTTGCAGCACCGGCCAAGAGCCCTACAGCATCGGGATGACGATCGCCGAGATGATTCCCGATTTTCCCAAGTGGGATATTCAAATCGTCGGAACCGATATTTGCGACACAGCTCTAAAACAAGCCAGCCGCGGCGAATACTCGGCGTTTGAAGTCGAACGGGGCATGAAGCCGGCGCTACTGGGCAAGTATTTTCAAAAGATCGGACCGGCGTACAAGGTTCACGACTCCCTGCGGTCGATGTGCAGTTTCAAGCCATTCAATCTCACGGGTCCCCTTTCGGCGCTGGGGCAATTCGATATCGCCTTTTGCCGCAATGTCGTAATTTACTTCAGCGCCACGACGCGCCGTGATGTCTTCCGCCGGATTTCCGAAATCATGCCGCCTGAAGGCTACTTGTTTGTTGGCGCGCAGGAGTCGCTCGCCGATCTGGGCCCGAAATTCCAGCCGCATCGCCATTGTAAGTCGACCTACTACCGGCCGAATCTGATGCAAGCGGCGATGGCCGGTCGGCCCGCCTAGGTGAGGCGCCTTTTCCATTGGGCCACCTGCCATCTCGGCCAATGTTGTCGCCTTAAAGTATCATGTGCAGTAGCGGTTGAATGCCAAACCTGCCCCCACCTTGCCATCTCTCGGGCTCATTGTAACGAGCGGCTCCTATCGCAGTCGCGAGAAAACTCGCGTTCCTAGCCCAGGGACGACTCACGCGGAGTGATCGCATGACCTACAGCCATTCCCTCGATCGACGACAATTTCTGGCGACGACCGCCGTTGGTTCTCTAGCCTTGTTGTCGAGCGTTTTAAAAGCGGACGACCAGCAGGCCAACCCGGTGCCATCGCCGCGGTTCCTCCTGGAATGGGGACAGCACGGTAAGGAGAATGGCGAGTTCGACGCCTGCGTCGGAATCGCCATCGGTCCCAGTAGCGAGATCTACACCGCGGAATTTCGCAACGAACGTGTTCAACGATTCACGCCCGAGGGCAAGTTCCTGGGTCGTTTCTCTGTTCAGCCGCATGCGGGCGGCCTTGCGGTGGATGCCGACGGAAACGTCTACGTCGCTCATTGGAACAGCAACAAGATTGCTGCTTACTCGCCCGATGGCAAGCTGCTGCATCAGTGGGGACAAAAGGGAACCGCGGACGGAGAGTTTCAGCTTCCGGGCTCCATTGCTCTGGGCCCGGACGATTTGCTGTATGTGCCCGACCAAGGAAACAGTCGCGTTCAGAAGTTCACAAAGGACGGAAAGTTCGTCGCCAAGTTCGGTGAGCTAGGCAAAGAGCCTGGCCAGTTCGGTGGCGGTCAGTCGGCAGGCGGGCGATTCGCCGGACCGCAGTTTGTGGCATTTGATCGCCAGGGCCATGTCTACACAACCGATGCAGCGCTCGATCGCGTTCAAAAATTCACGCACGATGGCAAATTGCTTGCTCACTGGGGGAACGAAAGCCCCGATCCCGGTGGCTTTGGACCTCCTCCGCTCGACAAGAACGGCAATCCAACCATGGGCGGACCGATCGCGATTTGTGTCGACAACCGCGACCGCGTTTGGGTCAGCGCCACCAATCACCGCGTGCAGCTCTTCACCAACGACGGCAAATACCTCTGCGGCATTGGAGGCGAGGGTACCGAACCGGGCAAGTTCGATCGCCCGCACGGCATCGTGCTCGATGGCGGCAATTGCCTTTATGTTTCGGATACAATGAATGAGCGAATCCAAAAGTTCGCAGTCGACTGAGGCGCCTGCTAGACCACCCTCGGCGACGACTCCCTCCCCAATCTCGCGCCAGCCTCGGGCGCGCGTCCAACCTTCTTGCGGAATCATCCCATGAAACAGGTGATGACTTCGGTCACGTCTTTGAGCTGCTTACTGTTGTGCAGCAGTTTGTTCCAGGGACTTGTTCGCGCGGATGATATCGCCTTGCCTCCGGAACGAATCGCCATCGAACGCGCGCTCAAGTTCATCCAGGCCGACGCCGTGAAGTGGCGTCAGGAAAAGACGTGCGCGACGTGCCATCACGGCGCCATGACAATTTGGGTTCAGTCGGAAGCGAAGAGCCGCGGTTTTGCGATCGTCCCGGAGGAGTTGCAAGAAAACACCCGTTGGGCAAAAGAGCGATTGGAGAAGATCGATTTACCGCGCGACACCCGGCCAGGGTGGAGCATGGTGAATACTCCAGCCCTCTACATGGCCATGTTGGCCCACTCGGTTCCAGGGCAAGACGCCATCTCGGCAGACGAACTCAAGCGAATCGCCGGCCACTTGCTGCGCCATCAAGAAGAGAACGGCGCCTGGATGTGGTCTTCCGCCCCGCCGAAGAACATCCCGCCGCCCGTTTTTGAATCGGACGAAGTGGCGACTCGCTTGGCCCATTTGGCGCTCACCCCACAAGCAGCTTTGACATCCGACGAGGCACCAGCCATTCAAGCGAGTCTTGCTAGGGCGGATGCTTGGCTCAAGGACCAGGCCAGCGACACAACGCAAGCTGCCGTTCTTCGGCTGCTCATGAAGCGACAGGCGAAAGCTCCTGCCGACGAAATCAAAAGCGCGGTCGAAGGGCTGATGAGTCTGCAAAACGCCGACGGCGGATGGTCGCAGGTCAGGGATCGCGAAAGCGATGCATACGCATCGGGGCAGGTGTTGTACGCGCTGAGTATGGCCGGCATTCCTGCGGAGACAGAAGCGGTCAAGAAGGGCGTCACTTTCCTTGCGAATACCCAGCGCGAGGATGGATCGTGGCCTATGAAGAGACGAGGTCATCCAGGGGTAACTCCGTCCGATAACGTCGTTCCCATCACTTATCTCGGAACCGCCTGGGGCACGTTGGGGCTGATGCGGTCGATACCTAACCAAGGCCCGCCTGCACCATGAATGCCATTTCCAAATCGTTGTTTCTCACAACGCTCTTTCTCGCCCTGCTGAGTGCCGCCGTCGCCTGCGCTGATGACTGGCCCCAATGGCGCGGTCCAAACCGCGACGCGAACTGGCAAGAGACTGGAATAGTCGATTCCATCCCCGCGGGAGGACTTCCGCTGCGATGGCGGGCCCGCGTGTTAAACGGTTGGTCGGGACCTGCCGTCGTAGCCGGTAGGGTTTACGTCACCGACCACAACTACAAGAGCGATCCCGAAGTCGAACGCGTGTTATGCTTCGACGAGGCGACAGGAAAGCAGCTTTGGCTGTACGAGTATCCGTGCCCTTATCAGAACATGGAGTACGGCAACGGACCGCGAGCCACGCCGACGATTCACGACGGGCTGGTTTATACGCTGGGGACTAAGGGGCACCTGACCTGCCTCGATGCCGCATCGGGCGAACTGGTCTGGAAAAAGGATCCCACTGAACAGGACACAGAAGTCCCGCGCTATGGTGCCAGCGCTGCGCCGCTCGTCGTCGATGACTTGCTCATAGTTACGCCCGGTGCCCGGCCCGATGGAACGCTGATTGCCTTTGATCGGAAGTCGGGGGAGGAACGCTGGCGCGCCTTGGGCGATCGTCCCGGATACAGTGCGCCGATCGCGATTGATATCGGCGGCAAACGGCAGGTCATCCTTTGGACTGGCGACAACGTCAACAGCGTCGATCCCAAGACGGGCACGCTCCTGTGGCAGATTCCCTACAAGGCTCAGTTCGATCCCGCCCAGGCCACCGCGACGCCTGTTGTCCACAAGGATAAGCTCCTCTGCCTGGCAGCGTGGAATCGCGGATCGATGATGATTCAACTCGATACGGCCAAGCCGGGCGCATCGATCTTTTGGAAGACGCGTGCGCAGCCCACGGCGAACGTGAACACGCCTGTGTTCAACGATGACGATAGTATCTATACCGTCGTTGGGGATGGTGCTTTGTGCCGCCTCAATCCTGCCAACGGCGACGAGATCTGGCGAACCCGTGCCGCAACCAGCGATCAATTTGGCGGGGCTCACATCGTGAGTAACGGCGATCGCTTTTTTCTGCTTAACCAAAAAGGGCATCTTATCTCCGCCAAGTTGACGCCGGATGGATACCACGAAACCGGGCGTGCCACATTGATCGAGCCGACGGCCGGGTATCGAGCGGCCGGCCCTGTGATTTGGGCACATCCCGCCTTTGCCAACAAGAACATCTATGTTCGCAACGACCGCGAGTTAGTTTGTTTCTCGATGGCGGCCGATGCTGTTGTCGATGCGGCTGCTGTACCGGCAACGAAAATCAAGTCTTCCCTTTTGCCGGAGGCGCCTGGCGAAGAAGCCAATCAGACGCTTTCGGTTGCCGTTTCACCAGACGGAAAAACGGTGGCGCTCGGAACCGGCTGGGGATTGGTGCGGCAGGTCGATCTGGAAAAAGGCGCAAGCGTCCCGAGCACCAAGCGTCACAACGATTGGGTCACCGCCGTAGCTTACTCCGCCGACGGGAAATACCTCGTTTCGGCGGGCGGAAGTGAATTTGCCCCGGAACGTAACGGTGGCACCACGAGCGGCCAGATCAAGGTCTGGGACCTCGCGGCCAAAGCCGATCGCGGGCAACTCGAGGGACACACCAACAAGGTCTTCGCCGCCGCGATTTCGCCTGATGGCAAAACGCTCGCCACCGGTGCCGTTGATAAATCGATACGGCTGTGGAGCCTTGAGACGATGAAGCAGCAGAATGTGTTGCTGGGTCACACCGACGCGGTCTCGTCGCTCTCGTGGTCGGCCGATGGCAGCCTTCTCGCATCGGGAAGTTGGGACAAGTCGGTGAAGGTCTGGAATGTCGCCACCGGCAAAGAAATTGCAACACTCACAGGCCCGGAGGACGAAGTTCTTAGTGTCGCCTTGTCGGCCGACGGTCAGACTGTGTTTGCTGGAAGCGCCGATTGGACGGTGCGCGTTTGGCAAGTCAATTCCCAACGGCAACTGGATGTCCTCAATGGCCACCGCGGCGCGGTGAACGCGCTGGTTCTCTCGCGCGATGGAAAGTTACTGTCGACGGGTAGTGCCGACGAAACCGTGAAGCTCTGGCATGTCGACTCGCGAACGGTGATCGATACATTAGCAGGCCATGGCAGCGGCGTCACTACGGTCGCCTTTTCGCCTGATGGCGACAAGCTATTCAGCGGAGCCATGGAAGGACCAGTGCGCGTTTGGCATCTCCCGTCGCGTCCGCAGTAAACAGTCCTCATATCGCTGGCCTAACTCATCATCGGAAAAGAAGTATGCGCGTCCTGGCATGCCTGGCGGTCTTGTTTCTTGCAACTCCGTCGTTCGCTCAAACCGATCCCCTTCCCTCCTGGAACGAAGGTGAAGCGAAAAAACGCCTGATCGACTTTGTGGCGCGTGTTACCACGAAGGACGGAAAAGAGTTCGTCCCTTCTTCCGAAAGGATCGCAACCTTTGACAACGATGGCACCTTGTGGTGCGAACAGCCGATGTATGTGCAGATGGCGTTCGCACTTGATCGAGTCAAGGCGATGGCCGCACAGCATCCCGAGTGGAAGAATCAGGAGCCATTCGCAGCCGTGCTGAAGGGCGATTTGAAAGCGGTCGTCGCTACGGGCGAGAAAGGGCTCGTTGAACTGATCGCTGCCACGCACGCCGGAATGACGGACAGGGAGTTCGACCACATCGTCAAAGACTGGATCGCGACGGCCCGCCATCCGCGATTCGATCGTCCGTATACCGAGTGCCTCTATCAGCCGATGGTGGAACTGCTTGGGTATCTTCGGGCGAACGGATTTAAGACTTACATCGTCTCAGGCGGCGGAATCGAATTCATGCGGCCGTGGGCCGAAAAGGCGTATGGCATTCCTCCCGAGCAAGTGGTCGGTTCGTCGATCAAACTCAAGTACGAATTACAGGACGGCCAGCCGGTCTTGATGCGTTTGCCCGAGCTCGATTTCGTTGACGACCACGCCGGCAAGCCGGTAGGAATTCAGAAGTTCATCGGCCGCCGCCCGATCGCTGCGTTCGGCAATTCGGATGGAGACTACGAGATGCTGCGCTGGACCACCGCGGGCGATGGTCCGCGATTAGGACTGATCGTCCACCACACCGACGAAAAGCGAGAGTACGCCTACGACCGCAAGTCGCCCTTCGGGAGACTCGATAAGGCCCTCACCGAAGCCAAAGAGCGGGGCTGGACCGTCGTCGACATGAAGAGCGACTGGAAAACGATCTTTGCCAAGTCGCAGTGAAGTCGTAGGTCGCGCACCCTACGAAAGGATTTGCGTGATCGGGCGGCCGTCACAGATTTGATAGGGGCGGCCGGTCAGGTCGTGGAACTCGCGATGCGGATCGAGTCCGCAGGCTTGCACAACCGTCGCCATGTAGTCGCCAGGCGTGACCGGTTCTTCCGTCACATAGGCGGCCTTGCGGTCACTGGCTCCAAAAATAGCGCCGCCTTGCACTGGTCCGCCAGCGAGAACCGCGGAGTAGCAAAACGGCCAGTGATCGCGGCCTGTCGAGCCATTGATTTGCGGAGTACGGCCGAACTCGCCCACACAAGCGATCACCGTATCATCCAGCAAACCTCGCTCGGTCAGGTCTTCCAGCAGTGCGGAAAACGCCTGGTCGAACGACGGCATGCAATAGTTTGCCTTAAGCATTCCGTAGCCGGTGGCGCCGTGCTCCAAATCTCCAAGGCCGCCGTGCGCGTCCCACACGTTGTACACTTTGCCACGCGGTGTGATGAACATCCAGTTGACCGTCACGAGCCGGATGCCCGCTTCGATCAAGCGGCGCGATGTCAGGAAGCTCTCGCCGTATTCGTTGCGGCCATAGCGGTCGCGAGTGGCGGGCGATTCCTCCGACAGGTCGAGCGCCTTCTTTACCGCTGGCGAACTGATCAGCCGGTAGGCCGACTCATATGTGCTGGAAAAACTGCTGCCTACCGACGAGCGTTGCAACTGGCGGTCGGTATCTTCGAGCGTTCCCAGCAACCCTCGCCGCGCTTGCATGCGAGTGATCGATAAGTCGTCTGGCAACGTCAATGGCAAGGGATCGCCTGACGCGACGCGTTCGCCTGTCTCGACGTGGTTGTAGACTTGCCCGAGTTCGACCGGATCATGCGCTGAGCCGAGCATGCCGCCATACGTTCCGGCGTAACGCAAGCCATCGTGGCCGACGGGACGAGGAATCGCGAAGCTTGCGGGCAAGTCAGACGCGCCACCCAGATACGAAAAGATCGAGCCGACATTCGGGTAGTCGGTACGACGCCGCGCGTTGCCGGGAAAGCTTCGCGGTGGCACCATCGGGCGACCCGTCAGGCAGTGATAGACGGAGATCTGGTGATCGGCGTTGGTGTGTTGGAGCGATCGGACGATGGCGAGTTTGTCGGCGTGCTTGGCGATTTGCGGCATCTGATCCGAAAAGACCAAGCCTGGTACGTTCGTTTGAATCGGAGCGAACAAACTGCGGACGCCGTCGGGAGCATGAGGCTTCATGTCCCACATGTCTTGTTGGGGCTGCCCTCCCCACATGAAAAGAAAAATGCACGACCGCGTCTTACGCCTCGGCTTAGTTTCGGGCGTCTGATCAGCCGACAGCAACTGCGGTAAGGCGAGCGCTCCGGCGCCAATGCTTCCTAGTCGTAGCATGGCGTCGCGGCGATAGAGCATGATTCGATTCCCCAAAGATGATCGAACAAAAAAACCTCAAACTTCGCCGAGAACCCGAGTATAACATTGGCAGCCCTTGATGGAACACAGCTTTTGTCCGGCAAAGTTTTTTTTGAAGGCGAGCGCATGCCGAAAGACGACTTAGGCGGTCGTGAGGTGATCACGGTCAACGGGATCATCCGCCCCGACGAGATGGGCGTAACGTACCCGCACGAGCACTTGTTCTTGGACGCGATGGATCACTATCCGGGCTACGGCTACGCCCTGGTGATCGACGACGAAGACGTGATGGCCCGCGAGATCAAGGAATTTACCGACCGTGGCGGTAAAACCATCTGCGACGTGACGCTCGACGAGATCGGCCGCGATCCCAAACGATTGGCGCGATTCGCAAAACGCTGTGGCATCCACGTCCTGATGGGCTGCGGCTGGTATCGGGAGTTTGGGTATCCCAAGATCGTGCAAGAACTGACCAGCCGCGAACTCGCTGAAGTCCTGATCAAAGAGATCGAAACCGGCGTAGACGATACGAGAATTCGCGCCGGGTTCATCGGCGAAATCGGCACCGGCCGGCACTTCGTGAAGCCGGCTGAAGAACGCGTCTTCCGCGCCTCCGCGCTGGCTCAACAGAAAACGGACGTAGTCATCACGACGCATACCACGCGCTGGGGAACGCTCGCGATGGAACAGATCGCGATGCTCGAAGAATTCGGGGCCGATCTGTCGCGCGTGATCATTGGCCACTTAGGCGATCGTGTCGGCGTCCAACATCTGCTGCCGATTGCTGCCAAGGGTGTCTATCTCGAAGTCGACAACATCGGCTACCTCGACTACCAGCCGGAGTATGTCCGCGCCGATAACGTCGCGGGGCTCGTCAAAGAAGGCTTTGTAGACCAGGTTCTGTTGTCGGAAGACATTTGCATGCTCAACCACCTCAAGTACACCGGAGGCAAAGGATACGGTTACCTGTTGGAAGTCTTCGTTCCGATGCTGCGCGAACGAGGGATCACCGACGAGCAAATCCGTCGCATGATGGTCGACAACCCCGCGCGAGCCTTTTCCAGGAAGCGACCGGCCAGCCATGTCTAGCTCACTCATTAAGAATGGAACGCTGCACGATGGGTTGGGTAACGCTGCCCGATCGGTTGACGTTCGTATTGTCAATGGCGCCATCGCGGAGATCGGCCCCAACTTGCCGAGCCTTGGCGAGACCGTGATCGATGCCACCGATCTGCTCGTAGCGCCAGGCCTGATCGACTTGCACGTTCACGTTTTCAGTGGTGTCGGTTTGTATTCGGTTGATCCCGTTGATGCGGGGCTGCGAACGGGCGTGACGACGATGCTCGATACAGGAACCGCCGGTTCGCTGACCTACCGCAACTTCGAGCGATTCATCGCGGCAACCGCCGCCGAGGATATCTACGCACTACTCAACATCTCGATGATCGGCGCGATTCAGGGACATCCCGACTTTCCTCCTTACATGGGCGACTTGAACGACGGGCGGCACGCGCATGTTCCGTCGGCAGTCGAATGTGCGCGGAATCATCCCAAACAACTTGTCGGGATGAAAGTGCGGCTCACCTCGGGCCTGGCCAACTACGACGTAAAGAACGAGTGGGCCGGCTTTCACGGTGTTTTTGAAGCAGCGCAGGATCTGTCCCAACCTTGCATGATCCATCACGCGGCCTCGCAGATTCCACTGGAGACGCTTCTTAAAACAATGCGGCCAGGCGATATTTACACGCACTTGTATCACCCCAATCCCGATCGCGGATTCGATCCCTCCGGTCGCCCGTTTGACGCGATGCTGGAAGCCCGCTCGCGCGGCATCGTCTTCGATGTCGGCCACGGCGTCGGCGCCTTCGCATGGGAAGTCGCCGAACCGGCTTGCAAGGAGTACGGTTTCTGGCCCGATACGATCAGCACCGACTTACATTCGTTCAATCTGCGCGGCCCCGTCTTCGACATGCCGACGACGATGAGCAAGTTTCTCTACTTAGGGATGCCGTTGCCTCAGGTGATTCGCGCGTCGACATTTGCTCCCGCGAAAGCGACACGCAAGGAAGAGCAATTAGGATCGATTGAGGTTGGTAAGCAAGCTGATGTCGTACTTTTGGAGTTGGCCGAGGGGCAGTTTCCGCTGACTGACGTGAAGGGACAGGTTCGCACAGGTGCGAGGAAACTGTTTCCCAAAAAGGTCTGCAAACGCGGCGTCTGGCACGAGACAAATCATTGAGGTAGTGATGAGAACGGCTGTCCTGTCCGCCTTGTTAATGGCGTTGCTTTTGGCGGCAATCGAGGGAGCCGAACCAAAGGATGTCTCCTTCGTCTCCAAACTCGACAACTCCGAACAGCACTATGTCCAAGTGCTGCCCGATGGCTTTCAGCCCGACAAATCAGTTTCTGTATTGATCGCCCTACATGGTCACGGCTCGGACCGATGGCAGTTCGTGCGCGATGGCCGCGACGAATGTCGGGCTGCTCGCGATGCTGCCAAGAAGTACGGGATGATCTACATCTCGCCCGATTATCGAGCCAAGACCTCGTGGATGGGACCTGCGGCTGAGGCTGATGTCCTGCAGATCATAAGCGAGTTGAAAACGCAGTATCCCATCAGCAAGGTCGTAATCTGCGGCGGCTCGATGGGCGGTACCGGCGCACTTACGTTTGCCGCCTTGCATCCTGAAAAGATCGATGGTGTCGTCTCGATGAACGGCACGGCAAATCTGGTCGAGTACGATCAGTTTCAAGACGCCATGACCGCTTCGTTCGGAGGAACGAAAGAAGAAAAGCCCGACGAGTATCGTCGCCGCTCCGCCGAATTGCACGCGGACAGGTTGACGATGCCGATTGCTGTGACGACCGGCGGCCAGGATAAACTCGTCCCGCCGGAAAGCGTTCTGCGATTGGCCAAGGCACTCACCAACCTGAGACGCCCTGCCCTTTCGATCCACCAAAGCATGGGTGGACACGATACGAAATACGACGACGCTGCCGCAGCCTTCGCCTACGTTTTAGCGCAAGTCGTCGCCCGTCCGCCGATCGAGTTCGGCGCAAAGCCCATCACGATCGTTTGCCTCGGCGATAGCGTTACCGGTGTTTACTACCACACCGGCGGACGTCGGGCCTATCCTGAAATGCTCGAAGTTGCGATCAAGCAAGCCGTTCCCGATGCAAATGTCAAAGTCATTAATGAGGGCATCAGCGGGCACTCGACGGTGGAAGGCTTGGCGCGGCTGGAGAAGGACGTGCTGTCCCACAAGCCGGATCTGGTGACCATCAGCTTCGGCTTGAACGATGTTCCGCGCGGTGCCGAGGAAACATTTCGCGAGAATCTGAAGACGCTGGTTGCGACGTGCCGCGAGGCGAAATCGCAGGTGGTGCTTTGCACGACCAATTCCGTTCTCACGACCAGTGGTCGACCGATCGAGAAAGTCAGTCACTATAGCCAGATTATTCGCTTGGTCGCGGCGGAGCTGGATGTTCCCGTATGCGATCAATTCACCGCCGGAGAACGACTCAAAACGAAAGACGCGTGGGCGTTTCGCACAACGCTCAGCGACGAGATCCATCCCAACATGACCGGGCACAAGTTGATGGCCGAGGAGTTGTGCCGCAGGATCACGGGCAAGGAAACATCGCTCGCCAAGCTCGGTCCCATTCTTCCGGCGCTAGTCAAGACGCGTGCGCTTATCGAAGCCGGAAAGCCCGTCAAAGTTCTGGCGATGACGCCGCTCGATAAGGTGATCTCCCCCGCGCTACAAGCGATCGAACCGAAGGTGACGATCGAAGTTGTTCCGTGGGCTGTCGAAGGAAAGTCGCTTGCCGAGATTGAGAAAGAGGCCCAGCAAACAGTTCGCGCGATGAAGCCTGACCTGGTCGTGCTGGCAATCCCCGCCGCGGCGAAAGCCGAAACGGACGACGAGTTTTTCCGCGCCTACTCGTGGACTATGAATTGGTCGCTCAGTTTTGGCCACCAGGAATGGGACGTCGTAGTCGTTCATCCGCACGTGATCGAGCCCAGCGCAGTGCTACCTCGCGCTGACTTGATTCGCCAGTTGGTGTGGTGTCAGGACGTTCCGTTGGTGGATCGACCATCGGGCAACGAGGCAACCATGGAGGAAATCATCACGCGGCAACTCAAGCTGCTGTGGTAGACGATTACTCCGTAGCGAACCGATATCCCACGCCTTGGTCCGTCAGAAGATACCTCGGGCGAGCCGGGTCGTCTTCAAGCTTCCTGCGAAGACTGGCAACAAAAACCCGCAGGTAGTGGTTCTCGCGCGAGTCCTGCGGCCCCCATACTTCACGCAATAGAAATCGATGCGTCAAAACTTTGCCCGCATTCTTGGCCATCGTGACAAATAGCTTGTACTCGATCGGCGTGAGGTGAACCTCGGCCCCCTTTCGCCAAACCAACCGCGAGGCCAAATCGATCTTTAGATCACCGATCGTAATCGTCGTGTTATCCGAGCCCGTTTTATTCGCGTGCCGGAGCGCGGTTCGCATGCGGGCGAGTAGCTCGCCGACTCCAAAGGGCTTGGTCACGTAGTCGTCGGCGCCGTGGTCGAGAGCCGAGACCTTCTGCGACTCCTGATCGCGGGCGGAGAGAATGATGATCGGCGACGTGTACCACTCGCGCAAACGCTTGAGGACTTCTTGCCCGTCGAGGTCGGGCAGCCCCAAGTCGAGCACGATGAGATCAGGCGGTTGGCTGGAGGCTAACCGCAGGCCTTGCTCGCCGGAAATCGCCTCGCTGACGTGGTAGCCCTCATTGGCTAGCGACGCGCGGAGAAACCGCCGAATCGGCACTTCGTCCTCGATGACCAGCACATGCTCGCCTTGCATAAGGCTATTCTACCACCACTTTGGGAGAGTCTTTGGCGAGCGGGAGTTGGATGATGAACTCGGCGCCGCCGCTTGGTCCGTTGGCAGCTCGGATCGATCCTCCGTGCGATTTCACAATCGCGCGGCAGATCGCCAAACCCAGGCCGCTTCCGCGGCCGTCGTCGGGCAGAGCGGTCGCCCGATAGAACTTGTCGAACACGCGTTCTTCCGCGCCGCGCTGAAGCCCCGGACCATTATCCGAAACGGTGATTCGCATCGCGGGGCCATCCAGCATCGCTCGAACCGTGAGAATCGAGCCCGGCGGGGTGTAGCGAGCGGCGTTCTCGAACAGGTTCACGAACACTTGTTCCATGAGAAGGCCGTCAACGAACAGGAGCGGAAGGTCCGCCGCAAGCTCGACTTGGACGCGATGATGCGCCAGCGCGCCTTCCACACGGTGCAAAGCGGAGCCGACCAACTCCTCCAGCACATGCCATTGCTTGTTGGGTGGGGTCGCCCCCGCATCGAGCTTCGACATCTGCAAAATATTCTCGAGCAGGCGATTGAGCCGAGATGCTTCATCGGATACGGTTTCCAGTAGTTGACGGCGCGTTGCTTCGTCGAACGACGATACCTCTAAAAGACTGCTGCTGGCTCCGGCAATGGCCGCCAGCGGAGTCTTCAGGTCGTGCGAAACGCTGCTCAGCAGGCTGCTGCGCATCTGCTCGGTTTCGGCTTGCACGCGGGCGTTGGCGGCATCGATCGCTAGTTGGTCTCGTTCTAAGGCTAAGGCGAGTTGGTTGGCGCATGCTTCGAGCAGTCGCCTGGTGTCGGGCTCGAGCAAACGTTGGGGATGGGGCGCTTGGATCGCAATCGCCCCGTGGGTTTGCTGAGAACCAACGACGGGAAGGAAGAGGGCTACTGCGTTGGGGAGCGTGTTCGTTCCTACGCCAGCGATCTGATCGTGTTCGATAACCCAGGTGGCGGCCGGCAAACTGACCGGGTGCTTTGTAATGGAAGAATTCTGACCGAAAGCGATTTCGGGTGGGCCGCTCGCGCGTCGAAGGTAAATAACGACTTCGCCGTTGATCATTTCGGCGATTTTCGACGCCGTAGCTCCAACCAGAAAAACTCCGCCGTAGACGGAACTCAATTGCTTTCCTAGCTCGTAGAGTGAGGCGGTCCTTCGTTCCCTGAGACGGGTGCTTTCGATCTGCGCCCGAAGTCGCGAGGTGAGGGTGCTGATCAAGACGCCAATCGTCAGCATCACGGCGAAGGTTACGACGTATTTGGCGTCTGAAATGGCGAACGTACCCTTGGGTGGCACGAAAAAGAAATCGAACATGAGGACGGCCAAGATACTCGCTAAGATCGCCGGACCGCGATCGCAGCGATAGGCTACCCATGCGACGGCCGCCAGAAATAGCATCACCGTGTTGGCTTCAGTATCGGTGATGCGCAGCCATTGCAGCGCATAGTTGGCGCATACCACGGCGATCATCACGACGGCGGCGAATAGATACGAGCCCCAATCTTTTTGAGAAGGAACTTTCGGCGTAACGGTGATATCCTTTTTTTCCTCTTGGCCATGGATGACATAAACGTCAATGGCCCCGCTGTTGTCCAGCAGTTCGTCCACCAGCGTCCCCGTCAGCCATCGTTGCCAACTCCGCTCGTGCGTTTTGCCAATCAGGATCTTCGTCACATTCCGCGAGCGGGCAAAGTCGAGAATCGTGGACGGAATGTCCTGCCCTGACAATGTGACCGTCTCAGCTCCCAGTCGTTCGGCAAGTCGAAAGTGTTCGGCAATCTGTTGCTTGGCAAGACTTTGGGTAGTGGATTCACCGCGATCGACCGAGACCGCCAGCCACGGAGCATCGAGCGCACTTGCCATCCGTTTCGCCGTTCGAATCACCCGGGCAGTTGTAGGACTCGGACCAATGCAAACCAATAGCCGATCAGACGTGGCCCAGGGTTGAATCGCTGCTCGTTGGCGGCGCGCTGTTTCTACTTCGGTATGAATTCGCCGCGCCGCCTGCCGCAGCGATAGTTCGCGAAGCGCCGTCAGATGAGAGCGTTGGAAAAAGCTCAGCAAGGCCCGCTGCGCTTGTTCAGGCAGGTAGATCTTGCCTGCCTTAAGACGCTCTAGGAGTTCCTCAGGCGTGATGTCGACCAATTCGAGACCGTCGGCCATATCGAAGACGCGGTCGGGAAGCGTTTCCCGTACGACGATCCCGGTAATCTGACCGATGACGTCGTTGAGGCTTTCGATATGTTGAACGTTGAGCGTGGTCCAAACATTGATGCCGGCTGCGAGCAGCTCTTGGACATCTTGCCAGCGCTTCTCGTGGCGAGACCCTTCGGCGTTCGTGTGGGCAAGTTCGTCGACCAGAATCAAATCGGGATGACGGGCCAGCGCGGCGTCGACGTCGAATTCGCGAAGCGTCACGCCGCGATATTCGATTTCCTTCGGTGGAAGGCTCTCGAATCCATTCATCAACGCCTGCGTCTCAGGCCTGGCATGGGGTTCGACATAACCCAAGACGACCTCGCGCCCCTCCTTCGCCTCGCGGCGGGCGGTTTCGAGCATCGTGTAGGTTTTCCCGACGCCTGCTGCGTATCCGAAAAAGATTCGCAGCAGGCCGCGATTCGCTTGGGCCTCTGCGGCCTGCACTTGGACGAGCAACTCGTCGGGATTTGGACGCGTATCACGCATAAGGCCGGTTACTTCGCGCTTTGGTCGTCGAGAGCGAGGTTCAATTGGAGCACGTTTACCCGCGGCTCACCGAGTAGGCCGAGTTGCCGACTCTCGGTATGCCGTGCGACGAGCTTCCGCACTGCTTCTTCCGTCATTTTCCTTGCAGCCGCGATCCGCGGGACTTGGAATTCCGCCGCTGCGGGCGAAATATGCGGATCGAGTCCACTCGCGGAAGCGGTTACGAGGTCTACAGGAATGCGTTCTCCCGTCGATCCGGCCTCGTTTAAGGCCGCAATTCTACTCTCGGCTGCTTTCTTGAGATCCGGGTGCAGCGGGCCAAAGTTGGAGCCACTCGATGCGCCGGCATTGTAAGGGAACGGTCCCGTAGCGGAGAGCCGGCCCCAAAAATATTCTGGTTTGCTAAAGGGCTGGCCGATGAGTTCGGACCCAATGCCCTTGCCATCACGCGTGATGATGCTTCCGCCAGCCTGGTTCGGGAACACGAACCGCGCGACTGTGGTCACAGCCAGCGGATACAAGCCGCCCGTAATGAAGGTCATGACGAGTAGCATCAAAACAGCGATTCGAAGTTGTCGCAACATGGTGTTCTCCTTAGGCCAAGCCCAGAACGGTCAGCAGCACATCGATCACCTTGATTCCGATGAACGGAACGATCAGCCCGCCTAGACCGTAGATAAGCAGGTTGTTTCGCAAAAGCTGAGCCGCGCCGACAGGGCGATACGAAACACCCTTGAGCGCCAGCGGCACCAGCGCAACGATGATCACGGCATTGAAAATCACAGCCGACATGATCGCACTTGATGGCGAAGTCAGTCGCATCAGATCGAGTGCCTTGAGTGTGGGATAGGTAGTTGCAAAGGCCGCCGGCAGGATCGCAAAGTACTTCGCCACGTCGTTGGCAATGCTGAACGTTGTCAGCGAACCGCGAGTCATCAGCAACTGCTTTCCGATGTTGACGATTTCGATGAGCTTGGTCGGGTTCGAGTCGAGGTCGACCATGTTCCCCGCTTCCTTAGCCGCTTGTGTACCGCTGTTCATCGCGACGGCCACGTCCGCCTGGGCGAGCGCCGGCGCATCGTTGGTTCCGTCGCCGGTCATCGCAACCAGCCGCCCCCCTTTTTGGTAGTCGCGGATGAGTGCGAGTTTCGCTTCCGGCGTCGCTTCAGCCAGGAAATCGTCGACGCCAGCCTCGGCAGCAATGGCGGTGGCTGTTAACTGGTTGTCGCCGGTGATCATGATCGTCTTGATCCCCATTTGCCGCAGTTCGGCAAAGCGCTCTTTGATGCCACCTTTGACGATGTCCTTGAGTTCGATGACTCCCAGCACCCTGGCGTCGCGGCTGACTACGAGCGGGGTGCCGCCCGCTTTGGCGATGGTTTGCACAACGGTTCGCACATCATCTGGCAAAAAGCCGCCTAGCGTTCGCACGTGATTTTCAACCGCGTCGGTGGCACCTTTGCGAATCTCGTGGCCGTCGAGCGTTACGCCACTCATCCGCGTGCGGGCCGAGAACGGAACGAAGTGCGGTTTGATCTGTTCCAGATCGCGGCCGCGTAAACCGAACTTCTTCTTGGCGAGCACGGCGATACTGCGACCTTCCGCAGTCTCGTCGGCCATCGATGCCAGGTGAGCCGCTTCGCCAAGCTCTTGTTCTGTGACGCCCGCGGCTGGAACAAAGCGAGTTGCCTGGCGATTGCCCAGCGTGATCGTCCCCGTTTTATCGAGCAGGAGAACGTCGACGTCGCCCGCGGCTTCAACGGCGCGGCCCGACATGGCGATCACGTTGGCTTGGCTCAAGCGATTCATCCCCGCAATTCCGATCGCCGAGAGCAGTGCACCGATGGTGGTGGGCGCGAGGCAAACGAACAACGCGACCAGCACCGTAATGCTGATCACGGTTCCTTGTCCCGATACACCTACGCTGTACACCGAGTAGGGAAAGAGTGTTCCTGTAACCAACAAAAAGATGAGCGTTAAAGCCGCCAACAAAATTGCCAAGGCGATTTCGTTGGGCGTTTTTTGACGCTTTGCCCCTTCGACCATGGCGATCATGCGATCGAGAAAGCTCTCGCCAGGCAACGTCGTCGTTCTGACAATCAGCCAGTCGGAGATCACCTTGGTACCACCCGTTACCGCGCTGCGGTCGCCGCCGCTCTCGCGAACGACGGGTGCGCTTTCGCCGGTGATGGCGCTTTCGTCAACCGATGCGACCCCTTCGATCACTTCGCCGTCGGCTGGAATCGTCTCACCCGCCTTCACGATGACGACGTCGCCCACCTTGAGATCGGTTGCCGAAACTTCGGCGGTCGTCCGGCTTTTCATATCGGTTAACTTTTTTGCCAGCACAGTGGTGCGGCTCTTCTTTAACGACGCGGCCTGCGCCTTGCCGTGTCCTTCGGCAATCGCCTCGGCGAAGTTCGCGAACAAGACCGTGAACCAGAGCCATATGGTGACACCCAAGACGAACATCTGCGATTCGCCACTTGAGGAACCAAACGAACTTGCCCACAGCACGCTGGTGAGGATGGCGCCTACGTAAACGCAGAACATCACCGGGTTGCGCACCTGGGCTCGCGGATCGAGCTTGGTGAACGAGGCTGCGATCGCTTGCGTGACGATCTTGGCGTCGAAAAGATTGGCGGACGATTTACTCATGAAACGAACTCCTATTTGGTCCCGGCCCATTGGAGATGCTCAACAATGGGCCCCAAAGCGAGTGCGGGAAAGAAACTTAAAGCACCGACAACAATCACCACCGCGACGAGCCACATGATGAAAAGCGGCGTGTGGGTCGGAAGTGTCCCGCCGCCCGCGGGAATTTTCTTTTTCGCGGCAAGCGAACCGGCAATCGCGAGGACGGGCAACATCACCCAGTACCGGCCGACGAGCATCGCCAGCCCCAGCATGCCGTTGTAGAACGGGTTATTCGCGCTAAGTCCGGCAAAAGCACTGCCGTTGTTGTTACTGGCCGATGAGAACGCATAGAGGACTTCGCTAAAGCCGTGCGCGCCTGGGTTGAAGATTGTCGCCTTGCCGGCAGGCGCGACGACGCCTACTGCCGTTCCGATCAACACCATCGCGCATGGGCAGAGAATCGCCACTGCGGCCATCTTCATCTCGTACGAGCCGATCTTCTTGCCGAGGTACTCCGGCGTTCGGCCCACCATCAGACCCGCCACGAATACTGCCACGATTGCGAAGACAATCATGCCGTACAACCCCGATCCAATACCGCCGAAGACGACTTCCCCTAGTTGCATGAGCCACATCGGGAAGAGTCCTCCTAGCGGCGAGAACGAATCATGCATGGCGTTGACCGAACCATTCGAAGCGGAGGTCGTCGCCACAGCCCACAGCGCCGAGTTGGCGATGCCATAGCGCGTCTCTTTCCCTTCCATGTTTCCGCCCGACTGAAGGTCCGAGGCGACCTGGTCGATTCCTAGCGAATTCATGGCCGGATTGGGCTGCTGCTCCGCAATCGCCACAAAGAGCAGCAGCGGAACAAAAATCACAAGCATGGCAGCAAGGAGCGCCCAGCCTTGTCGTCGATCGCCCACCATCTCGCCGAACGTGTAGCACAAGGCGGCAGGAAAAATCAAAATCGCCAGCACTTGCAGGAAATTGGAGAGAGGCGTGGGATTCTCCAGCGGATGGGCGGAGTTCACATTGAAAAAACCGCCCCCGTTTGTTCCCAGTTGCTTGATCGCGACTTGCGAAGCCGCCGGGCCAACAGCAATTGTTTGCGTGGTGACTGGCTTTCCTTCGGCGTCGGTCGTGGCTTCCAGTAGCGTTACTTCATGGTAAGGCTCCATCGTCTGCACAACGCCTTGCGAGACCAAAACCAAAGCCAGGATGAACGAGGCGGGTAACAGGATGAGAACCGTGCTCCTGGTGAGGTCGACCCAGAAGTTCCCAATGAATTCCGAAGTGTGACGCGTGAATCCGCGAATCAGCGCCACCAATACGGCCATGCCGACAGCAGCCGAGACGAAGTTCTGCACCGTCAACGCAGCCATCTGCGTGAGATAGCTCATCGTTGTTTCACCGGCGTATCCTTGCCAGTTGGTATTCGTGGCGAAGCTAACGGCCGTGTTGAACGACGAGTCGGGCGAGACCGCGGGCAAATTCTCGGGATTGGCTGGCATGAATCCCTGCAATCGCTGAAGGCCGTACACGGCAAAGAAACTGATAATGCTGAAAGCCATGACAGCGAGTGCATACTCGCGCCACTTCATCTCGCTTTTGCCGTTGATGCCGCAAAGCTGGTAGAGCATCCATTCCAGCGGGCCGAACCATCTTTCCAGCAAGGGAGAAGTACGGCTGTAAACGTGCGCCATGTAAAGCCCCAACGGCTTCACGCATGCGATCAGCACAGCCAGATACAGAGCGAGTTGAATAAATCCATTGGTCGTCATGAAAACTTCTCCGGTACGAAGAGCGCGGCCGTCAAATAGACGACCAGCCCCGATGCGACGACGAGTGCCAAAACAGTAGTCCAATCCACGGCTAGTCCTCCACGCGCAAGTTGGCGAAGAGATTGATCAGCCCACACGAGGCGGCGAAAAAGCCCAGACCCGCCGCCAGCCAAAGAATGTCCATGTCGAATTCCTCCTCGAAGATGTCTTCGAGTGAATTAAACCGGGACCGGTATTAAAAGGGGCTCAAGAACGGCAGGGCGGATATCAAATTTGTATCAAGATGGCACGCACGAATGGGATCAAAAACGCCCTAGTGTGTGGGTGCAACTGATGGACTAGTTGTGCGGCCCAACAATAGAGATGCCCTTGGGCTGAGGTGTTTCGTCGGTGATGATCTTCCAGGTCTCGCCCATCTCGCGCATGGTTTTGAAATCGCGGGGTTGGTAAGCAATGCCTAACTGCGGTGTCTCGACGGGTTTGTGATCGTTGAATCGCGAGTCCATTGCCGCCGCCAGCATTCCTGTGACCAGCGTGGTCCGTTCGACCGGATAAGGCGATTGCTTCTCGCGAATAAAAGTCTGGATCGCATGAGACAGCGCCTTAAACAAATTCCGATTCTGCCACGGACCGACATAAAAGCTGGTTGCGAGAGGCTCCGGCTTTCCCTTCACGCGACAAGCGAAGCACCATCGATTCGCGGCACTGCCAAGCCGGAGGACGGTGGCGCGAAAGCCATCGCGATACTTGATCAAAAATCCATGCGGCGGATGATGCTTGCCATCGCCGGGCTCGACGTACTCTTCCAGTTTGCCGACCTCCTTGCCGGTCTGGGCGCGCATGGCCGCGGCGGCGAGGTTATAAGTCCACCGGCCATCCTTCGCGGCCTGCCAGACTTCATCCCCTTCAAGCCATTGGATTTCACTCACGCCGCTTTCGCCGCCGCGTCGGGATTCGACCATCGATTGCAGCACTTCCAGGGCATGGAAGTCGTAGCTCTCGGGTGGGCCGCTGTGAATGGAAACGGCCTCTTCCATGTTCACTTGCGCCGGCAGGTCGAGCGGCGGACGCCGCTCAGCGAGCGGCACTGAACTGCCTGCCATGAATGGGATCTTCATTTCCAAGGCAGTGCGCGCCATCTCGTCGGCCCAATCCCAGCGATAGGAGAGGTGCTTGTCGTTGAACAGCGGAACGACTCGCTTGTCTTGCCGAAAGACGGCCACAATCTCATCGAAGAACCGCTTACGCGGGTACATGACGATCCCATGCTCGGTCTTGGGATAGGTTCCGTGTTCGCCGATCGAGACAACGCCATCCACCGCCAGATCAGACCCACCCAGCCGCAGTGTCTCGGCGATTGTCGGAAAAATGGGGATGTTGAATTGCTTCGCGACATCGCGGGCCATGTCGCCGTTCTTGGCAAACTGGTCGACGTAGAATCCCGCCACGTCGACACCTGGATCGGTCAACTTGCCGTTGAAGTAGTACGGCACCAGGAAATTTTCCACGATCACGTGCGCATGGCTGCGATAAGTGAACTCGGTCAGAATCATGGCGACGCGCGGACGCTTGGCCTCTTCGCCGCGGGCGACTCCACTTAGCGCAAGCGATAGTCCACCGGCCGTTGTGCCAAGCCAGTCGCGGCGATTGAGTTCGAAGTGATTCATGGCGACTCGTTTTTCCCTCTAAATGTTTTCGGATCACGATGCACGATAGAGCGGCTCGCCGAGTTCCAGTCAAACGTTGCTATTTCTTCTCAGGCGCCTCGACCCAGAACAGGTCATACACGTTCTGGCGGGCCCACTCATACGAGACTTCGTCGTAACGCCCCAGGGCGGAATCGCGTGTGATGAACTTGCCGCCGCCCGGTTGGGATTCGTCGTCGACGTAGCCGACGAACAGACGGCTGTGATTCGAGCCAGCGCAAACGGGCCAACCCTTCGCGATGGTGCGCCGCGTTTGGTCGAACTGTTCCTCGGTGAGGCCCGAGTCCTTCGACCACTGCCGAATCCAATGGATTTTGAAGTCGAGTTTGCTCGTCTCGGCCGCATCGGCAATCGCTTCCTCGGTTGGTGCAGTGTTGCGGAATCGACGCTCGTAGGGCATCAGATCTTCGCGGCAGAGGCCGTGTTTGTCGTATCCCTTGAGCAAGTCGTGAAAGAACTGGCCGCGATCGGCGGTCGAATTGCCAATTTCTTGATTGCAACTCCAGTTCAGGTACTCCACGCTGAGCGGAACGCCTTTGTCGTGATATTTTGACAAGGCGAACTCGAAGGCCCCGGTCGTCACAAAGACCGAACACGTATTGCGCCGCCCCTGCCTTCGCGGCGCCAGATTCCATTGCTCTAGTTGGGCTCGCAGGTCGACTTGTTTGGGGAGCGGATCGTCGGCAGGTCGGATCGGTTCATCCGCCAACGCCATGGTTGACAACAATGCAATCAAAAACGCAGCCATCGTTCGCATTGGAGGGCTCCAGAAAACTTGGAGGCGCGTGGCAAGGTGGGACCGGCAGGGTGCATTCTAACCGCTGCGAGGCGTGCCATCGACAATCGCACGGGCTATTTAGCCGAGTAAACTTCTTTGCCTGCGACAAAAGTCTTAACGACTTGAGTCTCTTTTAAATCGTCGATGGGACAAGTCAGCAAGTCGCGGTCCAGAATCGACAGGTCGGCCCATTTGCCTGGCTCGAGTGAGCCGATTTCGCGTTCCCGAAAGAGCAGATAGGCATTGTTCCGCGTGTAAAATCGCAGCGCCTGCTCGCGGCTGAGAGCCTCTTCCAGATGCAGCGGCCCCGTGTGGTGCTTCGAGCGGCGCGTGACCGCCGTCCACATTCCTAAGAATGGATTGTAGGGATTGACGCTCCGCAGCGAGCCGATTCGTTGCATGTGGTCCGAGCCGCCGCCGACAATCACGCCGTGCTCGAAGATGGTCTTCAGCGGTTGGAACCAACGCAATCGCTCCTCGCCGAACTGGCGATGGAGCGTGTGAGCATCGAGATAGAGCCACGCCGGCTGCATGTCGGCAACCACGCCCAGTGCCGCCATTTGATCGATCGCTTCAGAGCTCATGAAATTCGAGTGCGTTAGGCAAGGCCGCGTGGGCGCGACAGGAATCTCCTTGTTCACCTGCGCATAAGCATCGAGCAAGTTGTGGATCGCGCCATCGCCAACCGAGTGGGCAGCAAACTGCAAACCGGCTTCCACCGCCGCCTTCACCATCGGCACGAGTCGCTCTGGCGGAATGAACAAGTTGCCGCGGTACTCGGGATCGCGAATCGAGTAGATCTCGCTTACGCCCCAAGGCTTGCGCATGTAGGCGCTGCCGGTGAGCATGCCGCCATCGAGAAACGTTTTGACGCCGATCACCTTGAGCCAATCATCTCCCTGGCGGAGCGGGTGTCGAGCAACCGCCGCGAGCCGCTCCTTGGTCTTTTCGATCGAGCCTTGGTTATCGAGAGTCATCGAGAACGCCACTCGCACCGTGAGGGCACCTCGCGCTTTCAACACCTGGCAACGCCCGACCGCTTCGTCCTCGGCGTTTCGGTCCGCGACCGACGTGAGCCCGACTGAGTTGTAGTCGGCAAACAACTTCCGCAGTTGTTCCAACCGCTCGTCTTCGGTCGGCATGCGAGCGCTCGAAGTCTTCGGCCTGGCATGAAAGGCGCAACTGCGGAGCATGCCTGTGGGAGTACCATCGGGGCCTCGCTCAATTTGCCCTGGTCCCACAGGGCGAAAGTCGGCATCAATCCCACTTTGAGCCAGCGCCACCGAATTGAGCATCGCGTCGGGACCAGTGGCGAACATGACGCCATGCTTGGGCGCCGCCCGATCAAGTTCCTCCTTCGTCGGATAACGCTGCTCCTTCAGTCGGGTGATGAAGACTTGCCGCAGGACGACCCACTCTCCCTCCGGGACGACTTTCGTCCTCGCAACAATGTAAGCCAATACGTCATCGATCGACTCCATCGCCGGGATCGGGTGGTCGAACTCGTGCATCGCCGCGCTATCGGGATGGACATGGCTGTCGATGAGCCCAGGCACAACGAATTTGCCCTGAAGATCAAGCACATTCGTCTTGGGACCGCGTAGCGCGAGAACCTGGTCATCGGTTCCGACGGCCGCGATTTTTCCATCGCGAACAGCGAGGGCAGAGACGATGTGAAAGTCGTCGTCGACGGTGGCGATCTTGCCGTTGTGAAGAAGCAAGTCGGCTGGCTCGGCGGCGGAAGCCAAGAGCGCGAGAAAAACGAGCCACGCGAAGAGCAAAAACGGTCGGACGCGCAACATAGATGGCGACTCCAGGGGAGTCACCATTGTCGTAGGTCGAACCTCCCGAGTCGACCCTCCAGGTCAGCGACGAATTCCGACAGGAGGGACAAAGGCGAACTGAAAAGCTATGCCGCATTCACTTGCCTGGAACTTGTTTCTGGTTCTTCTCGAGCAGCGACTTGTGGTACAAGGCACTCCATCGTCGCGGCATTTCTCTGGGCTTATCTGCTTCGATGTCGGTCAGTTCTTTCCTCATTTCGTCCAAGAATTCTCTGCCCTTTCCGTTGATTCTTTCTTCCGTCCGGATTCGCCACCTCGCCGCATCGATGCGCATTTGCTTGAGCGTCTTGTTCCGATTCCACCACCACCAGTATTTGAGGTCGTGGTACGTGCCAGAAAAGAAGTGTGGACATGATTTGTAGTACTCGGGAATCACCTCAACGTTATTTTCAATGATCATCCGGCAAACTTGGCCAACCGATTGGTTGTAATAGTCGGAAGAGACCTCGATGAGGGAAAATCGCTCATCATCTAAATGTTCCAGAAGAATTGGGAAAGCAGTCTTCCCGAAATCGGAGAGGTCTTTCTCGGCGTCGTAGACGATTTCTTGATGGCGGTCGTCCCAGTCATCTGGATATCGTTCGACTCTCCAACCCCTATTTTCCTTCGGGCGTGAGTTCTTTGAAGCGAGCTTTTCAATGAGAGCCCGGATCTTCCGTTCCGTCTCGGGCGTAAGAGTGTCGTCGCTGGAACGGGGAATCCCCCGGCCAGGAATGCCGTAGATGCCAAAGAATGAGCAAACGAGAAGGACTGCAACTATGCCGCCTGTCGCGAGAAAAGTCAGGACTCTCTTGCGACTAGGCCGCCACATAGGGTCACGCCACGCGTTCGCTGTCCGACAAGTGTTCGACGCCGTCGGCCTTCGCGATCACCACGATGCCGTTATCGGTCACTGTAAAGCCGCGAGCCCGGTCCTGGTCGACGTCGAAGCCGATTTCGATTCCAGGTGGGATGCGGACTCCTTTGTCGATGATCGCCCGGCGGACCCGGGCATGGCGGCCGATGTCGACGCGGTCGAACAGGATCGAGTCTTCCACGCACGCGAAACTGTTCACCCGGACTTGCGGGCTAAGCACGCTGCGATGAACCTGGCCGCCTGAGAGGATGCACCCTTGGCAAATCACGCTATCGAGCGCGAAACCGCGGCGGTCTTCGTTGTGGGCGGCTGGCAAACCACTGCCAAACACGAACTTGGCCGGAGGCAGATTCATTTGATGCGTGCGGAGCGGCCACGACTCGTCGTACATGTTGAGAAGCGGGTCGACCGAGATCAGGTCCATGTTCGCTTCGTAGTAGGCGTCGATGGTGCCGACGTCGCGCCAGTAGGCATCGTTCTTTTTGTTTTCGTCGCGGAACGGAAAAGCGAACACACGATGGGTATGAATCGCCGTGGGGATAATGTTCCGGCCGAAGTCGTGCTGGCTGCCGCGGATCATCGCGTCCTTGCACAATTGCTCGAACAAGAACCTCGCCGTGAAGACGTATACTCCCATCGAGGCCAAACAGTGCTGGTCGTCGCCGGGAATCGTTTTCGGGTTGCGGACTTTCTCTTCGAATCCAATCACCCGGTCCGTCGCGTCGACCTGCATCACGCCGAATTGCTGGGCTTCGACTGGACTCACTCGCAGCGCGGCGATCGTCAAATCGGCGCCCACCGCCTCGTGGTAGTCAACCATCGAGTGGTAGTTCATTTTGTAGATGTGGTCGCCTGCCAGGATGACAACGTACTCGGGGCGCTCTTTTTCGATCGAGTAGATGTTCTGGTAAACGGCGTCGGCGGTCCCCTGATACCACTGTTCGTCGATCCGCTGCTGCGGCGGCAGGATGTCGATGAACTCGCCGAGTTCCCGCACAAAAAATCCGCGCCACCCTAAGTCGATATGCCGGTCGAGGCTTGTCGCCTTGTACTGGGTGAGCATCAAGATCCGCTTGAGCCCGCTATTGATGCAGTTCGACAGCGTAAAATCGACGATGCGAAACGACCCGCCAAAGGGAACGGCCGGTTTGGCCCGGTCGCGCGTGAGGGGTTCCAGACGGGTCCCTTTGCCACCAGCCAGAATGACGGCGACGGTGTTGTCCACAGGTGGGCCTCCTTTTTGCCGGACCGCGGAGTGGCGATTCAATTCAGGCGGTCGACTTACCGAGCGTGCTAGTCAAAAGGTGCATGTCGCGGGTGCAGTTGCTTCCTGATTCTATCCGTCGCCAAAGTCGATCGGGAATAGACGAACCCGGAAAATGCGGATTGCGAGGGCCAAACTGGGGCGATTTCGCCCGTGCGAGACATATCGCGCATTCGAGCGAAAATGGGCGGGCGAGAGGCAAATGACCAAAGGGACGGGCAAACAAAAAATGCCCGCTCTCTTGGTGCGAGGCGGGCATCTCTGAAATTTCGTTGCAAGAACTTCGCGGCGACCGCACTCTGGGCGAGTGCGGCTACGGCTATTTCAGTTTGTATTCCGGGTTCTCCGGGCTGAAATCGATTTCTTCGAATCCCACGTTCGGACGGATCTTGAGGTAGGTGTACTCCTCGATCACCGGCAGTTCTTCTTCCTTGGTTGGCCAAGTGAAGGCGGCATACCGGCAAGGGAGTTCCAACTCCCGATCGATGTAGATGTGGGCCTTGTGGAAATCGAAATACGGGCGACGCTCAGGGTGGACGACTTCGATCAACGTGCATTTGCGCTTGTTGATCAGCATGTCCTCGTCGACATTGATTTCGCACTCGCCGCGAGCCCGGTCCCGATTGCCCTTTTCAAGCAGCTTGACCAGCAGGTTCTCGAGGCCGATTTCGGTGATGGGATAAAGTTGCCCGCGCATCGCCAGCGAGCCCTTGGGGTCGAGCGAGAGAACGCCCGCGAGTTTGCCAAGGCTGCCCGCTTCGCGGACCCACATCTTGCCGTTGTTTTTCCCTTCGACGTAAAGGACTTCGCGGCCCTTGAGGTTTTCAGGCTTTTCGAATCGCAGGTAAACCGCGAACGGTACTACGGTGCGGCCGTCGACGATCTTGCGATTGCGAATCTTGGCATACATCGTTTCTTGATTGCCAAGCTTCCCACTGATTCGCTCACGCTTCACGATCGTGCAATCGTAGTCGTGCAATTCGGCGCGGATGCGAGCGACGCCGTCTTCTGCCAGCGGCAGCACGTCGTCGAGCGGGTGCTTCGTATCGGCCACGGGGCCCGGTTTCTTAGCTACCTTTTCCGAAGGACGCTGCTTCTTGGGGTTTTGGGCATTGCAGACGCCGGCTAAAGCGGAAGCGGCGACTACCGCGCCCGCTGCACCCAAAAACAGACGCCGCGAATTGTTAACTGTCGCCATGTATTCCGCTCCTCGGGTAAACAACATCCGGAATTCGATAATCGTCCGGGTGAGGCTGGCTTTCCTTGCAGCCTGTACCTATTCATCGGACAAAAGGATTCGAGGCAACTAACGTGCCGGTTTAATTTGTGGACCACATTTCGTGGTTTGATCCCGGGTTTCCCGACATTCGGAAGACCCAGCCTATTTTTACCATGTATCCAGCGAGTGGTAGCTCGTCCATTGTCCCGCAAAACTGCGGAAAAGGTTACAACCACATTGTAAAGGCAGGCCGCTGAATCCCCACTTGTTAGGGGAAGCGACTTTTCAAAGCGTTTGTAACTTTTGGGATGGTAACGGGATTCCGGTATTGGGGGGAGATCAGCTTTGCGTGCGTTCATTCCATGGGGGACCGATTTTCTGTGAAAAACGAGCTTGTGCTGGAGCGCGTGGTTTCCCCGATCTTCAGCGAGAACTGCTACATCGTCGCCCGCGTGGGACGGACCGAATGCCTTGTGTTCGATCCCGGAAGCGATTTCGATTCGATTATCGCCTTGGTGGAGCGTAACGGCTGGACCCCGGCCGCGATCCTGAACACCCATGGCCACGCCGACCACATTGCTGGGAACGAGGCCCTCAAAAAACGTTGGCCTGAGGCACCCCTGATCATTGGCGAAAAGGAGGTCGACAAGCTGAGCGACCCGGACCAAAACCTCTCGTCGATGTATGGGATGGGGTTTACCAGCCCGCCTGCCGATCGTTTGGTAAAGCACGGGGAGGTGCTCGACCTGGCCGGTTTTGAATTGCAAGTTCGTGACACGCCCGGCCATTCGAGCGGCCATGTGGTCTTTGTTTGGAAGGGGGAGGCGCGTTCGATCGTGTTCGGCGGCGATGTCTTGTTCGAGGGCTCAATCGGCCGGACCGATTTTCCCGATGGAGACTTCGAACAACTTGCGCAGTCCATCCGGGAACAACTCTACACGTTGCCGGCGGACACCATTGTTTTGCCAGGGCACGGCCCGCCGACGACGGTCGGCGCCGAGATCGAAACAAACCCATTTGTCGCGGGAAAAGCGGGCTAGTACCATCGCCCGCATCTCGCCTCAGCTTCGCTACAATTCAGAAAAACGCTTATCGCTTTGTGAGAGATGAAAATGGCCTGGACTGCCGGACTTGAACACATTGTCCGCGAGGGAGAACCCCTGTCGCATTGGACTTGGCTTCGCTTGGGAGGGCCGGCCGAATTCTTTGCCGAGCCTACAAGTGTCGACGAATTGTCCCTCCTCGTTCGCCGCGCTGGGGAAGCGGGAATTCCCATCCACATGCTCGGCGGTGGTTCGAACCTGTTGGTCCACGATGCGGGCGCCAAAGGCCTGACCATCAGCCTGTCGGCGGGCGTCTTTTCCGAAATCAAATCCGGCAAGAATTCCTTAACGGCAGGTGCTGGAGCCAAGTTGGCCCACGTCACATCGGTTGCCGCACGAGAAGGGCTGGCGGGCTTCGAGGACTTGTGCGGAATTCCAGGAACCGTCGGCGGTGCCATCCACGGAAATGCGGGCTCGACGCGCGTCGACATTGGGCAATGGACCAAGTCGGTTACGGTGCTGACTCCACAAGGGGAATTGGTCGAGCGGATTGGGGCCGAGCTTCGCTTTACCTACCGAGCCAGCATCTTGGAGGGGCCCGTCTATCTGTCCGCTCGATTCGAATTGGAGCGCGGCGATCCGATCGATTTGACCAAGCGGATGCAAAAGAACTGGATCATCAAGAAGGCCTCGCTTCCGCCATCCGACGCCACCACCGCCTGTTTGTTTCGCGATCCACCGGGGGCCACAGCCAAATCGCTTATCGAACAATCGGGGCTGGTCCGCTTTCGCGTGGGCGATGCCGAACTGAGCGGCCGCAACGCAAACTTTGTGATAACCGGACGAAACGCAAAATCGTCAGACGTGCAAACGCTGATCGAAACGGTGCGAGACCGCGTACACGAACGGATGGCGGTCGATTTGGAGCTAGCGCTCGAGATTTGGTAGCGAGTCCGAACTTCGTGGGTCGACGAAGAGGTTGGTGCATTCCCGAATGCCCGGAAAACACGGGCATTTTCAGAATCTTCGGCATCAACCGCTTCCTTCAACATTCGACCCATGCCGAGCAAGCGCGCAGAAAAGGCAGCCGCCCCGCCTGAGCCAACCCCAATCACGTGGCTGGCACGGCGGAACATATTGTGGTTGGCATTCTTTGTGGGAACGGGTGCGATCACCGCCCGCGTCTCGTGGATGCAATTCGCCAAGGAAATTCGGGGCGGGAAAGAGTTCGTCATCGCCCCGCAGCGGATCAATATCACGCCGCCGCCGCAAAATGTGCGCGTCGATTTGGCCAAGGAAATCGCGGCCAATTTCGAAAACAATCCGATGTCGCTGCTCGACAACAACGTCGTCGAGCGGGTTGGGCAAACTCTGGCCCTTCATCCCTGGATTTCGCGCGTTAAACGCGTCCAGAAGCACTACCCCGGCGAACTGTGGATCGATGTGGCCTATCGCCAACCGGTTGCCGCAGTGGAAGTCGAGCGGCCAAAACCCCGCGATGGCGAACCCAAGCAAGGCGTGATTCCAATCGACGCGGCGGGAGTCGTGCTCAATGCCAAGGACTTGCCCGACAGGTTTGTGAAAGAAGATCTCCTTCGCATCTACGCGTTCGGCTTGTATCCCTCAGGTGATTTTGGGTCCAAATGGGACGACGAGAAGATCGTCGGGGCAGCGAAACTCGCGGGAGCCCTTGCCACCGATTGGCGTCCGGCCGGCCTGTATCGGATTGAAATGGCCGACGGAATCGACAGCCGCTCGACCACGTATCACCTCTTTAGCTGTTCGGGGGACGATGTCGTTTGGGGAAGCGCGCCAGGTCGGGAGGCCAAGGGGGAGCCGTCGGCAGCGCAAAAACTGGCCGCTCTCCGGTCGATTGTGCAAGCGCAAGGGCGCTTTGGCCTTACTGACAAGGCTCCTCGCCATTTCGACCTACGCGATGCCAGCCAGGCCTCCCGCGCTAGCGTCGCCCCGTCGTCGCGATAGCATGGCGGCGCCACCGTTTGGCATGTGACCTGCATTCATTCCGCTCTACCGGATACCGTTCGCGTGGCAATGCTGGCATCTCTCATTTGGCAATGTACGTGGCATTGCCAGCAGCATTTCCCCGAGGCGTTGCTTGGAAGAATTTAAGGACAGGGCGAAGTCTTCCCGATAAAACAGGGCGATTGCGAATAAGCAAGACTTGCGGCTTATGCCGTGGTTGGCTGATTCGCGCGGACTTTGACCTTTACGAAGTTTAAGATTTCCGAGTAAAAGACCACCGCGTTTCGCGGAGATGGCTTTGGCCAGGCGGAGCCGAGACGTACGAGTCGACTATCAAGACCGACGGTCTGCATGATGCACAGCTTTTTTTCAGCAAGGAGCGCTGAAGTGAGAAACTCCCGTTTGGCGTATGCGTTGATTGCCACCCTCTGCATGCTGTTGGGTGTCGCCAACTTCGCTACGGCTCAAGGCCAAAATCCGCCTAGCGGTACGAATGTCGCGTTGATCGACATCAATAAAGTGTTCGAGAAGCACGGGGAGTTCCAAGAACGCTTCAAGGCCCTGGGTGAGCGCTTCAAGGGGCTGGAGAAGTCGGCCAAGACCGAACAAACCAAGATCCTCCGCATGAAGGATGACCTGGAAAAATTCAATCCAGGCACGCCCCAGTACAAAGAGAAGGAAGCGGAGCTCGCCAAGAGCGACAGCGAACTGCGCGTCCAGCTGACCCTCGAACAAAAGGCTTTGGCTGAGGAAGAAGCAAAGATCTATTACGAGACCTACAAGCAGGTCGAGGAAGTGACGGCCGATTTTGCCGCCCGCTACCGCATCGGTCTCGTGCTGCGGCACTCGGGCTCGGAGATGAAGCCGGAAGATCCCAACTCGGTCCGGATGGGGCTCATGAAGATGGTGATCTATCAAAAGGGCTTGGACATCACCGATCAGATCATCAAAGAGATCAATCGCGATACTCCCACGAAGTCCTCGGCTCCCGTTAGCACCAAGGGTGGCGAAGGGACTGGTCCCAAGATCGCGGGAAAAGAAAAGGCAACCAAGACCAAATAGCCTCGATTTGCCTTCAAGCTTGGCCGTCGGCGACGGTTGCCGGCGGCTTGATGATTAACTTCCCGCCCCTGATGTGACCACCTTGACGCTTCCACTCCGTAACCAGCGTACGATCGCGACAGCCGTTCGGTTGGCCGGATTCGGCTACTGGAGCGGGCAAGACGTCTCGGTCGAATTCCGCCCCGCTCTGCCGAACACCGGCGTCGTCTTTGTTCGGTCCGATTTTGAAAGGCCGCGGCGCATTGCCGCGCATGTCGCCAATCGGATCGAAGCGCCGCGCCGAACCAGCCTGCAGGCCGACGGTGCCACCGTCGAAATGGTCGAGCATTTGATGGCCGCCTTGTACGGCCTTCGCATCGACAACTGCGAAGTCTGGGTGGATCGCCCCGAACTGCCCGGGTGCGATGGCTCTTCCGCCCGGTTCGTCGAAGCCTTGCGAGAGGCCGGCGCCGTCGAGCAACCCTTTCAACGAACAAGACTCGTCATCACCGAGCCGCTCCGCGTCGGTGATGGAGAGGCATGGGTCGAAGCGAATCCCGGCCACGACAGCGAATTTCGTGTGCGTTACCGCTTGGACTACGGTGTCGGGAGTCCGATCGGCCGGCAAACCGTTGAACTCGGCATTGATCCCGCAAGCTTCGAACGCGATTTGGCACCGGCTCGAACCTTTATCTTGCAGGAAGAAGCCGATTGGCTTCGCGCCCGCGGCCTTGGGTTGCGAGTGACCACGCAAGACCTGCTCGTCTTCGACAGCGACGGACTGCGTGACAACGTGTTGCGTTATCCCGATGAGTGCGTGCGGCACAAGATGCTCGACCTGGTCGGCGACTTGGCGCTGTGCGGCTGCGATATCGCCGGCCGAATTTCCGCGTTTCGTAGCGGTCACCGGCTGAATGCTGAGCTGGTGAAGGCCATTCTCAAAGAAGCACGCCCCCAGGTGGCGAGCCGCCGCACTGCGTAGTCAATCGCAGGGCGTAGTTCATAGGGCAGCGCCATCAAGCGAATGGTGCCGGCGATCGCGGGGCGACTTCGATTCGCTCTTTTCCTTGTTGCAATCTGCTGGCACTGCTTGTTCTTTTGCCAATTGCAAATTGTTCCAAGCGGTCCAAAGTTTACATTTTTGGACCGGTCTCCTCTTTCACCATTTGAATGAATCTGACGTGGCCTCGGTTTGCCAATTCTTGTAAATCCAACCTATGGCAACCTTGATTTCACCTCTTGCAGCCGTTGATCCACGGGCGACACTCGGCGCCGATGTGCACATCGGCCCTTTCTGCCGTATCGGTGCCGACGTGGTGGTGGGCGACCGCACCCATCTCGAGAGCCACGTGGTACTCGACGGGCGAACGCGGCTGGGTTGCGACAACCATGTCTATCCCCACACGGTGATCGGCGCGCCGCCGCAGGATATCAGTTATCGCGGCGGCCCAACTGAGGTCGTCATCGGCGATCGCAATGTGATCCGCGAATCGGTGACCATCAACCGCGCCACGGAAAAAGAAGAAGGGGTCACGATCGTCGGCAGCGACTGCTTCTTGATGGCCGGCTGCCACGTGGCGCACGATTGCCGAATCGGCAATCACATCTTGATGGCCAATAACGTGCTGTTAGGAGGCCACGTCCACATTCACGATTCCGCTGTGATCAGCGGCGCCGTGGCCATCCATCACTTTGTGACCGTCGGAGGTTTCAGTTTCACCTCCGGTGTCAGCCGCATCGTGCAAGACGTTCCTCCCTACATGCTGGTCGAAGGCGTTCCCGCGCGGCCCCGCTGCATCAACCTGGTGGGCCTGCGACGCAACGGCTTCACTTCCGAACAAATTCGATCGCTCAACGAAGCGTTCCGCCTGCTCTATCGCCAGCGAGCAGGAATCGACCGGGCCCGAACAACTTTGCGTGAGAATGGTTGGTTGATTCCGCAGGTCAATCACTTGCTTAGTTTTGCGGAAACAACATGCGAGGGGCGTCACGGTCGCTCGCGCGATCGAAGGAGAGCAGCATGAAACCGCTTCGCACCGCCGTCGTCGGGGCTGGCCACCTGGGCCGGATCCACTCGCGACTGATGAATCAGCACCAAGGGAGCGAGATCGAGTTCGTCGCCGTGGTCGATCCCGTCGCCGAAAATCGCTTGTCGGTGGCCGCCGAAAACGGAGTCCGCGCCTATTCCTCGCACGATGACTTGTTGGGCCAGGTCGACGCCGCCGTCGTCGCGGCTCCCACCGCTCAGCATCACGCGATCGTGTGCAAACTGCTGCGCAACGGCATTCACGTCCTGGTCGAAAAGCCGATTTCGCTCGATACCGAACAAGCCGACGAAATGGTCAAACTGGCGCAGCGTTCGGCCGCGGTCCTGCAAGTGGGACATGTTGAGCGATTCAATCCGGCGTTTGTCGCCGCAAGCGGGAAGGTCAGTCAACCGACCTTCGTCGAAGCGGTGCGCTGTGGCACCTACACGGGCCGATCGACCGACGTAAGCGTCATCCTCGACCTGATGATTCACGATATCGACCTGGTCTTGTCGTGGGTCAAGGGAGAGGTCCATCGCATTGCCGCTCGCGGAGGCGTCGTTTTTGGTCCTCATCTCGATTGGGCCGAAGCGGAACTGACCTTCGCTAACGGAGAGACAGCCCGCCTGTCGGCGTCGCGCGTCCACCCGTCGGTGGTGCGGACCTTGCGAGCAATCGACAACAGAGGCTGGGCGTGGGTCGATTTCCAAGCCAAGACAGCTCAATGGATGACGCGTGGCCGATCGCTCCATGAACGAACCACAGAACAAGGTGCGATGACGCCACTCGAGTGGACGCACGTCAAGGAGCGGCTGTTCTGCGATTACTTGCCGCTGGAACGGCTTGAGGTTCCCACTTCGAACGCGATTCACGACGAACAACGCGACTTCTTCGCCGCCATTCGTGCCCAAAAAGCACCTCGCGTCGACGGCCGTGCCGGAGCCGAAGCCCTCCGCGTCGCGGAACAGATCCACGAACGGATCGAAATCGCCACCGAGCCGCGGATCATCCCACTCCGCAAAGTGGCTTAGGTCAAAAAGGTGCACTTCAAGCGGAGGCGTTATTTCGTTTCCGCGAAAGCTGGAATCTTGGTTGCCAAGAGGGCGAATTCGTCGGGCGTAAGCGCCACCTTCTGCAGCACCGTGATGGTCTTCTGGTTCTCGCCTGATCCGGCAACTTCGTTGGCCGTGAGAAAAAAGTTCGCCTCGTCGAACGCGCCGTTGTGGGTGCAGCCTTCTAACGAAAAGCTGGCGTGATCCGAGTTGGTCGGGGCGGTAGTGATTTCCGGCAAAGCCGAGATCAGGTCGTGCGATTTGGAATGATCGGCCAAAGCTATCGCAACGGCCTGCGCGGCACCCGGCGTCGTTTTTACGTCTTTCGTTGTCATCCAGCGTTGGCAACGTTCGCAGTAGCCCGCCGTGGCCGCGCTGCCGGCAAAAACCGCTGCCGCACCTGCACAGCAGATCCACTCGAACGCAAACATGATCCAGTTGAACAGGGGTGCGGGTTGGGCATTGTTTGCTTGCCCCGGCTTGCCGAACGTCCAATTGTTGACCGTTTCGATGATGATACCAGGCAGCAGCCAAACGAATATTGCTCCCAACGGTTGCCTCGCGAAAAGCGCCGCCGAGAGTTGGAAGCTGTATAGGTATACCACCGTACCTACGACCAACCCGGTAAAAAACGCCAGCCCCCAGCTACGGCAATGAGTTAACCGGATCACGCCGTACATCGCCAGTCCGGCGCCGCAGCCGGCAACGGCTGGCATGATCACGGCCAGTGAAAAGCCAATCCACGCAAAGAATGCCAATATGAGAGCGGCCAGAAATGCGATAAACCCAGCGGCTGGCGGCGTGATGACCAAGAACTTAAGCCAGTCGACTCGACCACTCGCCTGAAACGCCTGGCGAATAGCAGGGGTGGACGGCGCCGTGTATGCGTTGACGTCAGTTGCCATAGGTACCCGCGGCTCATTGAAAAACGTTAGTTATCACCAGTCTTTCAGTTCAGCTTCGAATCCGTTGCCATGCCGAGCAGTTTCGGCGTTCGCGCGGCGATATTCAAGTAGTTGTAATCCCAGAAAGTAAAGCCGCCATGAAAGGCGGCGAATTTCGAAAATACCCGTTGGGCCGCTCCGCCGTTGCGAAGCTGCTTGTCCGATCCCCGGTGACCCCATCACTTGCCAAAAGTCCACTGTTCATTGAAAAAGTCGGCCGCGACGACCTTACCTGGCCATCGGGAGTCGGCTGGAACCGAGACGTCGACGATCGCCCAGTCGGGAAGCTTCGGCGTCTGCCGGGCGTTGTTCAGGTAGTCGTAGTCACGGAACGTAAATCCGCTGTTAAGGACCACATACTTCGAAGGCGACAGAGGATTGGGATAGATGGCGATCGCGGCGTGGCTGGCGGCGTCGAACGACTTTTCCCCCGCCGCGACCTTTTCAGCCGACCACTTGATCGGCAACTGATTGGCGATCTTGCCCAGCAGCTGATTGGCCTTGGGATCGCCCCACAGCACGATGTGGGACGATTTCATGTCTTCCTCAGTCACATCGGTATCATTCTTCACGCGCGCAACACCTCGGAAGTGCCGGCGCCAATGCTCGATTGCCCGGTTCATTTCGCTGTGCACCCACGCATCGACTTGGGGACTCGCGCACTTTCCGGTCGGGCGCACGAACAGAAACGAGTCGAGGAAAGCATCATCGATCGGGCCGTGAAGTCCGGGACGTTTTCGCAAACTCTCCTTACGAGGGCCCTCGACCCAGCGATTTCCGTCGCGATAAAGCGAAAGCCGCCAACTGCGATCCGTCTCCGCAGGCGGGGTGACGATGGTTTGGACAGCGAGGTTGTCTCGATCCCCGTTCACAATCGAGACTTCGACCGGTGAATCGAGCGACAGGGGCCAACCGCCGGCCGGAATCTCAAGCCGCAAATCAGTGACGTTGGTCACGTCCAATCGAAGGCGATTGGCAACCGGTCCACCGGCGGCGCTGGCGGGAGCTTCGGAGAGCTTGGCTTCGACGCGCGCCTTTTTCCAATGTTCGCCCAGTCCTTCGAGCGTGAGCCACGCGCAGCGGTTGTACCGAAGCGTATACGTAGTGAATGCGATCTCACGCGGAACCAGCTCTCGCCCGGCGATGGCGAGTTGCGACATGCCAAGTTCGATTTCTTTCTTGGCCTCGGGCGTAAAAGTGTGGCCCGTTTTGGGAGCGATGATGTGCCGCATCTTCATGTCGTGCAGCGCCAGTTCCTTTTCCATTCGCTGTGCGGCCTGAATTTGCGTATCGTCGGCACCGCTGTAGACGATCGTAGGAACTTGTTTCAGATTCTCGCAATAAGGCGGGCAATCGTACCAGTTCCAAAGCCGCTCTTCCCACGGCTCAGGGGTAAGCGTTTCTTTTTGAAAGACCTTGAGGAACTCCGGCGTCTCCGAAAATCCTGCACCCGGATTCGCCGCGAACCAACGGCTCGGATCATGAACAGTAAATTGCCAGCACCCTGCCCCGCCCATCGAGAAACCGCGAATCGAAACACGCTCGTCGTCGACCCGATACTGCTGCGATGCATGCGCGAGGGATTCGTAAACGTCGACTTCGCCTGCGAATTTGAAGGCGTTGCAATAGCGCCCGTAGGGATGCAGAACAATCGTGTCGGCTGGCTGGAAGGCTCCCGCATTCGATGTCACGCCGCGGATGAAGTTCAGTTCCGATAGGACTTCTCCGCGGCCATGCAGCCAGACGTCCAGTCGATAACGGCCAGCCGTCTTGTTCGTGTAGTTGGGAGGGATCACGAGCCCATAGGGTTGCACCGAGCCATCGATCTTGGAGACATACCCCCGCGCAACAAGACCTGTTGCTTCCGTCCACGGAGCTTTGCCGTCAAGCAACTGAGCGGCCCGCTCTTTTCCGGCTTCCAAAAGCTTGAAGCCAGCGTCGATTTCTTCGGGCGCAAAAAACTCTTGATAAGCGAGCGCGTCATTCACAGCTTTGTGAAAGATGACAACGTCGGGTACCAGCGCGATTCGCCGAGTATCTTTGGTCTCGTGAATGGCCGCGATCGTCTTCTCCAACTCGGCCAGGCCGGCCTTGAGTTTCTCGGCTTTCTCCGCCGGAACGTCGACTCCCAGTTTAGGAACGCGCCGAACGGTCGCCGGGTTGTTGTCTGCCGGACCATCCGCGTACGCGCTCAGGATTACCAAAGAGATCGAAAGAACGAAGACACATCGGACCAAGATCGATTTTTTCATGACGACTTTGTGGTGGGGACTTTGCTGCAACATGAAATCAAAATGGGGAACCAGGCCGTTAGACCTCGGGCAGGAGCCAAGGTTTGCGATACTCTGGCCGGCCGCGAAGAGCATTGGCTTCGGCATCGTTTTCGAACATTTCGGTGGCCGGATCGAGGATCAACTTCCGTCCGACTCGCGCCGAGATATTCCCTGCATGACAAAGCACCGATGCCGGATGGCCAACGGTCTCCAAATCGCAGTACGGTTTCTGACGCGACTTGATGCAGTCGACAAAATTCTGCACGTGCGGCGCCTCGTGGCTGTCCCCATCTCCCTTGGCCAGCACCTCGCCTCCTTTGCCATAGGCGGTCCAGCGATTGTTACCGATCGTGATGTAACCTTGGTCGCCGAAAACCGCCGAGCCCTCGCTTTCGCCCAGGTAGTTGTACGGCGCCCAGATTCGCATTTCGTACGTAAGCAGCTTGGTCGATTTGCCGGTGCCGAACTCGTAGTTCACCTGCATCGTGTCGGGGAACTCCTGGGCATCGTCGAAATACCACTTGCCGCCGCTGGCGAAAATGCCCGATGGTAAGCCAATCGCCGGTTCTCCCTTACCCTCGCAAGCGGCACTCAAGAGGGCGACTGCCATATCGAGCCGGTGCACGCCGTCGTTGCCAAGATCACCCGTGCCGAAGTCGTAGAACCAGCGCCATCGTCCGTGGAAGCGATTCACGTTGAAGGGCCGCATCGGCGCGGGGCCGACCCACATGTCGTAGTCGACGCCCTTGGGCGGCTCTGAGTCGGCCGGATATCCAATGGCACCTTGCTTGGTGCTTTCCCATGCTTTCGCGGCGACTGGTTTGCCAAGTGCGCCTGTCTTCACAAACTCGATCGCGGATTGCAATCGCTTGGTCGAGCGATGTTGCGAACCCATCTGCACAATCTGCTTGTGCTTACGCATCGCCGCGACCATCCGCATCCCCTCGACAATATCGTGGCTGTCGGGTTTTTCGACATACACGTCCTTGCCTTCCTGGCACGCGAGGATGGTGGGGATCGCATGCCAATGGTCGGGCGTACCGACGACCAAGGCATCGATCGTTTTGTCGTCGATCAATTTGCGAAAGTCGATTTCACCGCGAGGCTTTTTTCCTTGCCGCCGATTCGCCGTTTCAAGCCCCATGGGAAGGCGACTGGGATCGAGATCGGCAATGGCCACGACCTCAACCGACGAGTTGCCCGAAAAGGAGTCGATCAGCGATAGGGCGCGCCCCCCCGCCCCGACGATTCCGACGCGAACGCGCTCGCTGGCGGCTGCCTTGGCGACGAGACCGAACTGGGTAACCGCCGTCGTAGCAGCCACGGCGGCTCCGGCCTTCAGGAACTCACGTCGATGCTTGATGCGCATCTCTCGTCTCCATCACGTTGAGGAAGCGTAAAGAATCGGCTAGCTCAAGAGCGTCAGCGGATTGACGCGAGTTTTGAGCGGAAACTCGACCGGCGCCCCCACGCGGTGCGACTCAAATACCCCCGCGATCATTTGAATGATCCCCCGGCAATCGTCGGCCGAGCACTTGGTGGGACGATCGTGCTTGATGCTCTCGATCAAGTCGTTGATGGCCGCGATGTGGCCTCCTTCATATGTGCCGTCGGTTCGAGGCTCAGGCTTTCCGATTCCCGCCGATGTGATTGGCTCCCACGACTTGCCCGATCGCCCCGGTGACCAGCTTGGATCACGAAGGATGTACCCTTTCGCCAAGTAACCACTTTCCATCTCGATCACGCCTTTGGAGCCGAACACCTGGATGGCAAAACGCGATGGATTCCCGGCGGCGCCGCGGCGCGAACCAAATTGGCCCAGCGCGCCGCTGGCGAACTCGTATCGTGCTTGCACGTTGTCGCCTGCGAGGTGGCCGATCCCCTCGGCACCTTTGACGACGTCGGCCTTGGTGACCTTGTGGCCTTGATTCAAGACGACCGCCGAACACGATTTGGGATCGCCGCCAGCGAGTGCGCGCATCAGGGCAAAGATGTGTGAGCCCAGGACCCACAGATCTTCGCCGCCGCCGCGCTGCGCGTCTTCTTTTCCACGCCCTCGAAGTTCAAGTACTTCGCCGATTTCCCCTTCTTTGATCAGCGACTTCACAACGTCGAGAACCGGCGAGTACTGGGCCGTGTGCGCGATGCCGAGTTTCAGATTCTTGCTTGTGAGTTCGGCAATTGCCGAGTCGCATTCCGCCAGCGTGGGGCAGAAAGGCTTTTCCATGTAGACGTGGCAACCGGCCTTGCCCGCCGCGACGATCATGTCGTGATGTTGGTCGATCCACCGTGGGCAAATGGCCACGATGTCGAGCTTCTCTTGGGAAAACATTTCGTGGTAGTCGGCATAGACCCTTTGCGGATTGGTGCGTTTTCTCGCTTCCTCGCGGCCGGCATCGTTGGCGTCGGCGAGAGCGACGATCTCGACGCTGGGTATCTTGGTGAACGCCACATCGACACCGTGGCCATAGTCTCCTTTGCCAGTCGCGCCGATGATTCCGACGCGTACTCGTTCGCCAAGAGTCGCGCAAACGGGGCGAACCAACTGCGTCGCCAGCGCGCTCGCGGCGAACCACTGGGTACTGGTCTTAAGAAACTTGCGTCGTGAGCGATTCGGACCGGTGCTGCTCGTTACGGTGCTCTTCTTCATGGGAGACCTCGGTGGCGTGAGGATGTCGAAGGCTTCCAGGACAGAACCTGGAAAGGTGGGCTCGGTCCCTAGTCTAACGGACGGGCCAGGAGAATGCATGCTTTCAGTCGGACCGCTTCTCCCAAGCAGTCCAAGTTGGGCTGGAACTCCCGAAACGCTCGCAACTTAGTGCGACTCAGGAGACCAACACGTCCCCCTCCCTTGTGAACTTAGCAAATCTGGTTTCTGATACCGGTTTCCCCATTCAGAAACGTCTAAAGGCGAATCGCCAAGAGAGCTTCACGTGCAAGTCGCAACCATCAAAACCAACCGTGGAACCATCAAACTACAACTCTTCGGGGACAAGGTTCCCAAGACGGTCGGCAACTTCACCAAGCTGGCCGGCGAAGGGTTTTACAACGGGCTGAAGTTCCACCGTGTGATCAATGACTTCATGGTCCAAACCGGTTGCCCCCAGGGAACCGGAACGGGCGGCCCTGGCTACAAATTCGCCGATGAGTTTGACTCATCGCTGAAGCATTCCGGCCCCGGCATCCTGTCGATGGCTAACTCTGGCCCGAACACCAACGGCTCGCAGTTTTTCATCACGCACGTCGCCACGCCTTGGCTCGACGGCAAGCACTCGGTCTTCGGCAAGGTGATTGAAGGTCAAGATATCGTCAATGCAATCAAGCAAGGCGACGTCATGGAGAGCATCACGATCAGCGAAGAAGCCGACAAGAAGTAGGACGGACAATCCTGTCCGTTGACAGTTGACTCAGGCACCGCCGGGCAAGATTGTCCGGCCCACCTTGGCCGCAAGCTACTCAGTGCCACGACGATTTGCTAACCAATTCTATCGTTCTCGAAAGCAAGCGGCATGCGAGCCGAGATCATCGCCATCGGCGACGAATTAACAAGCGGACAACGCCTGGACACTAACTCCCAGTGGCTGGCCGAGCGGCTCGAGGAACTCGGCGTTCCCGTGATGTTCCATTCGACCGTTGGGGACGACCTGGAAGCGAATGTGCAAGTCTTCCGCATCGCCGCCGCGCGAGCCCAGGTGATCGTGGTCACCGGCGGCCTTGGTCCCACAGCCGACGATCTCACGCGGCAGGCTCTGGCCGACGCGGCCGGAGTCGATCTGGTCCGCGACGATGCCTCGCTTGAGCACATTCAAAAACTGTTTGCGAGGCGCGGCCGGGCAATGCCACCGGCCAACGAAATCCAGGCCATTTTCCCGCGCGGCGCGATCGCGATCCACAATCCTCACGGAAGCGCGCCGGGAATCGATTTCACAATCGTCACTCAAGCTGGCCATGCCGAAAACAAGGGGCGGTTCTTCTGTCTGCCCGGCGTTCCAGCCGAGATGAAGGAAATGTGGCAAGGAACCGTCGCTGGCGCCGTGGCTGCCATGCAAGAGCGGCCGCGCGTGATTGCCAATCGGCGGATCAAGTGTTTCGGCGTCGGCGAAAGCGATCTCGAGGCCATGCTCCCCGACTTGATCCGTCGCGGCCGCGACCCGCGTGTGGGAATTACAGTCAGTCAGGCGACAATCACGCTCCGCATCACGGCTTCCGGCGAAAACGAGGCCGCGTGCCGGGAAGCGATGGCACCCACCGAGAAAATCATCCGCGAGTGCCTCGGCGAACTCGTCTTCGGCTACGAAGACGACGAGTTGCAGCAGGCCGTTGCCAGGATGCTGATCGAACGCGGCCAGAAGCTCGCTGTGTTCGAAGTTGGCACGGCCGGCCAGATCGCCAAGTGGCTCGGCGGTCTGCCGAGCGTGGCCCAGTTTTTGGCAGGCGCCATCGTCGAGCCTTCTCATACGCACGACCGGGAAGACATTCCCACCTGGCTGGCCGAACGTGCCAAGCACGTTCGCGAGTTTTTCAAAGCCGACTACGGATTGGCTGTGGGGCCTTTTCCTCCGCTCGCCAAGGCGGGTGAATTGCCTGCCAACATCTGGTTCGCACTCTCGGGACCCCACGGCGAGAGCACCAAGCGGATGGGTTTCGCGGGGCATCCCGATATCCTGCGCTCGCGCTACGCGAAGGCAGGGCTCGATTTTGTGCGCCTCGGAAAATGAAGCCGAGTGCTATCCGATTTCTACGGTGCCGTCGGCCTGCTTGGCGAATCGATGAAGCACCTTGCCTTCGGTATCGTGATGGGAAAACGTCAGCGCCTCGCTACTCACTTGCAGGTGAGTGAAGCCGTGGACGTCGCGGCCGAACTTGCGTTCGCGTTTTCCTTGTAGTGGTCGCACGCCGGCTCCACCGGCCCCGGAAATCACGTACGAAGTGAATTGATCCGCCAGTTCAAGATGCTGCATGTCATGGTCGTGACCGCAGAGGTACGCATGGACGCGGTGCTTGTTCAGAATCGGGGCCCACTTGGCAAGCGCAGGCGTATCGCCGTGCTTGCCATCGGAGTAGATCGGATGATGGGCCATCACGAGCGTGAACGTGCCGCGAGGCTTGGCCAACTCTTTCTCCAGCCACGCCAGTTGTGCGTCTCCGCCGTCCTTGTAGCGGCCAACATTGCTATCGAGTGCGAGAATGGTGACGCTCTGGGCGTGTTCACCTAGGTCGAGTCGGTACCACTTGGATGGCAGTTTCCATCGCGTGCCGGGTCGCTTGGCATATGCCAGCTGGATTTCTTCGCCGCCGGCGTTGTCGGAGTAGTCGTGATTTCCCAGCACAACGTGGCAGGGGCAATTGAGCGCATCGCTGGGATACATCGCCTCGAAGCCTTCGTTCCAGCGCGGCGAATCGACGTGAAAGCCATCTTTCACGGCGCCGTAGACGTTATCTCCTAGCAGCAGCATGCCCGCGAGCGTTAGCGAATGCTTTTCGCGATGTGCGCCCATCGCTTTGGCGACGGCGTTTTGTCCCGGCGAGAGCGTGCCGTAGTCGCCAATCGCGAATAGGTGGAGACTCTCAGCCATGGACTCCGCACGAGCCCATTCAGGGTGGAAGTTCATCGCCAGCGCGGCGCTGGAACAAAACAAAGTTTGAATCGCGCGCCGACGATCGATGCGGGTTGCAGCCACGAACGGTTGCCTCAACAGGCTCTTGCGGTAGTATCCCGTCGCAGATAACGAGTCGGCCTGAACCCGTTGGCCCAGGCCGATTTTGGGAAAGTCGGCTACTTCGACGCTTGCGGATTGGTGACTTCGCTCTTGGGCGCTTCGAAGGCGTGGAACATTTGAGCGTTGTCCAAACGCCACACGCGCAGAACACTGTCTTGGCCGCCTGCGACGACGTGCTGGCCATCGGGGGTCGCGACGACCGAGTTGACGAAATCCGTATTGCCGCCGAAGTCGCGGAGGTTGTTTCCGCCCGCGGCGTTGATCATGCGGACGATGTTGGCTCCGCTGGAAGCAACTGCCTGGTCGGTCTCGCCGACAAAGCGAACGCTGGTGACTTCTTTATTGAAGCCCTGGACTGTAAACATCTGGTCGCCGGTTCGGACGTTCCAAACTTTCACGACGCTGTCGGCTCCACCGCTCACCAGGACGCGGCCGTCGGCTCGCCACGAAACGCCGAGCACGTGGTGGGTGTGACCTTCGAACGATCGGACGAACGAGCCATCGCCGACGTTGAAGACCTTCACGAAGCGGTCGGCCCCGCAACTGGCGATCTGCTGATCGTCGGGTGAGAACTCGATTCCGTAAACACAATCGCTGTGGGGCTCCTTCAACGCTCGCACGAGTTGTCCATTCTCGACCGACCAGAACTTGATTTCGCCGCTGCGCGAGGGCTCGCCACTGCCGGTCGCCAGCACCTTGCCGTCGTGGCTGAAATCGATCGCGCTCACCCGGTCGACAATTTGCGTGGCATCGTCGGGCGAACCGATCGTTCGTTCCAGTTTCCAGTTCGTGGCGAAATCCCACGATGTGACGGCGTTGTTGGCGGCGGCGGTCAAGAGCGTTCCATCGGGCAAGTAAATCGCCAGCTTCATTGCGGCCGCATTGGCCGGGTAAATCTCGATCGGAGCGCCAGTCTCAACATCCCAAGTTTGCACCGACAAGTTATCGCCGACGGTGGCAATTGTCTTGCCATCGGGGCTGATCGCGACGCCATGCCAAGGCTTGTCCCCTTCGGCCAGCGTCTTTTGAGCTTCTTGTTGTTTCGTTTCAGTCGCCTTAACGACTTCCTCGAATTGCTTGACGATGTTCTCAAAGCCAGGAATTGCTTCGACGGCCTTCTTCACCGATTCCACAGCGCGTTCGACGCTCCGCTGCGCGGCTTTGAAGTTACGCTCGGCGGCGACGAGTTCGTCCATCGCCTTTTGGTAAGGGGGCGTTACCTGCTTGACCTTCTGGTCCGCTTGCGTGAAGGCCTGGTTCGCTTCGTTGAATGCCTGGTCGGCCTTTTGCTTGTCTTGATCGGCTGTCTGCTTGGCCGTGTTGGCATCGGTGACGGCTTTCTCCTGCTTTTGCTTTTCTTCGTCGGCCGTCTTGCGTTTGGCTTCGGCTTCTTCGGCTGCCTTCACGGCGACTTCGGCAGCCTTGGCCAAATCGGCGTTGTTCGGGTCCTTTGCGGCGGCTTCCTTCGCCTGGTTTGCGGCGTTGGTCGCGTTTTGCGCGGCGGTTGTCGCATCGTTCAAGACTTTTTGAGCTTCCTCGCGGGTCTTGTTGGCCTTGTCGACATTTTCCTGTGCGACCTTCTGAGCATCGCCGGCCTTCTTCTGGTTCTCTTCGCTGGTCTTCTTCTTTTCGGTTGCTTCGACGAGCGCCTTGTCGGCGGCTTCTTTATCGGCGGTCGGTTGTTTGACTGCCTCCATCTTGGCCTTGAACTCGGTGTCCGTCTTGGTCACTTCCTCCATCGACTTCTTTTGATTTTCTTCTTCGGAGCTCTTTCGCTTTTGAGCTTCGTCGAGGTCCTTCTTGGCCGAGTCGACATTCCGCTTGGCGAGGTTCACGGCGCGGGTGGCAACGCCGACGTTTACGGTGTTCTTCACGTTGCCTTTGAGCTCGGCGATTTGCTGGCCATTATCGCCGTTGAAAATGCGGGCGACCTGGTTCGAACCAGCCGTGACAAACCGCTTCATATCTGACGAGACAGCGATTGATTCGACAGGAGCCTGGTGGTTGAAAGCCTTGAGTTGCTGTCCAGAGTTGATGTCCCACAGCCGGATGTGTGCGTCGGCGCACCCGGTGGCGACGAATTCGCCCTTGGCACCAAGAGCCTGAACCGAAGAGACCGCACCACCGTGTCCGAGTTCTTTTACTGGTTTCGGCGGTTCCTGGCCTTCGACCTTAGGCGTGGGAAGGTTCCACAGCCGCAGGTTGTTATCGGCCGCGGCGACCGCGACCAGCTTCCCTTCGCCGCAAATCGCAACGGCATTGATCGGAGCGGGGTTCTCGAAGACCCCCAGTTCTTTTTGTTCGGCGATATTCCACAAGCGGCAAGTCTTATCTTGCGAGCCTGAGACGAGCTGCGTTCCATCGGCGCTGAACGAAACGCCGGTCACAGGGCCGGTGTGTCCTTGCAGCGTCTTGGAAACTTGTCCGCTGGCGACGTCGTAGATCTTGATTTTTCCCGTCTCTTCACCGATGGCCATTTGCTTGCCATCGGCGCTCAAGGCGATTCCTCGCGGGGCGCCTTCCAAAGCAGCGAGGTCGACCTTCTTGCTCGGTTCAGGCCGCCGCCACAGCTTGGCAGTTCGGAACCCGCCTGAGGCGAGGTACTTTCCATCCGGGCTGAAGCGAAGTGCCTGAATCGTATCGAGATCGGCGACGCCAGGATTCTTGTAGATGCCGCGTTCGATGAGCGATGGATCGGTAAGACGGCCAAGCTCGCGCTTCGACGCCACGTGGTAAACGAAAATCTGATTGCCGCGAGCGGCTGCCGCGTACTGTCCATCGGGCGAAACCGCCACCGCCATGATCGCATTCATGCTGGCGGGGAGCGGCTGCCAAACGATCTTATCGCTGGCCTTGCTGACTTCGCCTTTTGCTCCCTGGTCGATCCAGAGCTTGAGCAACCCCAGTTCGTCGGCCGTGAGGTTCTTCGCCTTCACGTCGTTGCCGGCGGGGGGCATGATCGGATCTTTGGCGTGCGAAGCAACTTGAAAGATCAAGCTGTTCGCAGAGTTGCCTGGGACAATCGCTGGGCCTTCCGTCCCACCCTTGAGAATCGTCTGCGGCGTTTCGACGACGAACTTGCTTTCCGCTTCGGTCGCACTGTGGCATGCCACGCAGTTGCGGCGGAGGATCGGCAGGATTTCCTTTTCGAAATCGACCGGCGTATCCCGCTTTACTTCCGCGACAGGAAGAGGCTCGGCGAAGACAGGCAGCGAAAGAACTGAACCCATTGCCAGCGTCGTGCCGGCCAGCAGTGAACGAAGAGCTACGCGAAGTTCCATGGCGTGAGTTCCCAAAGGGAAATGTTTCAGGTGGGAGTGAGGCAGTCGAAAAGGGAAGTGAGCAAACGAAACGGCTATTGAGCCGCCGGAGGATCAACTTTCAACGTGACATCGCCGACAGTGTCGCATTGGCAATTATTCCAGCGACCTCGCAGGCGGAGGACCAATTTGTATTCGCCTGGCGGACAATCCTTGCCGGGCGTGTACTCGAATTTGCCGTCGGCCTTGTCGGCCGGAACGTCGATCTTCGCGTTCTGCAGACCCTTCAATCCGTTCGGCACTTCGATGAAGACTTCAACTTGCTTGTCGAAGCCGAACTGACGCTCGAACGTGATGGGAATGTCGACCTTGTTACCAGCCGGAACGGCACTTGCCGGCGCCGCCGATTTCAAAACCAGCGGGCTGGGAACGATCTTCACTTTGACTGGAGTGGAAATCAGTCCGACCTGGACGTCTTTCTTTTGATTCGCTTGTTTGATCTGGTTGACGCGTTGATCAAGCTGTTGCTTGAACTGCGCGGCTTGATTGGCCTTGTTGGTTGCTGCCGTCAGATCGGCTTCGGCTTTAACTCGCTTTTCTTCTTCGGCTTTCGCCTTTTCTTGCGAGTCTTTGAGCGCCTTCTCGGCTGCTTGGAATTTCTCCTCCGCGGCCTTTTGTTGAGCGGCGGCTTCGTCGGCCGCCTTTTGGGCGTTTTCTGCGGCGGTCTTCAGACCTTCGTTGGCGGGGTCTTTTCCTGCCGCATCCTTTGCAGCGACAGCCGCATCGGCTGCCTGCTTGGCGGCTTGTTGCTTTTGCTTGAGTTCCGCATCGGCCGTGTTGCGGGCCGTTTCGGCCTGCTGTGCTTCGGTCTTGGCTTGCTGCGACGTTTGATTAGCTTGATCGCGAGCCGTGGTCGCGGCGTTTTTCCCTTCGTTGTACTTGTTCAGTCGATCGCCGAACTCTTTTTGCTCGGCTTCTGCTGCCGCGATGGCCGCCGGATTGCGCTCGTAGGAAACATTTCCTTCCGCTCGCATATAGAACGTGTAGGTTCCCACGGGAACATCTTGGCGGAACAGTTCCAACTCGAAGTTGCCGCTCGTTGTGTTGTTGTCGAGGTTCATATCCTTAGGGACGATCTGATCGGGCGTCCCGGCGCGCGTCAGCTTGATCGGCGTTTTCCACTCGCCGCGGCGGGTGATCGTGACGGGCAACGTCACTTTGCCGCCCAGCGAAGTTGTCACCAGGTTGCCATCGCCGATTTGAATCGTCGCGGGCTCGACTTCCTTATCGTTAATGACCAGCGTCAAGTCGCGAGAGGGGCGGTACTTGGGCGGGTCGGCCTGGCGATTTTGCGTTCCCCACTTGATGGTGCCGGAGCGAGCGGGCCTCGCGATTTCTTGTTCCCCAACCTTCGCCTTGGCAATCACGCGAACCGGACCTTGCCAAGCGCCAATGCCGTCGCTGGCTTGGATAACCAGAGCTGCGGTGTTGACCTTTTTGTCGATGGTCGCGCCGCTGCAGGTGACGCCATTGGGCAACCCTTCGACGTTGAGTTGGATCTCGCCATCGAACTCATCTTGTCGCGAGACGACGACGCGAAGCAGTCCTGTTCCGCCCTTGCGAATCGTCAGGCTATCCAAATTCGACATTTGCGGATTTGGAGGCGCGACGGGCACATCGGGGAACACCGCGACGCGGAAGTCGGGCGTCGGCTTGCGAATGATCAGCCGGTACACGAATCGCGGATCGCGGCGCGTATCGCCAAACAGGTCGCGAACTTTGACGCGATACGTTCCATCTTTGGGAACCGAAAGCTTGTAGACCGGGTCGTCGCTCGAGGTGTCGTAGTCGCTGCCGATTTTCTGAGGGCGATCGGGCGCATCGTCGGCTTCACCGACATCGCTCACTGTTTCCTTACCTTGATCGTTCTTCTCGACGCGTTGAACCAGGAGTGATGGATCGCAGTTGCGACCGAGCCGACTCGCCAGGACTTCGATGAAGTAGACGTCGCCTGCCTTGGCATCGAACTGATACCAGTCGATGTCGCGTTCAGGGAAGAATTGGCCGGCGATGTCAGCGGGGACGTTCACCACCGTCGCCTTGTCGCCTGTATTGTTGGGTTCGGACTCGCGAGCTAAAGGAGCCTGCGCGATTCCGATCGCGACGGCGTTCGACGCGCCTTGTGGACCAGCCCATCGATACTCGAACGTGTCCAGCATCGAAGTACGCGGGCTTACGTCGACCTGACTTGGGGCTGGAAGCTGCGCCCCCTCGCCACCAGGAGCTTGAATGTTGAGGGTCAGTTTTTCCAGCGGCAACTTGCCCAGCATCAGGCCATCGGCTGGTTGGCTTCCCGGAAGATTGCGGCCATAGATGGTGACCGCCTCGTTGGAACCGGCAGGCACGGCCGGAGGAAACACAAAGTCGACCAGCGGCGCCGGTGCGATGCTCAAGCGATAGAAGTAGTCGGGGCCGCCGTTGTAAACAAAGTCGTACAACTTGATGATGTAATCGCCGTCGGCCAGCGGAATGAAATCGACCACGGGATCTTCACCCACGGTATCCATCACGCGCGTTAATTCACGCCCTTGTGCGTTAAGCAGCAAGATCGTGGGGTTCAGCTTCGAGTCGATTCGATCGGCCACGCAGTCGATCAGGACGCGCTGGTCTTTCTTCAGTGTCACCTTGTAGAAATCGAACGCGTTCCCGTCGCAGCGACCGTTGACGACACTGCCGACCGGCAAATCTTGCGGCTTGCTTTCGACGTTGTTGCCAGGTTGCTCGAGCGCCTCCTCCATGTTCGATACGACGAACGTGCGGGGATTGGACTGCCCGTGCCGCCCGATGAATCGGACCTCATACAAACCTGGAGGTACGTCGGCAGCGACTGTTAGTTTGAACGTATTGGCAACTGGCTTGGCTGCCGGTTCGAACTCGGTTGGTTCCGTCATCTTAGGGACGGCCGTGATGCCCGGATGACTGAACGTCAGCTTTTCAGGGTCGTCGAAGTTGTTGCCGCCGACCGTGACTTCGATCGCCGCTCCTTGTTTTGCACCCGGTGGATAGACCGACTGCAATTGAGGGATCGGCAATTGCGCCATTACGACGTTGCCGCAAAGCAATACCAGTGCGAGGCTCCATCCCCACGTGCTATTGGCGGCGAAACACACAGTTTGTTCGAGCTTCGAAAACTTCATTGCGGAAATTCCTATTTCCGGGAAGGGAACGATTCACCAGGAATGACCGTCTCGGCATCGCATTCGAACCATTGGCGGAACGAAGGCCGACGGAATTGCCGGCGAAGCGAGTGGAGCGGTTCTCGTTGGCGAACCGGCATAAGGCGGGCTGGGAAGGGCGGGATCCACCGACGGCTGCGAATAACACTCTTCGCAACTCACAGCGGACGGAATCGACAAACATCTGCAATTGCGAGGCGTCGCGTAATCGGCGATGCCCGCAACTTTTAGTCTGATTGACCCGCGAAAAGGGGGCAATCTTTTTATGGCCTATTTGAAGGTGACGTTACGCTTCGTGCGGAAATTCCGCGATTCGACTTAGAGGCTATCCGCAATCTTGTTTCGGATAGCCTCTTGACGACTTGGACGGTCGTCGCAACGTCAAAACACCGAAGGTTTTTGACGTTGTTCCATTCGAAAAGCGGCATGATGCCGATTTTCGGACAGCCTCTTAGTGGTTGAACAGGAATTCTTTGGTATTGATGAGCGCCCAGACGATGTCCTCGTAGGCTCGCTTCACATCGGCTTCGTTCTTGTTGATGTGAGCCATCGCAACGGCCAACTCATCGGGACGAGGGTCGCGGCTGAAAGCAGCCAGGTACAACTCCCGCAGGCGATCTTCGTGTGGGCGATCCTTGGCATTGGCCAGCATTTGAGCGCGGCCGTTGCCGGCGGTCAATTTGCCTTGAATTTCGGCCGAGTTCAGCAAGTGGAGGCTTTGAGCGAGGTTCGCTTCGGAACTCCGTTCGCACTCGCATGCGCTGCTGGAATCGGGGCGGCCAAATACCGTCAGGAAGTACGAGTTAAAGCCGTTATCAGGCAGTTGCACCGCGCGGGTGCCGCCAGGAACGCCACCGAAGTTGGTGGTGTTACCGGTGACCGAGTCGATCGCATCCAGCAGCACTTCCGCGTTCAATCGCTTGGGATAGTAACGCGAGAAGTTTTGCTTGTCGTCCTGATTCCACTCGTTTGGTTCGGCGCTCAATTGGTACGTCGTCGAGTTGGCAATTGTCCGCAGCAAGTTCTTCAGGTCGAAATTGCTTTCGGCGAAGTTTTTTGCCAACGCGTCGAGTAGCGCCGGGTTGCTGGAAGGATTGGTCACCCGCATGTCGTCTTCGGGATCGACCAGGCCGCGACCGAAGAAGTGCTTCCAGTAGCGATTGACCAGCGATCGTGAGAAGAACGGGTTGTCCTTGGCCGACATCCAGTCGACCAGCGATTGACGCGGGTCATCGTCGGCCGTGAGGTCGAGCGACGGACTACCCAGCCCGGTCGGCTTTACCTGTTGGCCGGTCTTGGGATTGGGCGTTTGAGCGATACCACGGTTGTGGACAATTCGCTCGACGCCTTGAACTTCACCACGCTTACGGCCGACGCGCGAGAAAAACGCCGCAAAGCCGTAGTAGTCCTGCTGGCTCCACTTCTCGAAGGGATGGTGGTGGCAGCGAGCACATTGAATTCGCAAGCCCAAGAAGAGCTGGGCCGTGTCTTCAACCTGCGCCGACATTTCCTTGACTTCGCGATACCAGCCCACGGCCGGATTCACATCGGAGTCGCCGGTTGCCGTCAGCACTTCGCGGACGAACAAGTCGTAAGGCTTGTTTTGCGCGAAGCTATCGCGAACCCATTGGTGGAAGGCGTAAGTGATCGGCTTTTCCGTTTCCTGGCGACGCTTGTTACGCAGGATCGCCGTCCATTTATTGGCGAAATAGTCAGCGTAATCTCCGCTATCGAGCAGCTCGTCGACCTTTTGCGACCGCTTGTTGGGGTCGCTATTGGCCAGGAATTTTTGCGACTCATCAGGCGTCGGCAACCGGCCCGTCAAGTCTACGGTCACACGGCGGAGGAAGGTGGCGTCGTCGCAAACTTGCGACGAAGGCAAGCCGAGCGCCTTCAGCTTGGCGAACACAAGTTCGTCTACATAGTTCTTAGCGGGCGGCAAGTTGTTGGTCGGCACGCCGAGCGGGACCGTCCCGCGGAAGACGTCGACTTGTCCTTGGTAGCGAGCCATCACGGCGACCGAACCGGTCAACTGGCCGGTGGTTACCAAGCCGGTGACCGACACTTCGGCCATTTCCGCATCGTTCGAGTCGAACGTTGTCGTGCGGGTCACGTCTTCCGTGGAGCCATCGGTGTAGTGGGCGATGACCGTGATTTGCTGGGTGCTCTCGCGGTTCATCAGCCGCTCTTTAGGCAGCACTTCAATGCGGGCGACCTTCGGGTCGCTATCGCTGCCAAAGGGCATCCCCTGCTCGATCCAGCGACGGATCAGCCGATAGGCAGGCGAATCGAACTCGATCCGCTGGCCGCCGCCGTGCGGGGCACGGGCACAAGCCTTGAGGAGCAGCAAGCTTTGGTCGGGAGCGGAGGGGAACAGCCGGCGGCCGCGACCTTCCTTCACCAGGTATTCGTAGTCTTCTTTGGGCTCGAAGCCGAGGAGCGAGAGCTTGAAGCCGTTTTGTCCGCCCGATTTCCCGTGGCAACCGCCGCCGTTGCAGCTGTATTTGGTGAACAGCGGCGTGATTTGGTTGGGGAAATTGACCGGCTTATCTTGCGTGATGTCGGTGACTTTGAACTTCGCGGCAGCCGAATGGCCGGCCGAATCGTTGACGTTGACCGTCGCTTCCCCTTCGGTGATCGGCGTGACGTAGCCCGTCGCATCGACCTTAACGATTCCGTCCGGAGTCGCACTGTACGTCACGGTGCGGCTCATGTCACGAACCTGTCCGGTTGCGTGTTGGCCAGTGACGACGATTTGCTGAGCGGCGTCACGGCCGGAAAGGATGGTAACTCCATCCCGTTCCCGGCCGGTCTCGACGGCAATCGCGTTGAGCGCGCCCGGATCGCCAAGGCCGGGAGCTTTTGGTTTCTCTTGAGCAAAGGCTGTTTGAGCAGGGGCGGCCGAAAACGGCAGCAAAGCAAGGGCTGAAAGTGTCCACACCCAGCGCAATCGCATAGTGGCTTCCTTGTAGGCGAGATAACTCGTAAGGCGGGAACTCGGGGGACGAGTCGTCAAAAGGTGGGCAAATCGAGGGGGCCGAGTGGCAGTCATCGCCAGTCGCCGCCCGTGAGGTAGGCAACTTTGAATTATCCGCGGACGCCGCAGGGCTTGCAAGCAAACTTCAACGAAAGTGGATGGGTTGGGGCTGGAAAAGTTATCCACCTGCTTGAGGGGGTGTGGCGGCCACTGGGATGGGAGCTGGCCTCACCCATCGATAGCCAGCACGTCGGGCGATGGCGAACGGCACCACCACCTGTCACGACCGGCAGAAGAAAAATCGCGGCGACATCGGCAACCGCCACCCAATAGCCGTACGTCTTGGGGACTTGCCAGAAAAGCTCCTCGCCAAGGAGCATGACCAACGCAAGTCCGACGAAAACACCAAGCACACCAAACGCGACCGTTCGCCAGCGAGTCCATTGCCACAGCCCCAGCCATGCCAACACGATGCCGCAAGGCGCAGCGCCCAGAGCGGTCATGTACAAGATTTCGAAGGCAAACTCGGCCTTTTCGCTAAACGTTTTGGCGTCAAAGCGCGTCGCTTGATCTCGCCACTGCCAGGGCGTGAGGTGCAGTTGGAAAAAGCCGAAAAAAATGGCGATCACGGTGAGCCAAGCGAAGGCGCTGTCGAGGCGGAACTTTAGGCGCGGGGGATCGCTTAGATTCGTGGTGTTGGAAGTGTGATATCCAAACCCGTTGAGCGGGGCCGTAGCGAGGTACGTCGAGATGGCCGGGGACAGGCGGTGGCAAGGTGCTGTCCCATCGATCGACGGCGTGGCCCGTCGACAAATCGACGACAACGAGAAACGGCGAGTTCTTGCGGGAAGCCTCTCGCAGCACGGCAAATCGTTCATCGGCGGTCACCAAGTACAGGTCGGTGAATGATTCGTCGCCACTGAGTCTGTACTCACGTGATTGATGAGGCGGAGCAATATCAACCACTCGAATTCGCTCAGGCGGTTCCATCATAGCAATCGCATGAGCGCCGGCTGGGCAAAACGATAACTGTGGTCGAGCGGTGAGTCCCGCGACGCTCCATTGCTTGTTTGCCTGGTAGTCCCATGCCGTCAGCTTGCGATCCTCGTCGTAGTACAGAACCACAGGTTTTGACGACGCGTAACTGATCAGTGAATCCTTGGGCCACAGAGCCAGCTTCGGCCAAACAACGAAGCACAGGCCAGCAGCGGCCAGCCAAAGAACCAACCGAACAGGTCCAAATTTGCCCAGAAAAGTGGTCATTTTTGCCGCCCCCGGCTTTGATTGCTCTTGCGGGTTGATGCGAATCCTTGGCCCATCAGGGTGCCTTCGCATCGACTATTGCGGCTATTCTAGTGTACGTTTGATACAGGGGTAGCTAGCAGTGGCGGTGCCGCTTGCCCACTTTCTTGTGCTAGCTAGGTGGTCTTGCGCAAGATGTAGCTATGCAACTTCTTCTCTTGCGGGAACGTGATAAACTCCCCGCCGACTTGCAAACCTTCACTCAACGATAGGGAGCAAATTCAGGAAGGATTCCGGTTAAGTATTTCAAGAAGTTCGTAACAAGGCGTACGAAGCGCCGGCAACAACGAATTCTGCCTTGCAGCAAGTGTGGTTTCCCGTCGGTCTCTCGCTGATCTGATTCGCAATCATAGTCCGCTACCGAGAGACAGTCATCCACCCACATGGCGAATGACACCTGTCATCCGTCTGCCAAAGGACAGCGTTCTGCGCGCACTACGAGCTAGCTTGAATGGTTAGTGAGCTTTTGAGAAACGTCGCTTGCTGGGATGCTGCCGACGTTTTTCACGCATCGCCAAGAGGGCGCTCCGCAAGACGCGGTGAAGAATGCGACGATCACGGACGTGACTGAACTCACTTGCGATACGCGTCGATAGGATTCGGCGCGGAATGGCTGGCCGGTCTCCTTGCGTGCCTTGTTTTATTTGGATCACGAAAAGGGAGAGTTCGATGATTGTCAAACCACTTATTGGTATTAACAGCGACTACCGGACGTCTAAGAAGGACGCCCCCGCGTACACTTTCGTCGCCGCCAGATACCACGACTGCATCGTCGCCGCGGGCGGAATTCCAGTCGTTATTCCAGCACTCGATTCCGAGGAGGATTTGCACCGCGTTCTCGATCGCTTGGACGGATTCCTGATGATCGGTGGTGCCGATCTCGATCCTCGCCGCGACGGGTTCTTGCTCCATCCTTCGATTCGTCCGATGGACCCCCGCCGCGAAACGTTCGACCGCCTGCTCGTCCGCTTGCTGGCCGATCGCCGCATCCCGCTGATGGCGGTAGGTGCTGGCATGCAATTGCTGAACGTCGCCCAAGGTGGCAACCTGTTCCTGCACCTGCCGGAAGATTGCCCTGAAGCAGTCCCGCACAAGGACCAACTCGACATCGCTCATCGCCACGCGCTGACGGTCGAGAAGGACTCGCTCATGGAGCGCGTCTATGGCGATGGTGAGATTCGCGTCAACAGCCAGCACCACATGGCTCTCGACGAAGTCGCTCGCGGATTCCGCGTGACGGCTCGCTGCCCGGACGGTGTCATCGAAGCGATTGAATCGACTCGCTCCGATTGGTTTGCCTTCGGAACGCAGTTCCATCCCGAAGCCGAAACGGCATCGGCCCTCGACATCCGCATTTTCGAAGAATTCATTTGCGGCATCACCGGCCAAGCCGTCGCTGTCGAAGACGACGCCGAAGTATCGGAAGCCGAAGTCGCCCGCGCCGCCTAAGGCCGCGAGATTCTTTCTTTGTAGGCCGGACAATCCTGTCCGGCTCAGTGGACTGGGCCGCTCCGTTGCGGCCCTCGTCCTCTCTTCTTACTCCCCCGCTCGCGCCTGGCGCGAATTCGCGTAGAATCTTTTCCGATTCGATGCTCGGAACGATTCACGCGAAAGGGTGGCTATGGCCAGTACGTTTGTGATTTTTGGGGCTTCTGGTGACCTGACCAGCCGCAAGCTGGTGCCGGCGCTGTACCAGCTTCATCGTCGCGGGCGGTTGCCGAAGGATACGCGAATCGTCGGATTTTCACGTCGCGGCTACACCAACGAACAGTGGCGCGAGGAACTCGCGGGGACCACCCGCAAGTTCAGCGAGGGAGATTTCGACGACGAGAGCTGGAAGCAATTTGCTGGAAACATCTACTATCACAGCGGAGATATCGAGAACGCCGATGACTTTCCGAAACTCAACAAGTTCCTGACCGAACTTGAAGGCCCGTCGGCCAATCGCATTTACTATCTCTCGACGATGCCGAGCCTTTATCCCGTGGCCTGCACCCATTTGGGAAAGGCCGGCATGGCCAACGAAGCCACGGGCACGCGGCGAATCGTCATCGAAAAGCCGTTCGGAACCGATCTGGCCACTGCCAAGAGCCTTAACGTTCTCGTTCACGAACATTTTCAGGAAAAGCAGGTCTACCGCATCGACCACTACCTGGGAAAAGAGACAGTCCAGAACATGCTGGTGTTGCGATTCGCCAACACTATCTTCGAGCCGATCTGGAATCGCAACTACATCGACCACGTGCAGATCACGGTGGCGGAGGATGTCGACGTCGGTCGCCGCGGCGACTACTACGACAAAGCAGGCGTGATGCGCGATATGTTCCAGAACCACCTGCTGCAACTGATGATGATTGTGGCGATGGAAGCACCCGTCCGTTACGAGGCGGATCTGGTGCGTGACGAAAAGGTGAAGGTCTTGCGCGCGGTTCGCCCGATGCAGGGTGCTGACTTCGCTCGCAATACGATTCGCGCTCAATACGATGGCTACCTTCAGGCTCCCGGCGTTCCGCCCGACAGCCAAACGGCGACCTTCGCCGTGGTCAAAATGTACATCGACAACTGGCGGTGGAACAACGTGCCGTTTTATTTGCGCTCAGGCAAAGCGATGAGCTGCCGCACGACGCAGATCGTGATCCAGTTCCGCGAACCGCCCCACATGATGTTCGCCGATGGAAAGCGAAAGCACCTCGATCGCAACAAGCTGATCCTTCAAATTCAACCCGCCGAAGGAATTCAGCTTCAATTCCAGACAAAGGTTCCCGATGCCGGAATGCGTTTGCAGCTAACCGATCTCGATTTCAGCTTCCGGCAGAACTACAAGGGGAATTTGCCCGAGGCCTACCAGCGGCTGCTGCTCGATGCGCTTAACGGCGATGCGAGCTTGTTCGCGCGTCACGACGAAGTGGAGCTATCGTGGGGCATTATCGATCCGGTGCTGGCGGCCTGGACCGGCCCGGCTGCATCGGAACTTGAAACCTACGCACCTGGCGGTTGGGGACCCGAATCGTCAACCGCTTGGATGGCGGAACAAAACCGCGATTGGTTCGACGTTTGCCCCGTCCTCTCGTAACGCGAACCTGGACAATTTGAAGCAAGCTTCCTTTCCAACCTTTGATCGGAGACGACCTGTGAGAAAACTCGTGGCCTTGTTGGTCTTTTCGCTTTTTGCGGCGCCGGCGCTTGCTCAAGTTCCCGACGCATCGAAAGTCAAGGCGGTCAAACTGTTCGAGGTTCCCAGCTATTGCGAAGGAGTCGTCTTCGGCCACAACGGCGAAGGCTACGTCTCTTGGGGCGATACGATCACCAAGTTCACCGTCGATGGAAAGAACGAAGAGTGGGCCAAAATAGGTACTCCCAATGGCCACAAGATCTTGGCGGATGGGACGCACCTGGTGTGCAGCGCCAGTCTGCATGCCGTGGTCAAGCTGTCGGCCGATGGTAAGTTGCTCGACCCTGCTTCGAAGGAGTGCGATGGCAAGCCGCTTCGCGGGCCCAACGACTTGTCGCTCGACACGCCCAACGGCGGGTTCTATTTCAGCGACCCAGGCGAAAGCAGCGACGAAAAACCAATCGGTACCATCCACTACGTGGACAAGGCAGGCAAGACGACGAAGCTCGATGGTGGACTGGCATTTCCCAATGGAATTGTACTGACACCCGACGGAAAGAAGCTCTACCTCGGCGAAAGCAAAAAGAACCGCGTGCTCGTGTACGACGTTATGGGTCCTGGCAAAATCGGCGAGCGCAAGGTCTTTGCCGAACTGCCTGTCAAAGAAGGCGAGCAGATCGATAACCAGCCCGACGGGATGTGCCTTGACGCAGCAGGAAATCTGTATGTCGCCCACTACGGAATGCGGCAGGTGCAGGTGCTCAGCCCGAGCGGCAAATTGATCGCTCGCTATCCGGGCGGCAATATGACTACCAGCAATGTTGCGTTCGGTGGACCAGACAGAAACCAACTCTTCGTGACGGGCGCGCTGGCCGCGGAACAAGGGGGCAAAGGCGGCGTGTTCCGGCTGGATCTCGGCGTGCCGGGCCTCAGGATTCTGCCTGAGAAGAAGTAAGCTCAATCGATCGCGGCGCGGATCAAACCCGCGCCGCGATGCTTGGGGAGTCTACTTCAGCCGCTTCGTGTCGCCCGACGCCGGTAAGTCGAGCCGCGCATCGCGGGTGGGCGTTTCGATCCGGTCGTTGGGCTTGCGCGTCAGGATCTCGCCCGAAGCTTTAAGGTGCTTGCGACCGAGGATCTTGCCCGAGGCGTTCCAGGCCAGCCACTCGCCGTTGGCCGATCCTTCTTCGAACTGCCCTTCGATGGATCGCATGCCCGACGCGTGCCACCAGGTCCAGTTGCCAACCGGCTTGCCTGCCGCGTAGGCGCCTTGGGTCCGCTTTTGGCCGTTGGCGTAGTACCACGTTGCGGGGCCGTCGAGTTCGTCCAGCACGTACTGGCATCGCCAGATGATGTGGCCGTCGGGATCGTATCCGATCCACTCTCCATGCTTCACGGGATTATCGTGCTGCGCGAACGTCGCCAGTTTGCCTGCCAGCGGGTCGTCCCCTTCGGCGATGATGGTTTCGCCCGCGAGCCACGATTGTTCGGCGACCACATGCCCCGCTTCATTGCGGATTTGCTTGGTTTGAGGTTGGCGTCCCCAGAGAACGGTCTTCTCTTGTGCTATCTTGGCGTCGGGCGAGAGCTTGGCCAGCGTGCCGTGCAACCGGCCGCGGATATAGTTGGCTTCGCTTCGCTTGCCGCCACGAGGATAGTAATAGGTCGTCCGGCCGTGACGTACGCCGTCCACCAGTTCGACTTCGAGCACGATCGCGCATTGCGAGTCGCTCATGCGCCACGTGCCGTTGGGTTTGTCCCCTCGGTATTCGACTTCGCTATGGAACGGACCGACAAAACCTTCGGAAATCAAGGCCGTCGATTGCGGTAGCTGATCGGCGCCTACCTTGTGAATCCAGTGACCAGCACGTTGCCCGTGTTCGTACCGTCCGGAGGTCACAATGGTTCCGTCCGGCAAGAGTTGGCGCCAGGGGCCGTGTTCGACGAAATCGCCCGAGGATGTTCGCTCGACCGACTTTTCGATTTTCGGGTGTCCCTGGTCGTCGCGTTCGACAATGGTTTCGACGGCGGTGGTCGAGGTCGAAATCTCCGGCAATTCCAACTTGGCGCGCGCTGCCTGGGGGATCGCGTCGTCGGTTGCCGATTCGGCGAAGATTTCTTGAACGTTCACCGGGATGATGGGTTCCAGGTCGTCTGGCCCAATGGCGGTGGCTTCGCTGCAAAACCACGCGCAGGTTAGCCATGTGCATCCGGAAATCGTGAGAAGGTTGATTTTGGGCATGAGAACCCCCACGGAGATGAGATCGTACCGTTGTTTACCGGAAAATCCGGCATCGTAAGTCGTTTCGGCGTACCTGTCGCATCTGCTTCAATACCCCCGAGCTTCGTGATTTCCTCGGATACTTCGGTAATACCGGATCGAGACGATCACATTGCCCACCCCTTAGAGGTTGCCGCGCCATCGCGCAGCCGTGGCTGGTAAACTCTTCGTAAATGGAACTTTCGTGGAACCCTGGTCGCTTCGGCAGCGACTAAAATGGCACGAGTCAAGCGGCTTTACGCCGATCGGCAAAAGGTGTCCTGGCAATCTCTCCCAGAAGCACTGTTGCTTTCGAGCGGAGCACCTCAGGACGGCGGCAAACGGAATACATGAGGCACGATCGATGAAGATGACTTTTCTGAACCGACTTCTCGCGGTCATCGCAGTGTGTGTGGGATTGAGTTTCGGTCTGGCTGCGCGATCGGGTGAGCCAGTCGCCCCGGCCGCTCCTAAGGCGGCAGCGACGGAGGCCGAAAAGAAGGAAGGTGAAGCGAAACCAGACGAAACTCCGGCCCCTCGTGCGCGGCGTGTCGTCAAGGCGCCCACCAATCCCCGCGCGATCAAGTTGATGATGCATGACGGCTCGGTGATTGCGGGTGATCTCGACATCGAAGAAGTGCAAGTCACCACCGAGTTCGGCGTGCTGACGGTCCCCATTTCGAAGATTGTGAGCCTCACGCCCGGCCTGGACAGCAACAAAGGTCTCAGCGAATCGATCGCCGCCAAGTGCAAGGATTTAGCTTCCGACGACTATAAAACGCGCGAGCAGGCCCACAAGGATCTGGTCGCCATGGGGTCGAAAGTTTCGATGGAACTCGATCCGCTGCTCGATAGCGAAAACGCCGAGGTCAAGCGGCATGTTTCGGAGATCCTCAAGGAGATCGAAACGCAAGCTGAGGATCAAGGGTCGGATGAGGAAGGTGGAAACAAAGAAGAGGTCTGGATTCGCGGCGATACTTTGCAGACCGTCGATTTCACCGTCGTGGGCAAGATCTCGCCGCCGCAATTCGGACTGAAGACCAAGTTCGGAGCGCTCACCGTCAATCTAGGCGACGTACGCCGCGCCGAGCGATCGTTCGACGTGAAGGAACTGGTCCGCAAGTCGTTGGGCGTGCCGGGACAAAACCTGGTTCAGCGTCAAATGAAGACGACGGGCCTCCGCGTCGAAGCAGGCGACCGGATTCAGATCTCGGCCGAAGGCCACGTGATTCTTTCGCCTTGGGGCAGCAATGCGATGGCCGGTCCCGACGGGGCCCAGAACTACGGTTGGTACATCGCCAATCAGATTGCGGCTGGCGCGTTGTGCGCACGCATCGGCGACAAAGGCGACATCTTCAAGGTGGGCTCGAAATCGACGTTCGTCGCCAAAGCATCAGGAACGCTGTACCTGGGCGTGGCGATGATGAACGAGTACTCGCACGAGGGCTATCAATTCCCCGGCGAGTTCAAAGTGAAACTGAAGGTTGAGCCCAAGTAGTCCCGGGCCCTAGAAACGCAAAGACGCCACGAAGTTGTTCGCGGCGTCAGCGAAAAATGGTCTCGGCGAACGGTCGCTCTACTCGACCGTCACGCTCTTGGCCAAGTTGCGCGGCTTGTCGACGTCGCAGCCGCGAATCACGGCGATGTGATACGCGAGCAACTGTAGCGGAATGCTGGTCACAATCGGCTGCAAGAACTCTTCCGCGTGCGGCACATAAATCACGTCGTCCGTGAGGTGGGCGATCCTCGTGTCTCCTTCGCCGGCGATGGCGATGACGGGGCCTCCGCGGGCTTTGATTTCCTCGAGGTTCGACATCACTTTGTCGTAAATCGGCCCCTGCGGCATGATGAATACGCTCGGGGTATGGGCGTCGACTAGGGCGATCGGCCCGTGCTTCATCTCGGCCGCCGGATATCCTTCGGCGTGGATGTAACTGATTTCTTTGAGCTTGAGAGCGCCTTCGAGTGCCGTGGGAAAACTGTACTGGCGGCCCAGGTACAGGAAGTTGTTCATGTGCGCGAACTTCTGGGCGATTCGCTTGACCGCCTTGTCGCACTGCAGCGTTTGTTCGACGAGCGTTGGAAGCGTTTGGAAGTGCGCGAGCAACCGCGTGCCGGCTTCGTAGCTGATGTTGCGCATGCGGCCAAAATAAAGGGCCAGCAGCCCAAGCACCGTGACTTGAGAGGTAAAGGCCTTGGTCGAAGCAACGCCGATTTCAGGTCCGGCATGCAAATAGACGCCCCCCATGGCCTCACGGGCGATGGTGCTTCCCACCACGTTGCAAATGGCGAGGGTTGGGATCCCCTTGCGCCTCATTTCCCGCATCGCGGCCAACGTGTCGGCCGTTTCGCCGCTTTGGGTGATCGCGAACAGGAGTGTCCCATTCTCGACGGGCGGATTGCGATAGCGCAGCTCGCTGGCATACTCGACTTCGACAGGAATTCGAGCGATTTCCTCGAACAAGTACTCGCCAACCAGTGCCGCGTGCCAACTGGTGCCGCACGCGGTCAGGACGATCCGCTCGACGTGTCGCAGGTCCTGCGCGGTCAGGTTCAAGCCGCCGAAAACAGCTGTGGCGTCGTCCGCGTTGATCCTCCCGCGCATTGCATTGCGAATCGATTCGGGTTGCTCGTAGATTTCCTTGAGCATGTAGTGCGGGAAGCCCTGCAATCCGACATCGTCCGCGACCAAGGCCAGCTTGTGGATGTTTGGTTCGACTCGCCCTGTTTCGCGGTGAATGACTTCGATGGCGGTCGACGTCACGAAAGCGAATTCGCGGTCGTTGAGATAAACGATCTGTTCGGCGTGACCGGCCAATGCCGAGGCGTCGCTGGCCACGAGGTTTTCGCCGTGGCCAACGCCGATCACTAGCGGACTTCCTTGGCGGGCAACGACGATGGTGTCCGGAAGTTCTTTCAGCAGGATCGCCAGTCCGTAGGTGCCGCGGAGGCGGCTGGTCATTTCCATCAACGAGTCGCTGATGACTGTACGAAGTTCGGCTTCGGTCTTGGCCGCAGCCAAATCTGGATTGGCGCGAAGCACGCTATCGAGCAAGTGAGCGGCCACTTCCGTATCGGTTTGCGAAACGAAGCGATACCCCTCGACTTCAAGTTGATCCTTGAGCTCGCGGTAGTTTTCGATCACGCCGTTGTGCACGACGACGATCCCGCCATCGCCGCCCAAATGCGGGTGAGCATTGGCGACGGTGGTGCCGCCGTGGGTTGCCCAGCGCGTGTGGCCGATGCCGAGCGAGCCATGAGCGCCGACAGTCTCGACCTTTTTGGCGAGGGCATCGATGCGCCCCACTTCCTTCACGGTGGTCACGTTGCCACGTGCGTCGCGCGTGGCGATGCCCGCGCTGTCGTAGCCGCGATATTCAAGACGGCGCAATCCTTCCAATAAGATTGCCGTGGCGTCACGCGACCCGATGTATCCGACGATTCCACACATGAAGACGACTCCGACCCAATCCCCGGGGACGATATCTCGAGAGGTCCTAAATCATAGGTTCGAAACGACCGGCACTCGGCGTTATTTGAGACATTCAGCAAGAACGCAGATCGCGCCCAACTTACGAATTGTGCGGATTTTCCCGATATTGCCCAGGTACGGTGAGCTCTGGGATGCCCCATCCGATTTACGGGCGAATCGCTCGCATTAATCGGAGTTAGCGGTGGTTCATCGCCAACAAATCCGAGAACGGCAATTCATGGCGGTTTGCTGTTTAGCCAGTCCATCACTGCCAGATGACCTGGTCCTCGAGCGATATTGGAACTCTTATTTCACCGCCGCGCCAGATGATCAATTGTACGCCCCCCAATTCTTTCAATGCCGACAGATCGGACACTTGTCCACTGCGAAAACGGATGCTCTGTAGACTCTGGAGATTTTGTAAAGGCGAAAGATCGGATACGTCGGTATCGAGGAGATCGACGTGATTCAATGCTTTCAGTTGCGCGAGCGGCGTCACGTCGGTGATGGGCGTGTTCGAGGCGTACAGTTGTTCCAGGCTCGTCAACTTTGCCAGCGGCGTGAAGTCCGTCACGTTTGGCGTAGCGTGGATGTAGAGAAATCTCAGTTTTGGCAGCTTGGTTAGAGGCTTGAGATCGGCAACCTTCGACTGCGAGATGTCGAGCCATTCGAGTTTTTTCAAACTCGCGATAGGAGCAATGTCCGAAAACGGGTTCTCGCATAGCCAGAGCGATCGTAACTTGGGTAACCCCGTCAGCGGCGTCAAGTCCGCGACCTTGGCACCAGAAAGAGAGACGCTGGTAACGTCGTCGAGATAGTCGATGCCGACGATCTTTCGCAGCCAAGTCGGACCCGGAGGTTGGCTGGGAAGGGGATAACCCGTCGCGTCGCGCTTCTGGTACGCGTATTCGAGGGTGCCACCACGGGATTGAACCCACTCCACAGCTTTTCGATGTTCGTACGCTCGCCCCGCCCTCCACCCCAGTGTGATGCAAACGACGATCATCGCCAGCAACAGGAAACGCAGGCTAAAGCGAAAAACGCTTCTCGGCTTGTTCTGCGGCATTGGAGGAGCAACCTTCCGCAAACCAATTTCGATCAATCAGCCATCACCCATTGTAAAAATCGTAGAGCGGCCGTGCAGCTAGCGGGGGTTATTGCCGGTCGGTAAGCTACTGTGGGTTCCGACTTCTATCACCAACGAGTTTTCTGCCATGACCGATCAAACGCTTCTCCATACCACGGGCACGATCACGGGAGGCGTTTTGGTGGTCACGGTTGTCTCGCCTCAGATTCGCGACGCTGCCGTTGCTTACGCTGTGCGGGACGAGATCATCGCCCTTTTGGATTCGTCGCAATCGCAGGATTTGGTCATCGACTTGAAGAACGTCGATTTCATCGGCAGCATCGGGTTTCTGGCGTTCTTAGGCGTCAGAAGGCATCTGGACGGCCGACGGATCGTGATCTGCAACCTCTCGCAACCGGTGCGCGAGACGTTCACGATTTGTAAGCTGATTGCCACCGACGAGACGATCGTGGCGCCATTCGAATCGGCAACGACGCTCGAAGCCGCCCTAGCGCGGCTTGCGGGGTGAGCCCGAGTCGAGATCGCTCTTCATTTGCATCGGTTGCTCGCTTGCCGTGGCCTTCAGCCGCGCGATGAATTGATCGAGCAACGACGCTGCCGCGTCTTCCGTGAAAAGTTGCGGATTGCAGCGGAGTGTGAAGATCATCTCTCGCCCGCTGGCGAACGCGGCGAACGCGGCGTTGGTATCGGGCCGAAGAGGCGGCGCGCCAACGATGGCATCTAGCACAAGGTTGCCTACTTGTAGTCCGCCGCCCGACGCGCGGGGGAAGCGGCTGGTGAAACGTCGGGTGGGATCGCCCAGATTGGTGAGCACCGTCGTCGAGAAGCACATTTTCTGTTTGAGAAACCACGGCAGGATTCCGGCTTTCACCGCCGTGTCGAGGCTTCCCAAGAAGTGCTTCGAGAGCTGCTCGTCTTTGATAGCCTCGGTCTCTTCCTGGATCGATTTCAAGAGCCACGTGGGATCGCCACACTTCGCCGTGGGGCGCGTGATGAAGGCGAAGCTCATGCAATTGGCGGCCGGCATCGCCCGGTCGTCGCGGTGGCGAAGGTTCTGCGGCATCAAGATACGCAGGTACTTCGAGCAAGGCTTTCCCTCGCAAGTCTGATTCCACTCCCGCATCGTGACAAACAAGTCTCGCAAGAGGAGATCATTCGCGGTGACGCCGATCGCTGATGCCGCCTTGCGAAGGCCTTTGCTCACCGTCGCATCGACGGTCCGCTGAATGAAACCTGGCGCGAAACGCTTGCCAGGCTCCGCAGGCAGCTTGTTCCCAGCGAGCGGGCGAGGCTTCTGCCAAAAGAACCGAATTCCTTCGCGAGCGCCGACATAGGGATCGACAAACAGTTTCTGAATCCAGGTTCGCTCGCTAATGCCGGCGAATCCGCGATTGGACAGCCGGGAGGGATCGATCGAGCGCGGCGTGGCTTCGGCTGGATTGCTGTGGGCCTTGGCGTAACCGGCCAGAAAATCCTCGACGAATCCCAGCACGCCGATTCCATCGCAGCAGGCGTGATGAAACTGGAACAGGACGGTCGAACGTTCTTCGTTGTGGCGAACGTGGATGCGAAGTCCGATCTCGCTCGTGAGATCGATATGCGCGTCGTAGCAATCGTGGAGCGGTTCGCCTGCCGGCGCCCAGTCGACGAAGGGGCCTCGATCAACGACGATCCAACTGCTCTCTTTGCCTTTGACACCCACCAGCGAGTGCAGGAGCGGATTGCGATCCAGGGCGAATTGAAGTCCTCGGTCGAATGTTGCCCGATCGATCTCGCCGCTGAATTGCAGTTCACAATCGCACAGCATGGAGTAGCCGGGAGTTGTGTCGGCAAACATGAAGGCTTCGAGCGGCGTCAGCGGTAGCGGGAACAATCCCTCTGGGATCGGCATGCTGACGGGAATCGCTTCCGAATCGATCGCCTCGATAGGCATGTCGTGTGCGGCCATTTAGGGAAGCTCCGCCTTGATGATTTTTCCGGTCGGCGTTCGCGGCAATGCGCCGACGACGGTTACGATGTGAGGCCGTTTGTAGTAAACGAGATGCTGCTCACAATGTGACCGGATGTCTGCGGCCGTCAAGCCATTTTCCACGGCAACGGCGACTTTGACGAATTCGTCGCCTGCACCGTGAATGCCTCCGTAGACTTTGACTTCTTTAACGCCACTCATCGCGGCGATGGCCTCTTCGACCTCGCATGGGACGACCTTCATGCCCGAGACGTTGATCACTTCGCTGTTGCGGCCGCGGAGATGGATCACGCCATCGCTGCCGATGTGGGCCAGATCCCCCGTTTCGAACCAGCAATCGGCCGGCCGGAGGATGTTGCCGTGATCGTCCAGGTAGCCGTGCATCATCGACGAAGACTTGACGAATAGTTTCCCAACGTCGGCGCCGGCATCAGCCAGTTCCTCTTGTCGGCGGACTTCGACGGAGACTCCCTGCATGGGAGGTCCGACGCGGCCGTCGACGTCTTGCCCGTCGGCTGCGGTCGCCACGGAGATGCCCCCGGTCTCCGTGGTGCCGTAGAGTGGGCAAGCGATGGTGCCTGTCTTGGCGCGGAATTGGTCCGCGACCTTCTTAGGCAGCATGGCGCCCGCGGTCAGCAGCCAACGCAGTTTGTGGAAGTCGAGCGTTGCCCCAAACGTGAACATGGTGAGCATCGCCGGAACGGCTGGCAAAACCGTGACGGGCATTTCCCGCAGGATTCGCTCGCACAGTTTTGCGCTGAAGGCGCGCGTACTGACAATGCTCGCACCCGACAAGAGCGGCACCATCACGCACATGCCGTAGCCGTAAGCATGGCTCATGGGGGGGACGGCGGCGATGCAATCGTCGGCGCCGATCGCCATCGTTTCGATGTAGTGTCGTGCTTCTTCGGTGGCGGCGAAGCCCGGCCGCAAGGCGATCTTGGGCAACCCCGTCGAGCCCGATGTGGGATGCAGCGGCACGCCATACAAAGTCGGCCCAGCGAAATCGGGAACGCGTAACGATACCCAGCGGAGCGAGTAGGTCTCGGCGAACGTGAGTTCGCTCGACGTCACGGCAATTGCCGCCAGATCTGTTTCCGATGAGGATTCGGTCGCCAAAAATTTGGCGCCGAATCGTTCTCCGTACCGTTGAATTTCCGATGCTGGTGTCTTGAAGTGGACTAGCAGCGGCGAGGCATCGCAGGCCAGCACGGCCGACAGCGTCGCGATGAACAGCGGTCCGTTGGCGATCGCGATCACTACGCGATCGCCGGGCGTCAGGCCGTTTCGCCGCAGCGCGGCGATCAGCGCTTCCCGCCCCCATGCGAACTCGTCGGCGGTGAGCGTCCGCTCGGCATCCAGATCGATCATGGTGCCGCGGTAATGTTCCACGGCATCCAGGATGGGAGCAGGACTGAGAGCGCGGTCCCTTTCTACCGTGCCAGACAAGTACGGACTCCTCGTTCCATGCGGTCCAGCACTTCGGTGATGTCCTTCTGCGTGTGAGCAGTCGAGAAGAACATCGGCTCAAATTGGTTCGGGTGGAAGTAAACGCCCGCCTTCTGCATGTGATGTTGGAACGTGATGTAACGTTCGAAATCGCAGTTGGCGCGGACTTCGCGATAGTTGCGAAGCGATTGGCCTTCTTCCTTGGTAAGCAAGATCGCGAACAGCGAGCCGATGTGGACGACATGGGCCGGCACGTTGTAGCGGCTGAGGATCTCACGAGCACCGTTGGCTAGTTGCTTGCCAATGGTGTCGAAGTGCTTGTAGATCCCTTCGCGATCGGCGAGCACCGTTTCGAGGACGGCATTGGCCGCCGACATCACGATGGCATTGCCCGAGAAGACGCCGCCGTGGAACAACGGGCCGTTGGTGATGCGGCTCATCAGTTCCTTCGACGCACCAAAAGCGGCCACCGGATATCCACCGCCGAAGGCTTTGGACACCACCGTGATATCTGGATTGACCATGTAGTAGTCTTGAGCGCCACCGGCAGCGACACGCATCCCCGTGATCACTTCGTCGAAGATCAAGAGGGAGTCGTTGTCGAGCGTCAGCTCGCGGACGGTTTGCAGATAACCGTCGTTCGGCAGGATGAGGCCGGCGTTGCCCATTACCGGTTCCATCATCACGGCGGCGACGTCGTGGCCGTGCTTTTTCAGGCAGCGTTCCAGAGCGTCGACATCGTTCCATTGCACGACGATTACGTCGTCGATCGCTTTGGACATACCGCTGGTGCCCGGGATGCCAGGACCGAAGCCTTCATCCGACAGCATATCAAGCGGAGCGTGATAGCGATTAAAGACCGCTTCGCTCCAGCCGTGATAGTGACCTTCACACATGACGAGCTTGCGTCGGCCAGTATGAGTGCGAGCCAATCGCACAGCCGAGGCACAGGCTTCGGTGCCCGAGTTTGCGAATCGCATCAACTGCATGCTGGGCATCAGTTGTTTGATCTTCTCAGCGACGCGGATGGTGATCTCGGTGGGGAAGCCGAGTTGGCTTCCTTGTTCGCTGATTTGACGCGTGACGGCGTCGATGATCGCCTTGGGGCGATGGCCGAGCAACAGCGGGCCATACGCCATGTTCAGGTCGATGTACTCGTTTCCATCGATGTCCCACAGCCGCGAGCCCGTGCCTTTGTCCGCGACCAGCGGAATGTGATACGGGAGAACACGCATTGTGCTGCTGTCGCCACCGGCGATGCTTTGGCGGGCGCGGGCGAGCATCTTGGCCGAGGCGCTCTCGTCTGACTTGGTGCTTTCCGTGGTGGCCGGCGAGGAGACAGGTGGGTTGGTTATTGACATGGTTCCTTCACTTTCTCTGAGTTACTCAAGGCAGGCGGGCCGCTATCGGGAGATCACTTCGCCGAGAACACGTGCGACTTCGCTTGGGTGCATCGCATTTCCAGCGATGAGAAGTCGCCCATGTTTCAACGAATCCTGAAAAGTCCATTCACCGCGCGACAATCGCGCGAAGGTGTCGGACGTCATGTAGCACGTTGGTGAACCATTGTGTTGTCCCACGCCGGCTCCGACCACTTTCCCTTGGTCGACAACAAAGTGCCATTGGCCTCCTCCTTGGCCGCTCACTAACAAACTGAGGTATTTCGAATTGCCGTTGGCGTGGCCATTTGGACTGGCAAGCAACTTATTAAAGCGTTGTGCCACGTCAAACGGCGGCACGACGGTTGCTTCGCGCGGCCATCCAAAGTTGCTCGCGACAGCAACCTTGGCCATCCGCAACAGCACGTCGTTGGCAAGCACGGGGCAAGGCAAGTGCGGCAGCGCCGCTTCGGTATTCGTGGAATCAAACTCCGGATCGGCGTGCCAGTACGATTGGTAAATCTTCATCTGGTCGCGGAAGGAGTTGGCGATGTCCGCGGCGCTGAAATGGCCGTTGATCGACTTAGGACGCGACCAATCGAAGTCGGCAAGCGACTCCAGAATGACCTGCTGCATGTCCTTGGCGATGACAGCTGTGGGGTTCGTCAGATGGTAAGTCTTGCCATGGCATTCAGGACGGCAAATCAAAGCTGCCATCGCTTCCGAAACCCAGTCGACTGGGACGAGGTTCTTCGTTTCTTGGCCGGCTACTCCTAGTTCGCCCATCAGGTTGCTGGTCATCAAGTCTTCCCAGCTCATTGCCGAGATGAGCGAGTGGGCCAACCGTAGAGGCGTATAGAAGCCATGATACGACGTGGTGAAGCCCGTTTTCGCATCGCCCACGATGATCGACGGACGATAGACGGTCACCTGCTCGAACAAGTTCGAGGCGAGGACTTCTCCTTCGGCCTGGAGCTTTGTTTTTTCGTAGTCGTTGCTGGGCTCTTGACCGACGTCGAGTTCGCTTTCCTGCACACGGCCGCGCCGTTGCCCGCAAACGTAAGCGGTCGAAACGTAGTGACATTGCCGGATCTTCGCGAGCTTGCACAGTTCCAGAACATTACGTGTTCCCTGGATGTTGCTGCGATAAGGCTCGCCTGTTTTTTCCTCGGCGTAGAACGTAAGCGATGCAGCCGAGTGGAGGATCGAGGAACAGTTTTCTGAGAGCCAGTTAACTTCTCGATCGCTAAGACCGAGGCGCGGCTCGGTAATGTCCCCTTCGAGCACGACAGGGCGAACCAGCGCGCGGCCCAGTTCTTTTTCCCAGTGCGCCATGGCGGTCTCGATCCGGCTAACCGCCGAATCGCGCTTGGATGCACGAACAACGACGGCTAGCGGAATATCGGCCAGCGTCAGATCGCGCAGCAAGTAGCGGCCCAAAAGGCCTGTCGCGCCGGTAAGAAGCATGTACGCCATGATCGACTAACAACCAACTCTCAATTTCAAGTAACCAGTTTCAACGAATCAACAACGTGAGTTAAACGTGAACGGCCGCGCCGCCGTCGATGGTCAAGGTTTCGCCTTGGATCATGTCGGCCAGCGGACTTGCAAGGAACAGCACGGCGTTGGCCACGTCGGCGATCTCGAGCATGCGATCGCCGGTCATGGTTTTCTCTTTCCGTCCGTCGAACATCTGATCCGCGTCGGGGATTCGCTTGGTGGAGTCGGTTTCCACGAGACCCGACTTGACGACGTTGACATTCACGCCGCGATGACCGACCTCCAGCGTCAAGTGGCGGACCATGCTTTCGAGGGCGGCCTTGGAGCTGCCGATCATGCCGTACCACGGCAGGGCCATGTCGGAACCGTGGCTACTGAGGGCGATCACTTTGGCGCGACCCTCCGACTTTTCCAGCAGTGGCATCGCCGACTGAACGAGGTACAACAGGGCCAGTACGTTCGTTTGAAACGTGTTTTGAAAGTGTTTTAGATTTGCGGCGAGAAGTGGGCGAAAACCGCCGGTTGCAGCGTTGCTGACCAGGATGTCCAGCTGGCCGATCTCTCGCTTGATAAAGTCGAACATCGAGCGGACATCTTCTTCTTCGCTGATGTCGGCTTTGACGACATAGACGCGGCGGCCAAGATCGCGAATCGCTTCGGCTGTTTCCATGGCAGCGGATTTCGAGCTGACATAGTTCACGATAACGTCGGCGCCCGCCTGCGCGAGCCGGATGGCGCATTCACGTCCGATCCCGCGCGAGCTGCCGGAGACGAGAGCGACTTTTCCATGAAGATCGATCATGCGATGCTTTCAGATGCGAAACAGGGGACGAGTTCTGGCGGGGATTGAAACGAGGAAACGCAGTTCGATGCTGGGTTGTTACCGCACGTCTCGCGAGGAACGCAAACGCATGCCATAAGTTGGTTAGCGATAAGCGAAACCTGCACGTGACATGGATTGACCGCAACGTTGCGATAGACGAACGAGTAGCGAGCGCCAGTTTGGGGTTGGACTTCAATATCTTGCGGCGACCAAGCCTCGCCGTTGTGGCAAGCTTTGTAGGCCGCTTCTTTGAGAGCCCAAAGTAGCGTGCAGCGATGCGATGGATCGGACGCGATCCACTGTTGTTCGCTCGCAGTGAACCACGCACGTAGGAACTGCGCCGTCGGCGTGGTCGTCGTTGCCAAATCGATACCAAGGGAAACTTCATCGCTCGCCAGTAATCCGACGAGGACTCCTTCGTCGCTGTGCGAAATCGAAAGTGACCAGGCGAGTTCGTTCCCGCGGATCACAATGCGAGGTCGCACACCGCGGCCGTGTTCGTCGCGCGCGTGAATTTGGATGTCTGACAATGAAACGCCTGGCTCGATGCCGGCAAGTTCTTGCCGGATGAGTTGCTTAGCGGTCCAGCGGCCCGCGAGCCACTGTTTCCGACGCTGCGGGTTGCCGAGGCGCGACAGTTCAGTGCGCTCGCCAGTTCCCAGCCACGCTGGCAGCTGACGTTGATCGTCAACGGGCCAATCGCTGGCAAGCAGGTATCGGATTTGCAGACCGCAAGGCGTCATGTTCAGCTCATACCTCGATCGATGACGACCAGCGTGCAATTTCGGACGTGCATGATGACGTCCCCATTGGCTCCGAGGATATCGAAGTCATACCGGGCGTACTTGTTGGTCCTTTCGAGGCAGGCAAGGTTCACGCGGCATGCTTCGCCCGTTTTTGGAGCTCGGCCAAGCTGAAACTCGCCAATGCTCTTGGGGATCCCCATCAAGCTGTTATCGCACAGCCACAAGTGGGAGCCACAGGCGTACATCGCGCTGTCGAAGACCACCGAAGGAATCGTCCAGGCGGAGGCTCGTTCGCGTCCCACAAGAGCTTGCAAGGGTAATGCCGTGACGATGGTAGTCCCACCTTGTGCGTCGAAGGTGCCCGACACCAGTCCGCGGAAAATGGGACCGTGATACATCGCCGCACCTTCTGGATACTCGACGTCGTACCACTCGCCGTCATGCGAAGGGATTTCCGATCGCAGGTTAGGCGCCTTGGTACTGCACTCGGCAACGGCCCGCACGTAAGGACGGTCCTTCTGGATCAACTTGCCGGCGCGGCTACGCAGGTCGCCTTGGACAGTGCAGACAACCTTGCCCGAGGCATCGACCTTGGCCGTTGCTTGAATGGTGATTGGTTCATCGGTGTGGAACAACAAGCCGTCGACCGCTTCGACGTTGCGGAAGCTGATCACTTGCTGACCGCTTTCGGCCGAGGCGGCTTCGAGCATCCCCTGCAGGGCGACCACAATCGGGAACAGCGGCTTATTACGGAGCCGATGCTGAATCAAAAACGGTTCGCGAGTGGGATCGAGGACAATGTCGGCGACCGTGCCACCGCTAGCCTCGCGACGAATGTTTTTCGTCAGCGGGGCGGCGGCTACTTTCGGAGGAGGCGTCAGCTTTGTTTCAGCGTCCGCTTTGGAAGCGACCTCGAACTTCGGAAATTGCCCGCCGGTGTTCTGTACCGTCATCGACGCGAACTTTTGCCAATGTCGGCTTTCGGTGATGACGACTTCAGGCTCAGGGCTGCCTGCTACGACTTCTCGCAGCAAGTGGGCCACGCCTTCCTTCACCGGCATCAACAGCAAGTCACCCGTCGTTTGCAGAACCTCTTTGGTGCCTGGCCGCACGGCCATGCCGACGTCGTCCCAGGCGTGCCAGTGGAAGGTGACCGTCTGCACCCAAGGCCGCTCGCGACGATAGGTCCCCAGCAACTTGGCCAACATTTCATTCGCCAGGCAGTAATCAGCCTGGCCGAATCCGCCGAAGCGTCCGCTGACCGAGCCGAAGCCAACAAAGTGGCGGATCGGATCGCGCTTAGTAAGGGCGATCAAGTTGGCCGCCCCATCGATTTTCACGCCGATCATGCGACCGACGAGATCGCGCGTTTTCTTATCGAATCGGCATGAGTGCTCGATGCCCGCTCCGTGCAGAATGCCGGCGATGGGGCCCGATTCCTGTCGTACTTGATCGAGCGTTTTGGCCAGCGCCTCACGGTTGGAAACGTCGCAAGCGTGATAGGTGACCGAAACGCCGGCAGCCGCGAAGGCACGCAGCGAGTGATCGATTTCGATATCCTTTTGCACGCGTTCCCAAGCCGCAGCAAACGGCTTGCCCGCCTTGCGGGCCGAGATCATCACCGAGTTCTTGAGTTGTTGCAGACCCGCTGCATCGAGCGAGTGCCAGGCCGGATCGATCGTCGCCACAGGCGAGCTGCCGATCAGATGTAACTTCAAATTGAATAGCCGACCCAGTTCCAACGCACAGGCAGCCGTAATGCCACGCGCGCCGCCCGTGATCACCCAGGTCGAACCGGGACGAACGTTGGCAGGACGCGAACTGATGGGAGCCCGTGCCGCGGCATCGGGAACGTATCGACGGCCGCCAGCGTAGGCGACTTCGAAGTCCATGTTCTTCGAGGCCAATTCGCGGAAGACGTGATCGACTACTTCCTCGGCCGGTGCATCAGCCGTCGTGTCGATGACCTTCACGCACAGGTTCTTGAGGCCGTGGATCACACCGAACTCGACGAAAATCGCTTTGAGCAATCCGGAGAGGCTGCCGCCTTGAGCGATTTCGGCACCCTTCGCGAAGCCAAAGTCTCCGCCGAGCGCGGTCGTTGCGACAACCGAACATTGGTCGAGCCATTTCCCTTCGAGAGCAAGCGTCACCCACTTCTGGCAGACGAAGAAGGGGAGGACCATCGTTTCGTGACGATGACGATTCCACGCCTTTTCATCGTTGGGATCGATCGACGATCCGTCGGAAGCCGTTGTGATAAACATGTGCGGGACGGGCCCGCCTTGGCAGATCTGTTCGACCTTGGCGACGGCGGCGTCAACGTCCGCAGTCACCGGCACTTCGTGCACGGTCACGCCTGCCTTCAGCAAGCGGGCTCGCAGAGCACTCGCCGCGGGATTGTTGCCGATCAAGATGGCTGGGCCTCGCCAAGTTGGCTCGGCGCTCCCAATGTTGCCTAAAGGCGCTTCGCGTACGGATAGTGAGAATCGCTGAGCGATCTGATTTGCAGGGAGCGGCGGCAACTCGCGTTGGTGCGCAATCGCCAGACGAACTTGGGTCGTTGGGAGTTCCGAAGTCGAGAGTTGCCGAACGTCCGAGCTTTCGTCGCCGCCGAACCAGAGCCGGCCGCTGGAAGGTTCCATCACCAGCGCGAAGGCCGATGCTTGTTCGTGGTGGTTTCCATTGCTGCCGTTGGAATACGTTGTCGCCGATCCATGGCCATTGCTCGTTGCGCTGGCTGGGTTCGCGCGAGCGTAGACGGCCTCAGGGACGTTGCCGTTTCCCTTGGAACTCGTCACCAGGCTTTCGGCCAATGCTTTCGCTTCTATCCCTTCCGCCATCGAGGGAGCGATGGTTTGGATGTTGAGCGAGTGTCCGTTGAAATCGATCGCGAGCGCCTTGTTGGCGCGACCGTGGCTGACATGGAGCGACCACGAATCCTTGCCGACGCGACGAGCATTGACGATCGCGGTGGCGGAATCGAGGTCGACAGCGGATTCGAGAATCTCTCGAACGAGCCCGCTGCAACGTTGCCCCGTGACGGAGACTCCGGCCGCATTGACGCCCGCTAATACGTTCGCGGTTCCGACCAGCGACGCCGCGACATAGGCCATGCGTCCCGTGGGAACACGCACTTGCATGGTCGGCGAGAAAGCGTCCTTCAGGACGGCTTGCAGCGGATGCGGCTGCCGGATGGCGTGCACTAGTTGCCCATCGAGATTTCGCCCGATGGTGCTGTCGTAGCCCAACTCGGCCGCGAGAGCGAACTGGTGTACGAGCAGGTTTCCGAGCGAAACCTCTGCGGCATCGGCGATGCCTTGCAACTCGTCGAGTTCATCGGCCGAGAGAATCTTCTCGAAGTTCTCGACATTGGCCTGCCCTGGGAGTTCACCCTGCTGGCCGCTTGATCGATCGACGTAGTTCCGCAGGATGCGGCGAATTTCGTTTTGGTATTGGCGGCCGTGCTCAAAGCCCATCTCGTACGGCGTGCCGGCCAGGCGGGTGCACGAGGTGCTCGCGGCCGGTACGGCACCCGTACCGTTCACGTGAACCGGCGCTGGTGTGGTCGCAACTGGTGCGGCCGCAGTCGGTGCAGCTTCGGTCGTATTGCCTTGCAAGCCGCTGAGGAAATCAAGCACGTGACGAAGCGTGCGGAAATCGTCGAGCGAGAACTTGGTGTTCGCGGAGGCCGATCCGGCGACGTCAAAGACATCGTTGAGTTCGCTAAAGAGGTGCGCCTTCTTGATGCTGTCGATACCAAGATCGGCTTCGAGGTCGCCGTCCAAGTCAACCACTTCGGCGGGATAGCCGGTTCGCTCGACGACAAAGTTCACCAGGAACGTTTCCAGTTCCGCAACATCCACCTTGCTGTTTGGTGCAGCCGCGGTCGCGACTGGAGCCGCAGGCACGGAAGGAACGACAGGCTCGACTGCTCGGGCAACCGTTGCCACCGGTTCGGCAGCAGAAACGGCCGGCGAATTCGCTTGAGCGCCTTCCAAGAAGTTGAGGACATGGCGAAGCGTTCGGAAGTCATCGAGCGAGAACTTGCTGTTCGAAGAGACCGATCCGGCAACGTCGAAAACGTCGTTCAACTCGCTGAACAGGTGCGCCTTCTTGATGCTGTCGATGCCCAAGTCTGCTTCGAGGTCGCCGTCCAGATCGACGACTTCAGCGGGGTAGCCCGTCCGTTCGACGACGAAGTTGACCAGGAACGTTTCGAGTCCGGTAGTATCGACCTTTTTGGCACTTGCAGCAGCGGGCGGAGCAACGGCGGCTACTGGAGCGGGAGCCGCGGGTGCAACCGGTGCGGGCGCAATCGGAGCGGGTGTGGCAGCAGGAGCCGGCGCGGATGCTGGTTGGCTCCCTTTCAGAAAGTTCAGCACATGGCGCAATGTTCGGAAGTCGTCGAGCGAGAACTTCGAGTCGGAAGAGACCGACCCGGAGACATCAAAGTATTCATTCAGCTCGCTGAACAGGTGCGCCTTCTTGATGCTGTCGATACCCAGGTCGGCTTCGAGATCGCCATCCAAGTCGACCACTTCCGCTGGATAGCCAGTCCGCTCGACAACGAAGTTCACCAGGAACGATTCGAGTTCCGAAGCGTCGATCGTTTTTGTGCTAGTAGCAGCGGCAGGTTCCGCGACGGGAGCGACTGCTGGAGCTGGCGCGGGTGCTGCAACGGGCGAAGCGGCAGGTGCGGATACTGCGGCCGGTGTGGCAGCGGGAATCGATGCCGTTGGCGTTGAATTGCTTTGCAGGAAATTGAGAACGTGCCGCAAGGTTTTGAAATCGTCGAGCGAGAGCTTCGCCGCGCTCGAACCGATATCGAAGTACTCGTTCAGTTCGCTGAACAAGTGGGCCTTCTTGATGCTGTCGATGCCGAGGTCGGCTTCGAGGTCACCGTCGAGGTCGACGACTTCGGCCGGATACCCAGTCCGTTCCACGACGAACTTGACCAGGAACGATTCCAGTTCTTTCGTGTCGACCGACTTTGACGAGGCGGCTTTCGCAACTGGTGCCGGAGCGATAGGTGCTGCTGCGACGGGAGCCGGCGCGATGGGAGGCGGCGCGATTGCGACCGGCGGAGCAACTGGAGGGGCAGGCTTCGAAGGAGCGGCTGGCGGAGCAGGCCGCGCTTTAGCAGCGGCGGCTGGAGTCTGCTCGGCTGGCGCTGCTCCTCGCATGCGATTGCGGCGTCGCTCGGTAGCATCAAAGTGAGGAATGGAATCGTTCATCGGCTTCGGAGGGTTGATCTTTGGAGGAACAGAAACGGGTGCCGAACGTTCGTTGGCGGCGGTGGTGACTTCGGACGAGCTTCTACCCAAACAATCAATCAGGGCCTCAACGCACAAGATGGCTGGAAGACCTGGATTCTTCGGATTGTCGGCGGCGATCAGCGACGTATTTCCTTTCGCGATGCGCCGGTTCAGTCGAGTCAAAACCTGTTGCGGACCAACTTCTACAAAAACAGTCGGCTGTTGTTCGGCTAATTGCGAAATCAGCTGCCAGTACCGAACAGGTGTCGTCAGCTGATCGGCCAGATTGCGGCGGATCTCGCTGGGGTTGCGCACTTCGGCGTTGGTCACCGTGCTGATCAATGGAGTTTTTAAGCGTTGGATTTCGATGGCTCGCAACGCGTCTTTCAACAAATTGCTGGCGCCGTCCATGAGCGGTGTGTGAAACGCGGCGGGAACGGCCAAGATGCGCGCTTGATGCGATGCGCTTTGCAGAGCCTGCGCGAGTTGTTCCAGTTGGTCTTTTCGCCCGCCTAGGACCGTTTGGTCGGGTGCATTGCAGTTGGAAATGTAGACCCCTGCCCTGCCCGACAACAGCAACTCGATCTTTTCGAGCGGAGCATCGGTGGCCAGCATTCCGGTTTGTCCGGCAGCCACGGAGCTAATGCCGTCGCACCGAGCACGCGTCAACTTGATTGTCGTTTCCAGATCCCACGCACCGGCCGAATACAGAGCTGGGAACTCGCCATAACTGTGTCCCAGGACCATATCGGGCGTAATGCCGCGATCACGCAGTGCTGCCAGTACGATGGCATCGGCCAGCAGCATACTGATCTGCGTGACCCAAACGTCGCTTCCGAGCGGGCTCGTTTTAGACCACGCCAATTGCGAGAACGTGGGATAGCCCAAGCGAGTCATCGTGGCGTCGATTTCGGCCAGCATGTTTGCCGCGGCCGGAACATCGCGCACGAGTTCCTTCAGCATCCCTTCGTACTGCGACCCCTGTCCCGGGAATGCGAATACCACGCGCGGTTTTTGAGCCGAGATCTCGCGGAAGAATATGCCTTGTTGTTCGAGGACCTCACGCGCCGCTGCATTCGACAGTTGTGTTGCTGCGAGTTGCAGCTTCTTCTCCATGCTTGCAGTGCTATCGGCCACAATCGCCAGGCGATATCGATCTGTGTCCGCAAAACGTCTTTGCGTTCCCTGTTGCCAGGCAGCTTGGAGGTTGCGTTGGTCTGCTGCGATTTGCGCCACAACTTGCTCGACGCTTGCGCCGCCCGAGCGGTAAATTGCCCAAGGCAGTTGTGGTGCCGAGGCTGCGCTCACGGCCGAAGTGGCGGGCGCGGATGTGTTCTTTGTGACTACTTCCTCGGCAGGCTCTTCGACCGGCGTACCCTGCTCCAAAATGACGTACGTCGCCAGTCCGTTGGACCACGAGGCGACTCCGCCCAACGCTCGACCTTTAATGGGTGAGGGAGCGCGTTGCGGCTCGACCGCGCCAGCCCAGCTGCTCAGCGCAGCGTTAGGACTTTCAATTCCGACTTCGGGCAACAACTGGCGGTTCTCGATCTCCAATGCCCCTTTAAAGAGGGCCGGCATACCGGAGCCACCGCCCAGGTGGCCGAACTGTGCGACAGGCGTCCCCAAGGACAACGGATTGCGCCGACCAGTGCCGGTGTGACTTTGAGCCAGCACTTGCAACTCTTGAGCGCGCTCGCCCAGTTGCTCGTCGGTGTCCATTTCCAGGAAACGGACATCCGCTGGGTTCAACTCTGATTGAGCGAAGGCCCGCTCGGTCGCCATGCGAATTGCTTCCGCTTGCGAAGCATGTTGGGCCGTGCCGATTCCGCGAATGACCGCATGGATTTTATCACCATCGCGCCGGGCGTCTGCAAGTCGCTTGAGGACCACGACGCCCACCCCTTCGCCTGGAACGACGCCGTCGTATTGAGCGTCGAGCACGTGGCGTGGTTTTGATTTCGAAAGTTGGCCGCCGGTTTCCAGCAGCAGGTATCCGTTGGAACTGACGCGCCGTTGTCCCGAGGCGCAGATCATGAGATCGTTATCGCCGCCAACGAGCATGTCGCAGCAAACCGAAATGGCGCTGAGCGCCGAGGTCGAGCCGCAGTCGATAGCGACAGCGCCACCGAACAGGTCGAGCGTCTTGGTAACGCGCGATGCGAGCGTGCTGCTGGTGAAGCTGCCTGTTTCGTCCTTCAATGCAGGCCACGTGCGCTTAAGAACGTCGCCAAACTCTGCGTTCAGGCGTTGGATCTTGTCGGCGGAGATTCCTCTCTCACGCAGGACTTGCGTGAAAGCAAACTCGAGTTCCGGCAATCGCAAGCCCATTTCGAGTTGGTCGCCGAAGTCGCCGCCGATTTCGGTACCGACCACCACGCCGCAACGTTCGCGTTCCTCCGGCGTTCCCTTGAAACCGTAGTCCAACAGCGCTTGTTCCGATGCTTCGAGCAGCATGAACTGGAGCGGGTCGGCCTCGGCCAATTGCTTGGGAGGAATCTTGTGCTTGCGCCAGTTGTATTCGAAGTCGGTGATAAAACCGCCGACGGGCGGTTGCGCCGTCTCGGCAAGCGCCCGCTTGGTCCAAGCTTTTTCCGTGGGAAGCGACTTCGCGTCGGTTCCCTTTTGCAGCATCTCCCAAAACTTGGGCAAGCTATTGGCATGAGGGAAAAGGCAGCCCAATCCCACAATGGCCACGGAATTATCGTCGGACGATTTGGCGGCAGGAGTACTCGCAGCTTGACCCGGCGACGAACGCGGCACGCTTACCAGCTTCTTGGCGGCCTCGGTGAATTCGTCGAGCACAACGTGCATGTTGAGCCCGCCGATGCCGAACGCGTTCACCGCCGCCCGGCGCGGCTCCCCGGCGGCCGGGGCTTCCCAGGCTTCGGGAGATCGCGGGATGTAATAGGGGACGTTCTCCCAATCGATCTTAGGCGACAGCGAACGAATGTTGATCGCCGGAGGAATCGTTTTGTTCTGGATGCACAGGACGGTCTTAATCAAGCCCGTGACGCCTGCCGCTTCCAGGGTGTGACCGATGTTCGCCTTCACGCTCGAAACGGCGATGCGTTTGCCGGCGGGAATCTTCGGCCCCAGCACTTCGGCGATGGTTTGTAGCTCGGTGAGGTCGCCCAACTGCGTCCCCGTGCCGTGTGCTTCCATCACTTGCAGCTTCGAGATGTCGAGGCCGCCGCGATACGCTTGATGCATGGCGCGGATTTGGCCTTCTTTACGGGGAGCCCACAGACTCTTTCCCCGGCCGTCGGATGCGACGCCCATGCCGCGCACTACAGCTTGGATCGGGTCGCCGTCGGCCAAGGCACGCTCGAGTGTCTTCATGACGACTGCCACGTAGCCTTCGGCGGTGACCAGGCCGTCGGCATCGGCGTCAAAGGGCCGAGTCCCGGTGGGGCTAAGCGCCTGAGCTTGAGAGAACTGGACCAGGGTATGGCGGCTGATTTCCGATGCCCCGCCCACAACTGCCATGTCGCAATGGCCCAGTTGGAGGGCACGGGCACCGAGCAGCAAAGCGTGTAGCGAAGAAGCACATGCCGAATTGAGCGCCAGCCAACTTCCTGAAAGTCCGAAAGCCTTGGCCACGGTTCCGGCCATCATGCACGAACGGAGACCTCGCTTGCCGCTGCCACCGAACTCGGACCGCACCCGGCGCGTGCATTCGTCTCGAAACGTTGCCCGAACGTCTGGAGGCAAATCGCGAAAGGCTTCGACCTCATTGAGCAGATAAAGTGCGTCGCCAACGTTCGTCTTGTAGTTCCAATCGCGCAGATTCGCGCAGACGCCGCCGTGGCCGATGAAGACGCACGAATTGTTGGTGGGCAGCTTAAAGGGGTCCCATCCCGCGTGCTTGAAGGCATCGGCGACCACGCCGGCCATGAGCAAGTGAGACGTATCGACTGCTTCACGCAGTTCGCGCGCAATCGGGTAACGACTGCCGTCGAAGGCGTGACTGTCCAGGAGGGACGCCTTCAGCGAATAGCTTTTTCCTAATAGTCCAACCTGTGGGTCGTAATACAGTTCCGGGTCCATCAGTTCCGCTGGGACCTCGCGAACTGTGGATCGTCCCTCGACAATCAGGCGCCAGTACGCATCCAAGCCGTCGGCACCGGGAAGGCGGCAGCCCATCCCCACAATGGCGAGCGGCATCGTCATTCGATCAGTGCGGTCCGACATTCTTACTTCAATCCCTCTGCCCTGACTCTTCTTTTGCTAATCCGACCGAACCAGGTGAACGCAAAGTTAACGAAAACTCGTTGAAAATCGCCGCATTGAACCCGCAAGGGCGTGGTGGTGGGAAAAGGCGACGGACTGCTCGCGGAAAACCGCGACCAGGTGCCCTCTGGATGCTAATTACTGTAACGGGGGGAAGCGAATAAGTTACCCATATTTCCACATTGCACAAGGAAATAGGCGCATCCGACCGGCATCCCCCAAGAGGCGGGTTTGCGTCATGGCTCGTCGTATCGCCATGGGAACTGCCAGAGGCAGGCCCGAAGGTGAAATTGTCTGCCCCTAGCTGGTGCCCAATGCAGTCTGGTTCAGTTCATCCCTTTGCAAACTTTCAAATCGGGAAACGAGAACCGGCACGAGAGCGCGACGCCCTCTCCGTCCGGCTCCCACAACGTTTCCGCGTCACGGCGCTTCGGTGGCGCCGTCACTAGTCTTCAAAGCTCCTGAAAGTCACGAACGTGACATTCCACTTTTGTAAGTTGGCTGCACGGCGCGCTTCACTTCCTTGAGCTGCAGGGGCGCGCGTTCTGTACGGCTCGGCTTGGCGAGCCGATCACCTCGACTCGAGTGCCACGCGCGTCGACTTGCGTTGCTTCTCTCGCGATGCGCGAATGCAGTGCTGCTATCTCTGTCGCTGCTTGCTGCTGTCGCTGGCGGCGTCCTTGCCTCGCTTTGTTAAGTTTCCAGAAATCCCTCCTGTGACCATGGTGTGTGCAATTCATATTCTATGAGACTTAGCCGATCTACCTATTGTGCTGATGGCAATGGTGGAACTGTCATCAAGTCATTCATGGCAAGCGAACCTGCACCGCTGTCAGCGCAAGCATTGTCCTCTTGTTTTCATGCCTGCAACTGGGCCGCACTATGTTGAAACCATTCAAGGCGACGAAACCTGGAAGCGCGCGCTGGCCTTCGCTGCGCGCACTGCTGGCGGCGACCGCCGCGGGGTCGGCGATGTTTTGTGGAGTGGCGTTTGGGCAAGCTCCTTATCAGGAGGATGAAGTGGTCCTCTTGCCACCGGTGAGCGGCTACTTTGCCGAGCCGGAGGCCGATGAGGAAGCGCCGCAACTCTTGCTGGCGCAGAAGGATGGTGACAAAAAGCCGGCCGACGAAAAGAAGGACGAGAAAAAGGACGCCAAGAAGGACGACGCCAGCAAAGAGAAGAAGCCGGACGAAGGTTACGTCGTTGGCACCGAACTCGCCATGACGCCTGTCTGGAACAACGGGTTGGAACTCCAAACCAAGAACAAAGACTTCCGCATTCACATTGGGGGCCGCACTCAGCTCGACTCGGGTTGGTTCAATGCCGACCGATCGATCTACAACCCCAACGGCACGCCCACGGCAGGGCTTGGCAACGTTTACGGCGACGGCGTCGACTTCCGCCGTGCCCGTTTACGCATCGACGGCACGATGTATGAGACGTGTGAGTTCGCGGCGGAATACGACTTCATGAACTCGGCGCGCGTGCAGGGGCAGCGGCCCAGTGCCTTGCGTGGCTTGGAAGCCACCAGCACGACATCTCCTCCCGGGGCGCCGCCGTCGACGCTGACGTTCTTCGACCAAACGGTCACCGCGCCGACGGACCTGTGGTGGCAATTCAACAATGTTCCTCTGTTCGGAAACATTCGTATCGGCAACCAAAAAGAGGCGATCGGTTTCGAGCACTTAGTGAGCAGCCGATTCCTCCCCTTCATGGAACGGTCCTACAACCAAGACACGTTCTACGGCGGTACCTTTAACGGATTCGTCCCCGGTATCTCGTTTTGGGATACCGTCGGCGAAGAAGCCATGGGCTCATGGAACATCGGTGTGTATAAGCCGATGAACTCGGTCTTCGCCTTCAACACTGGCGATGGTGACTATTCGGTCGTCGGACGCCTGACGCGCTTGCTCTGGTACGACTGCGAAGGCCGAAGCCTGTTGCACCTGGGCCTTTCAGGACGTCAAGCCACGGCCTATGGCCAGGCAGGCAACTTTTATCTCGATCCAAACACCGGCGCAGTGGGGCAGGGTCGCGTCCAAACGTTTCGAACCCGCGACGCGATTCGCACCGGTATTTCCGCCGACTGGCCGACGCCTGCAAACATCTCCTTGTTCGGGAGCGACATGCAGTGGGTGAATGCTGAAATCGCCGCCGTGCAAGGGAGGTGGACGCTGCAAGGCGAGTACCTGGTCAGTTACCTGCACGATGCCCGGACGCAGTGGGACGGCCCGCAAGGCAACACCGCGTTCTATCACGGCGGCTATATCCAGCTCCTGTGCTTCCTGACCGATGATTACGACCGCTACGACAAGAAGCGGGCCGCCTTCGATCGCTTCAAACCAAACGAAAACGCCTTCTGGGCCAAGGACTGCGACGGTTGCGGCTTGTGGGGCTTGGGAGCCTGGCAAGTGGGCGCCCGCTACAACTACCTCAACCTGGACAACAACGGCCTGAACGGTGGAACGCTGCACAACCTGACGGGCGGCATCAACTGGTTCCTCAACCCCAACATGAAACTTCAGTTCAACTACATGGCCACCTATCGAAACGCGCCGCTCGCCCCTGGCGTGGGAGATGGCTGGATTCACGGATGGGGCGGCCGGTTCGCACACGACTTTTAGTCCCCTCACCCAAACGATGCCCCTCACGCGTAACGAATCACGACTATCCGGTAAGGAAGCCCCTATATGCCATTTTGGAAATCAACCCTCGCTACGTTGTCTGTTGCAACCGCCATCACGTGCGTAACGGCGATGGCCCTGGCCAACGGGCATCATCACTGTTGCCCCAAGTGCGGCGCTCCCCAGGAGTGCTGCTACAAGGAGGTCAAGGTCGCGCGCTGCAAGAAAGTGCCCGAGACAAAGCCGGTCAAGAAGACGGTTTACGAAGTGAAGATGGTGCCCTATTGCAGCCACGACATTCACAGCTGCGACGAATGCGGCAAGTGCACCGAGTGCGAAGCCTGCCCGCGCTACAAGCGGCAGCTCGTCAAAAAGGAAATCACCTGCGGCGAGAAGACCACGACCAAGTGCGTGGTCGAGGAATGCGTGGAGCTAGTTCCCTGCGCCTGCACCCGCTGCGGTCACTGCGGATCCGGACAGTAACGGCCTTGATCTCGTAGCCTTCAACGGGCGCGCGGCTACGTGCGAGATACCGTTGTGATCAGGCCGCCCGCGCTGGTCACCGTGTACACTAGCCGTCAGGTCGGTCAACTCGCTCGACGAAATCTAAACGAATTCGAGCAACTTAAAAGCCGCTCTCTAAGAGCGGCTTTTAAGTTCGGGCCGGCGCCGGCGGAACCAGGAGATCCATTGCGCGCCGCTCATATCTTCACCGCCGCGTTGATCGTGCCGCCCACAACTGTGGCCTTGTACGTTGCAAGCGGTACTAAGTCGGCGTCAAACGTCTCAATGATGTACGTTCCCGGGTATAACCCGGTGCCGAATCCGTCCCATGGGCTATCAGGGGTAAAGGCTTTCGGGGAAGCGTAGGAGACTGGCCACCATGTTGGTGCAGGCGACCCTTGCTGCCGGTATCGAATAAACTTCACCTCCGCGGGCAAAGTGAAGTATCCTGCTTTCTCAACGTTCGCCACTTGCACGGCGACGTCTCGTCCAAACGCGTCCCTGACACTCGAAATAACACCCAGCCCCGCGTCGGTCGCAATGTTCTTCGACACGTAGATTATGCTCGTCAGTTTGCTGTTAAACGTCGAGTTGTCCAGTTGAATGCGACCGTGTGCGCTGATTCTCCGCGGATAACCAAGGTCGGCGATAAAACCCGCCGTAATGTCGCATTTGGTGAACAGCACGTCCGACTCATAGTAGGTAGGGGTAACCAGAGTGTTGACGTTCACTTCGGTGCCAGTCAATTGCACCGCACTGTTGTAGTGGACGTGGACTCCCTTCTTCCCCGCCAACAGCCCGCCGTTGACGAACAACTGTCGCGTTTGATTCAAGTAGATCTGCGACACGTAGGCGCGGTCGGTATCGGTGGTAAAGGGGCTGTCGGGATTCTCCCCGTTCAAAATGAATATCGGGTTGTTGATGATGCTGCCTGCGTCATTGAGGCCCCACGTTTGTGTCGAACCGTATCCCGACACATCGGCGTTGGCGATGATTGGGTTGTTCCACGTGACTTGAACGCCGGCTTGAATGCCATATCGGCCGACACCATAGGCGGTGAAGTCGTCGATCGTCGTCCATGTGCCCCCCTTGCCCGGCATCACGACCATACCGACCGCGGTTCCGCCGATCGCGATGTTGTCCTGGACCACGTTGCCGGGGCGGACCCAGTAATGCGCCGTCTTGTTGTACGTGGCGGCTTCGGGCGTTGTGACGATCTCTTCGCCCGTCAGGTCGCCGCTGACATTCATCGTGACGTTGCCGATGACTTGATTTCCGATTTCGTTCCCTTTGGGGTCTTCCATAAAGACCCCGTGCCCCTGAACGTTGAAAATCACGTTGTTGCGAAGGATGTTGTTCGCCGTGTCGTGGAGGGCGATCCCGCGATTGCTTGGATCGTCTGTCGAATAGATCGACGAGCCCTCGATGGTGCTGGGATTGTGGGCGTGATGGATGTGGATGGGGTAGCGCCCCAGCTTCCCTTCGGGACCGAGGTTCCTGAATTCGGCGTAGCTCGCATTCAGGACTCCGTCGTGCAAGGCCATCACATGCGCTTTGTGGTGCCCTTCGCCGGCAGCGATGCCTGCGCTGCGCGACAAATTCACGATCTTTGGCGATATGATCTGCCCGTTCGCCTGAATCGCATAGATGCTTGTGGTTTTACTGATCATGGCGTAGACGCCATCGGCTTTGGTGACAATTTGTATCAGCTGCGTTTCGATCGTGTCCCCTTCAGGCGTACCGATCACCAGTTGATCGCCCGCCTTCCAATTGACGGGCATGGCGCTCAGCTTGAGGAGCGTTTGCCCCGACGAGGGCGTGGTGACATCGGCGCGCTCGAGGCCGTACTTGTAGTCGGTAAAGGCCTTGGTCGGCACCAGGTCGAGATACGGCGTCTTGTAGTCGCCTTTGATGTTGGCGGTCCCCTCGATCCACAATCCGGTGTCTTCGCGGGCAGCGTCTGAATCGCCACCGATGAAGACCGTGTCGTCAGCCACGACAAAGTTGATGTAGGCGTTGTGGACGTTGAGGGTTGCTCCCTCAAGCACGTTCACGTTGCCATAGGCAGTCAAGTTGGCCGTCATCGTGAGCGAACCACCGATGTCGAGCGACTGGACGCTCTGCGCGGTGTTCATTACCACGGAGGTGCCGCTCGCAATCGTTACGGTGTCGTTCAGACCGGGGACGACGCCACCCTTCCAGATCGAAGCGTCGGACCAGTTGCCGCTCTTGATGGTTGTGATCGGAGTGGAAAGGCTCGAGAGCGCAGCGAGTGGAGTTGAACTCGCGACAGTGAATGAACCTATGATGCTGCTTCCGATTGTTGTGTCCGAGGCAAATAGATTTCGAGCCTCCAGCGACTCCAGCCCCAATTTTTTTTGCTGTCGCATTGTGAAAACAGACTCCTTACTGTTCAGATGAGCACCGGAATCCCTCCGGCGAGAGACGGGGATTGTAGCAAAGTGGGCAAACTTTGACGGCACCAGCCCCGCCGCGCGATCCTAGTGAACGCTCGGACAGTCAAGCTAACACCCATCCAAGTTCACCTCTACGACCTCGCCTCGTGATGGAGCGAGATGATGCACGCATCAACAAGGAAGTTTTTGCCGGTATCGCGACAAGTTTGCCGGCTTTTTCCGCTCGAGAGCTTAGTGCTGCGCGACGTCCCACTATTCCCGATGGGATAACTAGCCAAAACGCTCCAAGGGTGTCGGCTAAGGTATCGATGGCGAAGCGAAGAAGCTTCGGCCCTTTTGCGCCTAGAAAAAAATGCGGCGATCCGCTCTAACCTTGAATCAGTTTTTCGAAATCGTCTTCGCTAAGAATCTTCACGCCTAACTCCTTGGCCTTCTCGGCCTTGCTGCCGGCGTCGGCTCCCACGACGACGAAATCGGTTTTCTTCGAGACGCTGCCCGCTGCCTTGCCTCCCAGTTTTCGGATCGTCTCTTCGATATCGCCGCGCTTCCAACGGGCAAGCGTGCCGGTGACAACAATTGTCTTTCCTTCGAAGACACCCCCGGCCACGGGCTGCTCGTCTGCGGGAATCGTCGTGTCAATTCCCAGCGACTTCAGGTCGGCCATGGTCTGTTTGCCGTAGTCGCTCTGCAACCAGTCGTAAACGCTTTTGGCGATGATTTCGCCAACTTCCGAGGTGTTGGATAGGTCTTCCAGCGAACTCGCGGCGAGTTTATCGAGTGTTCCAAACCGCGATGCCAACAGTTGTGCTGTGCGAGATCCAACGTGGCGGATAGCCAGCGCGGTGAGCAATCGCGAGAGTCCGCGATCCTTACTCTTGGTGATACCTGCGATGAGCTTCTCGGACGAGGTTTTGCCCATGCGTTCGAGCTTTTGCAACTCGTCGGCGGTGAGTCGATAGAGATCGCCATAACTCTTCACCAGTCCGCTGCGCACCAATTGGTCGACCAGCTTTTCGCCCAGCCCTTCGACGTCCATTGCCTCGCGCGAAGCAAAAAACTGCAATCGCTCCTTGAGCTGCGCAGGGCATGCCTGGTTGGGGCAGCGAATGTAAACGCCACCGGCATCCTTGACCAGCTTTGTCTGGCACTCGGGACAGTTCTCAGGATAGGCAAACTTAGCGAGTTCCTCTTTGCGTTCGTGGACTTCGACACGAACAATGTGCGGAATGATTTTGCCTGCCTTCTCGACGACCACTTTGTCGCCGATTCGCACGTCCTTGCGTTCGATCTCTTCGGCATTGTGCAGACTGGCGCGGCTGACAATGGTTCCCGCTAGTTCCACCGGTTCCAGTTCGGCCGTCGGCGTCACTGCGCCGGTTTTACCAACGCTGACGACAATGTCGTTTACCTTAGTGACGGCTTCGTACTTCTCAAACTTATACGCAACGATCCACCGGGGACTCTTGGAGCGAGTGCCTAGCAGTTCCCGCTGCGCGAAATCGTTCACCTTGAGGACGAGGCCGTCGACTTCGAAATCGAGAGCGTGTAGGTTTTCGATGACCTTGTCGCAGTGGGACAGAGCGGCATCGATATCGGGGAACTTGGCGACGTTCGGCGTCGGCCGCAGTCCGTACGAGTCGATCTCGTTCAGAAACGACTGGTGATCGCGGGCCTTGAGTCCTTCGCACCAACCGACGCCGTGAATGAACGACCGCAGACGCCGCCTCGCACAGATGCGCGGGTCGAGCAGCCGGATCGTGCCGGCCGTGACATTGCGTGTGTTGGCGTAGGTCGGCTGCCCTTCCGCTTTTTGTTCGGCGTTGAGCGTTACCAGGTCGGCGTTGGTCATGTAGATTTCGCCGCGAACCTCCAGCACCTCCGGCGGTTCGTCGGACCAGAGTTCGAGCGGGACATCGAGCACTGTACGCACATTGTGGGTGATGTCGTCGCCCGTTTGGCCGTCGCCGCGCGTGACCGCGCGGACCAGCTTCCCCTTTTCGTAAACGATCGATACGGCGACGCCGTCGATCTTGAGTTCCACCACCCATTCCGGCTTGGCGCCGTCGAGTCCCTTGACCGTTCGCTCGGCGAACTTGCGGACTTCGTCGGCGTCGTACACATTTTCGATCGACAGCATCGGCAGTCGATGGGCGGCCGGCGTCAGGTGCGATAGCGCCGCATCGCCGATCCGCTGCGTCGGGCTGCTTGGATCGGCCAGCTCCGGATGTTCCGCCTCGAGTCGTTCCAGCTCTTTCAGCAACTTGTCGTATTGCAAGTCGGTGATTTCGGGCTTCGCCTCGACGTAGTAAAGGCGGTCGTGGCGACGGATCTCGTTTCGCAGTTGGACGACGCGCTCGGCCGGTTTCATAGCGTGGACCAATGGTTGTTAAGACAAAGAGGGCGAGGCCGCCGAAAACGCCGCTATCTTAGTGTGCCGCGCGGACACGAATGGTCGTTCTCGGAACGAACAACCTTAGCCGACGCGCGTGACGCTAATCAAGAATGCGGTGCCGAGAATTCTGGAAGAAGGAATTCGCCACGGCGAAGCGCAAAATCAGCCCATTAACTCAGCGATCGGCGTTGGATCGCTGACCAGGTGGGTCGGGCGACCGGCGGGCGTGTAATAGATCTTGTTCGGATCGATGCCGAGCTTGGTGTAGACCGTCGAAACGAAATTTTCGGGCGACAAGACGCGCTCGACTGCCGAGTGCCCTTGGCGATCGGTGGCGCCGATCACTTGCCCGCCAGGCGTTCCCCCGCCGGCGAACAAAATCGACATCGCATTGGCCCAGTGGTCGCGGCCAGGCGTATTGCTTCCCGAAAGCGTGCTGATCTTCGGCGTGCGGCCGAACTCGCCGAGAGCGATCACCATGGTGGTTTCCAGCATGCCGCGGTCGGCCAGGTCGTTGATGAGCGTGGAAACGGTGCGGTCCCACTTCGGCAAGCGTTTTTCGCAGGCACCGAAAAGATCCGAGTGGTGATCCCAACCTCCGTCGTACACCGTGACAAACGGCACGCCGGCTTCCACTAACCGGCGGGCAAGCAAACATCGCTGGCCAAAGTCGTTTCGGACATAATCGTCGCGAAGCTTTTCCGGTTCACTTTGGATATCGAACGCCTTTTGCGCGGCAGGCGTGGTAATCAACTCGTACCCTTGGCCGTAGTATTGGTCGATCGCTTTCACCGGATCGGCGGCCGCTGGGTCGTCGATGCGCGGCAGACGGTCAACGATCTTCCGCAGGTCACGACGGCGATCGAAACGCCCGTCGTTGACCCCCTCGGGCAACGCGACGTCGCGGACTTTGAAATGGCGATTGTTGGGGTCGTTGGCAACAACAAACGGGGCGTACTTAGCGCCCAGGAAGTTGGGGCCGCCTGAGCGAGACATCGTCGGCATCGAAAAATAAGGAGGCAAGCCGTGCGGCGCGGGACGCTCGTACGCGGCGACCGAACCCATGCTCGGGTGAAAGCTGACGAAAGCGCCGCAGCCCACGGGGATCCGCGGCGGTGCTCCCGTCATCATGTAGTGATTGCCGGCCCCGTGGTTGCCCTGGTTATGGCAGACCGAACGAATGAGGGCGAACTTATCCAGGTTCGCCGCCAACTGAGTCATGTGCTGCGAGAAGTGGACGCCGGGCAGTTTTGTCTGGACCGTATCAAACTGGCCACGGATTTCGACGGGTGCCTCGGGCTTGGGGTCGAACGTTTCGAAGTGCGTCGGACCGCCGTCCATCCAAATCAAAATGCAGTTCGATGGCTTGCGCTTGTTCGGGTTCGCAGGAGACTCGGACGCCTGGGACTGACGAAGCAAGCCGACCAGGTCGCCAAAGGCGCATCCTCCCAAGCCGGCCAAACCGACTTGGAGGCACGAACGGCGGTTCATCGAGAACGGCGAAAGCGAACGTGTCATATGAGCCTCTCTGCTTCGATGGAAGTGCTCTGCTCTGCAAGCAGAATACAGCCACTTCAGTCCTTATAGACAAATTCGGGCGAATTGATCAGTGACCATAATAAATCTTCGACCATCGTCTTGCGGTCGGTGTCTGGCTTTTCAAATTCGGCGATCAGCGCGGACTTTTCGCTCTCGTCAGGCGTGCGCGAATACGCCGACAAATACAGCTCTTCGATGATCTCGCGCGGCAACTTCGTGCTGTTGGCCAAATCACGCGCCCGCCCCCCGTCGGCGGCTATCTTACGCTGCAGGTCAGGCGCGTTCATCAGGTGCAGGGCTTGAACCACCGTTGCGTCGGGCGTGCGCTCGCATGGAGGATCTTGATTCGGGTCGGGACGGCCGAACGCATCCAGAAAATCAGAACCAGCTCGATGGGTCCAAACTTCCATGGCTCGTGATCCCGCCGGCATCCCTTCGATCTCGACCAAACCCCCCGTCACATCGGAAATGGCATCGAGCAGCGTCTCAGCCCTCAATCGTTGGCGGTAGTGCCGTGAGAAGTTGCGATTGTCGCCGGAGTTCGTCGCGTTGGGCAACGAACTTAGGCCATAGACGTGCGAGAGGAAGATCGTCTTGAGCAGTTTCTTCTGATCGTAGCCGTAGCGGCGAAATTCGTTAGCGAGTTCGTCGAGCAGTGCCGGGTTGCTGGGAGGATTGGTCGCCCGCATGTCGTCGACGGGGTCGACAATCCCGATGCCGAACAACTCAGCCCAAATGCGATTGGCACCAACCTTGGCAAACGTGGGATGGTCGGGCGATGTGGCCCATGTGACGAAATCGGCGCGGGGATCGTCGCCGGGCGGAATATCGAGTGGCTTGCCGAAGAGCGGTGTCGGCTTCAAAACTTCGCTCGTAATCGGGTGGCGGACCTCACCAGCATTGGCGACAAAGACCATCTCTTCTCCGCCAGAAATCGGTGCCGAAATGCCAACCCCTTTACGGCCGATGCGACTGAAGAACGCCGCCATGCCGTAAAAGTCTTTTTGGCCATAGACTTCAAACGGATGCTGATGGCACTTCGCGCATTCGAGCCGCGCGCCCAAAAACAACTGCGACATCATCGACGCGATCTCGGCCGGATCGCGGCGGTCACGAAAGACGGTGACTGCTCCGTTTCGCCAGGTGCTACCTTGAGCCGTCAATATTCTGCGGACGAACTGATCATACGCCATGTTCTCGCGGAAGGCGTCACGCAACCATCCATCCAGGCTAAGCGTTGCCTTGATGCCGACGTGGTAGGGATTGGGGCGTAGCAGGTCGGCCCATTTGTTGGCCCAAAAGTCGACATACTCGGGACGCTCTAGTAGCGAGTCAATCAATTGCTCGCGCTTGTTGGCTTCGGTCGACGACAAAAACGCTTTGATTTCGTCGGGCGTCGGCAACCGGCCAATCGAATCGAGATAGACGCGTCGGCACCACGTGGCATCGCTGGCGGGTGCGCTTGGCAACACATTGAGTTCGCTCAGCTTCTTCCAAACGTGACCATCGATGGCGTTGTTGCGAGGGAGCGCTGCGTAGGTTTCAGGCGAGACGGCCTCTGGCCTGGGAATCGCCGTGCTCCAAGTGGAAATGCGCCCCATGTAGCGGGCCATGATGGTCGCTTCGCCTGGCAGGTTGCCGGCCTTAAGTCGTCCTTGGCGATCGACCGCGACAATGGCCGGTTCGTTCGACTGAAAGGCGCTCGTGCTTGTCACAGCGCGCTTGATGCCGGTGTCGTAGTGAGCTGTGATCGTTAGGTTCTCGCTCGCCCCGGCCGAAAGCGAATGCGGGTCGGGCGAGATTGAGATACTAACCAGCTTGGGATCGATGTCGGTGGTGCGAGGTGCGCCGATCGCGATCCACTCTTTGAGCGTCTTGTAGTCTTCGCTATCGGGCTCGATCCGGATACCGCCGCCGTGAGGAAGGTCGCCCGTCGCCTTTCGCAGGAGCAAACTCTGCTCGGGCGAACCAGGAAAAACTCTTCGGCCGCGGGCGTCTTTGACGAGCGAGTTGTAGTCGAAGTCGGAATCGAAGCCGAGCAACGACAAGGCAAAGCCATTTTGCCCGCGCGATTTGCCGTGGCAGGCCCCGGCGTTGCAACCACGGGCGGTGAAAATCGGCTGGATATCGAGTTCGAACTTATACGTTCCAGCAATCGGCTCAGCGGCAAATGCAAGATTCGTGAGCAATAGACTCACGACGATCGGAATGAATCGCGAAACGGACATGGTGGCTCAGGCGGGAGCGAATCGACTTGGCTAGTCGATCCGCAGGCGTTAGGTGGGAGCCGGCGCGGTAAGGTCCTCCGCCGACTCCTCTTATGGTAACGCCAATCCTCGATCCAATGAACCACGTTTATGGGTTTACTGCAGGAAAAAACCTGCGGAAATCGCAGAAAAGCTCTTCCGACGGCTACTCGCCGACCACCAGCTTCCCTTTGCCGAAAACGCTGATGCTCACCTCGGCAGGCATAAAGCCCGGATCAACGTAACCGACGTGAAGCTCGATTTTCTCCTTCGTCAGTTCGTACTGTCCGACGGCGTCTTCAGCGACGATGGTTTTCACCTTCCAGCCGTCCTTTTCAAGTTCCTTGAGCCAAGCCTGGACAATCTTCCTGCCTTGACCGGTCGCGGCCGTCGCTTCAAGTGACTGATCTTTCTTCTCGCTGACCTTGAGCCCCTTGGGGAGCTTGAGTTTCGCTACCGGGACGGGCGCGTTGGCTTCCATCTCGCGCTTCTTCTGCGCTTCATTCGCGGCCACCTTCGCCAGGCGATCGAGCTCCTCCACCTTGGCGGCGGTCTGGAACACGATCTTGGTCCGCATCTTTCCTTCGACGTCGTACATCGAAACTTCGATCAGTTCCTTCTTAGGATTGCGGAAGATCAAGAGGTCGCTGAAGTCGATGTGGACAGGCTTCTCGGTCGTGGGCTTCCACTCGGCCTTGCCGAGAGTCGATTTATAGAACGCGAACAGCTCGTCTTGCGATTGCGAGCTATCGAACATGAGCCGCGTCAGCCCGTCGTCGTATTGCACGCCTTCGAATTTCTCAGGCAGCGGAAGCACGACCGAGAGTTGCTCGGTGGAAAACTGAATTGCTGTTTTGCCGCCGAGGCCGGGGGCTTCATTGACACTGACCATCAACTTGACCGCGTTCTTGCGTACGTAGAACGAGCCGATCACGTCGCCGAAGCCGCTCCAGCCTTGTTTGGTGAGCGCCTTCTTGAGTTCGCTTGCGACGGCGTCCGGCTTGGCGTCGGCTTGGTACATCCCCATCAGCGGCGAGACATAAACTTCCTTGGCTCCCTTAGGCAGCGGCAGCGACTTGAAATCGACATTGCCTAGGTTGCTCAGGTGAATTCGGGTCTTGCCTTCGTCTCCGGCTGGCGATGCCGAGAGAGCCAACGCAAAGCCGCCCTTCGCGAACGAGGCGCTCGCGTAAGCGTCGGTGATCGCACTTCCTTCGAGTTCCTTCCAGCCGCGTTTTTTCAATTCGTCTTGAACTTGGGTGGCGACTTTGGTGATGGTGCCGGTCGTCGAATACGCCTGTCCCGCGACCACCTGGTAGTCCACGGCGGGATCGCCGCCGAACATAGGGAACTTGGTAAAGTCGATCACCTTCGCGGCTTCTTCGACAGTCGCCGGTTCGGCAGCCAAGGCAACCGAAGTGGGAGAGATAGCCAAGAGACAGCAAAGAACAACGCTGGATCGGAACAGTGGCATCGCAGGGCGCTTTGTGGATACGAGTTTTGAAATGAGTTACACAAAGGTAACACACATTTCGAAACTTTGGCCGCGAGATGCCCCCGCGAACGGGGTGGAATGCCCCGTAATTCTGCGCCCCGTCGTTACTTACGGTTCGCGATTTTCATGAAGCCGTAGCGGGCGATGCTGTCCTGAATGACATAGAACTTGAGCGGTTGAAGACGTTCGAAGTCGGAGCGGTCTAGTACATAGATCACGTTGCCGACGTTGAGCGTTTCCCAGTCGTGCAAGCCAACCAGAATATTGCCCGTCTTGATGCTCTGCTTCTCGGCAGGGCTTCCCTTGCGAACGGACGTCACCCGCATCCCGCCGTGGTACTTCGAATTAAGGCGGGTGAATTCCGAATCGGGGACCGCCTTCAACCGCACGCCGATCACTTTCCAAATCCGTTCTTCCTCAGGCGAGTTGCCGCCTGCGGTCGCCCCTTCGAGGCTCAGCTTGATCGTGTGGCGGGAGCCTTCACGATCGACTTCAACAGGAATTTCCGTTTCGGGTTCGCGTCCCAAGAGGGCTAATTCGAAATCGACGCCACGAACAATTTCTGCGTCTTCCACGCGGACAATTCGGTCGCCGGCTTTGAGTCCTGCCTTTTCGGCCGGGCTGTCTGTTTCGACATCGTTGACGAAGAAGCCCTTGGCATCGGTTTCGGTCTTCGATTCACCCAGCACGCCGTGGCGGTGGCCATCGACACGTTCGATGTTGACCAAACGTTCGACGACGGTGAGCACTTCGTCAATCGGAATCGCAAACGCAATTCCCTGCGCACCCACGCGAACCGCGACGGTGATCCCAATGGCTTCACCATCAATGTTGATCAGCGGACCGCCTGAGTTGCCGGGGTTGATGGGGGCATCGGTTTGGATCAGGTTGGCGTACTTTTGCGATTCGGTCACTTGTACCGGGCGATGCAAGCGGCTGATGATCCCGCGCGTCGCGGAGCTTGCGTAACCGTAGGGATTGCCAATGGCGATCACAGTCTCGCCCATCATCAGGTCGCTGGAAGTTCCCATTCGGACGACGGGCAGCGGCTTATCGCTATCGATCTTGATCACGGCCAGGTCGGTCTTGGTGTCGTGAGCAACCAGCTTCGCGACGGCGGTCTTTTGATCGGCGAGCGTCACGTGAATGTTGCCGACACCTTCCACGACGTGGTAGTTGGTGACGATGTAGCCGCGAGAATCGACAATCATCCCGGAGCCCATTCCGTTCACTTGCTTGAACGTGTCGCCCGAGACGGCCGAATCGGCCTTCATCGTTTTGCGGCCGTGGATGTTGACGGTGGCCGGCTCGGCTTGTTGGATCGCCGTCACAATCGCGCTGCGGCGATTGCTCGACTCCGCTTGCGCGGCGCGAGGAGAGGTTCCCGACATCAATGCGCACGAAATGGCAAACGACGTCGCAAGCGACGGTAGCCATTTCCAGAATCCGCTCCCGTTGCGATACGATTCGGAACGCAGCGTCATGGTGAGCTCGTCAGCGAGGTATCTAGCTCGGCGTACCCAAGGGCGAATCAAGCGGCGCGCTGCGAGGCGCGCGTGCAGAATCGCCACGCTTGCTAGAATCGGCTGATCGCAAAAACCCGCTTCACCTACCGCCATCACAGCGGAACAGTCGACCTAACTTCACAATTCTCGTGATAGCTTAGGCGGCTCTGCTGGCGGGAGAGTCTCGAGCCGCTGTGGAGGGGGAGCGAAGACCGGGTGCGTTGGCACCGGATGAAAGTGTGGGAGCGGAGGTGGCGGCGGTTCGGCAGGCGTCATCAAGGTGTTGAAGTTCTCGTGCATGATCGCCGCCCGCTGGTGGACGTGGTCCTTGATGCAGCAGCAACCGGTCGACGACGCAAGCGCGGCAAGCGCTGCAATCAACCAACGGCAATGGCACTGCTTGCGGAGCATGACGACACCAAAAGGACGACGTTCGGCCTCTCTTTAGTTTCGTCGCACAAGCTGGAACACTTGAGGTAATCGGTAAACTCCGCCTGGTCTGCCAGAACGTGGGCGTGCTTACGCGAAGGGCGGAGGCCTCGGGAGTGGAGGCCGCACTTTCCGCGTTCTGGCGAACGCGGCTACGGAACGCGGTTGTAGCCGCACTCGCGTAGAGTGCGGGGCCTGCGAGTAGACGCCGCGCTTCCAACGTTCTGGTGACGCGGTTCCTTGCTGGCGCGGACAGTTCTTTTGGTTCTCGTCGCGATTCGATACGATAACTTCCTTGGATTTTGCCTCTTTTAAGGAAGTTATCCACTGTGAACTCTCCCCATCCCATGGCTCGGGGTCAATGGTTCGGTTGGGTGGCCGCGGTCACCATCTTTGTTAGTGCATTCTTGCTTTTTCAAGTGCAGCCCATCGAAAGCAAGCTCTTGCTTCCGTGGTTCGGGGGAAGCGCCGCGGTATGGAACACCTGCGTCGTCTTCTTTCAGCTGGCTTTGCTGGCGGGATACTGCTACGCCCACCTTGTTTCGTCGCTGTCGGCCCGCAGCCAGACCATGGTCCATGTGGGGGTGCTGATCGCGGCGGTGATTGTTTCGACGTTGACCATTGTTCCGCATCCGTCGTGGAAACCGACCGGGACCGAATCGGCCTCGGGGCGAATCCTGCTTGTCCTCTTAGTGAACGTGGGACTTCCCTTCTTCCTCTTGTCGACGACCGGGCCGCTGGTGCAATCTTGGTTCGCCCGGTTCTATCCCGCGCGTTCCCCCTACCGGCTGTATGCGCTGTCGAACATCGGCTCGCTCATTGCCTTGGCGTCGTATCCTTTCATCTTCGAGCGGATCTTTGATGTGCCGACGCAGGCCCTGATTTGGAAGGGGGGATTCATCCTGTTTGGACTGATGGTCGGCGTACTTGCCGTGACGATGGCCAATACGTTTGGCGACCAAAGCACCACGGAGTTCCCGGCCGAACCATCGGCGGTGGCGGCGAATGCGCCTCCGCTCGAGGAAGAGCCTCCACCCAAGCCTGGTAAGGGAAGCAAACGCAAAGGGAAGAAAAACAAGGGCGATGCAGCGTCCAATAGCCAAGACGAAGTGGGCATCTTCACGCTGCTCGCCTGGTTAGGCTTGCCGCTGATCGCCTCGATCGCGTCGTTGGCTGTTACCGGTCACTTGACCGAAGACGTGCCAACGGTCCCCTTCATGCTGATTGTTCCGTTCACGATTTACTTGCTCTCGTTCATCATTTGCTTCGACGCGGAACGCTGGTATGTCCGCTGGTTTTTCGTCACCGGCGTGATTGTCACGGTTCTTTGGATCGGCGCGGTCGAACGGGCGCAGCGTTGGGATTCCGAGATGGAAGACGCGGGAAGCAAGATTGAACCTTCTGAGTACATCAACAGTGCGATCAACATTCCGGTCAAGTCGATCTTCGCGATTCCCCACATGCTGTTCGATCAACCGGTGAAGGATGCCGATGGAAACATACAGAAGGACGCGAAGGGCGAGGCTGTGATGTCGCCGCCCGACTGGCTGCGGTTCATCAAGCCGCACGAGTTCGACTCGACCAGCATTAACTACGACCCGTTCTATCAATCGGTGTTCTATTTGACGTTTCTGTTCTTCGCCTGCATGGTTTGCCATGGCGAAGTCGCCGCGCTCAAGCCTCGCCCCAAATTCGTCACCGGGTATTTTTTGGTGATTTCGATCGGCGGCGCACTAGGTGGGATGTTCGTTGCGCTGCTTTGTCCCGCGGCCTTCAATTACAAGATCGAGCTTCCCGTAGCCATCATGGGATCGATTGCCGTCGCGTGCCTTGCCGCGGCGCATGCGCTGGTTGGAAAACTCGAAACATCGGCGCGAACGCGGGGCATCGTCACGACGGTAGGGATGATTTTCTTGGGCGTTTGCATCTCGTTGGTCATCGCTCGTTACGCGAAGGCTTCGCCGACGAACACCGTTGTGGCCGCGATCTTGGGAGTGATTTGGGGGACAGCGATCGGCGTGATCTTCGTTTCGAATACGTCCGAAGTCGTTTTGAAAATTGTCGGTTTTCTGTCCATCTGCGGGATCTCGGCGGCATTGTTTGGTTGGTCGCTCGGGGGAGTTGCAGGATCCAAGGACGAACGAGAAGCGGAAAGTGTCCGTGGCTTCTTTGGCGTACTGGTGGTTCGCAAGTATGGCGATGATCGCTCTCTCGTCCACGGACGCATTCAACACGGCTACCAACATGCGCCATCGCCCGGTCGCCCTGAAGACGATCTCTCCAAATGGCCGACCACATACTACGCACAGAATTGCGGAATTGGTTTGGCGATTCGCCATCATCCCAACGCCGGCCACATGCGTGTCGCCGTGGTCGGTTTAGGTGCGGGAACCACCGCCGCATTTGCCGACAAGGGAGAGACGTATCACTTCTACGAAATCGATCCGGTGATGCTGAAGTTCTCCAACAAGCACTTCACCTACCGTTCCGACGCCCAAGCGCGTGGCGCGGAGGTCGAGGTCAAACTCGGCGACGCGCGGCTCACGATGGAGCGCATCGAACCGCAGGGCTACGACGTGATCGCCGTCGACGCCTTCAGCGGCGATTCGATTCCGGTGCACTTGTTGACGGAAGAGTGCATGACCAACGCCTACCTTAAGCATCTCAAGCCCGACGGTATCCTCGCGGTCCACATCAGCAATCGTTACTTGGATTTGGAACCGGTTGTTCGCAACCTCGCCGAGAAGAACGGCATGCAGGTCCGTTCGGTGAAGTACGATTACCCGGAGGAAAAATCGCATTGGCACGAAGGGGACAACTCGGCGATTACGGGACCCAACGACGTCGTCCTCACCTTCCCTCCGAGGTTGCTGAAAGAGAACTCCTCGGAATGGATTCTCGTCACCAAGAATGAAAGCTTTCTCAACAAGCGATTCATGCTGGTGGGGCAGGACGACAATGGCTTTCCCAAAGAGGAAGTATTGTGCGATGCCACCATGACTGAAGTGCGGTGGGAGTCGAAACGCGACAGATCCAAGGCTGGGCCCGTCGCGTGGACCGACCGCTACAGCCCGTTGTGGGACATTTTGACTTTCCCGCATTAAAGCGATTGTTGGCCCGGCGCGATTTCCGTTTCGTGCTCCACGCCGCGCTCGAATCGATACCACTGGAAGCCGTCGGGCAGCACCGGACTGGCAGCAAATTCCAGGTGCAGAACGCGGCGATGACGCGTTGTACCCTTTAGAGAATTGCCGCTCGCGTGCGTTAACAGCGGACGCATGGCCAGAACATCGCCGGGCTGCGCGAAGATGGCGACGTGGTCGGCCGGTGTTGCAGCGGTGCGATCGTCCCGATGCGATCCAGGCACGACCTGCAAGGGACCATTCTCATCCGTCACTTCATCCAGATGGATGCGCAGCGTGAGCATTGTTTCGAGAATTTCCCTGGGAGCAATGATGTGCGGCACGCCGTCTTTGACCGTGCGCTTCGTAAACCGCTGCGAACTGAGTTGATTGTCGACCACGGCAATCGACTCATCTTTGTGCCACGGAAGCGACCACGATCGCTGCGGCGGCTTATCGAAGAACAGGCCGCGCACCAATCCGAACTCCGGACCAAGCACCGCAAGTAGAAGCGGCAACAACGTTGGACGTCGCCAAAGAGCGGCTACATTGTCGATCATCGCGAGTGGATTGCGGCTGGCGTAGGCAATGCCGCGGCTTTCGAGAACACCCTTGCTTTCCGATGGCGATGCGAAGGCATTCGCGAAACACCCGACCAGTGCGTCAACCGTCGCCGCATCAAGGGCTTGCTCGACCAGCAGGAAGCCGTCGCGGGCGAGGCGAGCCAATTTCGCGTGAACCGCGTCCGTGCGATCGGTGTCTGCTTGATTCATGAAACGGGAGTTCATCCGTGACGAAGAGTTGTCGATGTTCCGGACCTTACCAGAGCCATCTACAATTTCCAACCTGAGGCGCGTTTCTCACCAAGGCGAACTCGATAGCGGCCGATCATGAAAATTCTCTTTCTCCACGGATGGAACTCGGCGGTCGGTGGTGTGAAGCCGACTTATTTAAAAGATCACGGCCACGAGGTGATCAATCCGGCCTTGGGGCACGATGATTTCGCGGAGTCGGTTTGGATTGCCCAAGCCGAGTTCGACCAGCACCAGCCGCAAGTCGTTGTTGGTTCGAGCCGAGGAGGCGCCGTCGCCATGAATCTGCGCAGCGGCGACGCGAGACTTGTTTTAATGTGCCCGGCCTGGAAGGAATATGGCACAGCGAAAACGGCGAAGCCTGGCACCGTGATCTTGCACAGTCGCGCCGACGACGTGGTACCCTTCGTGAATTCGGAAGAACTGGCGAAAAACAGCGGCGCCACGCTGATCGAGGTTGGAGGTGACCATCGATTGGCCGATCCGGAGCCGCTCGCCGCGATGCTGAAGGCCTGTTGCGAATAGGAGCACCGGATGGCAATGCCCCCGATTCTCGTTGCCAATTTGTTTCCTGAAGTCAGCAGCCATCTATTGGCTCTGCTTCGATCTCTCACGCCAGCCGAGTGGCAGCTTCCGACGGTGAGCTCGCAGCGCAAGGTGAAAGACATCGCCACCCACTTGCTCGATGGCAGCTTGCGGCGGCTATCGATGCAGCGCGATGGCTATCGCCCCTACGACGGTCGCAGCCAACCGCAACCGAGCGAGCCGCTTTTAGCCTTTCTGAATCGGCTCAACGAAGAATGGGAAACGGCCACGCGTCGCCTTAGCCCCAAAGTAGTGATCGACCTTATCGAGTGGGCTGATCGCCAAATGGTAGGACTTTTCCAATCGCTCGACCCACACGGCCCGGCAGTTTTTCCTGTCGCTTGGGCAGGCGAAGAGCAATCCGAGAATTGGATGGACATCGCCAGAGACTACACCGAGAAGTGGCACCACACGCAGCAGATCTTCGAAGCAACCGGCCGACCTAGCACGATTATGACCAAGCGACTCGCGTATCCGTGCTTCGATATCTTCATGCGAGCGCTACCATTCACGTTCCACAACGTTCCGGCGCCTCTCGGTAGCGCTGTGACGATGGAGGTCACTGGCGAGGCCGGCGGGCAATGGCACGTTGTGGGCAACGAGAACCAATGGGTTCAAACTACTGAGAACATCCAAATGCCAAGAGCCACAGTAACGATGGATCAGGACACGTTTTGGAAGGTAGCAACGAAGCGGCGCAGTCCCGATGCATTTCTTAAACAGTTTCCAAGCATCCAGGTCATCGGCGACAGCAAGTTGGGGCTGCGCGCGCTGGATATGGTTTCGGTGATGGCGTGAGCTCATCACGGATCAGAGCCAACAAACCACCTGACCGTTTTGGAAAGGTGGCGGGCGTCTTTGACGATGTCGTGTGACCTACCGGTCGATCTCGCCCATGACAATGTCGAGCGAGCCGATGATGGCCGGCACGTCGGCAATCAAGCAGCCGCGACACAGTTCTCCGCCAACAGAGAGATTGCAGAACGAGCTGCTGCGAGCTCGCACGCGCCAGGGGATCGATTCGCCGGTGCTGACCAGATAGAAACCCATCTGGCCGCGCGGGGCTTCGGTTTCGAGATAGGCTTCGCCTTTGGGAAGCTTTTGGGTCAGCTTGATTGGCTCGCCCCAGTTGCCAGTGGCCGTGCTGTATTTTTCGATGGCTTGGCGGACCAAGTCGATCGCTTGCATCACTTCGAGCATCCGGACGTAGAACCGGTGCCAGCAGTCGCCGAGGACCGCTTCGCGCGGCACGGGCGGATACTTGTGGTCGTTGGGGTAGTGGCCGTTGCGGCTGACGATCACTTCGAAGGCGTAGCCGTCGTACATTTCGGTATAGCGCTCTTCGCCGTCGCGACGGAGATCGTAGTCGACGCCGCTGCCGCGGAGCACCGGGCCCGTGCAGCCGTAGCTGAGGGCCATTTCAGGCGACAACACCCCGATGGCCGCGGTTCGCTTCACAAAGATCGAGTTCGTCGTGAGAAGCGTGTGGTACTCGGAGATCACCGGCAGGAACTGATCCAAGAAGTCACTGCACTTTTGCAGCCAACCTTTGGGCAGGTCGGCCGTTGCTCCGCCAGGCGTCAGGTAGCTGTAGGTCAAACGGGCGCCGCAGGCTTCTTCGAACAAATCGAGAATCCGCTCGCGCTCGCGGAAGGCGTACAGGAACGGGCTGAACGTACCCAAGTCGAGGCCGTAGGCACCCATGCCCACCAAGTGGCTGGCGATGCGGCCCATTTCCGAAATGATCACCCGCAGGTGGCGAGCCTTCTCGGGTAACTGATAGTTCATCAGTTTCTCGACGGCCAGCGCCCAGCCGAGATTCATATTCATTCCGGCCAGATAGTCCATCCGGTCGGTGTAGGGAATCCACTGCCGCGGCGTCAGGTTCTCTCCAATCTTTTCTGCGCAGCGATGCAGGTAACCCAGGTGCGGCTCGATTTCCGAGACGATTTCGCCGTCGGTTCGCAGCACCAATCGCAACACGCCGTGCGTGCTAGGGTGCTGAGGACCCATGTTGATCAACATCTCGTCGGTGCGAACGTCGAACTCGACAATCCGGGGGTCGTCTAGGTGAGTGGCCATGACTGGGACCAATTGCTGGTTTGTGTGCGTTAAAGGGACTGCGCCGCGCGAGCGTTAGCGACCGCGCATCCCGTGGTATTCAAGGGGCATTTCGTAGTCTTTGCGGAGCGGGTAGCCCACCCAGTCCTCGGGGCAAAGGATGCGTCGCAAATCGGGGTGGCCGACAAAGTTGACGCCGGAGAGGTCGAACGTTTCGCGCTCGTGCCAATCGGCTGTGCGCCACACGCCTGCGACCGAAGGAACGTCCGGAATTTGTCCGACGACGCCGTCCTTCCAGCGAGGCAACATCACCTTGAGTACGAGCGAGTGCTTCTTCGTGACACTCGACAGATGGTAGACAACTTCCAGGTGGGGTTCCCAGCCGGCTTTGGCGGCCTTCTTGGGGTCCGGCTCAAAGTAGTCAACGACCGTGATGCAGTTAAGGAAATTGAACTGGCATTCAGGATCGGTCTTGAGGTACTCGCAAATCTGCACGAGCCCTTCGGGCTTCACTTCCAGCCAGGGATCGACGTTGGTCGTGTTGGCGGAAACAACAAGATCGCCAAACTTCTTCTTGAGTCGGTCGTACACCGCGAATGGCCTTATAAAAAGGAGCGAGTCGCACTTTGTGATCGGTGCTCAGGCGCGACTCGACTGTCGATGGATACCCTTGGCAGCTTCCCGCTGGAATCGCCGCGCGACGCATTGCCGCGACTAAAGCGCGGCCAATTCTTCTTCGAGCGGGTCCCCAGCGTTGGCGCTTGTGTCCTTGAGCCGCCGGTCGGTTGAAACGTGGCGGACCCAGTCGAGGTCGCCGCGCTTCCAAACGTAGGCGAATCCGATCATCAGTACGGCAAAGAAAAACACAATGTCGCCCAGCGTGATCAGGGCCAGTTGCTTGGAACCGCTGTGAGCGATTTTCGTCGCTTTGTCCGCTGCATTCCCGCTGATGTTCTGATCTTCCAGCGACTTGGGAACATCCAGCACCACCGTGGGATTGCGGACCCCCAATTCCCGGTACAGGCCGATCGCCGTTTCCGACAGCACGGGCCGCGCTTCGCCGCCTGGCGAGCCAGCCGGTGTTACCATCACGGGTTGCTTGGTCGTTTTGTCCATTTGGACGATGGCTGTCTGCTCGCTGGCGAGATGATTCGCCTTGCCGAAGACCAGTGCCCACGGAAAAAAGAAGGCGACTTCCACGTCGAAAATGATGAACAGGAGCGCGACCACGTAGAACCGCAAGTCGAACTGAACGAAGCCGGAGCCAATGGTGGGCTCGCCGCACTCGTAGATTTCGAGCTTTTCTTTGTGTGGGTCGTTGGGGCGAAGGAACCAGCCGACAAGCAGGTTCACAAACAAGAAGACCACGCCAACGACGGCGAACACTGCCAGATACAGAACAATGTTGACAACCGAAAAACTGGCGCTCATCCGCTAGGCCTCGTGGCTTGTTCTCGATCCCTGAAACACCAAACCAACAAACTTCAATACTTGTTCAACAAAACGCTACAACCGATCTCGCCTGATCTATGACGCCTGATTGGGGCCGCCGTGAACGGGTTCGACAATGACCTTCGACTCGGCAACGGCCGTCGGGTTGAGGCTGGCACGGCCCCAAGCGACATCGAGCGGCAATCGCGAGAAATCGACAATGCAACCATCGCGGCTGAAGCAACTTAAGTCGTGCGTGGCGCCCATGAAGATGCAGTCGACGGGGCAAGGCTCGACACACAGCGCACAGAACATGCACTTGGAGTAGTCGATCGCGAAGCCCGTGATCTTAAAGCCCTTCGAGCCTTCCGCTTTCTCTTTCCCGATATAGATGCAGTCGACGGGGCACGCCTTCGCGCATTGGTCGCACGAGATGCACGTCGTCAGGTCGTAGCGGTGAAAACCACGATACCGAGCCGCGACAGGCACCGGCTTTTCCGGATATTCGTAAATTTCCGTGAAGGTCCCGCGATCACCGCGATAGGTAATCATCCAATAACGCAGCGTCACCAACATCCCGTGCGCCACCGTGTACACGGCTGTGCCCACGTTAGATAGCCAATCCAATAGCCCGGCGACCATAAATCCCCAATTCAAAAGGACTTACGAGCGAGAAAGGGTCCCCACCGAGGGGGCCAAATCGACGCACATTGTGAACCGTTTCACGAACTGCGAGCCATTATAGGGAAGGTAGCTATGGCCGCAAGCACGCGGGAAATGTGGATTTTTGGTCGGTTCCGCAGGACGAACACCCACGACGCAACTGCGGATTACTTGACCTGCCGTCTGTGCCGCTTAAAGTGAATAGTAGTTCGACGCTGGACTTTGCGACTGTTCGACTGTTCGGGATTCTGTGCCTTGGTGGCGAATTATCCCAACTGGTCTTGTTGCGCACCTATATTTGGAAGCGTAACGATTCCTAAATGAATTGTCCGCGGGCACGCGTAAAACGATGTCTGCCAGATTGAGGAAGCTGACTGACGAGGAATCTTGGATTTCGAGTTTTGCACTCACAGGATGCCTAGCGAATCAGGAAGCAATTCGGCGAGGAAATTGCCATGCTTGTACTGTCCCGCAAGAAGAACGAAAGTATCGTCATCGACGATCGGATCAAGATTGTCGTGGTCGAAATCCGCGGCGATAAAGTTCGCCTTGGTGTGGAAGCACCCAAGGAAGTCCCCGTTCACCGCCAGGAAGTCTACGAAGCGATCAAACGATCGAATAACGATCAAGACTCGCAAGGCGCGGACGTCGAGGCAAATTCCTAATCGGGACGAATTTGCAGTTGGGGCAGATTTGTCATCAGAGATAGGACTGGCGGCAGCTTTATTGCCCGACGGAGAATCTCTTTCGAGAGCCTCTAGTCGTCTGGGAGTTCGACTCTCCCCTTGACGATCACGAACCTCTCGGGCTAAATACGTGTCTTGGCTTTGTGCAAGCCTTTGGCCCCATCGTCTAGCGGTCTAGGACATCGCCCTTTCACGGCGGTAACCGGGGTTCGAGTCCCCGTGGGGTCATTCTCACTGTCTCAACTGTCGACAACAACGAACAATCGCCCACTTTTTTGAGGTGGGCGATTTCTTTAGGTCGGTTGTTGTTCCCATCTGTCGATGTTTGACGCAGCGGATTTTGCAACGGGTCAGTTGCGTTGAGTTGCCCACTTGGCATCGTGCGCTGCGAAGCAGCTCTGGCGAAATCGCTGTCCAGGACCTGGCGATAATGTTCGTCGGCAATTTTTTCTGAGTGCCCAAGCCATGCCGCTGATAGATGGCTGGGATGGGTGGCGGCCAATTCGGTCGCCCGGCTTGCTCGCAGATTCTGCATGAGCTTTGGCCAAGGGGCGACGCCGGCCCTGCCAACGAT
>CAZWSX010000022.1:0-129355 GCA_964636985.1 uncultured Pirellulaceae bacterium | reverse complement strand
TCATGGGCTAAGAAACTCTCTTACCACCTGGAACAGATTTTGGGGAGCAGGCCACGCGGAATCGACGTCTCGCGACGACTTTCGCTCCTTCCTTGCTCTCTCAGGTAATTAGATTTGGATGATTGTTTCTCCACGATCCGAGTAGCGTTTAGCTCGACGATGCTACTTGCCATCTACTTAGGCGATGTTGGAACGTAGACGTAATACGGATACTTCACATTTACCCATTGGCCGTTGACGTAGTACGTGTACTGGTAGTAGGCGACTTTTACTACGTACGTGGGGTAGTTTTGCACATTGACGGTCGTCGGACCAACTGGGTCGTCCAGCGTCGAACCCGTCAGCGAAAAGTCGATACTCTGCGAAGCCGCATAACTCCCATTCGATCGAACTCGAATGGTGTACACCCCCGCCTTGAGCCAAGGCGCCGGACCGCTGACTGTCTGCCCTAAGGCAGCGGTCAGAGTCGCTACGATACGGCCATTGGAATCGAGAATGTCGGCCGTGACCGTAACGTTACTGTTGCCAGCGGTCGACGACGTGGCCAACAAGAACTGGAACACCTTGTCTTCTGCGACGATCATTTCCGCCGATACTTCACGTGTCGACGTTGTCAGTTGGCCGCTGAGAAAGTTGTCGAGTTTCACAGGATTTGGTGTGAACTGAGCGACTAGCTCGTAGTTGCCGCTAGAATTCCCGGCGTTGACCACGCCGATGAAGTACTCTTGTCCTGGAACGGCATTTTCCACTTGGACTGTGTAGGCGCCAAAGCCATTTGCCAGGATCTGGGCAGGAACGGCGTTGCCATTCTCATCGAGCACAAACACGGTCGCTTGGATGCCATTAACGTCGAATGCGCGCACCATGGCGATCAAAGCTTGAGGAGTCGTCCCACCATTTTGCGGCACGGTGACGCGATACATATCCGTCGCCCCGGCGCCCTTCAAACTCCCGACGATTCGTAGTCGCGAATTGACCTCCGCTTCCGGTGCAAGTGCCACGGCGGAAGAGGGTTCGCTGTGTACATCGTCATCAGCGTTGAGCAACGCTTTTCTTTGCGAACCGGTCACATATTTTACGACCTCGTTTTGGGTCGCGTCGTCCAGCGGCGATCGCAGCACCTTTATCAGCTTTGCCTGAGAGATCGTCGACACGCCGTCAAAACTGACCCCTAAACCGAAACGACCGACACTCAACTCGCTTCCGCTGGCACCCTCGATTTGGATGAAAAGCTTTTCACGATTTTCGATTTTTGGGATCGTGACGAGCACGGAGCCTCTCCCCGGCTGAGTCGATTGGGCTGTGGCGACAACAACACCCTGTTCATCCACAACGGTGATTTTGGGATCAAGCAGACTCACGCCTTCTGTGTGCACGCGGATTGACACCTGGCCTTGATATTTTTCTGGCACTTCAAAAGCGTAGTTCGCGACGGCTCCTGGCTGATTTATCGCGCCGAACGCGATCAAAGGTATTTGCCCCCTATACCCGCCGGAAACCTCGGGGTAGTCCATTTCGTGGACTTTGGCATTGCTCCCGTCCCGTTTTCCAAACAGCGCGGAAATGGCCGCAACGTCGCTGGCGTTAAGTGTTGTGTGGATCTGTGTCGTTGCGCCGTACATCGCAGACGTGGGATCGTTTGAACCATCAACGCCCAAGGCGTGGCCAGCCTCGTGCAGCGCCACGGAATACAGATCGCCTTTGCCGCTGCCGTAGTCGACCCAGTTGCCAAAGATGATATCTCCGGACCACGTTCCTCCGCCGACGGGCGAAAACGGCACGCCGAACGCCATCGTTCCCGCGTCCGTCGGAGCCACGGCGATTCGGATGTCTCCGAATCTCGGATCGTGCTGAGCTGCTCCAGGTGTTCCCAGCGGCGCACCGTTGTCAGGGACGACGGCGATGTCGACGTCGGCCGCCTTGGCCCACGTTTCAAACGCTCGCAAAATCTCTCCCTGCCATTGCTCACGAGGCATTTGAGCGTCAAAAGTGGCGAACATGCTGCTTGTCGCATCGCCCACCATCGTGCCGTCCGGCACGAAACTGAGAGTAATTCGATGCGCATCGGGCCACGGAATGCCGAACGTCGCCATGACATCGCGACGTTCTAGAGATTCGACCACAAGGCGACTGCGGTGCCTGCGCTTCGGCAAAGACATGTGCTGGACCTTCAAGGACATTGAATGACGCTATTTCGTTGGACTCTCATCCGCAGCGACCTTCCCTGGTGGCTCGCTTTGTTGTTTGGCGATTCTCGAGCGCGCTCGCTGTCGCGCTACCAATGCCGTGAAATCGTCGCTACCTCGAATCGAATCCAACTCCGGGTCCGTGTCGACTAAATCTAGACCATACCCTCGATCGAATGCGGAAGTCAGCAATCGCAGCGCCTCCTGTCGATCGTCGACGACGTGTCGCGCGGTCGTGGCGTAGATACCACCCACCTGGTAACAAGATGGCGCGCTGCTATCGAGCAACAGGGCGTGCTCCGCATCCGTGATCGCCTGAACACGATTTCCAAGTCGCGCATACAACACTCCACGTCCACGAATCGCCGGCGTGTACTCGGGATTGGACTGAAGTAGGAGAGTAAGCTCTTCGATGGCGGCAGCCGTTTGCCCTAAATGCTCGGCAAGAACGTGAGCCTTGTTTTGTCGAGCTGGGCTGAACCACGGATTGAACTTTAGCGCCTGCTCAAAGTCGTGCAGTGCCTCATGGAACTTACCCGCCGCGATATGGTCGTAGCCACGAATCGTCCAACAAACCTCATCGTTGGGCGTTCGGTTAAGAGCCTCGGCGCGGCTTCGGTGAGCACCTTCCTCGTCGCCTGTTTCCGCATACCACTGCGACAAGAGGTATTGGAGTCGCGCCGACTCCGGGGCCTTTGCCATGGCGGCATCCAGATCATCCTTGGCATCGGGAAAACGCTTTGCCTGAAGCCGTACGATCGCTCGATTGACGATCGCCTCGGTATTGCCGGGGGAAATCTCGAGAGCCCGCGTCAAATCATGTTCTGCTTCGTCGAGCAGACCGAGTTCTTTTAGCGCGAGCCCCCGATCCAAATACGCCCAGGCACTGTCAGGCCACAGCGAAATGCAAGTGGTCAGTGCACGCTCCGCATCGGCATAGCGCTCAAGCCGCATATTGCATTGCCCCAGAAGAGGCCACGCCGCGAGATAGCGTGGTGAAGCGCGCGTGATGCGTTCCAATCGGCGGGCGGCATCAAGCAGTTTGCCGCGATCAATCTCGTCGATCGCGAACAAGAACTCGTTGAATGTTCCTTCGGATGCAAGCGACTGTTCTGGATCTGCGAGCGATTGGCCGTCCACTTCAAGCTCATGCCTCCATTTCACCAACACGGAGGGGCGTTCGGCCAGGGCGTAACACGCGAGCGCGGCATCGCTTAACTGAACTGCACGGCTTTTGAGAGCAGATCGTTCCGACTCGTTGTCCGCGCGCTTCATGCCGTCCATCAGCGAACGTTGCCAAAGGGCGAGCAACTCGGCTACCCGCGCCTTTAGCGCTTCACGCTTGGATGGAGAGAGGTCTTTAGCCGCCGACTGCTCCAGCCAATGTGGGTTCGACAGGATTTGGTAGCGATTTTCGACTCGTTCGCACGCCTCACGCGCGGCCTGGTCGCGTTCAGGTTCCGCCCGCAACCCTGGCATCGCGAAAAAAGCGGTTTGAAGATCCATTTGCGATTCGCGAAACGCTGCATCAGCTTCCCAATGTCGGACGCGATTCCAAGCGAACGCGGCCATCAAACCGACCGCCAACAGTAGCGACGACGAAATCGCTACCACGGCGGCCATCGACTTTAACGACGGGTGGCGGCGAAACCACTTTTGGACGCGCTCCCACATCGACGTATTCGCGGCGTAGCGAAGGGGATAGTGATTCAATTGCCTATTCAGGTCTTCGAGAAGTTCCGACGCCGATTGATACCGATAGCGCGGTTCAGCGGCCAGGCAGCGAGTGAGAATCGAGCACGTCGCAGGGCCGATGCGACGCCGCACCTCAGGAGTCAGCAATAGATTTTTGTGCTTGACGTCGAGCCATTTCCGAGCGCTGGTTTGCCAATCGCCTTCGTTCCTAGTGGAATAGGGAAGCTTGCCAAGTAAAGACTCGTACAAAACGACACCGAGCGAATAGATATCGCTGCGCGGGTCAACGGTAGAATCCAAGCCCAACAGGTTGCGGATCTGTTCCGGCGCCATATAAGGAAACGTTCCACCGACGAAATCGGGGCTCACTTCGCATCGCTTTTTCACGTCAGCCGCGAGGTGAAAATCGAGGAGCATGGGCTGGCCGTCATCCGACAGCAAGATGTTCGCCGGTTTCAAATCGCGATGCACGATTCCACGTTCGTGGGCGTGCGAAAGCCCCTCCGCAAGCCTCGCCGCAATCCACAAGGATGCCTCCCCAAAACGCATGGATTCGACGACCTTCCAACCAGGATGAGTGGTATCGAGTTCGATTTCGGTTGGCGTAGTCGATGGACTCGTGCTTTGCGAATCGGCTGGGCTCGTACCTGCCTGGGAGAGGTTCTTGATCGTCTCGCTCACGACATGACCTGACGATGGCGGATCGCCACTTCGATGCCAGACGCGAATCGCTTGAGCGAGCGTGGCTGTCCCGCAAAAGGGCATTACCAAGGCGCTGTGATTGCCGATCGCGTGAACCGAGTAAATCGGAACGATGGCCGTGTGATGAAGGCTAGCCAGTCGCTGAGATTCGCCGGTCGCTTCCCGCGTCACTTTGATCACGACCGGGCGCTCGGCCAGGTCGAGCTGCCGCCCCAAAAAAACCTTTCCAAAGGCGCCTTGCCCCAACACGCGGAGGAGTTTGAAGCCACCGACGGTGTCGTTGACTTCCGGCCAACTCTCCAAAACCGAGCGATGCGAACTCCTCGCCGTATGCAGTTCGCCACGAACATTTGCCGACGCCGTCGATCGTGGCCAACCTGCGACGTCGACGTCAAATTCACTCTGGTAGTGCTCTGGATCGACCTCTTCTCCAGCCGCGCGACGAAGACGGAAGTCCTCAAACGCGAGCACCTTCCGAGCCTGCGGATCGCGGAAGGCTTCGGGGAATTCGGCTCGGTAGGAAGCGAGTTCCGCGGGTCTGCCCCGCTTATGCGACCATTCGAGATCGACGCGAATGAGCTCGATGAGAACCATCATCCGGAGTGGGTTTTGGAGTGGCGGCAGGAAATGTGCGATGCCAATTCGGTCGCCATCGCAGATCGCTTCCTCAAACGACTCGACATAGGGTTCGACGGCCAACCATTCGTCGGATGTGGCCTGCAGGCTAGGCGTCTTCACAAAGTTGCCTCGCTATGGTCTCGCGAAATCCTTGCAAGATCCGTTCCACCGATCTCTTGCTTCTTCCCAAACGGTCGGAGATTTCGGCTATTTCCAGTCCCTGAATTCGCAACTCGATAACGTGCCGATTCGATTCGGAAAGCCGTCCCAGTATTTCGTTAACCACCATTCTCAGTACGACTGCGGGCTGTTCGTCGGGCGATTCGACAGACAGCAGGTGCGAATCACCTCCGCTAACGGTTCGCCGTGCATCGCGTTTCGCTGCGCTGTGGAGTCGCGCCGAATCACGAATCTTGTGCAAGGCAATGACGAGCAAGAGCCGCCATAGTTCCTCCCCCTCGGGAACATCGTAATCCCCTTCGCTCGCCCGTCGAAAAAAAGATCGGAAAACCGACTGAACGATATCGTCGGCCTCAATTCGCGACGCGAGCGTAGTGGAGCATTGTGCGTCAGCAAGCGCGCGGAGCCTGCGCGCGTATCGATGATAAATCTCGGTTGCTGCATCGCGATCTCCCGCAACGAACCGATGGACTAACTCGCGGTCGTTGTCGTCTGGGATTGGGTCGTTCACTTCATTGGCCATGGTGAGGGACTTGCCGAGTTGAGTCGGAAAAATCCACGTTTCCGTGGAGAGGAGCGAAATCTGCGATGGCCGTACGCCATCCTTTTTTCAGTTTTTTGATAAATAGCGGCCTTTCACGAAGATGCGGTGGTTCTTGTGCCTGTCTGAACGTTGACTTTCGACTTTCTTTCGCAAATTGGCAAATCCGTTGGCGGAAGCGGACTGGTTCATTCGCTCCCCCCAGTGCGGAAGTACTCAGCTTACATCGAAGCGTCCATGTCCTACGGCAGGCAAAGAAGGAACCTCTTCCATGAACAAACCGAACCAACAACGCAATCGTCGTTCCAATCGCCTTTTTGTCGAGGCGCTCGAAGGCCGTCGCCTCTTGGCGTCGATCGCAGGAATGGAGAACGCCGAAACCGAGTCCGAGCACGGCGATCTGGTTTCGACGAGCCATTCTCGATCGAACGACTCCAACGAAATCCACTATTCGGGAAAGCTGTTGCCCGCGGATGCCACCAGTACGGCCAAAGGACGCGTTGAATTCGAATCGGAGTCTGAAAAGGGGATTCAGAAATCGGAGTTCAAAGCGTCGGTCAGCGGACTGCAGGCAAACGCGAACTACACCGTTAACGTGGATGGAGCAGACGTCGGCACGATTCATACGAATTCGGCCGGCGTCGGAAAACTGGTCCTAAAGTCGGGTGCTCCGGCAGTTGTCGAAGGTTCGGTGGTGAACATCAACGACGCTTCAGGGGCAACGGTATTGTCCACGACGATTTCGAGCGGCGCCGCGCCGATTGGCACAACGAGCAAAAGCCTGGAGTCGTCATCTGTTGGCGACACCAGTTCGCAATCAACACACACGGAACTCAAGGCGAAATTGGCAGATCCCGCCGGTGTGTCCAAGCTCCGCGGCGAGGCGGAATACGAATCGGAAACGGAACATGGACTCGTCGTCAGCAAGTTTTCCGTGAGCGTCAAGGGTGGGACACCAGGCGAGACCGTCGACGTCAAGGTCGACGATGTTTTGGTTGGATCGATCACTCTCGACAGTCTTGGACGCGGGCGACTTGTCTTCTCGTCACACCCGATCGCAGGCAAATCGTTGCCGTTTCCCGCAGATTTCCCCGCCGTGAGCGCCAATTCCGTGGTCACTGTCGGCGGAGTTTCAACGGGAAAACTCTCCACAAGTAAGTAGCGCTGGATGGTTAGCGGTCTCATTCGACCGCCACTCATTCAGCTGTCCAGCACCACGAAGAAACTTTCAGTGCGTTGACGAGCTGCGGCACGTTAACGCCACTTCGAGAGGGCCTCGGGTATTTCAGGAGAAAAGTAGTGGTCACCAAACTCATCTCATCCGAGCATCGTCGCCGCGTTATTACGAGCGTCGCAGTAGCGGCATCGATCCTCGTGACACTCCTGATTTTGATTCTGCTGTCACCACGAAAGAACGCATTCTCTGAAGAGAGAACCAATCGGCAGGCGACGAAATCAAAAGCGGCGGCAAGCACCGTCTTACCCAAGCTGCAATACGTCGTGCTTGGCTACAACGATCTGGGCATGCACTGCATGAACCAGGACTTCTCGGAACTCTGCCTGCTTCCGCCTTTCAACACTTTAAGAGCGCAAGTGATTCGTCGTGGGGAAGAGCCGCAAATCGTGACGAGCGGCGTTACCGTGTCGTACGGTATCCCCGGCAATACGGATTCGACACACAAGACTAACTTTTGGGACTATGCGCCAAACTTGTTTGGCGTGAGGCTTCCGCCGAATATCGGCCTGACGGGCAATGGACTTCGCGGCACGATGAAACCGACGGGAGACAACGATTGGTCGGCCACCGGTATTCCGCTCACTCCGATCCGCGATGACGGCGTCCTTGATCCTTATCAACTAGGCAATATCAATGTTGTGATCAACAAGAAGAACGTCGCTGCAACGAAGGCCGTAGTCCCTGTATCGTGGGAAATTAGTTGCAACATCTGCCACAACACCCCCGGCATCAGTGTCGAAACCGATATCCTCCGCCGCCACGACAAACTCCACCCCCGTATGCCTAATGGAGTGGCTATCAATTTGGAGTCATCCAAGCCGGTGCTGTGCGCCTCGTGCCACGCCGACCCGGCGCTGGGAGCCAAAGGAGCGCCGGGCGTATCGACGATGTCCCGCGCGATGCACCACGCCCATGCCGACCGCATGGAACCAGCGAAGGTCGTCCTGGGGAACAACACATGCTACGCCTGCCACCCGGGCGGCGTCACACATTGCCAGCGGGACATCCACTTCGCAAAAGGGATTCAATGCACCGATTGCCACGGGGACATGGCCAAGGTTGGTGCTTTAGGACGCACGCCTTGGGTGAGCGAGCCAACCTGCGGCTCTTGTCACTCGAAGCGCCGGCCTGATTTTGAATTTGAAGAACCAGGCAAGCTTTACAAAGAATCTCGCGGGCACGGCGGTGTCCATTGCTCGGCGTGCCATGGCAGCCCCCACGCCATCACACCGACGGTTACCGACGCCGATAACGTGCAAGCAATTCTGCAACAAGGATTCGCCGGCACCATCAAGAAATGCACCGTATGCCACACGACGATGCCTGACGATCCTTTTCCACACAAGCTGTTTGGCGAAGGAATCGAGGACGACTAGTCGCCGATTTCCAGAACAACGAATGCAAAGTCCGACATGCTGGCCTGACGCCGACATTCGCTTTTCCTCTTTTTCTGCTCCACTCGCACCCCTCCTCGTCTTCAACGCCCCCTGAGTAAGACACCGATCATGAACCACCCCAACGAAACGCTCCAACGGTCGCGTCACAACTCCCCGAACCGTAGTTCGAACCGTAGTTCGCGCCGTCGAGTCGCCGGCAATCGTCAGCGAAAACGCTTTCTCTCCCTGGAGTGCCTGGAGCACCGCTCGCTCCTCGCCGTCCTCGTTGCCGATGTCATGAAGGGAACCGCTGATACGGCAATCGTCGGAACCGTGTACGAGGACCTGAACTCCAATGGCGTCAAGGACAATGGTGAGAGCGGCATCCCTGGTTGGACGGTCTACCTCGACCTGGACAACAGCGGCACCCTCAATACGGACGCAAGTGGAACGCCTGAGCCTTCCGCTATCACGAACCAGGATGGCGACTTCGTCATCAACCACCTTGTGCCTGGAAACTATCGCATCGCGGAAGTGACTCCCGACGGTTGGGTGCCAACGGCCCCCATTTCTCAAGATGTGGTGGTGACCCAGGGGAAAGACACCCGCGCCGACTTCTTCAACTTTAGCGGTGGCCAAATTGCCGGGACCGTTTGGAACGATCTGAACGGCGATGGAGTCCGCGCGGGGAGTCCTGGCGCTTATACGGAGCCAGGCCTGGCGCACTGGACCGTCTATTTGGACTTGAATACGAATCGCGCGCTGGACCCTGGTGAGCCGTCGACGTTGACCGACGAGGCCGGAAACTATCTGTTTTCCGATATACCTCCCGGAGACTACGAAGTATCCGAAGTGCTGCCTGCTGGCTGGGACGTTTCACCAACCTATGACACCAAGCAGACAGCGACCGTCATCGCGCGCACCACGGTAACTCAGGACTTTGCCAACTTCAGTTTGACGAATGGCTCGATTCAGGGGGCGATTTGGAACGATACCAACGCCAACGGCGTTCGAGATACCGATCCGTCGACGGGTGCTTTCACAGAACCAGGGCTCGAAGGCTGGACCGTCTTTCTCGACACCAATAACAACGGCGCGCTGGACGTCGGCGAAACCTCGACGGTCACAGACAAAAACGGAGTCTACTCGTTCCTTGGTCTCGCGGCTGGCGACTACGAAGTTACGGAATTATTGCCGCCCGCGTGGGACGTTTCGCCGACTTACGACGTTCGGCAAACCGTTACCGTTGCTGGCGGCGAGGTTTCCGTTGCCCGCGATTTCTCGAACTTTACCGTCCTGAATGGGTCGATCCACGGAACCGTCTGGAACGACGTCAACCGCAATAGCAAACGTGATGTCGATGCGTTAACGGGAGCATTTCTCGATCCGGGCCTCGCGAATTGGTCCGTCTTTCTCGACCTGAACCGAAATCTGGTTGCTGATGTCGGGGAACCCACGACGTTGACCGATGCCAATGGGAACTACACGTTTACAAACCTTCAAGTTGGCGACTACGAAGTTCATGAAGTGCTGCCTGCCGGCTGGGAGACGTCTCCCACTTTCAGCGACAGCAACACCGTAACCGTGTTTTCTGGAGTGGAATCGACCGCTCCCGATTTCGCCAACTTCAATGTCGCAACCGCATCGCCTGGCTCGGTGAGCGGGACGGTTTGGAATGACGCGAACGGAAACGGCCTCCGCGAGACCGGCGAACCGGGACTTACTGGATGGACTGTTTTCGTCGACGCCAACGGTGATGGAGTGCTGTCAACCGGCGAAGCGAGCACCACGACGTTAGCGGATGGCTCGTACTCGATTTCTGGAATTCCCACCGGCAGCACCACGATCGTCGTGCAGCAGACGGTGGGTTGGCGTGCAACGGCCCCAATTTCCCACTCGCGTTCGATTGCGCTCAAAAGCGGCGACAACGTCGTCGCTCTCGACTTCGGCGAAACCGAGTTGAAAGATTCCTCGATCTCGGGTGTTGTCTTCGCGGACACGAACAGGGACGGAATCCGTGAGACGGCCGAGCGCGGCTTGGCGGGCATCACCGTATACCTGGATCTCAACGGCAACTCCATTCTGGACGCTGACGAACCACAGACGCAGACGTCCGCCGATTTGTTTTACACGCCCGGTACCGACGAAGCAGGGGCCTACAGCTTCACGCACCTCGCGAAAGGCACGTACACGGTTCGAGAGATCATTCCCAGCTTGCTTGCTTCAACGCCGGCAACGGAGTTGGAGCACGTCGTCACCTTGGGAGCCGCGGAAGATCATTCGGGAGTCAACTCGGCCGCCGTCTTTCGTCCCAACGAGCTGCACGGAGTGAAATTTGACGATGCCAATCGCAATCACATTCGCGATGCGGGTGAAGCTGGAATCGGAGGCATCACGATCTATGTCGACCTGAACCGCAACAACGTCCTAGACGCTGGAGAACAATCGACCGTCACGCTCGCGGATGGTTCGTATTCGTTCACGAATATGACGCCGGGTGCCTACGTGATTCGCGAGGTGGCTCCAGCAGGCACAACGCAGACATCCCCAACCACCGTCGGCGGAACGCTTTGGCCCAGCGGAACGAGTAACCCGGCCGTTGGAGATGTCACCCCTCTTAATATCACGGCATCGCTCGCAGCAGGCGAGTCGCTGCGACAAACAGTAACGTTGACGATGCCCAAGACCGGCGCATTGACCAATCTCGTCGACGTTTTTCTGCTATTCGACGATACCGGAAGCTTCGTCAACAACAGCCCGATCGTTCGATCTGCCTTCCCCGATATCATCGCAAACCTCCAATCATCGCTACCCGGAATCGACCTTGGATTCGGCGTGGGGCGTTTCGAGGAATACGCCAACTTCGCGTATGAGTACGCGACAGGAAGGCCCTTCGTTTTGAATCAACCCATCGTGGCCACGAGTACTTCCGGCTACATGACGGCGATTCAATCGGCCCTCAATCGCACGACCCCGGGATATGGCGGAGATCAGCCTGAAACGGACATCGAGGCGTTGTACCAATTGGTCACCGGAAAAGGGTTTGATGGCAACAACAACGGGTCCGTTCTCGATAGCGGAGCGGCTGGCTTAGCTTCAACGCAACTCAATCCCGGCGGAAGCGGTGATGTTCCGTCGTTTGCTTCTTTCACTGCCGATCCAGCCCGCTCCGTGATGCCTGCTGCCGGAAACACTGGTGGCGCAGGCTTTCGCGCGGGGGCGCTCCCGATCGTTTTGTTGGCAACGGATACCGGGTTTGCGTATCAGCCCAAGGGCGAAACATCGGTCACAGGCGTTGGCGGATTGACACTGCCGATCTCGGCCCTGACCGGAACATCACGGCCTACGACGCCGTTCAATTCGGGGGCCGGACTCCAGGAGACGGTTACAGCGCTCAATGCCCTCGGCGCATTGGTGATCGGACTTGGCACAAACGGACAGAACAATCTCGATCCGCGGCAGGGCTTGGAGGCGATCTCGAATTTGACGGGCGCCACCAATCACTCGACGGCCACCATCGCAAATGGCACGGCCGATCCTATTGCTCCCGGTGACCCATTCTATTTTCAGATCGCATCCGGCTTCGGCGCAAGTGTCGCCAACGGTGTAACGGCCGCCATTCAAAACGCCGTCACCAATGTTGCAATGGATCTTACCATCCAAGCCTCCGATCCTCGGGTCCATATCATCAATCACACAGGTGTGCTGCATGGTGTTGGCGCCGGAGCGACAGCGAGCTTCGATATCGAGTTTACTGGAGACGGTATTCCCCATCGTTTTGACTTGCAATTTGTCCGAAGCGGCACCAACGTCGTGGTAGGCTCGATTCCCGTAGTGCTTGGAACTCCTATCTCCGGTGATGGCTACGCCTTTGAAGATTTGGAAGACGGAGAAATTGGCACTGGTATCGACTTTGGCAACACAACCGCAGTGGTCGACTCCATCAATACGGCGCCAACGTTCACCAAAGGCGCTGATGTCACCGTACTCGAAGACGCGGGCCTGCAAACGATCACCACCTGGGCAACAAATATCTCACCCGGGCCTGCCCGCGAGGCGGGGCAAACGGTCGATTTCGTGGTTGAAAACGATCATGCTTCGTTGTTTGCAACGCAACCAACTATCTCCGCCGATGGGACGCTTACGTTTTCGACTGCCGCTAACGCTTTTGGCACGGCAACCATCAGCGTGGTACTTCACGATAATGGCGGTACGTTAGGAGGCGGAGTCGACACGAGTGCACGGCAAACGTTCACGATCACCGTCACGCCTGTCAACGATCCACCGGTCGCAACAGCGGATACCTACACGACGGCCGAGGACACCAGCCTTGTGGTGGCTGCCTCGTCGGGCGTGCTGTCGAATGATACCGACGTCGAAAACGATCCCCTCACAACGATCCTGGTCACCGGACCAAGCCACGGCGAAATTACGCTCAATAGCGATGGCTCGTTTAGCTACGTCCCAAATCTGAACTACAACGGCCCTGACAGCTTCACCTACAAGACAAACGATGGAGTAGCCGATTCCAACGAGGTCGTCGTCAGCCTGACCGTCACGCCTGTTAACGATCCACCGGTCGCCACGTCGGATACCTATACAACGGTCGAGGACACCAGCCTCGTCGTGGTCGCCTCGTCGGGCGTGCTATCGAATGATACCGACGTCGAAAACGATCCCCTCACGGCAATCCTGGTCACCGGACCAAGCCACGGCGTAATCACGCTCAATAGCGATGGCTCGTTTAGCTACGTCCCGGATCTGAACTACAACGGTCCTGACAGCTTCACCTACAAGACGAATGATGGAATAGCCGATTCCAATATCGTCGCCGTGAGTATGACGATCACTCCGGTAAATGATCCGCCCGTGGGCGTGAGCGATTCTTACCAAGTGTCGGGCGGACAGGCACTAGTCGTCTCAGCCGCGACGGGTGTGCTCGTCAACGACAGCGATTTCGATGGTGATCGCTTATCGGCAGTCCTGGTGGGGCAACCCCAAAACGGAACGTTGACGCTGAACAGCGATGGCTCGTTCACCTACATCGCAAATCCATCATTTGTCGGGAGCGATTCGTTTACTTACGTCGCGAGCGACGGGATCCTCACCAGCAATCTGGTGACTGTGAACATCACGGTTACAGCGCCAACGCACCACCGCTTTATCGTGGTCGATGGCGACTCGCATACGACCTTCCACTACGACGAATCGGGAAACTTAGTAACTCAGCAGGGTCTCGACAAGAAAGCGGACGATCCTCGCGGAATTGCCGCCAACAAGGATGGATCTCTTTACTGGGTCGTGGACGCCGATGGCCGAGTGTTCGTTCACAACGCCAGCGGCCGCACCTTGGGGAGTTGGGTCGCCCGTGGCATTGATAGGCCCGAAGGCATCGCGACCAACGGAAAAGATCTGTGGATCGTTGATCGCGAAACGGATCGCGTCTATTTCTTTGCAGGCGGCGCGGCCCGCCGGACGGGCAGTGTCGCCGCAACGTCGAGCTTCGCGCTCGCCGTCGGCAATCGCAAAGCAATGGACCTGGCCACCGACGGCGTTCACATCTGGGTCGTCAACGATACATCCACCGCAGATAAGGTATTTCGCTATTCAACCCGCGGCACGCTCGAGGGAAGCTGGCAAATTGACGCCGCAAATTCTCGCCCGACGGGCGTGACCATCGATCCCAACAACGTAGATCACATCTGGATCGTCGATGCCAAAACCAGCCGCGTCTATCAATACAGCGACGCGACGAACCGCATTTCCGGAAGGCAAAATGCCGAACTCAGTTTTGCTTTAGACGTTGCCGATAGCGACCCGCAAGGAATCGCCGACCCGCAAGCGATTTTCGATTCATTTTTTGGAAATGCGGCGAACGCGACTTCAATTTCGAGATTACCTACCGTCAGCAATAGCGAAGTCGCACATGCAAATCGTGCGGCTTCAGGAATTGAGTCTCAGCGCGATGCGGCTTTTGCCACACTTTTCTATGGAATCGAAAGTGATCGAGAAATGAAGTCCAAATTCACTCGTCAAAGGATTTAGTTAGAGTCCCGCCACAGGGCTACCGTTTGACAAGCCTTCATACTATGAGTGCAATCACTACAAACACGGATCAAGGCCGCGATGGATTCGATGGTTCGCCCGCGAATCTTGCGGAGTCATGGAGAAATTCGCATGGCCAACGGCATTGCAAATGTCGGCGAGAGTCCGCTCGCCAGCCAGCGCGTGTGAGATAAGGTATGTCGGCCGTGGTGGATCGTCAGTGTTGAAAAGCGTTCGGCGCCAAATGAGCGACAAGCCGTTCTGAACCGCTTGTGCCAGCCGCCCTTCGCAGCGCCCACGCGAATCCGAATGTGTGGCCGCGAAGTCTCAACACGAACGTCACCAATGCGTAGGTTCGCGATCTCGCTCGCACGCAGGCCACAACACGTGGCCAATCGAAAGACGATGAGGTTAAGCCGCGTACTCGGCGAGCGCTTGCCTTTGCGTTGCAGGTCCCGAAGAATAGCAGTGATCTCACTTCGAAACAAAATCTTGGTGGGATCAGCGTTACGCGTGCGATGCGCTTTCATCAGGGGTAACTCTTAAAGAATTCCTTAGCACGCGAAACAAGGGAGTTCGCGTGATGATGAGTTACCTCAACGCGTAAAGAATGCAAGCGAGTTCGGACCCAGTTCGCCCATCTTGGGTCTGGTTTGGTAGCTCCCTCGCGAACTGCTAAGGCATAACCCTCCCACTTCTTTACGACGTCCCCACATCTCTTTGGCGGCGCTAATCCCCTCCCCGAGCCGAACGCTCTTCGAACCAAATCGCGCGAGATCTATTTTCGTAACTGCTTAAACTTCAAGAGTTTGTAAAAGTTCAGGTCCTGTTCGGTCCCCCTTGAACCGGTCCGAACGGGTTACGGAAAGCGCGCCTTCAGTTAACACCTAGAGAGTCGCGCGCTGTTAACTACTGTGTCAAAAGTTTGGGAGCCTCGCGCCGGTTAACAGCGCGCGATCTTTTGGACGCTCGAAATCGCGTGTCGCCTCGCACGGCGGGCTGGATTGGAATTGGGCGGGCTCTTGAAAAGCTACTCGCGAAGAGCGGACAAGGGCCTGCCTACTGATTCACGTGGTTGACTAGCGGTGCGATCCATGCGCATCGTCAGAAAAATCTCGTCGCTCGTGGGTCGCGTTTGATCAAGTTAGGCCTCTCACGATACCCAAAGGGCGGCTGACTTCAGCCCAACTCTGTTTTGACCACGGTCGAGATCAGCCGCGCGCTCATTTTGGCACCGTACGGTCACTGCAAATCGTTCAGCTTTCTAAGATCTAATGGATTATCATCGGCGATGCCAAACAACGCACGTAGATTCGTTTCCTCGTGAAGCTTCTTCCCGACGACAAACGTCACATTGCCGTCGCAGGTGACGGCATGGAAACCCTCCGGGAAAATCCCGCCGAGTTTTGGAAAGGGTACGATAGAGATATCGACCTCGGCGGGTTTGGTCCAAGGCACGGCTTCGCCCGCTTCGACCAGCAGGATCGTGTTTTTAGCCCCGTCGCGAATGTCGCGGAGGCTGGTTCCCACAACTTGCGTGCCGCGCCGCCGATGGGGGTCGAACACGGTCCCGGGGCCAACGGGAACTTGATAGAACGTCGTATCTCGAGGCGGACCTAGAGGTGATGCAAAAACCTCAGGCATGTACTGCAGCAATTCGCGATTGTGCTCGCTGTCCCAAGGCTCGTTCAACCGGAACGAACGGTACAGGGACCCTTCCTCGATAAAGGGAAGAATGTTCACGCGCCAACTTAGCAATGGCAGGCCTGTATCGTCACAGACGGCGGGAGGAGGGAACGTGCGATGCAGGTTCTGATAATTATGTAAGGCGAGGGCCAACTGCTTGAGGTTGTTCCGGCTTCTCGCTCGGTGCGCTGCGCCTTTGGCAGCTTCCATCGCGCCGTCCATCCTCGTATCCGTCTTGACTTGCTGCTCGACGGTGCCAAAGGACTGTGCGTACGGTGCAAATTGAAATGGGATGCCGTCCTGGTAACCCGACATTGCGCGCAGGCGAGGTTGGTCGGCGTAGATGTCTGTCCCGAATTGGCGGGTAGAACCGTTGCACATCACCGCCTGGAAGCCGATCGGAAAGAGGCCGCCAAGTTTCGGAAAGGCGCCCTGGTTAGGCACGATCAGATCCTGCGGTTTCGTCCAGGGGACGGTTATCCCCGCTTCGACAATGAGCAGCGTCTTGCTGGTTCCATCAGCGACTGAAACATCGCGTAGGCGCCGGCTCTTCCCCGGTTCGGCCGGAAAAGGTGTCTGGTCACCGACCAAGACCTGGTAATACGTTGTGGTTGCCGCATCCGGCTGCGGCCCCTTTACCTTGAAGCAATCCGGCATGAGCTGGAGCAACTCAAAGTTGTGGGGGCTGTCCCAGGGCTCATCCAGGTGGAACTTTCGATGAAGCGCCTGCTCCTTGAGAAACGGAAGCAACGCTACGCGCCAACTGAGAAGCGGCTGGCCTGAACTGTCGACGATGGCTGTAGGGGGCAGGTGGTGATAAGTAGCCTCGTAGGACTCCATTGCGATCTGCAACTGTTTCAGGTTGTTCATGCTCTCAATGTAGAGTGAATTCCGCTGTGCGATTTCACGATTCTTCGCCGCATCCTGTTTCGACTTTTCGACGAACTTTTCAAATTCTGGTCCAGGCTTTTGGTACTTGTCAGGCGAGGATAATCCCTCGTAGGGCGCCAGATTCGCAACTTCACCCTCGTCCCTGCCAACCAATGCCTTGAGCGCTGTCTCGTTCTCGCGAATGGCCGACTTAAAGAAGCGCACGCTGCCATCGGCCATCAGGCCATGAAATCCTTCTTCAAAGGGCCCGCCTAACTGCGCAGCGAAAGGTACGTTGCAATCGATTTCCTCTGGCTTCGTCCATGGCACCGCTTCGGAAGCTTCAACGGCAAGCAGCGTCCCGCGGCTGCCGTCCTTCAGATCGGCCAGGCTGACAGCACGCGGCCGCGCCGGGTCGAACGTTGCTCCGTTGCCAACCAGCGCGCGATAGTAGGTTGCATGGGGTGAGTACGCAGGGATGTCTCGGATCGCGTAGTTTTCCGGTATGAACTCCAGCAGCGTCAGGTTGTGCGGACTGTCCCACGGCTCGTCGAGGTGGAATTTCTCGTAAAGTGCGTTGTGCCCGAGGTAGCGCAAGATGGCCACGCGCCAACTCAACAACAGTTTGTCGTTCGCATCGGTGATCGCAGCGGGCGGAAACCGTCCATAAACATCGTGGTAGTTATGAATGGCCAGTCCAATCGCCTGAAGATTTCGACTGCTGCTGACCGCAACCATTTGGCGATCAAACACCTTTTCGGCTGTGATCACTTCCGGCTGAGGCACCGGTTTGGGCTCAGGCGGTTGCAACAGCCAAACGGCCAAACCGGTTGTTGCGGACGCCGCCAGCAACGCAGCGAGCGCCATCAGCACGCCTGCTCGTTTGCGAACAAAGCGCGCCAACCTTTCGCGCACGCCATAGCGTCGGGCAAGAATCGCTTCATCGCGTAGGTATCGCTGTAAGTCGCTAGCCATCTCGCGGACGCTGCCATAGCGGTTGGCGGGTCGCTTCTGCATGGCCTTGAGGCAGATCGCCTCCAGGTCGCGCGGCGCTTGAGGGGCCAGTTCGCGAACTGTCGGCGGTTCGAGAGCGACCACCTTCGCCAAAATCAGATGGACCGGTCCATCGAAAGGTCGGCGCCCGGTGAGCAACTCGTATAGCACGACGCCCAGGCTGTATTGATCGCTGTGCGGACCGATGGCGTGAGTCTCCCCACTAGCTTGCTCGGGAGCCATGTAGGCCGGCGTGCCCATGATCTGGCCGGTCTCAGTCACGCTGGCAGTCGAATCGACTCGCTTTGCCAGGCCAAAGTCGGTTACGACCGGCTGGCCGGCTTCGTTCATCATGACGTTGGCGGGCTTCAGATCGCGATGCACGATCCCGCGCTCGTGAGCGTAGGCGACGGCATCGGCGATGGTCGCCATGATCTCCGCCGCCTGGCGGGGACTGATCGGATCGGCCAGCATCCGCTGCTGGAGGCTGCCGCCGTCGATGAAACCCATCGCGAAGAAAGGCCAATCTTCAAACTGGCCCACTTCGTACACGGGAACGATGTGCGGATGGCTGAGTTGCGCCGCGTGTTCCGCCTCCTTCAAGAACCTTCGCCTATCTTGCTGGTCGGCAAGCTGGCCACGGTGAATGAACTTGAGCGCCACGATGCGATCGAGGCTCTTCTGTCGCGCTTCGTAAACGACGCCCATCGCGCCGGCTGCAATTTGTCGCAGGAGAACATAGTCACCAAAGCTAGCCGGGGGCCGGGACGCAATGGAAATCGTCTCCTGGCCGGCAACCAATTCTCGTCCCGAGCCAAAGCGTTCCGTCGAAGCGTTTACGTCCAGCCGTTGATCCGATCGACGTTTCGCGCTGGTCGCTGGAGAGGAAGTAACCTCGCTCAGTAGCGGCTCCAACTTCCCGCTGAGCTGAGGAAATCGCCTTTCCAATTCTTCCAGCGTGGGCAAATAGTCAAGTGCATCACGGATCCTGATCTCCTCTTGGATCAGTTTTGGTAACACCTGCTCGCTGGAAAGTTCGGGATAACTGGCTAGATACTCTTCCAGCATGGGCGGCACAGGCAAGATGTCGCGGCCCTGGCTCGCGGCCAGATGCGTCGCTTTCCAGCGATTTTCTAAATCGATGCAGACGACCTCGATTAAGGTCGCTAGATACAACTCGCTCGATGGTGCTGGCAGATAAGGTTGGAACGACGGTGGACGACCAGAGCGCCAAGCCGCCTCAAACGCACGGCGGAGCGACTCGTCAACGCGGCTGGAAATCGAAGGAGATTCCACGGGCTTCTCCCAGGCCATAACCGATAGTGGCAGCGAGTCTCATAGTATCAGTCACTCGGGGAGGAATCCTCGATTTACAGCCTCGGTCGAAAAAATCTTTTTGGAATTCTGTCCAGCCGCGCCTGGCATTGGCAATTCCCTGCCAGAGTCGCAGCCAACCGAATACCACCTTGCCGTGCGGCGAGGAGCGGAGGGCTGGCTCTCAAAGAGGTTTCTCGCCATGACCAAGAAACGACGCAGCACCATTGCTCGCCGCAAGCTGAACCTGGAACGGCTGGAAAGCAGGCAACTGCTGACTGGGATTGTCTTCGATTCTGTTGCAGGTGAAGTAAAGATCGACGGCTCGTCTGGAGCGGATCAGGTCTCCGTAAGCATCGACGCAAAGACGGCCGACTATGCCGACGACGTGTTGGTGGTCAAGATGACCGCAGGCACTCAGCAATACAACCGTTCCATTGCGCTGTATGGACTGGTCGGCCCTGAGATCGGCCGCGTGGTCAACAAGATCTCATTCCAAGGCTATGCCGGCGACGATGTATTTCGGAACGACACCACCATTAGCTCGTTCGCTTCGGGCGGAGCAGGAAGTGACAAGCTCTATGGAGGTAGCAGTGTTGACACTCTGTATGGGGGTGGGGACACCGACTATCTCTATGGCGGTGGGAGTAACGACACCCTGGATGGAGGTGTGGCCGGTGTGAAGAACTACGCCGAGAACACGGGCAACGACTTTCTCTATGGCGGTTCGGGAGACGACACGCTCCACGCCAGCGACTACGGAAATGGCAAGCTCTATGGAGAAGCCGGCAACGATACGCTCTATGGCTGGCAAGGGAGCGACCAACTATCTGGCGGAGCGGGACACGACGTTTTGCAAGGCTACACCGGCAACGACCGCTTGGACGGCGGTCTGGGAAATGATCGATACGTGTTCACGACTGCAACGAGTGTCGGCGAGGTCGATACCGTAGTCGAATCCGCTGGCGGCGGAACCGACCGACTTGATTTTTCGGATCTCGCGGCGACGTCTTCAGTAACGGTTAACTTGACCAGTGACACCGAGCTGGCTCGTCATACGACCCGGCGAGTGAACACGGGCGCCTCAGGGCAAGCTGCCAATTTTGAAATCGTCGTCGGTGGTCGCGGTAACGACGACATCACCGGAAACAGCGCATGGAATGAGCTGTACGGCGGCGACGGCAACGACACGATCCGTGGCGAAGGCGGCAACGACTACATTCTGGGCCAGGCCGGAAACGACAACCTGAGTGGCGGAAGCGAAAATGACAACATCTACGGAGGAGACCAGAACGATACCCTGCACGGAGATGCCGGCAACGACTGGATGTGGGGGGGCACCGGCGACGACAACATGTATGGAGGCGCAGGCGAGGACCACTTGTCCGGCGGCGCCGGTGACGACGGACTGTTCGGCGGAATCGGGTTGGTCGACTACCTTTCGGGCGATAGCGGAGATGACCGGTTCCTGCGATTGGAAACCGAGGACACGATCGCCCTGACGGAGTCCAATGATGCCGTCATTCGATTCCGAAATCTCGCCGCGACCACCAGGAACCTGACTGGTTTTGGCAGCGTTTCGTTCGCTGCCGGCACATGGACCGATGCTAACGTGGAAACCATCGATGTGGCGTTAAGCAACCTGCACCACCATGTGGGCAACACGATCCTGCTCAAGAGAGCCAACGGCAGCGGCGTTACGTTCCTGCGATCGGGCGCGCAATTGACCACCTTACCTAATGGCTCCGCCATCGGTGGCTGGAACGGCTCGGACGGCATCGCCTTTACCAACAATGGATTCTCAACAGATTTGGACGCCCAAACCACCGTGTACCATGAGATGGCGCACAACTGGGACGAGGCCAGCGAGAACGCCTTCATCCCCGCGTTCCAACTGATCAGCAAGTGGGATCAGCGCAACGACTCCGGCGACCGGCCCTCGGGCGCGTCGGGCGATAGCTGGTGGTTCAACGACGTCGATGCCGACTTCGCCCGAACGTATGGTCAGTGGAACCCGTTTGAGGATTATGCGACGACGTGGGAAACCTACTTCCCCCAGCTTTATCACGGCACAACGGGGGGCAACATCGCCGTAGCGTCGAAAATCGCCAACCTCGATGCATTCTTTGCATCGATCCGAACAGCGTGATATCTCCGTGCGATGCCCGGGGTGGTAGGCCCCCCCGGGCCTTTCTTATTGCGATCCGAATCGGCGGTTGATTGCGCGCATGGGTAGTGATGAAGCGGATTGGAAAGGCGCAAGGTACAATGGCGCTTTTACGTTTCACGCGTTTCTTGTAACGCGTTCATTGGCCAAATCGGCATCGCGATGCCCAGCGAAGAAAACGACTCCGTCGTGTGGATCCGCGAACTCGTGGCAGGCAACGAGTTGGTGATGCACGAGTTCTGGCGCGAATACGCGACGAGCTTAGAGCGTATCGCTCAGAGCCGCATGACTCCTGCGTTGCAGCGACGGGTCAGTGGCGAAGAGATCGCGCTTTCGGTCTGTCGCACTTTTCTTCGGCGCGCGCGGCAAGGCCAATTCGTCGTGGAAGGATCGGAGAGTCTTTGGCGATTGCTCTGCGCCATCACGCTCACCAAGGTTCGCCATTACGCGAGATTCCACTACCGTCAGAAGCGCGGCCTCCATCTTGAGGTTGCTTTGAACGGAGAAGAGTCGAGTCAGGGACTCGGCCCTGCCGATCCGCCTGCGCATCACGAAGTCTCGCCTGCCGACGCACTTGCTTTCGCCGATCAGATGTCGTTCTTGTTGGGCAAGCTCGACGACGAAGAGCGGCAAATTGTGGAAGGCAAATTGGATGGCATGACGCACGGGGAAGTCGCCGCCAAACTCGGATGCTCCGAACGCACCGTCCGCCGACTATTGGAAAGAATATTCGCTCGGTGGTCACGCGAACTTGACGAATCGTTGCATGCGTAGGTCCAGGCAAAGTACAATCGTCATCGCACCTCGAGAGGTCTAGACATACAGCGAGCCGTTCTTGGGGCCACGTATGGCGGCCAGTGCTAATCGCGATTCTTGGCAAGTTGACGAAGATCTGCGCCGTCGCTTTGAGAAAGCTTGGCAATCGGAAACAGCTCCAGTGCTGGAGGAGTTTCTCCCCCCAGACACAACCCAGTATGCCACGCTCGTCGAGCTAGTCTGCATCGATATCGAGCGTCGCTGGCAGCGGCGCGCAAGGGGGAGCGATCTGAGCGACCCTCCTTCGATTGAGACTTATCTCGAGCGTTTTCCCGGGCTGCGCCAAGCGGAAGCAGCAAAACAACTAATTGAACAAGAATTGCGAATGCGGCGCGGCGCAGGCCAGTCGGCCGATTATTCCGATTACGCTCGACGCTTACCAGAAGCGTGCGCCCTGCTCGAAACCCGGCTGATCGAACGAGCAGGCCGGCCGCCACCCATCACGCAGCCAGTCGAGGAAGCGCCACCGCTTCCGTCGGTGCTAGGCAGCTACGAATTGCTGGAACGTGTTGGTGAAGGGGGGATGGGTTGGGTGTATCGCGCTCGCCACAAGCGCTTAGGTTCGTTTGCGGCGGTCAAAATTCTCAAGTTGTCAATCAACGAGTCGCGCGATGTACTTGCTCGATTTATCCGCGAGGGACGGGCCGCTGCCAGCTTGCGGCATCCTCATATCGCGACCGCATTCGATGCCGGCGAAGACGGCCCATGGAATTTCATCGCCTTTGAATTTCTGGAAGGTGAGAATCTGCGACAGATTGTGGTTCGAGACGGCCCGCTCTCACCCCCGCTGGCAATTGCTTATCTGCGGCAAGCGGCAGCGGGACTGGCACATGCTCACGACCAGGGGATCGTGCATCGCGACGTCAAGCCAGCGAACATCATGCTGGAGCGGACCGGAAACATCAAAGTACTTGACCTAGGGCTGGCCGCTGTGCGATCGCACCAGGACGGGTCAGATGTCACGACTGTCGACGTATTGATGGGTACGATCGACTACATGGCGCCTGAGCAGGGGCTTGATGCCCGCCGCGCGAATGCCCAGTCGGACATCTACAGTCTCGGTTGTACGCTGTACTACTTGCTAACTGGCAAGCCGATGTTTGTCGGCGAGACCGAAATGGAAAGGCTGATTGCGCATCGTGAGCAGCCTATCCCTGTGCTGCGAGAGGCGCGACCGGACGTGCCGCTCGAACTGGAGCAGGTATACTGCAAGCTGGTGGCCAAGCAGCCGCCTGACCGTTACGCGACGATGAAAGAGGTGATCGCAGCCTGCGACAGCCTGGACTTTTCAAAATATTTGCCTGACGCAACACAGCCCTCGGTGAGAATCTGGCGATGGAAATGGCCAGTCGTCGCCGTCGGAACGCTCGTCGCGGTCCTCTTCGTCGCCTGGCTGTTGGGGCAGCGCTTCGACTTCGGCGCCCTGGCATTGCGCAACAAAGATCGAGATATTCGTCAAAAGGCCAGCAGAATCCTGGAGTTGGGCGGATCGTTCGATACGCTTATCAACGGTGAGAAAGTCAATGTTGCTGCGGTCGAACAGGTTCCCAAGGCGCCTTTTCAAATTACGGCGATGGACCTGCAGGGAGAGAAAGCCACTGAAGAGGAGATTCTTGCTTTGCTGCCTGGTCTGCAACTCACCGAATTGGGATTGCAGCACGCTCAGTTGACGTCCAGTGGACTACGGAAGATCGTGCAGTTGGCACCCGCCGTGGAAAGATTGCATCTTGGCGGAGCGAACCTCGCGCAGGTCGATCCCGCTCCCCTGGCCCAGTTGCGTTATCTGAAAACGGTGTGGATCGGTAGGACGGGCGTAGGCGACGACGCAGCACAGGCTCTGAGCAAGATTGAGTCGCTGGAGTACGTGTGGATTGGCGAGACTTCGGTGGGCAATGAAGGCGTACGAGCGATCGCTGCCCTGCCTCACCTTCAAGGTTTGGGATTGGAAGACACGCGGGTCACGGCCGAGGGATTGGAGCCACTCGAAAACACGTCCTTGCAACAGCTCATCCTGGATGGACTGCCGATCACGGATGGTGATGTCGATCGTCTTGCACGCTTGAGCGGATTGAAGTCACTCAAACTGACCGACACCGGAATCACGGACGCCGGGCTGGAGCGGCTTCGCAATCTGCTCCCGGGTTGTGACATAAAGAATTGATCGCAACGATGTGGGGCGCGGCGAGTCGGTTCGATGAGAGAGCCGCTCGTCCAATTCCAGCAATCACGGCACTAAGCGATCAACTCGCGTAGCAAGTCGCCTAGGGACGGAGAGGTGCCGGACGAAAGCCACGGCTCCATGGAGTGATCAACCTCCGGAAGCAAATGAACGGCAGTAAATGTTTGCTCTCTCGCCCATTGCTCAATCCGCTCCGGAGTGGATCCGCCAAAGTCCGTGTCCAGACGGCCATGAACGAGTGTTGTCGGACAGTCGATCCGTGGCCGCGCCGGATAGGACTTAAGCTCTTCCACGTACTCATACGGCATCCGCCAAGTTGATGGCTCGCCGGCGTAGTTGCGGGCAACGTTATCGATTGCCGGCGCCAACAGCAGCATCTTTGCCACCTTGTCGGGCCGCTGTAGGGATAAGAGAGCTGCTAACAACCCACCAAAGGAATAGCCAACCAGGCGCACTCGGGGCGATGCCGAGGTGCTGTCGAGCACTGACTGAATTCTCGCAAGCGAGGCACCGACTCGGGTTGCTCGAATGTTCCCAGTCGGATGATAACTGGGCAAGTGAATTCGAGCCGTCGGCATCGCACGACGCAGCGATTCGACCACGGAACTTACTTCCGGATTCTCACCCCAGCCATGCAAGTACAGGATGTCGTCCATCAACTGATCATAAATGGGACTGTTAACGGGAAACTTCGTCGTAGCCTTACCGACAAGGAACGTTACATGTCGACTCGCCGGGCCGAACACCCTTCGAACCAAGTCTCTTCAGATGTCGTGTTAGCTGGCGCGAGAGAGGTGTTCGACGACGCTATCGCCGTAGATCGCGAGGAAATCACGGACCTCTGGAACGAGGCGCGACACAATGGAAGTAATGACTGTCAAAGTGGACAAAGGCTCGACGAGTGAGCGGCGATTTGTGTCGTGCTTGGTTTGACATTTCGCCGAATTCGCCAGTTTTCGGCTCGCCGGCTCCCCAATTGGTCCCTACGAATTCTCCGCCGGCAGAACCTGCATCTGATGCCCACACCCGTTGCAGGTCATCGTTAGCGATACCTGGTCATTAGATGGCATCACCAGTGATCGGCACCCGGGACAAACACGGGAAATGTTTTGATCGAGCATAGCCAGGCAGTCCGCTAGGGGATTTTCTCCTCGCTCGCAAATCCGTTGTCTAATTTGGCGTTCAAGTTCCGCGATCTGCGCATCGATCTCGCGAAGGATGCTTTCGACGCCGTCGGCGCGAAGTTGCTCCTGGTCCATGTCTACCCAGGTGGTGAACTCGCCGAAGGACACTTCCAGGCGCACGTCGCCCTGTTCAGTCCGGGTGCCAGCGAAAAACCCGCTATAGAGAATGAACGTCGCGAGCGTTTCCAGGCGTTTGTCGCGGATCAGTTCGCGGAGAAGCTGGGCGCCGGCGTGGCCCGACTCTTCGAGCAGGTCGGCCGCATTTTCGAGAATGGCTTTCTGTTCGGATGTGGGCATCCCGGGATTGTGGCTGCTAAACATTCCATATTCAACCGGTCCCGCCCCTTTCCGGTAGGGAGATTGAAGAGCTGTGTGCTGGACTGGAAAATGTCGGCACCTCTTCACGGAAGCCGTTTATGCCTCGCTTCTCGCTCACAAGACATTGCTGTTCACCGCGGCGGTTGTGCCGGCTGGCCATGCAGGCGGATCCGGTGCTGGGTAAGATCGTTTTAGTCGTCGAACAATAAAACGGTGCAGCGAACAATTGATGAGAACGCTGGTTTGGGAATTTAGATAGCAAATGAGGATAACGCAGCTCTGTGGCGTTTCTGGGTGCGGGAAATCGCAACCAAGTGAACCCGGGAGTCTGTCACACCAACAGGAACCACAGTGTCCGACCGTTCCGAAAAGCCTTCCGACGATCATCAAACAGTTCCGCCGAAGCCGGTTGAACCCGACCATTCCCAGAGGCAGTTGACAGGACATTTCCTAGTGCCAACGCGCCGCACCTATCGTATCGCGACGATCTCGGTTCCCTCCGAGAAGCTTCTGCTAATCGATCCAACCCTAGATCATGGAATTGAAATTGCGCCTGTTCTGAGCTTAAAGATCGTCGTGCAAGCTCACATATGGGCATTGCCCGACGGTTCGACGCTGGTAGGCGGCGTCCAGTTGGCCATTCCCCCGTTCGAGAAATCCGCAGCAGTGGGAAAGCGGACTATCAAGGCGCAAGGGCGAGTCGAGATTCAATCCGGCATCATCGCGATTTCGGACCGCGACCAGTGGCACAAACGATCACCTTCTTGGCGTGGAGAAGAAGTTCGCCGATGCTTTGACCAATTCGGCTTGGGAGAAACCTCTATATCCGAAGCGCGTGGCGGCCCAAACGCTGTCCTACTTCCCACTGGCTACGGTGCGGGCAACTTCGCCGTCGTCGCTTCGTTATGCGACGATCGAATCTGCGAAGTTGATGTTTTCATGTTGAAGGGTGGCACTCCCTAGCCGAACGGAATTTCGGGCGATATTTAGGAGATTGGGTCCTCCGAAGGAGTTTTCTGAAATCTCCTCCGAATCTGTCCGCATGGCGCCGCGAACACGTTCTAATGCGTCTTTCTGCTGAAGGTCTTGCAAGCATGGATGGCCGCGAAGTTCTCCCTGCGCTAAACCCAAAGCGCCGCCGAAATGGACCACACGGCAAACTCAAGCTCGTAGTTAGCTTCTTCCAAAACTATCGATCGCTGCTGATCTTGCGACGGCGACGCGTGGCGTAGCAGCGAAACACAAACGCTTTTTCGAGCGACTGCGCTGTTGGTACGCGCCGAAAGAGATACTGGCGACGCTCTTCGCTTCCTTCCACCGAACGGTCAAATTTCGGCTGTCTTCGTGTTGATGGTCGACATTTCGGACGTCGTTTTCAGCTGTGAAGACCGGTTCCTTTGTTCACCGCAATTCGTGCTGGACGGGTACAGTCGGTCGGAGTCTTAACGACGAACTCTAGGGCTTTTGTATCAATGTCGACTAGGAAGTCGAAATCTGCCGACAATCTTCCCCCGAATCGTAGTGGCACTCCTCCCGTATCCAGGCCGGAATGCCTGGCCGCGCGTGAAGCAATCTCAGGGCAAAATAACGGCAATTCTCACAGGGCGTCGACGCATAGATCATCTCCGCCAATTGCGAACAGTCTGCCTCGGCATTTGTTTCCAACACCAGGTTGAGGTCCATCAACAAACTGTGGCGATTATCTTCACTCGGTGGGAGTTCCAGTAAACTCAGAAGTCGACGTTCGTCCCCGGGTTCATAGTTGTTGACGAACAACCTGACGACAGGTTCGTCGCTCGAGTTATCATTGAGACGCTGTAGGGCGAAGCGTCGTATTTGCGGGTGTTTGTTCTTCGCGAGCGCACCTAAAGCACGCCATCGCACTGTTTTGTTTTCGTGCCCACAGAGTTCGATCAGGCGAACATCGAACTGCGGTAGCGATCGATTGGCGAACACGCACAATAGATTGGAGAGGCTGTGCGCCGATGTGGAAGCCCAAAGCCGTTGAAGTACGATCTCAAGGTCGGCAGCGTCCGCATACATTCCCCAAGTGCGAAATAGACCGAATCGGACGTCTTTCAATTCGGCGGCTGAGATGATCTGGTCGGCAGTAGTCGAACGGATCTGTTCTCTGCGCGAAGGCGGCGTTGGCCGCTCGACATTCAATTGTCGTTGCCAGACCTGCAGAAATCTGTTGAGCGCGGAGTCGGAAGAGTCGCTGAACAAATCGTTGGTCTGAATTAAGCCCCACCATTCGGCGGCGCAATCGATCAGCCGGCCGTCGTCCCATTCCCATTCGCGCGATTGGAGGGATCGTCCCCGAAGTCGCGCAGCAAATTGAAATCCTGCTTTGCCGTCAAGAATCACGAGTTCTTCTTCACCGAGCCATGGCATGTCCTTAATAGGCTTCTGGTCGACGATTTCGTATAAGCGGCAGCGAAATGCCTCGTCGCCCCTCTCTGCAAAATGGCGAGCCAGTTGGCAGAGTTGGAGGGCACTGCATTCGTCGTGGAGGGAGTGTAATGAACGTAGAATCGGCTCTCGAAACTGATCAGCGGCTCCATTTTTATTGATCAACCGCCAGAGCCAGCTTCCTCTCGGCTCTGCCACGTCGTGATGGAATCGCTGATCATGCAAGCACGCTTCCAGTAGCGGTCCATCAGCGAGTTTGCCCTGCAGTGCCCACTGCATGGCACGGCCAAGACCCTTTCGCAGAGCATCCTGTTGTTGAGCGAGCGACGGCGTCGTCGGAGGAGAAAAATCGCTGACCTTCAAGCGAGACTCCTATTACGCATGGTCTTCGAAGATTGTTGCGATTACGTTCTCGACCTCTATTCTATCAACCGATACCGAATGATGCGGCCTCATGGACATTGATTCGCGGCAAGTGGAAGAATTGCTGACGGGGGAATAAATCGTTGACGGAATGTAGAATCGCGGGTTTCTAACTCAATGGCGGACGCGTGTGACCCTCCCCGCGCCGAACACTACTCGTTCCTTCTGATGGCCGCTTTTCCGTCCCTCTCCAGCAGGTAGATTGAAGGAGTCGTCGTCGGCCTGGAGAATGAAGTTACTCGCACAACCAAGGTCGTCCATGCCCCGCTTCTCGCTCAAGACGTTGCTGATCGCTGCGGCGGTGGTGCCGGTGGCGGCCTATGTTCTGGTGAATGCGACGCAACTCATCGCGACGATCGTGTTGAACATTGCCCTTTTGGGTTGGATGACGAGTTTGGTGCTCTCGCGGGAAAGCGGTGGAGAGCTTGGGGCGTTTGCTCGTGGCTTTGCGACCATTACTTCGGCATTTGCGTTCGTCACTTGGGGGAACTCAAGCATCCAAGGCAACCACTACCTTGTGACGTCCCGATTGATAAGTCGAACGTATTGGGATTTTGGCTTTGTGAAGAGTCAGTTTCCCGATCCCGAGTCGTACTACTTAGTGGCACAAGTCTATTGGTGCGTAATCTTCGGCATTGTCGGCGGTTGGTTCGCAGCCTGGCTATACCGCCGGCGCCAGAAAGCGAATCAGCCCAGCATGGAGGCGAACAACCCATGACCTCCTACCTCCCCCGCTTCACGCTCCGTGATCTGTTTTGGCTAGTGCTCATCTGCGCGCTGGCGGTGGGATGGTGGAGGGATAGTGCATCTCTCCGAACTGAACTAGAACGGTTTCGGCTCGAACACGCGATTCAGTATCTGCTTTCGCCTCCACCCACAGGCGCGGACTATGATTGCGGATGATCCTTCACCGATGGAAAGCCCGTAGCAAATGCCCAAACGCTTCACGCTCCGCCGTGCGCTGGTTGCAATAGGTCTCCTGGTCTTTTCTGCATGACCGCCAACGCTGACCCCATTCGTCAATCCGATCCGGTGAGCCATCGCAAGGTTTCAACTGAAGCCATCCTGCTCCTAGGCTTCATGTGGTTCGCATACTTCTTGAACTACTGCGACCGGCAAGCTGTCTTTGCTATGTTCCCTTCGTTGAAGTCCGATCTGCGAATGACGGACCAGCAACTGGGGCTGACGGGCGCTTATTTTCTGTGGGTGTATGCCTTGGGTTGTCCCGTCGCAGGAATCATTGGCGACCGAGTTTCCAAACGCATCTTAGTTGTCTCAAGTCTGATCATTTGGAGCTTGGTGACTGTGACGACTGGCTTGGCGCGTTCAGGAGCCGAGCTACTTTGGCTGCGAGCCGCCATGGGCATTTCTGAATCGCTATTCATGCCCACCGCCATCGCTCTGACGGCGAGTGCATTTGCGCCGGCGCTGCGATCTCGCACCATTGCAATTCTCACAACGGCACAAATCGCTGGCACGGTGGTCGGTAGCTGGTTTGGCGGATGGATGGCCGACTTGGGAGCTTGGCGCACTGCGTTCTTTACTCTGGGTGGCGTTGGCTTGGTCTACGCATTCCCGTATTTTGCCTTCTTACGTTCACTCAAGCAGGAAGACCCAGCGGAATCCTCGCGAGCCGAATCGTCGAGTGCAGCCGAATCCAAAGTTGGCGTGTGGCAGTGCCTGTTAGCGCTCGTCACGATTCCGACCTATCAAATTCTGTGCATCGTATTCCCGGTGTTCGTGTTTGGGCTTTGGTTGTTGTACGGCTGGCTGCCTACGTTTTTGCATGATAAATTCGATCTCAGCCAATCGGATGCTGCGTTCAACGCCACGCTTTACCTGCAAGGCAGCACTGCGGTTGGATTGCTAAGCGGTGGCTTGCTGGCCGATAGGTTGCTGCGAGTTACCAAGGCGTCTCGTTTCTATTTGATGCTGGTCAGTCTGGTTTTGTGTGCGCCGTGCCTGCATGCTCTGGGAGCCTGTGAAACGTTAGTTCAAGTGCGCTTGGCGGCCATGTCATTCGGATTGTTCAGCGGTCTGATGATGGGGAACATCTTTCCGTCTGCCTTCGAAGTTATCCCCAACCAGTTTCGTGCGACGGCCGTTGGCGTGCTCAATCTGTGTGGAGGACTGGTCTCTGGTTTCGCGACGTTGTTCGGTGGGCTTTGGAAATCAACGCTGGGAATCGATCGCTTGTTATCCTTGACGGGCGCCGCGTATTTCGGCGCAGGGCTGTTGTTGCTTGTTGGCATTCTTGTGTTGTTCCCTCGCGATGCGCTGAAGGAGTCCGCCGATTAACCTTTTGCCGGCCATGAGACACATACGATTTGCGAATTCCCAACGGAACTCAAATCACTGGCCCAAGCGATGAACAGGAACCACATCGTTCCCGATCAGAATGGATTGTTGCATGTTCCCGATGCACCTGGACTTGGAATCGAACCGGACCTGGAAGGCACTACGAATTTACGGCTTCGCCGCCTGACGAAAGAATCAACAACGAAGCGAGCAACTCTCATGCGTCGAATTCTGATCGCCGAATGCAAACAAGAGGTCTCCACATTCAATCCGCACTTGAGCCAATATGCTGACTTTCGAGTCCGCTACGGTCAGGAACTGCTGAACTATCACCGCTCGGTTCGCAATGAAATCGGTGGAGCCTTGAGCGTTTTCGATGAGCTGGCGGAGGTGGAAATTGTTCCGGCTTACAGTGCCTGCTTCATCACCTCCGGTGGAACCCTGGCCGCTGACGCTTGGGAAAGAATCGCTCGTGAATTCATCGAGAGCGTTCAGTCTGCTCCGCCGGTCGATGGCGTTTATCTTTGTATGCATGGTGCGATGGCGAGCCAGGAGGAATTAGATCCGGAAGGATTTCTGATTAGTGAAACGCGCCGGGTGCTTGGTGACGATGTGTCAATCGTCGTCTCTTTGGACCTGCATGGGATACTCACGGATCGAATGGTCGAACATTCCGACGCGATCGTGGCGTATCACACTTACCCGCATGTCGACTTTTTTGAGACGGGCCAGCGTGCTTCTCGCTTGCTGATGAAGATTCTCGATGGTGCTCGTCCAGTTACGGCAAAGGTGACGATACCGGCCCTGGTTCGCGGCGATGAGTTGATTACGGCGACAGGACTTTTCGGCGACAGCATTCGTATCGCACAGCAAGTGGAGTCAAGCCCTCATGGACTTTCCGCCGGTATGTTTATCGGCAACCCGTTTACGGACGTTCCGGCGCTGCAGACTTACAGTTTTGTGGTGACCGATAACGACATCGAGTTGGCAGAACGCGAAGCGGTCCGCATTGCAGAGAGCTTTTGGCCGAACCGTCACCGCATGAAAGTGCCGTTGGTGAGCTTGGACGAGATGGCCGCTCAGATGCTGCAGTCGAGTCGAGGAACGATCGCTCTGGTCGATGCCGCCGACGCGACGAGTTCGGGAGCTTCCGGGGATAGTAATGCCATTTTGAGAAAACTGGTCGAGTGCGGATACCGAGGCAGAACGCTACTGCCCATCGTCGACGCACCGGCTGTGCAGCAGGCACTCGCGGCCGGCGTTGGTGCAACGATTTCTATGGGCGTGGGCGGGACACTGGATGCAGGCCGCTTTCAACAGCTTGCGATCGAAGGCAAAGTCCGCCACTTGGCCGACGGATTGTTTCGCAGCGAGTCGTTTGGTGAAGTCTGGGATGCGGGGCCCTCAGCGGTAGTCGACTTCGAAAACTTTACGTTAGCGATCAGCAGTCGGGCGGTGAGCCTTTACGACCGATCGTTCTTCTATTCGCTCGGACAAAATCCGCGCAGCTTTGATGCAGTCGTTGTGAAATCGCCTCATTGCCAACACCATATGTTCGCCGATTGGTGCGAGGCCATGATCCATGTCGACGCTCCCGGTTCGTCCAGCGCAAATCTTGCTTACTTGGGGCACACGCGTTGCCCTCGTCCCATTTTCCCACTCGATCACGAAGTGGAATTTCATCCAATCGCTAGAACATTTCGCCGAGGTTAATCGCTCATGAAGATCACAGGCACACGCTGATGGCGCGGCGTCGTAAGTGACATGGTGGATTAGAAACAGAAAAACCCCGCTGCACCTATCGGCGACCTTCCCAAACAACCGCCCCACTCCACCATCCTCCACGGGCACGTGCCAGTACGCCGAGGTAATCGGAATGTTTGCATGGCCAACAGCATCACGAGCCGCCGGGCGTGTGCCGCGAGTGGCGAATCGTCAGCGTTCCCAATTCGCACGCCACCCCTCGCAGTTCTATCGCGAATCGTGTCACCGCACTACGATCCTTCGCACCTGTTTCTCCCCCGTGGTTGGCCGATTTATAATCGTTCCGGCAATTTCAATCTGCGGGAGTGGGCGATGAGTGGGAACGAAAAGCCTGAGTCGGGCAAAAAACCTCAAGCGGACGGGTTCAAGTCAACGGAGTTGTTCCAGCCCACGCATGCCAATCTCTCGTCTGGCGACGTGTCAACGCAAGATGATGCTCGTCCGAGTCGCAAACCCACCGCTCCGGTACTCCTTGGTATAGGAAGCATTTTGGGTCCCTACCAATTGATTGAGAAGGTGGGCGAAGGTGGGATGGGAACGATCTACAAAGCAATCGGACGATTCTTCGCTTTCATCACGCTAGCGCTTGCCACATCGATTTCTACGTACGCAGAGCATCCGGTCGGTTTGTCGGCCGACGACGCGACGCAGATCGAAGGTAGTCTTCACCAGTTGAGTGAACGCTTTCGCGAACTCCGCGGCCAGAAGCTTTCTCTAGAACGAGAGGACCTCGTCGCCGATGCCGAGATTTTCCAGAAGGCCGTTGTCTGGGCCCTTCGATACGAAACAAAGCTCGTTCCGGCCGACGTCGCGCTGATCAAAACGGTGCTTCTGCGATGTCAAAACCGACTCGACGAGTTGGCCGCCAACAAAGCGAACTGGACCAATCAGAAGGGGTCGCTTGTCCGAGGATATACTTCGCGCGTGGACGGTTCGGTACAACCATTTGGGCTAACTATTCCGAAAGGCTACGACTCCGCGAAACCTTGGCGCCTCGATGTCATTCTGCATGGAAGCAGCAAACCAACAGGTTTGAGCGAATTGCGGTTCATCAGTCGCTTCGACCACGAAGGCAATTCGGATCAGCAAGCGGCCGACACAAACTTGATCGAACTCCATCCGCTGGGCCGCGTCGAGAATTGCTACCGCTGGGCGGGCGAGACCGATGTCTTTGAAGCTATTGAGGCTGTCTGCCGGCAATACAACGTCGACCGCGATCGGATCGTTCTTCGTGGAATGTCGATGGGAGCGTCGGGTACATGGCACCTGGGTTTGAAACATCCTGATCGATTTGTGGCACTTGGCCCGTACTGCGGGTACGTCGATACGCACGAGTTTTCTCATACGCCGCTGTCAACATTCGTGAAGGTCGGGCCGCTTCCCGCGCATCAGGAGAAGGCTCTGCATATGCTCGACTCGATCGACTACGCCGCCAACGCCGGTGTTGTCCCCAGCATCGCCTGCATGGGAGAAAAAGACGTCTTCTTTCAAGCCCACGTCTTGATGGGAAAGGCGATGGAGCGGGAAGGACTGCACATGGTCAACCTGATCTCGCCTGGCACGGGACACGAGATCGACCCCAAAACGCATGCGGAGCAAATGTCGCAAATCAAAACGATTGCTGACCAAGGGCTCGATCACGCAATGAAACAATTGCGTTTTGTGACCTGGACACTGAAGTACAACCGCTGCCATTGGGTACGTGTACTTGGACTCGAAGAGCACTACCAGCGCGCGGAGTTGAGCGCACGCATTGACGCCAACGGCACCATCGATGTCGACGAACCAAAAAATATAGCTTGCTTCGCACTGCTACCTCGAGGCTTGCAGGAAGGTAATCCAAAAGTTCGCGTCGGCGGTCAGGAGGTGGCTCTTCCCGCGAACGACTCCAAGGCTCACTTCTCACCCGTAATCGTTCGCCAAGCGGGAACGTGGAAGTACATTGGCGAGTTCGATCGCGTTGCCCTCGAAGGTAAGCGGCCCGGCCTGCAGGGACCCATTGACGATGCGTTCACGACCCCCTTTCTTTGCGTTCGGGGAACAGGAAAGGCCTGGAACGCAAACGTGCAGCAATGGGCCGACGCGAATCTGAAGCGGTTCGCCTACGAATGGTCGCGCTACTTTCGAGGCGACTTGCCGGTGAAAAACGACGTCGACGTCACGGAAGACGATTTAGAGAACCGCAATCTGATCCTCTTCGGCGACCCTGGTTCGAACGCGTTGATCGCCCGAGTGCTTCCCAAATTGCCGTTACAGTGGACGCCGACCGAGCTCCAGTTCGGCGGCCAAACTTACGCTGCGGCGGACCATGCTCCGGCGCTGATTCATCCCAATACGCTTTCCGCCGAGCGGTATGTAGTGCTCAACAGCGGCCACACATTCCACGAGCAGGAGTTGGCCTCGCTGAACTACTTGTTGTTCCCAAGGCTGGGCGATTGGGCGATCCTAAAGGTCGGCGAGAAATCCCCGGCCACCCCATCGGAACCGCTTGAGGAATCCGTGATCAAAGCCGGTTTCTTCGACGAACATTGGCGACCTTAATGTCGCACGCTTCCTCGCTTTGAGCCACGACGTTTGGGGCTTTTTGTGCCTTTGGGAGATAAACGTGTGGCGACCGTGGTGGATGGTAAGCGACCACCGTCGCGCGAGTACCATCTCTGACCTCAGCAAGAGTTCTCCCACCAGCCAACGCCTGAGAGATGACGGTATGCCGACCGTGATGATCGCTAGAGTAGCCAGGCGTTCAGCGCCGAGTGAGCTGCACGCAGTGAGGAAACGTTGCGAAGCGTGTGCCAGGAGAACCGTTTGGCACGATGAAGCGGCGCCACGAAAGGATCGTCCGCGTCGTTAACACGATCCCGTTTCCACGCCGGCAGATCTTCGAGGTCTTGCGTCCCACCAAAGCCGAACAGTACGTGGCCTGCCGCCGTTTGAGGTGCCAACTCGAATACGAATGTACGGCCGCGAAGGCTCAACACGTACGTCGCCAATACGCAGGTTCGCAATCTCACCCTTTGAGGTCTTCATAACGAGGTGGAAGATCTTCCACCCTCAAAGCGCTCGTATATGCGTGTCGGCGACTGAACACGGCAGAAGCAGCCGCAACGTGGCGTCTACCGAGCGAGGAGCTCATTGTTCGTTGGGTGCTTACGCGGAATTTCGAACAACAGGGTTACCGATCGCAACCGTTGACTAATACCAAATCAGCGCCGCCCTAGGCGTTGAACCACAACCATAGAAACACGGCCGACACAACAACGGCCGACCAAAACGTTACTCCAAACGCAATGCCCGCCCCAATTAAAATCATGGGACGGACACTCTCTGTTGAACTGTTGGTCGTTTTCTCATCTGTTGAGGTACTCATCGAAGGGACTCTACGTAGCTGAAAGACGATTACGTCGCCAGGCAGCCAAGCCCATCCCAATGCCACCGATGCTCAGCATAACCACGCTCGAGGGTTCCGGCACTGGAGGAGCTATTTGGTAAAGCGCTTCATCCGTAAGTCCATCGAAATCCCCATCGAAATCCCCATCAACCGAAAGGTTGTAAACTGTGTTGTTACCTCCAAAGTAGCTCGTACCACTCCCAAAGTTAAAGTACTGTACTGTGACGTTTGGGTCCCTAACCGAAAGGTTTAGAAACTTATCGCCGACTGCCAGTGAGAAACTAATGTTGTCGCCGGTAAAGACCGTACCGTTGACTACAACGTACATGTTGTTGGTGAGTGCCAAACGGTGTGGGAATTCGTTATAAAACTCCGTGCCTTGGGCCGTACCGCCAATGTTGATCACTCCGTACTGGGTAGGCGTGATCATCCCCCCCGACTGAATGGTGACTTGCGAGTTGTAGTTGAAATTCGATGCGTTGTTATTTGTCGAACCGGGCAGTCGGTTGGAGGAAACGTTTCCGTAGTAGGCCGTGCCAAGCGTGCCGTTCGAAGTGTCAACGCTTACCTGCTGCTGATTGACGGTTGTGGTCAATCCCGTTGGCGTGGGATTTGAGTTGGTAACTGTCGTATCTGTGTAAATCGCCGTAATCCCCGCCTGACAAGGTTGGATCGAAAAGGAACCAAACGCAACTGCGACCCAAACGTAATTGAACCAGCGCATTTCAACCCCCAATTGAGGTAGAATCTGAAAATGATGGCTTTGTAACCACCCGCGATGATATATGCGGCTATTTTCTAGTCAATAAGAAATTATCGATGAAATATCCAAAAAGTGTTCTTTTTTTGACCTTTCGACGTTACGCTGTCTCCGTGCATTGTCGATGTTTGCGCCCTACCGAATAGTTCTTAGAAGATTTCGAGTACCAATGTGCATTAAGTTGCCATAGGGGATTCAACTCAAGACCCATAAGGTGGATCGCCAGCGGTTGATCACTTCGCCTCACCCAGGTACGGGGCGAGAGCGGGTATCTTTTCCAGTTCTGCTTTATCGGCCCCCGCTGCCAGGGCACGCGTCAAACCCGCTTCGATGGTCTCGACTGCGGCCTTTCTCTTGTCTTCGGTAAGCTCCTCTTTCAAGTTTCCCAACGCCACGGCTAACAAGTTGACGTACGGAACGTTGAACGCGGGATTGATACCGGAAAGATCGCCTCCTTCGACGAGCGTACCGACCGCTTTTGCCGGTTCGAGGGGAATGAGGATTTCGGCCAATCGCATCCGCTGTTGCGTCTGCAGAGCCTTGGCATTGGAAAACGTGGGAGCCGCAATCAGTAACGTCTTGGTATCTTCGATGGCGTCTTGAATCAGCTGAATCGCCTTGGCGGGGTCTGGGTTCGCCCGGCTCAATGCATTCGCCAACGAATACCGAGTCACACTTCGTAAGAAGAGTGCGTCCGCGCTTTCGGGACTCATCGCCGTCAATTCCTCGCTGGTTTGAACCGCTTTCTCGAATGAAGCGACGGGATCGCCCGACTGCGACACAATGTCGACGTTACCAAGCATGACGTAGGTCCCGATCAGGGCTGTCAAAAGTTCAGGATTGTGAGCATCACTTTCCACGGCGCCTTCGCGAATGGACTTGGCTTCGTTGAGAGCGTCGCGGGCGGCATCGAATTGCCCCAAGCTCATGTTGCGATAGCCTTCCAAGTGGGCCGTTAGGCCCCGGTGAAAGGTCGAACTCTTTTCGTCCGCCCGATCGCTGGTGAGCTGCGCATAGAGTTTTCGATTGTTTTCGAGATAGGAGGTCGCCTCGGCCGGTTTTCCCTGCTCAATGGTGACGCTTGCCATGTTGTTGTTGGATTGGGCAAGCGCCAAAAGTTCCTTCGGAGTGCCGGTGGCAGTGAAAATCTTCTGTCGCATTGCAAGCGCCTCGTGCAAAAGTGCATTCCCGCGCTGTCGTATCGCCATGTCAACGTTCAGCGCGAGTACAGTTCCCAAATCGTTGGACGATTGGGCCAAACTTTCCAAGTGATCGCGGCCGTGCAGATAGGCAACCTTTTCACGATTGAGCAATGCTTGTTCCAATAGGGCTGTGGACTGCTTCACGTCACCCAGTTGGCGTTCGATCAGCGCCAACTCGTGCTGGATTCGCGCCTCGGCGGCGCCCGCTTCGATTCCGAGGCGACCGGGAACGACGAGCTCCTTCCAAAGCGAGGCCGATTCGACAAACGCGCTCCTGGCCTGTGTGAGTTGTCGTGTCTCAGAATTCAGAACTCCCAGATCGTTCAAAGATTTAGCAAGTCCTCGTTTGAAAGCGGGGGAGTTCGGGGCCGTCTTCAGCAGTTCTCGCATGAGTTCGACGGCGCGCACCGCATGAAACATAGCGTCGCTCGCGCTGATCCGCCTGTAAGCTTCATATAATGCCGTATGGCACTCAACGATTGAAGTGTTCAATTGCAGTTTTGGGTGTTTGGTCTGCAACGAAACCAATTCGTCAGATGCTTTTTGAAGGGTATCCTTGGCCGCTCCGACGCCATTTGGATCTTCAAGCTGAAAAATCCCATATTCGATCTGCCCTTTAGCGCGCTCGACGCGCAGCTCCAACTGATCTTGGCGGGCATCGATCAATTGATCGTACTGTGAGAACGCGACTTCGTAGTCCTTTTGGGCTCGAGCCCGTTCCTTCATCTCTCGATGGATCCATGCCGACCTTAACCTGGCTGCCGCCAGTGATCGAGGTAGACTGGGCTCGTCTCCCTTCTCAGTAAGAAAGGCTTGGTAATAAGCAAGTGCGTTCTGCAATAGCTCGTTCCTAAAGGGCTGCAACTCGTCGATTTGCAAGTACGGGTTGGTATGAACTTTGAGAAGATAGTCGTCCACCGCTTTTCGCGCTTGCTCGAATCGGTGGTCCGCATTGTTCAAATTGTTCTCTGCCTTGCGCCACAAAAATGAGAGCAGGCCCGTCGACAGAACCAAAATAGAAACAATCACCCCCGCGCCGATTCCAATGACAAACCGTCGTTTTGCGTTTCCCCGGGCTGTTGCTTCGTCCGCGGCGCGTTTGGACTCGGATTCCCGAAGCAGTCGATCAACCTTCGAGCGATAGTCGGAAATCATCGTCGCAACTTCTGAACCGTTTTTGGGACGTTGGCTCGCGTTTACCTGCAAGCACTTGGCTGCGATTGCCGTCAACTTGGCGTCGATGCCGATCAGCCTCAACTCGTCGTGGGGCACATTGACGAGGCCCGCCATCGCGTTGATTAAGATCTCGCCCGGCGACTGACCCTCGTAGACGCCGCTGCCGCCAAGGATGTCGATAAGAATTGCGCCGAGAGAAAATACGTCGGCACTCGCTTCCAGTTCGGAGATGTTCCCTCGCGCTTGTTCTGGGGCCATGTACCGCGGCGTTCCCATCACGGCCCCGTCCATTGTTTGCTGGTGTTCCTCCGGCGCGGCATCGGCGGATTTGTTTTTGTCCGTCGGCAAGTCGGCGGCTTCCTTGGGACCAATCTTCTTTGCAAGCCCCCAGTCCATGACTTGCACCTCGCCGAATGCACCTACCATGACATTCGCCGGTTTCAGGTCCCGATGGATCACCCCTTGGGCATGCGCAAAACCGACGGCGCTGGCGATCTGTTCGAACACCGATAGAAAGTGTTGAAAGTCGTCCCTGGGATTCGCGCGCTGTCTAAGCAATGTGGCAAGCGTGTTGCCCGCGATGAGTTTCATCGCCAAAAAAGGTGCGCCGTCAGGCAGCGTTCCCAGGTCGTGAATGGGCGGTATGCCGGGGTGCTGCAGTTGTGCCGTCAGAATCGCTTCTTTGCGGAATCGATGGCTCGCTTCGATGTCGTGATAGTTCTTCGAAAGCAATCGCTTCACGGCGACTTCGCGGCCAAACACAACGTCCATCGCTCTGTGGACGACACCCATTCCGCCTTGAGCAATGTAGGTTTCGATCTGGTAGCGATTTGCCAAAAGCTCTCCGTTGGTTCGCAGCGTCGACTCCGAGCCTGGCGTTTGCAAATCAACGGTCGAAACATCCCAGCCACTCACATTACGATGGTGTGCGGAATTCTGTTGATTTCCGCCGCCCACCGATGTGCCGAGTGGGCCATCTGGCCGTGTGAAGTCGTTCAACCTCGCCGCACACAAGGGACATCTTTCGAGATGGCTTTTGATCGCCGATGTTCGTTCGCCACCTGAACCGGACATGTAATCACGAAGTTCATCCTGCGAGGGACACTCGTTTGCATAGATTTCAGTGTGGTCCATGATCTAACTATCCGGTGGGTGGATGCTATTGGACGCCCCCCAGATTCTAGCGCGTCGCTGAGTCGTTTCCTACAACAAGCTTTCGCAACGCGTCGAATCGTCGCGGTCCTAAATGTGTTTCGGCGGACGCCGCATTGCGGGCAAATTTCCGCGTCTCTTTCTCTTTGTCGCCTGCGCCGCTGTTGTCGCCATGGTCATGGCTCGCCCCCAGACGACCGATGTGCCACCTCAAACAAAGTCAGAAAAGAACCCTTTCCCACTCGGACCCTCGAAATCTCTCTACGAACTCCGCCCGCCAGTTAACAGTCGGAATCGACGTAAATCCTTGCGGGATAAGCAAGAAACGCAAAACGCCGAGAGGATAGATCTCTCGGCGTTGCGTGTTAACTGGTTTGGCAGCCTGTTTCCGCTACCAAACGACTAGCTCCCCGGTAGGACTTGAACCTATGACCCGCTAGTTAACAACTGACAGCGATCAAGTTCGAAAGCGAAGGGCTTTAACCAAGCACGGCGTGTTTGAATCGATCGGGGACATCACAAAACTCGGCGGAATTTGGTACAGCTTTGCTGCGACCAAATACCACTTTTCCTCGAAAATTCTCGCTTCTCTTTGCAACGGCTTGCGAATGAAGTGAATAGACTCTAAGGGGGCAAAAACGCGAGGAAAAACAGCAGTTTCGGGCTATCCTCGTGCTGGGTTCCCAAGCTGTATGTCGAGGGTTCGAATCCCTTCACCCGCTCTTGACGTAAGTCTGGCCGAATCACGCACTTCGATCACCTGCCGATGGAGGCAGTGCGGCCCTTTTTCTTCGCGCAAAAAGTGTACGTACACTTTTTAGCCACGAAAAGGTTTTCGCAATACGGCGCCAAGAGCGCCAAGAGGAAAGACGCATCAGTCGATCACGGTAACATCGGCCGGAACGTCAATGAAGAACCCGTATGGATTGTTGGTTGTCTCGCGAATCGCTTCACACCATCTTGATCCATGTTCTTCGCATCGATCAGCTAGGGCGCCTTGGATCTCCAGGATGCTCTTTCCAAACCCAGTCTGCAATCTCTTAGCGCCCGATATGTAGTAAAACGTGATCCCAAACTCATCGGCAATCGAGTTGAGTTCACCCAGCGAGAGGATCCTGGCCGGGAGTCTGTCGCCGCCAACCATAGGCTCCATGCACTCACTCCCCTGATTCTTCACGGAGTTGACCGTCGGGCCGACGGCATAGGCTTCCATTTTAGCGTAGGGGTAAGGCCCCAGGACTCGTACCACCTGCTCCGCGTTGTCGTTCTTGGGATCAAGCCAAAAGTCGATGCCCTGTTTTCCTAGAATCACGGGCATGCGGTCATGAAGTTCCGACATCAATTTGTTCGGCGTGGTCGTCACGATCGTGCAAGATTCCACAGTCGGCGAAATCTTCTTGTTGACATCCCACAAGCCGGCGAATGCAAACACTCGATCGTCTCGCATCTTAATGTAGTACGGCTGCTTGTCCTTCCCGCCTAGTTTCTTCCATTCGTAAAAGCCGTCAGCAAGCACCACGCAACGCCGTTTCTGTAGCGGTCCCTTGAACGACTTCTTTTCGACAAGCGTCTCTGCCCGGGCGTTAATCATCGTGTAGCCGACTTTGACATCGTCGGCCCAAAAGGGAACCAAGCCCCAGCGCAGCGCGACGAGTTCCCGCTTACCCGTGTCGGCATCCGGACGCACGATGGCGACTTGCTGAGTGGGCGCGATGTTGTATCGCTCGCGCCATTCCCCCTCGATGCGGTTCTCTGCCTCTAGCTCCATCAAGGCAGTATTGAGTCGAGTTCTGAGTGTGTATCGGCCGCACATTTGTTAGGGTCACTTCGAAATTGGTTCGCTTGGCTCGTTGTCTGTTATTCTGAACCCACGAGACCGACCGCGATCGCTAACGTACAAGGTGTCCCATTTTAGATCCCATTCGGTCTTGAAGCCCAGATTGTTCAGCGCGTGTTCGGCAGCACCCGCAGCGTATTGCCATCGCTTTGCGGTTGCGAGTTCACCTGCAATACGTTGGTGATCGAGCCCCCATCCAACACAGAGCGCGACGATAACGACGACCAGAAACATTTCGCGAATCGTGAATCGGAACATGGCACACCTCTCAGTCATCGACCTTACTACTCGGATCGCCTACTTCGCGTGGCTCTGTTTCGTCAGTTTTTGGCGAGTTCTGCATAAGACCTTGAAGCCTGTCTTGCGTTGCCTGGTCGAGTTGTCGAATTGCATAACGCAGTTTCATAAGCTCCATGATTTTCGACTGTAGCGCGGTGTCAGAGGCTACAATTTGCGCGGCACCCCTCTCTTGTACCAAGTTCGCAAACGCCATTCGTTCTCGCACTTCAACAATGGCCTTGTTGCGTTCCTCCGCAAGCTTAGTTCGATCGCGCCACCAGCCGACCGCCAGCGCGACGACGAGCACTAACCAGAACAAGTCTCGCAACGAAAAGCGTGTCCATCGTTTGTTTGCTTCGTTCATGGTTGGCAGGTTCTTAAGGGATTGTGATCTCATGGATTGTAAGTCGTGACCAATTCCGTGCGGAATGCCGTCCGCGACCGCACGTGACAAGTTGTCCCTAGGCCCGCGTATCAGGCGCTCGCGGGCGCGTCTCTAGAGTAAAATGACGCATTCTTAGCTTGTAGATCGAACTGTTTCAGGAGACGGTAGTCATGCAAACGAGCTTATGGTTTTGTGCTCTCTCGGCTTTGTTGGTCGCGTGCGCATTAAATGTGTCCGGCGACGAACCGGTCGATCTGAAGGTGGGCGAGGCCGCTCCTGCCTTCGAGGCCCCTGACGATGCAGGCGACACTTGGAAATCGAAGGAGCATGTCGGCAAGAAGGTCCTCGTCATCTACTTCTACCCGGGAGATCTGACCGGCGGATGCACGAAACAAGCGTGCGCCTACCGCGACGACTTGAAAGAACTCACCAATGCCGGGGCGGAGGTCGTCGGGGTCAGCGGCGATTCGGTCGAGAGCCATAAGCTCTTCAAGAAGGCGCACTCGCTGAACTTCAAATTGCTGGCCGATACCGATGGCGCGATTGCTAAGGCGTTCGGCGTGCCGGCCACGCCAGGCGAGAAGATCGTCGATGCCGTGGTCGACGGCGTTTCACAGCGAATTGTCCGGAACACCACCGAGAAGCGCTGGACGTTTGTGATCGATCGCAATGGCAAGATCGTTCACAAGAATACAAACGTGGTCGCGCCTGAGGACAGCAAAGCGGTTCTGGAAGTGATCAAGTCGCTTCCCAAATAACGGTCGACGTTCGCGACCCGCCATTTATTTTCGGCTGAAACACAATTGTTTCGGCCGGTCTCGTTTTTGGCCCCACGCACTTCTTCGCGACCGCATTTACTTTGGCGCTGCGTGGACTTCCTTCAGGGCGTCGAGCAACGCCTGAATGCCGGCCTTGGCTACCTCGGCGTCTTGCTCGCCCGAGCCGCCGCCGACTCCCACGCCGCCGATGACCTGGCCATCGACGACGACGGGGACACCGCCCTTGAGCGTGGTCAGTTTCCCGCCGCCGGCCTGGGCGGCGTTTTGCAGGCTCAAGCTAAGGAGCATGTCAGGTGCGTTGGTCGGAACTGGCCCCGATTCTTGGCGAAACGTGGCTGCTGTCACGGCCTTGGTTAGCGCCGTGTAAGCGCTGGCGGGCCGCGCGCCGTCCATGCGAGCAAATGCCAGCAAGTGGCCGCCGTCGTCGACGATGGCAATGTTCATCTTGAGACCCGCCACTGTCGCTTTTTCGCGGGCAGCAGCCAAGATTTTTTCCGCGCCGGCCAGGTTGAGATCGACCCGTTGACGGGTGACCAACGGCGCAACGCTGGCCTTCGCGGGCTGCTTCTCGTCGCCGATGCTGTTGTGACCGCGGAAGGTGATGGTGGCGAGCGCGATGACGAGGACAAGGCAATGCTGCGCTTTCATGGTGCGTCTCTCTGAGAGGGAACTGTCGAAACAGAAAAAGGCCGCAAACTCAACGGAGGCATCAGTTTGACTGAAAGCCCCAGGCCAAGCCAGTTCCCAGAATACGGTGCGCAAGAGGCACGAGTCAGCGCACTCCGCCGCAGTCGATCTCGCGAGAAGGAGCTTGCAACGTAGCGCTACTACTCGCCCGCTTCGGCTTCGCTTTTTGCCGCATCCGCTTTCGGTTTCGGCGCGATCTTCTTCCAAGCCGCGGCGAGGCGTCTTTGTTCGGACGTTAGATCGAGCAACGGAAAATTCGCCGGCACGAAAACGGACTTGCTGACCTCATCAACACCTTTCGAAGTCACGTCTTTCGACGTTACGGCCTTGAGCACGGCCAGCTTACGCTGGGCGACGTCGATCTCGCCCCGCAGGGTCCGCAACTGTTCTTGGTCGATGGCCGTCTCCTGGCCCATCTCTTTTTGGCGGACCTCGGCTTGCTTGCGGTCGGCGATCGATTGCTCGTAGTCTTGCTTCATCTTTTCCCGGCGATCCTGGTCGGCCTTAATCCAGGCGGCCAGGTCTTTTTGATACTTTTTGACGATCTCCGGATACGCCTTCGCGTCCTTCTCGTACTGCGCGAGCAATCCCTGGTAGAAGTTGAGTTGCTGCTGATAAAACTGAAGCTGTTGCCGATACTGATCCTGCTGTTGGCGGAATCGACTTTGGTCTTCTTGGCTGATCGGCGCCAACGGGGGCGTCGGTTCGATTGGCGGTTGCGGCCGCTGGGGCGGGTTGGGAACCGGACCGGGATGGCCGGACGTCGGCTTCTTCTCGTCTTTCTTAAGCTTCAACGCGGTACTGCCTAGTTCCTTCTTCTTCTCGGTCAACTCTTTGAACTCATTGCGGCGATGGTCTTGCCTTTCGTCACTTGTTTGTTTGGTCTCGGCGTAGGCTGCCGTTAGCGATGCGAGCTTCTCGGCCGCGGCATCGCGCGCGGACTCATTCGCATCGGCTGGCGCCGCGAGCGCTTCTTTGATCGACGAGTTCAAGAGCTTGGAGACCTCCCGGTGCGCCGATCCGCGAGTGCGAAGCGAGGCGAGCGTTGCCGAGTCCTGAATCTTCGCGAGATAGGCCTTGGCCCTGGCGATGCGATCTGGTCCGAGCTCGTTGTTCTCGACTCCCTCCAACATGGCAACCGTCCCGGCGAGCATCATGCATGTGTCTCGCGTTTCAATCGCCGACAACTCGTCCGACCCCAGTCGATCGATTAAGGCGTCGAACGCCTGGCAGGCGGCGGCTTGGTCTCTGGTTTGCAGCGACAGCCAAAGTCGCAGCCGAAGGAAGGCCGGCGAACGGCGGGTTGCCTCGGGAGCACTAGCTAATAAGGTCTTGGCATCGTTGAAGCGACATTGTCGAATCCGCACCATGCACATCGCGTAGTTCGCAAGCGTCGCGGCCGACTTGGCTCGCGCGGCCGACGAAAACGCCTTCTCGACAGCTTCGTTATCGACGACCTCGTCCGGGCCGACCGAATCGACCAGGACCGTCATCGCATCGAGCTCCTGGCATAGGCTCGACGTCGTGATGCCGAAGAAAGATGCCGTCGCGACGATCAGCGCTGCGGCGATCCTGCGAGCCGATCGATTCCACTTCGCGACCATGATGGTTCCCCCCAACTGCACAAGCGAAGCGAGGCGCCCCTGAACATCATCTCCCAGACATGATCCTTCTTCCGGGATCTAACTCCGGCGGCATCATGAAATATGGATTGGCTTCGCAGCACATCAATTTAGGAGGCCCCGAAGCGGCGCGTCAACGAAGTAATAACGCGATGTCTTCGTAACGCGACCTCTTCGGCAAGACGCCTCTTTCAGTAACACACGGGTGCGCCTGTTAGTTTCGGCCAGGACCGTTTTTGGTGAGCACCTTGCCGCCCCCGTGTTCATCGTTTTCGCTTCTGAGGCTGTCGGGGCTGAAATGGGGGCGGTTTACTTTGGCACGAAAGTTGAACTCAGGCGATTGCCGTAGGCGAGCGTTGCCGCGACGAAAGTAAAAACCGCCCTTGCGGGTGGTATATCTGCGGGGTACTACGCCAGCAGTCGATTTTGGTTGCTCGAAAAAAGACACGTCCGCGCTCTTATCGAGCAGTGAACGTATGGATATGGCGCAACCTCGCCGGAACATGGGAAATCCTGGCAATTTCCGGCAAAACCCCGCCAATCGCTTGGAAAAATCCACAATATTGGCTCCACTGCAACTACTATCACGTTTGTCTGCCAGCAGAGATGACCTCCCCCATATTTGGTATTTGGAGATTTGAAGTGAGAACGTTGGGTTGGGCAGTAGCGATCGCTTTCGTCGCGACGACGGGAATTGGCGCTGGACAAGCGCAAGCGACGCTGATTTTCAAACTCGAGACGGTGGTGGAGGGGGCCTCTGCTCCCGAAACCCAGCCGGCAGCGCTCGAGTCTGAATCCAACAAGGAGGAAGGGTTCGAATTCACATCGTTCACGGATAAACACGGTAGCCACGAGGGGGGAAACGAACCCGATTTGCTCTCCAGCACTTCGCCTGAAGGAATCGGGGCCGCCGCAAGCTTCGCGGCATGGACCCAAGCGGGTAACCATGGCCATTCTGGCGGCAAGAAGAAGGCTCGCGGCTCTCAACAAGGTGGCGGGGGCAGCGGCTCCAGCAATGGGCGCTCCAGCGGAAGCGGCAACTCTTCCACGAATGGCACGTCAGGAAATGGGACCGGAAACACCACGAGCGGCGGAAGCAACTCGGGCAGCAATAACTCGGGCGGCGGAAACGGCTCGTCGAACGGTGGCTCCTCGAACAATGGCTCGTCCAACGGCAGTACCTCGAACAATGGCGGTTCGAACGGGGGTACGTCGGGCGGCGGTTCCAGCGGGGATTCCTCCAACGGCGGCGGCAGCTCATCGGGTGATGGCTCATCGGGCAGTGGTTCCTCTGGCACCGAATCATCCAGCTCCTCGTCGGATGGCGGTTCGCCTGGTTTCAGCAACCCGCCACCAACCAACCTGGGGAACTCGCCCATCGAGTATGCTCCCGACAGCCTGCCACCGGCAGTTGGTATCGCGGCGGTGCCTGAACCTTCCACCTTGCTGATGGGTGGCTTGGCGCTGATCGGTTTCGGGTTGGCCCGATTCCGTGGCTCGAAGAAAAGCTAGTCGGAAGTCACAAGACGAACATTACTGCGGGCGTTCACTCGAATTGGGTGGACGCCCGCTTTTATTTCTTGGCCCCTTAGGGTGACCACTGTGTCGCGAGTCATCTAGGTCGCAGGGGTGGTACCGATTCGGGTCGCCGAGCGTCGTTAATCGCCGTTAGGTTGAATAGCTGTCTCATTTTCGAGACATTCTAAAGGTTGTATAAGTGTTTTTTCTCAATGCATCGACAAGTTATCCACCAACGTGGAATGCTTGTTGCGCAAAAATGCCACTTGATCATCATGATTCGCTGATTTCGGTGGTAACCCGCTAGGTGGCGATATATCCGTCAATTCGGCAAAAAAATGACCTCGAAAAATTCCCCGTTAGGGGTGTGTGATGTCGGAAAATCTACCAATTTGGCAAAAAATATGACGATCCGGATAAAAATGAGGCCACAAAACGCTCGCATTCGCTTAAAGTAATGCGACCTCCCCAGTCAATCACCTGAATATCTACGGAGTTTAAATGATGAAAAATTGCTTGCGGACAGCAGCAATGGTCGCGATAGTCGCGATGCTTGCCGCAATGGCTGCCCCCGCCGCGAAGGCGAGCATCATCACCTACAGCGGTGACAACAGTCCTGGATCCTTGGCCGCAGAAGTCACGTTCGACAATTCAGTGGCCGGCACGCTTAAGGTCACGCTCTCCAATGTGGGTGGCGACATTTTGGTGCCCGCCGACGTCCTAACCGGCGTCTTCTTCGACTTGGCCGCGGGACCCGGGCTCACTCCCGGCACGGCAGTCGTTGCTCCCGGCAGCGTAATTATCTTCGATACGGATGGTAATCCCGTTTCGCTGGCGGCTGGAACTTCGGTCGCTGGTGAATGGGCTTACAAGACAGGTTTGGGTGGTTCCTCACCCGGGAACACGGGCATCAGCAGCTCGGGCCTAGATTTATTTGGCCCCGGCGATCGGTTTAGCACGGCTGCGGCCGACGACCTTGAAGGTCCCGCTAACCCAGATGGGCTTCAATACGGTCTGTTCTCGGCGAACGACAATCCCGCTACGGGCAACTCGGCTGTCAGCGATGACGGGAACAACGACGCTTTCGTTAAGAATTCGGTCGTCTTCACGTTCTCCACGACAGGCGAATTCGACCTGGACCGGATTTCAAACGTCAGCTTCCAGTACGGCACTGCCTTGACCGAACCAAATATTCCAGGGGAGCCCCCGGAAGAGGTTCCGCCCCCGGTTCCAGAGCCTTCGACGCTGCTGATGGGCGCCGTGGCAATGGTCGGTTTGGGCGTTACCCGCTTCCGCTCGAAGAAGAGCTAAGGCGAGAAGCGATCACTACAACGTGTTCGAAGCGGGCGTTTGCCTCCAAAGCAGACGCCCGCTTTTATTTCTTGGCGGATCGATGTCTCTGCCAGATGGGTCACGCTCTTGCGCGAAGCGCTTGGCCTCATTCCGACGAGGACGGGATGTAGTCGCCATGGCTAGCTGGAGTGCTCCATTTGCGCAAATGTTGTGCGCTTCCTGCACAGTCTTTCTGGACGTTCCCTCGGACGCATGAGGAGAAGCCGCAGTCTTCGAAAGCGAGCAAGGTTCTCGGCCCCATCCAACTACGATAGTGTTTTCCTTCACGAAAACCGTGAAGTCATCTTTGGAGACACTGAATGAAGAGTTTGAAGTGGGGGCTGGCGACCGCGGTGCTCGCGATGTTGGGCATAGCGACAGCCGGGGAAGCGCGCGCGGCGCTGGTCTACAACCTAGACATTGTGCTGAACACCGGACCTGATCCGGATGCGACGCCACCGTGGCTGAAAGCGGAATTTACCGACGTTGGAAACAACGTTGAACTGAAAATCACGAACATGCTGGAAACGACCAGCGAGTTTGCGACCAAGTTCGGCTTCAACGTCGTGGGCTACGTTCCTAGCACGTTGTCGATTGTCCAGCAGGGAACGATCGGTGCATCCAATCCCGCGACGACCATCACCAAGACCACGCAGGATCAGCAAGACTTGCCTGGCGTGAAGGGGTTTGACGTCCTTCTGACGTGGACCACCAGCAACGCTGGCGGTGGTGTGGGACGCTTCAATTTCGGAGACGTGTTGACTTTTGTGATCAGCCGGCCCAGCACGAACTTGGGTGAGAGCGATTTCAACGCCCTTAACAACCCTTCCAACGCCAGTCCACTCGCGCACGTTGCGGCGCACATTCAAGGGATCGGCAGCGGCGCTTCGGGGAGCAGTGTGATCGGTGACGCGCCTCCGCCCCCGCCTCCTCCGCCAGATCCGATTCCGACCCCGACTCCGGAGCCTTCGACGCTGCTCATGGGCGCCGTGGCGATGGTTGGCTTGGGCGTCGTCCGCTTCCGCTCGAAGAAGAGCTAAGGCGAGCAGCTTTAATCACAAAGTGTCCAAAGCGGGCGTTTGCTTCCAAAGCAGACGCCCGCTTTCATTTCTTGGGGCGGGCTTTTTCAGGAGTGGTGCTGACTAACCCAAGATGCCCTTCACCACGTTGCCGTGGATATCGGTCAATCGGAAGGCGCGGCCTTGGTAGCGATAGGTGAGTTGCAGATGATCGATCCCTAGGCAGTGCAGCAGGGTCGCGTTGAGGTCGTGGACTTCGACCGGGTCGCGCGTGATGTTGTAGCCGTACTCGTCGGTCTCGCCGTGGGTGTGGCCCGGCTTGATGCCGCCGCCGGCCATCCAGACCGTGAAGCAGCGGGGATGGTGGTCGCGGCCATAGTCTTCGGCCGTGAGCTTCCCTTGGCAGTAAACGGTGCGGCCGAACTCGCCGCCCCAGACGACGAGCGTGTCGTCCAAAAGCCCGCGCTGTTTGAGGTCGGTAATCAGTGCGGCTGAGGCCTTGTCGGTGTCGCGGCACTGGGCCTCGATTTGCGTCGGCAGTTTGACATGCTGGTCCCAGCCGCGGTGGAAGAGCTGGATGAAGCGGACATCGCGCTCGGCCAGGCGGCGGGCCAGCAAGCAATTCGCGGCGAAGGTGCCCGGCTTGCGGGCGTCTTCGCCGTAGAGCTCGAACGTCTTGGCGTCTTCCTTCGAGAGATCGGTCAGTTCCGGCACGCTCGACTGCATCCGGAAGGCCATTTCGTACTGCTGAATGCGGGTCTCGGTTTCGGTGTCGCCCGTCGTTTCCTGGCGCAGCTTGTTGAGCGCGGCGAGGTCGTCGAGCGTCCGCCGCCGTTGCCCGCCGCTGACTCCCTCGGGATTGTTGAGGAAGAGCACCGGGTCGCCTTGAGAGCGGAACTTGACGCCTTGGTAGCTCGAGGGCAGAAAGCCGGTCCCCCACAAGCGATCGTACAGGGGCTGATCCGTTGGATTTCCCGAGCCTTGCGAGACCAGGACCACGAAGGCCGGAAGATCCTGGTTCATGCTTCCCAGGCCATACGTGATCCACGCGCCAATGCTGGGCCGCCCGGCGAGCTGGGCCCCGGTTTGGCAAAAGGTGATGGCTGGGTCGTGGTTGATGGCCTCGGTGTGCATCGTTTTGACGAAGCACAAATCGTCGGCGACCTGTGCGACGCTCGGCATCAGTTCGCTCACCCAGGCGCCGCTACGACCGTGCTGGGCAAACTTGTATTTGGTTGGCGCCACAGGGAACGATTGCTGCCGCGACGTCATGCCCGTGAGCCGCTGGCCTTGCCGAATCGAGTCGGGCAACTCAGTGGCGAAGCGCTCTTTCAGGCCGGGCTTGTAATCGAACAAGTCGAGCTGGCTGGGAGCGCCTGACTGAAACAGGTAGATGATTCGCTTGGCGGTTGGCTTGATCGCCGGCTTGATGACGGGTTCGCCGGCGCGCCCCTCGCGAAGAAGCGCGGCGAGTGCACCAAGCCCGACAGCGGAGCGTGTTAGGAATTCGCGGCGGAACATAAAAGCGACCCTCGCTTAGAGCTCGATTGTTTGCTGTCTTGATTAATCGATTGATGATTGTTGACTTGTGATTTGCGAAGTGAAGGCGACTTCCTGAGGTCTGGAGCCTGAAGTCTAGAGCCTTCCTCTCACTCCTTCGTCAACACTTCGTCCAAATTCATTAGCAAGTTGCACACGGTGGCGTAGGCGGCGATCTCGGTGGGCGGATACTTGTCGCTGGGCTTGGCTTCGCCGATGGCGAGCAGCTTCGCGGCAGCTTCGGGATGGTTGGCGAACTGAGCCAATTGGAAATCGAGGTTTTGCAGGAGAAGCGCGAGCTCCTTGGCGCTGGGTTGGCGAGCCGTAAGCCGGCGGAATGCCAACGCCAGGCGATCCTCGGGCGTCTTGGCGTCGAACAGAACTCGCTCGGCCAGGATGCGAGCGGCTTCCACGAAGGCGGTCTCGTTGAGCAGTGTTAGAGCTTGCAGCGGCGTATTGGTCCGCGACTCGCGAACCCAGCAAATGTCGCGGCCAGGGGCATCGAACGTGGCCAACACCGGCGGCGGGGCGGTTCGCTTCCAGAACGTGTAAAGGCTGCGGCGGTAGAGGTTTTCGCCTGTGTCTGGAATGTAGTCGCCGGTCCCGGTGAGCTCGTTCCACAAGCCGGCCGGTTGATACGGTTTGACACTGGGCCCGCCGATCGTCTCGGTCATCAGCCCGCTGGCGAAGAGGGCCTGGTCGCGGACCATTTCGGCCGAAAGGCGGCGGCGCGGATAGCGGGAAAGAAGCTTGTTCTCTGGATCGCGCGCGAGCATTTCAGGCGTGACTCGCGACGATTGCCGGTAGGTAGCCGACGTCACGATCAACTTGTGCATTCGTTTAACATCCCAGTCGGTCATGAACTCGGCCGCGAGCCAATCGAGCAACTCGGGATGCGTGGGAAATGCTCCTTGCGTGCCGAAATCTTCCGACGTTTTCACGAGCCCGACGCCGAAGTGCATTTGCCACATCCGGTTCACGGCCACGCGGGCGGTGAGCGGGTTCTGGCGATCGACCAGCCAGCGTGCGAGGCCCAAGCGGTTGTTGGGGAGTCCTTCGGCGAGCTTGGGCAATACAGCCGGAACGCCCGGCGACACCGCCGCTCCCTTTTTGTCGTACTCGCCGCGAAGCAAGATATAGGCCTGGCGAGGCTCCGGCATTTCCTCCATCACCATGACGGTGGAGATGGATTCTTCGAACGTCCGCAACTTGGCGCGAAGGTCGTCTCGCTCGGCATAGGCCTTGGCGATTTCCTCCGGGGCAACGGTTGCCAGGTAGAAGGCTCGAAGTTTGGCCCGTCGCTCGGGCGTATTCACTTGGGGCGTGGTCAAGATTTCGCGAGGAGACTCCGACACCGCCAGGACGCGAATCGCCTCGTTGTCCAAATCGGCGTTGTAGATGCGAACGTCATCAATCAGACCGTGAAAGCGCGCATCCGGACCGCCTCCGGCACCGATTCGCAAGGGTTCTTTCGACTCGAACGTTTGGTTGAGTTCATCGAGCAGAACTTTGGTTTCGGCGGGTCTCCCGTTCAGGAAGACTTTGGTTCCCACGCAGAGGCGGGTGCCGTCGTACGTAACGGTGATGTGCGACCATCGGTCCAGAGGAATGGACTTGGTTGTTTCGACACGAAGAGCATCGTCGAGCCAACGTTTGGTGAGATGCACTTGCACCTTGCCATCGACTAGCTGTACGGCGTAACCATCTCCTTCGGGTTCGTCGGTCATCCGCGACAAGATCGTCCCGTTGGCCTTGGCCGGTTTCACCCAGCACGAGAGGGTGAAGTGGTGATCGAAACCGAATTTTCCAACGTCGGACGAGAGAAAATGTTTACCTTCGAACGCAACTGCATCCCCAATTGGTCCGGCGACAAAAGTCGGCGTGTGGTTGTCGACCGAGAGCGGATTGCCCTTATCCAAAGAAAATTCAGCTGCCAAATCCTTGGTGGGGGACCATGCAGCAAGCGTCGAAGGATCGACTGTCTTTTGCCACTTTGTGAGTGATTCGTCGAACTTCGTTTGCAATTGGACGACCGCTTCCTCGGCACGGCGAAGGTCTGCCCTGAGCTGGTCGCGTTTTTCTTCTTCCTCCTTGGTCGGCGCTTTCACCAACGGCGGTGAGTTGCCGTACTTCACGGCGCGGCCCTTTTCGGGAACGTTGTTGAAGTAGGAAAACATTTGATAAAAATCGCGCTGCGAGATCGGATCGAACTTGTGATCGTGGCAGCGGCAGCACGTGAACGTGAGGCCTAGCCAAACGGTCGCCGTGGTTTCGACGCGGTCAGCGACGTACTCGACGGCATATTCTTCCGGAACGATGCCCCCTTCGGCGTTGCCGCGATGGTTGCGGTTGAAACCCGTGGCGATCTGCTGATCGAGAGTCTTGCCCGGCAGCATGTCGCCGGCGATTTGCTCGATGGTGAAGCGGTCGAACGGGACATTGTCGTTGAAGGCGTCGATTACCCAATCGCGCCACCGCCACATATCGCGGTCGCCGTCGGTTTGATACCCGCTGGTATCGGAGTACCGGGCGGCTTCGAGCCACCGCCAGGCCATTCGCTCGCCATAGCGGCGCGATTTGAGCAAGTCGTCGACAACCCGCTCGTAGGCTCCGTCCGACTTGTCGCTTAAGAAGGCATCGATCTTCTCTGGCGTGGGAGGAAGCCCCGTCAGGTCGAGCGACGCGCGGCGAATCAAGGTTTCGCGGCTGGCTTCTGGGGAGAGGCTCAGGCCTTGCCGCACCAGTTGTTCCAGGACGAACGCGTCGATCGGGTTCGTGATGAGAGCCTCGAGCTGCTCGTCTTCGATTTTTGGCACCGCCGGGCGAGTCGGCGGGGTGAAGGCCCAATGGGACGACCAAGTCGCCCCTTGTTCGACCCACTGCGCCAGCAAAGCGATTTGCGCGTCCGATAGCTTTTTGCCGCTGTCGGGCGGCGGCATCTGCTTTTCGGGATCGGTGGCTGTGATCCGCTCGATAATCTCTTTGGTGGCACCTTGCAGCCCATCGCGGGTGTCGAGCCGCAAGTCGGCCTTGCGTTGCTTCTCGTCGGGGCCATGGCACTGAAAACAGTTGTCCGAGAGGATCGGCCGGACGTCGCGGTTGAACTCGATCTTCCGCACCACGTCGGTGGCTGAAGCCGTGAGCGGGATGATCGCAAAGATCAACGACCAAACAAGAAGCGTGCCGGCGCGGTGGGACATAGTCGGCTCGGAGGGAAGGCGGGTCGCGGGGGAGGGAATCGCCAGTCGTCTATTGTAAGTCGACGGCAAGAGTGGTGCGACTCTCCCGAGTCGCACAAGGTTGGGCTGAGACCCACGAGAATAGTCGCGTAGTGACCTAAGCGACGCGCACCGTAGACCGCTCGGGAGAGCGGTCCAACTTAAAACGCCCCGGCGTGGCGGCCGGCTCGGGGGTCACCGGCCGCTTCGAATTTGCCGTCGGAAATGCGGATCAGGCTGGGCATCCACATCGCGCCGGTCTCCAGCTTGACTTTGTGGCCCATCTTGGTGAGGGCGTCGATGGTGGCGCTGTCCGCTTCGGCGTTGATCATCAGGCTTCCGAGTTCGGGCGGAGTCTGGCGGAACGAGCCGATGTGGTGGTTGGTGCCGAAACGAACGCCCGCAAGCGATTCTTTACCGTTGAGACCGAAGTCAATGTGGTTCAGCACCACTTGCAGGCCGGTTTGGTCTTGGCCGTCGCCGCCGGCGACACTCACGGCCAGCACGGGGCGATCATCCTTAAAGACCAGCGTTGGCGTGAGCGTGATCCGCGGCCGCTTGCCTGGGACGATGCAATTAGCTTGACCCTCCCAAGTATTGAAGCTTTGCAATCGCGTTCCGAGCCAGATGCCGGTGTCGCCGGCTTGAACGCCGCTCCATCCGCTGGGAGTTGCTACGACGACGTTGCCGAACCGATCGGCGACGACGCACGTGGTCGTATCGCTCGGCTTGGCCTTGTTGCCGGTGGGGAGTGGCTTGTCGAGCAGCGGCTTTTGGTGGACGGGGTCGCCGGGGCGATAAACGAGCGATGCTTTTTTGCGGTCGATGAGCGAGCGCCGAGTCGCCACGTAGTTGCTGGAGAGGATGTCGTTGATCGGCACATCGACGAACAGGGGATCGCCGAAGTAGATATCGCGATCGGCCATGGCGAGCTTCATCGCCTCGACGCTCAGGTGGATTGTCTCGGGGCGATTGTGTCCGAGCTTGGCGAGGTCGAAGCCTTCCAGCAGTTTGAGCGTTTGTAGGAGATACGGCCCCTGCGTCCAGACGCCGCACTTATAAACGCGGTGGCCGCGATAGTCGACCGAGAGGGGTTCCTCGATCCGCGTGACGTGCGTTGCGAAGTCCTCGTAGCGCAGGTAGCCACCTTCCTTCTCGCACCAGGCGGAGATCTCACGAGCGATGGGGCCGCGATAAAAATAGTCGGCGGCGCGGCGCAGGCCAAGGATGCGGTCGTCGCCGGCGGTGGCTTCCGCTTCGATGATCCGCCGCAATGTTTTACCCAGGAGGGGATGCCACGGCTCTTGATGGCGATCGAGCAGTCGCAATGTACTGGCAGCGACGTCGGCCAATCTCATGGTGCCGTGTCGTTCCAGGAGGACGAGAACACCATCGAACACGCCCGGAACGGCGGCCGGCTTAAGACCCTGGCCGGGGATGCCCTCGGGGAAGGCCTCGCGGGTGGCCAATCGTGGAGCGACACCTTGGGCGGCCAGCACTTCGATGTGCTTGCGCTGGGCGTTGTAGGCCATGATCGGCGCTTCGCCACCGAAGCAGAACAAATGCGAGTCGGTCACGCTGAGGGCCAAGATGGTAGCGGCTGCGCCGTCAGCGGCGTTTCCACCGCGCTGCAATACTTCGAGCCCTGCGGCTACGGCCTCGGGCGAGCCCGTGCTCACGGCGCCGTGTTCGCCGACGGCGTGCGAGGTGATGGTTTTGGGATCGATCGGCTTGGCCGCGTCTTGAGCGGAAGAGGAGTCGATGAAAGGCGACGCGGCCATGGCCAAGGCTCCTAACAACCAGCACAACCGGAACAAGCGATGTTTGCCTCGCCTTTGGATCATGGCGGAACTCCTCGAAGCGCGGTTCGTTAACCCTTGCGAATATGGTAATCGCCGTCACAACCGTTCGCATCGGTAGACTGCTGGGTATTCGTGTGAACTTTGCCAGGCGAAATACGCCGCAATAACCGGAATCTTTGGCTCAGCCGCACATCTTGCCGACGTGGTGCAAATTCTCAACCTAGCCTTCCGATGAAGGAAGCATCTTCGCTACATGGTTGGCTTTAGCTAACCATCAAGCTCGGCGCACACCAGACAACTTGCCATTCACGAGGAAAAACATGGCTAAGGCAAAGAAGGCCGCGGAAGTTGAAGTCAAGATCGATCGTCGAGCCGCCAAGGGGCCAGATCGCCGCAAAGACGCTGGCGAGCGCCGCAAGCAAGACGTTCCTGTTGCCGTTGAACGTCGCCAGGTCGAGCGCCGCGAGAAAGTGCAACGCCGCCGCCAGATCGACCCCACCACCTGCGAACGTGATTACTCGGGCGACGAGATCCTGTTCATGCAAGCCATGGACGCTTACAAGCGAGCCAGCGGCCGCATGTTCCCCACGTGCAGCGAAATCCTGGAAGTGATCCGCGGCCTTGGCTATGTGAAGGTTGCATCGGAATCGCAAATCAGCGAAGTGCCGGCCGAGACGATTGCTTCGGTGGCCGCTTTGCCTGTCGCTTAAGTTCGCAGTCCTCATTCGGCTGGAGCCATCCCATGACCAAAAAGCGAGTTCGCAAGATAGCGCGGAGCCTGTTGCTGGCCGTGTTGTCGCTTCCGTTCCTGGGGGCGATGGTCTTCACGGCCCTGGCAGGACTTGCCTGGCTGGGAGAGCAAGGCATTAGCGTGGTTGGCAACGCCAAGTGTCCACTTTGCGTGACGCCGGTCGAAGTCGCTTCGGGCGATAGCCTGGCCGAAGTACGAACAGAGGCGCGCGAGCCCGGCTACCTGGTCGATGTGGAAGTGGCCCAGATGGTTGCCCGCACGGCGATCCCTTGGTGGCCGAGTGTGATCGCGCCGACGACATTGGTGCGGATGCAATTCGACGAGCGTCAATAGTTCCGACTGAACGAACCAAAGGTCCCTTGGGACCTCTCACGATCCCCCGTCCTCCCCTCGGACGGTTCCTCCGACGAAGACCACGGGCGCAGAGTGTCCCCGCACTCTGCGCCCGTGGTCGAGGGGTTTTCTTGGAGGGCGTTACTCGCGTGGAATCCTCATGCAGGGTCCGATGAGCACGCCATCGACGAGCGATTGGATGCTGAGCTCCTGTCGGCTGCAAATTTTTCCCGGGTCGAACCCGTCCAGCGCGGTGCGGGAAGTTAATGTCAGTGACCAATCGGCCATCTTGTTTACACCTTTCAGGCACGCGCTCCCGAGGATAAGGCCGGCCGCACAGCAGCGATCCTCGCGACGGGACGGATCGAACCCGACTGTAGCGCACGCTTCGCCTTCGAAGATGTCCTCGTTGGGGCGATATCGGTGGACGCGGGCCTTGGCGCGACTGTGACCGAACAGCAAATCCAGCTGGTTATTATTAGGACACTTATCGAGCCGCAGCTCCATCGAGCCTTCCGCCCACAGCTCAACACCATCCTGAAGGAGTGGTTGAATGTTCGTCTCGTCGCATGGCGGGGACGACTTGAAGCGGAGGACGGTGCGGAAATCGACGCGAAAGATCGTTTGAGGTGGTTCCGATTTCTCGCATCTGCATGGACACGGTTCATGAGGCGACAAGATGAGCGTGCCTTCGAGCGACTTTGATACGCGCAGGATCTGCGGACATTCGCCATGCAGGAATCGCTTGCGTTCTTCGTCAGGGTCCACGTCTTGGGCCCGCGCGGAATGAGTATTGCTGGCTGCTGCCAGCAGCGTGCCCCCAGCGAGCCCCCATGTTGAATTAGTCAACCAATCGCGGCGGTTCAGATTGCTCTTGGTCATTGTGACCTCCTACGGATGAAGATCCAATCGAGGTTCGTTGAATCGCGGAATCGCGATCGACACCACTTCCTGGTTGTCGTTGTCTATTGTCCATATTTCCGCACACTGTACAGAAACTACTGACCTGCATCCCGAAAAAACTTTAGGCCAGATGTATTAGCTATTGACTTACCATTCTGAGTTAGAATGACTAGCCATCGTAGCGTTTGGCGCTATAGCCTCTTGCGAAGACACCGATTCCGCCGAAGAGCTTGCAGGTACCGATAATGCTTCCCATATCGCTATGCGCGATGGATGCCCCTACTAAGATTCCAAAGCCAATTAGAGCGATGCCGGCGCCTGCGATCATCAGGCCGTAGTTGGGTTCGGGTACACCGGCATTGCGGTCCGACATTTCCTGGCGCGCTTGCCCCATCAGTGAGTCGGCGATGCTCTTGGTGGTATGGGCGTGAGCTCCTCGGGCAGCATTCGGTTGCGGGGTTGCTGCCGTGCGCTCCCAGGCTGATATATCGCGGGCCGCTGTCAGGGTCTTGTCAAACGGACCGGGAGTACGGGCGTCGATGCCGAGCGAGTCGAGGTTCGGCGGCGCGGATGTGCCGTGGGTCGGCACAGGCCTATGTTGCGGCGCAGGTACAACGATCAACTGGCCGCAGCGGGGGCAGTTTGCTTCCATGCCGATCATGTCGATCGTCGCGGCGAATAGCTGGCCGCATGAGCAGGAGACGACCATGGGCGCCGTCTGTTGCGGCGGCTGGTGAACAGCTTGCGGCTGAGTTGTTGGGTATTGGGTTACTGGGTATTGGGGCGTCGGTTGAACGCGAGGAATCGCAATCGGGCTTTGACAAACGGGGCACGGCGCAAACGTCCCCGCCATGACGTCGGGAGCGTCAAATTGCTGACCACAGCGACACGCGACGCGAATAGGCACAATCCAGCCCTCAAGATCGGTCGACACTGTGGAACACTACGACAACTTCCCGATGATCCCTTTGACAAACAAGATGATTCCGAAGATGAATAGCACCGCCGCGTAAGGGAAGATGACGCCGAAGAAGAGACCTCCGCAGAACCAGAAAACGGATAACGCCATTAATCCAATTCCGCCGCCGATCTGAGCCCAGCCGTCTTTCTTGGTTGCTGGAGCCGGCGGGTACGCGGGCAAAGGTGATGCGTAGCCGTTCGGCAAGGTCGTGCTCGCGGCTCCTAGCGTATGCGATGGGGCCTGTCCCCACGTTGCTTGTGCGGGCATGGGCGGGAGCGTGATATTGCGTTGATCGTGAGCAGACGAAAAGAGGCCTGCGGCGAGCGGATCATTCGGCGGCGCCCCTTGCACGTTCCACGCGCCGGCGCCAGGTGACGGGCCAAAAGGAGACTGTGCTCCAAAGGCGTTGTTCGCGGGCATGGACGGCGCTGCTACGTACTGCTGCTGCGCGTAGGCCGGAGCTGCTGCTGCCTGGTTTGCCGTGCCAGGAAAGGTGTTTGCTGAAACGGTGCTTCCAGGAACAACGTTGCCCGGAACCGTGAGGAGCGAACCGCAGGTAGGGCAGCTTGATTGCATGCCTGCCATGTCGGGCGTGGCGGTGAATTGTTGCCCGCACGTGCACGAGACAATAAACGAGTTGGTAGCGGGAGCGTTCGACGGTGCTGCCGCTGTCCCCGCAGGAATGTCGACCGTGGCTTTGCAGGAAGGGCATGCCACGCGCCTGCCCGCCATGGTGTCGGGCGCGCTCAATTTCTTGCCACACGTACATCGCACTAAGATCGGCACGGCACCCTCCGAATCCACCTCCAGCTAAGAGTCACCCCGGCGGCTCTTGATTGTGATCGTCTGGAAATGGCGATTCAACTGCCGCGCTGCAAAAGGCCGGTTTGTAACGGTCGAAAGATGAGGCGTTTGATCGTATCATGGACGTGGATCGGCATCTCCTATCGCACTCCAGTTCACGCATGGCAATTCCAAAACGCAAACCGCAAACACCCGCCAATAACTGGGGTGCGTATCGTCGCATTTGGCGAATGCTCGCCCTGGCGGTGGTGATTGGGATTGTCGTTTACCAGCGCTACCAAGCGAACCAGCCTCGCGGCGGCGTGAAAAATCACCGGGATTTGAAGACGCAGGAGATTGAATTCGGGCGTGGCGAGCACCCGATCGACGTCCAGGTGATCGAAGAGGAACCGGAGACCCAGGATAGGCTCGATGGCGAAACGGCTTCGGACGCGCCAGCCGAGAAGCGGGAGCCTGAGATAACTGCCGACGAGGTACCTCCCGCCGAAGCACCCGTGAAAAAGGGGCCGCAGGAGACATCACCCCAGCCACCTGCGGAATCTCGCGGCAACCGCCTCACGGCTGTAATTAAGAACGTCCAGGTCCGCAATCAAGATGGCAAGCTGGTCTATCAGGGGAACGTCGACGTTTCCAAGACGCTCCAGCGCATCGAAGCGGGGGAACGTCTGCGGTTCCCCAACGACGGCGTGGTGTTCCAGAACCGCGAGCGGCGCTTGCCGAGCAAACCGGCGGGCTACTATCACGAGTGGGTTCATCCCACGCCTCAAGTCGACGGCCCGGGGCCGCAGCGAATCGTTACCGGCAAGGAAGGCGAGATCTATTACACCCACGACCACTATCGCACGTTCAAGCCGCTTCATCGCCAGTAACCCAACGAATGACTAGTTCCATGGATGAGGCCCAGCTGGCCCACGCGATCGCCTTGCTGCGCGGCGGTGACGTGATCGCGATTCCCACCGAAACCGTGTATGGGTTGGCGGCCGACGCGGAAAACGAGCTGGCGGTGCGGAAGATTTTCGCCGTTAAAGGTCGCCCTGCCGATCACCCACTGATCGTTCACTTGGCCAAAAACGCACCGTTGGAGGGTTGGGCGGAACACGTTCCAGCGGCCGCGCACCAACTCGCCGAAGCATTCTGGCCCGGGCCGCTGACGATGATTTTGCAGCGCGGTCCTAAGGCGGCACCGGCCGTGACGGGCGGACTTCCGACGATCGGCCTACGCGTTCCGTCGCACCCTGTAGCGCAACAGTTGTTGACGAGTTTCGGCGGCGGGCTGGCCGCGCCGTCAGCTAATCGGTTCGGCCGCGTGAGCCCCACGACGGCCAAACACGTGCAGAGCGAACTGGGCGAGCGCGTGCCGCTCATTCTCGATGGTGGCCAATGCGAGGTCGGAATCGAGTCGACGATTGTCGACCTGTCGTCGGATGAAATCGCCGTTCTTCGTCCTGGTGCGATTACGGCCGAGCAAATCAAACGCGTGGTCGGGAAACGCCTGGCTGAAGCGAGTGCGGCATCGCCGCGCGTGTCCGGAAGTTTGGAGAGCCACTACGCTCCCGCCGCAGGCGTTGAAATCCATGCTCCCGAGACGGCTGTTGCCCGTGCGATCGAATTGGCTGCGGACGGGAAGCGAGTGGGCGTCATTGGGCCCAACCCATTGCTCTATGGCATCCCGATGGAAAGCATGATGTCGCAAGCGATCCTGCCGCTGTCGATCGATACGAAGCCGCAAGGGTTCGCCCGCGACTTGTACGCTACCCTGCGATCGGCCGATGCCAACGCGTGTGACGTGGTGATTGTGGTGCCACCGCCGGAGAAAGGAATCGGCGTAGCGATTGCGGACCGGCTGAGGAAATCCGCGGCGCCGCGGGAGTAGCTAGAGGAAAGGTCCCCGGCGATGGCGATCAATCCGTACGAATCGTCTCACCTGTCGAGCGAGGAAATTGCTAAGCAGCAGTCGTCCCACACCCTTTCCTATTGGAAAGAGATGCGCCGAGGGTTTTGGTTTGGGCTCAAATGGACGTCGCTGATCCTTCTTCCATTGTGGATCCTAGGTGCGGTACTGTTTGCTCACAATGCTTATGGCGTCAGTCGAATCACAACGCGGGAAGAATTCCTTGAGTTTTTGCTGCCGAACCTGGGCGAATTTGTTTACGGAAGCACGGGATTCGTGATGGTCGCTGTAATTGGTGGGATTACCGGAGCATCAGTTATGACTTTGGCTACCTTGGCGCGCCGCCGCAAGGCCGCCGGGAGCGCAAGCTCAATTGCAAAAGGGACTGGGCCAGACGACACTATCTAACTGCGGCCAGTTGTCGTGATGACACTGAGGGCCGTCCCGCCTGACCGTCCTGATCTCACCTTCGGCTCTTCGATTATGCGCATCCTTGCTTGCCTAACTCGCGTTGCGCTGGTGCTTGCTGTCATGATGACGGGCGGACTGCGCGCGGCCGACGATGGGATCGAGTTCTTCGAGAAGAAGATCCGCCCCGTTTTGGTCGAGCACTGTTATGCCTGCCACAGTGGCGAGTCGAAGGAACTCCAGGGGGAGTTGCGGCTCGATCTCAAGGCCGGGTGGGAGCAGGGGGGCGAATCGGGGTCGCCGGCCATCGTGCCGGGCAAGCCCGACGAGAGCCCGCTTCTGAAGGCGATGCGGCACGATGCCGATGCTTCGGCGATGCCCCCCAAGCAGCGCAAGTTGCCCGAGGCGGTGATCGCTGATTTCGCGGCTTGGATTGCCCGGGGCGCGCCCGATCCGCGCGAAGGGGAAGCCAAGCGGCGCGACAAAGCGGCCGATTGGGAAGCGACGTATCAATCGCGCATTAAATGGTGGAGCCTGCAGCCTGTCGCCGCAGTCGAACCGCCGCCTGTTCAAAACGGATCGTGGCCGCGGACGGAGATCGATCGCTTCATCCTGGCGAAACTGGAATCGCAAGGATTAGCGCCTGGCGCGGAAGCCGATCGGCGGGCACTAGCGAGACGGCTTTCGTTTGCGCTGACGGGGCTACCGCCCGAGCGCGAACAAGTGGAACGCTTGGCGGCCGATCCGTCCGATGAGGCGTACGAGCGCTTTGTCGATGCGTTGCTGGAGAGCCCGCACTTTGGCGAGCGCTGGGCGCGGCACTGGATGGACGTGGTCCACTATGCCGACACGCACGGCTACGAGTGGGACGTCCCGGCGAAGAACGCCTGGCGCTATCGCGACTACTTGATTCGCGCGTTCAACTACGACTTGCCCTACCAGCAATTGGTGCTGGAACACCTGGCTGGCGATTTGCTGCCTCCGCGCGTCGACACCGCGAGTAACGTCAACGAGGCGTTGATTGCGCCGATGTCGCTGCGGCTCGGCGAACGCCGGCACGGCGACAGCGCGGCCGCCGAAGGGGTCACGCAGGAAGCGGTGTCGAACATGATCGACACGCTCGGCAAAGCCTTCCTGGGGACGACACTGGCATGTGCCCAGTGCCACGATCACAAGCTCGATGCGGTCGAGCAGAAGGATTACTACTCGCTGGCCGGCATGCTGATGAGCACCCGCTTCAGCGCGCGGCCGGTCGACACGGCCGATCCCAACGTCGAAGTGATCGACCAATTGCGCGAGGTCAAGAAGCGATTGCGGAACGAGTTGGCGAACAAGTGGCTCGAAGCGACGGACGCTGCGAAGCCGGGAAACGTGATCGAGAAGCTCAAGGCCATTCCGGCCGATCCCACGCCGGCTCCTGGTTTTCCGGCGACCATGATTGAACTGTGGAAGCGCTCGCTAGGAACGCCGCTCACGCGTGACGAGTTCACTACCGAGCAGGCACGCCGGGCGGGCCTCAACCAGTCGCTGGTGCTGTTGGCTGATTTCACGCGGGCCGACGTCGTGGGCAATTGGCAGCTGGACGGCTTCGGCATGAAGCACGGTCTGGCGGCCGATGGCGACTTTGTCGTTGCCGACGAAGGTGATGCTGCGCTGCTTCATATCGTTCCAGCCGGCCGATATTCGCACTTGTGGTCGCAGCGGTTAGCTGGTTCGCTGCAAAGCCCGCAGCTCGATCCGCTGTCGCCGATTCACTTTTCGGCTGGGACGATCGGCGGCAAGTTCCCTGGCTACGCGCTGATTGTCGATCGCTGCATCAATTCGGAGCGATTGCAGTTCTTGAATCGCCCCACGTTCGGCTGGCTTTCGATCACGGGCGGCAATCTCGACACGCTCGAAGGGAGCATCGACAAGCTGCCGCGGCGGCTGTACTTCGAAATCGCGACCAAGGCACTGAATAACTACTTCCCGGCGAGGATCAATTACGGGGGGCTCCCCGAGGCGGAGGAGACGGACCCGCGCTCGTGGTTCGGCGTCACCAAGATCTACCAACACGCGCCAGGGCAACCGCCGCAAGATGAGCTGGGTCGCTTTGCACCGTTATTTGAGGAAGTCAACGCCAGCGTAGCTTGGCCGGAGCGGTTGACTGCGCTGCTTCGCGGCGCGATCGAACGCTGGTCGCGCGGCGAAGCGACGACGGAAGACGCCTTGCTGCTGCAAGACGCGGTACAAAACAAGCTGTTGCCCAACGACCTGGCAGCGAGTCCGGATATCGCCACTCTGGTGAACGAGTACCGCGCGGTGGAAAAGAAGATTCGGCCTGATCAGACGGTGGGCTCGGTCGCCGAGTGGAATGAAGGGCGCAACGACCCGATCGGCATTCGCGGCTCGTACACCGATTGGGGCGATTCGGTCGAGCGAGGGAGTGTTCGCTTTTTGGGGAGAGGAGCTCGCGCAAGCGCCGAATCGAGCGGACGGCTGGAATGGGCTCGGCAGATTGCCAGCGAGCAAAATCCGCTGACCGCGCGCGTCTATGTGAATCGCGTCTGGCACTTTTTGTTTGGTGAGGGTTTGGTCCGCACGCCGGACGACTTTGGCCACATCGGCGAAAAGCCCACCCACCCGGAATTGCTCGACTACCTGGCGAGCGAGTTCCTTCGCGACGGATGGTCGACCAAGCGGCTGATTCGCCGATTGGTGACGTCGCGCGTTTGGCGGCAGGGGAGCGTTCCCAGCCAGACAGCGATCAACCTCGATCCGGAAAACCGACTGTGGCACACCATGCCGATGCGGCGACTGGAGGCCGAAGCGATTCGCGATTCGATCCTGACCGTCAGCAGACGAATCGACCCGGCGCTATACGGCGAACCGATCGAGCCGTACCGTACGGCCGAGGATTCGCTCAAGCGACTCTACAAGGGGCCACTCGATGGCAACGGCCGGCGAAGCATCTACCTTGAAATGACGCTGATGGAACCGCCGCGTTTTTTGGCGGTGTTCAATCAGCCGCTTCCGAAGCAAACGGTGGGCAAGCGGGACGTGACAAATGTTCCCGACCAGGCGCTCGCGCTGTTGAACGATCCGTTTGTGAACGCGATGGCTGAGCACTGGAGCAGGCAGCTGTTGAACGACGGCGCCAAGACGCCCGAAGAGCGCGCCAGTGCGATGCTGAGTGTGGCTTTCTCTCGCCCGGCGACATCGCAAGAAGTGGCGCGGCTCGTCGAGTTCGTGCGACGGACGGCGGAGCTCGACGGCAAGGCAGACGATCTGATGCAGAACACTGCGGCCTGGAAATCGTCGGCGCATGCGGTGTTCAATCTGAAAGAGTTCTTGTACGTGCGGTAGCTAGGAAGGGTGGCACTGGCGTCCCTCAGACGCCATGTGTGGGCCATCAGGAGAATTCACCACGGAGAAACGGAGTTCACGGAGAAGAGGACGGAGGAGTGCTTTCTTTACTTCCGCCGATTCAGCATTTGCTGTCGCAGTTGTTTGTAGGTGTCGGAAAACAGCAGGGGGGCGAATTCTTCGCGCTCGGCTCGCAATGATCCTTCGCGGCCGTCTTTGCACGCGGCTTGGACGCAGCGTATTACGGCTTCGCGGGCAGGCTTTAGCGGATCATCGAGCATAAACGGGCCTGTTGATGCCTGCCAATCCGTTTCGCTGGGAAGCTCCAGCGCTGGTTTGGGCGTACTCGCGGTGAGGTGTTCGGCGAGAAAGGCTGTCACGAAGGCCTCAAACTCTTCGGACGGCGCCGTCGCGTCGATTAGTCCAAGTACCACCGCTTCGTCACTGCTGATGCGTCGCGCGGTGAGTAAGAGTTCCAGTGCCTTTGGAAGACCGATCAGAAGCGGCAGACGATAAGTCCCTGCCCAGCCGGGGATTAAACCCAGCAGCGTTTCGGGCATTCCCAACCAGCCGGTCTGGCCGCTCGGGGCGATGCGGTATTGGCAGGCCATGGCGAATTCGAGGCCGCCGCCAAGACACATGCCGTTGATGGCTGCGATCGTGGGTACGCGGAGGTTTTCGATCCGGTCCATCATCGCGTGTCCGGCGGCGACGAACACTTCCACTTCGCTGGCCGAAGTCATGCGGTCGAGTTCGTTCAGATTCGCTCCTACGATGAACGAGTTCGTTTTACCGCTGCGAAAGCAGACCTGGCGGATCGACGGATCGCGTTCGACTTCGTCGAGCACGGTTGCCACGTCGCGCCACATCGGCTGGCTCAGGACGTTGACCGACATGCCCGCGTGGTCGAGCGTCGCCGTGAGGCAATCGTGCTCATCGCGCTGAAGGCGAATGTGCTCTAGCGTGGGAAGAGTCACGTCGCTTCCTTTGTGCTGAAGGCGCCGCGATCAGGAGAGACACCGCACCAGCATGGCGACTGCGCCTCCGCCACCGAGGCAAAGCGTCGCGATGCCAAGTTCGCCGTTGCGGCGGCGCAATGCGTGGACGAGCGTGGTCAGCACCCGCGCGCCGCTGGCGCCGATGGGGTGTCCCAGTGCAATCGCCCCGCCGTGAACATTGAGCCGATCGCCATCGATCCCCAGACCGCGCTGACAAGCCAGCACCTGCACGGCGAAGGCCTCGTTGATTTCCCAGAGGTCGATGTCACCAACGGAGTGCCCGGTTTTTTTGAGCAACTTGTTGACGGCTTCGATGGGAGCGACGAATAGGTCTTCAGGAGCCATGGCAGCAGATGCCGAACCAACGATCTCGGCGATGGGCGTCGCGCCGCGTGACTTGGCTGCCTCGCGCGAGGCGACCACAACGGCTGCGGCGCCATCGCTGATCATCGAGGAGTTGCCGGCGGTGACCGAGCCGGTTGGCGAAAACGCCGGGCGAAGCTTGGCCAGCTTTTCGATCGACGAGTCGGCACGCGGGCCTTCGTCGGCGAGGAATTTGATTGGGCCTGCTTTGGATGGGACTTCGACCTCGACGATTTCCTGTTGGAAGAGCCCTTCTTTCTGAGCGAGAGCCGCTTTGACTTGGCTGGCCAGCGAGAACTCGTCTTGATCGGCGCGGCTGATTTTTTCTTTCGCGGCGAGACGCTCGGCGATGGTGCCCATTCCTTGTTGGGTCATGGCGCAGTAGAGGCCGTCGTGCATCATTGAGTCGATCAGCGCGTGATCGCCGACGCCGGTTAGCTGTCGCTCGATGAGCCAGGGCGCGCGGCTCATGCTCTCCATGCCGCCGGCCACGATTACTTGGGCTTCACCGCAACGAATCGCCTGCGCGGCGAGCATCACGGCTTGCAACCCTGAACCGCAGACTTTGTTGACGGTGAGAGCGTCGGTCGACTCGGGCAGACCGGCCTTGAGGGCCGCCTGACGGGCAGGGGCCTGGCCGACTCCGGCTGGCAAGACCGTGCCGAAGATGACGCCGTCGACTTCGTCGGGCGCGACAGTGGATTGAGTCAGCGCCGCACGAATGGCCGTGGCACCTAGTTCCGGAGCTGGCAGGCTCGACAGGCCCCCTTGGAACTTGCCGATCGCCGTGCGGCGGGCCGAAAGAATGACTGCCGAATCCATGAGAGGTCTCCTTGCACGGCTAATTATAGGGAGCTTGCCGTAAAGAGGGCTCGCCCCGCGGGCTGAATTGTCGGGCAGGTCACAAAACTGGTCCTCTCACGCTTGTTCCAGATGCGTAGAATGTGCAGGGCAGTGTTGCGCCCGTGTCGAATCGTTTGGTGCGGCATTGGACGTTACGGCGTGGCGTAAGTCTCCTCCGGCGAAAGGGGCTACTTATGGTCTCGGACAATCTTCCAGGGCAGGGGCGTCCAAGCTCAGGGCTTCCGTGGGTGGACGACCTGACCATCGGTCAGGCCCTTCGTCGCACTGCCGCTAACGTTCCGGACCGAACGGCGATCGTCTTTCCCATTCTGAACTATCGTCCCAGCTGGAGCCAGTTCGACAAGGCGGTCGATCAGGCGGCCAAGGCATTGCTGGCACTTGGTTTCAAACGGGATGAGCACTTCGGCGTCTGGGCGTCCAATTGTCCCGGCTGGGTCATCTTGCAGTTCGCCACCGCGCGGATTGGTGTCGTGCTGGTCAATATCAACCCCGGCTACCAGATCGAAGAGCTGCGCTACGCCATTGGCCAATCGCAGATTCGCGGCCTGGCGATGCTCGACCACTTCAAGCAGCACGACCGATTGGAGATGCTGCAGAAGGTTTGCCCGGAGTTGAAGGAAGGGGCGGCCGGCAGGAAAGCGCATGGCGAGTTTCCTCACCTGCAATGGCTGGTCTCGCTGGGTGAACGGTCAGTGCCAGGGATGCTGGAGTGGGAGTCGTTTTTAGGGCGTGGAAGCGACGTCTCCGACGAACAACTCGCCGCCGCCGAGAAGCCGTTGCAGCCCGACGACCCGATCAACATCCAATACACGTCGGGCACGACGGCCTTGCCAAAAGGGGCGATGCTCTCGCACCGCAACGTGCTGCTGAACGCGTGGTACGCCGGCGTGAACCAGGGTTTTACTGTGGAGGATCGGATCGCGATTCCTGTGCCACTCTACCACTGTTTCGGCTGTGTACTGGGATCGATGTGCGCCGTGACGCACGGCTGCCAGATGGTTTTTCCGTCGGAAGTCTTCGACGCCGGGGCGACGCTGCGAGCGATCGAGAGCGAAGGTTGCACTTCGGTGTACGGCGTGCCGACGATGTTCATCGCGATGTTCGAGCACGCCGAGTATCCGTCGCGCAAGCTCTCTTCACTTCGCACTGGGATCATGGCGGGAAGCCCGTGTCCCATATCGCTGATGAAGCGGGTCACTAGTGAGATGGGTGCACGAGAGTTGACCGTCGGCTATGGCCAGACGGAGGCCTCGCCCCTCCTAACGCAAACGACTGTGGATGATCCGATCGAACTGCGCGTGGGAACCGTCGGCCGGCCGTTGCCTGGCGTGCGGGTGAAGATCGTCGATCCGGAAACCGGACACGAACTTGGCGACAACCAACCGGGCGAGGTTTGCGGGACGGGGCACGGCGTGATGTTGGGTTACTATCGCCAGCCCGACAAAACGGCCGAAGCAGTCGACGCCGACGGCTGGCTCCACACCGGCGATTTGGGCTTGCGCGAGCCAAGTGGCTGTTACCGGATCACCGGGCGGCTCAAGGACATGATCATCCGCGGCGGCGAGAACATCTACCCGCGCGAGATTGAGGAGTATCTGTATCGCCACCCCGCCGTCGAGGAAGTGCAGATCGTCGGCGTGCCCGACGCCAAGTACGGCGAGGAGGTCCTGGCCTGGATCAAGTTGCGCGCCGGCCACACGTTGACGGTGGCCGACATCCAAACCTATTGCCGAGCCGGCCTAGCTCACTGCAAATCGCCTCGCTATGTGCAGTTCGTCGAAAGCTTTCCAACGACGGTGACCGGCAAGGTGCAGAAGTTCCGGATTCGCGAGATTGCGATCAAGGAACTAGGGCTCGAGGCGGTGGCGAAGATTGATACGGCGTAGCTAGCGCGAAGAGATTTCAGGAGGCCAGGAACCAGGAAATCTATTGGACGCGAAACTTAGCATGACTTCAAAAGCCGAAGATGACCGCGAAAAGAGGATGCAGGTAACGATTGCGGCTCTTGAGGAGTTCTCCCGAGTGGGACGCAACGAATCGGTTGTATGCGACAAGTGCGGCGCTGTGCTTCAAATCGAGACTCGGGGTGACACTGCCTTCACGATGAAGTGCGATTGTGGACGATACAACGACACGCTTCGGGGCCTGTAGTGCGGTAGCGTGGATGTTAGTTCGAACGAAACCTTTGTCCGAGTTCAAGCTCCACCTTTTGCGACTCAGGAGAGTCACAGCACTTTTCAATCCTTCAACACCGCGCTGGCGGCGTTGCTAAGTTTTCGATCATTAGAGCGGCCCACGGCGGCAAGTTGCCGCGCGATGTTCGCGGCGGATTCCTCCAGGAACAAGTCGGCTACGGCGCCGTTGGCGGGGTCGGATTCGATTTCGTTTGCCAGTTCTGCGTCGCGGCGGCTGAGGACGCTCACCGAGGCGAACAGTTCCATGGCCGCCCAGGCGATCCGTTCCTGCTCGATTTGTCGTTCGAGGACGTCTTCGCCGTAGCGGAACAATAGCGACTGAGCCGTGCAGGCGAGGCGCCCGATGAGGTGCCCTACGCGTGAGGCCGCTTGTTGGAGTGACGGCGAACGAACGGGGACGCTCGGCGAACTCATCCGCAGTCGCAGGTAGTCGCCCGCGAAGCCGAAGAACGTGGGGATCGCCTTGGAGACGTTGAGGAGGTTGTCGCGCGTTGATTTCAGATTCATACCGACGTCGCGCATGCCGGCGAGGGCCATGAACGAAAAGAGGACTTCGTTGGCCCCTTCGCCGATCTGATTAATTCGCGCGTCGCGGATCATTCGCTCAAGCGGGCGATCGAGAAAGTAGGCCGCTCCGCCGTGGATTTGGAACGAGTCGTTCACGATGGTCCACAACCGTTCGGTGCTATAGACCTTAAGCATCGCCGTTTCGATCATGTAGTCTTCCATACCGTGATCGATCAGACCGGCGGTGACGGTGGTCATCGCTTCCATGGCGTACGTCCAGGCGGCCATGCGAGCGAGCTTTTGCTGGACCAGTTCGAAATCGCCCAATCTTCGCCCGAACTGCTTGCGCGATTTTGCGTGCTCGACCGCCAGTCGCAGCGCGGTTTTCGCGGCGCCGGTGCAGCAGGCACCGAACGTGGTGCGGCCGAAGTCGAGGACCGTGAGCGCAACTTTGAGTCCCTTGCCATAGGGACCCAGGATGTTTTCTTTGGGAACGTAGAGGTTCTCGAAGGCGAAGCGGCCCGTCGCCGTGCCGCGGATGCCGAGCTTGGACATCCGCGGCTCGATCATCTTGAACCCTTGCATGTCGGGCGTGACGAGAAACGCCGTGATCGCCGTCCCTTTGCCACTGGGATGGGGCGTGCGAGCCATCACCGTGAGTACGTCGGCAATGGCCGCGTTGGTGATGTAGCGCTTTTGCCCGTTGAGAACGTAGCCGGAGCCATCCTCGGTTGGCGTGGCCGTGGTTTGAACGTTGGAAGCGTCGGAGCCTGCTTCGGGCTCAGTCAGCGCGAAGGCCCCCAGCTTGTGTCCGCTGATCATCTCGGGAAGCCAGCGTTCTTTCTGCTCGGCCGTGCCGAACAAGAGAAGTGCCCGCATGCCGATCGAGTGGTGAGCGTTCACGAAGATGGACGTCGAGCTGCAACGTTTGCCTAGCTCCTCCAAGATTTTGCAGTAGCCGAGTTGCGAGAATCCTTGCCCGCCGAGTGCTGGCGGCGCCGTCATCCCAAGGACACCGAGCCGCGAGAGCCCATCGATCACGTTGCGCGGGATATCGGCATCGCGGTCGATCTGCGTGGGATCGAGTTCGGCATCGCAGAAGGCGCGCAGTTCGGCCAGCGCCGAGTTCACGCGCTTATCGTCATCGGCCGAGAGCCGCGGATAGGGAAAAACCCAGTCGGCGATGAAGCGGCCGCGAAACATCCCTTTGGCGATGCCGACTTGCTGCTTGACCGAGGAGAGGATCTCTTCGGCCTGCTTCATCTGTTCTTGCCGCTGCGCGGCTTGCGGAGCCTGTGCGGTGGTCGACATATTGGTACTCCTTACGGCAGAGGTCTTCTACTTTTTCTTGTCCGTTGCGGGAACCCAGTTAGGCTGCCGTCCTTCACGGAATGCGGCCATGCCTTCGGCAGCCTCATCGCTTTGGCGGACTTGTTCGTGGATGGCGTGGAGTGATTGGAAATCGATCGCCCGCCGGTTCAGCAATAGCTTCGTCAGGTGAACCGCGTCGGGGCCACCGAGGGTCACGCGCTCGGCAATCGCGAGCGTGTGCGACAGCAATTGTTCCTTGGGGACCACCCACTGGGCCAGTCCGATTTCTTGAGCGCGGAGTGGCGAAATGGGTTCGCCGACAAGGAATAGTTCGCGCAAGTCGCCGTCGCGAAGCTTTTTTGCCAAAACGACCGACACCAGGGCCGGGACCAATCCCCGGCGCGTCTCAGGAAAGGCAATGCGCAGATCGTTTGCCGCCACGACAAGATCGCAAGCTGCGATCAAGCCGCCGCCCCCGCCGTAAGCGGCTCCATGAGCGGCGGCAATCGAGACGAGCCGCGAATCTCGCAGTTGTTCGAGAACTCTGCGAATCCCGCTTGCTGCCGACTTGTTGGCTTCGGCACTAGCGGCTTCGACCAGGTCCATTCCCGCACAAAAAACGTTCCCCTCGCCGCCTAGGATCACAACACGGCAAGCGGGATCTTTCTCCAGGTTGTCGAGCGTGGCAGTGAGCTGGCCAAGCAGCGCAACGTTCAGAGCGTTGCGCTTGTCGGGGCGATTCAGTGTGACGATCGCGATTTCCGGGGAATGCCGCCGGGATAGGACGAGTTCATCGCTCATGAAGCGTCTCCTTCGAGTGGTATTTCAAGGAGCGGCATCTCGAGCAACACTTGCCCGAGCGTCTTGCCCTGAGCGTCGATCGAGAGGCTGTTGGCCAGCACATCATGCACAATAAAGTTAAGAGCGTACAAGTTAGGGAGTTCGAACCGTTCGACTTCGCCTGCCCCGCGATTTGCGAGGAATTTTTGTATTCGTTGCGGCGTCAGAAGTTTTGAAATCTTGGCGTAGTCGGACGGATTGCGGGCGATGACGCCGATGTTGGCACTGGTTCCCTTGTCGCCGCTACGCGCGAAGGCGATGTCGCCGAGACGCTTGGGCGAACTCGACGGCTTTCCTGACGGCACTGGTTTCTCAGTTGGCGCTGCTGCTTCCAGGTTCTGTTTGATGCCGATAGCCGCCTGGCGTTGTTCCAGAGAGGCGGGTGTTTCTAGCAATTCGACAACAGGTTTGACGCGATTGCGATCAACCAAGCAGGGCCAATAGCGAAAGATGGGATGAATTCGTGGGCGACCCTCGGCGTAGCCCGTCACTCCTTGAGGTCCGGCAGTCACAAGCGGCATCAGTTGTTTGGAAAAGACTTCGAGGACGGGTTGCTCGTCGGCTTCCATGGCGATTCGCAGCACCGTTTCGCGGAGCGACGAGGGATCGAAGCCGGGCAAAGCGCCGCCTGCGCAAGCGCCAGCGCCGAGGCACTCGACCGTGGCTTTTCGCCACTTCAAGCCTTTCGCGGCGACGCGCTTCAAAACCACGTCGCCGCAGAGTTTGGCTTTTTGAACGGCGTTGCGGCCAAAGATGGTTAGCGTTCCGGCGGCGCGATAGCCGTCGCGGTACGTTGCGCTTACTTTGTAGGAACCAGTAGGCGGCGCGCCGCGAGCCCCGCTGACGCGGACTCGGTTTGGTCCAACTTGTTCGAGTTTCAACTCGACAAACGAGGCTGCGACGTCCGGAGTGAGGACTCGCGCGGGATCGCCGATTTCGTAGACCAGTTGTTCGGTGACTGTGGCGATGGAGACGATGCCGCTCGCCGCGACCGGTTTGGTGACCACGAAGGTTCCATCGGCTGACATCTCGATGATGGGAAAGCCGATTCGCTCGGGCTCGTCGAGTTCGAGCCAGTCGGTTGAGATGCCACCTGTTGCTTGGGTGCCGCATTCGATAAGGTGCCCCGCGGTCATGGCGGCGGCGATGCGGTTCCAGTCGTCAGGCTTCCAATCGAAGTGGTAGATGCACGGCGCGACGGTGAGCGAGGGATCGGCGACTCGCCCCGTGATGACGATATCGGCTCCTTGTCGCAGTGCGGCGACAATGCCGTCTGCGCCCATGTAGGCGTTGGCGGTGATGAGGCGATCGCGCACGGTGCTGAGCGCGGCGCCGGTGTCGAGATTGGTGAGGCTCTTATCGTTGTCGCTGGCGGCGTCCTTCAAGTGAGCCAGCACGTCGTCGCCGAAGACGACGGCGATCTTGAGGGCAGGGCGCTTGTGCTCAACCAGTTTTGCCATGCAGGCTTCGGCGCATGAGCGGGGGTCGAGTCCGCCTGCGTTGGTGATTAGCTTGCAGCGGCCGCCAGACTTCCAGTAGGGAATGAGCGACGTGAAGAGTTCGATAAAGTCTCGCGGGTAGCCTGCTTTGGGATCGCGAGCCCGCTGGTTCGCGAGAATGGAGAGGGAAACTTCGGCCAGGTAGTCGAGCGTGAGATAGTCAAGTTCGGGGACCTGCTCCAGCAGTTCCTTGGCGCCGTCGGGACGATCGCCCCAAAAGGCTTGTGCGTTGGCGATGCGTAACGGTTCGCTTGACATGGTTCGCCGAGTTTTCGTTCGCCGAGTTTTCTTGCGTTCACACTGGCGTCTTTGGGACGCCAGTGCCACCCATCCTCTCAATTCAATGGCTTAGACTTGCCAGACGCCTGATCTCAAGTTCTCGTGCTTAGAAGACTTCGCTTGGTACATCCACTCGAGCGCGGCATGGACCCAGCGGCGCGTATCGTGCGGTTGGATGATCGCATCGACCCAGCCGCGCGCGGCGCCGTAGCGGATATCGGTTTGCTCGTCGTAGCGGGACTTCGTTTCGTCTCGCATGGCGGCGATTTCGGACTCACTTAGTTTTTGGCCGGTACGCTCGGCGTCGCGCAGCCGCAATGAGAGGAGGGTCTCAGAGGCTTGTTGACCACCCATGACGGCCATTTGCGCGCCGGGCCAGGCGACGATCAGCCACGGGTCGTAGGCCTTGCCACAAAGGGCGTAATTTCCCGCTCCGTACGACCCGCCGATCACCACCGTCATTTTGGGAACGACCGAGTTGCTCACCGCGTTAACCAGTTTTGCTCCGGCGCGGATGATGCCCGATTGCTCTGCGGCCTTGCCGACCATGAAGCCGCGAACGTCCTGCAAGAACAAAAGCGGAATTCCGTCTTGATTGCAATTCAAAATAAATCGGGCGGCCTTCTCAGCACTCTCGTTGTAGACGACGCCGCCGAATTCCAACTCGCCGTTGCGCCCGCGGCTGCGGCTATGTTGATTGGCGATGATCCCGACGCTACGCCCGCCGACTTTCGCGAACGATGTTACGAGCGTTTGGCCGTAGTCGGCTTTGTACTCCTGGATCGAATCAACGTCGGCCAAGCACACCAGGAGCTTGCGGACGTCGTACTCGCGGCCATCCGGCGGCACGATGTTGTAGATTTCGTTGCCGTCGGGCCCGGCGGCTTGCCAAATGTCGGCCAGAGATCGGCTCGTTGGTGCTGGCAGCTGCGCGATGAGCTTGCGGGCGCGGTCCAGCGCGGCTTCGTCGTTGGGTTCATGGAAGTCGGCTGTGCCACTCAGACGCGAGTGCATCTTCGCGCCGCCGAGTTCTTCGGGATCGGCTGTTTGGCCGATGGCTGCTTTCACGAGTGCTGGCCCGGCCAGATACATCTGGCTTCCCTCGGTCATGATCAGTTTGTCGCACAGGACAGGCAAATAGGCGCCGCCAGCTACGCAGTGCCCCATCACGACGGCGAGTTGCGGAATTCCCTCAGCCGAGAACTTCGCGTTGTTGCGAAAGATGCGGCCGAAGTCGTCTTCGTCGGGAAAGACGTCGTCTTGCAAGGGAAGGAAGACGCCTGCGGAGTCGACGAGATAGATGACAGGCGTGCGGAAGACCTCGGCGATTTTCTGGGCGCGAAGAGTCTTCTTCACCGACTGGGGGAACATCGCGCCGGCTTTGACCGTGGCGTCGTTGGCGACAACGAGACACGTGCGACCCTCGACTTGGCCGAAGCCCGCAATCACGCCTGCGGCGGGGATCTCGCCGTATTCCTTGTACATGCCCCAGGCGGCCCACAGTCCGAGTTCAATCAGAGGTGTGCCGGGGTCGAGCAATCTCGCGATCCGCTGACGAACGCCTAAACGGCCCAATCGGCGCTGCCGCTCCAAACCGACCTCGCCTGTTCCCAGACGAAGCCGGTTTTCCTGCTCCTGAAATTGCTCTGAAACCTCGCGCAGGCCCGACATGCCTGGAGACTCCCACAGGACCGCCTTAATCAGACCTCCAACCCCGAGGCATTCTACGAGGGGGACACAGTTGGGGACATAGTGCGGGAAACGGCGGCGAAAATCGGGTTCGGACACTCCAATTCGGACATCTGAGATTCGATGCCTGATTTTCGGCGGCGAGGAATTTGCCAAGATGCAATGATGCTCGCAGTTGATTTCCTTCTCGCTTGTTGAATGCCATGACTACCGCGACCGCGTCCCCCACATCCAAAAAAGCGCCGTTGCGTGAAAAGCGCAAACTGTATGACGCCTTTGTCACCAACGGGCGCGAGATCGACGGCGTCGTGTTTGTCGGTGTGAAGACAACGGGGATTTTTTGCCGGCCGGGGTGTTCCGCTCGGAAGCCGAAGTTCGAGAACTGCGACTTCTTCCGTTCAGCGCAAGACGCTCTGCTCGCCGGGTTGCGCCCCTGCAAACGATGCAAGCCCCTCAACCTGCCAGGCGAGCCTTCGCAGGTGGTGAAGTCTCTGATCGATGCAGTCGAGGCCGAACCGGAAAAGCGGTGGGGCGATGCCGACTTTCGCGATCTTGGAGTCGACTCTTCGACGGTGCGGCGACAGTTCAAGCAGCGCTTCGGGATGACATTCGTCGCCTACGCGCGGGCGAGACGGATGGGCCTGGCGATGAGCCAAATAAAAAACGGGAGAAGTGTCATGTCAACTCAGCTCGACGTCGGCTACGAATCAGGCAGCGGCTTTCGCGACGCCTTCGCGCGGATCATGGGAGCTCCGCCGCGCGGTTACGGCGGCGCGGTGTTGCAGTCCCAGTGGATTGATACGCCACTCGGTCCCATGGTAGCGATTGCAAATGAGAAGGCGCTGCTCTTGCTGGAGTTCACGGATCGCCGAGGTTTAGAGCGAGAAGTCGAGCGGATGCGTAATCGCACCAAGGCCGCCATCGTCCCAGGCGACAACAAAGTCTTGCAACAACTCCAGCGCGAACTGCGCGAATACTTCGCTGGCAAGCGGCAAGTGTTCGAGGTTCCGCTGGAAATGTGCGGGACTGATTTTCAGAAGAGCGTGTGGGAGCAGCTTCTCAAAATTCCATCAGGAAGCGTTCGCTCGTACGGCGCGCAAGCTGTGGCAGTTGGTGCGCCGTCAGCAGTTCGTGCTGTGGCGCGAGCCAATGGCGCGAATCAGATTGCCGTTGTCATCCCGTGCCATCGCGTGATCGGATCGAATGGCGAACTCACTGGTTACGCCGGCGGGCTACCGCGAAAACAATGGTTGATCAACCATGAGCGGGCGATGGTTGGGAAGAAGAATCGGACGCTCTTTGACTAGGCTCTGTCAACTCTCCGCGTTCTGGCGAACGCGGCTACGGGTTTCTACAAAATCCCCCAGATCGGTTTGCCGCCGTGCGTGATGGGGACGGGGCGGCCGCTGCGTTCGGGGACGGTGGTCTCGGGTGTGATCCCTAGTTGTTGGTAAACCGTGCAGCAGATGTCCGAGGTGCTGACCGGTTTATCTTTCACGAAGGCCGCCGTGGCGTCTGATTCACCGTAGACGGTTCCGCCTGCGATGCCGCCGCCGAAGAAGACCGTCGAGTAGCAGTTGGTCCAGTGGTCGCGGCCGGCGTTGGCGTTGATTCGCGGGGTGCGGCCCATTTCGCTGGTGATCAGGACGAGGGTTTCGTCGAGCAGTCCGCGATCTTGCAGGTCGCCTAGCAGGGCCGAGAGTGTTTGATCGAAGTACGGCAGTTTGTTCTTGCGCAAGATGTCGAAGTTGTGCGTATGGGTGTCCCAAGCGTCGTAGTCGACTTTCACCCGGTCCCAGAACAGGTCCCACGTGACGTTGACGAAGCGGACGCCTGACTCGATGAGGCGGCGGCCGATGAGCGCGCTGTTGCCGAATAGCGTTTTGCCGTAGCGCTCGACTGTTTCCGGTTTCTCTTGGCTTAAGTCGAAGGCGGCGCGGGTTTTGGCCGAGGCGAGCATGCCGTAGGCCTGCTCTTTCATTTTGTGGTGTTGCCGGACGTTGAACAGGCCGTCGATGCGGCGCATCTCCTCGTCCATCTGCTGGAGCAAACCACGTCGCCCGCCAAGGCGGTCGAGCGTGATTTCCTCGGGCAACGTTGCGTTTGCGACGGCGGGCATTCCGCGAACGACGCGCGGTACGCCTGGAATCGGCGCTGGTTCGGACTCGTCGCCGAAGGGAGAACACTCGGTGTAGAGGGCGTCGTAGCGGCGGCCCAGGAAGCCGGCGTAGGGTCCTGGCCGGCGGATGTTTTGACCCCAACCCAAGTAGCAAGGCAGATAGACGTAACCCGGAAGTTCGTCGCCACCGACGGGGGGCAAGCCTTTGCGGTGTCGCTCTTGCTCGTCGAGGTATCGCAAGACCGAGCCCATGCTGGGCGGGTAGGTGTCCTTGATATTCGTGATGTCGGGCAACGGCATCTCGTCGCCGGTGTAGGCGGGGAGCGTGTTGTGGCAGCCGGCTTTGTGATTGACCGAGCGGACAATCGCCCCGCGGTGCATCCACTTGGAGGTCTCAGGCAGGAGCTCACAGATATTCACGCCGGGGGCGCTGGTAGCGATTGGCTTGAACTCGCCGCGGACTTCGGCCGGAGCATCGGGCTTGAGGTCCCACATGTCCTGCGTGGCGGCGCCTCCCAGCAGGAACAGGACCAGCACGTTTTTGGCTTTGACCGCCCGCTCGTCGAACGTGGGGGAAGCCTGCGCTTCCAAGACACTGGCCAAGGACAATCCGCCTAAGGCCGTAAGCGCGCCGGCGCGAAGTGTTTCGCGGCGCGTGATGCCATCGCAGCAGCGACGGCGGCTTCCCAACATGGTCAACATGACTGAACTCCTTCGCCGAGTCGCTGATGTATCGACCGCAGTTTATCTGTTGGGCAACGCAGGGGCAACACTAGCTAAGTCACAAGGGCTTCGTACCACCTAGAATGAACGACAGGTACACTTATGCCGCCATTGGACGCCCTTCGATGACTGATCGGATCGCCAACGCCGGAAACACTCTAATTCCAGCCTATCTGGCTCTTCAGACAAAGGGCTATCGCGTGTGGTGGGAACGTAGCGGCTCGGCGCCCGATGACGAAACGTGGTTCGCCGAGGGGCCGCTTGGCAAGTTTATCGCGGACGACACGCTGCAACTTCTAGGCCTGATCACGATGCGTGAAGTGCGTGGCGAGTCGTGGCAAGCGTCTGATGATCAGATCGATGAATTTATGAAGCGATACGAGGTCTAGCTGTTGGACCGCTCTCCTGAGCGGTCCTTGGTTGGGTTGGCGTTTCGAGAACTGGTCGCGTTTTGTTGGTGCTGACTCAACCTTGTGCGACTCGGGAGAGGTCGCACCACGGCTATCGCGCCAACTGCTCCTGCAAAAAGCGGTATGCTTTCACCCGCGACTCGGGAGGGAAATCATGTTTGGCGTCGGGGTGCTCGCCGACCAACTTGTCGGCCGCGCCGTACATCGCGTAGATCCGTTTCGCCTGGGCGAGTGAATCGACCACGCCTGAGACTTCAAAATTGTCGTCGTGCTGCGGGGCGACGGCCATGAAGGCTCGTGGGGCGAAGGCGGCGACGATCTCGGGGAAGTCGAAGGGGACTTCGCTAGCGTTGTTGTGGTAAAGATCGTTGATGGCTGGCATGTAGCGGTCGCTGGTCCAACCCTTCAGATCGCCGTTGTAGTACTTGTGGAAGCGGGTGAAGCCGCAGCAGGAGACCATTGCTTTGATCCGCTCGTCGAAGGCGGCGGTGAACATCGTGTTGTGGCCACCGAGCGAGTGGCCGATGCAACCGATCCGCTGCGGATTGACGTCGGGCATCGATTGCAGCAGGTCGATGGCGCGGATGTTGTCCCAGATGGCTTTGAGCGTGCCGCTGGTCCAGGCGAATTTGGGGTCTTTGAAGTCGAAGGGATGCTCGCCGAACGAGGGATAGTCGGGCGTGAGCGTCACAAAGCCGCGCTGCGCCAGTTCTATGGCGTAGTGCAAATTCGGATTGCCGCCGAGGCCGGCCGGTTCGTCCTTGCCGAGTGCGCCGTTGGTTTGATGGAGGCACAACACGGCAGGCAGCCGGGGATCGGGCGAGATCTGCGCGACAGGCTGAACGCGCGTCTTCACCACTGAGCGGACGTTTTGGCTCGTGTCGGGCGGATAGTTGCTGTAGTAGCCGGAGTACGGGCGCCGGTAGACGGCCGTCAAGTGAATGACGTACGGCTTGAAGTCGATGAAGCGATTGGCGTCGTTGGAGTACTCCACGTAGCTGCCAGCTTGTCCGCGATGCCATGTGCGGAAGACATCGGCGTAGATTGGCGGATAGCCGACGCCTGCAATGTAGCGCCGTGTGGGAGGGACCTTGGCGACTACGACGTTGTTGGGAATCATGAGCCACGCGCGAACGCGGTCGCCTGGCTCCGTCGTGTATTCGATCTTGCGGCGCAGGACGCCGTCGAGAAGTTCTTCAGAGAGGACCGTCACGTCGAGCGGGACCCGCTTGGCGTTGGTGGGCATCGAGCCCATCACTTGCTGCATCCGCTCGAGAATGTGTTGGCGACGAATGCGCCAGCCTCCCAGTTCGGTGAGCGGTTGACGGTGCCCCTGGCGATCGATGTAGTAGCTCAAGTCGACGCGATCGGGGTAGGGGAGGACGCCGACGAGTTCCTTTTCGAGTTTGGTGACCACAGGCGGCGCGGGAATGGCCGGAATGGGCCGCGCCGGAAGCTGCGGCGCAGGCAGGACATCATCAGCGAACGGCTGCTTTGCGGCTGGCTCTTGCGAGCACACCTTGTGTTGCGATAGCAGTCCTGTCGAAAGGACCGAGCCGATCGCCAATCCTGCGACAACTAAAGGAAAGCGTCTCATGATGTAAACCTTAGGGGAGCAAGATACGCCTGTCTAAAATCTACCCTGTCACGGGGCATGCGAATTTGCAAGGAAAATCGGACCGGCAATGGCGGCCGGGGCGAATTTCTCCGGATCGGCGTTGGCAGCACTACAATGAGGCTCGCCGGTTTGCTACGGCTGCTCCGGGGGATGAATGGCTCGTTTGCCAAGGGAACGCCTGCTTGATGTACGCCTTGATGATTTACAGCTGGGTGACGCATTGCATTTTGATCTCGGCGCTCTTCGTCGGGCTGTACTTGGGAATAAAGGCTCTCGGGCCGGGGCGAGTGGGGGCCTGGTTCTGTGTGGTTGGTTGCGGGCTACTGCTGTGGGAGCAATTGGGGACCTTGCTGGCCAACGTGTTGGTGACTTACCGCGTGGTGAACGTGATTCGGATGACTCAGTGGACGAGCTTTTTCATTTCTCCCTTGGGGTTATGCGCCTTGACCCTCGCCGCCGTTTGGGGCGCTTGGAGTCATGAAAGAGGGGCGCGGCCAAACGCAGACGAGGATCCCCATGCGTGGTCGCGCGGCAAGCAACTGCTGGTGGTTGCGATGCTCACGTTGATCGTCTTGCCGATCAGCGCGATTTTGGTGCTGGCCATGGTGGATGCGACGGGGACGGTTGTTGTGCCCACGACGATCGTTTGGCTGCTTACGGTTCCAAGTATCGTCACGTGGATTCTGGCAAGCCGCCATTTGGAGGCGCTGCGGATCGAAACACCTCCTTCCGGACAGCGACCCACCACGCTGTGGGCCTATGGCGTTGCATCCGTAAGTTCAGTGGGCGCGATTATGTGCGCCCTGTTCGCTTTCATCTTGCTGGCCATCCAGGAGGGATGGATCGAAGCGTAGTTTGGCAATTCGTTCCCTAAGGAAGAACTCGACGAGTGCTGTCCGCCATGTCGACCGAGTGGCTTGTGATGCGATGCGTTCTGACGTTAGCTCTCCTGGCCGCTGTGGCGTGGAGCGTTCGCGACGTCGTCGCCAAGCGGCCCAGGGCCTTTCGGAGGATCGCGATTTCCGGCATTGCGCTTTGGGGACAGATCGTTGCCTTGGCGGTTCATTATTTTGGTTTGAACTTGTCTTCGGAAGGGAATGAGATCTATCAGTTTGTCCAGGCAGCCCTGGACGGGGCAGTCATTCCTGGGTTGCTGGTGCCCGTTCTTTCCGCTGTTTTTCCCGCTGCGGGCGAGACCGCAAAGCCTTGGTTGTCTCATGGTAAGCAGTTGTTGCTTGCCGCTTTTCTCTCACTGGTGACTTTGCCTGCCTGCATTGTCGTGTCGGTGCTGATGCTGACGCTGACGCACGAAGTGCTTTTTACCCTGATATGGATGCAGTGTCTCAATGCCATTCCCGGCATTTGGCTTTGGCTGCAAGCCAGCCGTTACTTGGAGACGCTACGCGCTCAGAAGCAACTCGATGATCGCGCGGTGACACTGTGGGCGTACTGGATCTCGGCGGTAAGTGCACTCGGCGCGATTTCTTCCGCCCTGTTCGCTTTCATTTGGCTGGGCTCGTAACAACGATGGGTCGAAGTGTAGGTTGCCAGGTGTCTCCGTTGGAAAGAAGAAACGACGCGTGATGTTCGCCATGCTGAATTTTTGGCTTGTCTTCCGGTACGGTTTGACGTTGGCATTTCTGGCAGGTTTGCTGTTTGGGATTCGTGAAGTCGCGGCCAAACGCCCACTCGGTTGGATCACGGTGGCCCTTTGCGGGATGGCGCTGTGCGAGCAAACGGGCGCGTTCGCTTTTCATTTCTTGGGATTGAGCTCATTTCAGCAGTTGGACCATATCTACCCCTACGTGCGCGGGATGCTTGTGCCGGTGGGTGTATTCGCGCTAGTGACGCCGGCTATTTCCCTTTTTTGGAATGACGCCAAAGGCAGGCCTGTAGAACAGCCCGTGTGGTCACAAGGGCAGCGGTTGTTGGCGAGCGCAATCATCGCGGCGGCAATTTTGCCCTTTAGCGTTGGCTTGGCGCTGGCGATGCTCAAGTGGCGAGAGTTGTTTGTGCCGACGGCGGTCGCGAGCGTTCTGGCTGTTCCCGGTGTCATCGTCTGGTTGCTGGCGAGCCGTTACCTGGAAAAGCTGCGAGTGCAGAAAGATCCCGACGAACGTTCGATTACGCTGTGGGCGTACGGAATCGCGTCGCTTGGATCCCTGGGTGCTCTTTTTTCGGCCTTGTTCGCTTTTGTTTTGTTGGGCTTACAACAAGGATGGATCCGCCCATAATGGTGCTGGTTTGAATCCCGCCTTGCTTCCCTCCTGGAATCCACCTCATGTCTGTAGACCAGTCGGGTGATTCCTCTCCCACCCTGTACGAAGATCGCTCCCCCAGTCCTTACAACGATCCGCATCCACCGCCCAAGCCGGTCACAGAACTTTCGAGCGGCACCGCCACCCGCGCACGGTTTATCGTCCTGGCGTTCTTATGCGCGCTGGCGGCGATTTTGTATCTGGACCGCGTGTGCATCTCGCAAGCCCTGAAGCCGATTCAGGACGAGCTTCACATCAAAGACGGCGACATGACGTGGGTGCTGATGGCCTTCACGCTCGCCTATGGGCTGTTCGAGATTCCGGCCGGCCGTTGGGGAGACCGGATGGGCTCGCGCAGTGTTCTCACGCGGATCTGCCTGTGGTGGTCGGTGTTTACTGCGCTGACGGGAGCTTGCTACAACTTTTACATTCTGGTTGCGGTTCGGTTTTTGTTTGGGGCTGGCGAGGCGGGCGCTTATCCAAATTCTGCCCGCATTCTTTCGCGATGGTTTCCCGACCACGAGCGCGGCCGCGTGCAGGGTGTGCTACTGACTGCGTCGCACGCGGGAGCCGTGGTCGCGCCGTCGGCGGCGGCATGGCTGATTCATTCGACCGGCTGGCGGATGAGCTTCGTTGTTTTCGGTTGCGTCGGTGCGGTTTGGGCGGCCTTATTTTTTTGGTGGTTTCGCGACGAGCCGCAAGAACACCCGGCCGTTAACGCCGAAGAGTTGCAAACGATTGGCCAAGGCTCACGCAAGGAAGCGGCCGATCACTCCATTCCGTGGCTCAAGGTTCTCTTTTCGGCTTCAATCTGGTTGCTTTGCCTGACGATGGCCTTGGCGTCGTTCAACTCGTACTTCTACTTCTCGTGGTATTCGAAGTATCTGAGCGTGGCCCGCGGGCTGGATAACATTCAGGCGGGGTATCGGACGTCGATCGTGATGGCGGGCGCGGCGATCGGCACGATGATCGGTGGCTATGTCATCGACCGGTATCTTTTGCGGCGCGGCGTGGTTGCCTTCCGGATCTTTGGCGGAACGTGCTACTTGCTGGCGGCACTGGCGCTATGGGGAGCGGTGCGGGCGGAGAGTCCCGATACCTCGGCGCTGCTGACGAGCGTCTCGTACGGTTGCACCTCGATGGTGCAGCCGTTGTGGTGGACCGTGATGATCGCGGCAAGCGGCCGCAATGTGGGGGCCTTGTTTGGCCTGTGCAATATGTGCGGCATGTTCGGCGCCATGACCTCGCAGTACATGGTGGGAAGTTTGGCCCAGATGAGACAAGATCAAGGGCTTACTGGCCGGGCGGCCTGGGATCCGACGTTCGACTACTTCGTGGTCGCGCTGGTGCTGGGAGCGATGTGCTGGTACGTCATGCAAAACAAGCCCGTCGACGACGAACCTAAACCTGTAACTCACTAGACCTTTTCCTTCGACTAGTCCGACCATGCCATTCGACGTCCATTCTCACGCGTGGCTTTATCCGCAGCACTTTGGCGACGACTTTCGCAACCAGGCGAAGCGGGCCCGGGCTGGGCTCGAAGTCGATTTGTCCATCCGTTTCGAGGACTACGTGCGGCAATCGGTGCCGGGAACGCGGACGGTTGTGTTCGGCGGCAAGGCGAAACGCAGCACGTTGTGGGTCGACGACCGCTACGTTGCCGAATATGTCGCGGCCCATCCCCAGGACCTGGTGGGATTTCTCTCGCTCGATCCGACGGTGGAAGGATGGCGGCGCGAGATGTTCGAAGGGCACCAGGAACTGGGCCTACGCGGAATCAAGTTGTTGCCGATGTACGCCGGCTTTCGGCCCGACGACGAGCGGCTCGATCCCATTTACGAGTACGCGCAAAAGCACCAGTTGCCGATTTTGTTGCACACTGGGACGACGTTTATTTCCCAAGCGCTGCTGGAATGCACGTTGCCGCGGCACCTTGATCCCGTGGCGATACGCTTTCCCGATCTGAAGATCATCATGGCTCACTTGGGGCATCCATACGAAGGGGAATGCATCGTCACGATCCGCAAGCATCCCAATGTGTATGCCGACATTAGCGCGCTGCACTATCGCCCGTGGCAGTTCTACAACAGCTTGATGCTGGTGCAGGAGTACGGTGTGTGGGACAAGGTTTTGTTCGGCACCGATTATCCGTTCACGACAGTGAAGGCGACGATCGATGGCCTGCGGAGCATGAACAACATGCTGGAAGGAACCAAGCTGCCGCGGCTGAACGAAGAGGCCATCGAGCGGATGATCGCCCGCGATACGGCGGCGATTCTGGGTTTGGCGTGAGGACGAGGATTGCTGTAAGGAACCGGGCCGATGGTTCAATGCAAACGCTGTGGCGGCGAGGTGGTACAACGACCTCGGTCGCGGCTGATCCTGGTCGGCGTTTTGATGCTCGCGTCGGCGAGCCTGGCGGCGGTTTGGTCTGTCTGGTGGGCGGTGGCTTTGATTCTCATTCCCACGGGGCTTTATCTGCTGGCTTGGGGAACTCTTGGCAAGGGGCGATGGTGCCGAGGTTGTAAACGGTTTGATGGGGTGTGAATCCGCACCAAATCAGGCTGCCGGAAGCGTGTTGAAAAGTTTTCCGCTTTGCCGGTAAAGATTCTCCCGCTGCGGCGTTCTCTTCTGTCATTCCGGTGTCGATTGGGTGCTTTGATGAGTTCGCCAGAACGCGGTCGGGTTTGCATGACGCACTTGCGGGGCCACCGCACTCTTGGCGAGTGCGGCTACGAAGAGCGGCCGCTTGGGGGAGCAGTTCTACGGCTTGTTGATCGTATCGATCAGTTGCCGCAAGCGGCCCAAGTTGCGGCGGTTGAAGCAGAACGAGAGCCGTGACAGGGTGGCCAACTCGGGTTCGTCTTTTTCGATGGAATGGGGGCCGCGCTGCTCGAACGTTCCTTCGACCAGGATGTCGGCGAAATCTTTTTGAATGCCGGCCAGCTTGTCGGCCGAGAGTTCCTGCTTAAGGCGGAAGACCAGCCGGTTCTTTACGTACCGCATGCTGTGGTAGACCTGGAAGAAGCCCGTCACTTCCTTGACGGCTGCTTCGACGTTGTCGGTCACCAGGTAAAGGCTCAGGTCCTCCGGCGAAATCAGTTTGGCTGCCAGTAAGTGATCGATCACGTATTGATGGAACGATTTCCAGTAGCCGCCGCCGGGAGCATCCAGCAAGACCACGGGGACCATGTCGCGCTTGCCGGTTTGCAAGAGCGTGAGGACTTCCAGGGCCTCGTCGAGCGTGCCGAACCCACCAGGCAGGCAGACGACACCATCGCACTCCTTCACAAACATCAGTTTGCGCGTGAAGAAGTACTTCATGTGGACTAGCTTGGGGTCGTTATTGATGATCGGGTTGGCCGATTGCTCGAAGGGGAGCATGATGTTGATCCCCATCGAGTGCTCGCGGCCGGCTCCCTCGTGACCCGCTTCCATGATGCCGCTGGCGGCGCCGGTGACGACCATCCACCCGGCATCGGCCATGGCTTTGCCGAGTTTTACGGCTTGCTGGTAGGCCAGTTCGTGCGGCTTGGTTCGGGCGGAACCAAAGACGGTTACTTTCTTTTGCCGCCGGTGTTGCTGGAAGACCTTGAACGCGTAGCGCAGCTCTCGCAGCGCGCGGGAGAGGATTTTCACATCGCCGCGCGACGCCTTATCGCGAGACAATTTGTCGGCGGTTTCTTTGATGAGGTCGATCAGGTCGTCGACGCGCGACGCCTGATCCTCCGGGGTTGGTTCCGGGTCTTGGATCGGGAGGCGGCTTTCGGCCGAACGGGGAAATTCCTGTTGATCGTCTTCGCTAGACATGGAGGGCGTCCGTAACGTGGAGAGAGTCCTGCGCCAGGCGATGGACTCCATCCATCGCGGGGATCGCTACCCCTGTTTTCGCCGAGCACATTCAAGACACCAGTCAATTGTAGTGCACTGGACATTTCGTTTCAGGGAAGCGTTGTCCCAAATACAGCCAGGCCTCGTATTGTTCCCGGTCCAGTAGCTGGATTGCTCGATGCGGTCCGCGCATAAAAAAGCCCAGCGTGAAAGCTGGGCGAAGTCTATTTAAATTCTTGTGTTTTGGTTTCTAAATCGCTAAGCGCCAGGGCGGCGGTAGTGATCGTAGGCCAGGAGGACCTCGTACAGGTCGCTCGAAATCGTGATCTCGTCTTGCAGGAAGTCTTTCAGCCACGAGCGATTCTTTTTGATCGCGTCGCACAAAAGCGGAATCACATCGCCCACCGGAACGGTGACGGTGTGCGGACGCTGGCTCACGTCCTCGGTCGTTCCTGGTCGCCCGTGCGGGCCATGGTAAACACGCAGTCTCGCGTGAGACATCGGAATCCTTTCCTATTTCACCCCGAGCATGGGGGCACGCCGCTAGCTACGCCGCGTGTCCAGATACTCCTTCTTTTCCCCCGTATCGGACGCCGGCATGGCGGAGCGTGAATGGATTTTCTCCTTTTCTATCGTTTTGCTGACATTTTGGCCCCAAATGCGCGAACCCATCGGACGCGACCGTTCCCTATGCAGGGCCACGCCGGTTGGCCCACCCACCGCGCCCAGATTAAATGACACGGCGCGGCTTGCCGAAGTGCGCCAAGACGCAGTTCCGGCGTGGCGGTTGCCGTGCAGTGTTTGCCCGGATCGGGTATTCTTAGGAGCGATCGAGGCGTCCTCGTTCGCGCTCATCGACTGGGCGCTTTTTAGGACGCAATCGAGTTCGGGCAACGGTTGTTTCGCAACCCGTGCCCGTTTACCCTTAGTGGGTCGAAGAACCTAATCGTTTCGGGCGACATGTTCCGACCAGGAACTGCGCTCACCTGGAGTGGCCTTAGGGCCCCTCATCCGTCACGCTGTGAAGTTTAGTATGGACAAGTTATTGTCGCTCGACCTGAATCAGGTTGCGCACGAGTTGAAGCTTCCTCCCGCCGCAGTGACCAAGACGGTCGCGCTTTTGGACGAGGGGAACACGGTCCCGTTCATCACGCGATTCCGTCGTGAGCTCTCTGGAGGCCTCGACGAAGAGCAAATCCGCGCCATCCAAAAGACGGTGGCCTCGCGACGGATGCTCCTTGAGCGCAAGAGCAAGGTGCTCAAGTCGATCGAGATTCAAGGGAAGCTGACGCCTGAACTGAAGCGGCAAATCGAAGACGCGCCGAATCTGAAGCGGCTCGGCGATTTGTACTTGCCGTACAAGCCCAAGAAGCAATCGCTGGCGACGCAGGCCCGCGCCCAAGGGCTGGAGCCGCTCGCGCTCGAGATCCTGCACGGCGATCCGCCTGGCGTGACGTTGGAAGAACGCGCGGCGGCGTTTGTCGCCCCCGAGCGCGGCTTGCCCGATATCGATTCGGTCCTGGCAGGCGTTAAAGCGCTGATCGCTGAAATCATTGCCGACCGCGCCGACGTCCGCGGCAAACTGCGCAAGATCTTCTATACGACGGGGACGCTGGTTTGCTCGAAGATCGAGCCAGCCACGCCGGAAGTTGTGGCGGCTGCTTCGCCAGAAGCACCAAGCCCAGAAGGAATGGCGATATCGCAAGAGACGTTGTTGCCCGACACGGCCGCGCCGGCATCGCAATTGCCCGACGCGATTCAACCTGGCGAGGCGGATGGGCTGGCGCCGGTCGAACCTGCCGCGCCGTTGCCTGTGGGGACGGAAAACTACGCCGAGAAACCGACGATCGAAGAAGCGGTCTCGACGGAGAGCGCCGAGGCGGTCGATCCGACGGTGGCAGCGATTGATGCGGAGCTCGAAAACGATTTCGCACCGGCAGCTGTTGCTGAGCAAACAGAAGCGGGCACAGTTGCCGAGCATGCCGAATCGGAAGCGGCTCACGAAGAAGCAGAACATGCTGATGCTGAGCATGCCGATGCTGAACACGAGGAAGAAGAAGACCACGACGAAGAGTTGGGGGAAGAAGAGTCGGCCGAAGGAGAGGCCGGCGAGGGCGAAGCACCAGCCGAGCAGTCCGCCGATGCGGAAGCCGCCGATTCCGGCCGGACCGAGTCGATTACGGGCGACGCTACCGTAGTCAACGCCCCGGCAGCCAGCGTGGTTGCCGCAACGTCGATTCCCGGTGCCGTGGTTGCTGCCGTTTCGCAAAAGAAGAAAAAGAAGAAGAAAAAGAAGAAGGTCGCCGACACCGCCTTCAAGGACTACTACAAGTTCCGCGAAGCCGTGCAGCGAGTGCCGCCGCATCGCGTGCTGGCCATTAACCGTGGCGAGCGGGCGAACATCCTCAAGGTCAAGATCGAGGCCGACTACAACGCCCTCGGCTATGCGGCGGAAGAGATTGTGGCGCCATCGCGTCATCCCCATGCCGAGTTCCTGCGAGCGTGTCTGCGCGAGGCTCTTCACCGATCGCTGGTGCCAAGCCTGGAGCGTGAAGAACGCCGCGAGATGAGCGAGAAAGCGGAGCAGCATGCGGTCGACGTGTTCGTCCGCAATTTGCGAAAGCTCCTGCTGCAACCGCCTGTTCACAGTCGCCGTGTCCTGGCCATCGATCCAGGTTACAAGACCGGCTGCAAGTTAGCCGCACTCGATGAGTTTGGCAACGTGCTAGGTCACGGACTGATCTTCATTGTCGGAAAAGACAATCGCCGGACCCGCGCCATCGCCCGCATTGCCGAGATGGTTCGCGAGCATAACCTGTCGGTGATTGCGATCGGCAACGGAACCGGCTCGCGCGAAACAGAATTGTTGGTGGCGGAAGTCCTGGCCGAGGACCTCAAGGACGCTGATGTCGCCTACGTGACCGTCAACGAAGCGGGAGCGAGCGTCTACTCGACCAGCCCGCTCGGCCGTGAAGAGTTGCCGACCTACGATCCAATCTTGCGGAGCGCGATCTCGATTGGGCGGCGCCTGCTCGACCCGCTTTCGGAATTGGTAAAGATCAACCCGGCCAACATCGGTGTCGGTTTGTATCAGCACGATATGAGTGCCAAGCACTTGCGAGATTCGCTCGATGCCGTGGTCGAATCGTGCGTGAACTACGTAGGCGTCGATGTGAACACGGCCAGCCCTGCGCTGCTGCGTTATGTGTCGGGCCTGAACGCCCTCACCGCGCGCCGGATCTACGAACATCGCCGTGCCCACGGACCTTTCCGCACCCGCGAAGAATTGAAAAAGGTGCCCGGCGTTGGTGCCGCGACCTTCGTTCAGGCGGCAGGCTTTTTGAAGGTCATCGGCGGCGACAATCCGCTGGATGCGACGTGGGTTCACCCGGAATCGTACGATGTCGCGGTGAAGGTCTTGGAAGGCCTGGGGAGCAGCGTCGAGGAATTAGCGCAGTCGATTCCCGCGGCGCCGTTGCCGGTATTTATTCCGGCGTTGCAAAGGTTCCAAGGTTTGGAGACGTTGCCAGCGCCCGAAGGGGAGAGTGCGCCTACGCCTCCTGTCGCCGAAGCGGCAACCGCTGAGCAACCATCGACCGAGCCCGGCGCCAGCGAATCAGCTGCAGGCGAACCAACAAGCAGCGGCGCGGCACCAAGCGATGGTGCGGCTGCCGAAGCCTCGCCTGTTGAAGCAGCAGCCGCAGCGACTGATGCACCAAGTGCGGATGCGGCACCTGAGGCAGCAGCTACAACTCCCGAAGAAGTCGCAACCGAAGAGGCTGAGCCGGCTAAGCCCACTGCGCGGCCTAACCCGGTAGCCGACAAAGCCAACGCGGCCGACCTGGAACAGCTTGCCAAGTCCGTTTCGCTGTCGCCTTCGTTCGTCGACGAGATGTTGATGACGCTGGCGCGGCCGCTGCGCGACCCGCGCGACGATTTCCCGGCACCTCTCTTCCGTAAGGGAGTGATGAAGCTCGACGACTTGTCGCCGGGCATGGAGCTGAGCGGCACCGTATTGAACGTGGTCGACTTCGGCGCGTTTGTCGATCTTGGTCTGACCGAAAGCGGCTTGGTCCACATCAGCCGATTGGCCGATCGGTACGTCCGCGATCCGCACGAAGTAGTCAGTGTTGGCGACGTGCTCAAAGTTTGGGTCGTCGACATCGACAAGGGGCGACGGCGCGTTTCGCTCACAGCGATCCAGCCGGGGAGCGAGCGTCCACCGCAGGGGCGGGGGCCGCGGGGCGATCAGCACCATGGCGAACACGGCGACCAGGGAGGTGGCGAGCAACGAGGCGGCGAACAGCGAGGAAGGCGCGACCGGCGTCCACAGCGCGGCGGGCAGGGGGGTGGTTCGGGACAAGGTGGCCCGCCACAAGGCCAACAACGCGGGTCGCAGGCTCCGCCAAGATCAGGCGGCCAGGCTCCTCCTCGATCGGGCCAACCCGGCGGGGAACATGCGCACGGCGATCGTCCACGCGGTGGCGGCGGACGAGGTGGTCGTGGCGGCGGCCGTGGCGGCCAGCAGTCGCGAACGCCGCGCGTGATTGAAATCGCGCCCACGAAGCCCAAGGTGGTCAAGCCAATCACCAAGGCGCAGCAGGATGGCAAGGAGCCGATGCGCTCTTTCTCCGACTTGATGCAGTTCTTCGACAAGGACAAGAAGAAAGAGGACGATCGCCCGGCTCCGCCGCCTCCACAGGAGTCGAGCGGCGAAGGAAGCGAAACGCCCAGCGGGGAGTAGACCCAAGTAGCACGGACATTCCTGTCCGTGCAAAGTGCGGTATCCAGTTTGGAACTCGCTGCTCGCAGGGGAATGATTAATCGATTGATTGATGATTGATGATTGCTGATTTTTGATTTGTGAAGTCAGCGGTCGTTGCTCTCAATCAGCTTTCTGCCGTGCGACCAAGCGTCGACGGTTGATTTTGGGACGGCTTGCAGGGCGCCCGCACTCTTGGCGAGCTCTTGGCGAGTGCAGCTACGTTGCCGGACGCTTGCTTTCCTGGGTGGGGCAGCTTAGCCTAGCAGACGCCAGCACCCTTTTCGGTTTTCTTGTCATCTCTTGCGACGTGCCGAACCTCTCGGGCGGTACTATCGGCAGACTTCGTTCGCAGGTTTGGAGAGGAGTGAATCATGCGCGCCTCGTTGTTTGTGGTTGGTCTGGTTGCGTTCGTGGTCTTGGGTTTCTCGTCGCCGAAGTTCTCGCATGGCGAAGAGGCCGGTTCTGAGGAGGCCGGGGCTCAAGAGGATCGGGTGACCAAGGCCGAAGCGGCGATTCGAGCCAAGCTCGCCGAACTGGATTCGTTTGTATATGAAGATATGCCCCTGAAGGACATCGTCGAAGACCTGAAGCAGAAGTGGGATTTCCCGATCCTGCTGGATGGTAAGGCGCTGGAAGAAGCCAGCATCTCGCCTGACCAGCCGATCTCCATTCAACTCCCCAAGGTGACGCGGAAGTCGGGCCTGAAGCTGATACTCGAACCGCTCGAGTTGACGTACGTCGTGCGGGAAGAAGTCCTGCAATTGACCACCACCGAACGCGCCAAAACCCTGCTCACGGTTCGCTATCACGATGTCCGCGATCTGGTTGCGGCCGTCGAGCAGGATGAATTGAAGCGGCGCAAGTTATTCGGCGAGCACGAAGCCGTTGAACGGGACGATTTGAGGCGGCGCAAATTGTTTGGCGATCACGACGCCAGCGAACTAGCGCCCGCCACGCCTGAGACCAAGCCGGTTGAGGGGAAGCCAGCCGCGAAGGAATCACCGAAAGCGGGATCGTCGGCTCTACCCGACATTAAGCCGCAGTTTGGTGGAGGAGGGCTGATGCGATCGTCGAGCCAAGGTGGGATGATGGAAGGCGCTCCCACGGCGCCGCATGGATTTCGACCAAGCGAGGTGATCCGGGAACTCATTATGGAAACGATCTCGCCAGACACATGGGAGCCGGCGGGCGGCCCGGCGAGGATTTCGATCGTGGCGGGCGCGATGGTCGTAAGCCAAACGACCGACGTCCACGAAGAGATCGAAGTGATGCTGTCGCGGTTGCGGAAAATTCTTCTTAGCAAGCCGGCGAATCAAGCTGCGGTTAAGCCGTAGTTTGGCGCAGTGATACAGAGCGATCGGGGTAGGCCGGACAATCCTGTCCGGCCATGGTGGGTTTGTGAATGAAGGTGACCACCGGGCAAACCATCATCACCGATGGTGGATTCACCGCGCAGTAAGAGTTGATAAGGGCCTCGTTAAACCTCGACTATTCTTGCTATTTCTTGCAATTGCCTTACTGGCGGTGTCCAATGGAACGGCCAGTTTTTGTTTGCTTGGGGCGGGATAGTCGGCAAACTCTTGTCGCTCGGCGATTTCTTTTTGTTGGGGAGATTCTCCATGGTTCGTTATGTGCTGGCTGCTGCGATGGCGATGATGCTTGTGAGCGGATCGCCTGGCCTGGCCGAAGATCCCAAGCCTCAGGCCGCGAAGCCCAAGAGCGCAGAAAAGGCACTCAAGGAACGGCTTTCAAAAGTTGTCGATTCGTTTACCTACGAGGAAATGCCGCTCAACGAAATTGTGGATTCCATCAAACAGAAGTTGGATATCCCGATGATGATCGATGTCAGGGCCTTGGAAGAAGCCAGTGTCAGGCCCGACCAGCCGGTGAACCTCTCGCTTCCTAAGGTCCGTGCCGATTTGGGTCTCAAGCTGTTGCTCGATCCGCTTGAATTGACGATCGACTATTCGACAGGCGTCGCCATCGTCACGACCAACGAAAAGGCCAGAACGATCGTAAGGACGCAGTACTACGACGTGCGCGACTTGATTGCAGCCGTTGAACAAGACGAAGTGAAACGGCGCCGGCAGTTCGGCAGTCCGTCGACCGAATCGAAGGGCGACGCAGGTGCCGACGATTCGGAGCCAAAGCTCTCGGAGAGCAGCAACGTCCGTAAACCCATCGCCGGTATGATGAGCGCCAAGGATCAAATGGCGAAGCCCGCGCCCAAAGCGGTCGAGTTCCGTCCGTCCGATATTGTGCGCCAACTCGTTATGGATGCGATCGCGCCCGGTTCGTGGGAACAACAAGGTGGGCCGGGAAGGGTGTCGATCGTGGCGGGCGTGATGGTGGTTCACCAAACCAGCAGCGTCCACGACGAGATCGAAGAAATGTTGTCGCAGGTGCGGGCGATCTTAAAGTCCCCGCCCAATTCGGGTGCGGACTCCGCTGGCTCGATTCGGGGCCAGAGCTCGTACTGAGGATCGATCGCAGCCTGATCGTGTGGTTGGCTGCAGGTTCTTTGGGGTGGATTCCGTCCTTTTCCCTCTTTCGTGCCAGCGAAACCCCGCCATAGCGGCGGGGTTTCATAATCGAGGACGGACCGATGGCGCCCGGCAACCGCTGGCCATAAATTGAGCCTGAGCCTAGACTTAAGACAGAAGAAGGGCTGTCTTGAGCACCGGCTTTGTTTCGATTCCAACCTCGTTTGGTTTGCAGACCTGGGTCTGATTTCCAAAGGAGGGGTAGGCGAGCCGGCTTGGTTGGTTGTCTGGGAGATTCCGTTTGGTTGGTCCGAAAACTGCCGAACACTATGCGCTGCACGACCCCGACGTGCGCTTGATGCTGCGCGTCAAGAACGACGATGCCGCCGCGTTCGAAGAGCTGGTTGCCCGCTATCAACAGCGGGTGGTCACGCTTTTGGAGCACTTGGTGCGCGACCGGTCGATCGCCGAGGATTTGGCGCAGGATGTGTTTTTAAAAGTATTCCTTTCGCGCAAAACGTACCAACCCGCGGCGAAGTTCGCGACCTGGTTTTTCACCATCGCCAACAACGTGGCGTCGAACGCCCGCCGGAACCGAGCCCGCCGCCACGAGGTGAACGTGGCGTCGAGCGGCAAGAGCGACAGCACGGCCGTCCCCCTGCATGAGGTGGCCCTCGCCGCCAGTGCCCAAATGCCGACTCGTCGGGCCGACAAAATGGAGATGGCCGAGGTGGTTCGTTTAGCGATGGAGTCCCTTTCCGACCGGCAACGAACGGCGCTATTGCTTTGTAAGTTTGAAGGAATGAGTTACCAGGATATCGCCGACACGATGGGAATGACGGTCAAAGCGGCCAAGTCGCTGTTGATGCGAGCCCGCGTGAACCTGAAGGAGATTTTGGAACCGTATATGCAGGATGGCGTACCTCCGACAGCCAAGGTTCCGGACGACTAGTAGGGCAAACGAGCGAATTAAGATGCTCCAGTTTGGTTGAAACCCGATCAATGCAACGGGCATGTAACAAAGGGAACAAAACACGCGGGTTGAACCAAACGGATCGAAACAAAGCGACACAGAAGAGCGTTGATTCCATTGAAAGTAAGTCTTATCGCAAGTTGATTTCATTGAACTGTGATCGCGAGCAAGGTGGCAATGCTCGCGTACCCTCCCACGAGTTAGAGCAATGGCCGTACTGAACGACGAATCCGAACCGGTCGATCCGATCGACGAGGAGTTGCTCGCGTATTTGGACGACGAGCTCTCGGACGATCAACGATCCCACGTCGAAAGCCGCCTGGCGACCGACGAGGCCTACCGCGTCCGTCTGCAAACCCTGCGCGCGGCCTGGGAATCTCTCGATCTGCTTCCCGCCGCGGAAGTGGGCGAGGACTTTACGCGGAAGTCGGTCGAGTTCGTTACCGTTCAACTCAAGGACGAACAAAGCAAGACGCAGGCCCTGCAGATTCGGAAGCAATATTGGCTCACGGGATGGATGGTAGGGGGCGGGGTCGTGGCGGCGATGGCGGCGTTTTTATTGACGTCGATGCTGATGACCAGCAACGACCGCGAACTGTTGGAAGACCTGCCGGTGATCGACCGGATCGACGAGTTCCTGGCGACTCCGAGCGTCGAGTTTCTCGACAAGCTCAATAGCGAAGGCGTCTTCGAGCAGACCAACTCTCAGGAGGCGATTTAACCATGACGCGTCCTGATTCAAACTCGGCAGCCAAAGTTGGGCGCGCCGGACTGCTGGCGGCGCTCGCGATCTTTCTGGCTGGCGGAGTGGTCGCGGCCGTGACGTTGCTCGCGGACGACACCAAGAAAGGGTCGAAGCTGGAAACCAAAGTCGTGACGTTGCCGGGGTCGAAAATCCCGGCTTCGATTGGCGACCGCAGCAAATACGTGCAGGGCTTGAGCGACGTTCAGAAGCAGGAACTGGAAGAAAAGAAAAAGAAGTTCGATATGCAGTCGCCGGAGCGGAAGAAGCAACTCCGCAAGCTGGCAAAGCAGCTCGCCGAACATAAGGATTCGGCCAAGCTATCCTCGACGCTGACGATGTATCACGACTTCTTGATTTCGCTTGACGAGAGTGAAATGATCCGGCTGCGCACCGCGGCCGACGATCCCGACAAGAAGATCGAAGTGATCCGTTCGATCGAAAGCGCGCGCACGGAATGGATGAAGCATTTTCCTCGTTCTAGCGACGCGGCCGAGATTTATCAGTGGACTCTAGAGCTTGCCCGCAAGCATCGTGAGCACCTTGATCCACTGGTAGCGCAGTGGAAGGAAGCGCTTGCGGAGGCTCCTTCGCCAGGACAGCACCGTCCGGATGGGATGCCGCAGGGGCCCGGGCATATCGAGCAAATGCTTGTGAAAGCCGTTCAATCGGACAAGCCTGAAAAGGCCGAACTCGCGACGGTGATGGTGTATCGACACGCCATGTGGCTGGCTCGAAATCGCCGCGACGAATGGGCCCGACTGGCCGCCAAGGACGAGGAAATCGAGCAACTACTCGGCCGCCTCTCTCCCTTGCTGTCGGGGTTTTATCGAAATTACGATCCGGAGAAAAAGCCGGAATTGTTGCGGGGGTGGCAACAATTCGCGACGTTTACGATGGGGCGCGGCTTGCCATCGGACAACGAAGTGTACGCCGAGTTGCCGAGGCTTTCCGAAGCCGATCAAAAGCAGGTAGCTCCGTTACCGCTCGATCAGAAAAAGTGGTGGTTGGTCAAAAAGGCTTTCGACGAGAGAATGGACTTTAAGCCGCCACCAAGTCAGAATCCGCCTCCGGGTACGCAGCGTCCCGGATGGAACGGCTTCGGGGGACCCCGCTTCGAATCTTGGTCGCCATCCAAAAAGAAGGATGAGTCTGGTGGCAAGGGACCTCCGCGCGACGGACAACCTCGCAATGGCGGGCCGCCTGGGCCGCCTCCAGGCGACGACCGTCCGCCTCGGCCTGGACCGAGAAAGCAGGCAGCGGAGAATCCGACACCTACCGCGGATGAGCCCAAAGCGGAGCAGCCGAAGCCGGACGGCGATGAATCGCCCGAGGCCGACAAGTCGGCGCGTCAATTCGCTCGGAAGGCCCGAGCCGAACGAGCTAACTAATTGCCGCGCCGCGGAGGGCCATGTGCGGCACGAACCTGGCGTCGTCTCCTAGCAGCGGTTGCAATCGTTCCAGGTCGCCGCCCGTCACGAACACGTGTGGCGGTTGGCCCCACTCCTTGCCGGCTTGCGCGATAATCTCGCGGGCCGCTCCGACGGCTCCCCAAAATAGCCCGCTGCGAATGGCGGCTTCGGTCGACTTGCCGATGGGGGGCGGTGTCTTGTTGAACCCATCCACGGCCAGCAGTGGCAATGCATCGGTGGCCGATGCCAACGCTTGTGCCGACATCCGAAAGCCGAGCAGGATGGCGCCCCCTTCGAAGTCGCCGCTGGGGCTAATCGCGTCAACGGTCATCGCCGTGCCGGCATCGATCACGATGGCCGGACGATTGGGCTCGCGCAAGCGATTCGCCGCGACGGCGGCCGCGAGCCGATCGAGCCCGACGCGATCAGGAAAATCGACGCGCGGACGAATGGGCAAATCGGCGTGTACCAGTTCGCGAACGGTATCGCGCGGCCGACGCTCGGCGAGCCACTGCGTCAACCGTTTGGTCCCCGCGCGCTGCACGCTGACGATTTGCCACGTCGCAGGTGACGACGGCAGTTTCGACAGCAGCATTTCGCCCGGCCCGTCGAGCGTGGCGAAGCTGGTCACCCACAGGGGTTCGGCCAGCTTATCAGCCGCCGGCGCACCGGGCGTGAAACCGCCGACTTTGGTCGAGCTGTTTCCAATATCGACGGCGATGAGGTTCTTCACGTCGTTCATGCATTCTTCTTCATCAACGCGGCTGTAAGCGGTGCGGTTGTGATTTGAGCAGCGTCGGGGTTGAATTAGTTTGTCATTCCTGCGGGAGTTCTGCGATAGGCGATTTGCAGGCCTCGCTGATCGTAGGCTCGTTGAATCAATTCCGCTTCACTCAGGTTTGGTTCGAACAGCGTCGATCGGGCGCCCGTGATCTGCACGAGTCGCCGTTCCGCGTCGGCTTGTGATTCCAAGGCGCCGTCGGCGAGGATGTGAGCGATGCTAGCTCCGCGGCGCGACAAGTGGCGCGCAACGAGGATTGTGCGATGGCAATCGAGCGGGTCCTTTTCAGCGCACATCAGCGCAATGACATGGGACTGGGCGCCGCGTTCGAGCCGCTCGATCCCGCTAGTAAATGCCGGGAGTTGGGTGATTCGCTCGTAATCGGCCCGGTTGTCGATGTAGCACTCGGACTCGTCGCGGCGGGCGCCGAGTTCCTTGCCGAGGAAGACATAGCCGAGCCCTTCGGCCTTGAGGGCCGCTTCCAGTGCCCCTCGTGTGAAGTGAGGAAAGCGGCTGTGCGGTTGCGAGCGGACGTCGGCCACGGCTGTTACCCCGTGCCTCATCAGCAACTGGGTGAACATTAAGAAAGAGTGCGAGGAGTGGCCAAGCGTAAGGATGATCCGCCTGTCGCTCATGGAATGCGTTAGGTTTTAAAAAACTTATGGATGGACGGGCGAGGAAGGAAAGGCATGCGACCAGGTTGCAGATGGCTCCGACGGCCCTACCTTGGACGCGGTGCTTGGTGTTTATGAACAATTGTCCTGCTAAGACATCTTACCACGAGCTAAGCCGACGACTGTTTGTTGCTGGTTGGTCGGCGGGCGGCCTACGAGTGGTCCATAAGCTCCCGTGATCGTTCCAGGAGCACGTTAGGGGTTGGGAAATGCCACACTTTTGAGGCTCAAAATGGTCCCCGAGACCGGTCCAATTCCCCGTTTCTTGGGTTGAATTCAAAAATTTACCATTGGTCTTCACTTCCACTTACCGACCGCTGATAATGGAGAGGACGTTCCAAGATCGCATTCGCTTCGGCGAACGAAGGGTAGCTACCGCACAACGCCCGCCAGCAGAGTTGACCGGTAGATTTGTTGGCGACTCCTTTTCTTCGAGTCGCACAGCGAAGTTCCTTTCGTGATGTGGTCGAGAACGCGTCCCACCGCTTTTCGTTCGATCTGTTCTTCTTTTCCTCCTTCGGTTTCGACGTTCGCGCGCAGCCGATCCCCTCCTCCCCAAATCGTGAGTCTTTTCCCATGGCCAAGGGCATGCGCCACCGCGGAGATCGTACTTCGCGCGCTTCGCTTTCGCAGCGCCGCGATGGATCACGCGACGACAACAATACGCACTACGAGCGAGAACCGCTTTCGCTGGCCGAAGAGTTGGCCGAGATGGCCAGCCGCGGCGAGATGCTCCACGACGACATCGACGAGAAGCTGGAGCGTTTGAAGCTCACCGAGCCGCACCTCGCGGTCCTGCAAAAGATGACGCCGCAGGAGTTGGTCGAGGAAGCGCGGCGCGTCAACCTGCAGGGTGCTAGCGACCTGCAACGGCAAGAGCTGATCTTCCGCTTGCTGCAACACCGCATCAAGCAAAGCGGCCTGATGTTCGGCGAAGGAACGCTGGAGATCCTGCCTGACGGATTCGGGTTCCTTCGCAGTCCCGAATACAACTACGTCTCGTGCCCCGACGATATCTATGTGTCGCCGAGCCAGATTCGCCGCTTCGGCCTGAAGCCTGGCGCGACGGTCTCGGGCCAGATCCGACCGCCGAAAGAAAACGAACGCTACTTCGCGCTCTTGCGCGTCGAGGCCGTCAATTTTCAAGAGCCGCATCTCTCGCAGGGCCGGCCCGACTTCGATCACCTCACGCCGCTCCATCCTAACAAGCGGATCGTGATGGAATCGGACACCGAGGATCTGTCGACGCGCGTGGTCGACTTGCTGACGCCGATCGGCTTCGGGCAGCGCGGATTGATTGTCAGTCCGCCGCGCGCCGGCAAGACGATCTTGATGCAGCGAATGGCTCGCTCGGTTTTGAAGAACTATCCCAAAGCTTATGTGATCATGTTGCTGGTCGACGAACGGCCGGAAGAAGTGACCGACATGATTCGCGAAGTGAAGGGGCGGAACTGCGAAGTGGTCAGCTCGACCTTCGACGAACCGGCCTCGCGCCACGTCCACGTCACCAACATCGTCTTCGAGAAGGCCAAGCGGCTGGTCGAAGCCGGCATCGACGTGGTGATTTTCCTCGATTCGATCACGCGTCTCGCCCGCGCCTACAACACCGAGTGCCCGCAGTCGGGCAAGCTGCTCTCGGGCGGTCTCGATGCGAATGCTTTGCAGCAACCCAAAAAGCACTTCGGCTCGGCCCGCAAGGTGGAGGAGGGGGGCTCGCTGACGGTGCTGGCTACGGCGCTTGTCGAAACCGGCAGCCGGATGGACGACGTGATCTTCGAAGAGTTCAAAGGGACAGGCAACCTGGAAATCGTTCTGGAGAAGGCATTGGTTGAGCGGCGTATCTGGCCGGCTATTGATATCGTCCGCAGCGGTACGCGCCGGGAAGAAATGTTGCTCGATGGCGAGGAGCACCGCCGGATTGGCATGCTCCGCCGCGTCCTTTCGGGCATGAGCCCAGCGGATGCCATGGAACAACTCACCGGCAAGATGGCGAAGCACAAGAGCAACGCCGAGTTCTTGATGAGCATCCAGTCGCGCTAAGCGGCCGCCATTAGGTTGTAAACATCGCGGCGATTTGTTGCGGCGCCGCGGTGCCGGTGGTCCCGACTTGATGGATCACAATCGAGGCCGCTGCGTTCGCCATTTCGAGCGACTCCACCAGCGATGCTTTGGCGGCTAAGGCCGCGGCGAGGTTGGCGCTCACTGAGTCGCCCGCCCCGACGATGTCGATTGGTCCGCGAATGGGATGGCAGGGGAGCCGCGCGACTTCGCCATCGGGCGATGCTCCCAGGATGCCGTCTTCGGAAAGCGTAACGAACACCTCACGGCCATGCTGGCTGGCCAATCGCCGTGCGGCGGCTTCCACTTCGCTCAAGTCTCGTCCGGGCTGTGCACCTAAAAGCGTGGCGAGCTCCGCGCGGTTCATCTTGAGCTGAACTTTCGGCCAATTGCGAAGCCCGCGCCGGCTGTCGCCCAAAATGGGAAGGGTCGGACGCTGGGCTGCGAGTTCGCCAACGGCCTCGAGGACGCCGCGCGTTACGACGCCGGTTCCTTCCAAGTCGACCTGGTCCATCACGATCAAGGCGTCGAGCTTGGCGGCGATTCGCTTGAGCCCGGCAACGATTTGCCGCTCGACTTCGGGCGGCGTGGCATCCCAGTTCTTGCTGTCGAGGCGATTCAACTCGCGCGGGCCCGCCGACTCCATCACCAACGGCTTGCAATAAGTGAACGTCCGCCGCTGGCTTGTTTGGACGAACGAGCCCAAGTCGACCGGCTTGTGTGAGCGAAGGGCCCGCGTCAATTCGTATCCCTCGCCGTCGTCACCGCAGAAGCCGATGGGGACGATGGTGCCCACGCCAAGGGCCAGCAAGTTGTTCAGAATCGTCCCCGCCGCGCCGGGTTGGCTGCGAACGCGCGTCACGTTGTAGACCGGCAGTCCCGTCTCGATCGAGATCTCGCTCCTGGCGGGGTCGATCTCCAGATAGCGGTCCAAGCACATATCGCCGAGCACGCCAATGGCGAGGTGTCTGTACTGGCGGGCAATTTCGAGAGCGCGAGAGGAATTCATAGGAAGGAGTTTTGCCACAGAGGACACCGAGATCACGGAGGGAGTTCTAAAAGGTGGTGCAAACCATCATGCCTGCATGCATTGGCGTCTGTTCACAAAAGTTTTGTTACCAAGGTAGACCGATTCATTGATTCATAGTCAACAAAGTGATTAGAAGTCGTCCCCATCTTTCTCGACCCCTCCTTCTCTGAGCCCTCTGCGACCTCTGTGGCAAAAATCCTTCTGTGCCACACAGCTAGATCCCCATCGTCTTTAAGCGGGCGTACAAATGGTGGACGAAGGCGAGGTTGTCGCATTGCAGATAGTGCATGGCGCCGCCCATGCGGGCAAAGCTTTTGCAGAAGCGGAGGTAGTAGGCGGGATTCGTCTTGGGAGGCTCGCCTTGGGTCCAATCCCAGTTGCCGCCATCTTGCAGGTCGACGATGTGGATCGAGTGCCCTTCCACGATGGGGCGCCCGTCGAGCAATCGCAAGTTGTTGACGCAGCTCAAACTCTTTTCAAAGACTTGCGGGCCCATGATGGCCGAGCCGACCGAGAGGACGACGCCGTGGTCGAGCCCCTCGGCTGCGGCGCAAAAGTGAGCAAAGTCGCGATGCGCGCCGCGGCCGAGCCCTGCGCCGGAAAACATGGGGTGCGTGGCCGTGATGTCGTACCCGATGCCTGGATGGACCGAGAAGGGGACGTTGTTGCGAAACGCAGCCGCGAGAAGCGATGTTTGTTTCCAGGGGTGCTCGATCGTGTAGCGTCCAGCCGGAATTTGGTGCCGGGTAATCGTAGCCAGCAAGTCGGCCCGCGCGGCGGTGAGCGGATGGGTCGGCTCGCCGCAGATCGATTGTTCGAGTTCCCAGGATGTGGGAACGGTGATGCCGTCTTCATGGATGAATCGCCCGACGCCGCGGCCATAGCCTTCGTCGGCCGCTCCCGCGACGAGCACGGCCAGGTTGAGCGTTCGGCCCGTCTCGTCCCACGTGCCGAAATTTCCGTGAGCGACGCCGTCGCGGACGCTCTCGGTCGATCGCCCAAGCCAGCTGTATTCCCAGTCGTGGATGGTCGTCGCGCCGTTGGTCGCCAGGTGCGTGAGCCATCCGCGCTGCATCATTTGGTCGAGGATGCGGACGCTCCCGTTCCGCAGCAAATGCGCGCCGAAGAGGAGCATTACCGACGCTTTTCGGCGAACTGCCTCGGCGACAGCGCCGGCGGTATTGTCGATCTGCTTCGACAAGAACTCTGAAACGGGCTTGGGCGTCGAATCGGGATCGATCACGATCTCGTCGACCTTCGTCAAGCTCTTGCGGGTCGCCAACGGAAAGACTCGCAAACGACTCAAATCCAACGGCGGCCGCGACCAATCCATATGCTGTGTTTTCTTTGCCGATCAGAGGAAGCAGATAGGGGTACAGGCCAATGGTAACCGGTTTTGCACGCCGAGCGAGAGAGGGGATTCACCACGGAGATACGGAGGGCACGGAGAAGGAAGAGACGGGGGGAAGGGGAGTCGGAGGAGAGGGGGAGTGTGATTTCGGGATTGGTGATTTTTGATTTGCGAAGTAACGCCTTTCGCTCCCCATCTCCCATTCCCCCAGTCTCCCCTTCTCCTTCGCTTGGTGGTGAATTCCCTAGCTCAAGACATCTTTGATCACATGCCCGTGGACGTCGGTGAGGCGGCGTTCGATTCCGTTGTGGTAGAAGCTGAGTCGCTCGTGGTCGAGGCCGATCAGGTGCAGGATCGTGGCGTGGAGGTCGTAGATGGTCGTCACCTTGTCGACGGCCTTATGGCCGAATTCATCGGTGGCGCCGTACGAATATCCGCGCTTCACGCCGGCACCGGCCAGCCAAACGGTGAATCCTTGTGGGTTGTGGTCGCGGCCCGATGCTCCCTTTTGGAAAGTCGGCATGCGGCCGAACTCGGTGACGAACGCGACCAACGTATCGGCAAGCAATCCACGCTGTTTCAGATCGCGCAGCAGGGCGGCGCACGGTTGATCGAGAATCGGACCGTGAACGCTGTACTGGTCTTTGAGCGTTTTGTGCCCATCCCAGTTGCCGACCCCTTCGCCCATCGCGTAGCTGCCGTTGAAGAGTTGGACGAAGCGGACATCGCGCTCGAGCAGCCGCCGGGCCAGGATGCAGTTCCGCGCGAAGCCTGCTTTGCTTTTGTTCTCGGCGTCGTCGGCTCCGTATGCGGCCAGGGTGGCGGCCGACTCGTCGGAGAAATTGGAGACTTCCGCGGCGGCGGTTTGTAAGCGCGCGGTCATCTCGTAACTGGCGATCCGCGCCGCGAGTTCCAAATCGCCGGGGCGCGCGGCCAGATGCTTGTCGTTGAGTTTGCGGAGGAAGTCGCGCGTCGCCTTATCGGTTTGCGGCGCAATCGACGCCGGGCGAGCGAGGTGCGGAATCGGCTTATCGGCATTGAAGGCCGTTCCTTGGAAGACGGCCGGCAGGAAGGCCGAGTTCCAGTGGTTGGGTCCTGTTTGCGGAACGCCGCGCGGATCGGGGATCGCGACGAACGCCGGCAAGTTCTGTTGCTCGCTTCCGAGCGCGTACGAGACCCAGCAGCCCATGCCGGGGAAGCCGTCGAGCGTGAAGCCGGTGCTCATCTGATTTTCGGCGGGGCCGTGCGTGTTCGCCTTGGCCGTCATCGAGTGGATGAAGCACATCTCGTCGGCCAGTTCGCCCAAGTTCGGCAGGAGTTCGCTGGTCATCTTGCCCGACTCGCCGCGCGGCTTGAATTTCCACACCGGCTGAATCAGGTTTCCTTGCTCTCCCTGGAACGTGACCAGCTTGTCGCCACCAGGCATCGGCTGATCGTGCCGGGCAATCAACTCCGGCTTGTAGTCGAACGTATCGATATGGCTGATCGCGCCCGAGATGAAGATCGTGAGGACGCGCTTCGCCTTCGGCTGGAACATCGGCTGCCGCGGCGCGAGGGGATGCGTTGGATCGATCTGAGGCCGCCATGGTGCGTGCGCCTCGGCCCGTGCTCGATCGTTCAGCAGTGACGCCAGCGCGATGCCACTCAGCCCCGTCGCCGTATGGGCAAGGAACGATCGCCGAGTGGCAAGCCAATGACCAACCGATGAAATGGACGAAGTCATAGCAGCAATATCTTTTTCGTGTTGGCTATTAAGGCATCTTCTCTCCGTATCCTCTGTGTCTCTGTGTTTCCATTTCAGGATTTTGAAACACAGAGGCACGGAGGCCACAGAGAGGAAAGCGAAGGTTGAGAGTTACTCGATGTACAAAAATTCGTTGGCGTTAAACAAGGCGCGGCACAGCGAACCCAAGCCATGCTCGGCGACGAGTTCCATCGCGGCGGCAAGTTCTTCGACGTCTGGAGATCGCTGAAACGTATTCCAAAACGCGCGGCGTACTTGTTGGGTGACGTCGCCAGGCGTTTCCGTCTCCAGTCGCTTTGCTGCTAGTTGTGATTGTTCGAGCGCGAATGGGCTGTTCAACAAGTTGAGGGCTTGCAGCGCGGTCGTGCTGCGGTGGCGTTTGGGGGCGATTTGCCCGGCGTCGGGACAATCGAACGCACCGAAGGTGTCGTCGAGTTGCATCCGCGGCTTCGATTGGTAGACCATGCGGCGGAATGTCTCGGGACCGAAGGTTGCGCGCGAGCGATAGACCTTCACGTAGTTGCCGTTGGGCTCGAACAAGTCGAAGCCCGGACCGCCCATCCGTAAGTCGAGCACGCCGCTGGCGCTGAGCATGGCGTCACGCACCACTTCGGCTTCGACGCGACGCGGCGGAAATCGCCATAGGTAGCGCGAGCCGGAATCGACCGCCAAGCCATCTTGGCGGGCCGTGCTGCTTTGCCGGTAGGTTTCACTCAACAAGATGTCGCGGTGGATTGTCTTGAGACTCCAACCCGACTCGATCAGCCGCGCGGCGAGCAAATCGAGCAACTCCGGATGGGTGCAAACCGCGCCGCCGCGGCCAAAGTCGCTGGCCGTTTCGACGAGGCCGATTCCAAAGTGATGTTGCCACACGCGGTTGGCGATCACGCGCGCCGTGAGAGGATGCTCGGGCGACGTAATCCACTCGGCCAACTTCTGTCGCCGCTGGCTCTCGGGGGCACCGGCCGGCAACTGCCAAGCGTTGCCGAGTTCCGAGAGTCCGCCGGGGGCGATCGCTTCGCGGGGCTGCGTCACGTCGCCGCGATGGAGCCGCATCGTCGGCTGCGCGCCGACAAAGTTGCCGACATAGGCCATGGGGGCGCTGGTGAGCGAGGCGATTTCCTGTTCAAGTTCCTTTTGCCTCGATTGCAACCGGTTGCGAAGAGCGGCCGATGCGTCCTCACCGCCATTTTTATCGCCGCCACCTCCGGTCGGGGCAGGCGAACCAAACGGAGCGCGATCGGCGTGCGATGCGACGAGGGTCCAGTCTTGTCCATCGAGCGAGACAGCGATTTCATATTGCGTTGCCGTCCGGTCGGTGAATTGCGGCGGGACGTTGCGGTCGCGGCTCCACACCAAACGATCGATCCGTTCGCTCGTGGGGAACGAGATCGTCATCGTGCCGCGGCCCGCTTCGTTCGAAATCCAGCTTCGATCGTTGCCGTATCGCCCGTCGTTGATGTGCTCGAGTTTGTGGATCGGGTAGCCGGGCAAATCACTTGAAGACGTCGCCGTCGCTCCACTCGTGGCGAGCGCGACATTTCGGGGCGTCTCTTCGGCCGAGAAGACCTCCAGTTCATCCAGGCACGGTTCGCTGCCGTTGGTGGCTTGGATGCTGAAGCGGACGAACTTGGCTTCGACGGGCGAAAACCGCTCGACGTTTTTGCCGGGCTGTGTGCCGGGACGACGAGGCGCCGTTGCGTAGGGATCGGCTAACAATTCGAGGCGATCAAGCTGCGCCGTCGTCTCGGCCAGCGCGGCGATCGCCTGGCGGCGGTGCTTTTCTCGCTGGGCATCGGGTTCAATGGTTACGGGCCGCTCGCCGTGCTGGACTCCTTCGAGCACTGCCTTGAGGGCGTAGTAATCGGTTTGCGGAATCGGATCGAACTTGTGGCTGTGGCAGCGGGCACAACCGACGGTCAGCCCCATGAAGGCCGAACCGGTCGTGCTGATCATGTCGTGCAACTCGTCCGCCCGCTGCTGCGCAGTGAGAACCGGATCGGGACTCTTCACCTGGTCGTACGATCCGCCCACGAGAAACCCGGTGGCGACCGGTGCACCCAATGCGTCGCCGGCGAGTTGTTCGCGGACGAATTGATCGTAAGGCTTGTCGGCGTTGAGCGAGGCGATCACGTAGTCGCGATAGGGCCAGGCGTTTTTGCGTTCGGTATTGGTTTCGAAGCCGTTACTCTCGGCGAAGCGAACCACGTCCAGCCAGTGCCTCGCCCAGCGTTCGCCGTAGCGCGGCGAAGCAAGGGCGGCGTCGATCAGTTTTTCGTAAGCTTGCGGGTCGTTGCTGGCAACAAAAGCCTCGACTTGTTCAGGCGAGGGCGGCAAGCCGAGCACGTCCAGGAAGATGCGTCGCACGAGCGTTCGGCGATCGGCTGGGCTGTTGCGAACCAACTTTCGCTCGGCGAGCGCGGCATCAACAAAGGCATCGATCGACTGTGGACCGGCAGCGACGGCCGCCAGATCAATAGGCTGGAACATCCGGTGCTTGGTTGCGGGATCGGCGACGCGCTCGGTGGGACGCTCGGCGCCAGCTTCGATCCAGCGTTTGATCAGGTCGATTTCGTCTGGCGAGAGGAGTTCGCCTGACTCGGCGGGCGGCATCCGCTCGGCATCGTCGGCCGGCAGTTGAATCCGCCGTGGCAGTTCCCCTTGCGACCACATCCGCGCGACAATCGCCGGTCCGCTGTCGCTGGTGGGAAGTTCATCCCCCCAGCGGTCGAAGCGAAGGCCCGCTTCTTGCTTGGTAGCGCCGTGACACTCGCCGCAGCGGCGATGCAAGAGCTTGGCCACCTGGTTGGCGAGGGAAGGCTCGTCGGCGGTAGCCGAGTTAACCCAAAAGAATAGCGCCAGGGTGCAAGCGAATGCTGCCAGTGCGCCAGAACGCTCGGGTGACGAATATCGAAATCGCATGGCCATCAATCGTATCGTTGGTGAGATCCTTGTCCTGCTGTGCCCTCCACTTTAGCCTGAAAGACTGGCCAACGTGAAGAGTTCACCGGGACCTGGGATCTGAAAGTGGGTGATGCGGCATGCCGCACGCAAGGGCAAGCTATTCGTGGGTGGCTTTGTCGTGGAGTTATCGAAGCCGTGATCTCGACCATATCTCAGCTTCGGATCGAAACAACGGCCTGACAGGTCCCGTATAGTTGTCCACAGCTTGCCTCAAATGCGGCTGATACTCTTTGATTCTAGCTGCTTCGCCTGTGGGACAACGAATATGTCCTCGGATCTTGGCAACCGTGCGACAATCCCAGCGCCTAGGCCGCCCTGGTATGCACCGACAACCGCTAAGTTCCTGATGTTGGTCCTGTTGCTGCAGGGTTTTCTTGTCGTCTCCGCCCGCTACCGATGGTTTTGGTTCAACGAGCAGAAGGGATTCGCGGTCCTGGTTGCGGTGGCCGTTACGGCCGTTCTGCTTTTGCTGCTGGGCGTGGTCATTGTTGCGAGCCGATTCTTCAAGGCGAAAATGCAGTTTGGCTTGTCGACGCTGCTGTTGATGGTTCCGGTGATCGCGATTCCGTGCAGTTGGTTGGCGCGAGAGTTGGAGTTGGCTCGCCAACAGCGCGCGTGCATCGAATCGATCCTTGCGCACGGGGGCAGAGTCTATTATCACCGTTGGCCTGATATCTTGCCGGACTCTGCGTACGAGTGGCTCGCGCCCGCGCTGGGGAGCAACTTCTTTCTCGACGTGTCCGAGGTATGGGCCCCGCAGGCAAAAGATCTCGACCTCGGCATGGTGGGGCGGTTCAATCGCCTCTTGGCGTTGGATTTGCGACAAAGTTCCGTCACCGATGACGACCTTGCACTTCTGCGCGAACTGAAACGCTTAGAGTGGCTTTATCTGGACGAGACCGCCATCACCGACGCGGGCTTGGAACACGTGCAAGAGCTTTCGGAGCTACAGAGGCTCTATCTCATCTCCACGGGCGTCACTGATCGTGGGCTCGCCAGGCTATCGAAACTCGAGCACTTGCAACTTCTCTACCTCGACCGTACCCAAGTGACCGATGCCGGGCTTGTGCACCTGGTGGGAATCTCGAACTTGACGTCCCTTCGCCTTTACGAGACGCAGGTCACGCAGGAGGGAGTCGAGCGGCTGAAACAGGCGCTACCGAGGTGTCTCATCCATCGATGAGGGTGAAACATTTTGTCGCATGGCTGTTCGCTGGCTACGTAAACTGATAGCAGTGCCGAAATCTTGCTTTGTTGCTTCCACGAGGGATCTGGCCATGCGATTTGCACGTTCTGTTTTTCCGTTGGGCGCCGCGGCGCTGTTGATTGGGTTCACACTGCTGGGCGTGGTTTATTGCCAGGACAAGCCGGCTAGCGCGCCGCCGAACTCACTGCTCGAGCGTCTTAAGGGTTTCGCTTACGTAGGAGTGACCTACGACGAACGAAACACCAGCATGGCGCTGCACGCAATGACGGAGGAGCAGCACGCCGCGCACGTCGAGGCCCGCGCGAAAGCCACCGAATTCAGCCGAGAGAAAACGGAGCGCAGGATCGTGATGCGGGCAAACATTACTGAAGCGCGAACGCGAAGGGACTCGACCGAGGAAATCCTCAAGTTGCAGCGGGAACTGACTCAGCAGCAAGAAACGATCGAGCGTTCCAACTACATCAACTTCGGCTCGGACGTCCATCGGATTGTGAGCATCGGAACCGACTACCTCGAAATCGAGTATCTCCACCAGTCGGATATGACCGAGATCATCCCGCTTAGTGAAATCCGCCGCGTGATCTTTCGAAACGATCTGCCGGTCTTCGAAGTGACCGAGGAACCTCAAGCGAAGTAAGACGTGGCGCGGACAATCTCGTTTGCGCGCGGCGGATTATTTGTGGCGGGTAAGGATGGGGAGAAGGGGAGTCGAAGGCGAGGGGGAGTGGGACTGTTACCAAACGGCCACTGGGATGGCTCCGTCGGAACGGTGTCCGAAGCGGCGATAGACCGTTTGATTGGTGCCGAACGGAATGTAGCGCACACTCCCGTCGCCGAAAGCGCTGAGGAATCCTCCGTTGTGGAAGCTGCCGAAGCCGCCTACCCAAGCCGGGCTGGCGAGCGCCATGGTGTACGAGGCCGGCGCGCCGGGCGGTGGGACGCTCAGGCTGGGGTCGACTTGCTTTTCTTCGCCGTCGACCACGGAGTTGGACGAAAGAATGGCTGGGGCCTGCCAGTTCCGCATGCCGTTGGGCGCCCTCCCACCAGAGGTGGTCCAGCTGTATTCGAAATCGGTCGTAGGTGGATTGCTCGTCAGCGAGGCTATGGAACGGGCCGTTTCCATCGACCCCGTGTTCCGCAACGTCGCGCGCGTTCCGGAGAACCAGCCCAGGTCGTAGGTGTCGAGGTGTTTTTCGCCAAGGAAGAGCGTGTAGGAAAGGCCGTCGGTCACGTGGCGATCGGACACGCGGCTGTTGAGGAAGAACACGCCGCTGTCGTTGGCGTCGATGGGCTTTTCGCCGTCATGGTGACAGGCGGCGTAGTTGCTGGTCCAGCCATTGCCCACCGGGGCACTGGGGCAACGACAGAACGACGGGGCAACGTTCCGCAACGGCGCGTTGTTGGGATGGTAGACGCTTACCTTGTAGTCGGTCTTGTTGAAACGGGTGGCTTCGTCGAGGCCGGGCAAGATTCTCCCCAACCAACCGTGATGATAACCATTGACCGAGTTGGCGATTGGTCCCGCAACATCGCTCGTTCCGGCGGGATAAACCGAATGCGCGTCGGCGTAGTGATGCACCGCGAGAATCATTTGCGCCACATTGTTCCCGCATTGGTTTCGTCGCGCGGCTTCTCGCGCGGCCTGAATTGCTGGAAGCAACAGGGCCACCAGGATGCCGATAATCGCGATCACCACGAGGAGTTCGACCAACGTGAATCCAAGACGCTTTGTAGTGCAAGATGAGTTCATGAGCAGGTGTCCAGGATCGCAATAAGACTATTTGGACGGACCAACAAGGAGTTCCGAGTAAACGATGCGACTCTTTCCGTTTTCGGACGTTTCGACGACGACGCGTCGTTCGCCCAAGTTCGCGTTCGAGCGGTCAACTTCGATGCGGGCGCGCAACTCCGCAATCGGCGAATTAACGGCGAGCGATGGCTTCCACGTGGCACGCGACGATTCTTCCACTTCGCCGGACGTCATACGGACGACCGAGGCAGCCAACCAGCGGGCTTGTTGTACTTCAAGGCGATATCGCATCTCGCGCCGTTGCCGCACCATGCTGCTCATCAACATTCCGCCGAGAGCGACGATCACGCCCAATACGACGAGAACTGCCATCAGCCCCCAACCGCCGCGTTGCGTTCGTCTATTCATGGCGGATCTCCGTCTGGGGTGCCGCCGCAATCACGCGCCAGCCGCGTGACTTCACTTCATTCTCAAACCGCAGCTCGATGACGGCGGGGGCGTTGAGAAACTCGCTGGTCCGGTAGATCGAAAACGAAGCTCGCTCGCCGGCCGCCAATTGAAAACTCTGCCGGCTTAGGATGCGTGGTCCCGATCTCTCTATGCGCTCAATGCCGGCCACCGCGGCGGTTTCGCCTGGCAGGGTATACGTAACTTCGATTTCGCCGGGCAACCAGCAAACCATTTTATCGGCGGCGACGTCGATCGGCCCCTGCGACCGATGCGCATCGCTGCGAACCTGCTGCACAAGACGCTCGGCAATTCGGCCAGCTTCCTCCGCACGGCGCTGATTGCGCACCGTTTTGGCGATCCCCGCCAGGGCGACGGTGACTGAAGGGAGGATGACCGCCATCATCGAAATGATAACCATCATTTCCAACAGGCTCGTACCAGAACGACGTGCCATCGAAGCCTTGTTGAGGGAAAAGGGATTGCTGGTCATGGGGCGGCCTCCGGGAGAGGATTAGACGCTTGAGTTCCAGAGGTTGGGGATTCGGATGCTTCAGGAATGGAAGCTTCAGCAACCGATGAAGTGCTTCGCCAAATCGAGATGGTGGGGAGCGTGAGAGTCGTGTCCGAGCCCTTTTCGCGATAACTTGCCACCGCGTCGATCCGTTTGGTTTGGGGCATCGAGGGATCGTCGGTGATAGTCAGCGCAATGGCCAGTCCGTCGGGGGCCGTGCCGGTCGCCTGCGCCGTCTCGACAATGGTGCGGGCCACTTTTTCAAGCGAAGTGTTTTCCAACTGCGACTGATCCATCCAAAAGGCCATCTCCAGGGCATTGTCGAGCTCCCGCAGGGCCTGCTCCCGTTGGGTTTGAAGTTGCTGCCCCCGGTGCGAGGAGACCATCAGTTGCGTGGCGATCGCGACCGTGAACGCGGCAATCGAAAGCGCCACAGTCGCTTCCATGATGGTAAGGCCACGCCGCGCGGTCACAGGCTGGGTGAAACTCATGCGCCGGAGAATCGTCATTTCGCCAATCCTTGAATCAAGGCGATAAGTGGCCCGAACACGATCCAGCCCAGCATCCCGGTCACAGCCAAGCCGACCATCAATGCCAGATTCGAAAACAAGTGCATCACGAAGCGGCTCTTTTCCGTCGCTCGACGATCGCGCCGGTCAGCGATTTGTTCAAAAGCGAATGGGAGATTGCCTACACGGGCGGCGGCCGTGAGGGCGGCGGTCTCGTTGGCGGTAAACCAACCCGCGCGACTCATGGCATCGATCGGCGGCACTCCGGATTCCAACGCGAGAATGACGGGCGCGACTCGCAAACGCCAGCCGATGTCGGGACTCTGTGCATTCAACGAGGCGAGCGACCTTTCGATCGACCAGCCAAGCGGCAAAAGATTCGCCATCGTCCGCGCGACGATTCCGCCGGCCCTTCGCCGCGAAATGCCGAAGATCGAGGAGTAGATCGCTCCCAAGAAGCTTCGCATGGTCGGTTCCGAGAACGCCCCGATCAACAGGAAAACAAGCGGCACGCCGAGGAACAAAGGCCAAAATGTCGCCGCGAAGAGCATCACGTTAATAAAGAACACCCATGTCCTGTCGACCTTCAATTCAAATTCGTCCAACATCCGTGCCAGAACAGGGACGATCTTCAGGCACACGAAGGTGACTAATGTCAGAGCCGTAACGCCGGACATCAAAAGGTAGAGTACCTGTCCCGGCTGAAATCCAGGGCGGGCGGCGATTTCACGTTGCCGCGTCATGTATTGGCGGAGCAGCTTGCCGAAGTGGCCCGACTGTGCCGCGGCCGAGATCGCCGTGCGATCGTCGAGCGACAAGGCAATGCCGGCCTGTTTCATGGCCGGCAAGATGGGCGTTCCGGCTTCGAGTCGTCGAGCGAGCCGTATGCACTTTGTTGCAAGTGGATTCCCTCGCCCCGAGCCACAAGCGTAGGCCGCTTCAAACAGGGGAACTCGTTGGTCGGCGGCCAAGGCCAGATGCCACAACATGCCACGCCTCGCCGTCGCCCGCGCATGCAAAAAAAGCGAAATCGTGGCTGCCATCGCCATGGGGAAGAACCAAACAAAGGCGGCACCCGCCATGGCGCCGAACAACATCATGACGAGCATGATGTTCGTCACCCACATCGTGATTCGCAGCATGACTAGGGGCCAGCCTTGGTGTTCCCGGTCACCCGCCATGACCTTGTAAGCGAACCAGATCGCGACCGCGGGTAACAGGAGGAAGGTTGCGGCGACGATACAGGTGCTGCCGACGCTTGTGCCCCCGCCGGGACCTCCCATCATGCCGCCACCTCGGCCAGATAGCCCCCCGAGCAGCCCGACCATTGGCCAGAAGCAAAGTTCGTACATCCGAATCAGGATCGCGGGGATGAACACGAACATGCAGACGGAGGGAATGACGATCAGCCAAGTGGTTCGGGCCGCTGCCCAGTCGGATAGGACGTCGGCCGCGGCGCGGAGCGACTGGCCCAACTGGTCGCGGCGCAGTCCCGCTTGCGCGTAGGCTGCGATCATGCGGGGAAGATTGTTGCTCTTGGCGAGTTCGGTCGGAAAATCGGCTCCTTGCTCGATGGCCTTAGCCAACCGCTGGGAGGCCGCAGCCGCCATGCCGTGATCGACCACCTGTGCCGTAAGTTGAAGTGCCACGGGCAAGGGAACACCTTGCTCGACCAAAACGGCCAGCGAGCGAAGCCACTGTTCGGATCCAAGCCACCAGTGGAGTTTGCCCCACAGTGGGATGGTGGCCACGACGCGATGGAAAATCGCCTTCGGCAAAAACAGCCACGAAAGTGCCAAAACCGAGGGAAAAAACGCGATGCCGATCCAGAATGGCCACTGTCCTTGACCGGCCAGCCACATCAGGGCCTTGGTATCGTCTCCCACCGCAAGCTCGAATTCGCGGATGAGCTCGGTCATGGTGGGCACGAACAAGTTGAACAGAACTCCCAATCCCACCAGTGTCAAAAGGAACATCAAAAGCGGATACAACACCGCCTTCAATACCTGGCGATGCTGTTCCCAACGCCACTCGCGAATATCGAGCAGTTCGGCGAGGACGGCGGCTTGCTCGTGGCCGTGTGAGGCGGCGGCGATCAGGCCAACCAGGGTTGCCGGAGAGCGCAATCGTTTGCTTTGTGCGAAGGCATCGAGTCCCGCACCCCGTTCCAGGTCGTCGGCCACCAATCGCAGCGCAGATGCGAGGCGCGAGAACTCTGGCTGTTCCGCGATTCGCCGCAGCCCTCGCGGCAAGTCGATGCCCCCGCGCATGGCGTCGGCCAGCAGTCGGGCGAGCGTCTCCGCTTCGTCCGTCGTAAGGGTCATCGGCGAAATGCGCTTCGGGGCGCTGACCGCAGTGCTCATTTAAGCGCCAGCCGATGAAGAGCTTCGAAGAAGGGCCCGACCGCCAACCCGGCCTGGAGCAAAGCAAGCATTGCCGCGAGGCAGAACCCGGAGGCCATTGGAACCATGGTCAGCCAAAATACGATCCCGTCGCTCGCCTTCCGCCGCAATCGCTGCGCATCATTGCGCAACAATCGCAATGAGTCGAGCGATATCCGATTGGTTCGCCCCAACCATGAGACGCCTAGAGAGAAAGGAGTTGCCCCGACTGGACGAGCGGCTGGCAAGCTCGATTCGACTCCACCGCGTGTCAAAGCCTCGGCTTCACGGCGACTTGCCGCCGCCAATTCGCGATGTCCCGAGGCGTCGCCGGAAAGCGCGAGGGCCTCGGGGAAGGGGACCTCGTGTTCTAGCAGCAGGGCCAGCAAATCAGATTGAAAAGCTTGCGCTTGTTGGAGCCTCGCGTGCGCCAGCGGCGACCAGGTACCCCAGCCGATCAGCCATGGGATGCTCCGCAGAATCAGCCAGGCCAGGATGGGGATGGCTATGCCCAATGAGATCAGAAAACTCGGATCGACGCTCCATGGCCACCAGGCGAGCAATTGTTCCAGGAAGGTGCTTGGCACATCCAACTCGCGCAGCGTTTTGGCCAGCGGTTCTGCGGTGATGCTGCGCGTCGCCACGATGCACGCCAAGCCGATCACCAGGATGAACCAAGGGTGCCAAATGGCCAATCGCCATTGGCGGGCGGCGTGCTCGGCGGTGGCGGAGGCGTTGATGATCCCTTCGATGGCTGTGGCGAGCTTGCCTGTCCGTTCGCCTGCGCGGAGAGCTGCGACATAGGCCGGCGGTGTGACAACGCCCGCCCTTTCGAGCGCGGTTGCCAGGTCGCAACCGGAGGCAAGGGCATCGGCGACTTGCGTGGTCTTTTCGCCATCGCGGGCGAGCATGTCGGTGGCGGCGGCACGAAGGCCCGGTTCCATCGGCAAGCCGGCGCGGGCGAGCGCGAGGATCTCCTGGTTCACCGCCGTCCAACGCTCGATGGCGGCGGGCGCATGGAGTGGGTTGGCGAGTTCCACTTATGATCCCTACAGAGAGGCTCGGCGGCGTTTCATCTAGTAAGAGTGCACGTTGAAGCTAGTTTACATGTAGCATTGCGAAAGTGCGAAGAAGGAACGTGGAAGTAGTGTGAGGGAAGGGACAGACCCGCCATTGATTCCGGCCCAGGGTCAATGTGAGCTGTCCCCATTTCGGCGCGTTACGGGTGCCGCATTGGCTTTGCGGCGAGACTGCGAAGTTTACTTCGTGAAAACGCCCTTTAGTTTTTTCTCCCGCTCAATCCGCTTCATCGTCTCCTCGACTTGTTCCTTTTCTTCCTTTGTTAGCGGATTGTTTTCGCGATCAAGATTGTGCTTCTGAAGAGTACGAAAAGCAGCGAAATAGTCGGCATCGTTCAAAAGCAGGGATAAATCACCCATGCGGCTGAAAAACTCGTTTCGTTGCTCCTTTACGGCTTCGTGTGCATCGGCTTCGGTTTTTCTCTTTGTGTACTCGTAACCTGGATCGTAGTCCTTGGAGGCCTTCGGAATCCAAGCTTTAACTCGCGCCAGTGCTTTGGCGTACACCTTGGGCTCCGCCATGATCGCCGGATTAATCTCGCTTCCCAGTTGCTGGGAAAGCGCGCCAAATAACACGCCTGGGCTATCACCGCCCGTGCCTTTGGCCTTGAAGCACTCTCGGTCAAAACGCGCTCGCAACTGAGCGGCGTAGAAGAGGAAACCACTGTCCTCCAACCGCTTTTCCTTATATGCCACGGAGGCGGCAAAGTAGAGAATGACCGTTGAACGCTCCTCGGGAGCTCGCAAGACGTCTTCCATTGCCTTGACTCGGTCGGGCCCCTCTGAGAGTTGTTTATAGAGTTCGCTTTCGGCCTTTGATTGCGGAAATGCGGACGAGCAAGTGACTACGAGCAAACTGAACGCGAGGAGAAAATTCTTCATGCGATGTCCCGAAATGGAAGCAGCAGGGGCGCGATACGCGCGCAAATTCCTCTGACGAGCCGGCCGCACTTTAGTGGTTCGTTGCGAATTCGGCGGAGTTGAGCAAAACCCACAGGGCGTCGCCGAGGGCTTTGGATTTCTCGCCGGGCGAGGCTTTCGATAGCAACTCGCCGAAGACTTGGCGTTCCTCGGCATCGGGCGTGCGAGTCAAAACCGCCAGGAACATCGTCTCGATCCTTTTTTCATCGGTGAAGAGGGGCGACTCGAGCGCGCCGAGCAACCCGCTTCGCTCGCCGTCGGCAGCTTCGGCGGTGTCGTCGCCGTTGAGAAGAGTAAGGGCCTGAGGAACACCAGCCGCGTAGTCGAGAGCGTTCTTTGAGGGCGCACGCATTTTGGCTAAGAAGGCAATGCGCCGCTGATCGAACGCCGAATCATTGGTGAGGCCGGGGAACGTGGCCATTGGCTGACGATCGAGCGCCCGCGCCAGCGAATCGTAAATCTGTTCGGCACTTAGTGCGCGGACAGGCATCGCGGCGTAGCTCTCGGGAGGCAGGTCGGCGGCCGCAACGCTGCTGCGCTGGTAGGCCTTGGTCCCGGCGATGGTTCGCAGTACTTCCCGCACGTCGAAACCGGTTTCGACGAAGTATCGCGAGAGTTCGTTGAGTAATTCCGGATGCGTGGGGACGTTCTTCTCGTTCATGTCGTCGACTGGTTCGACCAGCCCGCGGCCAAACATGACCCACCACAAGCGATTCACGCCTGCTCTCGGCAGGTAGGGATTGTCGCGCGAGGCCATCCAGATGGCGAGTTGCAAACGGCGGCTGCCGCTGCGGCGCTGTGCTGCGTCGGTTCCGCCCGGATACTTGGGCGCGATTACCTTTTCGGTGTCGGGCAACTTGACTTCGCCGGTATCGCTGTCAGCCACGTCGGCCGCCATGCCGGGGACACTTTGCCCCGCACCTCGCAACTGAGCGAAGAACGCGGCGTAACCCCAAAAATCCTCTTGCTTCCAGTGATCGAAAGGATGGTTGTGGCACTGGGCGCACTCCAGATGGATGCCTAGAAAAATCCGAGCGGTGGATGACGCCAGCTTTTCGGGCTTGAGTTCGAGCGAGGTGTAGTACAACGCCGGGCCCGCTTCGCGACCGCTTGTCGCCACCAGCAGGTCGCTTACCATCTGGTCGTAGCGAGCGTTCTTATCGAACTGGCGGCGGAGCCAGTTGTGAACGCCGGCGACACTTTGGATTTGCTCAATTTCGCTGGTCGAAGGCAACATGATGTTCCGCCACACTTCGGCCATGTGCTGCGAAAACGACGGCGAAGCGATCATCCGATCGACCCACAGGGCCCGCTTGTTGTCGCTGGTGTCGGCGAGAAACTCGCGGACCTCGGCCACGCGTGGAACCGCGCCGTGCAAGTCGAGCGAGATGCGGCGCAGGAATTCGGCGTCGGATGCAGGGGGAGCTGCTTCGACTTTCATTTCTGCGCGGCGGGCGTCGAGTAGCTCGTCGATCCGCGCGATCATGCCCTCGCGCCGCGCGGCCGACGATCCGGCGGCTGGCTCTTTGGCAAATGCGACGGAACAAGCTGTCGCAATCGTCATCCCGATTACGACCCGCGTTACCGATGAAACCGTGAGAGAAAGCATGTACGAATCCTCGCCGAAGTGCCCGCTGGAATCGCAATCGCGACAGAATGTCTAGTTCGCTGTCCCCATTGTAATGACAGGAACTAGTGACAAGTCAATTGCTGGATTTCGATTGGGTTGCTCACTCCCCGTCCGGAGAATGGACAGACCAGTCGCATAGAATGACATTGATGGTCCTTTACCCCGCTTTCGCGGAAGGGAAAAACGATGCACGGTGATACGAGGGGGCCGCACCGTTCGGCCGTTGAAACCCGGACGACGCGGGAACAATTCTTGGTCGAGTTGTTCGACCGCTTGTGGGATGTCTATCGGCGACGCGTTCGGTACGTTGCCACGTACGAACAGGTCATTGCCCAGCACAACGCCACGTTTTTCAACGATCACATCGCTTTCCGGACCTTTGCCTGCCAGAACCCATGCGTTGGAATTTGCACGCTCGGCCGGATTTTCGAGGCCTTAGGCTACCGAGCGGCGGGGAACTACCAGTTTGACGACAAGTTCCTGGCGGCGACCCACTTCCAGCACGAGAATCCGGCGTTGCCGAAGTTATTCGTTTCGGAATTGCAATTATGGCGCTTGCCGCCCCAAATTCGTGAAAGTATTCAACGCTTGCTGGTCAACCATCGCGATCTGGCCAGCGATACCTTGCTATCCCGCCTGCAAAACCTGGATGAAGAGGCCGACTATTACGACTCGCTGATGCTGGACGCCATCCACTGGTTTACGGAGCTTCCCTGGCGAGCTGCCCCCAAGGCGGATGTCGTGGCCGTCAACGCCGTCAGCCAATACGCCGCCTGGGTGATGGTGCACGGTTACGCGGTGAACCATTTCACGTCGCTGATCAACTCGCACCAGGTGCCGGAACTCGACACCATCGAGAAGACGATCGCCGCGCTCCAAGCGGCAGGCGTCCCCATGAAGACCGAGATCGAAGGTGCCGAGGGAACCAAGCTAAGGCAAACAGCTACCGAGGCGGTCACGATCGACGTGCAAGTCCGCGATGGGGACAAGCTCGTCCCGATGCCGTGGACCTACGCCTACTTCGAACTGGCCCAACGCGACCCGATGCTTGACCCGGCGACAGGGAAGAAAGTTCGCTTTGAGGGGTTTCTAGGGCCGCAAGCGACGAACCTGTTCGAGATGACGCGGGTGGGGAAGTAGGACGGACAATCCTGTCCGTCGGAGGGCTTTGCCCAAAAACCCTCGTTTGACCAACAACTTACCATCCTGCCCCAAAACCTCGGCGACTTACAGATAACAAATTACACCACAACGGGCTGTCGAATCTGACTGACAGGACTTACAGCCGGATTTGACGCTCCGCCACCTAACGGATACCGGCTAGAAAGTTTTTCTTGGCCTTCTCCCTTCACGGCAAAAAAAATTGGGACGGTTTTGGGCCTCATTTCTTTCAAAACCGCCCATTCAAACGCCAAAGAGGCTGGTTTGGGACTAACGGATACTGGCTAGGGCTGCCGGAAAGCGAAAGCACGTCGCTTAGCGATCCTTTTCTCAAAGGAGACCGGCATGGCTCAAGACGAAGAGGGGTTCAATTACAAGATCCGAAGTTACGAGGACCGGGCGAATCGCTTGAAGGCGTTCAAGCAAATGATGGTGGAAGATCCGGGGTTCGCCACGGATGTTAGGGAAGTGCTCCTTTCCCCCCAAGGCAACGGCACGCTGTCCTTCGGGCGGAGTGGCCCTAACCCATTGGACAACCCAAATTTTGCCAAGATCAAGGAGTATCTCATTTCGAGAAGCCCTGACGACTGGGTGAGCGCCAAAGAAATTCTGGAGGCGACGGGGGTCGAGAAGGGCAACGTCTACTTCATCTTGGACAAGCAGTTCGCTGACTCCTTCGAGTCATATCTTCGGAGCCCCAAGAGAAAGTTTTGGCGGCTCAAAAAAGAGCACCGCTGAGTCGAGCGTGGGCGATTTAGTCCTCCTGCCGGGGTGCTCCCCGCAGGCTTCCTTTTCCAAAAGACGGCGGGCGTCAATCCCCGCCGTCTTCGTTTTTATAACTCGGAGATGCTATGAACAGACAAGAACGTGACGGAATCGAGGTGGCCTTCAAACGGAAGATAGTCGAGCGAGACGGATACTGGCTAATCGAGCGGGGAAGTAACCCTTTCCTCTTTTATCGAGTCGATCTCAAGGACGGGAAATGCGAGTGCGAACAGTTTCGGAGACTTGCCCCCCGTTGGTGCAAACACCTCTATGCCGTGAGGTACCTGTTAGAGAGTCAAAAACGGCCACCGAAAAAAGTCCCCCGTCCCCCGTCAAAAAAGTCGCCCCGAAATTGGCCGCTGTATCACGATGCTCGGGCAGCCAAGCATCGGGATTTCAAGGAGTTGCTGCTTAGACTCTGCCGAGGACTGCCGCCTGACATTCCCTCCAAGATGGGGGGCAGGCCCAGAGTGCCGTTGTCCGCCATGGTGTATGCGGCTGTTATGAAGGTCCGCAGCCACAAGGCCGGGAAAGAAATGGAATCCGTGTTGGAGGAGGAGGATGAGGCCGACCGGCTACCGGAAAGCAGGATGCCCAAGGCGAACACTCTGCTTAGTTTTTTTAGTTCGACGAGGGCCTGCGATGTCCTGAACAAACTGATCGGCGAGACATGTGCCTCTTTTGAGTATTTGGAGAGGACTTTCGCCATCGACTCGACGCATTTCCCGGTTCCACGACGGGATAAGGACTATGACTTCAAGACGGGCAAAGCGACCGAGAAGCTCAAAACCTTCAAGGCACACGTGAGCAGCGGGATTCTGACGAACGTCATCGCTTCCATTAGAGTCACGCCCAACGAGGGCAAGGGGAGTGCGGATGCCGCTCAGTTCCCGAATGTTTTGAGGGAGACGATCGAGAGATTTCGGGTTTTGGAGATACTTGCCGACTCCGCTTATTGCAGCCACGACAACTATCGATGTGCTGAGGAGGTTGGGGCCAAGTTGTATGCGAAGTTTGGGTCGAGGGACACAAAAACGGATGACAGCGCCTATGGCCGAGCGCTCCTATTTCAGAAACAGCATCCGAGGGAACATCTTTCGAAATTCCGCCAGCGAAGCATGGTTGAATCGACTTTTTCGATGCTTAAGAGAGACAATCCGGGCAAGGTGTTCTTCAAGTCGGATCGAGCGATCGAGAACGAGATTACCTGCATGGCGTTGGTCCACAACATCGATTTGCTAGTTCGAGCTAGGTACGAACTGGGGATGACGATCGAGTTTTGGAAGGGGTAGCTCTCTTTCCAGAGTTGGGGAGTGGTTTTTTGGGCGTAGCTGTTGGTTTTTTATTCAACGGCTCATCTGGCAGATCTCCGTATGGGGTGGAGAGCAGTTCTTCGAGGTAGGAGATGAAAAAGTCTCGCTCGTCTTGGAAGTTCATGTATATTCCTCACGTCGGCGAACGTGCTTCGCCGTAGTTTGTCCTATATTTAGGATCGCCAAATATTTTTGAACCGGCAACAGGCTATGGAAGGACGCCATCCCCTATCGAGGCTGAAGGAAGCTCGTGAGCGCTTTTGCAAGTATTCACCATTTCGACGGAAGCGATCGAGCAGTCAAACCAATCGAGGACCGTCGGTACTTTAACCTTTCGTCGTCTACCGCTCATCGCCTTGCAGTGGAAACCATGCTGATAGCATTCCCCCCATCAGCGTCATACTGCTAGTGTTCTTGCGCTAACGCCAAGACAAAAAACGTAATCTCAAACGCTTGACTGACAGTACGCCGTCTGTACAACCATATTTTGGATGTATGAGTTGCCTAAGGTGGGGCACTGCCGATGCGGCGTCTCTGTACTTAGGCTCTGCAATCACTATGGAGAATGCCAATGAGCCGAGATGTTGGACCGATGATCGTCATTCCGATTGGTCAGGGGAATCAAAGCCAAGAAACTCAGCAAGGCAATCAAGGTCAACCTTATGGATGTCAGAGTGCCCAGACGGGCACGGCGACAACATTGGGTGGCTCAGCGACGACAAAAGTGACGGGCACAAACTGGGATGTCGACGCTGGCGTCGACGTGGACTAACCCTTAAGTTGACTCGAAAATTACCTATGATTTGGGCCGGTAGGTAGATGTACCGGCTCCGTTGAACCATGACAAACCAAAACTGCGTGTTAATTTTGGCTCAGAACCATGACCCACATGCTGTAGCGGTAATCGACAAGCTACGACAACGCAACTGTCCATTCTTTCTGTTTAATCGACATGATGATCGCTATCGTTTGTCGTATTCAGTAATCGGCGGGAAGGCGAAGTTCGTCCTGCGTTCTCCTGATCAGCAACAAGCACTATCCGCCCCTATTGGTGCCATCTGGTGGCGTGTAAAGCCAACTCGTCCCGTCGAATTCGCCGGGCCAGACACAACTTCTTCTGAGGCATTTCAATGGGCCGAGTGGAGGCATTTCTTGAACTCGCTTTACCTTCTGCTCGATCATTGTGCGTGGATAAACAATCCCCACTCCCAGCAGCGGGCATCGTTCAAGCCGTTTAATCTCACAATGGCTTACAAACACGAGTTGGATGTCCCGGATACTGTGTTTTCAAATGATTGCGAGATTGCTCGCCTGGACCTGTCTAACCACAAAGACTTAATCTACAAGTCGCTATCGGGACATCTGATTCATCCCGACAAATTCGTCTATACCACACAGCTTTCAAATGCGACATTGACTGCGAACGAATTAGCCATTGCAGCGGCTCCGTGCATCTTCCAGCCCGAGATCACCAAGCTCTACGAACTGAGAGTCACGATCGTTGGTGAACGAGTGTTTGTCGTAAAAATCGACTCTCAAAAGAGTCGGTACGGAAAATTGGACTGGCGAATTGAGCAGGACGACCGTCTCCTAGAAAAATCAGAACTTAGTACAACGACGCTTATTCGGTTGCAGGCTCTACACGCCGCTCTTGGTCTCGACTGTGCCACATACGACTTCATTGTCACACCCGAAGGTAGGGAGGTCTTTCTTGAATGCAATCCAGCCGGACAATGGCTGTGGTTAGATGAGGCATTGAGCCTCGGGATCACCGATGCGTTTTGCGACCTGCTCATATCTCGCTGCGACTCGTTGCCACCCTTGTGACGCTATCGCACACTAGTTTCGACTACACGGTCATCGGTGAAGAACACGACGACGTTCTGCTTTTTACCTGTCGCCTTGTGAGTGAGGCAGCGGTAGTAAACCCAAGACTCGTCGTATGTTTCCCCATTTGTAAATCGTCCACTGGGGTTTATATCACCCGGCTTGCCGACAGCAGCGATCACTTCGTCGGTGCTCTTGCCCATGACCAATCTCCTAAACTCCTCCTCGGTTTTGAATTCTGTCTTAACAGGGGGAGCATTTCCCCCACCTGAGAAAAGAGCACCAGAGCAGCAAATTCCACCGCAACAGAAGAACACTAAGCCACCACAAATGGCTGACACAACCGTCCATTGAGGATTGTTTGAGGATTGAGCTGGTGCGGGCGGGGGTACCGGATCAGGCGTTTTCGTTGTGAGGGGAGGCGGCTGAGACTGTGGCGGTGGCACGGCAAATAATCCGTTGACCTTGCCAGCAGCCCCTGCCACTTGTTTGTCCTCCCGTCGCACCAGCGTATCGGGTTGAACTTGGCCCGTCGCTGCCATTTGCTTGAGTTGACTGGAAGTAACGGGCCCAAATTCCCTACCGCTTTGTACGACAAACCATTTTGCCATGAGAAAGTCCTCGCTTAAAAGTGTTGAAGCGAGGTGCGAACTCAAGAAACTAAAAAAGGAGCGTCCGCACCACGGCTACTCCCTACAGCCCCGCCAAGGGCGCACAAGAATAGCGCATGGCCGACGCTCCCCTTTCGGGGAGCGACGATCTCATGCACTGCTCCTTGTGTTTCGAGGGCGGAAGCCCTCGTTTGGCGGTTTGTAGGGAAGCAGAGCCGAATTCGCTCAACGAGTTGTGAAGTGGCTGTGGCAGCCACGGATAAAGCTCAATCTCCTTGGTTTCTTAGGGACGGCACCATCGTAGTCGGCAAGAAACGCCGACCGCAAGGGTGTCCCACGATAGGCTGGCGCCGTCGTCCGTAGCGCAAAAGTTGTTGGGGGCGAAAAGCTGTGGCTGAAAACTTCTCGTCTGCGTCCATTTTTTTTGACCGATAACTCTCCTACCTATGGGGCAAACTACATCACCCCAAAAGGAGAATTTTATGTACGACAAGATCGATGACCTCAGAATGAGAGAGCTTGAGTGGGACTTCCCCACCAGACCAACACGTCCAGATGACGCCACGAACTGTTTGAGGATCAATGAAGCCGCAAAAGCTTTTGCAAAAACCGTGATCGAAACGGTTCCGTGGTCCCCAGATCGTGACCGTGCCACGAAAGCCATTCGCCACGCTGCACTGTTAGCCAAAGAGGCGATGCTCACCCACAATTTCCTCATTGACTGTGACCATCTCAACAGATGCTGCCACAAGCATCATGCGCCGAGCCCAAACAAAACGAATCGGCACGATCCCACTGTACCGAAACAGTGGGCGCATCCAGAAAAGGACGTCCCTATTTTTCCAGATCGGGCGACACAAGCTGGGCTGTAGCCTGCGCCGATGAAAAATCAGCGTCGAAGTGGGCAAGAAGCATTTCAATGAATCTACCGTGATAAACAGCGTAGACCTCCTTGGACAGGTCTTCGCCTTTGCGTTTTATGATCCCGAATGTGAGGGCGCCATCAATCGTTTTCGGTCGCATCCACGCCTTGTGCCGCCACTGATTGTCAGGCTGAGTAGCGTGGGTAAAGTCACCATCAGCATCGTATTCCCATGTGACCACGTGACCGTCGTCAATCGCTTTGTAAATGGATGTGAGTAATGCCTTAGGGCTGGGTGTCACAACAAAAATCGCCATATTCGATGCTCCACTGATCGGAATGAATACACCATTGTATCCGCATGTGACCGATGCAACGAATTGTGAAGTGGCTGTGGCAGCTACAAATGATGCTTACACTCCTTGCTGATTTACGGACGGCACTATCGTACTCGGCAAGAAAGCGTACTCGGCAAGACGACTGGGAAGCAAGAATCAAGCCGCAGGGCTATTTTCCGAACTCAGGTGCTCACGACTTCTTGCCTTCCTTTTTCACCTTCCGTGGCTGGTTCCAATACGGCGATTTGCACTTCGGGCAAACACGAGGCTCCTCCTTGGCTCCGTCTCGTGGAACCCAAGTGTGTTCACATCGTTCGCACTTCCAACCCCAAAGCTGGATTTTGGCCATCCCTGAAAATTCCTTCCGTGCTCTTGACGCAGCGATCCATCGAGCTACCCTTCAGTGTATACCTTCTAGTAATATACCGCAAGGGGCACTCATGGACATTCGTGAACAAAAGGGCCTGCTCATCGCCGCTCTGGCCAAGATCATACAGCACAACGGATTGTGGGTGGTCCCCTCCCAGTCGTTGGCAGCCAAGAGCTACCTCGTCAATCTCCAAAAGCGGACCTGCACCTGCTCCGATCACGCCGAGTGGCAGCACGATTGCAAACACATTTTTGCCGCTCAGACAGTGGCTCAGCGAGAGGGGCAGGTCATCGCACCCACGCCCGAGAAACAGGAACTTGCAGTCCCAACTAAGCCAACGTATCGCCAAAATTGGCCTGCCTACAACAAAGCACAACTGAATGAAAAGCGCTACTTTAAGAAACTGCTGTTCGAGCTTTGCAGGCCACTGATCACACCTATCGCTGAGGTGGGTAGGCGACGAGTTCCCGTCTCCGACCTCATCTTCTTCAACGTCTACAAGGTGTTCTTGACAACCTCTGCTCGACGGAGCCTCGGTGATCTTGAAGGACTCCGAAACGAGGGGTTGATTTCAGCTTCAATTGGCCACAGCAGCGTTTCTCGGTTTATGGACGGCGAAGAGGTCGAGCCAATCCTATTGCGACTGATCGACGAGTCCAGCCTACCCTTGGTGGAAGTCGAGAAGGACTTCGCAGTCGATAGCACCGGCTTTTCGGTGTCGAAATACATCAAGTGGTTCGACGAGAAGTACAACGCTGAGCGGAGCGGCAAAGACTGGGTAAAAGTTCATGCCATGTGCGGTGTGAAAACTAATGTCGTCACCGCTGTCGAGATACGGAGCCGTGGTGCCAATGACGCACCGTTGTTCGCTCCGCTACTTGCAACGACGGCCAAGCATTTTAATGTCGCAAACGTGTCAGCCGACAAGGCGTATTCCACTGTCAGGAACCTTGAGGCCACGGTGGCAGCGGGTGCCCAACCGTTCATCCCGTTCAAGTCACACGCCACCGACGCTAAAGGTGGTGTCTGGGAGAAGATGCTTGCCTTCTACAAGCTGCATCGAGACGATTTCCTCAAGGAGTACCACAAGCGAAGCAACATCGAAACGACGTTTCACATGATCAAGGCGAAGTTCGGCAGTAACGTGAGGAGCAAAACCCAACGTGCCATGCGGAATGAGGTGCTCTGTAAGATCCTTTGCCACAACCTGTGTTGCTTGATTCAGTCCCAGTTTGAGCTAGGAATTGCGCCCGAATTCTGGAGGCAGGAGTCGGACGATTCCACGCCCGAGCCAACGCCATCCCCTGTCGCCGAATAGCCGGTTTTCCCACTTCGTTCGGTCAATACCTAATCAGCGCAAACGAATACAACTTGAGATTTCACCGTCCGAACTTCATGGGCACCGCCGCTATGAAAGCATGGCTGAAAGATAATGAACCCTACCTCCGGGCGATTGAGGTAGTCGTCGTGGTTGTGGTTGGTGGTGTGGTCTCAGTTGCGCAGTTGTTCATTGCAAACAGGCAAGCGGATATCGCCGAGCAACAGGAAAAGATCGGTGAAAAGAGTCTTGAGGTCGCAGCGGCAGAACTAAAGCTCGTGAAAGAGCAGACTGAACTGCAACGGCTAGACAGACCACCATACTTCGTTTTCGATCACAGTGGCGTGGCAGAACAGCCTATACCGGCTCGTCTGGTTGCCAAGAACAAATCCGGTGGCGAGGTACGGTCGCTCGATGGCATTGCCAAGCTTTTTCTTCTGATACCCTCGGCAAGCGGCGACTCCAAAAGGCTCCTCATCGACAACTTCTATCGCTCAGGATACAAGGCTCCCACAAAAGGCGAACTGCTTTTTTACAACAACGAGAAGTTCATTTTTCCCAAATTCTTCGGCATGGAAATGGAGAACTACTATGAAGACGGTCTTCGCTGGCACGCAGTGGACCCGAAGGATTTTCCGATGCCGTTTACGATCTACAACTACGTCGAGGTATCGTACGTCACCGAGGATCACCGAAAAGTCACTCAACGATTCGACATGAAGTTTCCGGATCGATTCGTAACTCCGATTGCGGAAGAACCGAAGTATGACAAGATAGTTGATCTCGCCGCCTTTCCAGACGATTGGAAGCTTGAGTACGAGAAGACGTTCAAAGCGGTTGTCGAAGCCGTGGAGGAGTTGAAGAAGTAGCTACCCCCCCTTCGAATTGTGCGACAAATAGACGCTTGGAGATGCTCTCCCGCTACCCTCGGAGATACCATTCATGGGTTAAAAAACGGCACGCCTTTGGCCACACTCTTAGTGCAATCCAATCGGTCGAGTTTGCCGCACACGTCGAGCCACTGCTTCGATAGCTCACTCGCTGGGGTATCCGGCTCCGAAACTGCTATGCATTCCTTTGACAAATGCCTCATGAATTCTGCCCACAAGCCGTACTGGCTCATGAGTGGAACGATGACTGGCGGCTCTATCAGCTTCGCTTCATGTAGAACGATGAGTCGCTGCCAGAATGCCATGAAGCGTTTTACATTTTGCAAAGGCGTCAGTTCATTCGTCTCACGTTCGGACGGTACCACATGCTTACCATCCTCGTAGAAATCTTTGCCGCAGAAGTAACGTGCGTTCTGATGCATTGATTCGGGCGTATTTATCGCCCATTGACGCACTTTCCACGCCCCACGCTGGACGATCGTGAACTCCGTTCCAAAGTACTCGGCAACCATTCCAATCGATAAGTCAATTCGTTTGTTGTAACGCACCTGACCATAGGAACGAAAAGCAACGACCAACGACACAACAAGACTGATGACGCTTATGACAATGGGCAGCACTGCAAGAAAAGTAGATTGTTCGGCGGCGGCGAGCATAACTTGACTCCGAGGGCGAGAGAGCGGTAGTCGTATCTCCTTCCCCTGTTCTTTGATTCGGTCACGTATTTGCATGACCTATCTAGCCCAAAGGTCGCAATAAATGAGCTTGCGCTAGTACCGACCGGCAAGCACACCCTTTTTCTCTTGCACCTTAAAGGACGTGGAAATGCCCTTGGCCTGCCCCCATTTTCTGTACCAAGGGTTATGAGAGTTCTGGTTGTGTAACG
>CAZWSX010000021.1:0-135836 GCA_964636985.1 uncultured Pirellulaceae bacterium | reverse complement strand
TGTGGGCGTTGAGTGAAGCTCAGCAGCGTGGATTCGCGATCGACGAAAAATACCTGGACGACAAGATTGAGTCGTTGCTGGGGAGCAAGGAGAACTTACTGGCATCGAAGATCTTCCCCGACCCGAGCAGCCCGCCCGATCCGCGTCCGCAGGGCCGCGGGCTGAACATGGGGCTGCCCATGCTCGCGGTGGCGGCGCGGTCTCGTCCTTCGTTGACCGAGGGGCAAAAGCAGAGCTTGCAACTGATCGCCGACGAGATCGTTGCGAAGCAGCAGTCCGACGGCTCGTGGGAGTTCTTCGCAGGTCTGCGGCGGCCGCCGATCAACGAAAGCCAAACCACTGATGTGGCGTGGATTGTGATGGCGCTCGCAGGCGAGTCGCGGCCGGATTCGCCTGAGGCACAAAAGGCTTCGCTCGCCAAAGCGATGGCGTGGCTTGAAGCTGCGACGCCTGCCGATCTCCATCAAGACAAGGCGCTGAAACTCTTGTTGGCTACCGCCTCCGGCAAGCCGCGCGAAGCGATGCAACCCACGATCGACGAACTGTTGGCGCTTCAGCGGGCCGACGGCGGTTGGAGCCAAACTGTTCCCGAACCAACGAGCGACGCTTTCGCCACCGGTCAAACGTTGTATGCTCTCTCGCTGGCAGGCTTCACGGCCGAGCGCCCTGAAATCCAAAAGGCGATCGATTTTCTGGTTGCCACGCAATTGCCCGACGGGAGTTGGCCGATGCTTTCTCGCTCGACGCCGGACGGTTCGCCTGGGAGTTCGAAGCTCCTCACGCCGATCAACTGCGCCTCGGCCTCGTGGGCGACACTGGGACTGTCGCGGCTCGTGCCGAAGCAATAGCGTGGCGAAAGAGTGAATCACTTTTGGTCGTTAGAACTTGCATCGTGCCGCGCTAGTTCGGCTAGGCCTTCAGGAGTGATCCAGCAGCGCGTGTACGGGGGTGCCGCGGGCTTTCTTAGATCGCCTGCGCCCGCCACTAGGGAAGTATCGCTCACGAGCTTACGCAGGGCGGCGTAGTACTCTACAACCCTTTCGTCCTCGTCACCATTGCAGCGGAGAGCGACTTCGGCGTTCTCGTCCCATTGATCGGCGGCACGCAGTGCTTGTCGCAAAACGGTGTCCGACATCTTGTACCAGCCTTGGTGATGAATGTGGGCCAACGCGCGCAAAAGCGCAAGTTCGATCGGTGACAGCTCCTCGATGCCGCGCTGTCGGCTCTTGCGGGACATTTGAACTCTCCTCGCGCCATTGCGTTTCAGTCGTTCTTGTCAATCATTCTTAGCTCGCCTTGCGCCCAGTAAGCTTTGCGTCAGGGGTCCGCCGGCGACGAGTAGTTCCGCGAGCGCTTCGTCGACGTGTTCGTCCGTGACGACGAGATTATCACTGGAATCGATGGCCGCGAAGACCGCCGCTTTGCGGAGTAGTTCCCGGATGAATGCCGCGCTGACGCCGTTCAACTTGTGGATCGTCTCGTCGAGTCGCTTCACATCCAACGTGAGCCCTTGGGAATACAACGCGAACAAGCGTCGGCGGCAGTCTTCGTCGGGCGGCGGCACCTCGATGGCTTGATCGATTCGTCCCGGGCGGGCCGCGAGGGCTGGTTCGAGTACGTCGGGGCGATTGGTGGTCAGGAGGAACAAGATATCGGCATCGTCGGCCAAGCCGTCCATTTGGTTCAGCAATTCGAACAAGAGCGCGTTGGCGTCGACCATCTGGCGATCGCGTTGCGTGCCGATCAAGTCGACGTCTTCCAGAATAATGGTCGCCGGCTCTAAGACCCGCGCCATGTTGCAGGCCATTTCGATCGATCCCATCCCTGCGCCCGTGAGCAGAAAGACCGTTCGGCCCGGCATGCGAGACGCCAGATACATGGCCGAGAAGGTCTTGCCTGTGCCAGGCGGACCGTGCAACAAAATGCCACGCTTGAGGTGGCGCCCCGCGGCGGCTAGCCGTTTGGAGTGATCGCTGAAGGCGACCGTCTGGCGCTCGATGAGATCGAGCAGGTCCGCCGGCAAGATCACTTGATCGCGCGTCACGGTGGGCAAGCTGTGAAACTTGATGACCGCGCCTCCGTAACAGTCGCGTTCCAGCGACAGCACATGGCCGCGAAACGCGGCGCCGTGCCGAACCGCGCGCGTCAAACGATGGGCAAAGCGTTCCGCAGTCTCCCGGTCGGGGGCCATGATCTCGGCCACGATTCCGGGCGAGCGACTGAATTCCAATTCCGTGATCAGGAGTGCGATTGGCTTCTTGTCGAAGTGGAAGAGATAAAGCCCTCGTTTCACGCACGACAATCGTTGCTTGGCGGGCAGCGGCTCGTCGACGTAGGCCACCGGCCCGATATCGAAATCTTCCGCCGTCGCAGGGCGCGACAGCTTCGACAGGCTGACTGTATCGTGGTGGCGATCGAGGACGATGCCGAGGAGCCCAGGTTCGGTGTCAGCGGTTTTGCTCAGGTCGGTGATCGCGAGGTGAACGTTTGCCCGTTCGTGAAATCCATAGTGCTGTTCGAGAACAGGCAGGTCGGCTGGATCATGGTCGAAGTGATCATGAAGACGGCGGCACAGGACGGGCTTCTTTTTCGTCATAGGAGAGACAATTGCTGTGAAGGGACAAACGGCGGCGCGTGGGTTCATTCTCTGGTCTGGTGAATGGCCGGGAAATAAGGGTCTACGAAAAGAGACCGCGTCGGGTGCTGTCGGCGGTTACACTAACCTGGAAGTGGACGTCGCGTCTTCCGGGGAGCAGCACTATGTCGGCGAGTCAATCCACCGGCGATGCTCGTCGGGAACTCCAAGAGCTGGCGCAGGGCCAGCCGCGCTGGTATGTGCCGACGGTGGCCAAGTATTTGTGCGCGGTGCTTTTGCTTCAACTGGGGCTTTATCTTTCGGAACAGTACCGTTGGTTTTCGTTCAACGAGTACAAGGGTTACACGGTGGTGTTTGCCGTGGCGGCCACGTCGATCCTGTTGCCGTTGATGTTTGCTTGGATCGTTGCGAACCGGTTTGTCGGCGGGAAGTTGCAATTCGATCTGGCGACGTTGATGTTGATCGTGCTGGTGATTGCCGTTCCGCTGAGTTGGCTGGCGCGCGAGCTGCATTTGGCGCGGCAGCAACGCGACGTCGCGGCGCTCCATTCGCGCGGCTATCACTCGAGCGTGCGATACAACTACAGTTCGCCTGACGAATTGGCTCCTCCGTTTGTCGAGCCACGTATTCATCGATACCTGGTCTCGGTATTGGGCGACGATTTTTTCGGCAGTCTGAGCGATGTCAAGGTACTGCTGGTTACCGACGACGATCTCAAAATGATTGGGCGACTGACTCACGTTCAACACCTCGACATTCGCTCGACCGAGGTCACCGACCAAGGCCTGCGGCACCTGAGGGGGCTGACCGATTTGCAGTCGCTATCGCTTTATCGCGCGAATATTACCGATGAGGGGCTCCAGCATCTTGCGGGACTGACGCGTTTGACAAAACTCCATCTGGATGGCGCATCGCAAGTTACCGACGTGGGCGTCGAGAAGCTCCAGCGGTTGACGCGATTGCAGGAGTTGGGCTTGAGCTATACCGCGGTGAGCAACGCAGGGATGAAGCGGATCGCACAGTTTACAGAGCTGGACTCGCTCGACTTGGAGGCGACGAAGGTGACGTCGGCGGGACTGGTGGAACTCAAGCCGCTGGTGAATTTGCAGGAGCTGGGGCTGAGCCATACGTTGGTGGACGACGCTGGGCTGGTGCATCTTTATGGACTCGCCCAGTTGGAGCGGGTTACGTTGAAGCGAGCTCAAGTCACCGACGATGGCGTGAAGAAGCTAAAGGAAGCGTTGCCTCTGTGTGTGGTCGACCGTTATGGCTCTCGTTAGGTTTGCCTATTCGCTGGTGCGGGGGATTTGCCAGCGGTTGATCTTGGCCGTGTCGCGAATCCGCTTGGGTCTAGATAGTCGCGGGGCGCTCAGCGAGCGCGATGCCAGCGACACATTTTCCTTTTCTTTGGAAGCGGCACTATCGATAGCGACGTTCATGGTTTCAACCTGCTGGATCGCTCGTGCCTTGCGCAAACCGGTCAGTACTTGTTCCACTTGTTCGTGAACCTCGCGGGTCGAGGAGATCACCAAACCACACGACGCGGGAAAGGGACTAATTCGCCCTGGTCCGCCTGCTTCTTCCCACGAGTCGGGCGAGATCGTTTCTTGCAGGAGCGTCATCAGCGTATCGAAGTCGGCGCCTACGCCCGTCGTTATTTTCCTGTCGAGTTGCTTTTCGATCTTGCGCGGATAGACGACGAGATCGAACACGGGATAGACCACGGTGGTGTTTATGCACTTAGCCTTTTCCCGTGATGTAAGCTGGACAACCTTGCCTGTCGCATCCCATGTCATCTCGAGCGGCTCGAGTGCGAGGCTCAAGGCCTGACGGAGCGGTACCTGGTCGACTTGCAGTGTGATGGCCTGCTCGGCGGTGATGCTGGCTTCTTCGAGGGCCCTGTGATCGAGGAGGATTTGCATGCCAGTTTTGCGGGCTAACGTATCGGCGAACTGGTCGAGTGCCATATCCTCAACATTCAACGAGATGGGCTGGGTCATTCTGTCGAGCGTTCGTCGCGTGTCGAGATCGTCGGCGATCCAAATCGGCGCGAGTTCGGCCGGGCTCAGTCCGTGCCGTCCGCGCGTGAGGGTTCGCTCGCGAGGGGCATACCAGCCGTCGCCGGGAAATCCAGCCCAGGCAAGATCGGTCGAACTTGCCAGCACCACTGCCAAGATGCAAGCTGTCGTGAACCGGCAATTGCCACTGGGTACGCTCATTGTTCGTGTCCTCAACCATTTCCCGGGAAGTGCCGCGATTTCGAACGCATGTCGCAAGCCGATGCAGCGACATGGCGCGATAGCGCCGTCCTTGCAGGGAGGAGGAAAGGGAACGGCGCTTGCTGTGGATGAGATGGCAAGTGCTGGGCCAATGGCGCGTATTGCAGCCATCCAGCGTGCCGACATCTCGCGAGGGTTACGTACCCCTCGCGAGACCGGATCGGCCCGCGGTTTATAAGAATCGTTCTACCAGATTGTCAAAGAACGGGTGTCGACGCTCGACGTCACGGACGCCGCAGCGGGCATTGACGATTGCGAGCCGGAATCGGTTGTACAAAGTCCGAGCTAGCCGCAGCGTCGCCTGCTTGGGGCGAACGGGCCACTCCTCTCGTGCGGATGGGAAAAGTGCGCAGACGCGGAAGCGTGGCCGATCGAATAGAGTACTAAGGGGAAAGCGGTTTCGAGGCAAGGACGTTGGCGGGCTGGGGGTGATTCGGATTTTGCCACAGAGGGCACCGAGGTCGCAGAGAGAGGGCGGAGCGTTTTCATGGTTAACGCCGCTGATGCTTCGCTGGCTCGCAGACGGCGCTGGTACGTGCCAACGCCAGGGATGTTCGTTGCGTTGCTGCTGCTGAGTGTCGTGGCGCTCTATTTGTCGGATCAGTATGACTGGTTCGCGTTCAACAGGCACAAAGGTTGGACCGTGCTCATTGCTGTGGCCACCGTCGCCGCAGGTTTCTTTTTGATGGCGGTCTGGGCTGTGGGGGCGCATCTGCTGAGGCGTCGAGCGCAGTTTGGCTTGGCAGCACTCCTGTTGATGATTACCGCTGTGGCTCTGCCGTGCGCATGGTTGACGCGGGAGATGCAGAAAGCACAGCGAATCACCGAGGCGGTCGCGCAAATCGAGCGGGAAGGTGGCTATGCCTTGTGTTTCTTTCTAACAAAGGCGAATAGCGGAGCGGCTAGTGGTTTTGTCGAACCTTACGAGGGAACACCAAAATGGTTGCTACAGGCTTTCGGCGACGAGTTCTTCGGTGAAATCCACTCGGTACTCCTCGCGGATGGCAATCGGCTTTCAGACGTTGCTTCATTCCCGGAATTGCAGAGTCTCGATGTGATGTCAGGAGTTCTCATCGGCGATGCCGATTTGGACGCAATTGTTCAACTCCGCCATCTTGAAGAGATCAGTTTTTTTGAAACAGAGATCAGCGACGAGGGTTTGAAGAGACTTTCGAGCATGGCCTCGCTCAAGGACATAACGATCTTCGAATCGAACGTGACGCCTCTCGGTCGCGACGCCTTCACGAAGGCATTTGCGGGCAAGTGCTATATCGGCGGGAACCCTCGATTGGAGTTTGAAACCTTCCGCGTTGAGCTAGAAGCGTACTCTGGCTCCAATTATGACACTCTGTCCTCGCAGGAATCGCCCCCTCCGCGTCGCAGAGGACGTCGTAGGGCTTCGGAACGCGGTCGTCCACCGCGCACTCCGGGAGGGCCAATCGACTTATCGAATTATCCTGGCTCCGCCGTTGATCCGGCGAAGACGTTTTCGCCAGGCGGCGAGCTTTCGGAGAGGTGAGCATGGCATTGACTGGGAACTCTTTGCCGGCTGGCAAGCCGCGCTGGTACGCGCTTACGCTGCCAAGGCTCTTATTGGCTGTGCTGGTGATGCAGGTCTTTTTCTTTCTCTCGGCCCAATATCGCTGGTTCTGGCTCAATGAGCAAAAGGGTTACACCGTCTTGGTTACGGTTGCGGCGACGGCAATCTTGCTTCTCTTGTTCTTTGCGTTCGTGCTGGTAAGCCGATTCTTCAAATCGAAGGCGCAATTCGGCCTGTCGACATTGCTGCTGATGGTTCCCGTGGTAGCGATTCCCGTCGGTTGGTTGGCTCGGGAGATCGATTTGGCGCGGCAGCAGCGGGAAGCTGTTCGATGGATCAGCGATCGACGAGGCGATATCGACACTTCGGCGGCTTCACAGCGAAGGTTTGACAGGTTTCCACGGGGGACGAATTTTCGCTACCTCAACTCGCTCGAGAACCGTCTCTGTCGCGTGCTGGGGACTGACTTTTTCGATGACGTCACCCATTTGTCTATTTCAAAGCCGGAAGCACTGGACCGGATTCATGTATTCCGTCAGCTGGAGTCGCTTGAATGCCCGCAGCCCATCGAATTTGATTTGTCGCGCCTTCGCGGATTGAACCATCTGCGAAAACTGAAGCTCATGAGCACCAAGCTCGTTGGCACTCGGTTGGAGCCGCTTCGCGACCTTCCCGCTCTTGAAAAAGTAGAGCTGACTGGGACGGAGACGTCTGACGAGGACTTGGAGCCGCTCACACAATTAGAGCAGCTGAAGGACTTGGGGCTCGCACGAACGAAAGTAACCGACGCGGGAGTGGAACGCCTTAAGGGGATGACGCAGTTGGAGCTGCTCGACCTTTGGGGGACGCAAGTTACCGATGAGGGGCTGGAGCATCTGAAGGAATTCTCGCAATTGATGCTGCTTGAGCTGAAGGAGGCGCAGGTTACGCCTGAGGGAGTGAAGAAGCTTCGAAGGGCTTTGCCAGGTTGTTTGATTATGGATTGATGCAGGTGCCGAGCGATGAATGCTAAACGGAAGCCAGTGAAGACGAAGGTAGTGAAGCGGAAGAAAAGTGCCAGTGGTAAATCGGCCTCGCCGAAGCCGCGCGTTTCTTTGGCGTCACATGCGCAGACGGATGCGATTGAGGACAACTTTCCGCCTGGCGTGGCGCGGCCGGCGTTGCGGGCGCTGGTGGCGGCGGGCGTTACCGACTTGGATCAGTTGGTTGGCGTTTCCGAGGCGGAACTTGCGGCCATGCATGGGATGGGGCCGAAGGCGATTGAGGCGATGCGCGCGGCGCTGCGGGCGAAGGGGTTGGATTTCCGGCAGGGGAAATAGGATTTTGCCACAGAGGGCGCAGAGGGCTCGGAGAGAAGACGGTATCAGGACCTGATACACTTGCGAGGAGTGGGTTTGGTTTTGCGCGGGGAGCAGATATGGCGGTCGGTTCGTCTTCAGGCGATGCGGCAGCAGTCAAACCGCGCTGGTATGCGCCGACGCCGGCGAGGTTCCTGTTCGCCGTGCTTTTGATGCAGGGAGTTTTCTTTCTTTCCGCTCACTGCCGCTGGTTCTGGTTCAATGAGCGGAAGGGTTACACGGTTTTGATTACCGTGGCCGCGACGGCGATGGCGCTGTTGTTACTGGTGGCCGCTGCCTTGGTAAGCCGGCTATTCAAATCGAAGTTGCAGTTCCGTCTCGCCACATTGTTGATTGTGGTGCCCGTGATGGCGGTTCCGTGCGGATGGCTGGGACAGTCCTTAGACCTGGCAAGAAGGCAGCGATTGGCAGTCGCGACCTTTTCAACGGGTCGAAATCAAGCAACGTACAAGGTGAGACGCCCAGACAAGTCGTGGCCGTGGCATGACTTGTTGCCAATTTTAGAACCTCAACTTGGGGAAGACTTCTTCACAGAAGTTTCTTTGGTGTGGATTGATCGAGCAACCAATGACGACCTCGAAAAGGTGAGCGCCTTGCTCGAGCTCGAAGCCCTTACCATCCGTGATGCAAGAGTGACCGATAGGGGACTAGAAAACCTGAAGGGATTGAGTCAACTGCGCCGCTTGGATATTCAAGAGTCGGTCAGCATCGGCGTCCCTCAAATCACGGACGCGAGTATGCAGCACCTTAAGGGGCTTCGTTTGATCGAAACACTTCGTCTTAGCGGACACGGGATTACAGACAAGGGACTTGCGCTTCTCACAGGACTGAATCGTCTCAAAAGGCTGACGATCATCAGCGATGGCGCGACGGATGCGGGACTGAAGAACCTGGCGAGTTTCGAAGAGCTAAAAGTTCTTGAACTTTGGGCAGATAGAGTCACGGACGCTGGCTTGGAAGACCTCAAAGCGCTCGCGCCGCTTCGCGAATTGACGTTGAGTTCAACATCAATCACGGAGCTGGGGATGGAGTCGATCAAGGCAATGACTCAGCTGGATAAACTCACCCTTCTGGATACGAAGATCAGCACAGAGGGAGTGGACGGCCTAAAAGAAAAACTACCGGGCTGTCAGATTAAAACGTCGCTGCGCTAGGACTCGATTCCACTTCGCTGCCCGAAATGGCGCGCGATGGTCACGGGTAGAAAGTCATATTATGGCCGAGTCTTCGCTCTCCAACTCGCAAACAAGTCGCAAACCGCGCTGGTACGTTGCGACGCCGGCCAAGTTCTTGTTTGCTGTGCTGGCGCTGCAGGGCGTTTTGTTTTTCTCTACCTATTTTCGCTGGTTCTGGTTCAACGAGCACAAGGGTTATACGGTTATCCTCGTCGTGGCGGCTACGAGTGTGTTGCTGTTGCTGCTGGTGGTTTGGCAGTTGGGGCAGCGGCTCTTCGGGTGGAAGGCGCAGTTTAGTCTGGCGTCGATCTTGCTTTTGATCCTGGTGGTCGCGATTCCTTGCGGGTGGCTTGCGCACGAATTGGCGATTACGAAACAGCGGCGGGAGACGTTGGACGCGATCGACTGTAGCGTCACGTATGATGTCGACCTTACCACCGCGCTGTTGCCTGACGATTTGCACCGGCGGTTGCGTACGGCTCTCGAAACGGTGCTAGGAGACGATTTCTTCGTCGGCCAGGTGTACGTAGAAGTCGACCACTCTGCGGACGAGAACGCGAGAAAAATCGGGGCGCTCACACACATCACCGCACTGGCGTTCGATGACGACGGAATCACAGATGCGGGCGTGGCACATCTGGGCGGCCTGACTAGCCTGAGGCTCCTCCGGCTGAGTCACCAGCCCATCACGGACGCGGGTGTGATCCATCTCGGTAATCTACGGGAGCTAGAATCACTCAATCTCCACAACACGAAGGTGACAAACGCCGGCCTCAAACATTTGGCGCCATTGCGGCGGCTGGAGCATTTAGACCTTGGGAGGACCCAAGTCACCGACGAAGGACTCAATGTGGTGGGTGGCTGGACTCAATTGAAGTCCCTTTCGCTGCGTGGTACCAGCATTACCGACGCGGGTTGGGAGAACCTGAAAGGACTCTCACGCTTGAGGCACCTCACGTTAGACAACAAGCAGGCCAGCATGATCGGGGTGAAAAAACTCCGGGCGGCACTGCCGGACTGCGAATTTCAGTTTCCCTTTGTTGGAGACGGCCCCTCGGGAATCCCTAGCGATGTCCCGATTCAATAACCAGAAGCGCGAGCACCACTTCAAGTCGCACTGGAGACAGCTATGGCGGCGAGTTCCTCGGCGGCTGATTCGACACCGGGCAAGCCGCGGTGGTACGTGCTAACGCTCGCCAAGTTCTTGTTGGCAGTGCTCGTGCTACAGGGCGTGCTGTTTCTTTCGGATCGCTATCGCTGGTTCCGGTTCAATGAGTTCAAAGGTTGTACGGTTCTGATTGCGATGGCCGTGACGGCTCTCTCCCTTTTGTTGTTGGCTGGGTGGGTGGTCGTGAGCCGGTTCACCAAGAGGAGGTCGCAGTTCAGCCTGGCGACGCTCTTATTGATGGTGCCGGTGGCGGCGGTTCCTTGTTGCTGGTTTGCGCGCGAGCTGGCGCTGGCGCGGCATCAGCGGGAGATTGTTGATACGATCCATGCCAAGGGGGCTTCGACGGTTGCCTATACTGGCGACCACCCGTCGCTGTTGGTGCCGAAGTCGGTGTGGCCGTGGGGTCCCGAGTGGGTTCACTCGGTGCTGGGCGAGGACTACTTTCACGACGTCTACGATATCTTTCATCGCGGCGCCGACGATGCCGATCTTGCATCGTTTAAGTCGTTCGCACGCTTACGGATGCTGCGGTTGCCTGATTCTTCGATCACGGATCGTGGGCTGGTCCATTTGAAGGACCTCGTGGGACTGCAATGGATCGAACTCGATGGCACTCAGATCACCGATGAGGGGCTGGCACACCTTAAGAACTTGACGCGGGTGCACACGCTGAGCCTCAATCGCACGCGCGTGACGGATGGAGGGATGGCGCACTTGAAGAACATGACGCACCTGCGAGATCTTTCGCTGGAGCAGACGAAGACCGGCGACGCGGGACTCGCGCAGCTGAAGCCGCTGGTGTATTTGAGACGGCTGAACCTGAATGGAACTCAAGTGACCGATGGGGGAATGAAGCATCTCAAGGCGTTGCCTGAGATCGAGAAGCTTTCGCTCGACGGAACGCGAATTACCGATGCGGGGCTGGATCAGCTGCGGAGCTTCATCTTGCTGATCGATCTTTCGACGGATGATACGCAGGTGACTGCGGCGGGACGGGGGAAGCTGCGGGATGCTCGGCCCGATATCGGCCAGCATTAACGGGGTGGACTGAGCAGGGCATCAGGTTTCTCTGGCAGGGCTCTTTGCTGCGCGATAGTGTGGGGGCATGAGAATCCCGTTGTTTTTCGTTGGCGGCGTGATTGGGTTTCTGGTTTTTCCAGATCCCAAGCCCGGCGATAACGTGATGGCGGATGTCTTGCTCTACTGCGGAGTCGGCGGACTGATTGGCCTGGTCTTGGACTTCTATTTTTGGCGGCGATCCAGGTCGATCGCAAACCAGGCTGGCAACTCGAAATAGCCTGTTACCTGTCGAGGATTGACTTCGCACTTTGGGGGGTCTCTAATTCCGGGCGGTTATTGACGGTGGCACTTGGAAGGGAATCGAGTGGCCAGGTCTTGGTTGCGTCATAACTTAGGCCTCTCACCGTCCCGGTTCTGTTACCTAGTGGAGGACGCTTCATGCGGATCAGAGGGATTGTTATTAGTGCCATCGTTGCTTCGGTAGCAGTCGTGCTATCGGCCGGGCTGCTCCAAGCGCGCCCGCCGTACAACAAAGAGTTTTGGGATAAATACGACAAGGAACTCGGCGCACAAAAAGAGATGAAGTGTGCCGCGTGCCACAACGGGGGCGACGACAAGAAGAAGCGAAACGACTATGCCAAGGCTTTCGGCGAAGCGCTAGGCGAGAAGAACTCGAAGGACGCCGGGAAGATCAAGGCCGCGTTGGATAAAGCCGCGAAGGAAAAGAGCGGCACCGAAGGGAAGACGTTCGGCGATCTCATTAAAGAAGGCAAGATGCCGGGCAAGTAGACGCTGAAGAAGCGTTCGATTTGTGGTTTACGGAGAGAGTTTCGAACGGGAGCAGGACGCTCCCGTTTTGTTTCTTGGCAGTTTTGTTTCTTGGCAATGGGTTAAAGCATTGCTTATGAGCGCGAATGAGGCCAACGTTGCGACGCGTCGCAAGCCGCGTTGGTACGTACCGACGCCGGCCAAGTTCTTGTTTGCCGTGCTCGTGATGCAGGGCGTGCTGTTTCTCTCGGCTCAGTACCGCTGGTTCTGGTTCAACGAGCGGAAGGGTTTCACGGTCTTGATTACGGTGGCGGCGACGGCGATTTTGTTGCTGGTGATGGCAGGCGCGGTGCTGCTCAGCCGGTTCACGAAGAGGAAAGCTCAGTTCAGCCTGGCGACGCTGCTTTTGATGGTGCCTGCGGTGGCAATTCCGTGTGCCTGGCTGGCGCGGGATCTAGGGCGCGCGGCGCGAGAACGGGAGATTGCGCAAGCGGTTTTAGAAGGTGGTGGCAGCGTCGAGTGTGCCGACACATTCAAAGTGGCCTTTTCATCCATCTATCCCTTCAAGCCCATCGGCCGCGCGAACCAAGCGTCGTGGTTGGTTGACATCGTTGGCGAGCATTTCTTCCGCGATGTTTTTGCCATTCGTACGACCGACAGCCAATTGGTCGAACGCTTCCGTGAACTGCCTCAGCTTCGTGCGCTCGATTTGCGTGGTATGCAAGAGGCCGATGCGGCACTTTTGGAAGTCGCTGGGATGCCTCAAATCACAACCGTATGGTTGGTGAGGTCGGACGTCACAGATGAGGGGCTTGCGCATGTGAGGAACCATCCCAACCTGGCAACCGTTCTCGCCCATAACACGGCCATCACGGATATTGGACTGGGCCATCTTCGGACCCTCCCCAAGTTGACGACGGCTGATCCCGGCGGGACGAAGCCGTATGGACGTCTCTCCCTTGGACCTCAAATTACGGATGAGGGACTCGAAAGCGTCGGTGGGATGACCCAGCTATATCAGTTGCACCTCAAGACGCAGATCACCGACGCGGGGCTAAAGCATTTGCACGGGCTCACTGGGCTGCGATACCTTGATTTGAGACTAACTCAAGTCACGCCCGAAGGAGTGAAAAGCATTCGGGAAGCGTTGCCGGACTGCGAGATCTGGCACCCATAGACTTGAGGGCTGTGGCGGAAGGGAGGCAACTCATTGTCGTCTTAAGTGAACTTGCAGAAGGGTATCGACATTGAAACGGGATGCGAACACGTTTTCCTGGGTGCTGCTTGTGGTCGGCGTGGTGATCGGCCTGGCGCTGGGGTTGATGTTGACTCCGCTTGTTGCCGCCGAGGAACACAGGCAGGTGGCCGGATGGCTGGAAGTCGTCCAGCGGGTTTGCACCAGTATTGGGGGCTTGGGAACTGCCATCGCGCTCATCTTTGTCGCCCTGCAATTCAATATGTTGCGCAAGCAGTCGGAGCTGGTGCAGCGGAACACGCAGGCCACGCTTGATGGGCAACTCTACGCCCGGCTCGATTCGTTCAACAAGTTCATCGTCGAGCACGACCAGGAGTACGAGCTGTTGAACAAGCCGTTTGAAGGAGTCGGCCCGATGGAGCATCGCTACAAGCTCCATCACTTGTGCGACTTGGGGTTCACGATTTACGAGGAGATCTACAAGCACCACGTGCGATACCGGCTGCTCGATTCCGAAGACTGGGACGAGTGGCAGCGGAACATGGCCCACTTTTTCAGCAAGGTGTACGTGCGAGGTTATTGGCCCACCATCGCGAGCCGCTACGCGGAGAGTTTTCAACGGTTTGCCAATGCGCTGGTGAAGGAGGGTGAGGCGGGGAGCAAGGCGGGGTGATGAGAGAATTCACCACGGAGATACGGAGGGACCGGAGGGGATGTAATGACACGCGACGACAATCCCTATCAAGCGCCGCGCGAAACGCCTCAGCCCGCTGCAGTCATCAGTCGCGTTTACGATCTTGTTGTAGGCGTCAGTTTCGTTTTGCTTGCGGTCAGCCTCGTCAACGATACGTTTTACGTCGATCGTGAGGGTAGCGAGTCGCCACCTGGTTACGCACTCTTGTTTATGGGTTGGATGGGAATGCTCTTCGGCCGGTTCTTCTGGCTGGCGAATCCGGCGCTCATTGCTGCGTGGTTTATGTTCTCCTACCGGTCGACGCGTGCTTTCGCGGTGGTTCCGGCTATTGTGGCATTGCTGTTGTCCTTAAGTTTCATGTTGTGCAGTCAGTCTCCGAACGGGACGAGCGGCACCTTTTCTCGAATTACCGGTTATGGGGTGGGTTACTGGTTGTGGATTGCCAGTATCGCGGTCATGGTCGTGGCAACTGTGGCCGAGTCGCTACCGCGTCTGCTTGCCAACAGGCGGCGAACCTCCGCTCCGGAAACAGTGCCTGGCAAAAAAAGACGTCGAAAGCGGTGAGACCATGGCCGAGGCTTCACCTTCCGATGCGCCGTGCTGGTGGTGCAGGTTCGTAATGCTCACACGAAGACACTAAGGCACGAAGCTTTGTGTCTTTGTGACTTCGTGTGAGATCCATATCTTCAGCCCTGGGGTGGAAGAAAAGAAGCAATTCGCGGGGCGACCGCACTCTTGGCGAGTGCGGCTACGAAACTCGAACCACCCGTCCGGGTGGGCAGAGAATTTGCTTCTCAGGGCCCCTACGGATTATGATAAGGGGGTCGCAAAGCCCGTTTGCGATCCTGCCCTTTTATTGCTGCGGCTTTGCCCTACCGTTGCCGCCCGTTCGTTTCGTTTTTCCCTCCCCCTCGCGTCTTCCCGTCTGAGGCACCAATCGATGTTGGGTGTTTTCAAGAGCCCTTGGTCCTGCGCGGCAATACTCTCGCGCGCGGCCATGTTTTCTGGCTTGGCGATGTTTAGTTCGAGTGGCGTACTCGTGGCCGATGATGCGGCTCCGGTCACGCCCGTCAGTTACCACAAGCAGATTCGGCCGATCTTTCAAACGAACTGCCAAGGCTGCCATCAACCGGCTCGTCGTGGCGGCGAGTTTGTGATGACCAGTGTCGAATCGATGCTGCAAAAGGGGGAAAGCGGGTCGGCTGGGGTGGTGCCGGGCCAACCCGAGCAGAGCTATCTGCTGTCGCAAATCAAACCGGTCGACGGCAAGGCCGCGATGCCGAAGGGGAAGGAAGACAAGCCGCTTAAGGACGTCGAGATCGAACTGATCACGCGCTGGATTGCCGAAGGGGCCAAGGACGATTCGCCAGCCTCGTCGAAGCCGCAGTACGACAACGAACACCCGCCGAAGTACGCCGCTCCGCCGGTGATTACTTCGATTGCTTACTCGCCTGACGGATCGCTGATTGCCGTGAGCGGCTATCACGAAGTGCTGTTGCACAAGGCCGATGGTTCGGGATTGGCTGGCCGCTTAGTCGGCTTGTCGGAGCGGATCGAGAAGGTGGCCTTCAGCCCCGATGGTACCAAGCTCGCGGTGGCAGGCGGCTCGCCTGGCCGCTTCGGTGAAATCCAGATTTGGAACGTGGCCGATCGCAAGCTGGAACTCGCCGTTCCGGCGGGCTTCGATACGGCGTACGGCGTGAGTTGGGCGCCCAACGGCAAGCTGCTGGGCTTTGGCTGCTCGGACAATACGATTCGCGCAATCGATCCGGCGACGGGACAGCAAGTCTTATTTAATGGTGCACATAGCGATTGGGTGCTCGATACGGCCTTTTCGACGAACTCCGATCACATGGTGACCGTCAGCCGCGACATGTCGATGAAGCTGGTCGAAGTCGCCACGCAGCGATTTATCGACAACATCACGAGCATCACGCCCGGCGCGCTGAAAGGCGGCTTGGCGACGGTTGAAAAGCATCCGACCAAGGATGAGTTCCTGGTGGGTGGTTCCGATGGCGAACCCAAGACGTACCGGATGATCCGCACAACGGCTCGCCAGATTGGCGACGATGCCAACTTGCTGTCGAAGTTCCAAGGGTTGCCGGGGCGCGTGTTCGCTGTCGCCTATAGCCGCGACGGCAACAAGATCGCGGCCGCAAGCAGCAGCGATGGCAAAGGGACCGTGCGAGCTTACGCCGTCGAAGGGGCGAAAGTCCTTTTCACCGCGGAAATTCCCGAGGGTGGCGCGTATGCCGTCGCCTTTAGCCCCGATGGCAACACACTGGCCGTCGCTGGGTTCGACGGCGTTTTGCGGTTCTACAAGGTCGCCGATGGGACGCTGGAAAAGACGCTCCCCTCGGTGGAAGTTCAGGCCAAGGTCGCGGCGAAATAACGCGCCGAAGGCAACTCAGAGTCATTAACCCTCACCCCAAATCAAGTTTGCGAACATGCCACGACCGCGTGGCGATGGATGATACGGAGAGAAGTTCATGCGACGGTTACTCGATGCCGGTAGGTGGATGTGCCTGGCGCTTTGCTTGGGATTTGGCGCCGTGGGTACGCAGGCCAATGCAGCCGATGCTGCCAAGGAGACACTGCCCGAGGGGTTGGTGGTCGCCTCGCTGGAGGTGATGCCGCCGAAGATCGAATTGAAGCACCAATTCGACTACCGCCAGGTGCTGGTGAACGGCAAGCTGGCGAGCGGCGAAACGGTCGACCTGACGCGGATCGCGCAAGCGGTTGCCGTCGGCGATTGCTTCGCGATGACGCCCGAAGGGAACATCCGCGCCGTGAAAGACGGCGCCGGCGAAGTGACTTACAGCATTGGCGGGCAAAGCGTCTCCGTCCCCGTTCAAGTGATGGGAACCACGGTGCCGCGAGAGCCGAGCTTTGTGCAAGACATCCAGCCCGTGCTGTCGAAGCTGGGCTGCAACCAAGGGACTTGCCACGGCGCCAAGGAAGGAAAGAACGGCTTTAAATTGTCGCTCCGCGGGTACGATCCGCTGTACGATCACCGCGCTCTGACGGACGACATCAGCGCTCGCCGGTTCAACCGCGCGGCTCCTGAACAAAGCCTATTCTTGCTCAAAGCAACCGGCGGTGTGCCTCACGTGGGTGCTGCCCGGACCAACGTGGGCGATCCCGCTTACGAAATGATGAAGGCATGGATCGCAGCAGGCGTGAAGCTCGATCTCGAGAAGCCGCGCGTCACCAAGATTGATGTTTTGCCGAAGGACCCCATCGTTCCGCGCATCGGGATGAAGCAACAGATGGTCGTGATGGCGACCTACGCCGACGGCTCGCAGCGCGACGTGACGCGGGAAGCGTTCATGGAGAGCGGCAACATCGAAGTGATCGAAGCCGCACCGACCGGCGTGATGACGACGCTTCGCCGCGGTGAAGCTCCGGTGCTCGTTCGCTATGAAGGGGCCTACGCCGCCACCACGATCATCGTGATGGGCGATCGCAGCAGCTTTGCCTGGAAGGAAACGCCAACCAACAACTACATCGACGGCTTCGTGCAAGAGAAGCTCAAGTCGGTGAAGGTATTGCCGAGCGGTCTGTGCACGGACGAAGAGTTCGTCCGCCGCGTCTACATCGACCTGACCGGGCTTCCGCCCTCATCGGACGAAGTGAAGGCGTTCATGGCTGACCCGGCCGAATCGAGAGCCAAACGCGATGCCTTGATCGACCAACTGGTCGGCAGCAAGGCTTACATCGAGCACTGGACCAACAAGTGGGCCGACATGCTCCAAGTGAACCGCAAGTTCCTTGGTGAAGAAGGCTCGGTCGCACTGCGCGACTGGATCAAGGACGCGGTCGCTTCGAACAAGCCATACGATCAGTTTGCCCGCGAGGTGATCACGGCGAATGGTTCGACGATCGAGAACCCGCCGGCAGCGTACTTCAAGGTGATTCGCGATCCGGAAACGCTGATGGAGAACACGACTCACTTGTTCTTGGCGGTCCGCTTTAACTGCAACAAGTGCCACGACCATCCGTTTGAGCGTTGGACCCAGGACCAGTATTACCAACTGGCGGCGTACTTTGCTCAGATCGGCCGCAAGGAAGACCAGGCTTTTGCCGGTCAACGGATCGGTGGATCGGCGGTCGAAGGAGCCCAGCCGCTGGTGGAAGTGATTTACAACTCGGGCTCAGGCGAGCAGACTCACCTGCGAACGGGCAAGCAAACGCCTCCGCAATTCCCTTACGCCCACAACGATGTGACGCCGAACGTGCCCGATCGCCGCCAGCAATTGGCGCAGTGGATCGCGTCGAAGGACAACCAGTACTTCGCCAAGAGCTACGCAAACCGGATGTGGGGCTACCTGACGGGCGTCGGCCTGATCGAGCCGATCGACGACATCCGCGCCGGCAACCCGCCGAGCAACCCGCAACTGCTCGACGCGCTGACCAACGATTTTGTCAGCCACGGTTTCGACGTTCAGCATTTGGTGCGGACGATCTGCAAGTCGCGGACGTATCAATTGTCGGTGAAGACCAACGAGTGGAACGCCGACGACCTGGTGAACTACAGCCACGCACTGCCGCGGCGCTTGCCTGCCGAAACGTTGTTCGACGCTGTTCACCTGGCGACCGGTTCGACGCCGCGGATTGGCGGCGTATCAGTCGGCCTGCGAGCGGCCGAACTGCCGGATGCTGGTGCGACTGATCCGTTCCTGGAAGACTTCGGCCGCCCGGTTCGCGAAAGCGCTTGCGAGTGCGAGCGATCGAGTGGCATGGTGCTTGGCCCGGTCATGAAGCTGATCAATGGCCCGACGGTGGCCAATGCGATTTCCGACGGCAACAACGCCTTGTCGAAACTGGTGTCGACCGAGCAGGACGATACCAAGGTTGTCGAAGAAGTGTTCCTGCGGTTCCTGGGTCGTAAGCCTTCGCAGCACGAAGTGGAACTGGGGATCGATGCCCTTAAGGACGCCGCTCAAGCGGCGGCGGATGCGACCGGCAAAGATGCGGCCGAATTGGCCGAGTACACCAAGGCGCTCGATGCCAAGCAAGCCGAATGGGAAGCGGCCGTGGGTGGCCCGGTCGAGTGGACGCCGCTCGATTTCGAAGAGATGAAGTCTGATGCTGGTGCGACCTTCCAGAAGCGCGACGACAAGTCGGTCTTCGTCGGCGGGCCGCTCGCGATGGATATCTATCATCTCAAGGCGACGACCAACTTGTCGGGCATCACCGGCATTAAGCTCGAAGCGCTGGCCGACGATGCGCTCGGCGGCAAAGGCCCCGGCCGCACGCCACATGGGAACTTTGTGATCAACGAGATGAAGGTCGCGTGGGCACCGAAGGCCGACCCGAGCAAAGTGACGGCGGTTCCGTTCGCGACCGCGAAGGCGGCGTACAGCCAACCTGGATACGATGTAGCGGGACTCGTGGACGACAACGAGGGCTCGGGTTGGGCCATCAACGGCCAGGAAGGCCGCGACCACATTGCGACGACCGAGACTCGCGCACCCTTTGGCGATGCGGGCGAGAACATTGTGCAAATCGACCTGGTGCAAAAGTTTGCCGACGGGAAGCATGCCCTCGGCAAGTTCCGCATCTCGGTGACGCGTTCGCCGCGGCCGGCGACGGGCACGATGTTGCCTGAGAACATCACAGCCGCTTTGAAGAAGCCCGCCGGTGAGCGAGCCGATGCGGATCGCCAATTGATTACGAACCACTACCGCGCGAACGATGCGAAGTACCAAGCGCTCGTGACTCGAGCTCAGCAAAGCGCCGCCCAAGCGGGGAGCTCACGATTGACTGGCGTGCAGGATTTGGCCTGGGCGCTGATCAACAGCCCGGCGTTCTTGTTCAATCGCTAGTCAAAGCGCTAGTCGAAGCGAGACGATCTTGAAGTTTTAACGCGGCGGCCGGAGCAATCCGGCCGCCGTTTGTTTTTGCTAGCATTGCTCTTGGATTCATTGACATGTCGGAACGTGTCGACATATCTTGCATCTAAGGGAAAGAGTACTGGCTCTCTCAGTGTTCTCCGTGGCCTCTGTGTTTCCAACTCCGGATGTTGAAACACAGAGGCGCAGAGGTCACGGAGAGGAAGAAAAGAAGTAGCGCCCACAAATCACGCGATTGGTGCGGCTAGGGATTGTGGTCGGTAAGGAGCAAATTCGATGGAAACTATTTCGCCTCAGGACCTTTTGGCGCTTCGCAAGAGTGGCAAGGTGGTCGATTTGATCGACGTTCGCACGCCGGTTGAGTTTCGGGAGGTCCATGTCGATTTCGCGCGGAATGTGCCGCTTGATCGGCTCGATCCGAAGGCCGTTCAGGAAGGCCGCGGGAATTCCACCGAGCCCTTGTATGTGGTCTGCAAGAGCGGCGGACGATCGAAGCAAGCTTGCGAGAAGTTTCTTGCCGCTGGGTTCAACCACGTAGTCAATGTAGAAGGCGGGACGAACGCCTGTGTCGCGGCCAGTCTGCCGGTGGTCCGCGGGCAAAAGGCGATGTCGCTCGAGCGGCAAGTGCGGATCGCGGCTGGGTCGCTGGTGCTGCTGGGCGTGGCGCTGGCTTATTTTGTGCACCCGTATTTGATTGGGATCTCGGCGTTTGTAGGCGCGGGACTGGTGTTCGCGGGCGTCACCGACACTTGCGGGATGGGGATGCTGCTCGCGCGGATGCCTTGGAACCAGGTGAGCGGTTCGGGTGACGCGGTTGCGGCGCGGTGAGTTTGTTGGCGCGAGACGCTTGGCCAGCCCCAACGGGGCGTTCTAACCAGAGCCCCAGGCAACGCCGGGGGTTTTGCGTTTCAAATGGATTGAAAGCCCTGAAAGGGCGCATCAAACGTACGATACGGTTTGGGTCGCCCTTTCAGGGCTTCGTCCTTGGTTGGATGCGAACCTAGGGCGGCGCTCGCGTTGCTCCCTCTGCCCTAGGCTCTGGTTGGGGCGCCGCTTTGCGGCTTGTGCGGAACTCGCCGAAGAGGATCGTTTGGAAGAGCAATTGAAGGATTGAAAGCGCGCACAGAGCTAGCGATGCGATGCCGATCATCACGCCCACGATGATGAACCAAGGCGCCGCCGGATATTCCACGTGAACGTCGGAGCGAACTGGAGGCTGGCCGGGCCCGCGGGTCCATCCGGCCTTTCCGCCAAAGATGGGGTTGTAGAGGGTTGAGTCATCGTTCCGTGGTGCCCAGCCCCAGGCCGAGAAGAGTCCGGTTTCCTCGACATAGCCGTCGTCGGCCATGTACGAGTCGACTTGCCAGAAGGCGAGGAGTGTGGCAACGATCGACACAACGGCAAAGATTTCTCCGAGCGACATTTGCACGCGCCACGGTCTTCGGAAGATCGATTCTGTTGCGACGGCGGTGCATAAGATGATCACCACGCATGCGGCGATGTCACATGGAATGATCGACTCGTAGAAATAGTCTTTTCCGACCGTTTTCATAAAGCGGTCGCTGCTGTCGAATACCCAGGGCCATCCTGGCCAAGGCAACTTCGCCCACCCCAGATTCAAAAGCAGCAAGGCGCCGCCCACCGCGCAAGAAACCAGGTAACTGATGAGGTGCAGCCGATACCACGGAGTTGGCTTCTGAGAATCTGCGGGCGTCGGACTGTTGTCATTCATCCAGCGAGACCCCACCGCGCAAGCGTCGCGACGCCAGCATTGTAAGTCCTATGGCTCGGCGAATCACTCTGCCAGCCCCAACGGGGCGAATCAACCAGAGCCCCAGGCAACGCCTGGGGTTTTTGAGTTTCAATGATTTGTGAGCCCTGAAAGGGCGCACCAAACGTACGATACGGTTTGGGTCGCCCTTTCAGGGCTTCGTCCTTGGTTGGACGCGAACCTAGGGCGGCGCTCGCGTTGCTCGCTCTGCCCTAGGCTCTGGTTGGGGCGCCGCTTTGCGGCTTGGTTGAGAGGGGCGCTGCGAACCTACGTTCGGTGCGTCTTAGCGAAGCAGAGTCCACTTCGCACGGACAGGATTGTCCGTCCTACTTTCGGAGGCGACTACTCGGCGGCTGGATGGAGCGCGTTCCAGATCAGGCTGGTTAGCTTGCTGAGGTTTTGGCCGGTGACGGCGGAGATCAGGAGGACCTCGTGGCCGGTTTGTTTGGCCAGGGCCTGGGCGAGTTCTTCGGCTTCGGGGAGTTCGGCTTTGCTGACGCAGATGATTTCTTTGCGCTGGCCGAGGGCGGCATCGTACTGCGTGAGTTCGTCGCGGATCGTCGCGTAGTTTTGCAGCGGGTCGGTGCCGTCGGTGGGGAGCGGTTCCACCAGGTGGACCAGGATGCCTGCGCGTTCGATGTGGCGGAGGAACTCGTGCCCCAAGCCGACGCCGGCGTGGGCGCCTTCGATAAGGCCGGGGATATCGGCCATCACGAACTGACGATCGAGGTCCATGTTCACGATGCCGAGATTGGGATACTTGGTCGTGAAGGGATAGTCGGCGATCTCGGGGCGGGCTCGCGTGAGGACGCTTAGTAGCGTGCTCTTGCCGGCGTTGGGTTTGCCGATCAGCCCGACGTCGGCGATGACTTTGAGTTCGAGGATGATCTCGCGCCGTTCGCCGCGGCCGCCGGGGGTCGACTCGCGGGGGGCGCGGTTTTGCGCTGTCTTGAAGCGGGCGTTCCCTTTGCCGCCATCACCGCCGCGGGCGACGACAACTTCTTCGCCTTCTTGCGTGAGGTCTTTGAGGACGAAGCCGGCGGAGGCGTCGTAAACGACCGTTCCAGTTGGAACATGGATGATCATGTCCTCGGCGCCACGACCGGCGCGGTTGGAGCCTGATCCGGCGTTGCCTGCCTCGGCGCGCCAGAACTTTTGGTGCGAGAGGGCCGCGAGGTTGTTCACCTTGGAGCTGGCGTGGAGGATCACGCTGCCGCCGCTGCCGCCGTCGCCGCCGTCGGGGCCCCCTTTGGGAACATACTTCTCCCGACGGAAGCTGACGCATCCACTGCCGCCGTCGCCGGCGTGAACTACGATTTGGACGCGATCGACAAACATTGCGAGGCTCTGGGCTTCAGGCGACAGGCTTCAGGGAGGGGACACTTGTAGCTGCACTCGCCAAGAGTGCAGGAGGTGAATGTTGAAGCGGAGTCAACCTTCCGCGTTCTGGCGAACGCGGCTACAGGGATGCGGCTTCGGGGATATTGGGCGCGGGTGTAAATAAAAAGGGAGCGTTTCCTGTTGGGGAAACGCTCCCTGTATTGTCAGTGACAGGCGGGCTGCGAGCTAGTTCGCGGCGGCTTCGGCGGGGGACGGAACGATATTGATCCGGCGGCCGTCTTGGTCGAACTTCACTTTGCCTTGGACGAGGGCGAAGAGCGTGTAATCTTTGCCTTGGCCGACGTTCTTGCCGGGGTGGAAGCGGTTGCCCACCTGGCGGATCAGGATGCTGCCGGCGGTGACTTCTTGGCCGTCGAAACGCTTGACGCCGCGGCGTTGGCCGTTGGAATCGCGACCGTTGCGCGTCGAGCCTTGGCCCTTCTTATGTGCCATGAGTAAAAACTCCCAACTTCACTTTCCAAAATGAATCACTGACGAAATGACTTACGGGTCAACGAAAAAAGGGGCTTGGCGGCGTCTTCGCGGCCGAACCCCTCGTAATTTCTTGTCGCCTAGGGCGACGCGAGGCCTTTTGCTATCGCGAGAACCTTAGAATCTAGCGATAGTCCCAGTAGTAGTCAACCGGACTCGTGAGGCCGAAGACTTTGAGGGCCCGCTCTTCGACGTCGGGATCGGTCGGAAATCCGAAGCGAATTTCCTTTTCCGACTGGGCGATGGTGTCGCTGGGCCGCCAGAAGAGCAGAATCAGGTTCTTCTTGAGGTACTCGCGGTTCTTGCCGACCGGCTCGCCGGCCTTGGGATCGGCGAATTCTTTGTACTTGTTGGCGTTGGTCAGGCCGCCGACGGCGATCGAGATGAAGTCGGCCCGCGGGTCGACGTCTTCCCACATCGCGACGCCCCAGACGCTGTTGTCTTCGTCTTCGGTGCTGAGGGGGATCTTCTGGCCGCTGATGGTGACCGAGTCGAAGAGGGGCTTGCCGGTGAAGCGCTCGATCTGCTCGCGCTTTTCGATGACCGGCAAAGCGGCCGGAATGACCTTATCGAGGTATTCCGTGGCCTCTCCCTTGCCTGAGTCCCAGTCGAACTGGTTGCAGCGCAACACGAACGACGGGAAGAAGGCGGGCGGCGGGAAGACGTCTTTCAGGTCGTCGACCTTTTTGACGTCGACCTTTTGATAGCGCTGAGCAAATTTCGGGTTTTCCTCGGGCTTGGCGTTTTCGATCCGGGCATCGGTGGCGGCGGGAGCGAGATGCCCGCCGAGGTTGCGGATGCGGTAGACCATGTACCAAATCAGCTTCCGTTTCATGCGGCCTTCGGCCTGCGGGATATCGACGTCGACCATGCGGAGGGGCTTGAACGAGAACTCGTAGCCCCAAATGGTGCGGCGGTAGACATGCTGCTTGGAGCGTTCGAAAAGGGTGTTGGTCTTCTCTTCGAAGTTGGGGACGTATTGCAGGTTGGGGATGTTGGCCGTGATCTCTTTGGTGGCGATGGGACCGGTGGCCGTTTCTTCGGGGAGCAGGTCGGGCGGAATGACCGTCAGGACCTTGGGCGACATGACGGGCCGCTTGGCTTCTTGCGCCAGAGCTGTCGACGACAGGAGTGTCGACGAAAAGGGCGCCGCGATGAGGGCAGCCGCAATTGCGGTCGAGAGCGATACCAAACGAACCATGTGGTCACCGGCGCCAGCGATGGAGGTAGTCAAATAGGCAGCGCAAGCCGTAAAAACGACCCGCCACCAAAAAGTATAGTTGCCGGTCTGCCGAAGGGGCAAATTTTGCCGCAGAACCGGGCGAAAACGCATTGGTGGCGGTGGATGCCCGTCGCAGGCGGAATAAATGGTATTTCGTGCGGCGGGGAACGGGTGGGCCTCAGTTATCCCGCGTCCAACGGAAGCCGCGGCGGCGGGCGAGCCAGTGCACCGGAATTATGGTCTCTTCTTTTTGAAATGCCTGTTTCCGCCGGAGGTTTGGACCACGGATAATCACATTCGAAATCAGATTTCAGGCGAACGAGGGCTCTCTATGAATCGCACGATTGTCGCGGCCCTCTTGCTGTTCTGTCTTGGATGCGACCGCATGAACGACAAGTCGCGTGAGATTCGCATCAACACGCCCGAAGGCGAAGTGGTCGCTCACAACACTCAGAGAGAGCCCACGCCGCAAACCATCGTCGTTGTCGACGGGAAGGACTTGGCGAAGCTCCAGTCTCTGGACCAGGGCGGCCCGGCGTTTGTTTCGCACTACTTGCCGAATGTGAAAGAGCCGGGGTTGAAAGACTACGACACTGCGTTTCGCGCGTGGCAGTTGGATAAGGCGCCGCCTTACAGCGATCAGGAAGTCATCGATCTGATCGGTGGCTATCTTGGAAACAAATGTGTTGCCGACTTCGGCATGGAGTGGGTGACGGTTAGCGACGACCTGGGGACGAACTACGCGGTTCGGAGCACGAAGGTTGAGGTGATGAGTTTTCCTTTTTCATCGGTGAAGAAGCGCATTGAGAATCGCCAATACGACTTCTTGCACGGCATCTATTACTCGACCAAAGAACTGCTTGCCAGCGGCGATTACAAGACTCGCGAGACGAAGCCGTAGGGCGCACAAGCGTTTGTCGCAGTACTCTGGGCCGGATCGCTGCTGCGGTTAGCAACGCATTAAAACAACGTCGAAGAGAACTGTTGATTTCTGACGTCGGAACGATGGTGCATGTTCCAGCTTGCCTCACCGAGGGGCTCTTCTGTCGGCACCTTTGGGCCTTGGACAAGTCCTTGACTTTGAACCCGGGGCCTGACGACGTCGCCAAGAGTGCGGTAGGTGGAGTTCGCCAACCCGATTACCCAAGCGTTACGAGCCAGGCCGAGCCAACTCTCCGCGTTCTGGCGAACGTGGCTACATTTTCCGGGCCCTCATTCTCCTGCCGAATTTCTTTTCGGATTCTTGCAACCGGCCGTCGAATCCCCTTGTCTAAAGGTTGCAGTCTAAAGGGGCGCAGCTAAGACTTGCAGCTAAAGAATTCCAACCGAAGCGTCGTAACAGTCGCTTTTTCTTAAGGGGTTCCGTCACGTGGCGAACAACGAACAAAGCACCTCTTTGCAAGCAACCGTCATCGTGCTCACGATGCTCTGCGTCGGCCTGGGCGCGGGTACCTGGCAAGGCTACTCCGAAGCACGCCAGGCGAACGCTCGCACTGAGGCTCTCGTAGCAGCTTTGTCCGGTAAATCTCAACCGACCCCGGTATTCGAAAAAGTAGAAATCCCTCCGGCGCCGGACAAACGGCATTCGCTTGGCGACGCAATCATTGTCGCCTCGATCGCGGGGGCGATTTTCGGCTACTTCTACTTGAAGTACCGGTTTCGCCAAGAGCGGATGGCGATTCTTCATCAGGAGCGGATGACCGCGCTGGCAAACGATATGGCGCTTCCCGACCTCGATCCGCCCGAGGTCTACTCGCCGCCGAACCCGCACATTCCGCTGATCATCGGGATCGTGCTGGCCATGTTTGGCGTGGGAACGATGGTCGCTCTCTCGAAGGTGCTTGTCGACGACGCCCAGCGTTTCTGGATTATGCCGCTGCCGATCGCCTTGATTGGCGTGGGCCTGGTTCTCGCCTACACGCTGACGACAAAGAGCGAGTATCCACACAAGTGAACGAACTCGAATCCGATGAAGTGCTGGTCAAACAGTACTGCCAAAAAGGAGACGAGCGAGCATTTGAGGTCCTGGTGAGAAAATACCAGGAGCGGGTCTTTCGTTTGGCCGCGGCGATGCTGGGGCCAGCCTTCGTGCCCGAAGCCGAAGACGTCGCGCAGGAAGTCTTTGTGCGGATCCATTTGTCACTCGATCGCTACCGCGGCGACGCGAAGTTCAGCACGTGGCTCTATCGCATCGCGTACAACCTTGCCATCAATGCGAAGGTGCGCACCAAGTCTCGCCCCGCGCAAAGCAGCGCCGCCATTCTGGCAGAGTTGGTTCAGCACGATGTTTGTCCCACCCGTTCGCTCGACGATGCCCAGCGCCGCGCCGTCGTCGAAGAGTGCATCGGCAAGCTCCCCGTGGTCTATCAAACGGCGCTCCGCCTGCACTATTGGCAGGGGGAGTCGGTGGCGGAAAGCGCTCAAATGCTCGGCGTTCCGGAAAACACGCTCAAGTCGTACCTGCATCGCGCGCGAAACGTCTTGGCGCGCTCCCTTAAGCAAAGGGGAATCGACCATGATTGACCCTGCCAAGATCGACGACTTTCTGAAAACGTCGCTGACACCGGCCGACGCCCCCAACCTCTCCCAGCGCTTTGAGGACGACCTGCAAGCCCGCCTGGCACGCCAACGTTTGGGGCACGCCGAGCGCCGCCGATTGAACCTCTTTCTACTCGTATCGACGCTCGCTTCGGCCGCCGTCATGGGGTGGCTCGCGATCCCCTGGTGGATCATTTTGCCTGCCGTTCTCGTCCCGGCGGCCCTTTTCGTTTTTTTCCAGCGAGTGATGTGGCCTAAATCCGGAAATTAGTTGGCCGCTCCTCGCTCTCTCCCCCTGGGCATAACAGGGCCGCGCGACGTATCTTGATGTTGCGTGCGATTTGCAATTGTTAGGCAAAAAGGGGAGGTGAAATCATGGTTCTCGTCGGCCTCCTCGTCTATTCCGCTGCCATTGTCGCCGCCTCCCTCGCAGGCGGGCTGGCGCCGCAGTGGCTCAAGCTCAATCACACGCGGCTGCAAATGCTGTTGAGCCTGGTCGCCGGCCTGATGCTCGGCGTCGCTTTGCTCCATCTGTTGCCCCACGGCCACAAGTTCTCAGGCGGATCGATCGATTGGTCGGCCATGTGGTTGCTAGGCGGATTGCTGGCCACCTTCTTCATGATCCGCGTCTTCCACGTCCACCAGCACGTGACATTCGAGCCAGAAGGGCCGGCTGGATCAGCACACCCAGAGCAGGCTTCGAGCCTCGGGCCCATCTTGCACGACGAAGCACCCCACAAGCACGACTCTCATCAACACGGCCCCGACTGCGATCACGGTCATGATCACGACCACGATCATCACCACCATCATGGTCACCACCACCACGAGGAACCAATTCGCGGCTGGGGCTGGGTAGGGCTGGCGATTGGCCTCGCCCTCCACACCATCATCGACGGGATGGCCTTGGGGGCCGCGTCGGTGAACGGCATCGGCGAGAGCGTGGCGGTCTTCCTCGCCATCTTGCTCCACAAGCCTGTCGACGCGATGGCAATCTCGACCACCATGTCGGCCGGCGGATGGGATACTCGTTCGCGCTGGATTGCCAACATCGTCTTCTCGATGATGTGCCCTTTGGGTGCGATCCTCTTCTTCGTAGGCGTCCGCGGAACGGGAAACATGGAGGCCATCATTGTCGGAACCGCGCTGCTCTTTTCGGCAGGGGTCTTCCTGTGCATCGCGTTAGCCGACCTGCTACCCGAAATCAGCTTCCACTCGCACGACCGCGGTCCTCTCTCACTGGCCCTCACCGCCGGCGTCTTGCTGGCTTACGTGATCGGCTTGCTCGAGCCAGGCCACCTGCACGAGCACAATCCTCCAAGTGGCACCGTGGCGCCTTCCAAGACGTCCCCCAACGATCACGGTCACGACCACGGCGATCATGGCCACGACGAATGAGACGAGGTGATACGATAGAGGTGCTGCACTGACGCATGTCATTGCTTCGCGCCTGTGATCCCAGGGAAGGGCGAACGTGAATTTCAAAGCCGCCCAGACTGAGCAAAAACTGCGCGGCGGCTACTACACCCAGCTCGACATTGCGGTGTTTCTCGCGCGGTGGGTTCTCGAACGCAATCCGCAAACGATCCTCGAACCATCCAGCGGCGCTGGCGCATTCATTGAGGCCCTGGCGCATCTCGACGCGAAAGTCAAAAACGTCCTCGCGTGCGAACTAGAGCCGGCCGAAGCGGAACGTTCGCGAAACCGCGCTCGCGACCAGCGCCGCTTCGAAGTCAACGTCTTCGCCGAAGACTTTCTGGCGTGGTCGCTGCCGAGGTTCGACCAGCCGCCTCAATTCGATGCCGTCCTCGGCAACCCGCCGTTCATTCGCTACCAGTATCTCGACCCAGAGCAGCAGTCACGGGCGGAACAAATCTTTCGCCGCTTTAACTTGCCGTTCACCAAGCATACCAACGCCTGGGTTCCATTCATCATTTCGGCGATCGCCCAACTGCGGCCCGGCGGGCGACTCGCTATGGTCGTCCCTTCGGAGCTCCTTCACGTTATTCACGCGAGGTCGCTTCGACATTTTCTGCTGGCCCAGTGCTCCAAGATTCTCATTCTCGACCCCGACCAGATTTGGTTCAGCGAAACACTGCAAGGCGTGGTGTTGTTACTCGCCGAAAAAGCCGTCGAACCACAACAGGGCCAGGCCGAAATCGCCGTCGTTCCCATCCGAGACCGCGCCGCACTGAACTGTGAAGCAAGCCGGTACTTCACCGCGGCCGACACCCTTTCGGGTTCCACTTTGAACGGCAAATGGATGCTCTCGCTCCTTGCCCGACACGAACGGCGTCTCCTGGAGCAACTCGGCCAGCATGAAAGCATCGTTCCCTTTGAAGAGGTGGCCACTGTCGACGTCGGAATCGTCACCGGCGCCAACGATTTCTTCCTGGTGCCCGATGCAGTTGTCGAAGAATACGGCCTGCAGGAATTCGCCTATCCGATGTTCGGCCGCAGCGACCACGTCGCCGGCGTGATCTACGACGAGGCCCAGCACGAAAAGAATCGGCGGGCGGGTCTACCGGCAAATTTTCTTTGGTTCAAAGAGTCGCCACTCCCAGAACGTGCGCGGCAATACATCGACCGCGGCGAAGCTCAACAGCTGCACCACCGCTACAAGTGCCGCATCCGCACGCCTTGGTACACCGTACCCTCGGTCTACTCGGCCCCCATCGCCATGCTCAAGCGCTCCCACCACTTCCCGCGGCTCGTGCATAACCGAATGAAGGCGTTCACCACTGACACAGCCTACCGAGTCGAGGCCACCAAGATCACTGCCGAGAATCTCGTCTCCGGCTTCGTCAACAGCTTGACGGCGCTGACGACTGAGCTGGAAGGCCGGCACTACGGCGGCGGCGTTCTAGAGCTTGTGCCGTCCGAGATCGAGAAAGTGCTGATACCCATGAGCCAACACGACGCGAACGACACGCTTCGTGCTTTAGACAAGGCGACAAAATCCGACGCTTGTCCGGAAGAGATTCTAGCCAACCAAGACAAGTTGGTACTCGCGCCGCTCGGCATTGGCCAGACTGACAGCGAAACGCTTCTCAACGCATGGACCCGGTTGCGGGTACGAAGGCAGAGAGTCACAAAGTAGGATGGACAATCCTGTCCGTCGTGGCTGAGCTTGCCTCAGAAAAGTGGCACAGACAATCCTGTCTGTGCGCGGAGGAGGTTGCGATTTCGGAACAGGCTGACGGTAGGAATGGTCAATCGATTGATAATTGGCGATTTTTGATCTGCGACGTGATGAGCCAGTTACCCCCGCAGCCGATCCACCACCTCAGGCAACGGATACTCCAGCAGTGATAAGCCCTCCTGCTGCATCAACTCCCGCAACCTCCGCCACCCGCGCGTAACAAGCCCTTCCTGCTCAGCTACATAGCGCGGATCGAGTTGTGCCTTTGAGAAATCCCCGTCAACCACCACAGGCGGATCGAACTCCGGGTCGACAATAAACTGCGATAGCACCGGATTGCAGCGAATGTGCCGCTCGCGCTCGATATGGAGCCGCTCCGGGTCCAACCGCCCGATCACGTATCGCAGGTACAGATCGCTGTCGACCATCTCGGCCACGTCTTGATTGCAGACGTCGCAAAGATAGCCTTCGTCGCACTTGGCCATGACAGGGCTGCGGGGGAGAAAGAAGCATCGAAGTGAAAAGGGATCACGCGATTTTGCTCGCGGTCGTCCTTCTATTATAGGCCTGGTCACGCAGATATCGTCGGGCAATTGGCCTTACTTACCCGCGGCGTGTTCCCGATTAGCAAAGCCCACCGCGCACAGACAAGATTGTCTGTGCCACTTTTTGATGGCAATCTCCACCATCGACGGACAGGATTGTCCGTCGTATCCTCTTCTTCCCTCCGGTCTCTCCGGGTCTCCGCGGTGAATCTTCCTACTCGCCCGACTTGCGGCCTTCGCGGCGGCGGTCGGCTTCCTTGAGCAGCATCTTGCGCAAGCGAACCTGCGTCGGCGTGATCTCAACGAGTTCATCGTCCTCGACGTACTCCAGCGCCGCTTCCAAGTCGAGCCGACGGGGCGGCTTGAGGATCACGTTGTCGTCGGTGCCGCTGGCCCGCATGTTGGTGAGCTTCTTTTCCTTGGTCGGATTGACGACGAGATCGTTGTCGCGGCTGTTTTCGCCGACGACCATTCCTTCGTACACTTCATCGCCAGGGCCGATGAACATTTCCGCCCGCTCTTGCAGCGTGTCGAGGGCGAACGCCACGGCTTTGCCCGCGGTCATCGAGACCATCACACCGTTCGCCCGGCCGGGGACTTCGTTCACCATCGGGCGATAGCTGTGGAACCGGTGGTGCATGATCGCCATCCCTTGGGTGGCATTCAGCAACCGCGTCCGCAGGCCGATCAGCCCGCGAGCCGGGATCAGGAACTTCACGTACGTGTAATCGCCGTGGACTTGCATCTCCTGCATTTCACCGCGACGGGCACCGGCCATTTCCATGACGGGGCCCAGCTTCTCGTTGGGGACTTCGACCACCAGCGATTCGTACGGCTCTTCCTTGCCGGCTTTGGTTTCGTGAATGATCACGTGCGGCTTGCTGACCGAGAGTTCGAACCCTTCACGGCGCATCGTTTCAATCAGCACCGACAAGTGCAAAATCCCGCGGCCGCTCACCGCGTACGAATCGGTCCCTTCGAGCTGCCGCACCTTCAGTGCGACGTTCCGTTCCAGTTCGCGCATCAGCCGGTCGCGAATCTGCCGCGTCGTGACAAACTTCCCTTCTTTGCCGGCGAAAGGAGAGCTGTTCACGCCAAAAACCATTTCGAGCGTGGGTTCGTCAACCTTCAAGCGCGGGAGAGCATTGGGCTTTTCGAGTTCGCAAATCGTGTCGCCGATGCTCACGTTTTCCAAACCGACGACCGCCACCACGTCGCCGGCCGTTGCCGAGTCGACTTCCACGCGGCCCAGCTTGTCGAAGACAAAGAGCCCCGTCACCTTGCAGTTCGTTTGCTTTCCTTCGTCCTGCATCAGGAGGATCGTTTGCCCCTTCTTGATGTTCCCTGCGCTGATCCGGCCAATCGCGATCCGGCCGACGAAGTCGCTGTAATCGAGGGTCGTGACCAGCATTTGCAGAGGAGCGTCGAGATCGACCTTCGGACCAGGGATCTCCGACAACACCATATCCAAGAGCGGGCGAATCGAATCGGTCTTCACATCCGGATCGGTCGTCGCATAACCCTCGCGACCGCTGGCAAACAGATATTTGAAATCTTCCAGGTGGGCTTCGCCCCCCAAGTCCATGAGGAGCGCGAAGACTTCGTCGAGCACCTCGTGCGCGCGGGCGTCGGGGCGGTCGATCTTGTTGATGCAGACGATCGGCTTGACGCCTGCTTCAAGCGCCTTGGAAAGCACGAACCGCGTTTGCGGCATCGGCCCTTCGGCCGCGTCAACCAACACGACGGCGCCGTCGGCCATTCGGACCACGCGTTCCACCTCGCCGCCAAAGTCGGCGTGGCCGGGCGTGTCGATGATGTTGATCTTCACCCCTTGGTAGTTGATGGCGATGTTCTTAGCCAGGATCGTGATCCCGCGCTCGCGCTCCAGGTCGTTCGAGTCGAGGATGCACGTCTCTTGCAACTGGCTCTCGCGAAACTGGCCGCTTTGCTTGAGGATGCAGTCGACCAGCGAGGTTTTGCCGTGGTCGACGTGGGCGATGATGACGATGTTGCGGATGTCGTTGCGACGCATAACGTTCGGGCTGCCAATAAGGGGATCGCCGTAAAGGGTGGCGAACCCTTCATCGTACCGAATCAGAGCGAGTTTGCGGTAGGGCGTTCTGACGGGCGAAAAGCCCGCATTCGAGGGGTTTTTGCGGCTTTAACGCGATATTAACCGGCATAGAGGGGGTAGAGCGGCGGCGGCTATGGTCAGTTAGGTCGAGAGGGCCACATGGCAACTTTGTGGTGGGGCGCTCCAAATTCAGAAAGGCGCTCCGAACTGTGCCGCCGATCGTTAACCTAGCGGGACGCGCCGTAAGTGCTACTCTCACTCAAGACTAAAGTCAAAGGCGCTTGTAAATCATCTTTGCTGGTAAACACATGGCCAATCTTCGTCCCACGGTTTTCATTGGTTCTTCCGCTGAGGGATTGGCGATCGCAAACGCGATCCAAGTAAATCTTGATTACGCTTGTGAGGTGGTAATCTGGAGTCAAGGTGTTTTTGGCTTGGGCGGTGGAACACTGGAAACACTGGTCAACAAACTCGACACATTTGATTTCGCCATATTGGTGGTAACGCCCGACGACATGGTTGAGAGTCGGGAAAAGAAACAAGCTGCGCCACGCGACAACGTGCTCTTGGAACTGGGTATGTTCCTCGGTGCTTTGGGCCGAGAGCGAACGTTTTTCGTACACGACCGGACCAAGGATATTAAGCTTCCGTCTGACCTAGCCGGTGTAACACCAGCAACGTACCAATTGCACGCCGATGGCAATTACCAAGCGGCACTTGGTGCTGCAACAACACTGATCCAAAATGCGATCAATGCCGCGGGACGAAGAACTCGCGTAGGTGAGTCTGAAACGATTGACAAAGATACTCATTTTCAGATTATTCACGATTTGCTTGATCACGCGTCCGAGCAATTTCTAATTCTTATGCACGAGCAGGACAAAAAATTTCATCGCCCTAGAAACGTATTCAAGGCACGTACGTTTTACATTTACCTGATGGGAGACCAATCGGCGGGCAAAGGTCATTTGTCAATTGACGACCTCTGCCGAAAGTTGCCCGACGCTGATTTACTGGCTGTAGACCTCCGTGATCTTGTTACGCTAACGCCCAGAGGTCACGACTTTGCGAAGTGGCTAACCGAACGGGGACATAAGGCCACCTTTTTCATGAGCGATTTCGGCAGGTGGGGGGATGCACCAGTGGACGACCCTGATAACTTCTTTACTTCAGCGGTGCAAATGGCAAACAAGGAAAAGACTGATCCAGCCTAGCGACTTGCTTGAGCACATTAGCCCACGGACATTCAGCGATGGAAACGCGGTTGAAGCATGGCGGAGAAGTCACGCTCCACCTCAAGCAACGTTAGCTCGTATTGAACGTTGACTTCTACCTTCCCACAGCCGGAGGCACGGCCGAAGGTTTAGACTCCTCCATCCATTTTCGCATGGCGGGGTCGAGCCGGTCTAGCTCGTCGACCATCATCGGATAGACCTTTTCACAGGTCTCAAAGTCGCCTGCACCGGCGCGCTTTTCGATTTCGTACGCCAGGTCGTAGGCTTCGCGCGCGCCGAAGTAGCCGCACGAGCCCTTAATCGAGTGTCCCGCTCGCTTCAGGCGATCTTTGTCGCGGGCCTGGAGCGCCTCGTGGCACTCGCGTTCCATGTTCTTGCGTTCGGCGAGGAAGACCTCGACCATCGTTCGAAGCAAATCCTCATCGCCGCCTGTCGCCGCCAAGGCGACCTCGATGTCGATCGAGCGCGGATTCGACTTCGCCAGCAAGTTCGCGGCGGGCTTGGCTTGCAGCGCTTCGGCTTTTTTTGATTGGTGATGGAGCGTCGCAATCGTGGCATACAGATCGGCCGCGCGAATTGGCTTGGCGACGTAGCCATCCATCCCTGCTTCCAGGCAGCGCTCGCGATCTCCCTTCATCGCGTGCGCGGTCATTGCGATGATCGGCGTCTTCTTGCCTGTTTCGGCTTCGATCTTGCGGATCTCGGCCGTGGCTTGGAAGCCGTCCATCCGCGGCATTTGCACGTCCATCAGGACGATGTCGAACTCGCCCGTTCTATACGCTTCGACCGCTTTGCTGCCGTCGTCGACAACGGTCACCATGTGGCCATGCTTGTCGAGCAAGAGAACCGCCAGCTTTTGATTCACCAGGTTGTCTTCGGCCAGCAAGATCCGCAGGTCGCGAGCTTCAACGACCCGTTCGCTCGCCGTCGTCGAGCGGCGATTCACGTGCATCGCCACGCCCGTGATGTTCATGATGCTGTCGAGCAGTGTCGATTGCTTCACCGGTTTCGGGATCACCTGGCGGACGCATTTGATGCCGGCCGATCTTCCCTCGCCGCCGCGCGGATTGGTCGTCAACATAATCACCGGGATATCGCGCAAGCGAACATCGTCATCCATCCGCTGGGCTAATTCCCAACCATCCATTTCCGGAAGCTTGTCGTCCAGCAGTACCAATTCGAACGGCTTGCTCGATTGCGACGCCACGAGCAGCATCCCGTACGCGCGAGCCCCATCCTCGGCGACGTTGGACGACATCCGCCAGTTGCCGAGCAGCTGCGACAAGTAGGCCCGCTGCGTGCTGCTGTCGTCGACGACCAACAGGTGCGGCACGCCCCCATCGGCCGACGCCGGGTACCTGGGCACTTCTTTGACCGTGGCGGACTTCTTAAGCGAAACCGTGAACGAGAAGGTCGAGCCCCGACCCTCCATGCTCTGCGCCCAGATGTGCCCATTCATCATGGTGGCCAGCTGCTTGCAGATCGATAAGCCCAGCCCCGTCCCGCCGTACTTGCGCGTCGTCGACCCGTCGGCTTGCTCGAACGCTGTAAAAATCCGGTCGACGCGGTCGGCCGGAATCCCGATGCCCGTATCGGTGATCGAAGTAAGCAGCACCACGCCGTCGTCGAAATGGCGATCGACCGCGATCCGCAGCACGATCTCTCCGCTGTCGGTGAACTTGATCGCGTTGCCGATCAGGTTCACTATGATCTGGCGGTATCGCCCCGGATCGCCCACCAACATGGTCGGCACATCATTAGCGATCATGTACACCAACTCAACCCCCTTGCTGTGGGCGCGAAAGGCGAGCGGCTTCATGCAATCGCTTACGACGTCGAGCAAATTGAACTCGATCGAATCGAGCTCCAGCTTCCCGGCCTCGATCTTCGAGAAGTCGAGCACGTCGTTGATGACGCCGAGCAGCCAATCTGCCGAACTGCGAATCATCTCGACATAATCGCGCTGCTGGCCGTTGAGTTCGGTCTCCAGCAGGATCTCCGTCATGCCGATCACGCCGTTCATCGGCGTGCGGATCTCATGGCTCATGTTGGCCAGAAAGGTCGACTTGGCCAGGTTGGCCGCGTCGGCCGATTCCTTTTGCTGCCGGATCGTTTCGTTGGCGATCGCCAGCAACCGCGATTGCGCCAGCAGCAGCACGTCGACCGCCAGCAGCCGGTAATCGCCGTCGGGATAGCGAACCGTGATCGGCTCGTACACTTGCCCCCGCGGGCGACCGAGCGCCACGTCGGCCGCTTCGTGGATGCCGATATCCGACGACAACTCGAACGGCTTGTAATCCAACTGTTCCAGCAGCACGCCGATCGGGCGACGCATGTAGAGTTCGAGCGCGAACGGGCGGCTGAGGTGTTCCAGAAATTTTTCCCGCGAGATCACGCCGCTCAGTTCGGTCCCGCGAAAGACCATCACACCGGGGATATCGGCGTGCGTATCAAATTCGGCCGTGACCCGATTTCCCCATGTCTCCGACGAGACACGAAAGTTATGCATCGGCAAATCGGCGAGCGTCGATTCCGCAGTAAGCGTCGCCAGACTGGGGTACAGCACGGGATCACCGCCTCCACAGTGAAGTGGCGCCGGCCGCCGCGGGCTCGCGCCGCTCCGAATCGCGCCGCTGACGAATCATGGTTAACTCGCGCCCGTCGGCCGACAGCGCCACTTCGTCCATGAACGCCCGCATCAGCACAAAGCTGCGATGCTCAAGCGATTCTAACACGGCCGTCCCATCGCCATCCGCTGCGGGCGGCTGCGGCAAGCCCGGACCATCGTGGCGAATGGCCACCAGCGCCCGCTGCGTGGACATGTGGATGTCAACCGAGAGACGCCGCGACTTGTAGGGCTCGTTCTGAAGCAGCTCCGTGAGAAGCGACGACGGACGGCTCCGCATGGAAGCCATTTGTTGCATTTGCTCTTCATTCAGTTCGAAGTTGCCCCGCAGCGCCATCGCGGTGAGCCCTTCTTCGACCGCCATCCCCAGGCGAACCTGCCCGCCGGCGTCGCACAGGTTCATGCTCAAGGCGACTTGCTGGACCAACTCGACCACCCGGTCAACCAGCGCGCGATCGTACGGCAGCACGAACTTGAATTCGGCGAACTCCATGCACTCGGTCAACTGCTGGTAGCTCGAATTCACCTTTTGCAAATCGAGAATCTGCTCGACCGAGGCTTGCAGGCGGTTGGCCAGCTGCGATTTGGGAACGTACGAAGCAGCCCCTTCCTCCAGCGCCTTCATCGCGAGTTGTTCGCTACCATGCGCCGTGATCAAGATCACAGGCGTTTGCGGATGATGCACCCCCATCGCGGTGACCAGTTGCAAGCCATCAAGTTCTGGCATTTGCAAATCGGTGACCACGATATCGGGGTTGAAGTCCGCGCACTTGGCCAAGGCGTCGGCGCCGTTGTTGGCCGTTGCCACAACGTAATCTTGCCCCCGCTTGAGAACGCCCTCGATAAACGTCCGGTCGATCGGAGAATCGTCCACAACAAGTACGCGCGGCATCACGAACTCCAAAGGTTCCACCAGGGACGTTGTTTGTTTTGATTGACCGATTCCTGCCGGCGACGGCCCGGAACATTTTTCGCAACGGCGGTACTGCCATCGCTGGCCAACTGGAACGAGGCGGGCAGTCTAGCAGAAGTTATTTGCGTTCCTGTTAATTTTGCATCAGTTAAATCGGCGCCCCGAAGGTCGGCTCCCCGCAGATCGGCCCCGCGCAGATCGGCGCGGACCAGCGAGCCCGCGATGACTGCCATGCTCAGATTGGCCCCGGTGAGCTGCGCCTCGGTGAAATCGACGTCGGCCATTTTTGCATACCGCAACTGGCTGCGCGATAGATCGGCCTGCCGAAAACTGGCCCCGATCACGGTCGCTTCGACCATCTCGACCTCGACCATACTTGCCGAGCGAGCGAAAACCTGCGAAAGAAAGGCGTTGCTGAAATTCGTCCGATCAAGAAACGCCTGGTCGAATTGCACTCCGTTGAGCGACGCGAACGTCAAATCGACTCCTTCCATCATCATGGTCGAAAAATCAGCATCATTGATTTTTCGCCCGCGCAGGTTACGACCTTTTAAGGAGTCGCCGTCCAGTCGCAGCACCGGCGCTCCGGTCGTTCGATGAAGGATGACAATCACATGCCGCTCGTGAGATGACGGTGGAGGGATTACGGTGGGATTTCTGCCTCATTCCCCATCCTGGGTCGCGGCGTTCGGACTGGCCGTGGGCGTGGTGAAGTGTTTGATTTTAGGTACTGCAATGTTTGGAATCCGTGAGTTTATGATGAAGACAACTTGATGGTGACGATTTCGCAAGCCTGACGCGAAACGTCCCTCCATCGCAATTTGCAAGCAACTTCGCCATTGGCTTTCCAAAACAGGGAGCTAGTACCCCGTCAATGGCGGCGTAACACACTGGCGTCTTGTGGACGCCAGTGCCACCCCCCTGAAGTCTGAAGCCTAACCCCTGAAGCCTTACTCCCATGCCCAGCGTTTTGGCCATCGCCGCACATCCTGACGACATCGAGTTCCTGATGGCCGGGACGCTCCTTGCGCTCCGCGGCAAGGGTTGGGACATCCATTACTGCAACCTGGCCAACGGCTGTTGCGGAACCAGCAAATACGACCGCGAAACGATCACTCGCATCCGCCGTCAGGAAGCCATCGCCGCGGCGAAAGCCTTAGGCGCCGTCTACCACGAGAGCATCTGCAACGACCTGGAGATCTTCTACGATCGACCCACGCTGCTGAAAGTAGCATCGATTGTGCGACAAGCGCGACCGAACATCGTGCTGACGCATGCGCCGGTCGACTACATGGAAGACCACACCAACACGTGCCGGCTGGCGGTCACGGCCGCGTTCTCGCGCGGGATGCCCAACTTCGAAGTCGATCCGCCCGAGCCGATTTACGAAGGCAACGTCACGGTCTATCACGCCCAGCCGTACCAGCACCGCGAGCCGATGGGGAACCTCGTCGAGCCCGGCATCGTCGTCAACGTGACCGACCTGATCGAGAAGAAAGCCCAACTGCTAGCCAAACATGCGAGCCAAAAAGACTGGCTCGACGAGAGCCAAGGCCAAGACTCGTACCTGCAAACCATGCGCGATCTGGATGCCGAATTGGGTAGAATCGGTGGCAGCATTTTTCAGTACGCGGAAGGATGGCGCCGCCACCGGCACGTCGGCTTCTGTGGCCCCGACGACGACCCGTTGTGTATCGAACTAAAAGACCGCGTCATCGTCGCATCGAACTGACTCAGCGTTTTTGCCACAGAGGACACAGAGGTCTCCGAGAGGGGAAGGAAGAGGAGTGGCGCGCTCGTCGTTGTCGCGTTGCAGTCGCGAAGGTGTTAATCGATTGATGAATGCTGATTTTTGACTTGCGAAGTGAAGCATCGTCGCTACCTATCTTCCTATTCCTCCTTGATCTGCGTGTTTCAAAAAATCAGGAAGAAGAACTAAGGGCCGGTTCGAAAGCTAATTTGGATTTGTAGCTCACCATGTTCGACGACAACTTTGACGAGATCGAAAAAGCATTCCGCGCAACGCTCAAGGCGTGCAAGGCGCTCTACGTCGATAGCGCCAAGCAAATGGTCGAACGCTATCCCAAGCAGCTCGGCACAGGCGTCGTCGAATTCGCCACCAGCATGGACGACCTCCACAAGGGTCTCGTGCTGAAAGTCGTGTTGAGCCTCGTCGAAGCCGACTTCCGTTGGACCGCCCCCGAACGCCGGCTTACCGAAGTCCTCTTCGAGCACGTTTGGGAACAGCCCGTCACCGGCGAAGCGCTCAAAGAAGCTGCCCTCGAGGTGGCACAAAACCTCCGCTCGGTCACCTGGTTCAGTCTCATCAAGCCCTTTTGCGATTTGCAGCCGCTCCAAGCGCGAACGGCCGAACTCGAAACCATTGTGATGCGGCTAGGCAACCTCGTCGCCAAGTGCGATGGACAAATCGCCAACAGCGAAGAAGCGCTCCTCCGCTATCTGCAAAACGAAATCGATTCCCACTTGCGCCCCCTGCGTCTCGACGCCCGCCGCAACGATGGGAGCGAGCCCCCCATCGACCCTCGCGCTACCACCGCCAGTGTGCTCGAACTGCCAGATGTCAAATCGAACGAGATCGATCTCGGTGCGCTCTTGGGTGGCCGTGGCCCTAAGATTGTTGGCAGCGATCGCCCCTCCAGCGATAAACCGAAAAAAGAAAAACGCCGCAGCGGAGACGAGGACGACGACGAAGAGGAAGACGAGAAGCCCAAGCCGCCCCCCGTCAACGAGAAGAAGCCAACGCTCCAAGAGAGCCTGGCTGAACTGGAAGGGCTGATCGGACTCAACGGCATCAAGAAAGAGATCCGCACGCTCGTCAACTATCTCGATCTGCAACGCAAGCGCGAAGCCGCCGGACTGCCGAAGGTCGATCTCACGCTCCACATGTGCTTCAACGGCAATCCCGGGACCGGCAAAACCACAGTCGCGCGGATCGTCGGCAAAATCTTCCAAGCCATGAACATCCTGGCCAAGGGACACTTGATCGAGACCGATCGCTCCGGTCTCGTCGCCAAGTACGCCGGACAAACGGGTCCGCGGACGCACAAAAAAATCGACGAAGCACTCGACGGCATCTTGTTCATCGACGAGGCCTACACCCTCTCGATGCAATCGAACGAAGATGTCTTCGGCCAAGAGGCGCTCCAAGCTCTTGTGAAGCGCATGGAAGACGACCGCAACCGCGTGTGCGTCATCCTGGCGGGCTACTCCGGCCCCATGAAGCGAATGCTGCAAGTGAATCCAGGGCTCACCAGCCGGATCGCGACGCAGCTGGAGTTCCCCGATTACACGCCCGAGGAGCTCGGCCGCATCTTCGAATCGATGTGCAAGAAGAGCCAATACACCATTCCCTCGGCCGCCCGCGTCAAGTTGCTGCGAGGCTTCCGGCATTGGTACGACGAGCGGGACGAGCACTTCGGCAACGGCCGGGCAGCCCGCAACGTTTTCGAAGACTCCATCCGCCGCCTGGCAAACCGGATCGTCGGTGTCACGCCGATTACAAAGGAGTTATTGACGACTCTGGAAGCGAACGACATCGAGTTCGACGGCATCAGTGACGAGTGGTTCACCGAGGCCGAACGTCACCCCATGCGGGTTCGCGTAAAGTGCCCCAAGTGCACCAAAGTGGCCACCGCGCCGGCCGAGTACCTCGGCAAAAGCGTTTCGTGCAACAAGTGCAAAGCCAAGTTCGAACTCGATTGGGGCGAGCCGGTCATCAGCGACGAGGAACTGACCGCCGAAGAAGAGGCCGACACCAAAGACGGCGGCGGATCACCGAACGAACGCGAACTAGGCGATCCTTCGCCCGACGACTCGTCTCAAGGGCTGTCCTAACCCCCGGATAGCCGCAAAGCCGTAGCCGCGTTCACCAGAACGCGAGAGGTTCGGCCACCACTTCCAGGACAGCCATATGCCCAAGACTCCGGCCGCACCTTGAGTTAAACTGGCGAGTCTCCTTTCCTTCCCGCCGTACGTGAGAGATTCCAGCCGATGAAGTCGTATTTACCCGTTGTGTTTGCACTGCTGACCGGCTTGTTCTGGGGCGTTTACGGACCCGTTTTGGCCCCCGCACGGACATTTGAAAAGAGCGTTTTCAAACCCTACGTGATGATCGGCGTCGCGTATCTCGTGTGGGGAATCATTGGCGGCGTTGTCGGGATGAAGCTCAAGGGTGACAACTTCAGCTTTACCCCACAAGGAATGAGCTGGGGCTTTGCTGCTGGATCGCTGGGAGCCTTCGGCGCCCTCGCTCTCACGCTGGCCATGTTCACCGGCGGCACCGCGATGCCGCAGATCGTAATGCCCATTGTCTTCGGCACAGCGGTGACGGTAGCGGCGATCGCGGCCATGGTCACGACAAAATCGCAAGTGAACCCGATGCTCTTTGTGGGCATTGCAGGGATGTTTGTCTCGATCATCCTCGTCGCCTACTACACGCCACACGCCCATCCACCTTCGCCAGGCGGCAAAGCGGCGCCGCACGCTGCCGAAGCGCCCAAATCGTAGAAGCGCCCCGTGTCTGCTTCCGAAACAGATCCCGAAAGTTCGTCGGCCAACTTGCTCGCGCTGATGCGAGCAGTCGATGAGGAAGTCGCGCACATGTGGATGGTGCGGACCTTCCTCAAGCACTCCGACGAAGCCCGCGAGGACGAAGAACTCGCCGAAGTCCACCGCGAGCTCTACGACTTCATGCTGGCCCTCGGCCCCGCCTTGGCCGCCAACGACGGCGCCGAATACTTGCGAATCGCGCGCAAGAAATTCTCCAAAGCCCGGCAAGCAGCCGAGTTGTTCGTGGAGATCCAGCCCGAAGTCTCGGGCCACATGAACTTCCAAATGGCCGCACGCTCGCTCACTAAGTGCGTCGCGGCACTACAGCGCCTGCTCGCAACGTAACGCCCCCAGGTAGCCGCGTTCACCAGAACGCGGAAGGTGCGGCCCCAACCTGCAAGCCAAAAACGCACCCGCAGGGCCTCGCACTCTACGCGAGTGCGGCTACGTGTGCGCTACTTTCCACTCTCAACATGCTTCTCCCAACCAACCGGCTGTAGCCACGCCTGAGCGTGTTGCCCTTCAAATGACGGATCGACCGGCGGCTTGCTGGCGGTCACGGTGGCGCGAACATACAGTTCGTTCCCCTTGAGTTTGAACTTCGCAGTCGTCCCCTGCACCTTAGAGAACGTCTTACCGATTTCGCTCGAGTAAATACGAGTCGTGCGAACCTCCTTGCCTTCTTTGTCGACCACCGGCTCCGCCTTGCGATCGGCGGCAACCTCGGTGCCAATGAATTCCGTCTCGTAAGTCACCCCTTCCTCGCCGTCGATTTCGAGCGTGAACTCCTGCGTCTCTTGGTTGAACGCAAACTGCTTGAGCGTCACACCACTGCTGGCGTAGAACCGGCCCGCCTTGATCCCCTTGATAATGTGTTCAGGCGACAGATACCGCGACTCCACCATCACCCAACCACGGCCCGGACGGCTTCCACCTTTCCCGTGATACTCGTGCGAATCATCGGTCGCGATGCCATACAGGGCAGGCGCCCGCATTTCGCCGATCCGCAGCGTCAGCGCGATATCCCAAATCCGCTCGACTCCAGCATGGACCTTGTCCCCTTTGTGATTCACTCCCGGGTGCCCGTTGTAAACCTCGAAGAATCGTTCGGTCACGATCTCGGCCAATTCTTCCGCCGTGAACGCGTAGCCGAAGTTGGGATGGTTGAGATGGATCATCATCTCGCGTCCCTTTTTCTTAGCCTGCTCATCGACCGCGCGAACATTCGCCGCAGCAGCTTCTACGACCGTGCGGCCCCCTAGCGGCTTGATGACTTCGGCCAGGTTTGTCGCGTTCAAATGGACGGGCTTCCCCTCGGCGTTGTCGGTTACTTCCTCCGCCTGAAACAACATGAACTTCCCGCGCTCCTCCACCAGCGCGCGATACTCTTCAAGCGGCTTGAGCCGGACTTCCAGCTCCGCTCCTTCGCCGCGCTGCTCGACCCACCCGCCGCCAAAGCGAGTTTGATATTTGTTGATGGTCTCAGCATCGCCACGTTTGAGAATGGCGTCGGCCTTCATCCACTTTTGCCCCTCGGCCAGCGTGTTGTGGTCCGACATGGCCAGGAAGTTGTAATCGCGCACGCGATACCACTCGGAGATCATCTCCGGAAAATCATTCCCATCGCTCCACAGCGAATGCGTATGGAGATTCCCCTTGAACCACCGTAGCGCCGGATTAGCCGGAACAGGATCATCGCCACGAAGCGTTGCAACAACGCTAAGGATGATCGTCGCCAAACAAAACACGCGAAACTGCATAATCACGTCGCCTGAAAGAATGTCCGTGCTACTTTAAATCCTACTCAAAGCAATAAAGCGTCTCTTGCCGTTTGTCGCCTGAACCGTGGGCGACTCGCAAGAAGATCTGCCCGCCGGCCGCGGCGGGGCTGGGGAACGAATCGGTGCCGATCTTGTTCTCCGCCACCTGCTCGTACTTCTTGGGATTCGCCTTGAAGACATAGAGCGAGCCAAGTTCGTTGGCCCAATAGATATTCCCGCCCGCGTAAACAGGCGACGCGCTCACGGGCCCCTTGAGCCGCTGCTTCCACATTTCCTTGCCAGTGGTTGCGTTCCAGCAAAACAGAACGCCCGCACCAGTCAATGCATACAAGTGGCCGTCAACGACGATCATCGACTCCTCGTAGCACTTCTGATTGTTGCTCCACAGCACTTTGCCGCTCCCTTTGGCTTCGACGGCAATCGTTTGCGAGTCGGGATATCCGCCGCTCGCGAAAACAATATCGCCGTCCCATACCATCGTGCCGCACGTCGCGGCAGTGGTCCCATCGACCGACCACAGCGGTTGACCATTGGCAGGATCGTACGAAGAAACCTTCCCCGCACCGCTCAAGAGCAACTGATCCTTGCCGCCAACATGAGCAACCACAGGCGACGAAAACGTGATGTTGCTGGGGCGCTTGATCCGCCAGATTTCGTCCCCCTTGTCGCGCTTTAGCGCAACGATGAAGCTATCGCCGTCGTACTCGGCGGTGACAATCACCCGATCGCGATAGACCAGCGGGCTAGGGGCATAACCATACTTATACCGCTGCGGATTAAAGTGCCCGATGTTCTTTTCCCAAACCTTCTTTCCATCCAGACTGAGCGCCGAGAGCGTGATGGCTTCGTGATGGAAGAACGTCGCGAACAATCGCTCGCCGTCGCAGGCAACCGTCGGAGTCGCTTCCGTGTTCTTGGCATGATTCTCAGCCGGGAAACCACCTTGATTGAGTTGCTCCTTCCAAAGAGGCTTGCCCGTCTGGCGGTTGTAGGCCAACACGAACTGCTTCTGGCCGTTCATTTCCGCGGTCGTGAGAAACACTCGATCGCCTACCACCACCGGTGAAGAGTGCCCGCGGCCCGGCACACTGGCCTTCCACTTGGCATCCGCCTCTTTGAATTTGCCCGAAAACGATCCCTCGGCAGCCATTCCATTCCGCGAAGGCCCGCGCCACCAAGGCCAATCCGTACTGGCCGAGAGCTTAGGAAAATCGGCGATCCCTTTGTCCTGGGCAGCAGTGACACCGGCCGAGACCACTAGCGCAACCAGAAATGCCGAGAGCGAAAGCCAGCTTGTTCGGAGCATGCGATAGGACCCCAAGGAACGCCAAATGGATACATAGGCTTGGATGATGATAACCCACGAAAGATGGCCGGTCTGCTCGGCATATAGCCGCACTCGCCAAAAGTGCGGATGCCCTGCAGGACCTTGTTGCCTTGCAGGTTGTGACCGCACCTTCCGCGTTCTGGCGAACGCGGCTACCGAGGCAACAGCCCCAAGTGTTGCAGCACGCCGCGCACTTCGGCCCGGCGCAGTTCATCGTAAGCATGGAACGGCGGGGCCATCCGGTCGTTGCAAATGCCCAAGTGCGCCAGCGCGCACTTCACACCGCGCGACACGGCCAGAAAATCGTCGCCGACTTCGTAAATCTTGCCGAGTTGTTGAACCAGTGCCCGCTGCTTGGCCAAATCGGCTTCATCCTTGCGATCGGCCGCGTTGAACATCGCGACCAGGAGCGCCGGCGCGACGTTCGATCCGCCGTTCACGCCACCGTCGCCGCCGGCCATCACCGAGTCGGCCGTGAAACGCTCGGGACCGACAAATAGCGACCAATCGGGGCGAAGCTTCCGCAGTGGCAATAGCTTGAGGAACTCGTTGTAATCGCCGCCCGAGTCTTTAATCCCAATCACGTTGGGCAGCTTCGCACAGCGCTCGTACGTCGAAAGCTCAATCACCGCCTTCGTACACGACGGCATGTTGTACAAGTACAGCGGCAACGGCAACTCTTCGGCCAGCCGCTCGAAGTGCGTCGCCAAGTCGCGCTGCGTAATCGGAAAGTAGTAAGGCGGCGCAGCAACCACGGCCGCCGCGCCGCAGCTTTTGGCGTGCTTGGCAAGCGCGATCGATTCGACCGGCGACGAATCGGTCACGCCCACCAGGAGCGGCACCTTTCCCGCCAAATGGTCGCTCGCCGCCGTGACGAGTTCATAGCGCAGCCGGTACGAAAGGCTGGCGCACTCGCCCGTCGTCCCCAGGATGAACACGCCATGAACGCCACCGGCCACGACATGGTCGAGCAACCGCCGCAGCCCTTGCGTATCGAGTTCATCGGGACCAGCCAGCGGAGTGGCCAAAGGGGGAATGATTCCACGCAGGCGAGACATTAAAGAAGGCTCCAGGCGTCAGGCTATAGGCTTCAGGGAGAACGGAGGTAGGCAATCTATCTGGCTCGACCTGAGGCCTGGAGCCTGAAGCCTAGAGCCTCCGCTTCGCGGACGATTATAATCGACCGTCTCGTCACGCCGCTTCTCCCAGATGAAAGACTGTCCCTATGACCATCGATCGACGAACTTTTGTAGGCGCCGCCGCGACGGCCGGCGCACTCGGCCTTTCCGCTATTCAAGCCAACACAGGAGTGGCCGCGAACGAGGATCTCTCCAAGATCGGCAAAACGCCCCACACCAAATTCGCCGTTAACATCGAGATGTGGTGGAACAAGTTGCCCTTCCTCGATCGGATCAAGAAGACGGCGGAGCTGGGTTTCCCCGCGGTGGAATTTTGGCCCTTCGAAGGTAAGGACGTCGACGGCATCGCCAAGCTGACCCAATCGCTTGGCATCGAAGTCGCCCAGTTCACCGCCTGGGGATTTTCGCCCCATCTCAACGATAAGAAAAACGAAGCCGACTTTCTCAAAACAATCGAAAAGGCCTGCACCGTCGCCCACACTTGGAAGTGCCGCAAAATGACCGTCGTCGCGGGCGACATCACCGAAGGGCTCACCAAGGAACAGATGCACGAGCAGGTGATCGCGGCCTTGAAGAAAGCGGCGCCCATCGTCGAGAAGGAAAAGGTAATGATCATTCTCGAGCCGATGAACGAGCGCGTCGATCACCCAGGCCATTGCCTGTACGGAAGCGTCGACGCCCTGAAGATCTGCCGAGCGGTGAACTCGCCGATGGTCAAAATCAACTGGGACCTGTACCACATGCAAATCACCGAAGGGGACCTCTGCGGCCGGCTCAAGGAGGGCTTCGACCAGGTCGGCTACCTGCAAGTAGCCGACCACCCCGGCCGCCACGAACCAGGCACCGGCGAAATCCACTACAACCGCGTCCTGCGAGCAGCCTACGAACTGGGCTACAAAGACCTGGTCGGACTCGAATGCAATCCGACCGAAGAAATCGCAGCTGCAAAACGCGTTGCCGCAGCGGATGTGTGGTAGAGCGATTCATCGTTCTAATAGATGATCAGCGAAGTGGTGCGCTGAAGATAAACAGCATTAAGGCGGCGGAGAAGATAATCCCCAGCACCGCGAAGAGCCGCTTTCGCCCCGTTTGGAGAAGGTCGGCTATTCCGATAAGAATGGCGAATAAATCGAGTCCGAGTGTCGCGAGCACTGCAAGGCCGCCCGCTACAATCGACGCCGCGCGGCCCTCCACATAGTGATTGGCGTAATACACTCCTGACCAAAAAATGACGACGGCGAGACAGCTTAGCGCGAACGACGCGATTCCCAATGCCGAATAGGTCCTTTTTCTCGGTCGCGCGTCATCGGCGGCAACCTGCGAAGGGGCTGCTGGACTTAAGTAGGGGTTTTCCACCTGAAACTCATAGCCTCTCGTTACGACCGATCCTTCGGCACCAGCACCATCCACGAGAGCCCGAACCGATCCTCGACCATCCCAAACGTTTCGGCAAAGAACGTCGGCATCATCGGGACTTGAACTTTTCCGCCGTGGCTTAGCCCGGCGAAATGCCGCTCGGCGGTTCCGACGTCGTCTTCGATAATCGACAGCATCACGCCGCCAAAAGAGACCGGCTCCGATTCGCGGCACTGCCCATCCGACGCCATGATGATCGTCTCGCCCACGCGAAACTGGGAGTGCATCACCTTGTCTTCGATGCCGGGTCGGACTCCCTGCTTGTCGGGGCTATCGCGAAACCGCATCAGCCCCGTTCGTTCGGCCCCAATCGCCTGGCAGTAGAAGTTGATCGCCTCTTCGGCGCGGCCGTTGAAGTTGAGATAAGCCTGGACCTTCACGGTGAATCCTCCAAGAGTGCGCGTGGCCGGGGTGAGCGCCTGGACGCGGATGGAAACCGCAGCCTACCCCTCCGGGCGCCGCGTCGCAAGAAAAAAAAAAGTTCGCGCCGGCGGCGCGGATGGGGTGACCGCTGCGTCGGCGCGAACTCAGCGTGAATGGAGAGTCCACTCACAGCCTACGAGGTGAATCTCTTCTAGCCGATTCACCAGGGCGCGTCCCACCACGCGACCACGCGGATAAGTGGTGCGGGCGCGACTTTGTTTCGTCTATTAACCCTTGACCGAGATCTTCCGAGCCGCCGCCTTCTCCGATTTCGGCAGCTTCACCGTTAATACGCCTTGCGTGTAATCGGCCGCGACTTCGTCCGCATTAATCTGCACGGGCAGCGAGATCGACCGCGAGAAGCTGCCGTACCGCCGTTCCACGCGGTGATACATCTTCTCCTTCTCTTCCTTTTCCTCTTCGCGTTTTCCGCTGACGGTCATCACATTTCCTTCGACCTGGATCTGGATGTCCTTCGCTTCCATCCCCGGCAGATCCATCCGAACTTCGAAGGCGTTGGCTTCCTCCATCAAGTCGACCGAAGGAGCGAACGGCGCGTTGAACCAGCTGGTTCGCTCGCCATCCCAGAATCGCGACATCAAGTCGTCGAACTCCTGCCGGAGCGTCGACAGGGGGTGCCGCGGATGGTTGCTCGTCGTGCTTGGCGTCGTACCGCTTGGCGTCGTCGTAGCAGGCGTCTGTTTCTTGTTCGTTGTGACGGCGGTCATGGTTCGTTCCTCCCATCATGAACCGACGATGAATAACCCCGCCTCACGAAGGTGCAATGACCATGCCGAAACGCGCAATACCCTTAGATTCATTACCGACATGCTTTCGGGCATTCCATTAGCCCTAGCCCGACCTTAGCGCGCTAAAAGAGTGCGACGCGCGCGAATACGCCCGCGCGGATGTATGCCGGACTGCTCTCCCGTAGCTGCGTTCGCCAGAACGCGGCAGGAACACTTTTACACTCTTAGGACATCTCTCAAGGGTTTGGCGAGCGGCCCATTCCTTGTCGCCAAAATACAGCACCCCGGCTTTTCTCCTCTGCGAACGGTCGCCCACAATCGTCCATGAAGGTGGATTTCGGCCGACCCATCACCCCATTCGATGCTCACTTGTTCGTCGGAACTGATAGGCCCACAGTCGTTCTCGCGAGCGAAGCCTGTCGGATTGGCGAATGGGAGCTTGGACTTGTCCGTCCATTCCGGCGTTTGGGGTGTTTCGCACCGATTGTAGAGCCAAACGTCGGCAACGATCTCGTTGCCATCGCGGAGGTATGCATAGGCGACGCGCCCGTCATCATCCACGACGACCGAGTAGCGGCCATGAGGCGACTGTCTCACTATGAAAATCGTCCCGTCGTCCATCGTCCCACTCCTCGCAACGTAGGACCGCTCTCCCGTAGCCGCGTTCGCCAGAACGCGGTAGGTGGTGCGACTTGTTTTGTCAGTACGTCCCAAGCGCGCGGAAGCCGCACTCTTGGCGAGTGCAGCTCATTTAAGCCTTCATCATCACCTGCGCCGGATTGATCGCCTGGTATTTCCCCTTGTTGGCGGTGATCTCGAAGGCCTCCGGCACCTTTTCCAACCCTTGCAGTTGATGGGTGATCGTGTCGCGCACGTGAACGCGGCCCGAGGCCACCAGTCGCACCGTGTGTTCCAGATGCGCCTGCGTGCTGATATCGGGAAACACATAGCGCAGGCTTCGTTCGCGCAAGAGGTCGATATTCATTTCGAGCGGACCGCCGAACCACGAGACGCCCACCACCTTGCCGCCCGAGCGAACGGAATCGATCGCTTGCATCAGCGTTTTGGTTCCGGCCATCCCTTGCTTGGGGCTTCCCCCGGCGCACTCGAACACGATGTCGGCGCCGTTCCCTTCCGTGAGTTCGCGAATTGTTTCAACCACATCGCACTTACGGGCGTCGAGCGCATAGTCGGCCCCCATTTGCTTCGAGATCCGGCAGGCTTCGTCGCGGACGTCGACCGTGATGATCCGCCCCGCGCCGCTGATCCTCGCGACTTGCAGGCACTCCAGCCCCATGCTTCCTTGGCCGAAGATGGCCACCGAGTTGCCCATCTTGATGTCGGCCGTCTCGACTGCCGCCACGCTGTCGCTCAGCGATTGCAGGCAAGCAGCCTCGCTGTCGGAAATGCAATCGTCCACTTTCACCAGCGCGATTTCCGGCAGCAGCGCGATCTCGCTGAAACAACCAGGCTGATCGAATCCAATCACCGGCCCTTTGCGGCAAAGGTACCCGCGCTCCGACGTGCACATCGGGCACTGTTCGCAAGGCAACTTCGCGCGGGCGGCCACACGATCGCCTACCTTGTAACGCGTAACGCCCGGCGCCACTTCAATGATCCGAGCGCAAAACTCGTGGCCGAACAATTGAATCGGCGCGTCCTTTTCCAGGCGCTTCTTCACGCGATCGTAAGCGAGTGTCGGAATGCCAAAAGCAAGCTGCGCCTCAGTCACGCTAGGCTGCACGCAAAGCGGCTCGACGAGCACGTGCCGCGGCTTGAGCTCGGGCACCGGGATATCGTCGAGTCGGAAGTCGCCAAACTGATAAAAGCGCCAAGCGCGCATGGGTAATCCTCGTTTAAAAAACGTTCTAAGAGTTGCTGCGGCGGCTGAATTTTTGCAGGCTATGGCAATCAGGCGACACGAGGCCGCGTTTTCCACCTGCCGACCAAACGACCTCCGCAACGTACAAGTCGCCATGAGAGTCGATGCGAATATCATGCGGTGCGAAGAAGTCGCCTGGCGCCGTCGGGTTCTCGCCGCCGCCCCATTGCGAAATCAACTTGCCGGCGGGATCGAAGATGCTCACGCGCCCGCCCGTCGCATCAGGCGATGGAGCCGAAGTCCCCGGCCACATCCCGGCCTTGTATCCAAGCTCGGCCACGTACAAATTGCCAGCCTTGTCGAAGGTCACCTGGCACGGCCGGGCAATCCCATTTCGCGCTTCCAGATACTCTCCCTCAGGCGAAAAGATCTGAATGCGGCTGTTCTCGCGATCCGCGACAAAGACGCGGCCGCTGGAGTCGATCGCGATCCCATGCGGCACATGAAATTGCCCTGGATTGCCGCCCGGCTCTCCCCACGAGAAGAGAAGCTTCCCCTCGGGCGAGAACTTATGAATCCGCGCGTTACCGTACCCATCGGCGATGTACATCGAACCATCGGCCGCGAGCGCAACATTCGTCGGAAAATAAAACGGCGGCCCGGCGTTGAGAATCGTCCGGTAATCAATGCTCGTCGCGCCGGTGTTGGAAGGCTTGCCGCTCGTACCCAGCGTGAGCAGCCGCTTTCCCTCAGGCGAGTACTTCTTCACCGTGTGGTCGAGATCGTCGGTGCAGTAGAGGCTGTCGTCGGGACCAATCGTCAACCCATGCGGCCGAGCGAATTCGCCTTGCCCCCACGACGTGAGAAACGTCCCATCACGGTCGAAGACCAACATCGGCTGCTCGCCGCGATTGAACACGAACACGCGATCGCGCGAGTCGACACCGATCGCCGTGACCTCGACCCAGCTGTAGCCCAGCGGGAGTTTCGCCCAGCGGTCGTCGGCGTCGTACGTGTATGAACCGCTACCAACCGTGGCACCTGTGGAGAGGCTCACGCAAGAATCTCCTTAACGACGCGGGCTTCCAAAACGCCGGTCAATTTTTCTTTAAGGCCGTTATCCAAAACGAATAGCCGCTCGTGATCGATCCCCAGCAAGTGCAGGATCGTCGCATGCCAGTCAGGAACGCTCACTTTGTTCTCGACGGCCGACAAGCCAATGTCGTCGGTCGAGCCAAGCGTGATTCCCGGTTTGATCCCGGCACCGGCCATCCATGTCGTGAACGCGTTCTTGTTGTGATCGCGCCCTGCCTTGCGCTCGTCCTTATCGGCCGTGAGTTGTGCGATCGGCAGCCGCCCGAACTCACCACCCCACACCACGAGCGTGCTGTCAAATAACCCGTGCTGCTTGAGATCGTGCAGCAGCGCCGCGATCGGCTGATCCGTGCGATCGCAAGCGGCCTTCATGTCGGTCGCCAGGCCGGTGTGGTTGTCCCAAATCTGCGCGTTGATGAAGAGCTGAACGAAGCGGACACCTCGCTCGACCAGTCGCCGAGCCATCAAGCAGCGTCGCCCGTAGGAATCGGTCGGCTCGCGGCCGATGCCGTAACGGTCGAGCGTCTCCTGCGACTCCTTCGAGAGATCGAGCGCATCGCTGGCAGCCAATTGCATCCGGGCGGCGAGTTCGTAACTCGCCATCCGCGCTTCCAAAATGGGTTGCCCCGGCCGCGCGCGGCGATGGAGTTCATCGAGTTTGTTCAACAACGATCGTTCTGCTTTGACGACTCCTTCCGGGCGCTCCACGTCGGGCCGGAGATTCAGCACCGGCGACCCCGTCGAGCGGAAGCGAGTTCCCTGAAACAGCGGCGAGAGAAAACCGGCATCCCAATTCTCAACACCGTTAATCGGCATCCCGAGCGGATCGTCGAGGACGACATACGCCGGCAAGTCCTGGCACTCAGACCCAAGTCCGTAAACGACCCACGACCCAAGCGAAGGCCGCCCCGGGCCCATTTTGCCCGTGTGGATCAAGTAAAGGGCCGGCTCGTGCGTGAGGTTGGTCGTGTACATCGAGCGAATGAAGGCGAGCTGGTCCACCTGCTTGGCCACGTGCGGCATCGCATCCGAGACCCACGCCCCGCACTCGCCATGCTGTGCGAACTGGAAGGGGCTCTTCATCAGCGCGCCGGCGCTTTGCGGACTCTCGACTTCGCCGGCGATCTTATCGAAGTACGTTTGCCCATGCAGCCGATCGAGCGTCGGCTTGGGGTCGAACAAGTCCATCTGACTCGGCCCGCCATTCATGAACAGATGAATGACCGACTTCGCCTTTGGCTCGAAGTGTGGGACCCGCGGCTTCAAGTCCATCGGCGCTGGCGGGGCCGATTCGGCGGCAACACCGTCCCGCGCGAGCAAATGCGAGAGTGCCGCGCCAAAGATTCCACCCGAGACGCTCGTCAGCAGCGCACGGCGATCGAGCGACGCGGCTGTGTTCATTGGCTTGTTTCGCATGGTGAACGTCTCAGTCAATAAACAGGAAGCTGGCCGAGTTGATCACCGCATGGCAGTATGCGGCTAGAGCCTGGTGCGCCGCGGTGTCCGTAGTCGTTTTTGCCGCTTCGGCAGTCAACTCACCAATCGCCGCCAGGCCCAGCTGCTTTTCTTCGTCCGTCGGCAAACGATTTAAGGCGATCTTGTAAACTTGCTCCACTTGCTGGCCAACCTCCGCCCCCACTTCGCGCTCAACGCGGCCCGCGAACTGCTCGGCAAGGTTCAGCACCATCGTGTTGTTCATCAGGTACAGCGCCTGCGGGGCGACCATCGAATCACGCCGCTCGAGGCAATTGGGATTCATCTGCGGGAAATCGAAATACTCGCGATGCGTCGCCATCTGTTTGCGAAGTTGCTGCACATAGATCAATCGCCGCCAACCGCGCGCGGTGCCCACCGGCGTGACCAGTCCGTCGGGCCGCTTGTCGACCCCATCTGCCGGGCCATAGCGCGTTTCGTCGAGTCGCCCCGCCACGAGCAGAAGCGAATCGTACAGCGCCTCGGCGTCCACGCGCGTGAGCGGCATCGGCGAAAACAATTCGCGAGCACTTGCGCGGTCGTCTTCGCTGGCCAGCGCCGAGGTTTGCCGATACGCGGCACTGGTGACCATCAATCGATGGATCGGCTTCAGCCGCCAACCGTCTTCGACAAGCTGCGTCGCCAACCAATCGAGCAGTTCCGGATGCGTCGGACGCGAGCCCGTTTTGCCGAAGTTGCCGAGCGTCTCGACAATGCCACGCCCAAAGTGATGCTGCCACATCCGATTCACTTGCACGCGCGCCGTGAGCGGATGATCGGGCTGGGTCGTCCACTTGGCAAAAGCCAGCCTTCTTCCCGTCTGCTTGGCTCCAGGCCACGGCGGAGTAATTTCCAGCGGTGTCTTGCCATCCGTCAAAACCGACGGGACGCCAGGGCCAACCAATCGCGCGGGCTGCAATGCATCGCCGCGGCGATAGATGTACGTCGGCGAAGGATAGCCGCGATCCCACAGCGCTTGGATGCGCGGCTCGGGCTTGCGCTGGCGTTCCAGCGCGGCGATCTTGTCTTGTGGTTCGCCCTTCTCCTTGGCCTCGTTAACTTGCTTGGTGACTTCCGCTTCGTGCGCGAGCCACGCATTGCGTTCGCTCGTTGTCACATAGGGTAAGTGCCGGCCCGGTAACGTATCCTGGCTGACAGGGCCGATGCCCGGCCGGATGTCGGGCTTGAGCCAGTCGTACTCGTCGAGCGCTCCTTGGAACACGGCGGCCAAGCGATAGTAATCGCGCTGCGGAATCGGATCGAACTTGTGACCGTGGCAACGAGCACACTTGAGCGTCAGGCCAAGGACCGACGAGCTCAGGATATCGATCTCGTCGGCGATCACTTCCAACCGATCGGGGACGTAGCCCGTGATGTTCGCCCACGTCGCATCGGGTGCCAGCTTGAGGAACGCCGTCGCCACCAGATTGTCGTAGATCTCCGGCGTGATCTCAGCCGCCTTTTCATAGTCGGCGAGTTCGTCGCCCGCGAGCTGCTCGAGCAGAAAGCGATCGTACGGCTTGTCATTGTTCAGCGACTGGATCACATAGTCGCGATACCGCCAGACGTAGGGCCGGGGCAAGTCTTGCTCGCGCTTCCCTTCGGAGTCGGCATAGCCCGCCAGATCGAGCCAATATCTTCCCCAACGTTCACCATAGCGCGGCGAAGCCAGCAAGCGATCGACCAGGCGTTCGTACGCTTGCGGATCAGCGTCGGCTAAAAAGGCCTCGATCTCGGCCGGCTCAGGCGGAAGGCCCGTCAGATCGAAATGGAGCCGCCGCAGCAGCGTCAGCTTATCGGCCTCGGGCGCGAAGGTCTTTCCTTTTGCTTCTAGCTTCTGCAAAACGAAGGTATCGATGGCGTTGCGGATCTTGTGGCTGTCGCGCACCTGCGGAAGCTCGGGACGACGCGGTGCGCGGAACGACCAGAAGTTACGATCGTCATCGCTCACTTGCAAATCAGGCGTCGTGGTCGCCACATCAGCCGCGATTTCGACCTCCGGCGCTCCAGCCGCAATCCACCGCGCGATGAGCGCGGTTTCGTTTTCTTCAATCGGCTTGATGCTGACTTCAACCAGTTGCGCCCGCGGCGGCATCGAGCCATCGTAAATCTTCTTGATCAGCAAGCTCTCGTCGGGCTTCTCCAAAACGATGGCCGGGCCCGACTTGCCTCCTTTAAGCATCGATTCCTTGGTCCGCAGATCGAGCTCCGCTTCACGTCGCTCGCGGCCGTGGCAAACCGTGCAACGCCGCAACATGATCGGAATCACATCGTGCTGTGACGGCAGCTGATTCGCTTTGACTTCCGCGCTGCCCGTCTTGGCTCCAGCGGCGATCCACCGATGGATCAGCTCGACCTCTTTCTCACTTAGGCGAGGCTCACCCTCAGGCGGCATTTCGCCGGCATGGACTTTCTCGTAGATGGCGCTCTTGTCAGGGTCGCCAGCAACCAGGATCGGCCCTGATTCTCCGCCCTTAAGGATTCCCGCGGCCGTCTCCAAGTTGAGCTCGGCCTTTTGCGTGTCGTTGCCGTGACAGTGCGCGCAGCGATCGGACAGAAGCGGCTGGATTTCCTTTTCAAAGTCAGGCGGAGCATCATCGGCCAAGACAATGCCGACCAAACTTGCAAAAGAAAGCGCCACGAGGAAGCGAATGCCAGTCATACCGCCTCCTCTCTTTGAACACGATTGCAAAGTGTCGTAGCACGCCAATGATAGCTTACCACACAGCGTCTCCGACGTAGCCGCGTTCGCCTCGAACGCGGAAGGGACGACCGAGACCTGCAACGCAACCATCTCCCGAAGGCCACCGCACTCTACGCGAGTGCGGCTACTCCCAACGCAACCTCCGGTAGCCGCGTTCGCCAGAACGCGGAACGTACGGCCGAGACCTGCAACGCACCATCTCCCGCAGGCCACCGCACTCTACGCAAGTGCGGCTACGGGCTTACTGCGACGGCAACTGATACCCCTCGCGGTTCAAGCGAATGCGATAGAGCGAGCTGCCCGCCGTGATATAGAGCAGGTTCTTATCCGCACCGCGGCCGAAACCGACGTTGGTCGGGACTTCGGTCTGGATGTAAGCCAGCTCTTTTCCATCAGGCGAGTAAACACAAATGCCCGGACGATTCTCCGCGCGAACGGCGACATACAGGTTCCCATCCTTGTCGACGATGAGACCATCCGGGCCATCGAACGGAGCGTAGTCGACCAGCGTCTTGCGGAACTTTGCCGAACCATCGGCAGCGAGGTCGTACGCATTTAGCGTCATAGCGCCTTTCTTAAGCGGCACGCTAACCCCAGCGGCCTGTGCCGTGCCACCTTTGGCCAAACGATCGATGCTCGTGCCGCCATTGTCATTACTCACCACATACAGCGTCTTCTGGTCAGGCGACACGCACACACCGTTGGGCTTGCCGGCATCGGTGACGATCCGGTGGATCGAGCCGTCGGTATCAATGCGATAGACAGCCTGCACCGGCTGGTCGATCCCTTCGAAGCCCAGGTAGCGCGGATCGCTGAAGTAGACCCGTCCCTTTTCGTCAATCGTAATATCGTTCGGCGAATTGAGCGGGCGACCTTCGTACATCGCGGCGATGATGTAGGTCTTGCCCGTGGTCATATCGGTCCGCGTCACGCGGCGACCGCCGTAGTCGGCACCCTCGGCCACGAGCATCCGCCCCTTGGCGTCGAACTTGATCCCGTTCGACATGCCGCTCGGCGAACGGAAGATCGAGGTCTTGCCGCTCTTCGGGTCGTACTTCCAGATGTGGCCCGCTTCGATCACGCCCTGTGCATCGACCGCCTTGTGCGAGAAGGTGATCTCGCTGAAGTAAACCATTCCGTCAGGCGCGACCGAGACCCCTTCGGTAAGCACGTTCGACTCGAACAGCTTTTCGACTTTGGCACCAGCCGGAACAATCGGCTCTTCGGCGTAGAGCGATCCCATCGAACAAACTAGCGCCAGCCCAAAACACAACGAAGCACTTCGTGACATGGTGAGTTCCTTGGAGGAAAGGAGGCTAGGGAGTTTTTATTCGTTTTGCCACAGAAGACGCAGAGAGCCCAGAGAGGGAAAGGGATCTATTGGTTACTAACTTGCCTTAATTCATAAATCAACAATCATCAATCAATTAATGAATTCACAAGCTTCCTCTCTCTGAGATCTCGGTGCCCTCTGTGGCCAAAATCCAATTGCACGTTCGTCTTAGCGCCAGGGGTCTCCTTCCACGGTGGCGCAGCGTTCGTTCACGACGATCCGTTCCGGCTTGGGCCCAGCGTAAACCCACAGCATTTCCATCGTGCCGCTGGTTTCGTTAATGAAGTAGTGGACGCGTCCTCGCGGCTGCAGCGCCGTCGCGCCGTCGCTCATTTTGTAGCGCCGCCCTTCGACAATGCACGTCGCCGAGCCTGAGATGATGCAAATCGATTCGTCGAAGTCGTGCACGTGCGCTGGCAATCGCCCGCCCGGCTTGAACAGGCCGTACCCACCGCTCATCTCGATGCCGGGCATCAAGTCTTCGTTGAAGAAGTCGATGAACTCGGTATTCGGCCCTGCCGCAAATCGCTTGGCCGTGGCAAAACGGTTCACGCGTTCGCTTCCAGGCGTACCAGTCGAGTCGTCGGGCATCGAGCGCTTCGAGAAGAACTCGTTCACCAGTGTCCGCGTCGGATTGTCGGTCGCCAGCGCCACTTGGAAAACGGCGATCTCCTTGTTCGACAAATTCTTCGCTGTGTGCGCGTGTCCCTTGGGAATCACCATGTTGTCCATCGGCTTGAGGACATAGCGCCGACCTTTAACCTCGACGCTCGCCGACCCAGCCAGCAGCGTGATCGACTCCGTAAACTCATGCATGTGATACGGCAGCGTCGCATCGGGCGCGAACGTCACCCAGCCGGTCGTCAGCTTTTTCGCTTGATTGTGCTTGCCGACAAGGCACTCGAAGTTGACGCCCGGCGCGAGTTCGACGCGGGGCCCCGAACCAATCGCGTTCATCACCTCGGAACGATCGGGACGCATCGACTCCGGCGGCTTCTCGAGCGGCGTCGGGGGATCGGGTTGTGACTCGAGCGAGGCCACCATCTTGGTCGGCCGCTTCACTGACTCAAGCGCCGATCGCAGCGAGCGGATCAACAGCCCGGCGTCCATCCCCAGGCCGACCATCCGGAAACCTTGCTCGACCCGCGAAGCGAGATCCGCTTCGCTCGTCGATAACAAGCCGCAATGTTTGCCGGCGCGACGGATCGTATCCTTCATCGAGAGGATCTGTTCAGCAACACCCGGGCCTTGCCACTGGCCGCGATAACCAGCCGTCGCCGAGTAATCGGCCGGGCCAAAGAAGAAGACCTCGGCGCCGTTGACCTGCGTCATCAGCGGCACCTGCCGCATCGTGCGAACCGTCTCGATGATCGGCACGACGAGGACGTTCTCGTTCGCTTCGGCCGTGTGCTCAGGCAAACATTGTCCCCAGCAAGTTGCCCGTTCGCCGCCAATGCCGCGAACACCTTCCGGAGGATAACGGGCAAACGAAACTGCCTGGCGGAACTGATCGGCCGACTCTACCCACGGGATCACAATCCCGTCGGCCCCAATATCAAGTGCCCGCTTAATCAGGCCGGAATCGAGCGTCGCAATCCGAACCAGCGCCACGGTGTTGCTGCGAACGGTCGCACGAAGGTGATCGACAATCTCCTTCCAATCGAGGTGCCCGTGTTCGGCATCAATTACGACCCAATCGAGTCCGAGCGCGACAGCCATCTCGGTGATGCTGGGGGATTCCAGCGTTACCCACAATCCAAAGACAGGCGTATTAGCAGCCAACTTGCGCCGAAAGGCCTGGAGAGCAGCAGTTTTCATCGGGGAGGGATTTCGGCAGGCGGGAAGGGGACCGGACGACGTTTCAAGGTACTTCGGCGCTGAGGCGAAGGCTATAGCGGAAGGTGGCGGGGGAGGCTCCAGGCTATAGGCCCCAGGCTCCAGGCGTCTGACGACCTCGGCTGAGATCTGTCGGGCCTTCGGCCCTTTGTTCCTTGACGTGCTGGTCTCTCGGAGAACGGGGCGCTCTGAGAAATCGGTGTCCGCTGTGGCAAAAGGCCGGACGTGTTCCGTCTTCGTGCTTACTTCGGCGGTGTGTTGACGTGGCGGCCGTGGATGATGAGCCAGGCGACGTCCATGAAGTTGAAGCAGCTGTAGGCGACGACGCCGATGATCACGCAGGCGACGATTTTGATTGCGAGGCTGGGGCTGGCGACATTTTCGTCGAAGGGGAACGATCGGCGGATCAGGAAGACGACTACGCCCATCGTGAGCGACGCGAAGATCGGTTTGAACAGGACGACCCCGAGCGATGAGAGTTGCAGGCCCGCGGTTCGCCAGGCCCAGGGGAGGTAAATGGTGGCGATGACGAGGAGCGTGGTGGAGGCGAAGCCGACGGCGACGCCCATTGTTGTTCCCATGCCGGGGATGGTGGGGAATTCGGTTGGAATGGGAAGGCCGTTCGCGGAAGCAAGCTGTGCGATCTCAATTCCATAGATGCCGCCAACCCAATAGCCGGCGATCAGCGCGAGCGTGGCGGCAACCGATACGAGCCACAACGAGGCAGCTTTGCCGCGGGCGGCCAGAAGGCTGCCGGTGATGTTGATGAGTCCTTGCGGGGCGATCGCCAGCGACAGGACCGCGAGGATCCATCCGGCGGTGAGCCACTTGGGGCCGCCAAGCAGGAGCATCAGGTCGGGGGCCATGATGGCCAGGCCGACGGAGATGGGGCACAGGATGATGGCCGTAAGGCGATAGAAAACGCTCGCCGCGTGCTCGAAGTTCTCGTGCGCTTCGCGGGCGCGGTCTGCGTCGCCTTGGGCGGCGAGTTCGCGTTCGTGCAGGCGCGAGAGTGTCGGGAGCATCAAACTGCCGAGCGGCGTGGTGAGCAGATAGACAGGACGCATCATCCAGTTGAAAGCCTGGCTGTAGAGACCGAGCATCGCGAAGCCCGACATAAAGGGGAGGACCCACTTGTCGAGATTCTGCCCGAGGTGAAACGTCAGATTCGTAAGGGCCAGGAAGAAACTAAAGCGGGTCGATCCGCCCGAGAGCTTGCCGGTTGCGGGAGCGCCGGGGCGCCACGGTTCGAGTATCCACGCGCCGAACGAGATGATGCCGGTCTCGAAGACTTGTTGCGCGACCAAACCCCATACGCCCCAGCCGATAAAGGCCAAGACGATCGCGGCGACGGCGCCGACCAGTTGACCGGCCAATCGCAAACCCGAGAGCGCCGCGAACTTGAGTTCGCGTTCGAGCATGGCTTGATGCTGGCTTCCCAATGCCGCGAGCAAGGTGGCACCGGCGAGCGCGACAGCGACAGGGATGAGAAAGGTGACTTCTTTGAAGTGGAAAGCCTTGGCCGTGAAGAGCAGCGCCGTGAGCCAAGCCAGCAAGACGGTTGCGGCAGCGGCGGCGATGCCGGACGCCAGGTTCCACCAGAAGAGCGCGGTCCTCTCGGCATGGGAAAGGTCGGGCCGCTGGATCGTCGCGAACGTGAAGCCCAGCGTCGCTGCCATCCGCGGCAACGTCGCCAAGGGCAGGACCGCGCCGAGAATTCCGAAGTCGCGCTCTGGCAGCAGGCGATAAAGAATGGCGAGCGAGAGGATCGAGATGATTTGCCCGCCGATTTGGGCCGCGAAGACGAACTTGCCGGCGCGGCGCGCTGATTCGATGACTGGCGAATCGGCAGGGGTTTCGGACATCGAGCAGGTTCCGAGCGGCGACTTGTTCAGAACAACTTTTGAAATCGGATAGATGTTGTGTTTAGTAGTTCATTTCCCGCAGCTGCATTTCTGTCGGCACCTTCGGGCCTTGGGGAGTGCTTGCTTTCGCAACCGGAGCCCGACGCCCCGACGCCCCCGGCTGAGATCTGTCGGGCCTTCGGCCTAAGGCACCGACGCTTGGTATCGGCTCAATACGCCTTCGCTACCACCACCCGTCCGGTCACCGCTTGCCCGGTGATCAAACACTTGCCCGGCTCTTGCGGCTGCTCGAGCGGGATGTTTCGCACCGTCAGCTTCATTGATTGCAGCTTGTTGTTTACCTCATCTACGTCGGCCAACGGGCACCAGGCAAAGCCACCGCGAATTTCCTTCTCATCGTCGCCGCTGCCGAAATACTCCTTCAACTTGTCGAAGCTATCGATCGTCACCGTGTTGTCGTCGCGCAGCTTCTTCGCGCGCTCGTATAACGCCGTCTGAATCTGCTCCAAAGTCGTCACGATGTTTTGAACAAACGCGGCGCGGTCGACGCCCGACTTTTCGCCCGTGTCGCGGCGAGCCATGAAGACGGCGTTCTTGGCGATGTCCTTCGGCCCGACCTCGCAGCGGATCGGAACTCCCTTCTTCACCCACTGCCAGCTCTTCTCGCCGCCGCGGATGTCGCGGTCGTCAATTTGCACGCGAACGGGAACGCCCGCGAAGATCTGCGCCTCGAGTTCCTTTTTCAAACTCTGCACATACGGAATCACCTGGCTCCGCTCTTCGTCGTTGCGATAGATGGGGAGCAGCACGATGTGCTTCGGCGCGAGCTTCGGCGGCAGCACCAAACCATCGTCGTCGCTATGCGTCATGATCAGCCCGCCGATGAGCCGCGTCGAGACGCCCCAACTCGTCGTCCAAGCAAACTGCTCCTGGTTGTTCTGATCGAGGAACTTGATCTCCTGCGCCTTGGCGAAGTTCTGCCCCAGGAAGTGTGACGTCCCCGCTTGCAGTGCTTTGCGGTCCTGCATCATGGCTTCGATCGAATACGTCTGAACGGCGCCGGGGAAGCGTTCGCCTGCCGTCTTCTCTCCTTGGATCACCGGCATCGCCATGAAGTCTTCGGCGAAGGCGGCATACACTTTCAGCATCTGCATGGTCTCGGCCTGCGCCTCTTCGGCCGTGGCATGCGCCGTGTGACCTTCCTGCCACAGGAACTCGGCCGTCCGCAGGAACATCCGCGTCCGCATCTCCCAGCGGACGACGTTCGCCCATTGGTTGATCAAGATCGGCAGGTCGCGGTAGCTCTGCACCCACTTGGCGTACATCGCGCCGATAATCGTCTCGCTCGTCGGGCGAACGATCAGCGGCTCTTCCAGCGGCGAGGCCGGGATCAGCCCGCCGTTGGGACCCGGAACCAGCCGGTGATGCGTGACCACCGCGCATTCCTTGGCGAAGCCTTCCACGTGCTGGGCTTCCTTTTCCAGGAAGCTCATCGGGATGAACAAAGGAAAATAGGCGTTCTCGTGGCCGGTCTCTTTGAACATCCCGTCCAGCACGCGCTGCATGTTCTCCCAGATCGACCAGCCCCATGGCTTGATCACCATGCACCCCCGCACAGGCGAAATCTCGGCCAAATCGGCCGCTTTGATCACCTGCTGGTACCATTCGGGGTAATTCTGTTCGCGGGTGGGCTGGATCGCCGTCTTAGCCATGGTGATTGGTGGCAATTGCTAGCAAATGGGCGGAAAATGGCGACAATCGCCAATAAACCGACTAGTTTAGCGATCAACTGGTTCAGGGGGCAGGTAGACTCATCACGGCCAACCTTGGAAGCGGGACGATGAGCACGGTCGAAGCACCAACAGCCGTCGCGAATCTCAACCTCGCTCCGCGCCCCGCCCAGCCAACTTTCGCCCAGCATCTGCGCTTGGCAGCGATGGTGACCAACGCCCTCTTGATTGGCGTTGTGGGCGGCTTCCTTCTGATGCCCCTGGTATTCGATGGTTCGTACCTTTTGTGGAGCAGTGTCGCGTTCGCCTTTGTGGGGACGATCGCAACATTCACTCTGGTCTGGATCGCCATGGTCTCGTGGCGCGAGGTCCGCGTCCCTTGGATCGGGCCGCTGGTCCCACTGGTTTCGTTTCCGACGGTCTTGTTGCTCGTGCCCGTGACCCTCCATTTCGCGAGCGAGCCATTTTGGGCGACTCTTGCTGAGCGCATCGAGACCATCCTTCTGATCTTCACCCCCATCCTCGCGCTCACTTTCGCCTGGGGCTTTCGGCTCTACGATTCACCCAGCCTGACGAAAACTCGCCCTCACGGCAAAGTTTCCAAGAGCACCTTGGTGGCCCTGGCGGTAACAGCCGTTGTCTACGGATGGATGGCACACTACTGCGAGATTCAGAACATCATGGGCGGCGAGGAAGCGGCGCTCATCGCGATCGCGGCTCAAGTCGCGACCGTCGCCTTCGTGGTCAGCCTGACCGGCTATCTCGGGTGGTGGCTCACCGTGATCGCCGGAGCACTCTTCCACCTCGCATCCAGTCGATCGCCATTCACTCTCTCCTACTTCAGCATCAACGACGCCAAGTGCGTAGCGCACTACGAAGGAACCATCCTTCTCTTCACCGCGGCCATGACGTTGCCGTGGTTACTACTAGGTTGGCGGATCGTCTGGACACCGCCATTGTGGGATCGAAGCTGGCGCAAGGCGAACGTTGCAACGGGAGAGGCAACATGAGCGCCATCGAATCGCCCCAGCCACTCGCAGGCAACGCCCCCGCACCTCTAGTTCGACGAACTTTTGCCGAACGCTTTTACTGGTTGGGCATCCTCGCAAACGCATTGGTGGTGGTCGCTGCCGCGGTGGGCTCTCTGTCGTTCACCAGATCGGCATGGGGGATTTCGCACCCGTCGCACAGCTGCCTTGCTTGGGGCTTTGTAGTGGTCATGGCCACGCACATGGTAGGCTGGGCCGGCTTGGTAGCGTGGAGGCATGGTGCCAAAGCATGGGCCGGACTTGTTGTACCCTTGATTTCAATTGCACCGGCCGTGATGTTCGCAACTTCGGTTGACTCAAACAACATTAGTGCGTCGTCTAGGTTGCTGGATGGAAGCGGAGGCATCCTGGCCGTCTACTTATTGATCTTCGGGTTGATAAGGATTTGGGGTTTCCGGTTGTTCAGTCCGTCATTGCTGACGCAAAACTGGACTCGCGGCAAAATTTCCTTGCGGATGCTGGTCCCCTTATTGGCCTTCGGGATCATCTACTCATATGCCGCGAACGATCTCGAGCAAGATGGCCCGCTGTCAAGGATCGTATTTGAAGGCCTCGGTAATACGGGTCTGGAAACAAAAGGTTTGATGCGGCGAGAAAAAGCTGCCCTCATCGTCATGACCAGCGTCGTGGCGATTGCCCCCTTTGTCCTGAGCCTGACAAGCTACTTTGGCTGGTTGCTAACGCTCGTCGCTGGCATCCTCAGTCACGTCTTATCAAGTCGCATCGTCAGTGCGAACTGGTTCTTCACGTTCGACGACAACAAGCACGCCACGTACTACCTGGGGACCATCCTGCTGTTCACAGCCGCCATGACTCTGCCCTGGCTGCTCCTAGGCTGGCGCATCGTCTGGACACCGCCGCTGTGGGACCGAATTTGGCGCAAGTCGCCAACTCCAACAGGAGAGGCGACATGAGCGCCGCCGAGGTTTCCATCACATCGCCTCCATCCAAGCTCACTTTCGCCGAGCGTTTTCGCTGGCTGGGGATCGTTTGCAACTTGGCGCTGGTCATTGGAACCGTCGCCTACCTGCTGACGTTCCCTCTGTCTCGTTTTGGACTCAGCCCCTTGGAGTATCTGATGCGGTACGCGCTGGGCGCGTTCACGACTGCATTCGCCATCTGTTGGGCGGTCTTCGTCCAATGGCGGCGCGTCCGCGATGCCTGGGCCGGTCTGCTGGTCCCAGGCCTTTTACTTGCAGCGGCAATGTGGGAACCGGCCATCGCTGGTCCGACGACGGCAATGAACTTCTCGCTCGAACCGCCGCCTCATGTCATGGTGTACGTTTTGGTCTACGCATGGATTTTGGGGCTTCTCTGGTGCAGTGGCCTGCGACTCCTCGATCGAAAATGTTTGGCCACGTCATGGCAACGCGGGCAATTTTCCCTGCGAACCGTCGCCGTGCTAACGATCGTCGTGGCCGCCTACCTCGCCGGGCTGCGAGATCTTTTCGAAGATGGCCCTCTGGGACCCCACAATCTGCGTATCATTCCCCTTTTTGGCCGAATGGTTCCCCGCCTTTTCAGTTCTCATGACATGTTCTTCCTGTTGCTCACCTCGCACACTGCGATTATTGGGTTCTGTTTTTGCATGTCCGGCTACGTGGGTTGGAGCATCACTTCGCTCCTGGGAGGATTACTCTTTTACGTGGGTCTGCAGCAACCGAATATGAAACTCTATTTTGACATTATCGACCCGGCGCATTACCTGCCTTACATCGCGACAATCTTGCTCCTCACGGCCGCCATGACCTTGCCTTGGGTACTTATCGGCTGGCGCGTCGTCTGGACGCCGCCGCTGTGGGATAGAAGCTGGCGCAAGTCGCCAACTCCAACAGGAGTAGCAACATGAGCGCCGCCGAAGTTTCCATCACATCGCGGCCACGACGGCTCACCTTTGCCGAGCGCTTCCGCTGGCTGGGAATTGTCACCAACGCCGTGCTTGTGATCGGGATGCTGGCCTATCTTTTTTTGCTCCCCATCTACCACTATCCCAGTCCGATGGAGCACAGCATCATCTTCAGCATCTATGCGACGGCCATTACGTTTCCTGTTGGCTGGATCATTTTCGTTCAGTGGTCCAAGGTGCGGGATGCGTGGGCGGGTCTCTTCGTTCCAGCCATCGTAGCCGGATCCCTGCTATGGCTGGCGGCCGTGATCGATCCCACGTCGGCCTTGAACTTTTCCTTCGAACTCCCTCTCGGAAGCGGCGCCTTTGTTCTGGTTTACATTCTGCTTCTAAGCGTTCTCTGGTCGAGCGGCATTCGGCTCCTCGATCGAAAGAGCCTGGAAGCTCCGTGGCAGCGAGGGCAATTCACCATTCGCACTCTCTTGGCGCTGACGGCAATCATCGCTGTCTATGCGGCGGTCGTGCGCGATATTGCGACGTTTGGCCCGTTTTCCTCCATGATCTATGGCCACATCAATCACGACCCACTTTTCATTCTGGTCACCTGCCACGTCGCGGTGCTCGCCTTCGCCCTCTGCATGTCGGGCTATTTCGGTTGGAGTTTCACCGTCGTAGCAGGCGGGATCGCACTAGAGATATCCCTAGTCGTGACGTCTCCGTGGGGCAGCCTGAGCTTGTGGGACCCCAAGCACTGCGCGCACTACGTGGCCATGATGCTGTTCTTCACCGCCGCCATGACGTTGCCGTGGGTCCTGCTGGGCTGGCGCGTCGTCTGGACGCCACCTCTGTGGGATAGATCGTGGCGGCGAGTGATTCCGGCACAACAATAAGGAAATACATGATGTCTCGAACCACTCTTCAATTGGCGACGCTTACTCTCGCGTTACTCGTTCTATCTGCGAACGCCGATGAGCCTCTTGCCGCCAAAACGAAGTACCGAGACCTTATTAAGCAACTCGTCAGTCCGAACGTAAAAGCCGAATCAGGCGTTCGCGGCGACGCTTGGGTGAAATTTCCCAAAGGATACGATGTCGCGGCTCAAGATAAGATCGACGATGTGAGGGAGGAACTCCAGAGAAGTGTTGCGGAGGCTCTCCCCTACCTGATTGAATCGCTGGGGGACAAACGCTATTGCATGACCATCAACTGGGCCGAGGGAGACGGCTACTACAACCGCTCCGTTGGAGAGATCTGCCACGAGATCATCACGTCGCACATGGAAATCTACCGGGATAAGATTCCCGTCGGCAGTCCGCGACGCTGGCATCGGTACGACTATCCCAACATTTCAAAAAAATGGTGGGAAGCAAGAAAGGGCAAGAGTCTCGCTGAACTTCAAGTGGAGGCAATCGACTGGGCTATCGCGACGCGGAAGGCCGACGATGATGATGGGCAGTTTAAGGACACGCGCGAGGACGAACTCGCAGCACTGACTAAGTTGCGCGAAAAAATCGCGGAGTCAAAGGCGCCCGCAAAGCCACAGCGACTCCTTCCCATGATGACTGGCAACGTGCTACCCCGATAATACATCGAGGTCCTACTTCCGCAGCGACTCGCCAAACTTCCGCCGTTGGCACGAACCAAGAGCGCCGAAGTTGGGACGAGAGCAAATCAATCCATGAATCGTCTTTACTACGCCGCGGCAAGCTTGGCTGCCGTAATCTTGATTGTGGCCTTGATTACGTCCGTAGTGACAGCACCTCCAGCCCACAACTCCTCGTTGCCAGATTCAAAATACCGGGACCTCGTCAAGCAACTCGCCAGTCCGAACACTGCACCTGAAATACGATACTTTCGCGACGGCAACCCCACGATAAAACTCCCGAAGAATTACGACGGTGAGGCGCAAAAGAGGATTGGCGAGGTGCGCATCCAATTACAGGACAACATCGAGGAGGCCCTGCCCTACTTGGTGGAAGCACTCGACGACAAACGCTACTCCTTCACGCACGCCGGGATTGAAGCCCTAGTACCCGCCAACCATTCCGTCGGCGACGCTTGCCGCGAAATTATCGCATCCTACATGGAGGTCTATCGAGAAAAAATCCGTTTCCGGAACCAACGACATTGGGACCTCTACAACTACGAGCCGATCTCTAAAGAGTGGTGGGCCGAGAGGAAGAATAACAGCGTGGTTGAACTTCAAATCGATGCAATCGATTGGGCTATCAAAAGACACGAGGACGAGCCCAAACTCGTACGATCTTCCGAAGAATGCGAACATGAGTTGGAAGCGTTGGCGGAACTGCGTAATGAACTTAAGGAATCAAAGATCCCGGCAAAACCAAGGGAATTGCACCACGTAATGGCCCCTTGAACTGCCGCCAGAACCCATGCAGCACCCCTACCCCGGCAACGCCTCACCAAACTTCCGCAGCCAGTTGCCGTGGAACACGGCGTCGACATCCGCTTCCTTATACCCGCGCCGCAGCATGATCTCACCGAGCTTCTGCACGTCGGCAATCGTCTTGAGGTCGCGCGGCGTTTGCTCGGTGCCGTAGCCGCCGTCGAGGTCGGTCCCGATCGCGATGTTCCGCACTCCGCCTAACAGCTGCGCCATGTGGTCGAGGTGATTCGCCAGGTCCTCGAAGCTCAGCAGTTCGGGATTCGTTTGCCCCAGCACCCAGCCTGGGAAGATCATGATTGCGTCGCATGCCAGGCCGATCACGCCGTCGCGTTTGCCGATCGTCTTGATCTGCTCGTCGGTCAGCTGGCGATCCCACGGGGCCAGCGCGCGGCAGTTGTGATGGCTGGCCCACAGGTGGCCGGTGAAGCGCTCGAACGCCTGGTCCATCGCCGCGTCTGAAAGGTGCGTCACATCCAGCACCATCCCGACCTTCGCCATTTCATCCAACAGTCGCAGGCCATCCTCAGTGAACGGCGCGTTGGTCCGCGTTCCACCGGCGTATACGCCCACGCCGTAGTGGGCCGGGCCGATCGCCCGCAGACCTTTCTTGAACCACCACGCCACATCCTCGGGCGTGAAGACCGGATCGGCCCCTTCCATGCTGAGGATGATCCCTAGCGGCACGGGCTTGTCGGAGTCGGCTGACTTGGAGACACTGTTGGTCGACCACTCCTGCCAGTGATTTTTCACTTCGCTCGCCGTGCGCAAAATGCGCACGTGTCCGCGCCGCTCCAGCAGTTCGTAGTACGCCCACTGCGCCATTGTGGTGCAGAAGGCGCCGTCGCGGTAACCGTAATCGATATCGGCCCGCTTGTACGTCGCCGGACGTCCTTTACCCGGACCGCTGCGGGCAATTACCGTCGCGACGCAAATCGGAATCCCCGCCTTGCGCATCTCGGGCAGCGTGACGGTCCCTCGCCCACGAAAGGGAGCGTCGGTCTGGTGCGCTTCGACGCGGTTCATTTCCTCCAGCGACAGCGTGATATCGCGGTCGTACTGGATCATGTTCATGGCCAGATCGAGGTGGGCGTCAATCCAAAGGCGGGTCATGGTGGGCTCTTAGAAAAAGGCGGGTGGGGTCGGCGGATTCAACCATTCTTGAAGAGGCAGCGTCAACTCTCCGCGTTCTGGCGAACGCAGCTACATGGAGAGGGTGGCACTGGCGTCCAAAAGACGCCAGTGTGCAGCGCAACATTGTGATCCGCCGAGCCTGGCTTCGCACTAGTCCATGCCGGGAATCCAGAGTTTCGAAGCTTGCTGCTGCGGCGCCGCAGCGGCGGCGGCCGGAGCGGTCGGCGCGCCTTGGTCAGGCGTCCACAATCCCGAACCGCCGCCCGACGCGGCAGGCGCGCCCGCAGCTTCGGTCGGAACCGTCGGACGACCATCGGGACCAATCGCGCCGATCGAAGCCAGCCGATAGTACAGCGTCTCGGCGACGCCGGGCTCGTTCATGTGCTTCGATTGGATCGTCCGCAAAACGCGCTGCGCCTCTTCGGGCTCGTAGCGGGCCAGCCGCATATCGAACTCGCGGAGCAAGAACGACGCCGGCGAGAGCTTCTTCGCAACGGCCGCATGTCGCGCCTTGTCCAGATAGCTGATCGCCTCGGGGCTCGTAATCGGGAAGAGCGACGAGAGGAGCGAGTAGACGCGGTGCATCTCGACCTTCGATTCCATGGATGGCCGGCGAACCACTTCCAGCGCCACCCGTTTGGCCAGGCCCGCCGTTCCCATGTATTCGACGCGCTCGTACACCGACGCCAGTTGCTCGTCGGTCAGCGCCGTCAGGTCGTAGCGATGCAAGCGAACGAGCGGGACTTCGTCGAAGTTGACGCCGTTGGCATCGAGCTTCGCCGCCGGCGCTAGCCCCAGGCTTTGGCGAGCTTCGTCGGCGACGTCAATGTAAAGCCGGGCCAGGTACGATTGCTCGGTCCGTGCGATCATCGCCAAAATCCGCGTGCGATAGGCCGGATCGGCCGCGACTTCCCGCATCGTGCGACCATCGAGTATCTTCCGCTTGAGCGTCGGCATGATTTCGACGAAGTTGCGACGGATTTGCGTTTCCTGCAATTCCTTCATCGACCCCGGATCGGCATTGGCCGCATACCAGCGTTGTTGCAGCGCGGCAGCTTCGGCCGGCTCTTTGCCAATCACCTCTTCCTTTTCGATCATGCCCAGCTGGTCGCCGGCCACTTGTTGCAGCAGGCGCGCTCGCGTCAGCATCTCGCCATCGCGCGGAACGACAAACTCCAGCCGCGCATCGCGATCCGTTTCCTTGCCGTAAACCAGAAACTCACCAATCACCTTGGCGATGTTCTCGATCGTGACGGGGTCTTCCTTGCCAGGCGGCTGCTTGTCGAGCAGCATGAAGACCGCGCGAGGAGGAGCTTCTCCTTCGCGTGCCAATCGCGCCACGTCGACGTTCGCTCGCGGTGCTCGCTTTTCGACAGCCAGCGTCTCCAGCAGCTTCGAGGCATCCTTGATCTTGTAAGTGATCCGCAGCAGATCGACGAAGTCATCCCATGCTTCGCCTGCGATTTCTTCGGCCGTTGCTTCGGCGTCGACGGCATCGTCGATCGGAAGATCCGGAACTTGCGAGTACTTGCGCCACGCTTCGGCAGCGCCGGCCTTGCCGAGCGACGTTTGTGCCGCAGCCAGGTTGAACAGGATCGAAGCCTGGTTGGGATTCTTTTTGTCGAGGGCCTCGTACTTTTCCGCCGCGCCCAGCCACCGCCCTTGATGGAACAAGCGATTCGCTTCTTCGAGTTCCGTCGCGTAGGGAGCGCCCGCTGGCGCTTGCTTGGGCGACAGGTCGATCTTCTGAAACGGGCTGATCTCGGCATCGCGATCGATCTCGACCAGCGACTGCATCGCGCGCGACGGGCGATCGCGTTGCACGGCCACATGGAAGGCATAGTGCGACCGCGCCGCCATCGTCTTGCCGTCGCGTTCCAGCGCCATCCCCACCGAGGCAAAGGCATCCAAAAGCGCGGCATGAATCTGGTTGTCGGAAGCGGCCAGCCCCTTTTGCAGGTGCACCACCGCTTCGGCCGTGCGGCCGTTGATCACATCCACCACCGCCGACAACGCCAAGGCGTAGGGATTCTTCGGATCGGCTTTCAGGAATTCGGTGACGGTCTTCTCGGCCCCTTCGGCATCTTGCATTTGCAATTGCACGGTCGCCTTCAAACCCAGCATTGCCTTCTGCTGCGGCTTTACCGCGAGCACGCGATTGCAAATATCGAGCGCCTGCAGGCGTTGTTCGCCATCGATGGCGACGAGCGCTTTTTCGATCTCGGCGGCGTCGGCATGGCATTCGCAGAATTTCAGCTTCTTGCCGTTACCGCAGGGACACAACGAATAGGGATCCAAAGCCATGATGACTCCTTAGGTGATTGCTTGTGCGCGTTGCTTGTGTTGTGTTGCTTGTTTAGGGCGCGGGGACGCCAAATGGCTTGCGTCGCGTGTTCGCTGGTCCGAAAATCGCTGCCGGAACGCACTTGTTTGCGCTGCCACGGCACGGCGCTGGGTGGCACCGGCGTCCCTCAGACGCCAGTGTGTACTTTCAGCACGACACTGCAGGGCGGCCCGCGTCGAACGATCCTTCCGCCTGGAAGGAGGGGACCTTTCGACAACTTAAGCCAATCTTGGAATGTACCAAACTGCTACGGAATCGACGAGGCAGCCACAAAACGACACCGTTAAATGAACCACAATTCACGGGCCTTTTGGGTGAAATTGACCCCTTCGGTCAAAACGACCTAGAATCAAAAAGTCGACGAAACACGAGATCAGTTGCTGTCTTGTTCTTTTTCCGCGGGCCCTCATCTCACGTACTCATGCCGCCTCAAGCTGAAGTTCCGCCGCCGCCGAAACCGAGCGCCACCAACCGCTCGCGCCCCGCTGCGCCGCGCCAGGATCAGCCGCTAGCGGCCACCGGTCTCGCCCCGCTCCTTGCCGTGCCGTGGCTCGTTTCGCTCATCATCCATGTCTCGGCCTTGCTGCTGCTGGCACTCATCGTTGAGATCGTTCCGCGGCTCGCACCAGGCGATGACGGCGGAGAAGCGGGCGGGACAACCTTGATTAGCTCTGGCATCCTCGGCGCCGACGCTCTCCATGGCGACGGCGACGGAGAAACCGAATACTTCACCGACTCCGATCCGGCTCCCGTCACCATGGGCCAGGTGAGTGCCAACTTGGGCGGCGCCAATCTCGGACTCTCGTTGCCCGACGTAGGGCAAGAGCCCACCGTCTCAGGCGTCGGTTTGCCTACGCAACTCCAGCAGCTGCCGTTGCCTGGCGAAGGGGGCTCTGGCAGCGCGGGCGCAGCAGCCTCCGGCGGATCGCCCTCGGGCAGGCCGAGCTTTGGTGGCGGCAACGGCTCCGGCAAACTCACCACCGGCAAAGGCAAAGGGGGCTGGGGCAAAGGAGTGCAAACTGGCATCTTCGGCGCGCAAGGCACTGGCTCCACCTTCGTTTATGTTTTCGATCGCTCCGAGAGCATGACCGGACCTCCTTTAGCAGCCGCAAAGAAAGAGCTGATCCAAAGCCTCCAACAACTCGGAACAGGCCACCAGTTTCAAATCGTCTTCTACAACCAAACGCCCACCATCTTCGCGCCGCCTGGCAGCCAAACCTCCTCGCTTGTCTTCGCCGACAAGCAAAACAAGCGGCAAGCAGCCGACTTCACCAACAACATCATCGCGGCCGGTGCCACCCGCCACATGGAAGCCCTCAAGGCCGCCTTGGGACTGCACCCCGACGTCATCTTCTTTTTGACCGACGCCGAAGATCCACAGCTCAGCGAGAACGAACTGGAAGAGATTCGCAAGTACAATCGCGGGACCAGCATCAACTGCATCGAGTTCGGCACTGGTCTCTCGCCCGGCGGCGACAACTTCCTGCGGCGGCTTGCTCGGCAGAACGATGGCAACCACGTCTACGTCAACGTGAACGACTTCGGGCGCTAAGAGCTGAAGTCTGGGGCTTGGGGCCTGACGCCTGGAGCCTCTTCTACACCACTGACCATCGTTCCCAGTAGAAGAGTGCGCCGTCGTCGGTTTTGGGGCGGCGGATTCGGCTGGCGGGGAGGGTTTTTCGCAGGCCGCCGAGGACGGTTGAGAACGAATGGCCTACGGGGCGAAAGCTGTCGGCGAGAGGTTCGACGGAGGATTCGATCGATTCGCGGCCGGTTCCTTCGGGGTCGATGGCAGTCTCCCAAGCTTTGAGGGTCTCTTGGTACTCGGCCCAAGTTGGCGGGCCGACTTGTCCCAAGGCGAGCGTCGAGCCGGGTAGCGAAGCCGATTTTTTACTGCCGCTGGAAGAAGACTTCGCAGCATTTTTGGCTGCGAGATTATGGGCGCTTTCGCTGCGGCGATTGAGGGTGATTTGCAGCGTGACGGCCATGGCCACGGCTGCGGCGCTGGTCGAGAGCAGCAGGAACCACGCGCTGGGGCGAAGGCGGCGGCGCTTTTTCGGATGGCTCTTCTGACTGCCGGCGGCGCCAGGTTGAACTTGCAACTCTTGAGCGTGCTGATCGGCAATGCGGCGTGCCCACTGTCGCGCCAGGACAGGCGCCACGTCGCCCGCGGGCGGGGAATGAAAGCTGGCGAGCAAACGGCTCGAGGCGCGGAGTCGGCGGCGGCAGCTTTCGCAATCCGCGACGTGTCCGGCGAGTTGCGTATCGGCGCTGAGGTCGAGTCGCTCGTCGAGGATTTCGTTCAATCGCAGTTCGAACGCGTCGCACGCCGACGAAGAGGAGTTGCTGTCGTGAGAGGAAGTTGTGGTCATCGGCAGTCCCCTTTGCGGAACGAACCGGCTTTGGGAGGAGTGGCAGTTGCGCTAGTGGGATTGCTCTCGGGCGAGGGCTCTCCGTTATCGTTCCCCCAGCCGCGCGAGGCCAGGAGATCCGTGAGTTCGCGGCGTGCGCGATAGACCCATGTTTTGACCGTCCCTAAGGGCACGTCGAGGATCTCGGCGATTTGGCCATAACCTTGGTACTGCTCGTGGAACAACACAAACGCTTGCCGGTACTCGGGGCGAAGCTGTTGCAAGGCCCACTGAACGTCTTCGGCCAGCCATTCCTTCTCGGCGAACTGCGGCCGGGTATCGGCGGGCGACTCGACCAGGACGTCCGGCGTCGGCTTGCGCTTGCGGTTGGCGAGCGCCGTTCGGCAACGGTTGCCAGCGATGGCCAGCAACCACGGCTCGAAACTGCGGGTGGCATCCCAGTGATGCAAGCTTTTCAACGCCCGCATGAAGGTTTCTTGCGCGGCGTCTTCGGCATCCTGGCGGTGCCCCAACATCCGATAGCACAAACCAAACACCAAGCAGGTATAGCGCGACACAAGTTCGACCATTGCCGTCTGGTGTCCAGCAAGGCAACGGGCAACGAGTCCCGGTGAATCGAGCGCGGCAACGTCCGCAACCGACATATCGTTCTCAACCGCGTTTATGGCCAAAACGCACTCCCAAGGCTGTGGAGTTCATGGGGTAATACCCGGCGAGGGGAGGAAAGTTTCGCCGAAGATAAGGAAGCCCATAAGTAAATGGTGCGAGGGCTCCAAACCGTATTCTGGTTGGTTTGACGAATCTTGGAAAATCAATTACCTCGAAGACCCCTCTTTTGGGTTGGTAGAGTTTCTTTCGGCGAATTTCAAGATTCATCCCGTGGGTTTCGCAAGTGGCGCGGTAGGCTGAGCGGCCGTTGGCCGATGTTAAGCTGTGCCGATTGTCTGCGAGCCCAGTAAGCAGGCGTGCCTAGAACGCGCGCTATGCACAAAGGCCCTTGCGCCAGAATAACCAAACAATATCGAGGGTTTTCGCAGAATCGCGTATTGTGAACTTAACCTCCCTCTTGGCCTGAAACTTGCACATTGCGGGTGGCGAATCTCCCGCTCGCTCCTCGGAGTTTGAAAATCGTGCTGCAACTTTACGCTCCGCAACGGGCCTTTGACGAATTCGTTGATGGCGACGGTGCTCCCCGCCATCCGAATTTGGCGCATCGCCTGGTGAACTTGACCGACCTTTCGGGCCGGCAGAAAACGGCCGAAGAACAGCTCCGCGAAAAGGGGATCACGTTCGCCGTGTATGGTCACCGTGAAGGGACCGAGAAGATCTGGCCGTTCGACCTGGTTCCGCGGGTGATTGCAGCGCTGGAATGGCGGATGATGGAGGCTGGACTCAAGCAGCGGATCCGCGCGCTGAATCTGTTTCTCGACGACATCTACAGCAACAAACAGATTCTCCACGATGGCGTGGTGCCCTATGACCTGGTGATGTCGGCCACGACGTATCGCCCACAGATGGAAGGCTTTCGTCCACCCAAGGGTGTGTGGACGCACATCACGGGGACCGACCTGGTCCGCGACGCCAATGGCGAGATCTACGTTCTGGAGGATAACCTGCGGTGCCCCTCGGGCGTTTCGTACGTGCTCGAGAATCGCGAGTTGATGAAGACGGTGATGCCGGAGGTCTTTCGCGGCGCGGCGATCGCGCCGGTGGAAGACTATCCAGAGCGGTTGCTCGAAACGCTCCTGCAAACGGCGCCGCCGGCGGCGGGTCCGTCGCCCACGGCCGTGCTGATGTCGCCGGGCATTTACAACTCGGCGTACTTCGAGCATTCGTTCCTGGCGCGGCAGATGGGGATCGAACTCGTTTCGGGCAGCGACCTGGTGGTGCTGAACAAAGTGGTCTACATGCGGACCACCAAGGGATTGCAGCGGGTCGACGTGATCTATCGCCGGATCGACGACGACTTCATCGATCCCAAATGTTTCCGCAAAGACTCGATGCTGGGCGTGCCCGGCGTGATGGAAGCGTACCGAGCGGGCAATGTCACGCTGGCGAATGCACCGGGGACTGGCGTCGCGGACGACAAAGCGGTTTACGCGTACGTGCCGCAGATCATCAAGTACTACTTGAACGAAGAAGCGATCCTCAAGAACGTGCCGACGTATGTTTGCTCGGACGAGGAACAACGGAAGTATGTGCTGGAGCACATCGAGGAGCTCGTAGTAAAACCCACCAACGAGTCGGGCGGCTATGGCATCACGCTGGGTCCGCGCGCGTCGAAAGACGAACTTGCCAAGGCGGCGCGCGACGTCCAGCGGAACCCGCGCAATTACATCGCTCAACCGTTCCTGACGCTGTCGACGGTTCCGACCATCGTCGGCGAAGGCTTGGCGCCGCGGCACGTCGACTTGCGACCCTTTATCTTGTACGGCGATCGGTTCTTTGTGTTGCCTGGCGGATTGACTCGCGTCGCGTTGCGGGAAGGCTCGATGGTCGTTAACAGTTCCCAAGGAGGTGGCAGCAAGGATACTTGGGTGATTCTCAACGGACTGGCGACTTAGTCGCCCATCACGTGGCACGGGTCAACCGCCTGTGTACACTCCACAGCAATTCCGAAAGAATCGGTTTCATCACGGTCCACCTCGTTTCAGTCCGCCTGGGGAGCCTCTCGCTGTGTTGAGTCGCGTTGCCGAAAGTGTTTATTGGATGGGTCGCTATCTGGAGCGGGCGGAGAATGTCGCGCGCTTTATCGACGTGAGCGTCGCGATCAGTCTGGGCGAAGAGAATACCGAAGCGCAGTGGGCGCCGCTGATCTTTGCCAGCGGCGACGACCGTTATTTCAAGGAACTGTACGGGGCGATCAACCGCGACAACGTGCTGCGGTTCATGATTTTCGAGGAGAAGAATTTCAACTCGATCTTGTCGTGCTTGAACCGCGCGCGGGAGAACGCGCGGACGATTCGCGACATCTTGCCGAACCCGATGTGGGAAGCGATCAACCGCTTTTACTTGCGGGTTCGCGACGCCTTGCTGGATGCCTCGCGGATCATCGAGAGTCCGCGCGATTTTATGGAACGCGCCAAGCGGATGAGCCATCAGGTGATCGGCGTGACCGAGGCGACGATGAGCCATGGCGAAGCGTACAGCTTCGGCCAGCTGGGCCGGTTGCTGGAACGGGCCGATAAAACGTCGCGGATTCTCGACGTGAAATACTTTACGTTGCTGCCGGACATTTCGGCCGTCGGTTCGACGATCGATATCGTCCAGTGGTCGGCGCTGCTCGAATCGACGGGTGCACTCCACATGTACCGCAAACGATTCGGGCGGATCGAGCCGCAGAAGGTGGCGGAGTTTTTGATCCTCGACCGGCACTTCCCGCGGTCGTTCCGCTTTTGCGTAGGCGAAGCCGAAGAAGCATTGCGCGGCATCACCGAGAGCCGGCCGGGGCAGTTCACCAATCGGGCCGAGCAGCTGCTGGGACAGCTCAACGCGCAGCTCAGCTACACGCGGATCGAGGACATCATTTCCGGCGGGCTGCACGAGTTCGTCGACCAGTTCCAGCTCCGGTTGAATGAAATCGGTGAGGCGATCTTTCACTCTTTCTTTGAGATCACTCCCGAGGGCCAGCAGCAGCAGTAGGGTCCGCTCGCAACCGACAGATCACGTTCTCATGCCGATGGATTGGCTCATTCCCACACTTCGACGAAAGTTTGCTTCATGCCGATTCGGGTGGCTTTGCACCATGTGACCCAATATCTGTACGACCGGCCGATTCAGCTGGGGGCGCAGACTATTCGGCTTCGTCCGGCGCCGCATTGCCGCACGCCGGTGCTGGCCTATTCGCTCAATGTCGAACCATCCAAGCAGTTTCTCAATTGGCAGCAGGATCCATTTGGTAACTTCGCGGCCCGGCTCGTTTTTCCAGACGTCACGCGCGAGCTCAAAGTCACGGTCGACCTGATTGCCGAGATGACGGTGATCAACCCGTTCGACTTCTTCGTCGAAGAGTACGGGACCGAATTCCCTTTCAAGTACGATCCCGATCTGGCCAAGGACCTTAAGCCGTTTCTCGACCCGCCGGCGAATAGCCCGCTCCTGGCGGCGTACATCGCTGGCATCGACGTTCGCCCTCGGCGGACCATTAACTTCCTGGTCGATTTGAATCAAAAGCTCCAAAAGGACATCAAGTACTTGATCCGGATGGAGCCGGGCGTTCAGACGGCCGAGGAGACGCTGCAGCGGAAGTCGGGGAGTTGCCGCGACTCGGCGTGGCTCTTGGTCCAGATCTTGCGGCACTTCGGACTCGCCGCGCGGTTTGTCTCGGGCTACTTGATTCAACTGACGCCGGATGTGAAGTCGCTCGACGGCCCCTCGGGGACCGAGGTCGACTTCACCGATTTGCACGCTTGGACGGAGGTCTTTTTGCCGGGTGCGGGTTGGGTGGGACTCGATCCAACCTCGGGTCTCTTCACAGGCGAAGGGCACTTGCCGTTGGCCGCGACACCCGCCCCGCAAACGGCGGCGCCGATCTCCGGTTTGCTGGAGCCATGCGAAACGAAGTTCGATTTCAAGATGACGGTAACGCGGGTCCACGAAGACCCGCGCGTTACGAAGCCCTATACCGACGCCCAATGGGAAGCCGTCGATCGTGCTGGGCAACACGTTGACGAGATCCTTAAGCGCGACGATGTGCGGTTGACGATGGGGGGCGAGCCGACGTTCGTTTCGATCGATAACGTCGACAGCCCGGAGTGGAACATCGAAGCGGTCGGGCCGACGAAGGCGATGTACTCGGCCAACTTGATCCGCAGACTCCATCAGCGGTATGCCCCTAAGGGGTTTCTGCACTACGGACAGGGAAAGTGGTATCCCGGCGAATCGCTGCCCCGGTGGGCCTTTACGTGTCTCTGGCGAACCGACGGCGAGCCGCTGTGGCAAGACCCCAAGTGGCTGGCCCTGGCGGGCGATACCTTGGTGCAACGTCGAGAACCTTCGGCGGCCGATACGGAACTCGCCGCGGCGTTCTCGGTGGCACTGGCGCGAACGCTGGAAGTCGAATCGAAATGGATTCGCCCCGCGTACGAAGACCCTTGGCATGCGATGCACGTCGAGCGACGATTGCCGGTTGATGTCGATCCGCTCAACTCCAAACTCGAAGACCACGAAGAACGCCGACGCCTGGCCCGATTGGTCGAACAAGGCTTGACCAGGCCTGTCGGCTATGTTCTGCCACTGACTCGCGCTTGGTGGCAAGCCCGGCCGAATTGGACGAGTGGTCCCTGGCCGATGCGCGCGCCGCGACTGATGCTGATTCCGGGCGACTCGCCTATCGGCTTGCGATTGCCGCTCGATTCGCTGCCCGGCTCCGGAGCTTGGAGTCAGCCCTCTACTTGGCCGCGCGACATGATGAGCGACTGGCCGCAGTTGCCGCAGTACGAAGAGCTGCGCAAGCGGATCGAGTCGGGGCGAGGAACCCAGCAAGCCTTCGAAATTCGTGGCGTGATGCGCGATCGCGCGGAGTTGCGGCAGCTTCTTTCGAGGGCCATTGTCGAACAACAGCCGCCCGACTTGGTGAGTGGACCCGGCGCCGCGGTCCGGACGGCGCTATGCATCGAACCGCGCGATGGGCGCCTGCACGTCTTCATGCCGCCGGTGAGCATGCTGGAAGATTACGTGGAGTTGCTTGCGTTCATCGAGCAAACGGCCGTGGCGATCGAACGCCCGGTGGTGATCGAAGGCTATCTTCCGCCGCACGACCCGCGGCTGAAATCGTTCAAGGTGACACCCGACCCAGGCGTGATCGAAGTGAACGTCCCTCCTGCCAAGGATTGGGAAGAGGCGAAGGAGATCACGCTCGGCCTGTACGAGGACGCTTATTGGTCGCGACTGCGAACCGAGAAATTTCAGGTCGATGGCAAGCACAGCGGCACCGGCGGCGGCAACCACGTCGTGCTCGGTGGGCCGACGACGGCCGATAGCCCATTCCTGCGGCGGCCCGATTTGCTGCGGAGTTTCATTTCGTATTGGAACAATCACCCGTCGCTGTCGTATTTGTTTTCGAGCATGTTCATTGGCCCGACGAGCCAGGCGCCGCGCGTCGACGAGGCACGACGCGATTCGATCTACGAAATGGAATTGGCGTTCGAGCAAGTTCCCGATCGCGGCCATTTCCCGCCGTGGTTGGTCGACCGCGTCTTCCGCCACTTGCTGACCGACTTGACGGGCAACACGCACCGGGCGGAGTTTTGCATCGACAAGCTCTTTTCGCCCGACTCATCGACGGGGCGGCTTGGCCTTGTCGAGCTGCGGGCCTTCGAGATGCCACCCCACCCTCGAATGAGCCTGGTGCAACAGTTGCTCGTCCGCGCGCTCACGGCCTGGTTTTGGAAACAGCCGTACCAAGGGCGACTGATTCGCTGGGGAACGGCGCTGCACGATCGTTGGATGATGCCGCACTACCTGTGGCTCGATATGGCCGAGGTCGTGCGCGATTTGCGGCGAGCGGAGTTTCCGATCGAGTTCGATTGGTTTCTGCCGCACTGGGAGTTCCGTTGCCCTTTCGTTGGCGAGATTGCCCGCGATGGCCTGCGCTTGGAAGTCCGACAAGCCCTGGAGCCGTGGTACGTGCTTGGCGAGGAGCCGGCTGGCGGCGGGACCACGCGGTTTGTCGACTCGTCGTGCGAGCGGCTTCAACTCAAAGTCTTTGGTCGAGCCGACGAACGAGTCGCTGTTGCCTGCAATGGCCGCAAGATTCCGCTGCAACCAACGGGCGTACCGGGCGAGTACGTGGGTGCCGTTCGCTTCCGCAGTTGGCAGCCGGCCTCGTGTTTGCACCCGACGATTCGCGCCCACACGCCGCTGGTGTTCGACCTGGTTGATGTCGCGGCCGGGCGATCGATCGCCGGCTGCAAGTATCACATCGAACATCCGGGCGGGATCAATCCGAATGTCTTTCCGGTGAATGCGTTAGAAGCCGAGTGCCGCCGAGCGGCGCGGTTTCTGCCGTTTGGTCACACGGGTGGAAGCGTTGCGCTGCGCGATGAGCCGCCGCCGACAGATTTTCCGTGCACGCTCGATTTGCGCGGGCGGGGTTGGTAGGTGGCGATCTTGGCCTACGCACAGCAGCCCCAACGGGCCGGCCTAACCACACATGGACGAAACCTCCTTACGGCTGTGGTTCGTCCGCCGCATCCCCCAGCAACCGCCGAATCGTATCGGCCAGATTGTTCTTCGTCACCGAGCCCGCCACGTTGCCTTGCGGGTCGACCACAATCAGCGTCGGCCACTCGGAAACTCCGTAGGCTTCGCTGGTGCGGCCCGTGAATTTCGTGCCGCCGGCGGGCACGTCGATCACCGTCGTAAAGGGAATCGCACGCTTGTTCCAAGCGTTCTCCTGCAGTTCCCCTAAATCACGATCGAACTCCTCGAACGACTTTTGATCAGGCGTGTGGATCGCAATCCATCGCACTTTCTGGTCGCGAAACTGCTGCTGGATCTCCATCAGCGTCGGCATGCCGGCCACGCACGGCGCACACCACGTTCCCCAAAATTCGAGCACGACCACCTGCCCGCGCAGCTCCTCCCAAGTCGCCTGCTGGTCGGCTCGCCATTTCACGTCCAATAGCGGCGCCGGCTTCCCTTTTAGCGCTGCCGTGCCGGATGGGGAAATGCTCTTGCGCCCCAGATCGAGTTCCCGTTGCTCCGCGGCAATCGTGAAGGGGACTTCAAATCCCGCATGGAACGGTGTTTGATTTGCCTTCACAACGTAGTCGCCCGGTGGCAAATGGACCTCGAACTTGACGAGCAAACCTTCAGGCGTCAGTTCTCTTCGCATCGAGAGCGAACCAACAGGCTCTCCGCTCGCCGTTTCGACGTTGGCTCCCACTTGAACTGCTTCGGTCATGTTTTCGAGCAACCGCTCGCCGCGAACACGGCAGACCGTTTTGAGTTCGATCATCCGATCCAGCCCCAGTTCTTTGACTGGGACATGCTGGATCGCCATTCTCTCCCGATCGGGATCGATCACGATCAGCGGCACCGCGGCGGTGTTGGGCCGCAGCGTCAGCGGCGACTTCAAATCGAATCGCCCATCGTCACCGCTCCAATCGTCGTCTCTTCCGTCCCAGTCGCGCTGCGGAACGTAAGGAATCCCATCGGCGCGAAACTGGATTGGCCCGCTTTTGATCCACGCCTTATCGATCGGCTTGCCCCGCACAATCACGGTCCCCGCAGTGATCGGCGCCATGATCGCCTTAAGTTCGTTCACATCTCCCACGATCCAAGTGGCCGAGCGATAGCCGGCGGCATCGATCTGGACAATCACGTCGCCGGCGGGTGCTTTGCTCGATCGCGCGACTCCCTGGCCGTCCGTCGTAACCTCGTCGAGATCCGCAAAGGGCCACCGCGGAAGTCGAACGATGGCCTGGGGAATCGGCCGATTCTCCACGTCGACCACCGTCACTTGGATCTCACGCGTCTTCGCCGGCGGAGGCTGCTCGGCGGCGGGCTTCTCGTCATCGCGAACCTTCGCGTCCGCCGGGATTTCGATCTGGAACTGCTTCGCATCGACCTCCACGCCATACTTCTGCTCGAGGATTTCAAAATCCATGAAGTACGCAATCCGAGGATCCTGCGGAACACCCTTGGGCGGGTGGTTGCGATAGCGATGCGTCCCTTTCGCAATCTGCCAGGCCTTTCCCTTCGGGACGAACTGAGTGACTTCCCATTCGTCAAAGAACAACTCGTCCTTCGCATCCATAAACCGTTGCAGGCGAATCGGGTGCCAGTCGTGAGCGCGGCTCAACCACAAGACAAACTTCATGTTCCAGTGCGGTTTGCCATATCCGAACGTCAGCTTGGCGTCGCCGTTATCCCAGGCCAGCTCGATATCCTCCTCGGCGGCGAAGGCCTCGGAAAAAAGTTCGCCAGCACTGTACGTCGACAAGCAAAATACGCCCACCAGCGGCATCGTGAATTCGTAGTTGGAAATCTGGTTTTTCCTGTTGTTGATGTGATACTCGAGCGTCTTCACGCCATCGATGACCACCGGACTAGGCGAAACGGAAATGATTCGATCGCCATCGCTATATTGTTCGTAGCTGCCGAACTCGACTTCGTCGTCGATGAGCGGTGTTTCCTTTCGGCGCCAGATCCGGCGTTTGGCCTGGGCTTGCTCCATGAGCCGCTGGTGCTTGCGGCCGTCGGCCCGCAAGTTCTTGGCGCGTTCCTGCGGCGTGAGATCGTCGGGAAAACGAAACGTCTCCATCGCCTTGATGTCGAAAGGCAAGTACATCCGTTCGTACTCGGCCATCTTCTGGATCAAGTCGCGCAGCGTAGGCTCGCGCTGCTCCTTGTCGCCGGCAGCCGTTGGACTGTCAGCAGGCGGCTTGACGCGCACTTGCGCAAAGAGAATCGTCGCCGTCATCAGCAGTGCCACGGCCAGCACGCCGACGAGCGAACCGCGACTGAGACAGACTGCTTTCGCTGCCGGCGCCGCCATGATCCGGCGAATTCGCTTTTCCAGTTGACTTGCCGACGACGAACCGATTCCCAGCGTTGCCGGCACCGGCGCGTGAAGACAAGCGCGCTCGGCAATCTCCAGCAGCGTCGCCGCGAATATCCGCGGCTCGGCGAGATCTCCAGTCGCAATGTCGTCGCAGATCTGTTCCCGGCAGTCGGCCAATTGACGACTGGCCCCATGAACCAGCGGATTCCACCAATAAACTATTTGCGCCAGCTGCTGGAGTAAACCGATCCACAAGTCGCGCCGGGACACGTGCGCAACCTCGTGCAACAGCACCGCTTTGAGCAGTTGAGGCGACAAAGTCGACGCTAATCCCGCGGGCACCACAATCCGTGGACGAAAAAGTCCCAACGTGACGGGTGCCACGATCGTTTGCGACTCGTGCAAGGGAACACCAGCCGGCAAATCCATCTGCCGCGCCGCCCGTCGTGCGGCCGCCAAAAGATCCTCATCCTCGACAGGCGAAGTCGATTTCAACCACTGCCGCAAACGGATCAACCCCATCACCGCTCGCACTGAAGCCGCGCCGATACCAAGCAACCACGCGCCGCAGAGAATCGTCCCCGCAATCGACAGGTATCGAGTCGGCACAGACCGAAGATTCACCGCCGGCACGGCCACCTGCGATGGCACAGTAGACGTTGCTTGAGAAGCCGCCTTAACCGGTTCACTGGCAACCGCAGGAGCGTTCTCCATCGCGGGCGTTGCGACCGCGTTGACTCCTAAAGGTTCGACATCAGACGAACCCCGAATCGGCGCCGCGAAGCCTTGAGAACGCGCCGTCGTGACCGGCTGAACATCAACAGCCCACGGCGTTGGCACCGGAACCATGCCAATCCCCCAAGGAAGCAGCAGGCTCGCCCCAATGGCCACCACCAACAGCGCGTGGCGCACGGGCAGCAACCACCCGCGCATGCGGCACAAGATCAGCGCGATCGCGCAAGCCAGTGTCGACGTCACGGCTGCGTTAAACGCCCACAGAAGTGTGTTATCACCAAACACAAACGGCGAGAACCAGGTCATTGCGCGTCCCCCTTTTTTCGAGGTGGCTTGGGCGGTTGCAAATTCTCGTCCATGAGACGCTTGAGTCGTTCGATCTCCGCTTTGGGTATCCGCTGCGAGCCCAAGAGGCTCATCACCAGGTTGGCCGTCGAGCCCTCGAAGAACTCATCCACAAAGCTGACCGCGAGTTCCGATTCGACCGCTTGCCGCTCGACAGCAGCAGCGTAGCGAAACACCCCTTGGTCCTTGCGGCGCTTCAGCCAGCCCCGCTTTTCAAGCCGGTCCACCAGGTTGAGCACGGTGGTCCGGCTGACATCGCGCGCGGCGCGGATCGCGTCCCACACCTCGCCGATCGTCATCCCCTGCGGCGACGCCCAGATCAACTGCATGATCTCAAACTGAACCGGGGTCAATTTTCCCTCAGGCGAGGTCATAGGAGGCTCCTGTCTCGGCCAGCCGAACGTATGACGACAAGTGTCGTTACGGCGCATAGTACGAGTAACGACAAGTGTCGTCAACGCGCGAACAGAATGTTTTTCGAAGAAAAGCTGCGGAAGCCAGCTTGCAGCAGGCAATCCGCCCCGAAGGGGCATACCAACCAGAGCCCGGGGCAGAGAGAGCAACGCGAGCGCCGCCCTGGGTTCGTTAAGGAGCGCGAGAAAAAGCCCTGAAAGGGCGGTCCAATCTCGTATCAAGAGTTTGGCGCGCCCTTTCAGGGCTTCGAACCATTCCGCCCAACAAGCCCCTAGGCGTTGCCTAGGGCTCTGGCTAGAACGCCCCGTTGGGGGCTCTAAACATCCAAGTTCCGCACGTCCAGTGCATGCGTCTCGATGAACTCGCGGCGGGGTTCTACCTGGTCGCCCATCAGCACGCGGAACATATCGTCCGCAGCGCCCACGTCGCTCATCGTCACTTTGACCAGCGTTCGCTTGGTCGGATCGAGCGTCGTTTCGCGGAGTTCGTCCGCGTTCATTTCGCCCAAGCCTTTGAAGCGGGTGACATCGATTCCCTTTTCGCCGGCCGCTCGCACGGCACCCACCAAACTGCGAAGGTCTTCGATCCCCGATTCCACTTCGCCGCGGCGCAGCAGATACCGCGACTCTTGCGAGCCCGTCCGTTCGATCGGGATCAGCGCTTCGATGCCGAAGCCGAACTCCTCCTGCAACTTTTTAAGTCCGGCGTTGATCGTCCGGACCTCGTGCATTTCCACGATGTGCAAGTGCGACGCGCCACCTTTGGCGTGGTCACCATTCGTGGATGGATTGGCACCGTTGACGGCATTGCCGTTGTTGGTAACGCCATGGCTCGTAGCGAACGTCTTGCCGGTTTTCTTTTCCTCGGCGGTCACCAGTTCGTCGATCTGGCCCCGATTCTCCAGCCAGTAATCGTTGCGGCCCAAAAAGACGTGGAACACCGGCAACCGCCCTGTCACGGGGTCGAGCCGCTGGGCATGGATTTTGAACGCGATGCCGCGCCGCTCCAGCGCCGTGATCGCTTCTTCCATCGGCGCCAGCGTTTCGCACAGCCGCTTCATCCGGTCCCCTTCGAACAGCCGGCCATCGCGGTCGTCGAACACCGCGTCCGACAATCCCCGCTCGAGCAGCTGATTCTTCATCTCCTCTTCGGTCTGCACGTAGTAGATATTCTTCTTCGACGAAACGCGGAACAGCGGCGGCTGGGCAACGAACACGTGCCCCTGCGCCACCAGTTGGTACATCTGTCGATAAAAGAACGTCAGCAACAGCGTGCGGATGTGCGAGCCGTCGACGTCGGCGTCGGTCATAATGATGACCTTGTTGTACCGCCGCTTGCCGACATCCTGCTCGCCGCCGATTCCGGTCCCAATGGCCGAAATCATGCTCTGCACTTCTTCATTGGCCAGCACCTTATCCTCGCGCGATTTGTACGCGTTGATAATCTTGCCGCGCAAAGGGAGAATCGCCTGGTACTCGCGGAGCCGGCCCCCTTCGGCGCTCCCGCCGGCCGAGTCACCTTCCACCAGGTACAGCTCGCACTTCTCCATGTCCTTGCTGATGCAATCGCGCAGCTTGCCTGGCAATGCACCGGTTCCGCCGAGCGCGCTCTTGCGGCGCAGCAAGTCCTTCGCCTTGCGGGCGGCTTCCCGCGCCTCGCACGCCAGCTGCGCCTTCTTCACGATGATCTTGGCGGTCTTGGGATTCTCTTCCAAGTACTTCCCAAGGAACTCGCCGAACGCTGCGTTGATGATCCCGTCGACTTCGCCGTTGCCCAGCTTCGTTTTGGTTTGCCCTTCGAACTGCGGATGCGGCACGCGAACGCTGATGATCGCCGTGAGACCTTCGCGGAAGTCGTCGCCGGTGGGAATCAAATCCTTGAACAGGTTTTCCTTCTTCCCATAGTTGTTCAGCGAGCGGGTGAGCGCCGAGCGGAATCCGCTGACGTGCGTTCCCCCTTCGTGCGTGTTGATGTTATTCACGTACGAGTGAAGGTTTTCCGTGTACTCCTCAGAGTATTGGAAGGCGATCTCGTAACCGACCCCTTCCGTTTCTCCTTGCAAATAGACTACGTCGCCGTGGAGCGCCTTGCTGGCCCGGTTGAGATGCTCGACGTACTCGATGATCCCGCGGGTGTAGAGGAACTCGCCCCCTTCGCCGTTGCGATCGTCGTGGAACTTGATTCGCACGCCGCTGTTGAGGAACGCCAGTTCCTGCAACCGTCGGTACAAGATATCGAACTGGAACTTGTCCGTTTGAAAGATCGTGTTGTCGGGCTTGAACGTCGTTTTGGTCCCGGTCTTTTTGCTGCTGCCAACTTGCTTGACCGGCCCGATCGAGATCCCGCGTTCGTACTCCTGCTCCCAAACGAAACCGTCGCGATGGACTTCGACATCGCACCACTGCGAAAGAAAGTTGACGACCGTGACGCCCACGCCGTGCAAACCGCCCGAGGTCTTGTAGCTGTCCTTATCGAACTTGCCGCCGAACTTGAGCTTGGTCATGACGCCTTCCAGCGTCGTCATGTCGCGCCCTTCTTCGGCGGAGAGCTGCTCGTGGCGGCCCACGGGAATACCGCGGCCGTCATCTTCAACGGTCACGCTCCCATCAGTATTTACAGTGACTGAAACGTTCTTGGCATGCCCAGCCATCGCCTCGTCGATCGAGTTGTCGACGACTTCGTACACCAGGTGATGAAGCCCGCGCGACGTGATATCGCCGATGTACATAGCGGGGCGGAGCCGAACGTGCTGCAAGTCGGAGAGATGCTTAAGGCTCTCGTCGGTATATTCCTTCTGGCCAGCTTGGTCTTTTGCAGAACTGTCTTGCCCCGCTTGGTCGCCCGAGGCCGATGAATCATTACTCATTGCAATCCTAAAAACTTTCTAACGAAACGAATCCGTTCTTGTTGAACTCTTTGAGCCACAGAGGGCACGGAGAACACGGAGAGGAAAACCCTCGCCCCTCATCCTGCATCACTTCAAAAATCACAAATCAACAATCATCAATCATCAATCGAATGCCGCTTAAACCGACGCGAAAACTCACTTGTGCAGCCGATGCTATCGCGACGAATTGCGATAGCATGCAGTGTGCTGTCACAAGATACGGCCCGCTCATTACGGTTTAAGCGGCATTCAATCATCAATCGATTAATCGGCTTCCCTAGTTTGCAGCGCGCACTTAGTTGGTCACCGCACCTCGCACGGACAGGAATGTCCGTGCTACTTTCCTCCGTGGTGAATCTCCTAACCGTCGAGCGAACCAACACGAAGCTTGATATCCCGCACTTTCAACTCCGGCGCTGCAGCCTGGACTTTGCCGAGCAGCTCGCCGCGGCGGAGGCTTAGTTCCATCAGCACCACGCTGTTTCGCACCACCACGTTCAACGCACCGCGGCTCACGCTGACTGCCTTGCTGTGCTTGGCCAGCAGTTCACCGACCGCCTTGGCCCAAACTTCAGCTTGCTTTTGCGGAGCCTGCGTTTGAGCAAAGCCGCGCCGCGACATCACCTGGCTCAGCGCCGCGACTACCGCCTTCGGCCCCCGCATATACCGCTGCTTGCGAGCGAAGTCGTCAGCCAAACAAGCTTCCGCATCGCGCTCGTCATTGCTGTGCTTGAACGGCCCTTTGGTCGTTGGTTTTGCCGTTCGAGGCGCTTCCCGTTTCTTAGCCATGCCACCGGCTCCATCCCAAAGTGCCCACGCGGCTCCCACTACCGCATCACTTCAAAAATCACAAATCAACAGTCATCAATCGATTAATCTTCATTTGCCACGCGATACGCCCTTGGTTGGTAATCGCACTGCGCACAGACAGGATTGTCTGTGCCACTTCTCCTTCCCCTCTCCGGTCCCTCCGGGTCTCCGTGGTGAATCCTAAGCATTCGCTTCTTGCGGCTTCGCGGCCTTGCGGCGCTTCTCGCGGCCGAGCGGCATGATCACGTAGCTATAGCCATCGTCGGTCGTGCAAACGATCGCCTGGTCCTCGTTTTCGATCTCGAGCGTGAACGTCTTGTCGCCTGGCAACACCTTCAAAAAGTCGGCCACGAACTTGTGGTCGAGCGTCGCACCAACCGCCGGTCCGGTATACGCGATGGGAAGCTCGACCTTCGATTCGCCGTGCTCGGCACTGACTGCTTGCAGCGTGAGCGCTCCTTCGCCGAATTCGAAATCGACCCCCTTCGTTTCATCACTGGCCAAAATGGCCGCCTGGCGAACCGCGTTGAAAAACGGCTCGACTACCAGCTCGATCCTCTGGGCGTCGGGTCGTGTCGGGATCACATCCCTCCAACGTGGAAATCGTCCTTCGACCAATCGCGAATGGAACACCGCCCGTGGCGTTCGTAGCACGATGTCGTTGCCTCGCGCCGCGATGTGGACGTTCTCGTCACCATCGGAAATCGCCCGGCCGAGCAACCGCATCGAAGCCGTTCGGACGATCGTTTGCGAATCGGCCGTGTTGTGCCCGCCCACCGCTTCGGCCGGACCTTCCATCTTGGCGAGCCGGCGGCCGTCCGTTCCGACCGCGGTGATCTTGCCACCTTCCATCTCAAGCAAGACACCGCCCAAGGCAAAGCGGCCGCTCTCGGTATCGGTGGCAAACTCGGTTCGCTGGATCACTTGCTTGAAGAGCGGGGCCGCCACCACGTGATACTTCTCATCCTTGAAGCCGGGCACGCTGGGAAACTCGTCGGCATTGATCGAAGGAAAGCGAAACTCGCTCCGATCCCCCTTCACCACGACACCGCGATCGTTGGCATCGATCGTGAGCTTCTCGTCGGTGCTCTCGCGAAGGATCGAGTTGAACCGCGCTACCGGAAGTACAATCGCGCCACCGCGCGAGACCTGCACTTGCGGAACCGTCAAGCGAACACTGAACTCCAGGTCGCTCGCCATGAGCTGGACTGCCTGCTCGGTCGCTTCGAGCTTCACGTTCTGCAAAATCGGCTTGGGACTACGAGGTGGCGCCACCATCGCCGCGGTCGCAAAGGCTTCCGAGAGTTGTTTGCGGTCGCAGATAATCTTCATGGGCGGCTCATCCTTGCGAGAGAAATCAAAGGTGATGCAAAGTCGGATAGTGGACTAAAAGGTTTTGTCTTGGTGTCGGTTGTCGAGCATCAAGTCGCTGAGACTCGTGCGATTGCGAAGCGTGTGATTCCTACTACTAATTCTTTTCTTGGAGTAACAGCAGGAATGCGAAGGATGCGACTGTCGATCAAGTCTCAGGAGTCGTACTAAGTCGCGAGCAAGATTCAAGTTGCGGCAATCGAGGTCTGGTGTAAAAGTTGTTGTCGGAATGTTGGGCTTAGGTTCGTCGCGGAAGTCGTTTGTCGGTGCACGTCGGAAATCAAATCTTGCTCGACATTCCGCCCGCTCTGGTCAACATCGTTCGACGCAGTGCAAACAAGTTTTCCCGAGTGGCACTGGCGTCCCAAAGACGCCAGGTTGCGCTAACCTTCATGCTCCGGAATGCTCAACCGCGGCTTTTTTGGCTTCGCTTTCACCGCACTATGTCCATGGGTCACGGCATGTCGCGAGGGCGCGTGTCGCAGTTGTTCCAGCAACGTGGCTCGGGCCGATTGCATGGCCAGATCGGTCTCGAGCAATTGATTGATCCGTTGGCAAGCGTTCATCACCGTGGTGTGATCGCGATCGCCAAACAATTCACCAATCGCACACAAGCTTTGGCCCGTCAGTTCGCGGATCAGGGACATCGCCAGGCCGCGTGCTCGCACGACCGATTGCTCGCGCGAAGGGCCTTTCAAGTCGTCCCATTTGACGTTCATCCATTTGCCCACTGCGAGCGCGATTTCACGCGGCGTGATGGCCGGGATCGTCTTGTCGTCGAAGTGGGCCTTGATGTCGCTGCTGGTGTAAACCTTGCCAGCGCGGGTTGATTTAACAGCCAATTCGCCAATCGCATTCCGCATCGCCATCGGCGAGAGCCGCGGCTTGCGCTGCACCAGATACCGCATCAAGTCGCTCTTGGCCGAGTCATCCAGCGTAAGTTGCAATTGTCGCACGTAGTGATTCATCAGAGCGGTGCAAACCGCATCGCTAGGTGGCGAGATCGTTGCGACTTGCCCGCCAGCCAAGCGGCTCGCCAAGTCAGGCGAGAGATTCGCATCGCGCAGTGGAGGAACCGACGACGTGCACACAACGGTCACGCCGCGGACCGCCAAGCGATCGAGCATCGTCCGCAATTCTTGCTGCGCCGCCGGCTTGTTCGCGAGCCCCTGCAAGTCGTCGATGACGACTAAGCCCGCGCGCCGGTGTCGGCGGCGGAAGTCGTCGATCGCATCAGCTTCGACCGCATGTGCATACGAGCGAGCAAAGTCGGCACCGGTGGTTACCACCGGCTTGCCAGCAGGATGTTCGTGGTTGGCTTGCGATCGGTTTCCCTGCCACGCGGCCACAATCGCCGACGTCAGCGTGGTTTTCCCCGAGCCCGTGGGACCCACCAACGTAAATGGACCGTGCTGACTGCCGGTCAGGATCGTTTGCAGCGTCGCCGTGAGAAACCAATGGCTGTCGTCGACGAGAAAGACCGGAGCCTTCTCGGACGAATCGCCAGTCGCTTCGGAGCCAGTCACAGGGGGATACGGGGAGCCGACCAGAAAATCGGCCTGGTCGAAGGGACTCGAAGACCCGTTTGCGGTGCCGTCCGAAGTGTGCGAAGAAGGCGTGAGAGGGAGCAAATTTCGGAGCATGAAAGACCCTCGCACAGGGCTCGCGGAAGGGGCGCTTTGGACCGCCTTCCGTGGCGAAAAACCGACTCCGAATTGTACCCTTTTTTGGCTCTCCCCATAAGGGTGAAAGTAGTCAGGAACGAGGGTTTTTACGAAGTCGTAAGTTGTTGACACACTTGAGGATACGTTCAGCCGCCGACGGCCCATCCGAGGGGGCATTCGTCAGGCCAAAACTGAACCGCAAACTGCTCTCAATAACCCCCTTCGAAAGCCCCATCGCAACCAGCGTGCTCGAGGGTTCGCTCGAGCCGCTGGCGCAAGCCGAACCGGTCGAACAACAAATGCCGGCAGCATCCAGGGCCAGGAACAGAGCCTGCCGGTCGACCCCTAAGAAACCAAGGCAACTGACATGCCCCAAACGAAGGCTTTCTTTGCCGACCACCACCACATCTGGCAGCTGGTCAAGGATTTCCGTTTCGAACGAATCGCGCCACAATCGCAACTGTGCGGATCGGCTCGCCTGCCCCTCGGTCCAGCGTTGAATCGCGATGTTCAGCCCCACCGCCAGTGCAACCGATTCCGTCCCCGGCCGCGAACTAGCCTGCTGAAACCCCCCAAACAGCCGCGGCGCCAACTGCGTTCCGTGCCGCAGCAAAAGCCCGCCGATTCCTAACGGTCCGTTGAACTTGTGGGCCGTCACGGTCATGGCCGCGAGATCGAGTTCGCGGAAGTCGACCTCGATCTTGCCGGCGGCTTGAACCGCGTCGCAGTGCAGCGGAACGTTTCGCTCACCGCACAACTTGCCGATCTCCCCCAGCGGTTGGATCACACCGGTCTCGTTATTGGCGAGCATCACGCTCACCAGCGCCACGTCGGGCGTGAGATGCTCGGCGAGCCACGCAATGTCTACAAGACCGCTGGCGCCCACAGGAATCTTGCGAACTTCGTGACCAGCCAAGCGAAGCGGCTCGGCCGTCATCAAGACGCTGGGGTGTTCGATCGCGCTCACATACACCGCACCGCCCGGCTTCGCGGCCGAAAGACCCAGCAGGGCCAGGTTATTCGCCTCCGTGCCGCCACTGGTGAAGATCAACCGGTCGGCTTCCATCCCCGACGTCTTGCCGCCGAACAGACGCAAGGTCTCCAGCCGCGCGGTCTCCAATCGCCGTCGGGCGGCTCTCCCTGCTTGATGTTGGCTGGCAGGATTGGCCGGAAATTCAAGCGCCGCCGCCGTCATCGCCGCGGCGACTTCCGGCTCCAGCCCCGTAGTCGCGTTGTGGTCAAGATAAATCCAATCTCGCGACATGATGTAGCTGCACTCGCCAAGAGTGCGGTAAGTGAACGTGGCCAACCGGGTGACCGAAGCGCTGCCGGCCAGGCCGACTCAACTCTCCGCGTTCTGGCGAACGCAGCTACAGCGAAGTTGAAAAACTACTGCGGCTTCGGTGCGTCCGACGTGGGAGTCGATTTGTATTCCAGCGATGGCGGCTCCGGCTTCGTTTCGCTGGGCTTTTCCTTGGTTTCCTCGGGAAGTTTCGTCTCGTCCTTCCCTTGGTACGTTTCTCCTTGCCCAGGCGAAAGCTGCTCGGCAGGCGCCGATTCTTTAGCAGGCGAATCCTTCGCGGGAGCCTCCTTCGCGGGAGCCTCCTTCGCAGGCGACTCCTTTGCTGGGGACTCGCTACTCTGAGACTCGGCCGCTTTCAATTCCACCTTCGCCGGCGGCGGCAGCGCATCGCGTAACTCGCGCCATTTGTCTTGCGAGGGATCGAGTTCTAACGCCAAATCCCACAGCGCCCGCGCTTCGTCCGGTCGCTTGTTTTCGCTGGCATCAATCGCCCGTTCGTGAAGCTCCGGTGCAATCCGCTTGACCAGCTCGGCAGTCAGGTCCTTTTCGTTGGTCGCCACCTTCGCCGCTTCAAAGGCTTCCGGCACCAGCGGATACTGCTTCGTGCGGGCAAGCTTTGCCACCACCGGCCACAGCACCTTGGCTTCCTCCGGGTGCCGCATGCTCCACTGTTTCCAGGCGTAGTTGGATTGGCCGTCGAAGGCCGAGAGATAGCGTTGCAGGATCTCCGCGCCCGACGTCGACATCGCAAACGAACCGCGCTGCCCCTCCGTCAAATCCCAGCGATTCTTTTCACTCGTAGGCGGAAGCAACTTGTGGGTGACCAGGTAATTCGCCACATCGGTCGTCTTATCGTTGCGATAGACGGGCGTGACCTGGATGTGAATTAGCGGGATCTGATTGAACCGAAACGACCGGAAGGCGAAATCCTGGGGGCAAAACTCCATCCCTTCGACCTGTCCAAACAGCATCGCGGACAACAGCACCAGGATCAGCGAGCCGGGGATCAGCAACATCAACAGCATCGTCCGTTGCTGCGTCGAAACAGGCGTCCGGCGGGTGTTTCTAGGGGCTAAAGTCGACATTTGGCTGAACGCGCGTTAAAGCACAGTTGGTGGGTGCGGTTTCGTTGTTTCAACCGCGATTTTCGTTTTTTCATCCCCGTTTTTGCCGGCAAATCCATGCACGACCCTTACCGGCAATCTGGATTTTACGGCTTCTGCGAGACAATATCAAAGATGGATGCGGGTCCCGCACGATCAATAAAGGATTGAGGATTTGAATTTCTTGCAACCCTTTTTGCGAACAAGGCAGCGTCACAAAAGGGCCAGTTTTCCACGGGCAATTCGTCATGCTAGCGATGCATGCAGATATCCCAGAGCCTGCTACTTCTACTTCGACTCCGCCAACGTTTTCTTTGGCGCAGGCGCGGCACATTGTTCGCGACTTGTTCCGGCCTAATCCTTTCATCTACTGGGCCGACATGTTGGCCTCCGCTTTGGCGGGCCACCTTCTCTTTGGACTGGTCCAGGCGGTTCCCAAGCTATTGGTTGGCCCAACCTGGATGGTGCTGGGGCTGCAAGCACTCTCCTTCGTCGCGTGCGGCCTCTGTTTTTACCGTGCGGCCTTGTTCATTCACGAACTTACTCACCTGCCGCACAAGGAATTCAAAGCCTTCCGAATTGTGTGGAACCTGTTGGTTGGCATCCCGTTCATGATGCCATCCTTCATTTACTACACCCACATCGATCACCATCGCCGCAAACACTTTGGCACCGAGCACGACGGCGAGTACATGCCGCTCGGCCTCGCCGGACCTTGGTACTGGGCCTACTACCTCTTGCTCAGTTTCGTGCTGCCGCTGCAATTCGTGGCGCGATTCATGTTCCTCACGCCGCTGTGCGCCTTGCATCCGGCGATCAGGAAGTGGGTCTACACGCGCTCTTCTGCGATGGTCATGGACCCGCTCTACATTCGCCCCTACCCGACGAAGGATGTGCTAACGGTTGTCGCCATTCAAGAATGGGCCTGCTGCGCGCTTTGTTGGACGGTAGCGACCATCGCCGTGTTGTTTGGAAAATGGCCGTTCCCTTTTTTGCTGCAAGCGTACGCGACCGGCTTGTTCGTGATTGGCTTGAACGCCATTCGCACGTCGGGGGCCCACCGCTTTTGGAACGATGGCCGCGAGTTGACGTTCGTCGACCAGATGCTCGATAGCGTCACGGTGGCCGATCGGCCCTGGATCTCCGAACTGTGGGGACCGCTCGGCACCCGCTTCCACTCGATCCACCACTTGTTCCCGTCGATGCCCTATCACAACCTCGGCGAAGCCCACCGCCGCATGATGGCCCAGTTGCCAGCCGACTCGCCCTATCGGCAAACGGTCGAACCGAGCCTCACAGCATCGCTTTGGAGCCTCTGGAAACGCTCCCGCGCAGCAGCCCAGGGACGGCCCGTCCTGCCACAATTGACGGCCATGCCTGATCGCTCGCAATATCGAGCAGCGTAGTGCGTCCTGTAGCCGCACTCGCCAAGAGTGCGGTAAGTGAACATCGCCAACCGGGTGACCCAAGCGTCGCCGGCCAAGCCGCGCCAACCCTCCGCGTTCTGGCGAACGCAGCTACCGCAAAACCCGCAAGAAATCTCTACCGCCGCAGTTGATCGAGATCGACCACCCGCCGCGCCGTAAGATGGTCTTTCCCCAGCGCCTCGATATACCCGCGCGGTCCATACAAGCCGACTTGCTTCCGCTCGTATCGGTGCAAGTTCACGCCTGGCTCAGGCGTGACGTAGCGAAGAAAATTCCCATCCGCGTCGACCAACTGGTACGGCGGCAGCCCTTTGTTCTTGAAGTCGTACACCGGCATCAACTGACCGACACCGTCGAACGTCGGCTGTGCCTCAGGAGCAATATTCTTCCGCGGACTTGTTTGCGGCGGCTGGAAAATATCCCCCGCCGGCGCGGATGAATCTTCGCCGCGAGGCGCGGTCGACCGATCGGGCCGCGCCGCCACCGACGTGTCGGTCCGACCACCAGGAGCCCGCCAATCGCGGTGCGAGCCGCTTTCCGGCGCCGTGCTTTCAAACGCCGCGATCCGATCGAGCACCAACCGCACGCGTCCGCGCTCCAGCGGCGTCCGCGATCGCGATAAAAGTTTCTCGCCATACTCCCGCAGCGCGCCCATGTCCCACGCACTCGGGTCGCGGGAGGCCATGATCGTCAGTTCGCGGTCGAGTTCTTCTAACCCACGTTCAATCGTCGGCGACACCGTGAGGGCATCGTCGTCATCGTATCCGTTGAATTCCCGCTCCTTGGGAGTTCGGTTTCCCTCTTTCCGATTCGACGCCAGGCGGTCGTTGCCCGTGCGATCCGAAGAGCGATCTCGCGCACCCAAGCGATCTTCCCGTGGAACCGCGGAACCGGTCCGCTTCCGATTCGCCTGGACCCAATCGGGCTCCTTCTTCTCGCCCGCAGGGGACAAGTCGACTCGCTTGCGATCCGTGGCTTGGTCGTCCGCATCAGCTTCTGGTTCGCTCGTCTCGTCGTGCCGTCGTTTTGCCCAACCAGGATAGGGACGCGTTTCGTCCTTGCCGTAAGTCGAGTCCCGCGGCGCACTTCGGCCGCTCGAGAACTCCCCATCCTCTTCGTCGCTCGATCCAATCTCGAGCTCTTTGCTTTTGCTTCCCGAGGTCGATTTACCAATCGCGACCCCTTCTTCGCCGACGTCAAAGCGGTCGCCGGATGGCGCGGGCGACCCACCGCGGCCGAAGATCCGCTGCCCCAAATAGCTTTCGCGAAGCTGCTTGCCGACGCGCTTGATGCCGTCGCCAAAGGCCGCTTGTTCCAGAGCCTCATCTTCGATGTACTGCTGATCTTCGCCATCCGCTTCGGCCGCGCGTCGATCGTGCCAGTTCGAGACCGGCAGCTCCGTCGTATTGGGCGCGATGCCCGTTTCGATCAGCTGTTTCGCGCGATTGACTTCCTTGCGGGCGTCATCGTCCGCCAACTGTTGCGGCGACTTGTTCGACAAGTGTTTGCTGTGGACCCAGCGAAACTCGCCACGCGGTGGCGCGATTTTCAGCCAAGGTTCGTCTCCTTCGCTCGCGCGCTCGCCGAGGACAATCACTTCCTCGCCGGGCTCGAGCACCACTTGGCTCTCGTGGCGCTTGACCCGCTCAACGTTCGAGCCAATCCACGCTTCGACTGGGCGATCGATCACACGCGCCAGCGTCTCGTCGTCGGCATCGCGCTCGACGGCCGACGCAGGCAACCAGCAGTAGCTCGTTTCCAGCGGCCGAATCCCCACCCAACCGCCAGGCGCCGTGCGATAGACCTCGACCATCTGCCCGCGCTTGATCTTCTCGGTGGGATAAAACCCAAAGCTGGGGCCGCTGCGGAGGTACACGTTTTCCGATTGGACCGTCGCCTTATAGCCCGCCACGGGCACCGACGCTTCCGCCGATTCGCTCTCGACGGCCGCATCATCCTGAGCCAAGGCAACCTGCGCGCAGACGACAACCAGCGCACACCAGGCGGCCGCGCAAAGTGAGTGAAAGGATCGTTTAGGCCACCCCATGGGTGGTGCTCCGGTTAAACGTCATCGCGATCCACCGCGCAAGTTCATGTGCGCAAGTTCATGGAGCGCGAGAGAGAATCGCGAGGCGGTAAATAGCCGAAAGCGAAATCAGCGACAAGATCGATGGCGTTGAGCCCGCTGCTATCGCTGCTACCGCACAGCTTGGGATCGCTTTGCGCCGATGGGGATGCTATCTTTCGCGGCGGTCCGTTTTTGAGTTCGTCAGTAATAATCGCAAATCATGAGCGACCAAGCCCAACAAGCCCAACTGACGGTGCTGGTCTACGCTACCGTCTGCTTCGTCACGTTCCTGGGCTTCACCTCGCTCTGCAAGCAACTCTGGCCGACGTGGGAGCGCGGCGAGCTCCAAGGCCTGTGGTCAGGCGGCCTGCTCGGCGCATCCGTAGGCCTTTTCTGCGGCATCGCGATGCTAGCGTGGCAAGGCCTCGGCTTCGTCGCGCTTTACGTCCTGATCGTCGGGACCATCGTCAGCATCATGTGGGGCTCGGCACTAGGCGCCTTTCTGTCGCCCCGGCCAACCGACTCCGACGGCTACCGCTTCAAATCGATCGAGCCCTTTTGGACCCGTGCACACAATCTGCCGTCGTTCACTTCGCTAACTTCGCCACCAACGCCACAGGAAGTCGCCGACTGGACCCGCCGCAAACTAGCCGACACTGCCCGCTGGGCCCTCAGAGTGCCAGTCCCCAACGAGCCACCAAGTGAGACCGAGGCCGAAGAGCGCCCGCCGTCCCACCGCCGCGAAGCCGAAGAACCAGCCGCCGAGGAAGCAGACGAAGCACCAGCACCAGAAGCCATCCGCGCTCGCCGCCGCCGTCGGGCAGGTTGAACAAGCGAGCCCCTCTTACGCTGCGAAGTGGCACCACGAGGCGCGGCTTGTGCAACTACGCCTGGTCGGTGGTGAATGATGTGACTTCGGCGATGGATTTGGCCTTAGTTGCGATCATCACGAGGCGGTCGAAGCCTAGTGCGCAGCCGGTGCAAGGTGGCAGCCCTTGTTTCATGGCTGAGAGCAACCGCTGGGGGACGGGCAATTCTGGTTTGCCATCGGTGCGGCGGGCGGCGTTGTTTTGCGCGACGCGCTGGGCGAGGACTTCTGCGTCGAGCAGTTCGTGGTAGCCGTTGGCCAGCTCGACGCCGTCGATATAAAGTTCGAAGCGCTCGGCGACGGGCCAATCTTGGTCGGGTCGGACTTGTGCGAGCGCGGACTGACTTGCTGGGTAGTCGTAGACGATGGTTGGCTGGTCGCGGCCGAGCTGTGGTTCGATCACTTGCGTGAGGATCAGGTCTCGCCAGGCGTCGATTGAGGTTTCGTTCTGCCAGGCCTCGTCGATGGTTTGAGGCAGGAGGCGCTGTGCGACGGTTCGCCAGTCTTCAAGGTTGGCGTAAGCTGGATCGATTTTGGCGTGTTGCGTGAAGAGTTGGCGCCATGCGAGGTAGTGTGGTGGCTCACCGCCTAGCACGTGTTGAACGAGATCGCCTAGCAGTTTCATGCCTTGCTGGTAGCTGTCCCCTACCCCGTACCACTCGACCATGGTGAACTCGGGATTGTGTCGCTGGCCGCTTTCTCCGCCGCGGAAGGCTTTGCAGATCTGGTAGATGCTGGGGAAGCCCGCCGCGAGCAAGCGCTTCATTGCCAGTTCGGGCGACGTTTGCAAGTAGAGCGTCGGCCCGTCGTGTGGCTGGCGCGGGTCGCCAAAGAGCGTTGCCGTGAGTGGATCGAGATGTTGGTCAACTACTGATTCGTTTGAGAGGAGCGGCGTTTCGACTTCGAGAAAACTGCGCGCGGTGAAGAAGGCGCGAATCGCTGCCAGCATTTCGGCGCGGCGGCGAAGGATTTCGAGCGATGGCATGGTAGCGGCGTTCGCCAGAACGCAGAAGGTTGACGCGGCCTGGACGAGAATGGTGGACTTATCCGTCGCCCGAAGCGTTCCATTTCCGCACTCTTGGCGAGTGCGGCTACCAAGTGCCGGGTCTTCTGTCAGCACCTTCGGGCCTTGAAGATGTCTTGGTTTCGTATCCGGGGCCTTACGGCCCCGGCTAAGATCTGTCGGGCCTTTGGCCCTTTTCTCTCTGAGGACTCGGTGTCCTCTGTGGCAAAAACCGAAGTGGTGCGATCAATTCGGCCCGACTGCACCCTTGGCGAGTGCGGTTACGTTTCGAACACTAGTTGCTCACTCGTTCGACGTATTCGCCGGTGCGGGTGTCGATCTTGAGGACGTTGCCCATTTGGATGAACATCGGCGCGAGGATCTCGGCGCCCGTTTCCAGTTTGACCGGTTTGCTGACGCTGGTTGCAGTATCGCCGCGGGCACCGGGTTCGCAGTATTCGACTTTGAGTTCGACGTGGTTGGGCGGCTCGCAGACAATCGGGCGACCGTTAAAGATCGTCACGGTGCAGACCATGCCGTCCTTGAGGAACTTCGAGCCGTCGCTCATGGCATCGTCGGGGATTTCGTATTGTTCGAAGTTGGTGGTGTCCATGAAGACCCACGTATCGCCTTGGCGGTACAGGAATTGAGCCTGGGTGTCTTCGACGTCGGCTTGTTCCAGTTCGTCGCCCCCTTTGAGGGTGCGAACCAGCGTGGTGCCGCGAACGAGGTTCTTCAGCTTGCACTCGTAGAGGGCGTTCCCCTTGCCGGGCTTGCGGAAGTTCATTTCGGTCATGAGGTAAGGTTCGCCGTCGATTTGAACCTTGAGCCCCTTTTTGAAGTCGCTGGTCTTGTACGTCGCCACGGGAGATTTCCTGCTGAACCGTCTGATAGTTGGCAGCCGCCCGGAAGGCGGATCAATTGGCCAAACGGGCTGCCTGTGATAAGAATGGCATAACCCATCCCTTGGAAACGGGCGAAAAACCCGTGTTCCGCCCCGAATTATAGCGTTGGCGGCCAGTTTTGTCCGCCCCAGGTTCCATGCCGATCCGTTCGACCCCGGCCCCTTCAACTCAGGCAAAAAGCGAGGATTCGCCCTCCTGGCGGGAGGCGATGAAGCGGGCGATCCGCGATCCCGGCGACCTGTTGGCGCGGCTCGACCTGTCGGGCGAGTTGTTGCCTGCCGCGAAGGCGGGAGCCGAGCAGTTCCCGGTGTTTGTGCCGCTGGAGTTGTTATCGCGGATGGAGCGTGGCAACCCGCGCGACCCCCTGCTGTTGCAAGTGTTGCCGCAGGGAGAGGAACTGTCGTCACCGCGCGGCTTTCGCGAAGACGCGGTCGGCGACCTGGCCGCCGAGTTGACTCCCGGCCTGGTGCGCAAATACAAGTCGCGAGCGCTGTTGATTGCTTCGGGGGCCTGCGCGGTGAACTGCCGGTATTGTTTCCGGCGGCACTATCCGTATTCGGAGGCGCCCAAGTCGATTGCCCAGTGGGAACCGGCGCTGGCGCGAATTGCCGAAGACCCGGCGATCGATGAAGTGATTCTTTCAGGCGGCGATCCGTTGACGCTGGTTGACGATGTGTTGGCGATGCTCGCCGAACGGATCGCGGCGATCAAGCACGTTCGCCGATTGCGCGTGCATACGCGATTGCCAATTGTGATTCCACAGCGGGCGGACGATTCGCTGGTGGGCTGGCTGAAAGGAACGCGCTTGGTGCCGTGGATGGTGGTGCATATCAATCACCCGGCCGAGATCGATGCGGCTGTCGAGAAGGCGCTCGGCAAGATGGTCGATGCCGGGATCCCGGTGCTCAATCAATCGGTGCTGCTGGCGGGCGTGAATGATTCGGCCAGCGTGCTGGTCGAGCTCTCGCAGCGGTTGGTTGATCTGCGCGTGATCCCTTACTACTTGCATCAGCTCGACCGCGTCCGCGGGACGGCGCATTTCGAGGTGCCGGTCGCCCGTGGGATGTTGCTGGTGGAGGAGATGAAGAAGCATCTTCCAGGCTACGCGGTGCCGCGGTATGTTCGCGAAGTGGCGGGGGATGAGAGCAAGCGGGTGCTGGCGTAGGGGCGTTCTGGCGAACGGTCCCTGGCTGAGTCAGCCCATCAGCAACAAGTTGCGCTTCGAGAACTATGCGCGAGCAAGACGTTCATAAAAGGCAAGATTCTACTTGGCATGAGCGTGCACTCGACACTGCGGAGAGGCCTTCTGAAAGCTGGCGACCCCATCCTTTGTAACTTTCGTTTGGTAGAGATAAAGCTCCTTCAAGCTGGGAAGCACTTGAAGCCGGTCTAGCGCCGCATCGGTCACAGCGGTAGAGTCCAGACCCAAGTACTCTAGTTTCTGGAGCGATTGAAGCATTTCGATCCCTGCATCGGTCACTCCCGTTCTACTAAGGCTGAGAAAATCCAATTCGGCGCAACTCTTTAGGTGCGCCAAGCCGGCGTCACTAATCGCAGTCTTCCTCAAGTGGAGGCTTTCGAGCTTCTTCAGTTTTGCCAGTTCCGCAAGCCCGCCGTCCGTTATCTTGGTTTCCGACAGGTCGAGGCTCTCCAGGTTCTCATGCCTCGCGAGGTGAATCAGCCCCGTGTCGGTCACGCCCGTTTCATTCAAGTCGAGTCTTTTCAAGTGCACTAACCCCGCCAGTCTTTCCAATCCGGCGTCCGTTACGGCGGTCTCGCTTAGGTCGAGGCTTTCCAACAGCGTCTGGTTTTTCAGACTTATCATTCCGGCGTCTGACACGTGGGATTTGGGCAGTTCAAGTTCCGTTAGTTGACAGCGGCTCGTCAACGTCGCCACGCCGTCATCGGTGATCTTACTGCTGTCGAAATGAATGACCTTCAACTCCTGGCATTCGCTCAAATATTCCAGCCCAGCGTCAGAAATGTTTGTCTCGCTAAGGTCAAGCGATTGCAGCGCGCGAAGATCCTTAAGGTTTGCGAGCCCTGCATCTGTGATGCGAGGCGCGGGCGCTGACTCAGGACCCATCGAATTGTAAATCGTCAGCGATTCCAAGCGCCTAAGCCCTGCGAGGTGCGCAAGTCCTGTATCCGTCCCTGCGAAGTTAATAACGAAGAGAAGTCTCAGCTTGGGGAATCGTCCTATCGCTGCGAGACGCTCATCATTCACATCGCCATAGTGCGAAGCAATGTCGGGTGCTGCGAAGAAATCGTCGCCAAATGTCGCGATCAAGAGTTCAGGAACGTCCCGCGATGGTAGAGATGGAAACAGATCGTCAGGCAAGGTCTTGTCATAGGACAGTTCGTAGCCTTGCGCAACGGCTTCGGCGATGTACTCTCGCTGCTTTTGAGCTTGTTGATACTCGTTGGCGAACCACGCGCAAGGAATCGCCATGACTGGCACCGCGAGCATCAACGTCGCCAGGCTGAACTGCGCTCTGGCCTTGAAGAAACGGCTCACGACCAGCCATGCGGCCAGCAATAACAACATCAGTGCTGTGACAGCGCACGTGATGACAACCGAGTAGCCTTTTTCTTCGTTGAATTCAAACCATCGATACCACGCCGCGGCGACCAGGAACCCCTGCACGAACAAGATCAGGAGCAAGTACTTGGCGGGAGTTGGCACATACCAGCGCGAATTGGCGGACATGGAACTGCTCCCCGTTGGATCGCTCTCCTGAGCGGTCTCAAACACGCGCGGTGCGTTGCGAAAGTGTTTATATTCTAGTAGTCGCCAGGCCCACTTTGTGCGACTCGGTTGAGTCGCACCACCGGTGGGCCCCCTTTCCCGCCTGGAGGATGCTTTTATGTTCGTTCGACGTAGTTTGCTATTGGCCGCGCTGGTTGGCCTGGTGTGCTCGATGCCTGTTCTGGCCGAAGAACACACCACCGATACGCTTGATGTCGTCAAAACCCAAGTAGCCAATGGACAAGCGGTACTGCTGGATGTCCGCGAACTCGATGAGTGGAATGGTGGCCACGTGGAAGGAGCGAAGAACCTCCCCTTCAAGTCGAATATCCAGCCCGGCCTCACCAAGGAAGAACTTGCCAAGGTGGTCCCCGAAGGAAAGGTGATTTACACCCACTGCGGGATGGGACGGCGGGCCCTGGGCGCGGCGATTGCGCTGAAGAAACTCGGCTGGGACGTGCGGGCGCTCAAGCCTGGCTACAACGACCTGATCAAGGAAGGTTTTAAAGAGGCGAAGAAGGACGAGTAGGCGGTAGATGAGGAAGGCTCCAGGCTTCAGGCTCCAGGTGAGAGACGTGAAACCTCAGCCGTCACAGGGCCGAAGGCCCGGCAGATCTTAGCCGGTGTGCGTAAGCCACCGGTTGACGGAAGGCGCAACAATCTGAGGCCCGAAGGTGCCGACAGATAAGCGGCTTTGTCTAGGGAGTTGGAAGGCATACAGGCATTTCGCTCTGAAAGCGATTGTACAGAGTGCGTACGGGGATATTGTGGTTGGGAAGTGAGGAGGCTTCAGGGTGGCCTAACAAAGGGCGTGCGATGTGCTTGACGATCACAATGACATAACGGTGCTATTGTTTCTAGCCGCGCAGGAGGGGGACGCCGTTAGTGTCGCCGACTACGCGCCTTTTGTGGATGACATTGACGCGCGCGATGATGAGGACTGCACGCCGTTGTATTGCGCCGTAGGCTCTCAATGCCTTGAGGCGGTTCGTGTCCTCTTAAACTACGGTGCCTCGCCCAATTGCAGAAACAAAAGTGGCGGTCTCCTTTTCGATATGGTCCTTGTAGGCAACGACCTCGAAATGGCACGGTTGCTTGTGCGGGGTGGTGCCGACTTGGCACTGACGTCTGGTTTAGACTCAAGGACTCTTTTTGAGATTGCCATGGGTCTGATGGTGGGACCTGAGTTTCGCGCATTGGCTCTTGAATGGGCGGTCGAAAACGCGGGCATCTTCGAGAAGGTGCCTCACGCCGTTCACCTTGCAATCGATTATTGCGGCGTTGATCTCCTCGTTGCGAAACTAGTTAACGCTGGATGCCCGCTGTCAGCTGTGGACACGTACGACAAGACGCCTTTGGTGAAGGCCGTTCATGAGGTCCTCCCGGAGAGCGTCGGCGCAATGCTTCGGCGCGGAGTCGACACCGCTATCGACGATCCCGAGGGGTTCAATATCGCGTGGCACCTTATCTTCGGGTCTAGAGACCAGCAAGATAAAGTGATACAGATCGCCAGGATGCTTTTTGACTACTGTCCATCAGCCTTTGAACTGATACTAGGTGAGAAACGTCTGAGTGAGGGCTTACGCCTCATGCAGTTGCACGAAGTCGCCGACTTCGTCGCCAGGGAATGCGAGTCATGACCAAGTTGATTTTGTTGGTTGTCTCCCTCATTTTGGCTGTGAACATCTGCATTGCCGCTCCACCCAACGTCGTCTTCTTCCTTTGCGACGACCTGGGCTATGGCGATGTTGGCTGTTTTGGCCAGACGAAGATACGCACGCCGAACATTGATCGGCTGGCTGCCGAGGGGATGCGGCTGACGCGGTGTTACTCGGGGCACAATGTGTGCGCGCCGTCGCGGTGCACGTTGATGACCGGTAAGCACCCCGGCCATGCGTACATTCGTGACAACCGTGGCGGACTCAATGGGCAAGAAGGACAAGAGCCGGTGCCGGAAGGCGCTCTTTCGCTGCCGCTGGCCTTCAAGAAGGCGGGCTACGTGGTGGGCGGTTTTGGAAAGTGGGGGCTGGGGCCGGTTGGCAGCACAGGCGACCCGCTCAATCAGGGCTTCGATCGGTTCTTTGGCTACAACTGCCAGGCGGTCGCCCATAATCTTTATCCCGGTCATTTGTGGAACGGCCGCGAGAAAGTGCTGCTCGACAATCCTCTGTTCTCTGCCCATCAGAAGTTTCCGGCCGATGCTGACCCGAATGATCCGGCGGCGTTTGCGCGGTACCAAGGCAAGCAGTACGCGCCTGATTTGATTCATGAGCAGGCGCTGGCGTTTGTGCGCGAGAACAAGGATCGTCCGTTCTTTTTGTACGTGCCGTCGATCGTTCCGCACTTGGCGTTGCAGGTGCCGGAAGACTCGCTCGCGGAGTACGACGGCAAGTTCGAAGAGAAGTCGTACCTGGGTGAGCGCGGCTATCTGCCTCATCCCAAGCCGCGGGCGGCGTATGCGGCGATGATCACGCGGATGGATCGGGAACTGGGCCGCCTGTGCGAGTTGCTCAAAGAGTTGGGCTTGGAAGAGAACACGATCTTTGTGTTCACCAGCGACAACGGCGCGGCTGAAGACGGCACGGGCGGGACCGATGCGACGTTCTTCGAAAGCACAGGTGGGCTACGTGGCCGCAAAGGGAGTTACTACGAAGGGGGCTTTCGCGTGCCGGGAATTGTCCGCTGGCCGAAAGTTATTCGGGCTGGTTCAAGGAGCAATCACCTGATCGGTTTCGAAGATTGGTTGCCCACTCTGCTACAGCTTACGAAAAACCTTTCCCTCACGCCGGCCGACATCGACGGCATTTCGATGGTGCCCACTCTGGTTGGGATGCGCGAGCCGTCGCGGAAGTTTCTGTATCGCGAGTCGCCGAGCTACGGCGGACAGCAAACGGTGCTGTGGCGCGATTGGAAAGCGATTCGCACGAATCTGAATCCAGGGAAGAACGTCGCCAATCCCAAGTATGGCGAGTGGGAGCTGTATCACCTCTTATCCGACCCAACCGAGACGAAGAACGAGGCCGATGCCCATCCCGATATTTTGAGGAAGCTGGTCGAGATTGCTGAGCGCGAGCACGTGAAATCGGAGCTGTTTCCGATTCGAGCGCTGGATTGAGAGGAAGGCTATCGGCTCCAGGGGAGAGCTGTAGAGGCTCGGTCGTTCTTAGGGCCGAAGGCCCGGCAGAGCTTAGCCGGTGTGCGTAAGCCACCGGTTGATTGAAGGCGAATTGATCGAAGGCCCGAAGGTGCCGACAGAAATTTGTGCACCGCATCTGTCGGCCCGTTCGGGCCTTGAGGATTTCTCGCGAACGCAAACCGGGGCCTACCGCACTCTTGGCGAGTGCGGCTACGAGGGAAGGGCGAGTACAGCTATTGCGAGGGCTAGTTCGCGCCGGCTTCGCTGGAGGCGATGGCGCTGTCGAGCATCGACAGGTCGATGCCTTCGACAAAGCTGGCCAGCGAGCGGCTGCGGTGAGGGACTTGCAGCTTGCGGACAGCCTTGGTTTCGATTTGGCGCACTCGTTCGCGAGTCACTTGGAAGATCTTGCCGACTTCTTCCAGCGTGTAGGCGTAACCATCGACCAGGCCGTAGCGGAGCTTGAGGATTTCCCGTTCGCGGTAGTTGAGGGTTTGCATCGCTTCTTCGATGCGGCCCTTGAGCGATTGTTGGTGCGTATCCTTGAGGGGATCGAACTCGCGGTAGTCTTCCAGGAAGTCGCCGAACGAGCTGTCTTCGTGCTCGCCCATCGGTTGGTCGAGCGAGAGGGGTTGGCGAGCCATCTTGAGGACGACGCGCGTTTCTTCGATCGACAGGCCGGCGCGGCGGGCCGTTTCTTCCGGCGTGGGTTCGCGGCCGAGTTCTTGTGTGAGGTCGCGAGTGATCAAGCGAATCTTGCTCATCGTGTCGATCATGTGGACCGGCACGCGGATGGTTCGGCTTTGGTCGGCGATGGCACGAGTGATCGCCTGGCGAATCCACCACGTGGCGTAGGTCGAGAACTTGAAACCGCGAGCGTACTCGAACTTGTCGACCGCCCGCATCAGGCCGGTGTTGCCTTCCTGGATCAGGTCGAGGAAGCTGAGGCCGCGATTGCGGTACTTCTTGGCAATCGAGACGACCAACCGGAGGTTGCCGGCCGAGAGTTCTCGCTTGGCGTGATCGTAGTTGATCCGCAGTTGGGCGGTTTGCTTGCAGCGGCGGCGAAGTGTGGCCGGGGCTTCCAGCGTGATCCGCATCAGGCGGCACAGTTCGTGACGCAGGTCAGCAACCGGGCGGCCTTCGACGTTGAACGGCGAATCGCTCAGCTTGCACTCAGCCAATTGTCGCTTGAGCAAGTCCATCCGTTGCGAGATCGAATCGAGCTTGTCGAACAGCGGTTGCAGGCGATTGTTCCGCAGGTTCATTTCTTCAACCAGGCGAACAGCCTTGTTGCGACGAATGACCAATCGCTTCCAAGCAGCACGGCGCTTCGAGACGGCATTCTTCTTATCGAGTGCTTCGCGGAAGTCGGCGAGGTTCGCGGCGAGAAGGAGCCGCAGCGTGGCGACATTCGGGCCGAGCCGCTTCATGATCCGCTTCTTCTCGGCCAGGTTGGTCACCGAGACTTCGATGGTGCGGTCCAAACGAAGCTTGCCGTCGCGAACTTTTTCCAGGAAGTCGACAGCGCCTTGCAGGACATAGTCGGTGGCCAGCATCGAGTGGCGGTAGCGGTTGCGAGCACGCTTGATCCGCTTGGCGTAGATGATTTCCTCAGTGCGGCTGAGGAGAGGGATTTGTCCCATCTGCATCAGGTACATGCGGACGGGGTCGTCGGTGGCATCGACGGTGTCGTCGCCGTGAGGCGAGGACTCTTCTTCGAGCGCGAGGTCGGCCGAAGCGTCGAATTCGTCAAAGGCGGGATCGTGGAACTCGCCGTCGACTAGCAGATCTTCGCCGACGAACTCTTTGTCCTTCGACTTGCTACCGTTGGCAGATCGCCCGTTTTTGTGGCCGTTCTTATGTCCATTTCGATCGATGGAAGAGGAGGCAGAAAAGGATCGGTTTCCGTTGGTGGCAGGGCGGAAATTCTTCGCCATCGTTCACTCCTCCAAAGTTCTCGGCTGGCCGCCCTCAGATGGGCGACGCGATGAACTTGGGAGTAAGCACGGCTTGCGCCGCGGGTCGCTGATGTATCCTCCTCCGTGCGACGTAAGTGCAATCCGTGAAAGAGTTTTTATAAAATCGTAACAACTGAATCAAGCACTCTGAGAGTTATTCTTGGGTTGTTTTTCGGCAACATCCCCAAAAACAACGTGGCGATTCGTCAACGATCAATGCAAACAAAGGGGGTCCGAAACGCGGAAATCACCGTGGGTTAGACAGGTTGCCGCAGCACGTAGCGAGCGCGAAAGCGAGCGGTCAAGAGTGCAGAAGGTTTTTAGGACTTTTTAAGAAAAAGCGCCCCGCCGTTGCTTCCACGGAGGTACCAAACCGCAGCCGCGAACCCGAGCGCGAAATTGACGGTCCCGACAATGAGCACGAGTAGCATGGAAAAACCGTCCCGAAAACCGATCCGCGATAGAAAGGGGGTCGTGAGGAAGTTTAGGTCGCAATTGGGCCCACTTCCGAGAGAAAGATCCCGCCAGGGATGGCTGACCGCGGAGGTGCAACGGCTTTGGCAAGAAACACGACGAGCCGACGAGTGGGGCATCACTCGTCGGCTCGCCATAAGAGCGGAAGGGTTGGGGCAGGTAACCCTGGGCCCGCTCAGGTTCTTTGCTTCAGTCTACGTCGGTTGTTCACCTGAAGAGACTTGATCGATTCGCGATCGTTTGGAGTAACATTCCACCCTAAATGCTGGTGCCTTGCCAAAAGTGGCGTACGGCAATGTCTTTTTAACCTCCGTTAAGCCCACCTGGTGGCCGAGTAACGGTTAGATGGGAAAGGACGGAGTCGTATTCGTCACGATAAGGCGAAACTTTACCGTCGTTTCCTGCGGTGCCTTTCATTACTCCAGGTTATTCCAATCTCTTGGTCGCTAAGAATCTTTGTCATTGCCAGCTCGCGGCGTAGGGTGCTCTCGTCCGATGGCTAGGAAACGTGTTAAATGAACGAGTGCCGTCGATAGCGGTTGTAGCGAGGATGTCGAATGAACCTGCTCCACTCCCAAGCCGACTTGATTTGGGGCGGCGCGTTCGTGCTAGTGGCGCTGGCAATCCTGGCGCGGCTGATGATGAACCGCCGCAACCAGGTGCTGACCGAGCTTTACGCCCAGATCGAAGCGGAACGGGCAGTGGCGGAGAAAGAGGCAGCTGAAAAGGCAGCCCAGCAGGCGGCAGCGGCACCCTCTGGCAGACACAGGGCCGCGTAATTCCCTCACGGCGGATGTTTCTTTGCCGTTGACTTAGGCAAGTGGACTGAGGCAAGCAGACTTTAGCAAAGGGACCTCGCGCCACGTGGAAGTGGGGACTCGGTGTTCCTTTGACAGTGTTCCTTTAACAGTGTTGCTTTGACAGTGTTGCTTTGACAGTGTTGCTTTGATGGTGTTTCTGTAAGCAGTTTCGAGCGAGCAAAAGTAAAGGCATGGCTAACAAGCGATTATTCATCGATACCGTCGGCTGCCAGATGAATGTGCTGGACAGCGAGATGGTCGTCGCGAGCCTGCGAAAGCGCGGCTTCGATTTGGCGTCGCGGCTCGAGGACGCCGACTGCATCTTCTTCAACACGTGCAGCGTCCGCGAACAATCGGAGAACAAGACCTACAGCGCCTTGGGGCGGCTGCGGCAACTTAAGAAGCAGCATCCTGAGAAGATCATCGGCGTGCTGGGTTGCATGGCGCAAAAGGACCAGAAGATCGTTTTCGATCGGGCTCCCTTCGTCGACCTGGTGGTTGGCCCGGGACAGCTTCATCGCATTCCCGAACTGCTCGAGAATTTGGACAAAGGCGATGGCCCGCAGTTGGCCGTGAGCTTGGGGCGCCGCGATGGTTCGGTCGAGCAAATCAAGCGGAGCCACGAGACGTTCGACCCGCTGCGCGATCCGTCGATGCGGCCGACGGCGTTTCAAGCGTATCTGCGGATTCAAATCGGCTGCGACAAGTTTTGCACGTACTGTATCGTGCCGATGACTCGCGGACCGGAACAAGGCCGCGCGCCCTCGCAGATCCTCAGCGAAGCAAAGATCCTGGCCGATCAAGGCGCGATCGAAATCACGCTCCTGGGACAAACGGTCAACAGCTACAAGTTCGTGGAAGACGGCAAGACTTGGCGGTTGGCAGATCTGTTGGAAGCGCTGCATGAAGTCGAAGGCATCCGCCGGCTGAAGTTCGTGACGAACTATCCCAAGGACATGACGCCCCGGTTGCTGCAAGCGATGCGCGACCTGCCCAAGGTTTCGTCGTACCTGCACGTTCCGGCGCAAAGCGGCAGCGATGTTGTTTTAGAACGGATGAAACGGGGTTACACCGTCGGCGACTACCGCGAGATGATGGCCCGCATTCGCGAAACGCTACCGAGCGCCGCTGTGTCGAGCGACTTCATCGTCGGCTTTACGGGCGAAACCGACAAGGATTTTCAACAAACGGTCGACCTCGTTCGCGAGTGCCGTTTCAAGAACAGCTTCATCTTCAAATACAGTGTTCGCCCTGGAACCAAGGGGGCGGAGTTGTTGCCTGACGACGTGCCGTTCGACGTCAAGCAGCGCCGCAACAACGAACTGTTGGCCGTGCAAAACGCGATCAGCGAGGAAGACAACCAGCTGTTCCTCGGCAAACGCGTCGAGGTGCTGGTCGAAGGCCCGAGTAAGAATGCGCTCAAATTGAGCGACAACAAAACGGAAGATCAGGTCGACCAGTTCCACGAACTGGAGAGTGGCAGCGGCGAAGCATCGGGCGAGCCGGTCCAAATGATGGGGCGAACGGCTTGCGACCGGATCGTCGTGTTCGAAGGACAGCGCCGCCTGGCCGGACAGATCATGCCGCTTGTGATCTATGAAGTGAGTCCCTTTACGATGTTTGGGGCTGTGGTCACCGAACATATTTCGCCGGCCACCTTTGCCCTGCAAACGTAAGTCATGACCAAACTCGATCTATTCCGCAACCTGGTGATTTTGGCGTTCGCCGATCGGCGACTCACGGAAGAGGAACTGGCCTATCTTTCGGTGAAGGCGAACCAGTTGGGGCTGACCGATCAGGACGTGGTCAATGCGCTGGCGTTCGCGCGCAGCAACGAGGCCTCGCTGGTGATTCCTGCCGAAAAGACCGCGGCGCGGCGGATGTTGCAGGAAATGATTCAGATGATGGCCGTCGACGGGCATCTCGATCCGCGCGAAAAGGACCTTTTTGCCGCGGCTGCCGCGCGGGTGAACCTGGAACAAGGCGAACTCGATCGCTTGTTAGATGAGATCATCCAGTCGTAGCCGCGTTCGCCAGAACGCGGAGAGTTGGCGCGGCGTGGCTGGTGACGCGTCGGTCACCCGGATCGCGACCTTCACTTACCGCACTCTTGGCGAGTGCGGCTACGAGGGGAGTCCTCACTCCACGAACACGAACTCTTTCGTGTTTACCAGCACGTGGCAGACTTCGGTTAGCGTTCGCGGGTCGTTCCAAACCGTGTCGGGTGCAATCTTGAGCTGCTTCGCCCGTTCGGCGAGATAGCCTTCGATGGCTGCTTGCTCGGCTTTGGTGGACGATCGGCCTAGGGCGGTTTGCATGGCGAGGTCGAGCTTTGCGCGGCCGCTGAGATCGGTTCGCTTGGCTAGGGCCTCTGCCCACAGACGCGTTTGCTCCATGACGAGTGGATCGTTCAGCAGGATGAGCGCTTGGGCGGGAACGTTCGAGACGTTGCGTTGCCCGACGGGTCCCAGCGGCGTGGGTAAATCGAAGGCTGTGAGGAATGGATTGGGGAAGTTCCGCCGGATGGCTTGGTAGACGCTGCGCCGCCCTGCCCCATCCAGCGGGCCGCTGACGCCTGGTCGGCCGCGACCCTGCAGGTGGTCGGTCAAGTGGATGGGTACGCTTGGCCCGTACATTTCGCTTGAGAGCCGGCCGGAGAGTGCAAGAATCGAATCGCGGATCGATTCCGATTCCAGCCGCTTCACGTTTTGCCGGCGCCACAGCAGGTTTTTGGGATCGCGTTCCTCGTCGTCGGCGGAGCGCGATGGGCTCTCCATTTGGTAGGTCTGCGAGCAAACCATGGCGCGGATCATTTGCTTGATCGACCAGTCCTCGCGCGCGAATCGCGTGGCCAGGTGATCGAGCAACTCGGGATGCGAGGGCAGACTGCCCAGCACGCCAAAGTTATCGACCGAGGGAACGATCCCGCGACCGAAGAGGTGGGCCCACAAACGGTTGACCATCACGCGCCGCGTGAGCGGGTTGTCGTCGCGGAAGAGTTGCTGCGCCAATTCAAGCCGCCCGCTGCCGTCCTTGGGCGAGAGTGCCGGCGCGGCCAGGGCTTCCGGCAATCGCCGTTCGACGAGTGGACCTCGGATGTGCGGGTTGCCTCGCACCATCACGCGTTCGTCTTCGCCGGTGCCATCCCACATCGCCATGGCGAGGCGCGATTCTGACTTGATTCGCGATAGCCACTTTTGTTTCGCTTTCGCAAGCAAAGTAGTCGGGATGGCCGCAAGTTTCTTGTTGCGTGCAATCGTCTCGGTCCGTTCTTTGTCGGCGGCGACCTCGCCGTCGTCCGCCAGCGTGTCACGGTGTGCTAACACCCAGTTGATTAGGGGCGCAGCGGTTTCGTTTGCGCCATCCCTCCTGCTCATTTTTTTGAAACTATCGGACACAGCATCCAGCACGGCGCCGGCTGCCTGCTTCGCCGAAAGATCCGCTGGACCCAGTTCGGCCAGACGTTTTGCCAAGGTCCAGCTTGCCGGGGGCGGAGTCCAAGTGGGCGGAGTGGGTCCGCCGACGACCATCAGGACTTGCAAGTCTTGATCGGCGTGAGGAACGAACTCGACGTGAATGCGATGCCCCGTGTAGCGGCGGAGGTCTTGAGAGACCCAGCGGACTGGTGCCGCGCCGTTTTCGCCGAGCGATAGCATCACTTCGCCATGCAGGGGCCCCAACACTACCGCATGGGAATCGACGCATGCGTACGCCTTGCCTGCCCCACGAACCAGGTAATGGACGCGGCCGTCTTTCAATTCGAACGTGGGAGTCCGCAAGGTCTTGCCGGCGCGATCGAAGGCCAGAGCGCCCGGATCGAGTTCCGTTCCGCCGACGATCTTGAGCCCATTCCAAATCGGATCACGGCGAGCTGCCCCGTACTCGGCAACTTCGGCGATGGGTCGCGCCGGATCGTCACTCGGGATGACTTCTCCTGCTCGGATGGCGCAGGTGCCGAACGTGGGGCCATCGGCGATGAAGGGGGCTTGCTCGCTCGAGTAATCAACGACCACCTCGCCACCCTGCTTGAGAACTTCCTTCTCTAGCGACTCGGACTTGGTGGGGCGGCTGGCCATGGTTCGCAGCAACTCGCGCCGCGCCTCAGGCGTCGTTGGCCGGGCGAATAGTTTTGCCAAGGGATACAGAGCATCGCTGGGATCGTCGGCAGCCGTCTGCAAGGCGGTCACCCAAGCCAGTAGCCGCGTGGGTACCAGCGACTTCTCTTTTGCCAGTTGCTCAACGCGCTGATTCAAATCGGTCGCGGCGCCTGCTGTTTCGGGTTGGGCCAAATCTAAGGCCGCCAGTATGTATTCTTCGTTTCGATAAAGACGCGCTCCCATTTGCTCACCGACAGTGCCCGCGAAGGATCTACCGGCGTTCGAACGAATGCGAGAGAGTTCGTAAGCAATCCTTTGCTCGTCTTCCATCGTGTCATACCGCGCCAGCCGGTAGCCCGAGCTTTGTAGAACACCGGCGAGGGCGTAATAGTCCTTGGTCGCGATGGCGTCGAACTTGTGGTCGTGGCAGCGGGCGCAGGCGATGGTCAATCCTAAGAATGTCTTGCCGAAGACGTCGAGCATGTTGTCGTAGCGGTCGGCTTCGTCCTTGAGGATATCGACCGGCGAATGGACCCATTCGCCGAGCGACCAGATGCCGGTCCCGACAACCGATTCGTTGAAACCGTCGCGCGGCTCGCGGCGCGGGAGACTGAGCAAGTCACCGGCGATTTGTTCCACGGCGAACTGACGATAGGAGACGTCGCCGTTGAACGCCCGGATCACGTAGTCGCGGTAGGCCCAAGCATTGGGGGCCGCAAAGTCGAACTCGTGGCCGCGGGTCTCGGCGTAGCGAGCCAAGTCGAGCCAGTGGCGGCCCCAGCGTTCGCCGAAACGGGGCGACGCGAGCATGCGCTCGACGGCGTTCTCCCACGCGACTGGTGAGGGATCGGCCTCGAACGCCGCCAGTTCTTCCGGCGTCGGTGGCAATCCGAGGAGATCGAACGAGAGCCGCCGCAGCCGCGCGCGGGGAGCGGCCAGCTTCGCCGGTTGGAAGTTATTTGCTTCGAGCTTCGCCAGGATAAAGGCATCGAGCGGATCGAGAGGCCAGTTCTTATTCGCTACAGCAGGGATCGCAGGATCGAGAATCGGCTGCCAGCACCAGTGCGAGGCCTTGCGCGCGGCGAGGTCGAAGACTTTCTTGTCCGCTTCGCTCGATGTTTCGCTGCCTGGCCAAGTGGCCCCTTCGGCGACCCACTTGGTGAGCGTGGCGATCTCGTCGTCAGGCATTTTGCCGATGGGCGGCATTTGATAGACGCCGTCGTAACGGATCGCTTGGACCAGCAGGCTCTTATCGGGCGCGCCGGGTTCGACAGCCGGGCCGGTATCGCCGCCGGTGAGCATGCGCTGGCGGCTGTCGAGCCGCAGGTTTCCTTTGGCTTCGCCTTCGTTGGTGGCGAGCGTCTTCTCGCTGTGGCATTCGTAGCAGCGCTCGACCAGGATCGGCCGAACCTTCTTCTCGAAGAACTCCGCCTGCTCGGGCGTTGGCTCGGCGCCCCAAGTGGTGGCGACGAGGCCCAGCATGCCGGCGGCCATGGTGACTATGCGAAACAAATCTCGGCGAACATCCGTCATGTCAATCGCTCGAACGAGGCGGGGAGCGGGAGGTGGGAGGGTCCTCTTCATATTAACACGGGGCTTTCGTTGTCGTCGGCTGTAGCTGCGTTCGCCAGAACGCGGGGAGTTGGCGTCGTTTTGTTGAGAATGGTTGAATTGCCCGGTTTCCAGTCTCTACCTTCCGTACTCTTGGCGAGTGCGGCTACGGGAGAGGGGGGGTGATCGTCGGGGCAAAATCGTTGTCTTTCCCATGCGATTTACCGTCGGCGCGTGTTGCAGTGACAAGGCATGCGGTCAAAAATGGTAGCAAGCCTATGAAAAGGCTCCTTTCCCGACTGCCTCCCTTTGTCGCCCCCGCCTTTTGCGACGAATGAATATGACGACTACTCGCCTTGTTGGTTTGGTGCTTGCTCTCGGCGCGATTCCTCATGCGTGGACGAACGCCGCGGAACTCGATTTCAATCGCGATGTCCGGCCGATCCTGTCGAACAACTGCTACTTTTGCCACGGTCCCGATCCCAAGGAACGCAAGGGGGGAATCGATGGACTGCGGCTCGATACGCCTGACGGCGCCAAGGCCGATTTAGGCGACGGGCGATTTGCGATCGTGCCAGGCAAGCCCACCGAGAGTGAACTGGTTGCTCGCGTTGCGTCGACCGACCCAGATTTGCAAATGCCGCCGGCCGCGACGGGCAAAAAGCTCTCGCCGCGCGAGATTGAGATTCTCAAACAATGGGTGGCCGAGGGAGCCAAGTTTGCGCCTCACTGGTCGTACGCGGCGCCGGTTCGCGCCGAAGTTCCCAAGACACAGCGGCAAGATTGGGCGCGCAACGACATCGACCGGTTCATCCTCGCGCGGCTGGAAAAGGAAGGCCTCTCGCCATCAGCGGAAGCCGATCGGCCGACGTTGATTCGCCGCGTGTCGCTCGACCTGACGGGCCTGCCGCCGACGATTGAAGAAGTCGATGCCTTCGTCGCCGACCAGGATCCCAAGGCGTACGAGAACATGGTCGATCGGATGTTGGCCAAGCCGGCGTTCGGCGAACACTGGGCTCGGATGTGGCTCGACCTCGCTCGCTATGCCGACAGTGCTGGCTACGCCGACGACCCGCCGCGCGTCATTTGGGCCTATCGCGATTACGTGATTCGCGCGTTCAACGAGAATCGCCGTTTCGACCGGTTCACTATCGAACAAATCGCCGGCGACTTGCTCCCCAATCCGACGTTCGACGATCTGGTGGCGACCGCCTTCCACCGCAACACGCTCACCAACAGCGAAGGGGGAACCAACGATGAAGAGTTCCGCAACGTGGCCATCGTCGATCGCGTGAACACCACGATGGCTGTGTGGATGGGGACGTCGATGGCCTGCGCTCAGTGCCACACGCACAAATTCGATCCGATCTCGCAGGAAGAGTATTTCAAATTTTTTGCGATCCTCAACAACACGCAAGACGATGATCGTCGCGACGAGGCGCCGCTTTTGGAATTCTTCAGTGACGACCAGAACTCGGCGCGAGATAAGCTGAACGGCGAAATCGCGCAGCTCGACCAGACGCTGCGAATCCTGACGCCCGAGATGGAGCCCGGCTACAACGCCTGGCGCCAGCGGTTGTCGGCCGAATTGCCGTGGAAAACGCCCGCGGTGGCTGCGGCGAAATCGCAATCGGGGAGCGAGTTGGCGGTGCAACCTGATGGCTCGATTCTGGCCAAGGTGGGGAGCAAGGCCGACGTCTACACGATCGAAGTGCCGCTGGAAGGTGAATCCCTCTCGGGCATTCGCTTGGAAACGCTGCCGGACGATTCGCTCCCTAGCAAAGGAACGGGCTACGGCGGTGGGAACTTTGTGATCACGCGGATCACAGCGAGCGTGGTTCCCGTTGAGGCCAACAAAGTGACGGGGCGGTTTGTCCGCATCGAGAACGGTGGCGACGTCAACATCCTGTCGCTCGCGGAAGTGCAAGTTTTCAGTGGGGCCGATAACGTCGCGCTCGGTGGCGAAGCCAAACAAATCTCGACCGCCTACGATGGCGAGGCCAAGCGGGCCATCGACGGCAACACCAACGGCAACTACTACGAAGCGAACTCGGTCACGCACACGGGCGAGGACAAAGCCAACCCGTGGTGGGAAGTCGATTTGAAAGAACCCAAGTCGATCGATCGCGTGATGATTTGGAATCGCACCGATGGCAACGTCGGCGGGCGGCTTAAGAATTGTCGCATTGCTGTTCTCGATGCCGACCGCAATGTCGTCTTCGAGAAGACAGTCGCCGAGTCACCAGCGCCGAGTGCCGACATCGCGACCTCGGGCATAAGAGACGTCACGTTCCAGTTCGCGGGCGCGGACTACTCGCAAGCCGATTTCGATGCCGCAAATCTGACGAAGCCGGAAAAGCCTGCCAAGGAAGGGGATCTCGTCAAAAAGGGTTGGGCCATTGGCGGCCAGCCCAATCAGCCTCACTCGCTGCAAATGGCCAGCGATGCTGCGGTGAAGATCCCAGCGGGTGCCAAGCTGCAAGTTGTGATCGAGCAACGGAGCGTGCACGAGAATCACACGCTGGGGCGGTTTCGCCTTTCGTATACGGCCGACGATCGATTGAGCACCGTCGCTCAGACGCCGGTGGATGTGGTGCAACTGGCCCGCGGCAAGGAGCTGACGTCGGATCAATCGCGCAATCTTGCGCAGTACTACACCAAGAGCGTGTCGCCTGAGTTGAACGACGTCCGCGCTCGTCGCGGCGCCGCCAAGGGCGAGTATGACGCGATCAAGCCGAACACAGTCCCGATCTACCGAGAAATGGAGGAAGCGCGCCGCCGCAAGACGCGGTTGCAATTCCGCGGAAACTTTGAGGACCTGGGTCAGGAAGTCACCGAAGGGACGCCTGCCGCCTTTCATCCTCTTCACGGCGGTAAGCCCGATCGGATGGCGCTGGCGGAGTGGTTGATCGATCGCAAGAATCCGCTCACGGCCCGCGTGCTGGCCAATCGGTTTTGGGAGCAGGTCTTCGGCATTGGAATTGTTCGCACCAGCGAGGAGTTCGGCAGTCAGGGCGAGTTGCCCTCGCATCCGGAGTTGCTCGATTGGTTGGCCGTCGAGTTCATGGAGGGTAACTCTAAGGACGGGGGTTGGAATACGAAGGCGTTCCTGAAAACGATGGTGACAAGTGCCACGTATCGGCAGACATCGAAAGTCTCGACCGAGTTGTTCGAGCGCGATCAGGAGAACCGCTTGCTGGCTCGCGGTCCGCGGACGCGGCTGTCGGCCGAAATGGTCCGCGATCAAGCGCTGGCGATTGCCGGGCTGTTGAGCCCCAAGATGTACGGCGCGAGCGTTCGTCCGCCGCGGCCTAGCTTGGGATTGAACGCGGCGTTTGGCGGTGGACTCGACTGGCAAGCCTCTACGGGCGAAGACCGCTATCGCCGCGGACTGTACACCGAATGGCGGCGGACCTCGCCATATCCATCGATGGCGACGTTCGATGCTCCCAATCGGGAAGTCTGCACGCTGCGACGGCCTCGAACGAATACCCCGCTCCAGGCGCTGGTGACTTTGAACGATCCCGTTTACGTCGAAGCCGCGCAGGCACTGGCTCGCAAGATGATTGCTTCGAGCGCCGATTCGCAGGAGCGGATTACGCTTGGCTTCAAGCGAACGCTGGCTCGGTCGCCGAGCGAATTGGAAGTAAAGCGAATGTTAGCGCTGGTTGAGGAATCGAAGGCGGGCTTTGCCGCCGATGCCTCGGCCGCGATGAAGTTGGCGACCGATCCGTTGGGTCCGCTGCCCGAGGGGGCCGATGCCCCGGAATACGCTGCCTGGACCGTGGTGAGCAATGTGCTGCTGAACCTCGACGAAGCGCTGATGAAACGATAAGGAGTTTGTGTATGCATCCCTATGTTGAACGTTTGCAGCACCTGACGCGGCGGCACTTTTTGCGCGACTGCCAGGCGGGCATCGGCGTGGCGGCTTTGGCCTCGCTCTTTTCGCGCGACAGCGTCGGCGAGATTGTGGCCGACAATCCGCTCAAAGTGAAAGCCCCGCCGCACGCTGCTAAAGCGAAGCGGATGATCTACTTGCACATGTCGGGCGCGCCGCCGCACCTCGACATCTTCGACTACAAGCCGGAACTCGTTCGGCTGTCGGGACAAGACGCGCCTGAGAGCGTCATCAAAGGACGGCGTTTTGCATTTACGACCGGCGTGCCGAAGCTCTTGGGTACCCCGCGGCAGTTCGCGCAGCACGGCCAAGGGGGCGTGTGGATGTCGGACGCGCTCACCAACTTGCCGCGGGTGGCCGACGAAATCAGCGTGATCCGCTCGATGAATACGGATCAGTTCAATCACGCGCCGGCGGAGCTGTTGTTGTTTACGGGCTCGCCGCGACAAGGCCGTCCGTCGATGGGCTCGTGGGTGACGTACGGGCTTGGTTCCGAGAGCGAAAACTTGCCGGGCTTTGTGGTGCTGATTTCCAGCGGCGTGCAGCCTAGCGCTGGTCAAAGCGCGTGGGGAAGCGGCTTTTTGCCGTCGGTGTTCCAGGGCGTGCAATGCCGGTCGAAAGGGGAACCGGTCCTCTATGCCAACGATCCCGCGGGGATGGACCGTAATCTTCGCCGCAAGAGCCTTGATGCCTTGCGAGATTTGAACCAAATGCAGGTCGACGAACTCGGCAACCCGGAAACGGTCACGCGGATCGCTCAGTATGAGCTGGCTTATCGGATGCAGATGGCCGTTCCCGAAGTGATGGACATCACCCGCGAGACGCAGCAGACGATCGACGCTTACGGCGCCAAGCCGGGCGACGCCAGTTTTGCCAACAACTGCTTGCTGGCTCGGCGGTTGCTCGAACAAGGCGTCCGCTTCGTGAACTTGTTCGACTGGGGCTGGGACTTCCACGGCACGGGGGCCGATGCCGAAATTCGCGATGGCCTCACCAAAAAGATGGCGGTTACGGACAAGCCGGTCACCGCGCTCATCGAAGACTTGCGGCAGCGCGGAATGCTAGACGATACGCTCATTGTCTGGGGGGGCGAGTTCGGCCGGACACCGTTCCGCGAAGGTCGCACCGCGGCCAGCGCGCTCTTGGGCCGGGACCATTATCCCGATTGCTTCAGCTTGGCGCTGGCCGGTGGCGGGATCAAAGGTGGATACACGCACGGCGAAACCGACGAGCTCGGTTTCTCGGTCGCGCGCGACAAGGTTCACATCCACGACCTGCAAGCGACGATCATGCACTTGCTGGGCTTTGATCACGAGCGACTGACGTTCCGCTTCCAAGGCCGCGATTATCGCCTGACCGATGTGCATGGCCACGTCGTGAAAGAGTTGTTGGCGTAGCAGCAAGGCAAGAAACGAAAACGGCCGGTGCTGTTGCGCGCCGGCCGTTATTGTTGGACGTGATTGCTGCGAGGGCTATTTGCTCTCGTCGCCACCGCCGGTGGCCGCGTCGACAGCATCTTCGGCTGCTTCCTTCGCTTCGCCGGCTTTTTCGGCTGCGTCACCCGCAGCGGCCTTGGCTCCTTCGGCATCACCTGCTTTGGCTTTGTCGACGGTTTCTTTCCCCTTGTCCATGGCCTCGCCGGCTTTCTTCATGGCGTCTTCGCCGGCTTTGCGGCTCTTCTCGAGGTCCGGCTTCACGGCCGGACCAGTGTCGCCGCCACCACAGCCAACTACTGCCGTCAGACCACCAGCTAATACCAGAGCCATCCACTTCTTCATCGCTTGATCCCTTCGATTCAAAGTTGTGACACGTTCGACGTGCGGCTTAATAACTTGCGGAACAGCTCCGCTCGTGGTGCGCACAATCCGCCTCTTGTGAGAACCGGCTTCCGTCTTGGAACGGGCCTCTCAGCACGAGTGAGACTCTTTGCCGGTCGCTTATTCCCCATGATACGACCACATCGATCCGTTTTGTCAATGCGTTAGGGCTTTTTTCCTTCGAGGGGAGCGATGTTCTCGCGGAGCCAGATGTTGCGGAAGCGGATCGGATTGCCGTGGAATTGCAGCTGCAGCGGCTCGCGATCGCCGTGGGCCGTGTATTTGGGGGCCTCGTGCCAGGCGGTGGTCCCTTGTAACGCCACGTGATTTTGAACCAGAACTCCGTTGTGGAGGACGGTGACATAGCCGGGAGCGACGACGAGTCCTTGGGCATCGAACTTGGGGGCGTTGAAGACGATGTCGTACGTTTGCCACTCGCCTGGCTTGCGGGAAGCGTTCACCGTGGGAGGCTGCTGCTTGTAGAGCGAAGCGCATTGGCCGTCGTAGTAGGTCTTGTTCTCGTACGAATCGAGGATCTGCACTTCGTAGTGGCCCATCAGGTAGACGCCGCTGTTGCCGCGCCCTTGCCCGTCTCCTTCGACTTTGTCGGGCGTGGCGAATTCCAGGTGCAGCTGGCAATCGCCGAATCCTTGCTTGGTGGCGATCCCGTTGCCCGCGGCGGTGGCCACACCATCGGCGATGAGCCATTTGTCGCTATCGTTCCAGGCCGAAAGGTCTTTGCCATCGAACAGCACGATTGCGTCGGAGGGCGCTTTGCCGTTACTTCCGGGATCAATCACGGGCGGCTCGGGCCAAACGATCCCGCTGAGGTATTCTTCGATCCACCAACCTTTGGCGATCGCGGCCCCCAGCAACACGAGCAAACACGCGCTCACGAGCGAGTATCGAGAGGTCTTCATCGGACGAGTCCATCTAAAGCAGAAAGGAAAGAAACAAGGTTGCGCAGCGAGCACCGCCACGGGATTGACGATAGTCGCTCGCGTAGAATTGGCAAGCGACACGAGACGACCAACCACGCGCACCAACGCGCGGATGAAACGGCGCGGCGCGGAGACTACGCCGCCACTTTGCCGTTGATCGGCAGCATATCGAACTTGGCCGCGAGGATGAAATCGTTCTCGCTGAGGCCGCCGATGGCGTGCGTCGAGATCTCGATCATCACCTTCTTGTAACCTTCCAGGTGGAGATCGGGGTGGTGCTGTTCTTCTTCGGCAACTTCCGCGACGCGTTGGAAGAACTCGATGGCGGCCATGAAGTTCTTGGCGGTCCATCGTTTGCGGATGGCCTTGCCGTCGGGCGTGATCGACCAGCCGGCTAGGCGCCCGACTTGTTCGGCGGCGGCGTCGGCTGCGAGCTTAGGTACGCCACCTTCGCAGGGGACGCAATGTTTGGAGGCGAGTTGTTCCGTGGACTGGACCATTGTGGGACTCCTTGAAATAGACGTGAGCCAGCGAGAGGGCTGGCTCCTTCCTTCTTTTCAGTATCCCTACTTTTCAGCACTGCTCGCGCCAACCTCGTTGTTGGCGGTAGCCGCGTTCGCCAGAACGCGGAGGTGCGGGGTTTTGTTTAGGGGCATCCGCACGTGCGGGGCCTCCGCACTCTGCGCGAGTGCGGCTACGTTTCTACGGAAGCAGCGCGGTTCGGGTTGGTTGCCGCACTTTGCACGGACAGGAATGTCCGTGCTACTTTTTTTGGCAAACGTTAGGTTTCGAGATCGCCGGCGGGTTGCTCGATCTTCTTTTCGTTCTCTTGCAGGTCCTGCTTTTCGCGCCAGGGCTTCTTTTCCTTGTAGCTTTCCAGTTCCTTCTTGAGTTGCTCGGCAGTTTCGGCCTCGTCCGAACCTGCTTCGACTGCTTTAGTCGACCATTCGACGGCCTTGTCCCACTCGCCGGCTTCGGCATATCCGGCGGCGAGCGTGCTCAAGATGTGCGCCTTTTTGAATTCGGTAAGTTCGCAGGCCTTAGTGCCCAGTTCGATCGAGCGCTTGGCATTGCGGATCGAGTCTTCGGGCGACGTCGCCAGGAGCCAGGCATAGTTGTTGAGCAGGCTGCTGTCGTCTTCTTTCAGCTTGATTGCTTCTTCGTAGTCGGCGATCGCTTCTTTATGCATGCCGATGCTGAGGTAGGCCTCGGCGCGGCGTTGGTGGACCATGTACTGGCCCGCTTCGTTCAGTTGGTCGTCGAGTAGTTGCGTGTAGGTTTCGATGGCTTGACGCGGCCGCTTGTCGGCTTGTTGCAGTGCTCCCAATTGGAGCCGCAATCCAAGATCGCGAGGATCTTCGCGGAGGAGTGTGCCCAGGTCGGCAATCGCTTCGGCATATTTCTGTTGGGCAATCGCAACTGAAATCCGCGCTCGAATCACTTGCTCAAGATCAGGCTCGATGGCGAAGGCGGCGTCGACGTCTTTTTTCGCGGCGGCCTCGTCGTTCTTGAGCAGATGCACGTTGCTTCGCAACAACAGGGCCGCAATGCTCGACGGGTCGAGCTCGAGTGCCTTATTCAAATCGGCCAGAGCGGCGTCGAGTTCGTTGCGGACTTGGTTCAGTTGGGCCCGCATCAGCAGGAACGCTATTTTTTTATCCCCCTCTGCTTTGTCGACGCGGTCGTCGACCAACTTAATGGCGTCGGCGACTTTTCCTTTGGCCACAAACACTTGAACGAGCATGCCGGTAATGCCGTCGTTCTTGGGATCGAGCTCCATCGCCTTCTGCAGGTCGGCGATCCCCTTATCGACGAATTCGTCCTTCTTCTCCTCATCCGTTTGCGAGAGGTAGAGAGCGGCCCGGGCGATGAGGGCGCCGGTGCTCTTCGGATTGGCTTCGACAGCGGCCGCGAAGTCCTTGAGCTTCTCTTCTTTGTCTTCGACAATCTTTCCGCGAAGCAAATAGGCCTCGGAAAGCTGCTCGGGCGAGTCTTTGAAGGAGCGGATCGCCTCGGCCGCCGACTTGATGGCCTTCGGGTGATCGAGCTTGCTTAGCGAGAAGAGCTTTGCGAGCAAAAAGTGGGCGTCGCCCAGATCGGCGTCGACGCCGATGGCCCTGTTCAGATCGCGAATCGCTTCCTTACGGATGGTTCCCAGCCGTGCGGGCGGAATGCCCTGCTGCTGGCGCATGAGGAGTTCTGAATACTTGCTGGCACGATCGACCAGAACGCCCTTCATCAAATCCTTAGCGAGGATCTGGTTGTCCGCGTCGAGCCCCTTTTTCAGAGCCGATTCGCACAGGTCGACGATCTTGTCGAACTTGTCGAAGTCGGTTGGCTCGGCCCCGACCCGCAAGCTGGTGGCTTCATCCAAGTCGTTCTGGCCGGGATTGTCCTGCGCCAAGAGCGGGCCGGACAGCAACAAGGTGAGACATCCCAACGCGAGATACCTCGACGTTGCGGTGAGCAAACAGCGGACTGGACGAACGGACATAGTCATTCCCACTTTCGAAAAATCGTGTCGCGTCGGGCCTGCTCAGCACCCAGCCGAATCACTTGGCTGGGCGATTCGCCAACCGATGGATCGTTTGATCTTGGATCGAAAAACTTGTGCAAACGCGGTGCCGCCTGGAGCGAACTCCCCAGGTTCTCCATTTCATTATGACTCCCGCTCCAAGACGGGGCCATACGAGTTCCTCTGCTGCTTCCTCGACGGTGGATGTGTGGATCGCGATGCTTACAAAGCCTTAGGGTTTGTCGCCGGCGGTGAGCAATTTTTCGACATGAATTGCCACGGAATCGGCCAAACGATCGACGTTGTAGCCTCCCTCCAGCAGGCTAACGACACGCCCTTTGGAGTGCACTGCGGCAACGGCCAGGACGATTTCGGACAGTTCCCCGAAGTCTTCGGTTTCGAGACCGAGCGAGCCGATGGGATCATCGCGATGGGCGTCGAATCCGGCGCTAACCAGAATGAGTTCGGGCTTAACGGCGTCGGCTAGTTTTTCGACACCGCCGCGGAAAACTTCCAAAAACCGCTCCCGCGCCGTGCCGAACCTAAGTGGGAGGTTCTTAATCATTCCCAGCCCCGGGCCGGCGCCGGTTTCGTCGGCCGCCCCCGTACCGGGGTAAAACGGCGAGCGATGGATCGACAAAAAACCAATCTGTCCATGGCGCCAAAACGAGTCTTGCGTGCCGTTCCCGTGGTGCACGTCCCAATCGACCACCAGGACGCGGTTGAGTTTCAAGCTATCGACTGCATACCGGGCGGCCACGGCGATGTGGTTGAACAGGCAGAAGCCCATCGCGTCCCCCTGCACTGCGTGATGGCCCGGCGGGCGATGCACGCAGAAGGCGGTTTTGTCTTCCCCGTCGATCACGCGCCGCACGGCATCAATGGCCGCACCCGACGCGAGCATGGCCGCGTCGTACGATCGTGGTGAGACGGCCGTATCGGCCTCGATGTAGCCGCCGCCTGTCTTGGCGAAATCGGCGACGCGTTCGATGTAGTGCTGGTCGTGATTGCGCGCGACGTCTTCAACGGTTGCCGGATTCCACTTCGGGCGCGTGCATTTGGCAGCGAGCCCGTCGGCTTCGAGCTTCGCGTTGACCTTCTTGAGCCGCAACGAACGCTCGGGATGGCTGCCTGTTTCGTGTTCGAGGAAGAGATCGTTTTGGTAGAGGAGCGTCATGTGATTACCGGTCTCTGTCTATGTTCTTGGCGACTCTGTGTTTTTGAAAACACGGAGTCATGGAGGACACGGAGAGGTTTGCACTGCGAGTAAGTAAACGAATGAAGGTTCATTATTGCCGAATTGAACGGGATGGATTTGTTGGAGTTTCGGCACTCGCGTCAGAAATCGACTTTGCAGATCGGAGGTAGGGTTTGCAAGAGCTTGTTCGCGCCTGCGCGTGTGACTTTTGTTCCCTTGAGGTCGATGTGATGAAGGTTAGCCAGCCCTTTTAAATGTTCCAAGCCGGCATCTGTTATCGCGGTATCGGCCAGCAATATCTGGCCGAGCTTCGGCATTTGTCGAATTGTTTTGAGTCCCGCGTCCGTGATTTGGGTATTCGAAAGGTCGAGGCCCTTAAGGTTGGTGACTCCGCCCAACTTGAACAACTGGGCATCGTTCGTCGGCGTAAAGCTGAGATCGAGTCGCTCCAGTTGCCGCATTTTGGCAAGATGCTCGAAAGCTCGATCGGTCAAGGGAGTTTCGCTCAAAACAAGCCAAGTCAATTTCTTACAGTTCTTCAAATTGGCCAAGCCATCGCCCGTGATGTTCGTATCGCCCAATCCAAGTCGCGTGAGATCGCCAAGCGACTGCAAGTGATTTAGCCCAGCGTCGGTAACGGGTGTGTTCCCTAACTCAAGCTCAGTCAGCTTTTTCATCTCCCCGGCATGAACCAGCGCGTCGTCGTTCACGCGAGTCGATCGGAGCGACAACCGGAGCATCGATCCATCGCGGACCAGGTGTGGCAAGCCCGATCCGTCGATGCGCGTCTCGTTCAAACTCAAATACTGCAAGGCGGGCAACGCCTTAAGGTGCTCGAGCCCCTGGTCCGTGATGTCGGTTCCCGAAAGGGTCAACGCGAACAAGCGAGGAAAAGCCGGCAGGTGGGCGAGGCCCTCGTCGGTAATCGCCGATTCGAATAGATGGAGTCGTCCTAGCTTCTGGCTACGAGAAAGGTAGCGAAGGCCTTGTCCATGAATCGAGAGCCCATTCAGGCAGAGATCGGTGAGTTCCGTGAGATCCTGCAGATGCGCGAGCCCCTCATCGGTGATTTGTTGTGGGTAAGCGTTGAGCAGGCCCCATCGCTGGACGTCGGAGTCTTCCGTTGCCAGCAGGTTCCAATGGACGGGCTGTGTCCAGTAGTGCTCCAGACGGCGTCTCAGCTTGACTCGTTCTAGGGCGGCATCTTCGAACCGCGTCGGGCGATATCGGTCCCAAAACACATAGTCGAAGACACCAGCGCTGCCGATTTCGAGCATCTTCAAATGTGGGCAGCTTTGCAGCAGTGCGAGATCCCGGTCTTCGATTTTCGTTGAGGCGAGCGAAAGTTCGCTTAAGGATCCCGCGGTCTGAAGGAACTCCAACCCAGCACCAGTCACTTTAGGGCTGCGGAGATGAACGAAACGGACTTTCGACAACCCCCGGAGATGCGCTAACCCCGCGTCGGTCACGAAGGACGGCTTCGATGGGAACTCGTAGACCATGTAGTTGTTTTCGAAATTGAAATACCCATCCAACCACAGCTCTTCAACGCCGGGAAACGAGGCAACATGTTCCAATTGAGAGTCGTCGCCCGCCGACGCGCTGACCACGTCGTGGAAGAATTCGGGATCGAACACATCGAGCGGCCATTTGGGCGCCGCGTAAAAGTGATCTTCCTCGGTCACGGTGACGTGCCTGATGGCGCCCCCTGCACTTCCGATTTTGGCTACAGCGTCGTTTTGTGTGCGAGCGTCGTTCCATGCCGACATGAACCAACCAAAAGGGATGGCGACGACGGGCACGAGCAAGAACACCGACCGCAGCCCGAACTGGAATGGTGCTCGCATCGTCCAGCGCGAAGCGATCCAACGCATGCCAACTGCCATCGCGATGACGATTAGTGACGTCGATACAGTCGCCGTCGCGATCAGCAGCGTCCAGCCTTTGTATTTGTTGAAGGCGAACCAATCGAAGTGATCGGAGAGGTACAGAAACCCCTCGATGAGCAACAACCCGATCAGCATCCATTCGAGTGCTCGGGCGCTCTTTCGCGGGTGTGCCGTCGCGATGGCCATTTCAGTAATCGATGTTGCACCCGGGCATCGCACTCTGAATCGCGACGAGGCCCGCACGAGTGACTTTGGTTCCAGTCAGATTGAGCCGATTCAGTACGGGAAAACGGCGCAAGTGGACGATCGCGGCGTCGGTCACAGGTGTAAAGCTTAGATCGAGCGATTGGAGCGCCGGCAGCTCGCGCAGGTGGACTAAGTAGGCTTCGTCGAATGGGGTCTCGCTCAGGTCGAGTCGAAATAGCGCACGCTGCGCTTTGAAATGGCGAAAGCTCTCACCTGTTACGTTCGTGCCGGGCAACCTCAACTCCTGCAGGGCCGTTAGCGCCGCCAGAGGCGCAAGTCCCTCATCGGTGATCTTGGTGCCGTCCAACTCCAGCAAGCGAAGTTTTCGAAAGTGCTGCAGGTGTACGATGGTAGCGTCGTTCACTAGGGTCCGGCCCAGGTCCAGTCCAACGAGCGGGGATTCTTCACTCCACCCGGAAAACCCGGTGCCCGTTACCGAAGTGCCGTAGAGCGAGAGCCCCAAGAGCCTGGATAGAGAACGCAAATGTGGCAAGCCATCATCGGTGACGGGGGTTTCGTCTAGGATCAAGGAGGAGAGCTGCCGAAGCGACGCGACGTGCTGAAGACCTTCGTCGGACGTGCGGGTCCGGGCAAGCGACAACCGGTAAAGACGTTTGAGACCTTGGAGATGGCGCAGTCCTTCGCCAGTCACATTGGCGTTGGGAATTTCAAGTAAATACAACTGCGAGGCTCGGGCAAGATGCGCCAAACCCGCGTCCGTCACATTCGAGTTCACATGCGGCGGACCCCATTGTGACGGATCACTCTTTTCGAGACCCAGGGCCGTCCAATCGATTCCCACCGAGGCAAAGCGAAATGAGGCTCTCGCACGCATTTTTTTCATTGCTTCGTCGGCGTTGATATCGGCGATGGGACGCATGCGGCGCCACAGGTTTGCATCGGCGTTCGTCTCCCCGCCCAAGTAGAAGTACTGCAGCTCCTTCAGGTTTCCAAAGTGCTCGAGTCCGGCATCACCTATTTGTGTCGCGACGATCCTGAGGTGAGTCAGGCTTTGCAGGTGAGAGAGATGCTCGGCTCCCACGTCGGTCACATGTGGGGACGATAAAAAGATCGATCTGACTTCCGGCAGTTCTCGCAGGTGCACAAGTCCGGCGTCGGTGACATCGGAATATCTAGCCGGAAGGCGAAAGGGCGAGCTTTGCACCATGCCATCCAGATTCAAGGTTTGTACTTCGGTAAGCATGCGAACGTGTGCGAGTTCCGAATCGTTCCGTGCACTGGCATAGCGAATTGGATAGAAGAATTCGTTTCCTACCACGTGAAGCAACCACTGTGGCGGGCGAATGTAGTTGGTGTCGGTGCCGAGGACCTGTGCCCCTCCGCCAGACTGGGCAAGCGCCGCGGCTGCGGCGTGTTGACGCTGCGCTACTTGAATGGATGTCGCAAACTGCGCCAGCACAATCGCGGCCACGGCCACGCAAAGGAACGCGGTCTGCATCCGGTATTGGCGCATCTCGCGGTGAGGACGCCATCCCAAGAACACAAACAACCACCGAACGGCTACGAACATCGCCACGAGCGATAGCGCCAGGCACAAGATGCCGAGAGCGATCACTTCCATCCAGCCCTTGGGAAACGTACCCGCATACCATCCGGATTTCTGAGCAGTAAACCAAGCGATCTGCGCGGCCAACAGCAGCAACAGCAAATGATCGATTGAAAAGAGTTGCCGCGCGTGCCAGCCCGGTTTGTCGGCAGATTCCATGGCGCTGCCCCGTCAGATAAGGCCCGTAATTGCGTCGGGTCCACTGCAATATAAGTGGCCGTCTTAAGGGAAGCGAGCATTCTCGATATCGATCGGTTGCGTTACCATAAGAGCCCAATGCGGCCGGCGGCCGCGGTAACTAATGCGAACAAGGTGCGATATGGATGGGGCTAACCCCACCGATTTGGCGGGTATCGAAGGTTTCTTGCGGTTCATCGTGCCCAGCCGTGGCTCGCTGATGCTCGACGTCGTGTTCGTCGCGATGTTCGCGGTGGTCCCACTGCTCTTCGTCAGTATTCAACTCGCCAAGCGCGGCCAGTGGGGGCTGCACAAGGCCGTACAGCTGATCTTGGGGACGGTGCTCTTGATCGCGGTGATCGCGTTCGAAGTCGATATGCGCGTTTCGGGCTGGTACCACCGCGCGGCCGCGTCGCCTTACTTTCGAAGAGTCTCGCCTGAGGGGGGCCTCGATTGGACCAGCCCGGTGGGGATCAGCTTGTTCATTCACCTGTGCTTTGCGATCCCGACGGCGTTGTTGTGGGCGTTTGTAATCTATCGTGCGCTCGTTAAGTTCCCATCGCCGCCAAAGCCCAACGAACATTCGCATTCGCACAAGAAGTTCTCATGGCTGGCCACCATCGGCATGGTAGGAACGGCCGTGACGGGGTGGATCTTTTACTACTTGGCTTTTGTGGCGTAAGAGAGTTGTGGCTTAGGAACGAATTCACCGCGGAGACCCGGAGCAGGCAAGAAAGTAGGATGGACAATCCTGTCCGTCGAAGTTGAGCAATTGCTGAAGAGTGCTTCGCAGCTGAATTCGACTAGTTGATTAATCGATTGATGATTGCTGATTTTTGATTTGTGAAGGTCTGTCAGCAATCTGTCTTTTTTTTGATTTTTGCCGCTTCTATAAAGAGACCCCAACCACTGACGGACAGGATTGTCCGTCCTACTTTTTTCTCTTACGCAAGTGCCAAGCGGTTGGGATTGATGAAGTCGTCGAGATTCTGGCCCGTCTGATCGACGGCCAGGACGTGCACGTAGCCATCGCGCTGCCATGCCGAGGTGGCTAGTCCGCCTGAGGTGTCGAGCTTGGGCATCGGAAGGTCGGGATAGGCTGCGACCTGATAGGTGGCGTTTGTCGGCACCATGAACAGCATCGCGGCGGCCTTATCGGCAGCGGCGAGATCGAAAACGATTACCTGTCCTTGAGCGTCCGACATCGCTTGCCAGCGACGCGGCTTTACCGAGAGCGCATTGTCGATGCGAACAGGCGTCTTGCCGACTTTGGCCGCCGACACGTCGTCGTTCCAGGTAGTCGCTTGCCAATCCTTCGACAACCATTGATCGACGCGCGATGCAAGTTCGGACCGAGTGACGGTCTTTGGAGCAGGAGGCGGCTGCAACGAACGGGAAACTACGGCCACAGCGGCGGCAGTCGCCCCCAAGCCGGCTAGCGCGAGCCAGCCGCGGCGCGAGAGGCTGTGGCTTGAGAGGTCGCGACTCTTTTCTTCTGCGGCGACCGAACGTGACACGTGGGGCACATCGTCCGCAACGACGGCGGCGGCGCCATCGACCACTTTGCCGGTGCGAAGCTGTGTCAGAATCCGGTCGGCCAAACCGCTAGGAACTTCGATGTTCTTAAAGGCCGATGCGATGGCGACATCGAGCGCTTGCGATCGTTGAAACCGAGCGGCCAACTCCGTATCGGTGTTGAGGGCCGTGCGGAGGCGCGCGAACTCCGGCGACGCGAGATCGTTCGCGCCCGCTCGGGCCGCGGCCATCAGTTGTTTGAGTTCTTCGTCGGGTCCCATCCGATCGTCCTCATGACGTGCCCCTGTGAGGGAGCTTCAATTTCAATTATTAGGGCTGTGCTTAGCGGGGGCGCGTTATGGCGGGTTGTATTTTTAAAGGCTGCGCTTGTTGGCGAGGCTGTTCTCTTGTGCCTTTTGGCGTTGTTTTTGTGCTTCTTCTTCGAGCTGCTGGAGTTCGCGTTTGAGCTTGTCTTTGGCCCGGGAGAGACGGCTCATCACCGTTCCGATGGGGATTGATAGCTTGTCGGCGATTTCTTTGTACGAGCAATCCTCGAAGTAGAACAATGTCAAAACCAATCGCGGCTCAAGCGCCATGCGCCCGAGTGCGGTTTGCAAACGTTGGGAATCGACTGCCGTTTCGTCGACCGTGGGTTCGGGGATCGCTTCCACGTCGTAATCGACGTCGCCGGCGCTCAACGGCAACCGCTTGCGTCGATTCTTAAGGAAGCAACTCCGAGCGACTGCCAAGAGCCAGCCAAGGGCTTTCTCGTGGTCGCGAAGTTGGTCGAGCTTTTGGTGGGCTATTAAAAACGTCTGTTGGGCAATGTCCTCGGCCTCGGAGGCGTTGCCGCACATCCGATAACCGTAGCGATACACCGCCCCATGATGCGCCGCGACCAGCTGCGTCAAATCGAGCGGCAACACGGGGCCGTTCAAGTTGGAATTCGAGTCGGGCGAATCATCCGGGCTGTTGTCTGACGAACTGGTATCCGCGGCACTACTATTCGCTATCGTGCCATTCGAGGAAGGCGTGCTCATGCCGGTCGGAGCGGTGGCCCCAGGCGTGGAATTGTCCACGATGGGATCACTGTCCGTCGGAACGCCGTCATCCGGAATTCCGTCGAGTGGCATGAAAAAACGTCCTCGACACAGGAGAGAGGCAATCGCTGCGGGCGTTATTCCGCGTGCCCCTTAGAAACATGAAAATAGGGCCGATCTGGCCTGGTTGTGGCGGATTTTACACCATTTTTAGCAGGTGACGGAGGCCTGGAAATGGCGAAAACAGGTAGCCTAAAGGTGGGCGTTCTCGAATCCGGGGAGGAGTCGCCAGGAACCAGCCGCAGTCCGCACCTATTGTAGTGAGGATTGATCCGGATGTGGTGCTTCGAGCGATCGTGATAGGTGCTTCACGGGAGTTCCGCACGAACGGCCACGCACGTGTTGTATCGCTATCCCAAAATGGATCGTCAGACTATCGTAAATCGTTTGCAGGAACCGCCCCACCATGTCGCGACCGATTCGTCTTGGAACCCGTTCGAGCGCTCTTGCCCGCTGGCAAGCGCAGTGGGTGGCCGACGCGCTCAAGGCTCGGGGAATCGAAGTCGAACTGATTCACATTTCGACGACAGGCGATGTGACGAGTGGTTCGCTCGCTCAGATCGGCGGCCAGGGGCTGTTCACCAAAGAGATCCAACGCGCGTTACTTGCGAACGAGATTGACCTGGCTGTTCACAGTTTGAAAGACCTGCCCACGGCGCCGGTCGAAGGTCTGACGCTGGCGGCGGTTCCGCCGCGAGAAGAAGTCGGTGACTGCCTGATCTCGTCGAGAGCCAATTCGCTACAAGAATTGCCGGAAAAAGCACGCATTGGAACGGGGAGCCTCCGTCGCAAAGCGCAGATCTTGTACGTGCGGCCGGACTTAGTGATCGAGGATATTCGCGGCAACCTCGATACACGATTGCGAAAACTCGACGAGGGGCAATACGAAGCGATTGTGTTGGCCGAAGCCGGATTGCGACGATTGGGTTGGGCCGAGCGTATCGCTGCCATTCTGCCTAAATCGCAAATGTTGCCGGCGGTTGGTCAAGGCGCGCTGGGCCTGGAAACGCGGGCCGACGATGCCACCACCCAAGCAGCGATTGCCCCGCTGAACGATGTGCCCAGCATGTTGTCGGTGGCGGCCGAACGAACGCTTTTATTTACGTTGCGTGCGGGGTGCTTGGCTCCGGTCGGAGCGTGGGGAAGGTTGCTCGAGGACGGCACGCTGCAACTCGACGCGGTGGTGCTTAGCGGCAACGGCGAGCGGCGGATTCAGGCCTCGGCCGCGAGCGGAAAAGGGATGCCCACCATCGAGGTTGCGAGCACCCTCGGCCAGCACGTGGCGGAAATGCTGCTAGCTCAAGGGGCGACAGAGCTCATCGCCAGCGCCCGGTCGTAATGTATCTCGCCTAAATGGCGATTTCGGCATTTGCGCATTTCGGGCGGATTTTATAGGGAAATTTCCAATTTTCCCCCGATAGTTCCTTCGTGCTAAGATAAGGAGGTCCGCGGCGGTTCAGGGCACTGCGGCGGGCCACTGGAATGAAGGTGCCGTCATGCGAATCTCGTGCGTTCACTGCGGCCGGTCAATCGTCATCACCAAGGAACAACTTGGTACCCAAGGGCAATGTCCGCATTGCCATGGGACGGTGCCGTTGCCGCGCGCTGCCGATCAACTGGACGAAGGTCCCGTCGATGAACCTTGGACCGCTCGCGATCTTGTCGACCAATCGTTGTCGTTTCTGGCGTCGACTGTCATCCACATGGTCGCGCTGCTGATCTTTGCGTTTCTCGGTGGAGCGCTCCTAAGTGGCGATGGCCGACCGGGCATCGGTTCCGGTCTGGAGATCGGCATCGGGCGCTTGGGCCTCGAAAACTTGGACCCAGGCTCGATTGGCGATATTGATACCTCTTTGCACTCGGCGAACTCGGCTCCCAGCGCGCTAGGCGCTGAGCTGGAAGTGGATGTCGCTGCGCCATCGGCGCAGGTTTCCGACGGTCCCTCCGACAACGTTGTCGCTGCCACCAGCGCGCCATCGATCGGTGCGGGCGATCCTACAGGTTTCGAGTCTGGTACGGGCTTCGGCGGCGGAGGCGGTGAAGGAGGTGGCGGTGGCGGAGACGGCGGACCTGGTGGACCAGGCGGTGGTGGTAGTGGCGGCACGAATTTCGAAGGCCTGGTTCAACAACTGCGGAGGAACGGTCTCGACATCGTGATCGTCTTCGACAGCACCGGGAGTATGAGCGGCGAAATCGACCAGGTCAAACGCCAGATCGAACGCATCGGCACCGCGCTGATGCGGCTCGTTCCTAAAACGCGGATTGGCCTGACGACCTATCGCGACGAAGGGGATGAATACGTCGCCAAAGGGATTCCACTCACCAACAACATTCAGCAGATTCAAAAGTTCCTGTATGACGTGGAAGCCGACGCCGGTGGCGACTTGCCGGAAGCGGTCGACAAGGGCATGGAATGGACCATGACCAACAACGCGTTCACGCCGCAAGCTCGCAAGGTGATTCTGATTTTCGGCGACGCCCCTCCTCACCGCGAAAAGCAAAAGTTCTGCGAATCGATCGCCACCAGCTTCCGCGAAACGCAAAAAGGGATTGTCAGCACCGTGACCTGCCGTTCGTCGACTCCCATGCCGGAGTTTTACGCGATCGCCAATGCAGGCGGAGGCGAGGCCTTCCTCACCACCGACAACAAGCAGATCATGACTCAATTGATGGTTTTGGTGTTCGGCAGTCGCCATCGTGACAAGGTTGTGGAAGCCCTCAAGTTGACTGAAAAGTAGGGACGGCATTGCCAAGGACGGCGCCACCAAGAAACATGCCGTAGCTGCGTTGACGAAACCGCGGCGGCCCGCTGATTCGCACTGCCTATGAAACTCCACTGTCTCGGGACGACGGGCTACCATCCCAACGAACGCCGTCACACGGCGTGCTATTGGTTGCCCGAGGCAGGTATTTTGCTCGACGCCGGGACCGCAACGTTCCGGCTGATCGATCAACCGCTCGACAAGCGTCTCAATATCTTCTTGACGCATGCCCATCTCGATCACATCGTCGGGCTGACGTTTTTGCTCGACGTGCTTTACAAGCGCGAGATGGAATCGGTCCGTGTGCATGGTTCAGCGAAGACGTTGAACGCGGTCCGCTCGCACCTTTTCGCGTCCGAGATTTTTCCCGTGCCGCTTGCCGTCGAATGGTGCGTCCTAGGCGATAGCGCGCCATTGGCCGAAGGAGGAACGCTCACCACGTTCCCACTAACGCATCCGGGTGAGTGTCTCGGCTTCCGACTCGAGTGGCCGGGCCACTCCATGGCTTACGTGACCGACACCTCGAGCCGGGGCGCGAGTTCCCACTACATCGAAAAGATCCGCGGCGTCAAGCTGTTGTTGCACGAAGCGAACTTCGCCGACGGCGCCGAAGCATTCGCCGAAAAGACCGGCCACAGTTGCACCTCGCAAGCCGCCGAAGCGGCGAAGGCAGCCAGCGTGGAGCGACTGGTTCTGATCCACGTCGACCCCCGGTCGCCACTGCTCGACCCCATCAACTCGGCAGCAGCGCGCGCGATCTTCCCAAGAACCGAAGTCGCGACCGACGGAATGATCCTGGACTTCTAGCCGAGTCGCTTGCACGGCGCGAACCACCAACACCGGCAATACGTCCTAACTAAGAACAGCAACAGCACAAAACAAACCGGGAAAGAGAGGCAAAATGCCCGCTCGATCCCACATTGACCCAAAAACGCTTGGAGACGAGAATACCGATTCACCCGGGGTGTGGCTCAGCCTGGCTAGAGCGCTTGGTTCGGGACCAAGAGGTCGAAGGTTCAAATCCTTTCACCCCGA
>CAZWSX010000020.1:0-139022 GCA_964636985.1 uncultured Pirellulaceae bacterium | reverse complement strand
GGGACGCTCCGGCGCCGGGCCTTGCCAGAGGCCGTAGTCGAGGTATTCCGGAACTGGGACGGCATTTCCTTTGCCGATGGGGCCGCGTTTCGACGCGTACCAGGTGCGGGCGTAATGCAAATTGCCGATGATTCCATCCCGCAGCTTGCCGATCGCTTCGACGACGCCTGTCCAACTGCGGCGCTGATTACCCATTTGCACAACGCGTTGGTGTTTTCTCGCCGCGGCGACTGCCATTTCGCCTTCAGCAGGATTGTGGCTGCAGGGTTTTTCGACGTAGACGTGCTTGCCGTGCACGCAACCTAGAATGGTGGCCGGCGCGTGCCAATGGTTCGGCGCAGCGACGACCAAGACGTCGACGGTTTTATCTTCGAGGCCTTTTCGGACGTCGGTGATCGTTGGGGGCGTTTTACCGAATTCTTTGTTGATGGCCGCTACGCACTTGGTGGACGCGCGGGAGTCGACATCGCAAATAAAGGCAATCTCGCAGTCGGGCTGTCGCGAAAAGGTTTGAGCCAAGTAAGAGCCACGACCGTTCACGCCCATCACGCCGATGCGGATGCGATTGGCCGGCGATCCCTCGGCGGCTTTGAGCCCTTCGGTGAAGACTCCGCCCGCAGCTTGGATGACGCCAACCGCGGCGGCAAGGCTGGATGTTTGCAACACGTCACGACGAGTCAGCGACATAGGTGGGCTCCGTTCGAACGAGGTAGGGACGACCATTAGGTGGGTAGCCCTTAGTATCCTCGCTGCGCGATCCACCGGGTAGCTAGCGATAGCCCGAAAAGAGAAAACTGCTCCGGCGCTAGCCCAACGCCGGTTGAGCCGCCGCGGCGCGTGTTTCTCGCCGCTGACGGCGCCGCAACGCGCGTTCTCCCAATTTCTGGGCGATCCATCTCCCTAAGTCGATCGCCGGGTATTCCACCCAATGGGAAAGGGGGATCGAAATGGCAACTGCCCCGACCAGAGACCCGATCGTGTGCAGCCAAAGAAACGCGGCCGGATGTGAAGCAAGGGGAGCGAGAGCCGACAGAAGTGCGTAGTGAACGATCATGTGCGACAGGTACACGCAGTACGAGATGCGTCCTAGATAGACGGCGGGGCGCGAGGTTAGCAGGCGCGAGCCAACGGCGACGATGCGATTGTGCGGCACGAGTTCGACGCCGATGATCAACGACAAAATGCACGCGAAGCCAACCATAGCCGGCTGGCCTCGGAAAAGGAGTGTCAGCGCGATCGGGGCCAGCGTAACGAGGGCGCGATAGCTTCCGAGTTGCTCCTTGCGGTGCAGAATCTCGCGGTAGGCAAAGTAGCCGCAGGCTCCGAATGCGAACAAATGTGTTTGGGCAAAGACGCATGCCCCTTGAAACGAAAGCCATCGCTGCGCGGCGACGAGGGCGACCACCAAGCCCACGACGACAAGTGATCGCTTACTCTTTGCGAGCGCATAGATGAATGGGGCGATCAAGTAGAACTGCCACTCGACGGAGACGCTCCATGCCTGGCCGATGAATGCGAAACCAGTACGCGGAAGAATCCAATTCGGGACCGTACCATGAAGTAGGGTGACATGGGCAAGTAAATGGCTCGTCCAGTTCTTGTTGGTTTGCTCGAAGATCTGGAGCCGTTCTTTGAATGCCTGGTCGCACCAGGGAAGTCGTTCCATTGCGGCAATGGACATTGGGACCATCAGGACCGAGGCCGCCAGGCAGAACCAGTAGACGGGAAAGAGACGGCAGGCTCGGCGGACAATGAATTGGTCGTAGCGTTCGTGCGACTGATCAAGCAGCAGAAAGATGACAAAGCCGCTCAGAACGATGAAGACTTGGACCGCGAAGCCGCCGTTGCCCAGCCACTGGAGCGGCAAGGGGAACGAATCGTATTTGTAGGGTCCCGAGACGAGCGAGTGTCCCAGCACGACCATCAGCGCCAAGAGGCCGCGGATGCCCTCGAGTTCGGGGATTTTTTTCATGGCTCGCTCCGATCCAAGCGCTGTTTGATGCGGGGCGAAGTGTATCGAAGTTCGCTATCCCTCCACAGCGCGAACTTGTGGCGAAAAAGAACGGGCGTAATTCAGCTAGCAGTCGGTTGTTCCGCTCTCGATGGCGAATGCGACCATCGTCTTGAAAGATACGCGCCAATCCAAGCAGCCGGGAAAGCCATCAAGATCGTCCCGGGCGTCGAGAGTGGGTAGCGATGGTCGAGCCCGAGAGAAGCGACGATCGTCGGCCAGGCGTTGACTGCTCGGTTCCCCCAAGTGCCCGACGAGCGGAGGCTTCGCTCGGTTTCGGCCGAGAGCGTCATGTCGGGACCGGGCTGACCTGGCTCGCAGCCGAGTTGTTTATCGATCCAGTTGAAGGCCAGCGTCGTTGGAAGGTAGGGACGAACGTGGTCGCCGAACCAGGGCCCGCACGAGATCAGTAGCCATCCCAACATGGCTAACGCAGCGATCGCGTACTCGCGCCGCGCGGGTAGCGCGCCGACAAGTGCATGCGCCACGAAGAGGACAAGGTCGATATACACCGCCAACACGAGGAGTTGCACAAACCAAGCCTGGCGGAAATTAACCGCCACTAAGAGTCCCCCAAAAAAGGCCAAGCCGTGCAAGCGAAATCGATCGGATCGCGGTCGCTGTGAGTCCCACCGCCATAGCCATCGCGTCGCTAAAACAATGGGCCAAACCATCATGCACGCGGCGATGCTGACGTAGGAATTCTCGATCGTTGAAGGCCCGTATCCTCCAACGACGCCGCCAACAAGATAGGAAGTGATTCCCAGTCGCGGGGGTGGATCAACAAGGGGGTCGGGCAACTCAAAAACCTCTATCGGACCGGCTGGGTAAACTTCTCCCTGGACGATCGCCGGGGATGTGCTGAATTCCCTGCCCGAGAGATTAATTTCGATTCCGTAGTCCGTTCCCGGCGACAATGCGCGAGCCCACATCGCTTGTGGGAGAAAGTCACCCAATGTCGCCGACCAACCTGGGAGGAACGCCATTGCAAGCCACAGGCCGCTCGCTGCCGCAACAACAACGTATCGCTTTCGGGTCGCGTCAGTTCCCACGACCGCGAGCACCATCAACACCTGGCATACCAGCAGGGTCAGTGAAGGAATATATGTCGACCACATATCGTGTGGATCGACAGGTCTTATGGGGTCGGGCGTTAGTTCGTAGTAAACGAACTGGGAGCAGACGACCCAGACGGCAGTGATCGCCACGTCATAGAGCCAACGCCAGCGCGGGCCGATTGGTTTTTCTGGTGACTGCTCACTTGCTTTGGCAACGAAGGTGCCCAGGGCCGCACCGATGCCGGCAACGACCCAAATCCAGTCCCAGCGGAGAATGCCAAGCAGGTAAGCGTCCCGTTCGAATACTTCCTCGGGATCGACATGGTCGAAGTCAAGCGTTCCCACGATCCGCTTCAGCGTGCTTCGGCTTGGAACGCTCCACAGGTCGTAACTCTGCGCTACGGCGAAGCCCATCACTGCGCGGCGGGCGGCAGGATGAAACTCGTCGCTGAACGTCTCAAAAGAAAAGCTCGCCACGTGTGGGGTACAGAATATCAAGGCCCCCAGACACAGCTTTCGGTAGACGTCGTTGCGGACGATGGACGTGGCAATCAGGCTCACAAAGCCGATCCACGACAGTGCTGTCCAAATCCAGAACAAAGTTCGCGAGGGGTGAAGTATCGTCGCACAAGCGAACGCGACGAAAATCGTCGCCAAGAGGAGTTGTCGAATCGTAAAGCGGAAATAGCTCACGAGTGCTTCCGATTCGTCTTGCGCGGAGCGGCTAACGCTGCCGGCCTCGCATCATTTCGCTGTAACGCTTCAGAGTCTCTCGTTCCTGACGCGTGAGGGCCGATTCACCGTCGCGGTAGAGCTTTTCGAGAAGCTTATCGCCTTGGGATTCGAGTTCGGAATCGACATCGTTGTCGTCGGCCGCGTCGTCCCGAACGACATTGAGATTCTTTTTGGTCTGGGATGTTCGCCACCAGCGGCCGATGTCCCACCACGATCCGCTGCTACGTCGGCGTGATGGGGCGCGATTCCAAGACTCCGCCGCGGCGCTGCCGTAGTCGCGGCCGATCAGCCACGCGGGTAGCCAGTCGGAGAACCGGATTCGGTAGAAGAAGTGAACCAGTGTGAGTCCCAGCACCACTACGCCGGGAGCGATGAAAACCGACATGGCGCCGAACCGCCCTGCCCCAGGCAACGTTCCACCGGAAGTCACCAGCAGTCCTAGGATCGTGATGGCGCCGATGAGCCATGCGGGAACGGAAACCACAAACCAAAGGAGGATTTGCTCGTAAGGGAAATGCAAACAGAACAACAGCACTACGGCTTCCACGGCGAACTGGGCTCCGATGGCCACCGGTTGGTGGTTGCCCGCGGCAAAGAGAAAGATGCCTGTTGCGATTGACGCCATCGTTTGGGTGACGACGTAGAAGGTAAGAAACTCACGGCGACCGTGAACGTCTTCAATTCGCGGCCCGAAAAAGAACAAGGCCATCATGCTGAACAACAACGGCCAAACCGATTGGGTCGGGTGAACAAAGCCGGCCGTGAGGTACTGCCACCAGAGCCACGGCCGCACGAGGGTATCGCCGGAGAAAGCGAGCCCCGGCAAGTCGAAGCCGGAGAGCTTGATGCCGTTGGCGAGGCCCCCGTCCAAAAGCATGTTGAGCAGGAACAGGACACCGTTAGCGATAATCAATCGCATCGACCACGAGAGGTCGTTCGAGAAAGCGAAGGTGCTTTGATTCTCGGTCTCGTCGCGAAAATACTCGCGGTCTTCGTAACCCATGTCCTGTCCTCAGCCAATTCCGCGGAATCCGCTCCTATCCTATTTTAGGTCACGAAGCCCTTATTGGAGAACGTAGCCTACCACCGATTCGGTCTTTGTTTTTGCCGTGGAACGCAAAGAGCCGATTTTCCCGCAGCCTTGCCGCTGGGAAAACCGGCTCATAACGATTCGAACGCTAGAACACGACCCGCAATTAGGGTTTGCCGGCGTATTCGGCGGAGAAGAACTTCTTGCTTCCCTCGACATCCGGTTTGATGGTGCGAGCGCCTTCCTTCCAGTCGGCGGGACAAACTTCGCCGTTGGTTTCGAAGAATTGCAGCGCCTTCACCATGCGGATCGTTTCGTCGACGCTACGGCCCAGCGGCAGGTCGTTGATCACCTGGTAGCGGACGTTGCCGCCTTTGTCGATCAAGAACAAGCCACGCAGGGCGATGCCGCCTGGGAGGAGCACGCCATAGTTGCGGGCGATGTCCTTGTTGAGGTCGGCCACCAGCGGGTAGTTGATTTGCCCCAGACCACCTTGGGTTCGCGGCGTGTTGCGCCAGGCCAGGTGGGAGTAGTGGCTGTCGACCGAGACGCCGAGGATTTGCACGCCGAGCTTTTCGAACTCGGTAGCGCGATCGCTAAAGGCGATGATTTCGGTGGGGCAGACAAACGTGAAGTCGAGCGGGTAAAAGAACAGGACGACGTACTTGCCTTTGTAGTCGCTCAGGCTGACTTGCTTGAACGAACCGTCGGCCATAACGGCTTGGGCTTTGAATTCCGGTGCGGGTTGTTGAACCAAACTCATCTTCCTTCCCTCGAGCCCGAGGGTCCTCCTAAAGTGACAGAACGCTAAGAAATAGTTTGCTGGGGTAACACGTTGAGCGCGGAGATGGCTGACAGCCGGAAATTCCGCGTTTTTTCGATGGGAGCGTTTTACAGGTTAAAGCGAACCATTGGGGGACGGCAAGATGCCATCCGTTTGGAGGCTCTTTTTGCGAAAAACCTGATTGCTACGGCGTTTCCGTTTCCCCTACGATGCCATTGAGGGACCGTACGTTACAACCGCGTTGGGCATCCGTTTTGCACATAAGTTTCCCCTGCCAATTCGTCCCGATCAACTTACTCAGCCCATCAAAGTGCCCACCCGAGGCGCCATTCCCGCTTGGAGCAACTGGGGTCATGATGACGCAAAATACGAATTCCGATGCGCCTTCTGACGGGCAGTCAGGCGACGCTTTATTTATCTCCGACTTGCATATGTTCTCACGGCGAAGTGAGACACATCGCTACGAGGATGAGCTTCGGCGCCGCATTCAATCGGCACGGTTGTTTATCTTTGGGGGCGATATCTTCGACTTCAGTTGGAGTACGCATCGGTCCGTCGAACGAACGACCGCGGCGGCCATCGATTGGCTTCGCGAAACAATCGTTGCCGCCCCACATTGCCAGTTTCGTTTTGTCCTGGGAAATCACGATTGTCACCCGCACTTTGTGGGCGAACTCGATCGGCTCAGTTTCGAGGTACCCAACCTCGCGTGGGACCGCTGGTATTGGCGGACCGGCAGTAGCGTTTTCCTGCATGGCGACGCAGTGGATACGCCGCAATGCTGCTCCCAAAAACTGTCGGTCTCGCGCGCACGCTGGGCGAACGACGAACGAACACGCGGTCGCTTTGCGCATTGGCTGTACGACGTCGCGGTCGCTGCTCGCATTCACCACATCGCCAAACTCATCAACACGCCGAAGAAAGTGGCGAAGCGATTGTTGCACTACTTGGAGTTGCTGGGACACGGCCACTCCGACGGCATCCGCGATGTCTATTTCGGCCACACCCACTGCGCGATGAGCGACTATGAGTTCCGCGGCGTTCGTTTCCATAACGGCGGCGCGCCGATTAAGGGGCTCGAGTTCCGCGTGATTGAGGCACGGGTCGAGTCGTAGACGAGCGCTACCGCAAGGTCATCCGCCGGCAAATCTGAGCGATCGCCTCTTCATCTCGTAAATGGCGAGTTTCGATGCCTTCGCCTAGCAAAGGTCCGGCCGCTTCGGCATACTCTTGGTCGTCGTACACATTGAGCATCGCGGTCACGGCGTAGCCGCTTCGACGCAGCATTCCGAGTGCAATCACTCCTTCAGGTGTCGGGCGTGGAGTAATCACGACGACGGTTGCATCTCGGGGCAAGCGGCTTTGTGTTTCCTGGATGAGCTGCGGTAAGTGGAGGCCGTCGGTCAGTTCCAGCCTTGCCAGGCAGATTTGAATGTCGCGGAATTGCTCGACGCCGCGCCGTGTGGGAACGACGATCGGCCGCAAACGGTCGCTCCGGTTCATCACCGCTGCGGCCGATTGAGCCGACGCGCGGGTGCGATAGTCTTTTTTCCAGCCTTCCACGCGGATCCGCTCGGCGGCATCGCGACCGTTGGTGACGAGCCCGATTTGCTGCCCCATCACGCAAACCGCGTTGGCAATCGAGGCCGCGGCGGTGACGGCGATCTCGCTGCGAAATGGCTCGTGGCTTTTATCGTGGGCGTCGATGTGGAAATCGAGCAGGATGGTTGCGCCGGCGATGGTTGACGGCTCGTACACTTTGCTGTGGAGCGTGCCCGTCCGAGCCGTGGCCTTCCAGTGGATGCGGTTGAGGGGATCGCCATCCTGATACTGTCGCACGCCGGCGATACGCGTCGGGTCTTCGAAGAGCCGGTGCGACATCCGGACTTCGCCGATCGGCCGACGCGACGCGAGTTCGTAGCCCAACAGCGGAATCACGCGAGGCAGGACCATCACAAAGTGCGGATCGGCCACCACGCGAAAACGGCGGTGCAGGCCGAAGAGGTCGCCGGTCTCGATCACCAGCGGGCCGATCTGGTAATATCCGCGGCGATTGCACTTCATGGTGTAGTTGAGCATCCGCTTGTTGCCGGGCCAGAGCATCGTCAACTTGACGCGTTCGCCTGACAGTGCGAGCTTGGGAGGCACAAAGATCAGGGCGTCGGCGGGCAACATATCTTCCAGGAGGAGCCACGCGACAGGGAGTTTGCCGTCGTTGGCGACCTGAACGTTAACGGCGACCGATTCGCCGACCGTGGCTTCGCTGCGGTTGCATTCGCGGTTGGCCGAGAGCGATTCGGCCCATGATCTGGCGAGAAAACGGCTTACCACCATCACGGCGATAACCGCGTACATGGCGTAAGACAACAGGCTGAGCTGAAACAGCCAGGCGATCGCCAGAAGTAGCGCGGCGGCGGCGAACCAGATCATGCGGTCGGTTGCTCCGCCGACAGAATGGGTACTGCGAGTTCATTTACCACCTCGTCCAGCACGGCGCTGGCGGTGACCTTGCGCAAGCGGGCTTCCGGTTTGACGATCATGCGGTGCACCATGACGTGGGTGACAACGCGTTTGACGTCGTCGGGCAGCACGTAGTTGCGGCCCCGCAAAATGGCCATCGCTTGCGACGCGCGGAAGACGGCAATCGATGCCCGCGGGCTGCAGCCGAGCGCGAGGTCCTCGTGACCTCGCGTTCCCTGAACGATCTGCAAGATGTACTTTCGCACCTTGTCGTCGACATACGTTTCGCGGACTTGTTTCTGGCACGCGACCAGGTCTTCGGCGCTAACTACGGCGTCAAGAGTGTTGACGGGATGCTCGCGCTGGAGCATCTCGAGCATCTTCATTTCGTCGTCGAGATTGGGATATCCCAGGCTGAACTTCATGAAGAAGCGGTCGAGCTGGGCTTCCGGCAAGGGAAACGTTCCCTCGTGATCGACCGGGTTTTGTGTGGCGATCACCAGGAACGGCGGCGTGAGAGCGTAGGTTTGGCCATCGACGGTGACACGGCTCTCGCCCATCGCTTCCAACAGCGCCGCTTGGGTTCGCGGCGTGGTGCGGTTGATTTCGTCGGCCAATACAATCTGGGCGAAGATGGGACCGGGCCGGAACTGGAACTCGCTCGTCTTCTGATTGAAGATCGATGCCCCCGTGACGTCGGTGGGCAGCAAGTCGGGCGTGCATTGGACGCGCTTGAACGAGCAGCCGACGCTGCGAGCCAAGGCCCGGGCCAGCATGGTTTTCGCGACGCCCGGGACGTCTTCCAGCAAGATGTGCCCCTCGCACAGCCAGGCGACTAGCGAAAGAAGCAATTGCTGGCGCTTGCCGACGATCGCCTTTTCAACATTGCCGATGATCTTCTTGGCGATATTCGTAACATCGACGGGCATGAAGCGGTTCCCAAGAGTTCCCTGCGGAGCGCTGCAACGGCAGCTTGCTCCATATTAACCAAGGGATGTTGGTTGTGCGCAGCCAGAATGTGGCTGCGTTCGCTAAGACGGGGTGCGTCGACTCCGCATCCGCGGGAATGGGCGAATCTTAGAGTACCCAATCTTCACCCTCCGCACTCGTCGCGAGTGCGGCTACCTCGCAGGTGGCCGCCGCAAGGTCCGCGTTCTGGTGAACGCGGCTACGGGTTTGGGCCTACTTACCCTTGAGGTCGTTGAGGTCGCCCTGGTAGTACGGGAGGTCATTGCGTTTCCAGGCTTCGATCGCGGGAACGTGCCAGACCACGACGCCGTCCAGCTTGGCCGACATGTCGTCGCTGTTGCGGCGGATTAGCGCGTAGCGGTAGACGAACGCATCCTTTTGCTTCTCGGCCTGGATGGTGACCAAGGCCTCGGGATCGGTCCCCTCGACAAAGGCGAAAATCGCGCCGTCCAGGACATTGGGGTCCTTGCTCTGGAATTGATAAACCGGCTTGGGAAGCCTGCGGAGTTGGCGCTTGACGCCGGCCTTTTGCCCGCGCGTATCGGTCAGTTCGAACTCGAACCGTTCCGCCAGTGCGTTCATTTGCGAGCGTCGTTGCGTGGGGCTGGCCGCGGGCGTGGGGGCATCGGCAAACAGTTCGTAGGCGGCGCCCGGCACGTTGGTCGCCCAATACTTTTTCTGATCCCGATGAGCGGAGATCGGTTCGCTGGAGAGTGACGAAAGCTCCGAGGTCGCGTCGGTATAAGGGCTGAACCAGCGATAGACCGACAAATAGATCCGCGGAACGCCGCGTTCAACTACGACGAAATCGGCGCCAAACACCTTTCCCGCGGTGGGATTCGACCAACGCAGGATAGCCTTGTTTTCGAAATGGAGTTCGCGCGAATGACCGGCATCGCCGATCTTGAAGGTCGTGATTTCCGAGAACTTCGTGGCCAACTTATCGACTTGTTCAATCGACTCTTTGTCGCTCTGTTCGTCCTCCGATTTGGCCTCGCGTGCTGTGCTTTCTTGAGAACGGACGATCTCAGCGTGCGCCAGCAACGCCAGTCCTCCCGCGGTGGAGCAGGAACGGAGAAAGATTCGTCGAGAAAGAGAGTGAGTCACATTGACCTTGCGCACATTCATGCTCCGCGGACACTTGGATGAGAACAGCAAGGCAGGCGATTGCGGTTACTTTGGGTTATCGGTCCCCTCGCTCGGCTTCTCGTTGCTCGCCTTCTCGTCGATCGGTGTCGATTCGGTCTTGGCTTCTTCCGACTTTGTTTCTGGCTCAGTTGGGGTAACTGGTTCCGTCTTCGCCTCAGGAGCCGGCGGAGGTGCCACGAACTTTGTCAGGAACCATTGGCTGGCGAAGAAGCCGTCCTGCTTGGGATCGAGCTTGGGAATCGCGTCCCCTTCGCGGCGGCGGCCGCCTAGCTTTTCGGGCAGATACCAAGCCTGCAATTCCGCGGGGCGGTTATCGCCAGTGTCTTCGATCAAGGAATGCTCTGTCGCCAGTTGCTTGTCCGCTTCGTACTGGGCGGCCACGTCGCGCGCGATGCCGACATACAAGTCAAGCATCGTCACATTGCCATCGGAATCGACGTCGGGTGTTTCTTCGAGCCCCTTCAAACGTTCCGCGAGCTTCATGGCGAAACTGGGTTCGTTTACTTCCAAGTCGGCTTCCGTTGCGGAGATGACAATTCGTCCCGGCCGCGCGAGAGGCCGCACGAAGTAGCCACTCACGGCCGTCGTCATGAAAAAGGCCTGCCGCTGGCAGCGGACGTCGGCGAACGCCTTGGCGAATTCGACCGTGTTCATGTCGGGGCCGGGCAAATTGAGATTCGACCAACGGCCGTCAAAGTGGGCGTGCCCTAGAACGATCACCCACAACGAATCGTTCGGGCCGATTCGCTGCGCCAATTGCTGGCCCGCGGCGGTGATCTTTTCTTTATCGGCATCGAAGACGAAGTTGACCTTGCTCAGATCGAACTTGGCCGGCGCGGAAGGATTGGCCTCGCTCGAATTCTCGGTGGCGGCGTCGGCCGAACTCTCCGGCTGCGGCAGGCTGGGCCCTTTTTCTGCGGCCTTCTTAAAGAGTTCCGGCTCGCCATAGAGAACGGTCGCATTTTCTCGCGGCACGCCGGCCTTCTTTTCGAGTCCTTCCAGCAAGTCGCTGAACAACTTGGTGAACGTCTCGCGATGGGCGTCGTCGCCGGCCAGGCCGCAGACGATCACGACGTGAGAAGTGCCGCTGGGTGAAACTGGTTCGTCGGCCCAGGTCGCAACACCAGAGCAACTGACGCCTGCGGCGACGGCCGCCACGACAGAAAAGAAGCCACGCAACACGGAACACCTCGTGATCTTCGAAAAGCTAGTTTTTGGGCTTGCGAGCCGCCAGGACTTCTTGCGGCAACGGGCTGGCAATGGCAAAGCGGCTGGTGTCGACAGCCGGGTTGAAAGTGATTTTGTCGGCGTGCCACACGACGGTGCCGTCGAGCTTCGCGTTCAATTCGCCTGACGTCGCGCGGACCACGGCGTACTGCCACGACCGTTCGCCTTTGGCGTTTTCGAGAGCCTCGATGAGGAGCAACACCTCGGGATCGGTTCCCTGAACGAAACCGAAGATCGCCCCATCGATAACGTTGTGCGGATGGTCCTTCGCCAGACCGGCATACCGATGCAGTGGGCGATCGAGCATCCGCAACTCTTCGCGGTCGGAGTTGTCGTTGTTCCAGCCCAGCAGCGTCGCGGAGAAGCGAGAGGCAATCGTCTTGAGTTGGCGGGCGCGCTCGACCGGCCGATCGGCAGGCGCTTCGCCGGGAAGTTTGACGAACTCCGCCCCCGACTTTCGCGGCTTCCACAATTCGCTCCCGCGCTCGTTAACAACGACAAACGGATCGCGCGAAACCGAGATGCACTCGTGGTTCAGGTTGTCTTGCCAGGGGTAGATGTGCGTGGTGCAAATCGGTAAACCTCGATCGAACCACGCGACCAAGACTCCTTCGCCGAACGGATCGCGTGAGACGTTCGTCCAACGTTGAATCGCCTTATAGGTGAGCTTTTCTTCGGGGCGCTCGACCATGTAGTAGCGGTATTTTTCGATCGACTCGTCAATGTGAACACGGACGGGATGCTTTTCGTTGACGTCGACCTCCTCGGCTGCCTCAGCATCCTTCGCATCGACATCTTTGCCGTCCTGACCGAGCGCGCTTGCCAACCAAGGCGACAGCGCAATGCTGCCGCAACCGGCAAAAATCGCCAGGGCAGCGCGACGTCGGACCGAAATTCCATTGCTCCGCGCGTATTGCATGACTCGACTCCCAAGAAAACCGCGACTAATTACCCGGACGAGAGTTGAGAAGGAAATCCAAAAAGCTCGAGGTCGCCGGGGCCGGCTGGACGAAAAAGGGTTCGGCCGGCGCGATTCCTTCGCTCACCATTCCATCGAAAGTATCGGCCCCGAACTCGAGATCGGCGGGACTGGGCCGCATCTCGCGCAGCCTGCTGGACGTCGACGAGAAAGCCCACGCGACGACGTCTCGTTTTTCAAGTTGATTGAAGCCGATGAGCTGCCCATCGGGATCGTAGTAGTCGATCCATCCGCCCCAGGAAGCAACCGCGAGAAATTCCGAGTCGGCGGACCACTCGGCGATCGCTGCGGGTTGGGAAAGGGTAATTCGTTTCACGACTCGCTTCGATTCCACATGGATGACTTCCAGAACCGGCCGATGCGACGACAGCCACGCGCCGCGCGTGACGACGAGTTGTCCGCCGTCGGGTGAAAAGCGGACCGACGCGACCGCATCACCGCCGCGAGATAGCTGACGAACGTCTCCCTTTTCGCTGTTCAGAATCCAGACTCGTCCCAGTGCGTCTCCGATGGCGACATGGATGCCGTCGTACGACAAATCGAGCGTCGTCAGCGAGCGTGACGAGATTCCTTGTGCCAAAATCTCTTCGTTGGTTCCTGCCTTCTGGGGCGCCTTCCAGGCGCGAACGTAGCCATCGCTTCCAGCGGTGAATAAGTGATTTCCATCAGGAGACCAAACGACCGCGAGAATTCCCGGCTCGGTGAACGGAGGCTGTGTAGAGGAAAAGGAAGGCGATGCCCAACGAAGTTCCCCTTTGGAACTGATTTCGACGGCGAGGTTGCCGATGGGTGCCTCGATAAGAGTCCAAGGTTGGTCTTTCGGCATGTCAGGACGCAGGTTGGCTCCCGTCCACTCTTTGGTCGGTGGCGTCAATTCGTTCGACGAAGCAAATGTTTCGTCCGATTCAACGATTCTAGGCTTGGCAATGATCACCTTGGCGATCGGCTTGAAAGCGCTTGGTTCGGGAGTCTTGGCTACAACTGCCAAGGGGAGTGTGACTTCCGACTTCGAAGCGGCAATGATCCGCGGAGTCCACGGGAGCATGACGAGCACGCTCATTGCGACGGCCGTTCGTCCCCACTTCGCGAGCGTCGCGTCGACGCCGCGCTTCATGATCATCGTGATGCGATGTTCGAGGAACTTGGCCGTGGCCAAACCGCTGGCCACAGGCGGCAACGGCATCGGTGTTTCGCAAACGTAGTCGATCGCGTCGAGGATCGCTTGGGCATACGTTCGCGGTCGAGCGCCGGAACGGGCGACGACCATCGCGTCGCAGCATTGTTCTTCCGATCGTTCTAACTCGTGGCGAGCGAGCCAGACAATCGGATTCCACCACAGCAGTCCCGTGGCAATGAACTCCGCGAGCCGCACCCACGAGTCGCCGCGGATGTAGTGGGCCAGTTCGTGAGCGACCAGGCTCTTGAGGCTCTCGCGCGAAAGGTGATGGTCGAGCCGCGCCGGCATCAGCAAGGTGGTCCACGGCCCCAAGCCCCACAGCATCGGCGTGATGGGCAAATCGAGAACGCGAATGCGGGGAAGCTTTTCGCAATTGAAAACGTTGGCCGCTTCGCGAGCGAGATCGATCACGTCGTCACTGGGGAGCGTTCCGTGCGACAGCATTCGAGCAAATCGCCGCAGCGCCAGGATCTGTCGGGCGAACCAAACAGCGGTACCAACTGCCAAGATGAGCGCGAACCACTCGCTGAGTCTAAGCGAAGCAAACCAATCGATGGTGGCCTTACCTGCGATCTGAAGATCGCGCCCCAAGATAGCGAGCAGGGTTGGTGCTACTTCGTCAGGCTCCTTGTCCGCAGCGCGAGCCTCTTTACTGGCAACCTTCTTCGCAGCCTTAGTGTTCGGCGCAACCTTGGGAGCAGCTTTCGCGACAACAGCACTCTTTGCGGCGGGCGCTTCAACTGCCGGAGCTGTTGCAACGGTCGGCGCGGGTGCGATCCACGACGAAGCAAACGCGGGCGCTGGAATTCTCAGCGGCACCAGTGGCGGCGTGAGCAATTTGAGTAGAACGATCAACCACAATAGATGGGCCACGGCCTGGTAACGTGTGCGCCGTCCGACGAACCATGCCGGTATCGCAAGAATAGCGGCCAAGGCCGTATTTGCGACGATGGTTTCGACGAGCGACCAGATCATGCCATCATCCTTGCCGGACGTGCTGCAGGACTTTTAGACGAGTCGTATTCGCCAAGCGTTCCCTAATCTTGGCTGTCGTCGAGCTGATCGAGCAAATTTCGCAATTCGCGGCGCTCGTTGTCGCTCAACTTTTTGTTCTTCACCAAGTGGGTGAGGAGAGGTTGCAGTTCCCCTTCGCACAACTTGTCGGCGGTGTTTTGCAGTTGTCGCCCGATCAAATCGCCGCGAGCGATGGTCGCGCGGAACAAATGCGGCCACACCTTACGATTCCGCTCGACGCAATCTTTCCCTTCCAAACGGTCGAGAAGTTTCTGCACGGTAGTGTGCTGAGCGGCCGGTTCGGGGGCATACAAAACCTCGGCCAATTCCCGAACTGTCGACCAAGGGCGCTGCCAAAGTTGTTGTAGCACCGCGAGTTCCGCGTCGGTCACATCTTGAGGCTTGCGTGTCATGGATACTCCGTCCCTAAGTAAAAGCAGTGAAAGCATCAGCTTGAAAATCGCCGAGACCTTCGGCTGCGAAGGCGTTTCCGTCATTATGTCTTAGTCAAGACACTTCGTCTAGTTCTTCGGCTGCCGTAACTTCCATTTCCCAGTATTTTTCCAGAAAGACCCCTCATGTGGGCTATTTGTTGCTGGGATCGGGACGGATGTCGACTTCGCGATGACGATAGCGATTGGCCGGCCCGCAATCGCGCATGGGCCAAACGGCGCCGTTCTCGAACGACCAAACCTGCTGTTTGTCGAGCGAGACGAACAGGTTGAGGTCGCTGTAGCGAACCACGCCATAGCGCCATTCCCCTTCGGGCCCGAGCTTCTCGGTCTCGATGACAAGAATCACTTCGGGGTCGGTTCCGGCATCGGAAATCATCGCGAAGGCGGCGCCATCCGCTTCGGGCGATTCATAGCGGTAGAGGGGCTTGGTGAGCAGGCGGAGGACATATTTCTGCTTGTCGACATTGATACTGACTGCCGAAAAACGCTCGGCCAGCATTCTCATTTGGCGAAGTCGCTGCGTCGCGGTTTTGGCGGGCGACTCCGCGCTGTCGAACTTGCCGGGTTTGAAGGCGGCTTCCTTGGGTGCCCAAGATTCTTTTCCATCATGGCTGACGGAAATCGTATCGAGCGTTAGGACGTGGAACTCGTGGCAGAACTTGTAGCCCGGTTCCTCAGCCCGCGGACTGGGAAAGCAAAACGCAGTCCCAATCGCGACTGGCTTTCCGGCGGCGATCCACATGCCCAGGTAGCCGATTTGCACGTTGTCGCGAACGGGATTGGTCCAGTTCATCACCGGAATGTGCTTGATCTCGCTGGTCGACTTTGGCTTGATGATCTGGAACTTGTAGGCAGCGAGGTCGTCCTTGCACATCGAGAGAAGCTTTTCGTTGCGGCGCGCTTCCTTATCCTTGCTGCCTGGATCTGAGCTTTCCGAATCTTGAGCGCCGGCTCTCGTTGCCAGCGCAAGTCCAGCGGAAAGTCCCATGGCGAAGGCCGATCGGCGGGAGAGGAACATGGGAAAATCCGTTCGACGTAAGGCGCGAAAACTTAAGACACTTCGTCTATCTTAAGCATCTAGCGACTTGAAGCAAGGGAATTCGGCTGCTTTCGTCCGCGAAAAAAACACGCGAGCGGCACCGTCATGGATTCTAATGTTGCCGGTTGATGGCCTCGCTTTCGGAGGCCGCGGTTCGCGGGGCACGTGCAAAGGGAGAGGAAATGTCTGGCTTCTTTCGGTTACCGATGGGAAAGCTGTTCTTGGTATTGGCTTGGGCACTCGTTCAAGGCGAGGTCGTTCGCGGAGAAGAGGGCAAGGAGCACATCGATCTGGTTTTCGCCGGCGACATCATGCTTGCCGATGGACCAGGAAAGACGATCGAGGGCGGCGAAGATCCGTTCGCCGAATTCGGTGAAGTCCTCCAGTCGGCGGATGCTGCGATAGGAAATCTGGAGTGCGTTGTCGCAACGTGTGGTACGCCTTGCAGAAAGCCGTATACCTTTCGGGCCAAGCCAGAAGTGCTGCCGCTGTTGAAAAAGCACTTCGATATCGTCTCGCTTGCCAATAACCACTCTGGCGACTTCGGGCACGATGCTTTTCTCGAGAACCTCGATCTGCTCGAGAAGCACAAGTTGCCGTACTTCGGCGGCGGTCGGAACTGTGCGCATGCCCGGATGCCGCACATTATCGAAATCAAAGGCGTTCGGATCGCGCTGTTGGGATACAACGAGTACTACCATCCCCGTTACTTCGAAGCAGGCCCCGATTGGCCGGGCATCGCGTGGTCCGTGGATGAGCAGGTGCTCGCGGATATCGAGTCGGCTCGCAAGCGTCATAAAGCGGACCTGGTGATTCCGTTCATGCACTGGGGAGACGAAGAGGTCCCCGAGAACGATCGCCAGAAAGAGTTTGCCCGCGCGATGATCGATGGCGGCGCCGACATGGTGATCGGCGCGCATCCTCACGTGACGCAGGGCATCGAGTACTACAAGGACAAGCTGATCGTCTACAGCCTGGGTAACTTTGTTTTCGATGGCTTCGACGAAGGTCCCGGCCGAGTGGGTTGGATTCTGCGATTGCGACTGAATCAAAAGGGACTGATCGCGTGGGATACGGTGGTCGCAAAGATCGACGACGCCGGCACGCCGCACCTGGCAAAGGACGAAGCGAGCCCTAGTGGAGTCGTTGCCAAGACCACGATCGAAGACCGTCGGGGGCTGATCGATTCGCCGTTGAGCCGGAAGACGAAGTAGCGAGACGCAACAAAAAACCCTCGGTCAGTCGACCGAGGGTTTTTTCTTAAGCAGCGATGTTCTGGATCGTTAGTCCAAGAAGCCGACCAGGTCCTGGCTGCGGCTGGGCTGTTGTAGCTTGCGAACTGCCTTGGCTTCGATTTGGCGAATCCGCTCGCGGGTCACTTTGAAAATGTGGCCCACTTCTTCCAGCGTGTAGCTGTAGCCGTCGCCCAAACCATAGCGCAGCTTGATGATCTCGCGCTCACGATACGACAAGGTTTTAAGGACCTTGTTGATCCGTGTGCGGAGCATCTCTTGCCCTGCACCGATGACCGGGTTTTCGGCCATGCCGTCGGGCAGCAAATCGCCGAAGTGGCTGTCTTCGCTGTTGCCAACCGGCCGGTCGAGACTGATCGGGTAGCGGCTCATGGCCAGGACGCGGCGAGCTTCTTCGACGGTCGTCTTGGCACGGCGAGCCGTTTCTTCGATCGTGGGTTCACGGCCGAGTTCTTGCAGCAATTGCCGCGACACGTTGCGAACGCGCGACATCGTTTCGACCATGTGGACCGGAATACGAATGGTCCGGCTTTGGTCGGCGACGGCTCGCGTGATCGCCTGGCGAATCCACCACGTGGCATACGTACAGAACTTGAAACCACGGCGGTATTCGAACTTGTCGACCGCACGCATCAAGCCGGCGTTGCCTTCTTGAATCAGGTCGAGGAAGCTCAGCCCGCGATTGCGATACTTCTTGGCGATCGAAACGACCAGCCGCAGGTTGCCTTCCGACAATTCCCGCTTCGCCTTTTGGTAGTCGGAGTAGATGCCTTTGAGGTACATCACCCGACGCTTGAGGCTCGACGGCGTTTCTTGCAGCGTAACCAAAATGTTCCGCAAGTCGCGTTGCCAGCGGGTCAGCTCGGCGGGCGGCTGCTTCTCGGCCAACGCCGCGGCGATCTTGCCACGCAGGTCGGTCACGCGGCGATGGAATTCTTCCAGCGAGCGGATCATGTTCTCGATCCGCTGCGTTCGCAGACCGAGTTCTTCCACCAAACGGACGGCGCGGCGGCGACGGCGCGACAAGCGAGCCCACGCTTGCTTGCGCTTCGGCAGCGGCGCGCTCTTGCTGAGGGCCAGCAAGTAGTCGTGGCGATTGCGCTTGAGCAGTACTTCCAGGGTTCGCAAGTTGTGCGGCAAGCGGCCCAGGATTTGGTCTTTTTCCAGGCGATCGGTCACCGAGACTTGCACGGTGCGGTCGAACGGCAGTTCGCCTGTGTGAACGCGCTTGAGCACCTTGTAGGCGGCTTGAATGACGTAATCGCATTCGAGCAGCCGGGTGCGGAACTTGCGGCGCGTGCACTCGATCTTCTTGGCGAGATAGATTTCTTCCGCCCGCGTGAGCAGGGGGATTTCGCCCATCTGCGTCAGGTACATGCGAACGGGGTCGTCGGACCACGACTCACCGTCGTCGGTCGAGACCATTTCGTCGTCTTCGTCGGTCTTGAGCGGAGTCTCCCCTTCGCCGGGGCCTCCCATACCGAGTTCGTCCCCAAGGGCAACGTCTTCAACGTCCAGTTCCGACACGGCCGCGTTGACCAAGCTGACCTCGTCATCAGGCAGCCGCGAACCATCGTCTTCAAAGTCGTCCAGAAGTGCGTCGTACAAAGCGGTAATCCTCCGAGCAAAATGGGCACCGCGCCTGAGCGAGTGCCGTCCATCCCATGTTCGTCAAGTGTTCTGTCGTCAAATAGTTCTGTTTGTTTATTGCGTTATCGCGGTGGCTCCTGTCCACACGCTCTCAATTGGCGCCCGTCCGACGGTGTTAGCTGAAAACGACCCCAAGTCCCACGACCCTAAGTCCCACGATACCGAGTCCCACAATACACAGTGGCGAGACAAAGCTCTCAATTTTACCACCTGGGAGCGAATCGATATCGGTTTCCCGCCAATTGGAAGGAAATTGCGCCCAGTCAAACTGTGACGCCGAAATCAACCATCCACGCAGCTTCGTGCGACTCATTGACAAGTCAGCCAACCCCAAAACCACATTCTCGTTCCGCCAAAGTCCGCATTCCGTAAATCGCGATCAGTCCCCTCGATTGGCAGACGCGGCAAGGCCGGGAATGTCAAATCACAATCCTCGATCGGGCAGTCCTTCGCATGGATCGAGCTTTCGCGTTTCTCCTATGGGGTAGCGTCCCTGATTCGCAACTTCGCACGCGAAAGCGCCGTTGCGACGATCCAGATTCCCAGTCCACTCCTCGGACGATGGTCGCCCGCTTCCATGTCTTGTGCTTGAACGGTGTCCCGTTCAAAACTGCCTACATGTTCGCGGCTTGTTCACAAAGCGTTGTCAGTTCTTTACGAGTCATCAGCAGGCCGGGTTCGACCGCTTTAACTTTGCCGGACAGCCAGCATAAAACGATGGCAATGCGAGTTGATGAAGTTGCACCATTTTGCAGATGATCGCACCCCAAGGTCATTCGGCGAGCCAGGCAAAAGCTGGCAACTCGCGAAAATGGGCGGTCACGCAACACGTCACAATCAGCCAACTCGAGCAAAAACGTTCACCGCGAATCCGGGAACGTATCCACCCTCCGCTACTAGCGTCACGACTGATAGAATTTTACCTGCCGGAAGCGTAGGGTCTAGCCTTCAAAATTCCCGTTTTCTTCACAGGCAATTCTTTCTCGTGGAGTTCAACCAGAAGTTTGCACTTGGGCAAAGACGAGCAGCATACGGAGAAATTGAGTGTCGCAACTCCGCCAGCGGAGAGCGGTTCAACTGGAGAACCTAGGAGAGTTGGGAATCGACGAGGCGTTGACTCCAGTAATGGTAGATAGTTTCCCCTAGTTCTTTGATAAGTGCGGCTGATTGTCGCCGCGTTTGCCGGAGTCGTTTTGCGGCTTCGACGACGAGGAGTCGCGGATATAAAGTACTTTGCTCGATGCCTGCCGTTTTGATGCTGGCGGCTCAGGACAGGCAAGTTTCCAGCTTCATCGATCTCGCACGCTGCTAAGCGACATTTTAGACGCATTTCAACAGAAGGGTTCCATTGGTAATGAGTCAGTTTCCGCTTCGTGATCGAGTCGCCTTGATAACGGGTTCCAGCCAGGGAATCGGGCGCGCTACCGCGATTGCCTTCGGGCGTGCGGGTGCCAAGGTGATTGTGAACTACCGATCGAACCCCGAGTTGGCGGACGAAGTGGTGGCGGCAATTCGAGAAGTGGGGTCGGACGCGATCGCCGTGCGATGCGATGTCTCCGATCAGGCAGCCGTGGAAGCGATGGTGGCCGAAGGAGTCGCAAAGTTTGGCCGACTCGACATTTGTGTGACCAACGCGGTTTACAGCGACCGGGAGGTTTTCTACCTGGCCGACATGGCCGGGTTCAAGCGCACGATCGACGTCACGATGTGGGGTGCTTTCTATGCCATGCGAGCGTCGGCGCAGCAAATGATCAAACAAGGCCAGGGGGGCTCGGTCGTTATCGTGAGCTCTCCTCACGCTTTCATCCCGGCGCCACGAGCGATGGCTTACAACATGTCGAAAGCAGCCCTGGAGCACATGGCTCGCACGGCCGCGATTGAAGTTGCGGAGTTCAAAATTCGCGTGAACGTGATTCAGCCGGGTTGGACCGACACGCCTGGCGAACTCAAGTTCGCGTCTCGTGACACGCTCGACACCGCAGGAGCGAAGATTCCCCTCGGCCGCCTTGGTACATCCGATGAGATGGCCGAGTCGATCCTGTTCCTGGTCGACCCCCGCAACGAGTACATCACCGGCGCCCAGCTTCTGGTCGACGGCGGAATCAGCTTGCCCTGGTGGGCGAACCGAGGGTCGGCCGCCCCTGCATAACAGTGGGCGAACCGGAGTTCGGCCGCCCGGCGTAAGTTTGCGGACCGAAGTAGGATTGCTTGCTAGACAATTGGGTTACGACGGAAAAATGGCAAAACGCATTTTGTCGGTAGGGAATTGCGGCTTCGATCACAGCACGATCGAACGGATGATAGCCCAGCCTTTTGGCGCGCAACTCGATGGTGCGAGCACCGCGGCCGAAGCGACGGCCAAATCGGTGGCGAATTCTTACGATCTGATCCTGGTGAACCGCGTGTTCGATGCCGACGGCGACAGCGGCATCGAATGGATTCGTGGACTGAAACAAAGCCCAGGCAACTCGCAAGTGCCGGTGATGCTTATCTCGAACTATCCGCAGTATCAGTCGGAGGCAGAACAAGCCGGGGCAGTTCCCGGCTTTGGCAAGCGCGATCTGGCGATGCCCGATCTGCGCGACAAATTGACCGCGTATCTGCAGTAGCGCGGCCAAAACGTCCTAGCGGTTGTTGGGAAACTCGTTAATCCAGTTGAAACCGGTGCGAACGAGTAGAAACTCGCTGCTCTCGACCTTGCGAAGCGTCAGTTTGATGTCGTGGCTGTTGATCCGGCCGGCCAGTCGGACAAACTTGACCTTCTCGGGAGCTTTTACTTTCCCGGCGGCAAATTCAGGGGCCATCCACGTCATGGCGATTTGCGGAAACTGCAGGACGGCTTCTTCCGGAGATAAGGTTTCGTACTCGACGCCGAGTTGGCCGACGTCGGTGAGCTTGTAAGGCATGCCCGCTTCTTGCGGTCTCCATGCTTGCAGGGTCATCTTCTCGACATTTCCAGCACTGTCGAATTGAAACACATCGGACAGCCCATCCCATTTCTGAAATGAGGCCATCTGCCGGGGGCCAGCTTGTGGATCTTGCCAGTTGGGGAACGCGCGACTGAAGAAGACCCGCTTCCACGACTTCATGGAAGGGACGAGTTCGAGGACTTCCCCGTTGCGCTCCATGGCCACGACTTGAAACGTGCCGTGCAGGGCGGGTTTGTCGGCGTAGTCGCCGTATTGAAGCCACGTCGCGTAGCTGGCCATGAAGTAGGGCAAAACGAGCATGGGGAGCGCCACAGCCTTGATGCACCACGCGCCGATTTGTAGATAGCGGTTGTCGAACAGGGTTGATCGCAGAGCCGTTGGCCCGGTCGCGCGGTTGAGCACCAGAAACGAAAACAATCGAGCAAACTCCGGAGCCAGCAACACGACCGAGGCCAGCACCAGGTGCGACGAGAGGATCTTCACTGGGACGTCGTAGCTCAAGTTAAGCAAGAGGATGTTGAGCGAGGCACCGAGGCAGAGGGCCGCTCCTAGCGTCGTTGTGCGACGGAAGAAAAGCAGCAGGCCACATAAGACCTCAACCGCCCCTGCAAAGACGGTGTAGAGGGTCGAGTAACCCATGAAGAACCACAGCAAATGCATGGGGGTCGATTGGCCGTACTCGTGAGTGAGCGACTCTCCTTCAGGAAAGGGAAACTGGCTTTTGAAGACTTTCGCCAGGCCATATCCAAGCATCAGAAACCCAACGCTATAGCGCAGGCCGATTCGCATGCAGTCTTGCAAGCGCACATAGTGCGGGCGTTTCCAATCGATCGCCGACCAAATGATCCAAGCCACCAACGAGATGCAGGCGAGATCAAGCACAATCAAGTAGTCGCACAGCGTGTCGCCGCTCCCATTCATGGGATACGTGCGGACGGGCTGGGAAATCTGAAGACAATACTTGCCCGTGAGAATGGCGAGTTGTTCGAGTCCTCGTTTGAGCGGAATGGATAGCAGGTTGAGGAACGGGATCGCCTTCAAAAACTCCGGCAGAAAGTAAAGAACCATGTAGCAAAACGTGAGTCGGAAGAGGGACTTCTCCCACCACCGCCACGAGGCGCTAGTGTCGTCGTGCGATGGAGGCTGCGGAGGAGAGCCGGTTGGAGCGGCGCCGCGATCGAAAACGGACGTGCTTTCGGGCGCCGTATCAGGCGGCGCATCACTAGTAGCGGCTTGGCTTCGATTGTGGACATTGCCCCGTCCCCAAGAAGAAAAAATGAACGCGTGCCGGCGCGCCGTAACTCGCCGTCGGCGAAAAGGTTTTTCGCGTGTCGCGGAAAAATATTCGTTCGCCGTTGGGTGTCATTTGGCGGAACCTCCACGACGAGCAATAAATGGGGAAAATACTGGTCACGTTGGATCGTGGACCTGTAAACTGTTCGAATCCACCCACCTACCATCGAATCCCACCGATGACGAACTTTCCCAGCCTCAGCAGAACACCTACGATCGCGATCGCCCTTCTGGTGGCGCTCGGTCTTGCGATTCCCCTCAGCGCGGCTCCGCCTTTGGTGGTGATCGAGAACGCGAGCGTTTTCGATTCCGAGTCCGGCACGATGTTGCCTTCGCGGACCATCGTCATTCGCGATTCGACAATCGCGTCCGTTGAAGAGTGGTCGAAGAAGTCGGAGGTTCTGGCGGATGCCACGCGGATTGACGGCCGGGGAAAGTTCGTCATTCCAGGGTTGATCGATGCGCACGTGCATGTGGTCCACGTGCTGGACTACGCGCATATCACGGGCGACGAGGTCTTGCCGCTGTATCTAGCTGCCGGCGTGACCTCGGTGCGCAGCACAGGTGACGAGATCGTGGCGGCCACGCTGGTGGCACGTTTTGCCGAGGCCCATCCTGAGAGTAGCCCGCGCGTCTTTACTTGTAGTCCATTGTTGGATGCCGATCCTCCGATTCATCGCGGCGCGGGCCAGGCGATTGTCGATCCGGCCAAGGTGCCGGCGCTATTCGATGACTTTGCTGTGTGGAAACCGACCACAGTGAAGATCTACGCGGGGACGGCGCGCCCAGTCGGTCGCGCAATCATTCAAGAAGGGCAAAAGCGAGGGCTCTTTGTTACGGCGCATCTAGGCAACTACTCGGCGCAAGATGCCGTTGCCGATGGCGTGAATGGTCTGGAACACATCTGGTCGGTGTTCAACTACAGCTTCCCGCCCGGTTCGACGAGCGAACCTGGACATCGAGGGCGGCTCGATCTAGCCAATCCCACGTGCGAGTCACTGATCGCGCAGCTGGCGAAAAACAAAGTGCATGTCGATCCAACGCTGGCCGTTTTCAAGAACATGATCTTGCTGCCTGATGTGCCCGAGGTTCGAGAACATCCTGACAACGCACTTGCACCAAAACGACTGCGCGATTTCTGGCCGATCTATTTGCGCCGCGCGAGTTGTCCCCAAGGTGGAGAGCTTGCCGACCGGCGCCGCGAAATGGCCAAGTACTTGGAGCTCACAGGCAAGCTCCACAAGGCTGGCGTGACGCTTTTGGTGGGGACCGATGCCCCCGAGCCACAGGTGACGCCGGGCTTCTCGCTCCATCACGAGCTCGAATTGTTCGTCGAGTCGGGCATCTCGCCGGCCGACACGCTCCGAGCCGCGACGCTCAACAACGCCGTGGCCCTCAATCAGGGCAAAGAGCTGGGTTCGATCAGCGTCGGCAAGAAGGCTGATTTGGTCCTGCTCTCGGCGAATCCGCTGGAGGACATCCGCAACGCCCGCAAGATTGTTAAGGTTGTTCGAGGAGGAATTGTTTGCGACCCTGCGGAACTGTTGAAGAAAGTGCCGGCCGAGTGATGCCGGTTGGGACGGAAATCTTGGCCGCCGCAGGAACTTTTGGCCGCGGAACGTCGTCGGAAGCCTTCGTATGAGGCTTTCCAAGGTTGCAGGAGCGATATTCATGCGTTGTCACGCCATGGCGGTTTGTTTTTCGATTCTCCTGGGAATGTTTGCCGCTTCGGTTTCCGCAGCCGAAGGCACGCCCAAGCGTCGGCAATTCAGTTCGCCATCGGGTGGCGTCGTTCTGCGCGTATCGACGACGGAAGACACGAATACTGTCACGGGCACGGCCGTGCGGATCGACGACGCCGGCGAGACGGTGATCTGGGAAAGGCCGCTGGCCTACATGCCGGAAAGGGCGTTTGTCTCCGATGCGGGCGAAGTGATCGCCGTCCAGAAAATCGAACTCGCCCAAGCAAGCTACTGGCAAGCGCGGGCGATCGAAAACGCGGTCACCGCGTACAACGCCTCGGGCGAGTCGCAGGCCACCTACTCGCTCACAGCCTTCACTGAACACCAGAAACTGTGGGATCGTATTTCGGGAGCGCCCACGCGCAGCGCCAAAGTCTTCAGTGGGACGAACACCTGGAGCGCGTCGTGCGAATTTGAAATTGACGACGTGCACCATCAATTGCTGATCACTCCTGAGTCGGGCCTTTCGCGGCGGATCGACTTTAAGACGGGCAACAAGTCGTACCTGCCGCCTGGCAAGGAACTCGAGGCACCGGTGCTCAAGATTCTGGGAGTAGTCCAGGGAGACCGCAACCGTTTGGTCATGGAAGTGGTGAACCGGAACGAGCTGCCGTTGAGCTATCACGGCTACTTGCGAGATTCCTTCTCGCCTGAGATCCCGCCGGGTTGGGTCTACCCGATCTATCAGGTCGAAAAGATGGTCGATGGAAAGGGAGAACGCGTCGACCTTGGGTTCTGCAAAACGGGCCAAGGGGAAGTGATGCTTCCGGCGATGGCGCGAGAGCGATTCCACGTTGACATTCGAGAAAACGCGGCGGCGGGTTTCCGGGTTGGCTTCCGATGGGACCCGGGGCAGGCCGATCAGCAAGACAAAACGGTGTGGACCGAGACGCTCACGGCCGATGCCATCGCGAAGCTGCCGGAAGTCGAAAACGATTAGAAGGTGGCGTCAGCGCCGCCCTTTCATTTTCGGTTGTGGCACTTCTGCGAAGACCACCGGCGGGTCGGACAAGGTAGCAGGGCCGCGACTAACCAGCGGGGTGCCGACCATTTTGGGGCCGGGGTACATCACCAGCACGAAGGTATCTTGCCCATCGTCGACTTGAACGCGCATGGGCGCCGCGTTCGCAATCGGCCGGCCATTGTGGCCCAGCGGGCGAAAGCCAAGAGTGTGTTCTCCCGCGGGCAACTCTAGCCGGCAAACTTGGATCTTGTCGGGCAACAGTCCCCAGCAGCGTGTGTCGGCTGATTCGACACCTTCCCACGCGGCACCTACCAAGTCGACTGCGAGACCGGTCAGGCTTCCCTTATTGATGCCTGCGAATTCTTTAGCCCCATAGACGACACCTTTTTTGAGCGCTCGCCGGGCAACCGCCCTGGCCACGACCTGCGGAAAAACCGCTTCGTGCTGAGCAACGGCCAATTGGGTCACATCGGTGATGGTCTCGGTTTGGATGGCGGGTTGTCCGCCGACGTCGACGCCAACACCGGCGATTATGTTTTGCGCAGCGACCAACCGAGGCACTTCAATAGGCGCGACCGTCGGCGGCAAGGTCTGGCTGCCAACGGCGCTAACAATCCCACCGGCAATCGCCATTGCCACCGTGCTAGGGACTTCCGAAGTTGAAATTTTGAACGGCCCGCGACCGACAAACGCGATCACGTGAACGACGCCATTGCCTTTGGCGGAATGGGTGGCGAACTTGACCCGCTGGAGATCCTCCTTGCCGTAGGCGAACTGAGGCGTCCAGGCGACGACTTGCTCGAAACTTCTCGTGGCATCGTCGTAGTTGGATTGCGTTCCCTCGCGCAAGACGCCTCGCAGATACGGGCCGAGCGCGACGCGGCCATAGTTTTCCTTGGGGTTCTTGCCGTCCTTGTCTTTGCCGGCGTCGATGATTTGCTGCTGCTTGTCGACCATTTGCAGCGAGTAGGCCTCGACGTCACCGCCGTCGTGCATCAGGTTCGAGACAGCGAGCATCGCGCGGATGAGCACCCGCTCGTAGTCTTCGCCGGCGTAGCCGCGGCGGGTGTCGTCGGTGAGCCAACTCGACGCGTTGGCAAGTGTGCTCCCTTCTTCGAGATCGTCAAAGCGGTCGCGGATCTTTCGCAGCGTTTGTTCCGCCTCTTTAGGGCGATTGGCCGCGAGTTGGATGACCGAGCGTTCCAACTGGAGGACATCGGCGTCGGAACTACGCTTCTTGACGGCTTCGTCGAGCAGCGTTTCGGCGTCTGCGAGATTGCCGTCGAAGTAATGATTCCGCACGGCGATCAGGCGATCGGCGTGCGTGGCGCAGCCCGAGAAGAAGCCGCTCAGGCAGGCCAACAGGACCAGCGCGAGTGTCAGGCGTCGTGCTGCAAAGCGATGAAGCGATGCGGCAGCGACTATTGGCTGAAGGGCCATACGCTGGCTCCCCAGCGGCTGATGCGCGACGTATGGTAGCCCTTCTTCAGCTCAGCTGATTGCTTTTCGCTAATTCCGGTGTGGATGTTGACCAATTCCAGCGTCAACAAATAGTCGCGTTGATACTCTTTGTTCTCGCGGGTGGTGCCGGACGTCAGCTTGGCAAAGAGGAGATACTCGAAGGGATGCCCCCCCTGCTCCATCAAGGCGACGAACTGCCGCATGTTGTCGGGAATCATCAGTTGATCGGGCCGCATCCGGCACTCGCGCAATCCGGCGTCGACGTAGCGGCGGCTGACCGTCTGAAACGAAGTGCTCTCACGAATCTTGGTATCGATCGCTTCGTAGACTTGCTCTTTGAAGTCGCCGATTTCTTCGATGCTCGCGTTCTCAACACCGACAAAGCAAACGTTGTAGCGCCCCACCGCGGAATCGGTGGAAACGAGCTGTGTGGGGTTGGTATCGCAACGCGCGAGAAGCTTGGACACCGACTCTTCGATCAACGGGCGAAACGTTTCCTGCCCCGCCTGGTGGCTGCCGACCATTTCGCGTTCGCCCGGCTTGACCACTCGTGCGTATTGGTAACCGTTTTTGCACCCGAGCAGCAGCATGGGGCAGACGATCATCGTGAAGAGGGCGGCTCGGCAGACAAGACGGAGGTTCTGTAGGAGATTCATGGAATCCATTCCCAGCACGAGCGGTCGAAGTCGAACCTGTGTCTCTTGGCGATGTCATCCATGACACGCGCCGCGTTCCCATTTAACAGATCGGCAAAATCCGAGGTTCCGGATTAAGTCACCCGATTCGTAAGGTCTTGCGCGACCACTCCGGCGTGAAATGTTAATGTCAAGCGGCTGTTGTCGCGAGATCAACACGCCCCCAGTTTCCCCGTTCAGCTTCTTCTCCATCTCGCCATTGCCGTTCCGCTAGCATCGCCAGAACATGCGGCGCGCGAAGCGTGACAGTTTCGGTATGATGGGGAAGATACTGGTTTGTCGCGCAGAGCTTTCTCTATTGCCGATGCCTGGATCGTCGACGTTTATTCCCAAGGAAGAATAACCACCATGAAGGGGCCATTCGAGCGGCTGAAGTACGAGTTGCGCCGCGTTTGGGAGTGCCCAAAATGCCACCGCCGCACCAAGACGGCGGGCTCGCAGACATCCATGTTTTGCAATTGCGTTGCGGGCGAACCGGCCATCCCCATGGCGCTGGTGGGCGACGGCGCACGCCGGATTGCTCCGCCGGTGGTGTTAATTCACGAGCCGATTGTGCTGGGTTCTGAGACGATCGCAGCACTTCCGCCTGGCAACATTCCGGACCCGATAGAACCGTTGAGCGAGCCAAGCGCCGAATCACCAGAAAGTCAGTCGATGCCAGAACCTCCTCCGATAGCAGACGACTCGGTTTCGTCATGAACTTCTTTGAGCGCGAGGATGTGGTACGCCATTCGCAACGATTGCTCAATTCGTTCGCGCGGCGGCTGAAACGCGAGTTGTTGCCGCGAAGCGGCGATGCTGTGGAGGAAGCCAGACGCTTGTTCTCTGCGCCATTTGTCGTCGTTTCGCACACGCCGGTTGCCGATCCGATTTTGAACTACGGCAACCAGACGGCATTATCGCTGTGGGAGTTGCCTTGGGATCAATTCACGCAGACGCCTTCGCGACTGACTGCCGAGCCCATGCACCGCGACGAGCGGGCGAGGCTGCTCGAGCGGACGGCACGCGATGGGTACGTGGACGACTACCGTGGTATTCGCATCTCGTCCGGCGGCAAGCGATTCCTAATCGAACAAACGATCATTTGGAACCTCGACGACGAGCAAGGACATTTCGCCGGGCAAGCCGCGACGTTCGATAAGTGGACGTGGCTGTGAGAAAGCGACTATGCACGACCTACCCTATTTCATCGGTTGTCCGGTTTGGGCCTTCTACTTGCCCAAACAATACAGGTACTTGTTGGAGCGGATCAGCAGTTTGTCTCCCATCACGGCGGGGCTGCCGTCGAAGACGCTTCGGTCGCTGATATCGTTGATGGCGATCTGCTCGAATTTGGGATTCGCCGCGAGCACAAACGTGCGACCTGACCGCGTGAAGTAGTAGATCTTCCCATCGGCCAGGAGCGCCGAGGCGTAGATCTGGTCGGCCCGTGGAAGGCGCTCTTCATACAGCACCTTTCCCGTACTGGCCTCAGCGCAGTAGGCGATGCCCTGGGAATCGTTCATCCAATAGAGATAGCCGTCGAGAAAAACCGGCGACGAGACGTTGGAACCTTTTTGGCTGGTCCACAAGCGATGAGTCTCCGTGACGTCGCCTTCGCCGCCTGCGCGTACCGCCAAAGCCGTGATGCCCGAGCGGCCTCCCAGGCAGTACACCACGCCATCGTAGGCAACGACGCTTGGAACCATGTACCAACCAATATCGGTGTTGCAAGACCAAAGATTCTTGCCGCTATCGGGATTGAAGGCCAACACACTGCCGGCGATTGGCACGATCAGTTCGGTGCGACCCGATTTCGCCGTCACAATCACGGGCGTGTTCCACGACTCCTTGATTCCCTCCTGCCGCCATTTCTCTTTGCCTGTTTTGCGATCAAGGGCGATTAGCGATTCACTCTCGACACTGGCATTGATGATGACAAGGTCTTTGTAAAGCACGGGCGAGGCCGCGCTGCCCCAACCATTAGTGTTCTCACCAACATCAGTTTGCCATAGTTGCTTACCGCTGTGATCGAAAGCGAAGACGCCCGTCTTGCCGAAAAAGACGTAGACTTGGTCTTCGTCGGCGGCAGGCGTACTGGCTGCGAAGCCGTGGTCGCGAATCTGCGATTCCTCGGGGAGTTTTGCCGCGATGGGCTTGTTCCAGAGGATCGAACCATCCTTGGGATCGATTGCCAGGAGGTGGCGTTTGAGGTCCTCCAGGCTTCCGCGATCCTCGCCGGGAACAAAGTATCCCGAGTAGGTCGTAAGATAAATCCGATCCTTGGCGACGATGGGGCTCGATGCGCCGGCGCCGGGTGTTTCGATCTTCCAGGCGATGTTCTTGTCGTCGCTCCACTCGAGCGGCAGTCCCTTTTGATCGGTGGTCCCCATCGCGCTGGGGCCGCGAAAGCGCGACCACTGTTGCTCGACGGCGGATGTTCCTTTTGCCTTTGCGGATGTTGCCTTCGCCGACGGCGCCTTCTTGGGCTTGGAAACTTTGTCCTGCGCAACCAGGACAGCACCCATCGCGATGGTAGTTACAACGACGCCGACGGAGAGGTATCCAAACGTGCGCATGGGTTAGACCTTAGCAATGTACGAAGAATGGCTGCCTGGGTGCCATCACATGGCCATAGCATATAACGCCGAACAGACGGCGTCGAACTGGCTTGTCGCGTGTCAGAATTGGCCGCCCCGGGGCCGAGCACCGCTGCGCTCGGCCCGTGGCTACCTTACTCGCATTGCAAAGCGGCGGAGATTGGCAGATTTGCCGCTCGGCGAGCTGGAAAGCGTGCCGCAAACATCACGAGAATCGTGGCGCCCACCAAGGTGATCAGCGGCACATCGGGTCGCACATGGTATGCGATGTCATGGGCCAGAGACTCTTTAGCAGCGACGTTGAGCAGGTAAGTGACTCCGAGTCCGGCCAGAATCCCTGGTACTAGTCCGATCAAGCTCATGATCAAGGCCTGAGCCCGAATACCGCGGAAGATTTGCGTTTTCGTCATGGCGATGGTCCGCAGCATGCCGATCTCGCGGGTTTGCTCGATCACGTTCATCGAAAGCGTGTTGATCATGCCGAATGCGGCAACGCAGTATCCAAGGTAGATCAAGGCCCACAAGCAGTAGTCGGTACCGCTAATGATTCCTTCGACGACTTGTTTCACGTCGGCGAACGAGTGGAGCAAGATTCCATAGCGCGTGCAGATGGGTTTAAGAGCATCGCGAACTTGCTCCATTTTTCCTTCTTTTGCGTACACGATCACGGCGCCTACGCCGGTCGCCTGCAAAACATCGGCGGCTGTGTTACGCGACATCCAAATGGTAAGCCCACCCGAGAGGTAGTCATTTACCACTGCTGCCACGCGCAGCTTCTGCAGCCCAGAGGGGGTATCGATCTCGACAAAGTCACCCGCTTTCAATTTGACCTGGGCGGCATAGACGCTTCCCAAAGCAACTTCACCGGCGAGCAGGCGTTTTCGAAGCGCCTCGCCTTGCATGTTTGGATCGCTCCCTGCGACCACGTCCAGGTTCATGGGCATGCCCTCGGGCAAGTCGCGAGCCACCACGAACACTTCATCCATGACCGGTTCGGCGCCGGGTGCAGTCGGTCGCTTGGCCTGAACCTTTTGAAAGAGTGCGATATCGACAGCGCTAATGCCATCAACTTTTTTAATTTCCGGAACGATTTCCGGAGGAAGATTTGCAACCAGTCCCGTGGCTGGATCGGGGACCATGGTGCGGATAAAAAAGTCACCCGTCAGGACTTTTTTGTACCAACTGCGCACGTCTTCAACGCTGTCGAGAATGGTGTGGGCCATGCCGACGCCCGTCGCGCACGCGATGAAGAGCACACCGGCAGTGATCGACGTACGGCTGCGATTACGCATTAGCTGTCGATGCGCCAAGGTGGCGGAAACGCCCATGAACGGACGCAGGCAAGCCGATGCCAACGTCGAAAGGGGATCCATCAGAATGTGGAGCAGTAACAAGGCCGACATCACCATGGCCATGCCGCCGTACACGGCGTAGTCCATCGAGAACCAGCCCATCACGCAGGAATAGAGCCATGCACTGCCGGCGGCCCCGACGACCAATCCCCAGATCGTAAAGCGGGAAGTCGAGCCGGCGGTGCCCGGAGCGCGAACGATGGCCGACATGCTTTCCTGGGGCGAAAGCCCCGACGCTGTCCAAGCCGGCAAGATCGAACCGATGACAGACATGCCGAGGCCGAAGGCGATCGACAAAAACGTGATCCACCATGTCAACACGGCCATGGGAATATCGACTTCGGTAACATGGGCCAACGTCGCCGTGATGAAACGCGCCGCAAGGAAGCCTAGTCCCAGGCCAATGGCCGAACCGACAACGCCGATCAACAAGCTTTCGCGTAGCACCATCCAGAAGATTTGCCCGCGCGTGGCGCCGATCGCCCGCACAATCGCGATTTGCTTGCGACGTTCGCTCACGTTCATGAGCATGGTGTTGAAGATGATGAAGGCTCCCAGCATCAGCGAGAACCGCGTCGTCACCTGGAGGCCCTGTTGCGTACCGCGCATCGTGGCGTCGAGCGCCTGGGTCTTGGAAACAGGAGGAGAAACCTTAACGCCCTCGGGCAGCTTTGCTGCGATCGCCGCTCGCAGCGTTTCGAGGGGAATTTTTTCGTCGCGAATCACTTGAATGGAATGGATCTTGTCGACGATTGGCGGGAGAGCGTTTTCCTCCTCATCTTCGTCCACAGGAGCGACAACGGACATTCGGGTCAGCAACAACCTTTGAGCCGTGGCCAAATCGACCATCGCCAATCCACCCTGCATGCTCCGGCTGGCCTGGCTCGACTTCACGATCGCCACGACTTTTACGCGAGGCAATCCACCGTCGATGAAACCGACGGGAGCCAGAATGCTCAGCTCGTCGCCAACTTTAGCTGGCATCGCGCTGGCGATATTCTCCTCGAGCATGATCTCCCACTCGCCCTCGATCATTCGCCCATCGACGATCTTGTAGTCTCGAAGCTTTTGATCTACAGCCGGATCGACTCCCAGCAGATAGACCAAAGAACTGCGGGAACCGCCGACGCGGGAGTCGTCGCCCTCGGACTCGGTTTCTTCGCTGGGAGGAGCTTTGGCGATCGGACGCGTATTGATGCGAACCGGTTGGAACAACTGCGGGACCGCGGCTTTGACGCCGTCGATCGCCCGAACCTCGTCGACGAGGCCGCGATTGAAAGCCGTCCCCGATGCCCCTTGGACTTCGAGTTCGGCTTTGCCCGTCACGGTGGAGAACATGGCCTGGTAGGCGTGGCGGGTTGCTTCGGCCGTCATTTCGACCGCGCCGATCGCCGCCACCCCGAGCACCACGCTGAGGACCGTCAGCAAACTGCGGTCCCAGCGAATTCCCAGGTGTTTGATGCTGAAGCGAAGCAATCCGGAACTCATGCTCGTTTCACCGTCAAAGTGGATTCGGTCGGCTCGATGCGAAGGTGCATGGCCTCGCGGGTGGAGACCACGCCGTCGACGATGTAGATCGTGCGGTCGGCAACTTTGGCGACATCCTCGTCGTGGGTCACCATGACAATGGTTTGGTTCCGCTCACGAACGAGTTTTTTGAGCAGGTCGATAATCCGGTCGCTATTCGTGGTATCGAGGTTTCCGGTCGGTTCGTCCGCCAGCAACAGCGCCGGGTTAATCACGAGCGAACGGGCAATTGCCACCCGTTGTTGCTCCCCCCCCGACAGCTTGCCAGGAACGTTGTTTTTTCGATGCCCCATTCCCACGAGATCGAGTACCTCGATGGCCCTCTTTTGGGCTTCGGCCGGATTGATGCCATCTAATTCCAGCGGCAGGGCGACGTTTTCGACGGCGGTTAAGATGGGCAGAAGGTTGAAGGACTGGAAGATGAATCCGATTCGCCGACGGCGTTCGAGCGTTCGTTCGTCGTCCGACATGCTGGCCATGTCGCGGCCTTCGATCAGTACTTGGCCTTCGGTGGGCTTTTCGACGCCCCCCAGCATGCTCAAAAGGGTGCTTTTTCCCGATCCTGATCGCCCCATGATGGCGACGAATTCGCCTTTTTCGATAGCGATATCGATGCCTCTCACGGCGTCAACCCTGGCCTCGCCTTCGCCGTAGCTCTTCTTCAGGCTCCGGGTTTCCAGGATGTACTCCATTAACGCGTTCCTTGAGAGTTTGAGATGCATGCTTAAACGCCTCAATATAGACCAGGGAACCGCTACCGTCATTAGCACAAACCACCCCAGCGGGTGGTCTAGGAGGGCTGGGTAAAGAGTGCCGCCCCAAATTTGAACCTCTGCCGCTGCCGTATTCCCTTGCCTAGCGGCGAGCGGGCGCGAAATGCAACGACATGCGCAAAGACGAAATGCGGGAGGCGCCTAGCCCTTTAAAAAGGCTTCCAGCGCGGCGTTGAAGGCTGCTGGCTGTTCTAGCGGCGACATATGTCCGGCGCCGGGAATTTCGACGTAGCGTCCTTGCGGCAGCAACTTGGCGAAACCGCGCATTTCTGCGGCAGGCGAGATGGCATCGTGCTCACCGCAGATTACCAGCGTCGGAACGTTGATTTTGCCTAATTGGGACTCGTACGAGGGACGCTCGGCCATGCCGCGTTGAGCGGCTGCCGCGCTGCGAGGATTTGTGGCCAAGATGACCGATCGAGTTGCTTCGATGAGACCAGGGCGATCGGTGCGGGTTGTTTCGCCAAATAGTTTCGGCAGAAGGTCGTCAGCCAGGAACTTGATATCGTTTTCTTTTTCCAGCCGTGTCGCAGAGGCCAACCGCTTCTCCGCGGCGGCTGGCGCGTCGGCCACTGCCCGCGTATCGCACAGAACCAGCTTTTCCAGTCGACGGGCAAACTGCTTCCAAAACGCGAAGGCCACGTAGCCGCCCATCGAAAGACCGCACAAGGTCACCGGCTGGGTGATTCCGAAGTCGTTCAGGACGGTGGCGATGTCGCGAGCCAATCGTTCCATCGAGAGCGTTCCCGAGGCGCTCGAGCTGCGTCCAAACCCGCACAGATCGATGGCGACGATCCGCGCTTGCTGCGAAAGCCCCAAAATCTGCCCGGTCCACATCGTATGATCGAGGGGGAATCCATGAACGAGCACCAGCACGGGAAGGGACTCGCCGGAGTCAACATCCAGCGTGTTGATAACGCAATCACCGATCAAGACTTGGCGAAAATTCACGGCAATGACTCCCAAAGCCTGTTCGCGATTTTTCCAGTGAGGTGCTTAAGCTGGTGATCCAAGCCGACCTTTGACGGTCAAGATCACGTTAGGCTTTTTTGCTCGTCGCCCTCACGTTCTAACCGGCAAATTCGATTCCCGCCACCGGGAAGGGGACTCACCTCGCTTGGTAGCAATTCCGTCGCCAACATCGACGCATCAACAAAAATGAAATCGGTAGTGCCCAAAATTCGCATTCGCGCGGCCAACAAGCGGGAAATCCGGGCCGATGGCGACTACGTCCTTTACTGGATGACCGCCTTTCGCAGAACGAGCTGGAATTTTAGTCTGCAGCGGGCAATCGAACATGCTACCGAACTCTCTAAACCGCTGATCGTTTTCGAGGCACTACGAACTGGCTACCGCTGGGCCAGCGACCGCCTGCATCGATTTGTGATCGACGGGATGATCGACAACGCCAAGGGATTGGCTGACACGCCGATCGCTTACTACCCGTTCCTGGAACGTTCGAACAGTGATGGTAAGGGGCTGCTGGCCGCACTTGCGAAGCACGCCTGCGTTATTGTCGCCGACGACTATCCGTGCTTCTTCTTGCCGGCCATGGTGGCAGCGGCCGCCAAACATTCGCCGGTATTAGTGGAGGCCATCGACGGGAATGGTCTCCTTCCGATGCGAGCCGCCGAGCAGACGTTTACGGTTGCGCATTCTTTTCGGCGATGGCTGCAGAAGCATCTTCGGCCGCACTTGGACGCTTACCCGAAGCCTCAGCCAGGTTCTGGCCTCTCCCTTCCCGAGGCGCACCTGCCAAAGGAGATTCTTAAGCGATGGCCTGCCGAAAAAGTGGAGAGCCTCACGCGCGAGAAGCTCGATCTGTCTGAGTTCGCGATCGATCACTCCGTATCGATGAGCGAGATCGTGGGAGGCGCGCATGCAGGCCGGTTGCACCTCAATCGGTGGGTACGCGAGGGTTACGATCGCTACGCCGAAGATCGCAATCACCCGGACGACGATGTCGCCAGCGGGCTATCACCGTATTTGCATTTTGGTCATCTCTCCGCGCACGAAGTTCTAGCCGCGATCGCAAAGGCAGACGGGTGGAAACGAACGGACATGACAGGCGAGGTGCATGGCAAGCGCGAAGGATGGTGGGGCGCGAGTCCGGCGTTCGACGCTTTTATGGAGGAACTCTTGGTTTGGCGCGAAATTGGCTTCAACATGTGCCACCGCGAATCGAACTACGACCACTTCGATTCGTTACCCGATTGGGCGAAGACGACCCTGAAGGAGCACGCCGACGATTCTCGTAAATACGACTACGATCTTTCGGAGTTTGAGAAAGGCGAGACGCACGATCCCGTGTGGAACGCAGCTCAGCGGGAACTGCGCGAGACGGGCCGATTGCAGAACTACCTGCGAATGTTGTGGGGAAAGAAGATTTTGGAGTGGTCGGCGACGCCGCAGAAGGCACTGAAAATCATGATCGAGCTCAACAATAAGTACGCGCTAGACGGCCGCGATCCGAATAGTTACAGCGGCATTTTCTGGGTGCTTGGGCGTTACGATCGCCCGTGGGCCCCGGTCCGGCCGATCTACGGTTCGGTCCGGTACATGACCAGCGACAGCACCGTTAAGAAGCTGCGAATGAAAGGCTATTTGTCGCGTTTCGGGGAGGATGACTCGCGGCCGCTGCTGCGCGAGGAAGGTTGAGAATCGAAGTTTTCCGCCGCCGAACTACTATCTTGCGTTTGCGTGGCGGTGCGGCGATGTTACGCTGGAGGCCGGGAATTAATGCCTCAAGGAACCCTTGCGTGACATCGGCCGGTCTTCAAGAAGTTGTTTGCTGTCTGGGAGACGTCGTCGCCGGAAATCCTTTGCAATACGTCGTCGAGAAAGCTCTGACCCACCTGGCACTCGACGACTGGCGCTGTCTCACGTTTCAGGTCGCAAGCGACCAATTGGCCGATGCTGTCCGCGGTGCCAAGGCCTTTGGTTTTCGCGGCATCCATCCGGCAGGCAGTCTCCAATCGGGCATCGTGACGCTCCTTGATGAGCTGACGCCTCTCGCTCAGCGCTCGGGGCGGGTCGACTTTGTCATTCGAAACGACGAAAAGTTCGTCGGCGATTGTCTGTTGGGGCGAAGCGTTCTGGCCACGGTAGGCGACGCATCCTTGTTCGCAGGCAAGCGTGCAGTGATCTTGGGGAGTGGAGGAATGGCCCGTTCTCTCGCGGCTGCGTTGGCCGACGCCAAAGTGGGAGAGATCACAATCGTCGCCAGGCATCCTGGCCGTGGGCAGGAACTCGCCGACTTCGTTTCAAACGAATTGCAGGTGAAGTCCCAACTTGATATTTGGGTCGGCGATTTCGACTTGGATCGGGACGTGGCCTTCGTATTCAATGCTACGACGATCGGCGCGAGCGATTTGGAAGCGAGGGTGCCTGTCGTCCTGGGACGATTAGCTCCTTCGGCGGTGGTGATCGATGCTGCTGGTAACCCTCCGCAAACCAAGCTGATGCGCGACGCAGCTCAACATGGTTGCCGTACTGTCGACGGGCTGGCGATTCTGCTCGAACAAACCGTCGCGGTCTTACAAAAGTGGACGAAGGCCGAAGCACCACGCGATATCATGCGCGAGGCCCTGGAAGAGTTTTTGGGCATCTAAGCGGTGCAAGAAGTTCGTCGAGGCGGATCGCTATGAACGGGAAGGCGACATCGCAGGATGCGAATCGGCCCCAACCTTCGCCTCCTGCCGGCGCATCGCTGATCACGTGGCCGATCGTTTGCGTTCTGGCTTGGACCCTGGGGATCGTTGCTGTTGCTCCTACGGTCTGGGTCAATCCCATGATTGACGTCGAGGGCATCGGAAACCGCGCCCTCGTCGAGAACTTGTCGTTGAGCCCTTCCACCTACACCACGCGTGGAACTGCCGCCGAGAATCTTCCTTTCGACGTGTATCAGGCGAACGTCTATCCACAACCGCCTGGCTATTTTGCTGTTCTGAAGGTGTTTGCCGACTCTGCCGGCGCGGCGAACAAGGAAAACGAGATGCGCCGCACCGCGGCGTGCCAGAGTGCAGCGTATCTACTGCATGCGGTCGCATTGTTCGTCTACATCGCCGCGGTGGCTCGCTGGTGCCGAGCCCAAGGATACGGTGTCCTTCCAAGTGGCCTGGCGATCGTCACGATTGCTGTCTGTCCGATCTTGGTCGCCTCTACGGTATGGTTGCGCGCCGAAGGAATCGCCGCGTATTTGGGAATCGCGGCGTTGCTTCTTTTGACGGCCAGCGATGAATCACATTGGTCAATTGGAGTCGCCGCGGGAATCATCGGTGGCTTTGCGCTCTTGACGCATACCAGCGCGCTTTGGATCGTTCCGCTGGCTGGACTTACGTATGTCCTGACCTTTAACCAAGTGCGCCATGAAAAGATCCACTCCTTGTCGCTCCGACCATTGTGGATCTTTCTGGCGATCGCACTTGCGATGTCGGGGTGGCACTACATCCGCCTTCTGGCCGCGATTGGGCCAAGCGAAATCTTCCGCCTGTACGGCAGCCCCGCCGATGAAGCGCCCGCCGCGGACGACTCGCTCGCTGTGGGGATGTTCCGCATCACGTTTCGCCGCCCTGCCTGGCAGCTGATTCCGGAATGGCTTGCCACCGCGCCCGTCGTGGTCGCGCTGTTAGCAGTTGTGCCCCAAATTCGGGCGATGCTTGCCGGCGACGAGAAGGACCGAAGAGTGGGCGACAATTGGATCATCATGACCGTGTTGGCCATCTTCGTCGACTTCTCGCTTCGATGGCTTTGGGGAGGATGCTACCAACTTCGTTTTTGCTCACTCTGGGCGGCAATGCTCGCGCCCGCGATGGTCGCTTGTTATGTGCGATGCTCCGTCCCGTGGCGAAGTTGGGCGGGTGGACTGGCGGTGGTGACCCTCTTCTTTCAGATAGCGGGCTGCATTCCCGCCGCGACGCTCATTGCCGAGCCTGCCTACGTGACGCCTGCACCGGCATACATGCTGCGACCGTGGCTCCAACGGTATCCGCCGATCAGCAAGATATCCCCACAGGAAGCGGCGGGCCAACCATGAGCACGAGGGGAAAAGCAATCGATGCTCCGAAGCCGACGCGAACGGTCGGCATACCTCCCGTTGCGGTGGCGATTGCCATCGCAGTGACGATCTTGCAGCACGTCACGATGCTTTACACCCGGCACACGGATGGGGACGAGGCCGTGTACTCGACCTTGGCGCGGGAGATGAAATGGGATCTATCCCACTACACCACCCAAGACGATCCGCAGATCAAACAGTTTCCGTACACGTGCTACCGGCACGATTTATTCTTTCATCCACCTCTTTATCCGCTCGTTTTGAAAACGGGCATGGCCATCGAGCCGTGGAGCGTGAAGGTCGGCCTGCAAAGCGTTCTGATGCGCAGCTTTGGCATCTTGCCAACGCGGATTAGCCCGTTGCCCGCGCCCTTGACGCCGCCCGAGGTCACCGTTGCGGCGTTTGCGTTCGCGATCCTGGTTCGGATTTCCGCGTTGCTGGTATTGGCCCGGCTTCTTCGGCGATGGGAAACGCCCCCGTTCGCATCGATCGTTGTGTTGATCGCGGTGGTCGTTTGCCCGATTACTACTTTTTCGACTGTCCGTTGGCACCATGACGGGCTTTTGGGACTGCTGGCACTCATCGCCTTTGCGCTCCTGTGCGAGTCACTTCAGACCGGTTCTCGGTGGGTGTTCGCGATGGGGCTGATTGCAGGACTGGCCGCGATGAACATTCGCTACAACGGGATCGTTCTGGCGCCATGCTTCCTGGCCGTGCCTTGGTTTGATGTGTTTCGGCGGTGGCGCGAGGCGACCAAGGGCGAAGAAAAACCTTCTTCGCTCCAAACCCTTCAATCGCTTCCCAAGTGGTGGTGGGCGTTTGTCGTGGTCGCGGCCGTGACATTGCTGACCATTGGGCTATCCCATTACGCACGCGTCTATTGGCGATTTGGGACCTTGTCGCCTGATGTCATCAACCAGCCCTCGCCGGAGTCGGTCGAAGACCTGCCGGACGAGAGCCAACGGGAATTGTTGCTGTCGTTCTTGAAGGGACAAGAAGGCCGGACGTTGGCACTGTTTGCGGTTGAAACGCTTCTTCTCGTTCCGGTGTTGCTGTTGCTTTGCCATCCACTTTTTTGGACGATTCTGGCGCGAGACGTACTGCATGGCCGCGAACGAGGATTCATCTTGCTGGTGGCGCTGTTCGTGGGGGGCGTCTTGGCGCTTCGATTATCGTCGCAAGTGCGCTATCTCGCGGCCGCTTTACCGATGTTGTATCTGTTTCTCGCGGTAGCTCTCGAAACGTGGCCCGCCCTCGCCTGGCAACGAGCGATCCTTGCGGTGGTTCTGGCAACCCATGTGTTCTTGGCGACCACCGCAAGTTTTATGGGAGCTCAATTCAATGGCCCGAGCGAACAGGGAAATATGCTTCCCTCGGCGTACTTATACGCCCCGCGATTGCAGCCGTGGGTCAATAAGACTTTCGGCAATGTCGCAGAGTCGGCGGACAACTCCGCTACCGCAAAGTAGCTCGCCCGATCACGACTTGCGAATGAACTCTTGCGCGTAACTTCGCACTTGTTTTCCATTGAGCACATGAAACGTGCGCAGCTGCTGGATCGTCGCATCGCTAAAGCTTGACAATGGCAAATGGACAAGTTGCTTGCCAAAGCGTTTGGCCAACTTGCGCCATGCGCCGCCTGGCGGATAAGCTGAGAGGATCGCCACTTGCTTGCTGCGGGCGTAACGGCAGGCCGCGGCAATTAGTCGCTCTTCGAGCGTGTCGACGAAATCGAATTCGCGATCGCGCCACACTTCGTTAATGGGCGTCGGCGGATAGAGCATCATGCACCCGCCATAGTTCGAGCGCGCGATCCCTGGCCCGACGACCTGGTTCTGCCATTGAGTCGCGAAGAACACGAGCGTCGACTCCCACTCGAATTCCGAGTGCCAGGTCATCCGGTAGGGATAGTCGCGCGGATCAGCCGGTGAATCGAACAGCATCACGGCCGCGTCGAGTCGCCCGCGGGTCGGGGGAATTACTTTGACGTAGATGTCCCCTTCGTGCCAATGCCGCAGCGTATCGCGAACGTCGATTCCGTCCTGCACGCTGGTTGTGAATTTCTCAGTCCGTGCCAGGTCCTGGCCCATGGCCGCGCGGGCCTTTTGGAAAACGTGCTCGCGGAAACGCTCGATCGAGAGATCCTCGGGCGGCCAACTGCACTGCGAGTAGGGATTCCACTTCATTTCCCACTTCCGCTGCTCGTCGGTGTGGGGACGGCGTTTGAGTTCGCACGACCGCCAAACCATCGGCGGTCCCGGCAAGCGGCTTACCATGGTGACGACTTCGTCGTGTAATGGGCCACCAGTGAAACGTCCCTGGTCGATCCCCATTTGCAGCGTTCCCGCGACGGGGAGCGTGTGAATCCGTTTCTCGCCGAACTGGTACTTCGCGGCCAGTTCGGCGACGTGCAGCGCGTACGAGTCGCCGGCGGTTTGCTGCGCCGCGATCACTAGCGTGTACAGGTCGGGCGTCATCCGGCTTTCGATGAGCGATAAGTTCCGCGAGTATCGCAGCATGCACCGCAGCAAATGGGGCGTGATCTTGCGGGCCCGTTGCTTGAATTCGTCGTTGTAAGCATCGCGCGCAGCGAGTAGCAGTTCCTTCACGCCGTCGATCGACACGTTGTCGTCGTTTTCCAGTTCGGCATTGGCCCGTTCGTAGAGACTCGTGATAAAGGGCAATTCGCCGAGCAAGAACATCAGCGTCTCGGGCTTCACGTCGCAGGCAACGGGCGCCTCGACTTCCTCGTCCTCGGGCAATTCCCATTCGGTTTGATCGGCCGCGAGTTGCTGATATGCCTGGCGAACCCAAGGCCATTCGAGCACGCTGCACAGAAAGACAACCTTCTCGTACCGCCGAGCCAACTGATGCAGACGCATGGCCATGCAGCGAATGCGGTCGGTTGGCTGGCCTTCGGGCAACGGTCCCACGGCAGGCAGCAGGGCGGCGTTGAACTTTGCCAACGGAACCTTTTTGAGCGCGTAGGGATCGGGCATCGCCGACGCGACGACTTCGAAGCGATTCGTTTCCAAATCAATAAACGAGACTGGCTTATGTTCGGAAAACGCCACGCGAATCGCCGCGATGACAGGCTGGCAAGGATCGATCGGAACATAACTCGCTTCCGCGTCGGGCTGGTCTCCCGAGCCACCTGTGAAATCACGCCTGACCTTCTGAACCACGGCCGCCGGCTGCGGTAGCCGATCGACAGCTTGCTCGACCAGTTTCTTGAACGATGGGGGGAGCGGAACGGCCAGGCAATCGAAGGGATATTCGAGGAGCATCCGACGCACTTCGTACGCACAGTCGCCCGATCCGTGGACCACAGGAAGGCACGTGACGCGGTCGTCGAAGTTAAGGACAGGGTCCATTGAGAGGCCCGGAGAAGGCGCGGTCGTTCAAAAAAACAATACCGCGCAGTATATCGCCAACCGATGTTTGTGGCTGCGAGTCTTCCCGTTGCCAAGAATCAAGCAACTCGCTTCAGCAGTTCAATCGACTTGCGTTCGAGTTCGGTCACGCCTGGCTGTTCCACCGGCAGGTGACTGCCGTTTTCCAGCAGGACCAGTTCTTTGTCGCAGGCGAGGCGATCGAACATCGGCTGGCTCGCTTCGAGTGTCGTCCAGGTGTCGGCGGCCGGTTGTGCAAACAAGACGGGGCATCCCTGGAAGTCTTCCGGTTCGACCGGTGGTTTGATATTGAGCAAACTGTTCAAGAACCGCAACGTGACCCAGTTGGCGCCTCCAACGGGGTCGTTCATCAGCAAGTGAGAAAGTTCTGGATCGTTTGCGATGGTCGCCATATTCGCAAACCATCGGATCGGCACGCGAAGGCTGCCAAACAACGCGGAGGCGGGACCGAGGAACGGCGTCAACATACGATTGAGCCACGGGAAGCGCGCGAACTGATCGCGCACGATTGGCAAGCGGGGATCGGCGAGCGTGGTCGCGATGACGGCCCGCGTTTGAGGGAACCGCATGCCGGCCATCAACGCCAGGTATCCCCCAACGCTCATGCCGAAGAAGGCGACCGGCTTGCCAGTGCGTTTCCATTCGGCGGTTGCTAAATCGACGGCGCAATCGACCCAGCGACCGTAGTCGGCAAGTTCGGCCGGAGCTTCGCTCAGGCCGTAGCCCGGCAGGTCGGGCATCACGGCATTGAAACCGTGCTGCTGGAACATCTTGCCGAAGGGCGCCAGTAGCCGGCCACAGCCTCCGCCGCCGTGCAGCAGGATCACCGTCAAAGGGGCGTCCTTGGCGGTGAATCGATCGAGGTGAATCTGTGCTCCTTGCCAGGGCCAATATTCCTCGGCGGGCTCGTGCCCCTCTTCGATCCGGATGTGCTCCGGGAAGTGTGGTTGGTAGGCCCGCCAGCGATCCACCCGCGAGTAGGTTCGCAAATTGGATTGAAGCATGACGGGGCTCGAAATCGTTGGATAAGCCGGGATGCGTCTGATCATAAATGAAGAGAGCGGAAAACCGGCGTTGGCGTGATGGCCGTTTCCTTACAATTCCCGAAATTACGGGCATGTAAGGGAATTATCGGTTACAGCCCGCGCGGCGAATCAGATTCGGCCGATTTGACGACCGCTCGCCAGCGTCAAAAGCGCCCCTACAATCCCCACTGCTGACGCGCGACAACGCCGAATTGCTCGCCTTCGGCGAGGCTGTCGCAAAGGACCCCATAGACGTAATGGGCCTCGTCCCGCCAGAGGCGATTGCGGTCCCAGTTGCGGATCATCCGTCCGGCCAGGCATCCATGTTCCAGGATGGTCTGGATCGGCTTACGGAGCGATGCCGGATTGCTGGCATCAAGAAAGCGGCAGTCGTACAGCAGGTCGATCCAAATATCCGCGGCCGTGATTCCCTCGTCGATGCGCGATGGAGAAAGACCCAGCAGTTCTAAGTAATCGGGATTGGTAATCCTGGCCCACGAGGCGTCGCGGATCGTGGAATCGAGAATCACGGCGAGTTCGTCGGTGGGCATGCGCCGCTGATCAGCCGAACTCGACCAACGTTCGCGAACCAGGCTCTGCAGCACGGCGACAATGGCTGCGTGGATCGCCACGTCGGCGGTCGGGCATTCTTGCGTATCGAGAACGCGGATCTCGATCGCCCCGCGGTCGAAGCGGGCAATCGCTCCCCGTGCGTTGAGGAACTCTTTCTTGAGTACGCCGGCCGGATCGTGCGGCGCGATCTCGGCCATCATGGGCCGGTAGATCATCCGTTCGTACTCGTCTTCGGTGAAGGCCGGTTCTGGGATCACTTTGCCGGCAACCGAGGGAATCTTGGCCGAGTTCGAGCGATAGACATCCAATCGCGAATCGAGCGGGCGACAGAGTTTTCCATCCATGCAGGGGCTGCTTGCCGCCAAAGCGGGCAACAGCGGCAGGAGCAATCGAATGGCCGCGTGCAGGCGGCCGAACTCGACATCGTCGGCGAAAGGCAAATTGAGGTGCGCGCTTTGCAGGTTCGCCCAACCATGGCCGCGGCAATCGAAGAGCCGGTCGAACGTGGCGTAGACGTCGCTGTACTCATGCGGCCAGAGCTTCATCTCGCGCAGCGGGTCCATCCACGGGTGCATTGCTGTCGGCATTAGCCGAGCCCCGTGCGGTCGCAGGATCTCGTTGACTTTCTTCACGCTCTCTTGGAACTGCGCGCCGAGTGTATCGAAGCCCTTGGCCGGCTCGGTCACTTTGAGCTCGATCACATGCAGGACCAACTCGTTCGACCACGACAGCGGACCGACTTCGACGTCGCCCGTGATTTCGCCTGCGTAATCGGACAACAGCTTGTCGGCGATTGGCATCACGTCGAGCGTCTTGGCATCGACGATCATGTACTCGAGTTCGACGCCGAAGCCTTGGAATAATGAAAGACGAGACATGATCGTGACTGCGAGGACGTGGTTTGAAAGATCGCGCTATCTGGCGCTGGCTTGAGCGCTGCTCGACTTGCGCTGTTCGATCCGATGCAAAAAGACCGACATAATGCGGTTGTACAGTTCGTCGCGGAGGATTTGGTCCTCAACGCCGGCGTCGATGCTGGGGTTGTCGTTGACTTCGATGACGTAAAACTTGTCGCCTGACTGCTTTACGTCGACGCCGTAGAGGCCGTTGCCAATGTAGCTGGCGGCCTTTAATGCGGCTCGCACGGCGGCGCGAGGGGCGAGTTCGACCGGCAAGGTTTCGAACCGCCCGTAGTCTTGTTCGCCGTTGGCGTCGCGTTTGATGATTTGCCAGTGATTGCGGGCCATGAAGTACTTGCACGCGTAGAGCGGCTTGCCATCGAGGATGCCGATCCGCCAATCGAAGGTGGTAGGCAAGTATTCCTGCGCGACAATCAGTTCCGATTGGTCGAGCAGCTTTTCCAAGTGCTCTTCTAGTTGCTCGGCGTTCTCCGCCTTCACGACGCCGAGGCTGAAGGCGCTGTCGGGCTGTTTTAGAACGCACGGCAGGCCGAGTTCGTCGACGACCTTGTTTACGTTCTCTTTGTGCACGACCAGGCTTTTGGGCATCGGCACATGATGGCAGGCGAGCATCTCGGCCAGGAACACCTTGTTGCCGCAGCGGACGATCGACTCAGGGTCGTCCATCACGATCAGGCCTTCGCTGGCGGCGCGGCGAGAGAACCGATACGTATGGTGGTTGACAGCCGTCGTCTCGCGAATGAAGAGCGCGTCGAACTCAGCAAGCCGCCCGTAGTCGTCGCGGCCGATGATCTCCGCATCCATACCGAGTTGCTCGGCCGCCTTGATGAACTTTTTCAGCGCCTTCTCATTCGAGGGAGGATTTTCTTCCTCTTCGTTTTGGAGAATCGCCAGGTCGTATCGGGCGTGCGCCTTTTTGCGGACGCGGGAGGTTTTGCCGGAGAAGTGCTCGGTGGCCATCTCCAGCAGAAACGGCCGATGCGATTCGGGGACTTCATCGCCGGAGATGGTCGCGATACTGCGGATGTGCCAGGTATCCCCTTTTTCCTTGGCGAACTGCACCCGCAGCATGGGCGATTGGAACATGTTGAACAGCCGCAAGCAGAGCCGGTCGTAACGCCGCGTCATGTTGCGTCCGAAATAGACGCTGAGCGTAAAGCGATCGGAGTGGATCGGCTGCAAACTTTCTTGAATCAATTCTTCCAGGTCTTCCGACACGAAGCGGACCATCGCTTGCGACTTCATGTCCTGCACGGTGCTGACGCTGGGAATCGGCTTATGGCCGCGTGCTTCCGCTAAGAGCGATACGTAGTAGCCAAGGCTTTGGTATCCGTACGAGCGGCACAAATTGAACAGCTTGACGTTCTTGCGATTGCTAAATTCGCTTTGGGTGAGGTACGACCACGCATCCACCAGTTCGACGCTTGGAATGTCGAAGGGCCAGTTCTTAGGGTCGTTGACCACGATCAACGTCGACACAAACAATCCTTTGATGTTGAACTCGGTTCGGCCGAAATCTCGCCGTCCTTCTTTCACTGCCTCGCCCAGAGTTTGAGAGCGCCTAAGTCGTCGCGCTCTGGCGAATGAAGCTACACTTTCTCTTCCTTCTTGGGCTGGATCACCAACACGTTGGCGTCGTAGGTCAGCACGCCCAGCAGAATGGCTCGAATCACACGATCGACTTCGACTTCGTAATAGTGTTTGTGGCCCAGCGGGTTTGGCAACAACGGATCGGCGACCAGGACCAACCGCTGATCGGGATCGTACCCGCAAAGTACGACAAAATGCCCCGTTGGAACACCCCGCACATCGTCCGGTTCGGAGTCGGCACCATACTCGCGGGCACTTCGATACAAATAGGTGCTGCTCAAGCCCGTCAAAAGCGGCACTTGCCGCCGCAGGTATTTGCGGAAGAGGGTTCCGTTGAACTCCTCCATTCGGAGAGCCCCGCCTAGCGAGAGGAATTCCAAGTAGGCCTGACTAGCAAGAACGATTTTTTTCTTTTCTTCTTTGGCCGCCATCTGCAGTCGCAGGCGATCAGCCAGCGGAGGGGCGTCCTGTTGGAACCAAGTGGGGTCGAAAACCTGCAAGTTCCAGGTGTAGATGGTCGCTTCATAACCGCGCCGTAAGGCGTGACAGCCCAGTAGAACGGCGAGCGTGCCCCCTTCGTCGAGTTGCGGTGTTTCGCGAATGACGGAATCGAGCGAAATTTCGTCGCCGTAAAAACGAAACACGGAATGCAAGCATGTCGGCCCGCACGTTACGGCGTCGGGCTGCGGCAGGATTTCGAGTTCGAGCCTGGTTACCATTGCGGTCGAGCCGATACCACAAATCCGAGGGGAATTGCTACTCCTTACATGCCGCAATATCGCAGCCTCGCTGCGATTGGACAAGGACGGCGGGAGGAGGAACTCGGGACGAACCGGCCGCAAATTCCACACCAAACGTCGCCGCCGAGTGGATGCATTGGTAGATTGACGCTACCCGCACACTCGCGGCAGTTGAAATGGAAAATGAGGCAATAGTTTAGTCGGCTGCAAGCATAGGACGTTTGAGAACTCTGGGAACAAACAACATGCCCCCGGCGGAATCGAACGCGAATATCCTTCTCGTCGATGACCATCCCGCCAATTTGCTCTCGCTACGCGCGATTCTGGATGAGCCAGGGCACAACCTCTTCGAAGCCCGCTCTGGCGAAGAAGCGCTCGAACGGATGGAGACGGACGACTTCGCCGTGGTGCTGCTCGATGTGATCATGCCTGGAATGAGCGGTTTCGAAACCGCGAAGGCGATTCGAAGTCAGGAACGATCGCGCCACACGCCTATCATCTTTCTCACGGCCAACGATATCGATCGCGCGCAGCTGGAAGAAGGGTACGCTCTCGGCGCCGTCGACTTCTTGGTGAAGCCGTTGTTGCCGATTGCGCTGCAAGCCAAAGTCCGCGGCTTTGTGGCCCTGTTTCAAGACAAGCAGCGAACCAAGCGCCAGGCCGAGCAACTTCACCTGCTCGTTCAGGGGACCACCGAGTACGCCATTTTCATGCTCGATCCCGAGGGGATCATTCTGACGTGGAACTCGGGCGCGGAACGCCTTAAGGGATACAAGGCAGATGAAATCATTGGCCAGCACTTCTCGCGTTTCTATCCGCCGGACGCTATCGAACGAAAGTGGCCAGAGCACGAATTGGAAGTCGCCAAAGCAGTAGGGCGATTCGAAGACGAAGGCTGGCGCATTCGCAAGGATGGCACCCAGTTCTGGGCGAACGTCGTGATTACCGCGCTGCGCGATGCGACGGGAGAACTGCGAGGCTTTTCGAAGGTGACGAGAGACCTTACTGAGCGGAGGAGGTCGGAGGAGAACGCGCGGCGCTTGGTGGAAGAGGAACTCGCCCGTAAATCGGCGGAGCAGGTTCTGCAAAGCGAACAACGCTTTGCCCGATTCATGCAGCACCTGCCTGGTCTGGCGTGGATCAAGGACGTCCAAGGGCGGTATGTGTACGCCAACGATGCTGCTGAGAGGGCCTTTAACACACCGCGTTCGAACCTGTATGGCAAAACCGACGAGGAGGTCTTCCCACCGGAAACGGCCGCTCAGTTTCGGGAAAATGACCGAAGGGCGCTTACGAGCGGGTCCGGCTTGCAAGCGATCGAGGCCCTCAAGCAGGAGGGCAGTGTTCGATACTCGCTGGTGAGCAAGTTCCCCATCACGTCGTCAGAAGGTCAAGTCGCGCTGGTTGGCGGAATGGCTATCGACATCACCGAGCAGCTCCAAGTGCAACAGGCCCTGCGCGACAGCGAGGAGCGATTCAGGGGATTGATGGAACAAGCTCCCTTCAGCATCCAAATTCTCTCCGCCGACGGGCGGACCATCAGTGTGAACCCAGCGTGGGAAGAATTGTGGGGAGTCACCATCGCGCAAATCGCCGACTACAACATGCTCGAGGATGCGCAGCTCGAGGCCAAGGGGATCGCCCTTTACATGCGCAAGGCGTTCGCTGGCGAAGCGGTCGTCATTCCGCCCATCGAGTACGACGTGAACCAGACGGTTCCAGACCGCACCCGGCACAAAGACCCGCGGCGGTGGGTCTCGGCGGTGGCTTATCCACTTAAGGATCACGAGGGGCAAGTCAAGGAGGTAATCCTTGTTCACTCCGACATTACGGCTCGCAGACGCGCCGAAGAAGAGCGAGAGAAGTTCGCGTTCTTAGTGCAGAACAGCCACGACTTCATTGGGATTTGCGATCGCGACTTGGTTCCGTCGTTCATCAATCGAGAGGGCTACCAACTGGTCGGACTCGAAAGCATGGAAGAGGCTTGCAGCATTCCGGTGCGAGAGTTCTTTTTTCCAGAGGATCAGGCGTTCGTCGTCGATGAGTTTTTGCCTCAGGTGCTCCAAGACGGTTACGGCGAGGTCGAAATCCGCTTCCGTCATTTCAGAACGGGTGAAGCGATCTGGATGACGTTCAACGTGTTGGCCATTACCGATGCCAAAGGAGAGCGTGTCGGATTGGCGACCGTGAGTCGCGATATTTCGGAACGGAAAAAGGCGGAAGATGAGCTACACGAGGCCGACCGGCGCAAGGATGAATTCCTGGCGACGCTGGCCCACGAACTGCGCAACCCGCTGGCGCCGATTCGCAACTCCTTGCAAATCTTGAAGATGCCGCAGGTCGACGCGGAGACTGCACAGCAAACCCGGGAAATGATGGACCGCCAGGTCCACCACTTGGTCCGGCTGGTCGACGACTTGCTCGACGTTTCGCGTGTGATGCGTGGAAAGATTGAACTGCGACGAGAGAACGTGGAGCTCGCCACCGTAGTGGCGCGAGCCGTCGAGACGGCCAAGCCATTGATTGAATTGCAGGAGCATCAGCTCGATGTCTCGGTACCGAATACTTCGTTGCTTCTCGATGCCGACCCGGTGCGGCTCTCGCAGGTGATTGGGAACCTGCTGACCAACTCGGCCAAGTACACCGAGGCCCGCGGCCACATTCAGGTGACGGCGTGGCGAGAAGGGGGCCACGCGGTGCTGTCGGTGCAAGACAACGGAATCGGAATCGCCGCGGACATGCTAACGCATGTCTTCGAGCTGTTCGTTCAGGCGGATCACGCCTCGACCAAGGCGCACGGGGGCTTGGGAATCGGTCTTACGCTCGTGAAAAACCTCGTCGAGATGCACGGCGGTTCGGTGGAAGCTCGCAGCGCCGGCCTCAAGAGCGGAAGTGAATTCGTCGTCCGGCTTCCCTTGGTTGCTCGAGAGCAAGTGCCGCCCTCGACACCTACGAAACGAGAACGAGCGGCTGCCCCTTCTGGTTACCGGCTCTTAGTGGTCGACGACAACCAGGATGCGGCGATCAGCCTCTCGATATTGTTGCGGCTACAGGGACACGAAGTCCGTGTTGCCCACGATGGACCAATGGCAATGGACGTCGCGACCGAGTTTCAGCCCGATTTGGTTTTTCTCGACATCGGCATGCCGGTTATGGACGGATACGAAGTTGCCCGCAGGTTGCGGACCATCCCCGGCCTGGAAAAGACAATTCTTGTGGCACTGACGGGCTGGGGCCAGTCAGAGGATCGGCGCCGCACGACGAAGGCCGGGTTCAACCACCACCTGGTGAAGCCGGCCGAGCCGCAAGCCATTGAAGCGGTGTTGGCAGAATTGAAATCGGCGAAAGGAAATCGTTGATGTTTGGGGCGTTTCAGAAGGCGGGCGGCGCAAAGATTGCCCCATCCTTCGGTCGTGGATAGCATGGGGTTTAGTACCCACCTTCCCTCCCCCGCCCTCCGCTGCTTGCTTATGCGCTCGCCTTTATTGCTGCTTCTCTTGATCGCAGCCATTCCGGCGGGCATCTGCCGGGCTGTCGATTTCGCCGATGCAGCAACGATCAAGGCTTTCACTGAAACGCATTGCCTTTCGTGTCACGATTCGGAGACCAAGAAGGCTGGCCTTGACCTGCAAACGCTATCGACCGATTTGGCCGACAAGACCATCTTCGCGCGCTGGCAAGAGATTCACGATCGGGTCAGCGCCGGCGAGATGCCGCCGGCCGACATGGAAAAGCCCTCGGCGGATGAGGCCCAGGCGTTCGCGCGATCGGTTGCTCACGGGCTAACTGAGCGAGAGTCGGCTGAGCGCAAGGAGAACGGTCGCACGGTAATTCGCCGGCTGAACCGGGCCGAATATGAAAACACGCTTCGCGATCTGCTGGATCTTCCGGGGCTCAACGTGAAGGACATGTTGCCCGACGACGGCCGCGCGTATGGATACGATCGATCGGCCGCGGCGCTGGAGTTCTCGTCGGTGTTGTTAAACCGGTATAGCCAGGCATTCGATGCTGCCTTCGATGAGGCGATTGCCAAGTATGCCGTTCCGCCGGAGGTCTATCGCAGCCGGATGTACGGCACCGAGCAATACGACCTGATGAATGTGGCCGGCAATGGAGACGCGGTGATCCTCAAAGATTTTAAGTACGACCCGCGCTTCCCGATCCCCGACGTCAACAAGTGGGGCGGCCGTTTCATTGGCCTCGGCGAGGCGATCAGAGGGGGCGCTTTCAAAGAGCCGGGCACCATGGGCCTGATGCGCCACAAGGACGAGGCCTTCCAATGCCGATTCCGTTTCGCTCCGATTCATCCGGGCCGCTACCGCATCGCCATGAGCGTGTGGTCGTTTTGGTGGGACAAGGGTGAGATCAAGCCATCACCTCGCATGGGCGCGGCGGGACTTTACATGGGGCCGCGACTCCTTGGGCATTTCGACGCTCCTTCGCTCAACCCAACTCATCACGAGTTTGAAGCCTGGCTCGAACCGACGGGGTACATGACGTTCAACCCGGCGTCGCTGTGGCCCTTCCGCGTCGACGAATACAAAGGCCGCGCCGCTGCCTACGTTGGACCGGGAGTCGCCGTCGACTGGATCAATATCGAAGGTCCGCTCCACGATGAGTGGCCGCCACCGAGTCACAAAAAACTCTTCGGCGACTTACCGCTGGTGCCGTACCACAAACTTGCTGCCGATGCCCCTAAACCAAAGCGAACGACGCCTCAGCAGATGCCAGGTGACGCTGCAAATGGCCCAGGGCGGCTTGTGTTTGGAACCGTTCAATCGCGATCGCCGGTTGACGACGCCCGGCAACTTTTGGCGGAATTTCTTCCGCGAGCATTTCGACGCTCGGTTCCGTCCGACGAGTTAGAGGGCTACGTCGCTGCCGTGGAAGGGCGAGTGAAAAATGGGTCGGCATTCGAAGACGCGATGCGGGCGGTCTATCAAGTCGTTCTCTGCTCGCCCGACTTTTTGTTCCTCAACGAGAACCCCGGTCCACTGGACGATTATGCCGTTGCGAATCGCCTGTCGTACTTTTTGTGGAACTCGATGCCCGACGACGTGTTGTTCGATCTGGCGAGAGAAAAGAAACTCCGCGACCCGGGCGTCCTCCGCCAGCAAATCGATCGGATGCTTGGCGATCCTAAGTCGGAGCGTTTCGTCGCCGACTTCTTGAACCAATGGCTGGACTTGCGCGAACTCGATTTGACGTCGCCCGACAAGACTCTGTATCCCGAGTTCACACCTATCCTACGAGACGCCATCGAGCGCGAACCGCAAGCCTTCTTTCGCGAGATGATCAATCGCAACGCTCCGGCGACGACGATTGTCGACTCCGACTTCATGACGATCAACCAGCGCCTGGCCGAACACTACGGCGCTCCCAAGGCGGCTGAAGGGACTCGCATTCGCGGCGTTGGCATTCCAGGAGACAGCAGCCGCGGCGGATTGTTGACGACCGCGGCCGTGCTCAAGGTGACGGCCAATGGGACGACAACATCGCCCGTCAAACGCGGGGCGTGGTTGATGCGCAAGATCCTTGGCCAGCCGCCCAAACCGCCGCCGCCAGATATCCCGGTGATCGAGCCCGATGTTCGCGGCGCAACGACCATTCGCGAATTGCTTTCCAAGCACCGCGACACCGCCGCTTGCTCTTCGTGCCATAGCAAGATGGACCCGCCGGGATTCGCCTTGGAGTGCTTCGACGTGATCGGCGGCAAGCGGTCGCTCTACCGCGTCACGCAGGGGGAAGTCGACGAACTCGCCCGGCTCTATCCTGGCCACACGACACCGGAAGGTAAATTCGGCAATATCTATCCGGTCAGCCACCGCAAAGGTCCGGCGGTCGATACGTCGGGGGAGATTGCCGCTGGCGTGCCGTTCCAAGGAATCGACGACTTTAAGAAACTGTTGCTACAGAACCGCCGGCAAATTGAGACGAACTTCGTCCAGCAATTGGCGATCTACTCGACCGGCGCACCGATTGGCTTCTCCGACCGTAAGACGATCGACCAAATCGTCGAGCGTTCAGGCGGCAACGTGAAGAATCTGATTTACGAACTAGTGGCGAGCGAACTGTTTTTGAACAAGTGATCGACTCATGACTTGGAAGACTTCCTCCGGATCGCATCGCGCGCTCTCGCGGCGTTCACTCCTGCGCGGCGCCGGCGTTGCCATGACGCTGCCGTTGCTCGACGCCATGACGCCTGCGTTTGCCCGACGGACGCGAGCAGCCGAGGACAAGGCTGTGCCGCGCCGGATGGTTGCCATCCAGACCAACATGGGGATCTTGCCGGAGAATTTCTTTCCGGCCAAAGAAGGGAAGGATTACGAACTCACCAAGTATCTGGAGATTCTCAAAGATCATCGCCGCGACATGACTGTTTTCACCGGCGTGTCGCATCCCGATGTCGACGGCGCGCATGAAGCCGAAAGGTCTTTCCTCTCGGCCACACCTCATCCAGGCGGCGCCGCGTTCAAGAGCACGATCTCGCTCGACCAGTACGCGCTGGAGCATTTAGGGCCGGTGGTCCGGTTTCCGGGCCTCACGTTGGCCGTGAATGCCGAGGCAACGCAAGGAATGTCGTTTACTCGCAGCGGCGCCAAGATTCCGCCTGAGAAGAGTCCCGCCGCGATTTATCGGCAGATGTTCGTGCAAGGAAAGCCCGAAGAAATCGAGGCCCGCATCGAAGAGTTGCGGCAAGGGCGAAGCTTACTCGACGTGGTCGGCGAGAGCGCCAAGCGGCTCGAACAGAAAGTTGGTCCCGCCGACCGCGAACGACTCGAGCAGTACTATGCGGCCGTGCGCGACCTGGAACTCAAGCTGCAGCAAGCCCAAGAATGGGAACGGCGTCCCAAACCGGCCGCTCCTGGCACGGAACTGAAGGACAATCCCGAGCCGCGGCAGCTAATCGATCGAATCAAGCTGATGCTCGATGTCGCGCGGATGGGGATCGAAGTCGATGCCACACGGGTTGTAACGCTGTTCATCAACACGTTCAGCATCGTGGCGGAGTTGCCCGGCGTCACCCAAGAAACCCACCAGTTGACGCATCACGGCAATCGCCCGGAGGCGCTGGGGCAGCTCACCACCATCGAATCGGCGCACTTCCGCGTACTGAACGATTTCCTGGCGGGTCTCAAGACGGCCAAGGAAGACGGGCAAACGGTGCTCGATCGAACGATGGTCCTCTACGGCACGCCGATGGGGAGCGCCAACTCGCACGCGAACAACAATCTGCCGGTGCTCCTGGCCGGAGGAGGCTTCAAACACCCGGGGCACTTGATGTTTGACATCAAGAAGAATTATCCCCTGCCGAACTTGTACGTCTCGATGCTGCAACGGATGGGGATCGAGACGGACCGCTTTGCATCGAGTACGGGGACCATGCGCGGGTTGGAATTTGCTTAGTGGCACGCTGATCAGGCCCTGCGAAATAGCCCCAGGCTCGGTCTTTCGAGGTTTTGTTCAACGGCGTTGGAGACATCGCAGTGTCTGACAAACTGAGGACCGAACAGTTCCTCACCAATACGTAGAAAAAACAGGGGCCAGGACGAAGAGTCGGGCAAACTTAACTCTTGGCACCGATCTCTCATTTGCTGATAGGGTAATTGATCGCGATTTGCATAGAACGCTAGCGATCGCATCAACAGTTCCTGATTTTCTGGAATGGACTCAGTCACAACCCTCCCCAAATGCATGCCGACTAGCGTTCGAACGTCGTTGGCATCATCGGGATCGAATTGCGACATGTCGACATCGTCTGTGACCTCAATCGCCTCCAGAAGGCCAAAGATCTCGTCGAAGACTTGATGCGTCACTACGTTCATAAATCTTGTCCTGCTTATCGGGTGCCGATAAGGCGGGCGACCACCGGTCGCCTGGGACCCGACTGGGTGGCACTAGTGCCACCCTAATTCGAGCGAACCTTCTTCATCAACCGGTCAACTGATTCGGCGATTCGCTGTTCCGTATCGAGCGCCCACTTCTCGGCTGGATGCATGTACTCGTACAGGTTAGTCCCTTCGTACAACCCCTCGATGAGGTTCCGCCGCGAGGGAATATAGGCCAGCAAATCGGCTGAATAGGAGGTGACCCAGGTTGCTTCTCCATATTCGGCACGGAAGCGGTCGGCGTAGTCGACGAGCGTTTCGCCTCCCATCGAGATCCACTCTAAATCGCCTAACCGCCAGGCAGTGATCGCCAGCGGCGCGGAATTGGGAAGCGGCTTCCCTTCGTCGAGCATCTTGAGAAAGCGATTGGCCCAGCGCTTCCGTAGGCCGTCAGTCCCTTGGGCATGCTTTTCAAAGTCAGCCCGTTCCATCACGCGGTCGAACGCGAGGTCGACCGATTCGTGTGCCGTGCGAATTTGCGGGGGGAGGGGACGCGTTCCCTTCTTGAGAGCATCGCTTACCGCTGCCGCAAGTTGCTCGCCGTACTTTTCGCAGAGGGGAACCGTCCGGCGCGGCAGCGGGTTCTGGTCGCCGCCGCAACCGGTCACGAACAAGGCCATTGCACCAGGATGATCCCGTTCGAGAGCGATTTGTGCGAAGCCGGCATAATCGCCGCACCATTGGTAGAACGAAAGCGTTGTGTTGTGGCAGGCGTAACCGAACACAGTGCCGCGCAGCTTTTCGCCGCTGGCGTCGCGAATCTCCAGCACCGGCACGCGGTGATCCACGGGGCCTTTGAAGGGCTCACCTCGCTCGATGATGGCCGGCACTTCCGCTTCGCGGTTGTTCCGCCGATTGACGGCGAACGTGCATTCGCCCACCGTCATGGCAACTTTGGCAGGCGACAAATCGGCCAGCGCGCGATCGATCGAATCGAGCATCTCCTTTTCGAGCTTTTCGGAGTACTCGTCGACCCGCCGCTTTTGTTCGGCATCGAGCGGGTAATAGTCTTCCAAATCGCCGCGCACGACTGGCGCACAATGATTGTGCGAGTAACAGAGCCGCAAGCCGCTGCGGCCGATACCATGCTTCTTTTCGACCGCGTCGCTGACGCTGTCGTACATCCAGCGAGGGATGCCGCACAAATCGCTCGTCAGAAGGACGACCCGCTTCCCTGCGGAGTCTTCCAATGCGACAGTCTTGACCCAGATATCGTGTAGCTTACCTTCGGCCGCGTGGTCTCGTCCACCATAGCCGGCCAGCCACATCGGCCGCTCAGGCGTGATGTTGACCTTGGCGAAACCGGCTTTCCAACCCGTATCAGCGGCTTCAATGTGCCCGACAATGCATGCCAGCCAACAGACGATGGCCAGACCGATCAACCTTGGCGCGACGCTCATAAATCGATTTCCAAACTAGAAGGATGAAACCGACCGCACGTCTCGCCAAGACGACGCCAGCCGGCTAGGTGTTGAACAAGAAGTGGCAAATGTCGCCGTCTTGCATGACGTAGCCTTTGCCTTCCGTTCGCAGTTTGCCTGCGTTGCGGATTTCCTTTTCGCCATGGTACTTCTCCAGGTCTTCGAGCGAATAAATTTCTGCCCGGATGAAGCCCTTTTCGAAATCGGTGTGGATGACGCCTGCCGCTTGGGGCGCGGTCGCTCCGATGGGAATCGGCCACGCCCGTACCTCTTGTTCGCCTGCGGTGAAGTAGCTTTGCAATCCAAGTGACTTGTAGGCAGCTCGCGCCAACACAGCGAGTGCGGGCTCGGTGAGGCCCACCGAGTTCAACATCTCGGTCCGGTCGGGTTCGTCGAGTTCGGCAATCTCAGCCTCGAGTTTGGCGCACACGGGCACCATTTCCGCCCCGACCTTGGCGGCGAACTCGCGCAGTTGCATCGCCGAGGCCGATTTCCCCTCAAGATCGTTTTCGTCGACGTTGGCCACGTAGAGTACGGGCTTGGCTGTCATCAAGCCGTAACTCTTCATCGCCTTTTCTTCGAGCGGATCGAGCTTCAACTTTCGCAGCGGCTGCTCGGTCTTGGTGTGTTCCAGGCACTTTTTAATGACTTCGACGCGGAACTTGGCGTCCTTATCACCGCTCTTAGTGGATCGTTCCGCCTTGGGTAGCGCCGTTTCGAGCTGCTGGATATCGGCCAGCAGGAGTTCCATTTCGATCACTTCAATGTCGAATAGCGGATTCACGGAACCCGCCACGTGGATCACATCCGGGTCGGTAAAGCAGCGGACCACTTGCAGGATCGCATCGACCTCGCGAATGTGCTGCAAGAACTTGTTGCCGAGCCCTTCCCCTTCGCTGGCCCCTTTTACGATTCCCGCGATATCGACCAGTTTGAGAGCGGTCGGAACAATTTTTTTCGGGACGATGTATTTGGTGATCCGCTGCAAGCGGCCGTCGGGCACGCTCACGATCCCCTCGTTGGGCTCGATCGTGCAGAACGGGTAATTTGCACTTTGAGCCGCTTTCGAAGCCGTAAGGGCGTTAAAGAGCGTGCTTTTGCCGACATTCGGCAAACCAACAATTCCGGCTTCCATGACGAACCGCTACCAGGAGAGAAGACAAACCAACGCGACGAAACCGACGATTTTATCGTGCGAAGGCGAGATCGTCAGCGTGGCAGGGGCGACAGAAACGCCCCGAAGAATTAGTACGTTGGGAAGGAGTTATTCCCAGTCCATCCTGGCGATTCGCGAGCGGCGATCATTGAAGGCCAATCCGAGCGGAACGGCGGTGCCGGTCATGGCCGACATCAGGCTGGCCAGCACGAGAATCATCGACCGCTTAGGCGAAACAGGAATGCTGTTGAACGTCGCCGGTTGGACGACATTCACGTTCGAAATCCGGTCGTGCTCCAAAGCGGTGTTCAGGCGAGCTTGTTCCAGCTTGCCCGCGACGTCGCGATAGCTCGTTTCGGCGAGTTGAACGGTTCGTTGCAGTTCGCCGAGCTCGATTTCTTGTTGGTTCAAGGTCTTGAGTTCGATAAGAATCTGATCCCGCTGTTTCGTCAATTGTTCCGAGAGACCAATCAGTGCGTCGCGCTGCGACGTTTGATTGAGCAGGTCGAGTTCCATCGCCTGGCGGTGAGGATTGATGCTCTTCGTCTTTTGCTGGCGAACAACTTGCTCGCCGGCCAGGATTTTCTCCAGGTCCGCGACTTGAGAGCGGACGGCCAGCACTTGAGGATGATCGGGCTGGAGCTTCGACAGCAGCTCTTGTTCTTTGATTTGCAGGCTGTAGAGCGAACCACGCATCTGGTCGTGAGCACCGCTGGCGTTTTCGACTTGCGACGTGACCGTGGTTTCGGGCAGCCCGGCAATCGTTCGACGCAGCGAGTTCGTTTTGGCGACGTTCGAGGCCAGGTCGGCCTGGACGCTGATGGTGCGCGATTCGATGTCGTTGAGCTGCTGTTGCAGCATGTTGCGTTTGCCTTCGATCGAGGCCACGCCCATCGCGTCCTTGGTGGTTCGCAGCTTTTCGCTTGCGTCTTGCCAGCGGTCTTTCAGGATCTTTTCCTGTTCGACGAAGAACTCGTGCGAGCCTTGGGTACGGTTCACCCGCACGTGCTCGTCGCGGAAGGCATCCAGAACAGCGGCGACAATGGCTTGTGCCAGGTCGGGTGTTTCGGCTTTCGCTCTCACGGCGATGACGCTGGAACGTTTGGGGGCCCAGATCTCGATCGCCTTTTCGAGTTTCTTGAGCGACGCCTGACGGGCAGAGCCGTTGCGCCGCGAGTGAGGTTCGTCCAGCGACGAATCTTGCCCGGCGATTGAGACTTGCGTGACTTTAGGCTGTTCCGCGATGCGGCCCCCGTAAAGAATGGCGTCGGTCCCAAGGCGATCGATCACCAGTTCCAGCACTTCGCGGCTGCGGAGGACTTCTAACAGCGAATTGAGTTCGTTCTCGCGCGATTCGTAGATCGAGACGAGTTGGCCGGTGGAAACGGTCGGGTCGAGAGTCACCGTTTCGCGGCCAATTTTGACCAAGATCTTCGCTTCCGATTGGTACGTGCGAGGAAGCGAAAAGACGGCCGCGGCGACCAAAATCAGCATCCCGACGGCGACAGCGCCCCCTTTGAGCCAATGGCGCTTCAGGGCCGCGATGACTTCGGGCAGTGTCAGCATGTTGGTAAAGTTGTCGGTCATGCGAACCCTCGCGTTGGATTTCGAGCGAATCACCGGATAACCCAACCGGTGAGACATCTCCCGAAACCAAGCGGATGCAAAACGAGCGCCAATCGCGCGGACGATCGCCGCCGGCGCAATGGAACTGGCAAATAAAGGTAGCTTGTTGCTATCGCGGAGACGGTTCTTAACGCCAAAAGATAAGGATGCGGAGGTAGGGCGTAGTCATTTGTCGACGTGGCCGTGGCCGTGTTGAGGAAAAGCGACAGCTGGCCGCCACGGTCGCTATCCGCACTCTGGCTCTCCATGCTAAGTTTGCGGGAGCAAATTCAGCGCGCCGCACGTCTTCATCGAACGACACGATACCGCCGGTATGATCGATACCATCGACAAGTCGAGTCACGAGGAACACGGCAGCCAAGGCGACTGCGGAGAACAGCAGGCATGAACTGGGTCGATCGTCTCGAGCGACGCTTTGGAGGATTCGCGATCCCCCATCTGCCCATGCTCCTAACGGCGAGCCAGGTCGTCGTTTTCGTTCTGTCCCTAATCAAGCCGGAGGCAGCTAATCTAGTCGCGCTTCGTCCCGCGGATTTGCGAAACGGAGAATTTTGGCGACTGTTTGGCACCCTGCTGGAACCGGTTTCGCTCAGTCCGATTTTCTTCATTTTCGCTATTTCGTTCTTCTATCTGATCTGCGACGCGCTAGAGCGAACGTGGGGAACCTTCCGCTTCAATCTCTATATTCTCGTGGGTTGGTTGCTGAATGTGGCCGTGGCACTGGGTGCGATGTACTTCGCTCCGCCCGATGTGGCGATGTCGGCGGCGTTTTTGCAACTGAGCCTTTTCGTGGCATTCGCTTGGCTCTTTCCTGATTTTGAAATCAATATCTTTTTTGTATTCCCCGTTAAGGTGAAATACCTGGCCCTGATCAGCTGGGTGTTTTTGGCTTTCTCGCTTGCCACGGCCCTCGCTACGTTCCGCCAGGGGGGCTGGCTGCAGATGCTGGCTATTTTTGCCAGCGTGGGAAACTTCCTGATTTTCTTCGCGCCCGAACTGCTGCGAGCGGCACGGGCGGGCCATCGCCGCTTTTCAGCCCTTGGCAACGAGTCGGTTCAGCGGCGTACCATTCGGCATACGTGCGCCGCTTGCGGAGCGAACAACGTTACGCATCCCGATTTGGAGTTCCGCTACTGCACCAAGTGCACGGGAACGCCTGCTTATTGCGAAGAGCACCTTCGCAGTCACGAGCACAAGTGATCCGGCGGAGGACGGCCACAAGGTCCAATCGAGAAGCGGACTTGGTTCAGAAGGACGGACCGATTAACCGTCCCGAATGACGCTCCATCTATCTCGCTTACCGCTGAGGCTTCTCGACGGTCGGCGGTTCTTTGGCGTTATCAGTCGATTGGTACTTCAACTTGGCCGCTTCGAGCTTGAGCTTCGCTCGTCGCACGGCAATTTCGCAATTGGCCGATTCAATCTTGGCTGCGACAATTTCCGTCCCGGGCACCGTCCCCGGCGACTTTTCGTTCAGTTGGTGCATTCGCTGAAACTTGGCGTTGGAAGCTGCCAACTGGTTTTCCGATTGCTGAAGATCGAGCGAGAGCAGTTCGATGTCGATGCGTGCCTGCTCTTTTGCGACCTTTCCTTGAACCTCAGCGGCCTGGGCGTCTTCATTGACGGGCGGCTGCTTTTTCGAAGTGGCCGGATCGGACTTCTTCCACACCTTGACCTTCTCGGCGATTGTCGGCCCCTCTAATAATCGCTTCGTAAGACGTCGAACCGCGTCTGGTTCCTTATCGTTCAAGAACTCCTTCACTTCTTCGGGCGTGGGCAGACGACCAGCCAAGTCGAGCGAGAGGCGCCGAATCAGCGTTCCGCGATCGATCTCCGCATTCTTATCGTCAAGCTTCGTCTTCCATTCCTGCAGGTCGGCCTTATTCCATCGGCGATCGAGTTCTCGAACGGCTTCGCTGTGCTTCTTGATGGCACGGATCGCAGCTTCTTTCTTTGGAGCGTCTAAGTCCGCCTCTTTGGTGCCGTCCAGTTCATCGATCAGCTGCGCAACGAGTTTGTGAACGTCGCCCGGCGCCACGATGATGATGATATTGGCTCGCTCGTCGGCTCCCGCCTGGATCGAGCGAACCCCCTTGGGATCGATTTTTTCTTTGATCATGTCGAGCGCGGCTGTCGCTCGAACATGCTTCAAGGGATAGACTTTTACAACCGCCTCTCTCAGCTCGGTTGCCTTTGCAATCTTGGCTTCCTTTCGTTCCTCCGCCTGCTTACGTGCAAGCACTTCGTTTGCTGCAACCACATCCGCAGCAGCCGCTTTTTCATTCTCGGCGGCTTGTTCGGCTTGTTGTTGCTGGAGTTGCTGCTGCCTCAGGCGCAAACGGTCTAGCTGGAATTTTGCCTTGATCGCATCACGGCGGGCTGCCGCGCGTTCCACCCCGGTCGCCTGACCCGCGTCGGCCTGTTTTTCGACGAGTAACAGCGCTTCCTCCGCCGCTCTCAAGGCTAACGTGGCGTTTTCGAGTTCCAACTCGTTGGCACTCTTGCTGGGATCTTTCCCCGTCTTAATTGCGTCTAACGCGAGCTCCGCCTTCCGCTTCGCTAAGCGAGCCGACAATTGGCCTTGTTTTCGTTGTATATACTCCGATTGCGATGTCTGCCCGGACTGCATCAGCTTTTCGAAGGCGGCCGCCTCCTCGTCGGCAAAGGACTCCATTGCCTTGGCTTCTTCCAGTACCAATTCCAGTTCGGCGATTTTGAATTTCTGCTCGCGGAGCGCCAGTTGGGCGACGGCTTTGTCGAGATCGGCCGTAACCTTTGCCAACTGTTCCGCGCGTCGAGCTTGTTCTCGCGCTTGCTCGCCTTGAACGATTTGTTCGTCCGCCGCTAGGAGCATCAATTCGTTTACGTCATCGAGTTCCAGTTCGTAGAGTTCCCTCGCCTCGGGGTCTGTAGCCTCTTGGTCTGTTTTGGCTTGACCGGATTTCTCTTCGGTTTGTGCCGTGGCATCGCTCACCCCCATGGCCAATGCGATTATCACCGCGAGCGCCATGCCCGTTAGAACAATGGCGCCCGAACCCCCAATCGAAGGTGTCGGCACTCCAAGCAATCTGCGAATGCGATTCATCAATCGACCTCCTCTTGAACCAAGTGCTAAAACCAATGGACGCGGCTCGGGACGCATGTCGTCGAGCGTGGCAAGCGAGCGGGCATAGGCGAAACGATCGCCGCACGCCGCAATCGCGATCTCGTCGCAGCAATGCTCGCGCTCCTCGCGAACCTGATGCGATAACCACCACACTGCCGGATGGTGGAAAAAGAGCATTTCGATCACACACTGCACCACATTCACCGCGTAATCGCCACGGCGAATGTGGGCCAACTCGTGGGCCAGAATGTGCGTGAGATCGTCCGTATTGAGGCCCGTCACCAGGTGCGCGGGCAGCAAGATCAGCGGTCGAAACCAACCTACCACGGCCGGGCCATCGACCTTGTCGGTCACCGATAGTTGAATCGACGACGACATGCCGAGAACCTTGAGCAACCCATGCAAGGTTTCGTTCACGGAGTAAGGAACTTCCTCACTCGAAGCGCGTCGCAATTTCCAAACGGAAAGCCAGGCGACGAAAATCCGCAAGGCAAAGGCCGCGACGCCCACACTCCAAGCCGCTGCCAACCACGAGGCGTGCGCGCGGCAATAACGATCGATTCCGCCGGCAAAGCGTGTGACTTTGTCGAACGCGGTCTCAGAGACAGACGTGGTGCTTCGCAAGAAGTTGGCCTGAGTTTCCAATGTGCTTGCCGTGGCCAACGCGCTTTCAGCTTGTCGAGCGGGCTCGACCACAAACCAGGTCACTAGCGGAAACACCGGCAAGATCAACAGCCCCGCGAGCGCGACGGTGTAGCGAACGCTCGACGTTGCTCGCGAGAGTGCGGCCAGCAAGATGGCCACCACGTTTACGACCAGCAGCACCTGCCAAAGCGAATGCATCAGCACCAGCGCCATCCGCACGACCGCGTTTTCGAGGCTCGCTTCTAGAACGACAGGCCCTTGAAACAACTCGCCGAGATTCATGAGTGCTTCTCCTCTTGTTGGTCGATGAGCTTTCGAATGGCAGCCAGTTCTTCAGGCGTGCATTTCTTTCCCGAGATCGCATGTTGCAGAAGGAGCGTCGCCGATCCATCGAACACCCGCTGCAACATGTCGTTGGCGAATTGCCCCAGCACTTCCGTTCGCGCGGCTGCTGCGCTGTAAAGCTGCGGGCGTTGGTCGGTATCGCAGGCGACCAGTCCCTTGTCGCGCATCACCTGCAAGATTTTGAGCACGGTGGTCAGGCCGACCTCGCGTTGATTGGCGCGCTGTTTGGCGACACCGGCGTGAATATCACGCACGGTTGACGGGCCGAGCTCCCACAAGATTTTTAGAAGTTCGAGTTCAAACTCCGTAGGGCCCTTCGAAGGGGGACGGGGCATGAGTGGGACCTCCTTGGTTGGTAGATGGCAAAAAGCGGCCAATTCCCTGAATGACGAATGAATTCGTAGAGCTTACCGACAAACCGTCCTAGTGTCAACGAAGAAATTCGTAAACCGTTCTGTGCGAGCAATTCTGGTGTTAAATCCCTAATCGCCTATACTGAGACGAACTGGGTTCGCAGGGGCAACTTTCCGAACTCAGTCCCACCTGCCAGATCGCTCCCCCTCCCTCGCTTTTCACGTCTTGTCGCCTCTCGCATATCACCTCAAGGCGTAGTCCTATGCGCATCGCTGCGTTTCGAGTTTCCTTTCCCTTAGCCATCGCATGTTTTGTTGCTTGCACGATTATGCGGAGTGCATACAGCGCGGACGCGGATCTTCCGCCTGATCATGCGCAGCGCTTCGCGGCCGGTCTTGAGATGTTCGAAAAGGACGTCAAAGGTCTGCTCCAGAAGCATTGCGTCGGGTGCCACGGTGGCGAGAAAACGCGCGGCGACTTGGACTTGGCAACTCGTGAAGGAGCTTTGAAAGGTGGTGGCACCGGCCCCGCTTTCGTTCCTTTCAAAGCGAACGAGAGTTTGCTCGTCAAGTTGATCACGCATGCCGAAGAACCGGCCATGCCCGACGAGCAGCCGAAGTTGCCTGACGAAGTCATCAACAAGATCATCGCGTGGATCGATAACGGCGCGCCGTACGCCGGCCCGCTGGTCGAAGGAAAGCGCCCGCCGCGCGACGGCAGCATCGTCACCGAGCAAGATCGCAGCTGGTGGTCCTTCCAGCCCTTGAAAAAGGTGGAAGTGCCCGAGGTCGCTCACACCGATGGACTGCGCAACGAGATCGATCGCTTCATTCAGGCCAAGGCCATCGCCGCAAGCAAGCTAATCTTGCCCGCCGCTGACAAACGCCGCTTGATTCGCCGCGCTTACTTCGACTTGCTTGGACTGCCGCCGACTCCGGACGAGATCGAGAGTTTTATTGCCGACGAGTCGCCCGAGGCATGGCCGAACCTGATTAACAAGTTGCTCGACAATCCTCGCTACGGCGAACGCTGGGCGCGGCATTGGCTGGATGTCTCCCGTTTCGCCGAGAGCCACGGTTTCGAGCACGATTACGATCGGCCCGGTGCTTGGGCGTTTCGCGATTTCGTGATCAAGGCCCTCAATAGCGATATGCCCTACGACCGGTTCATTCACTGGCAGCTCGCCGGCGACGAACTGGCGCCGACGGACCCCATTGCCCTTTCGGCCACGGGCTTCCTTGGCGCCGGCGTGTTCCCCACGCAGATCACAGCCAACGAAGTGGAGCGCACGCGCTACGATGCCATGGACGACATGCTGTCGACCACCGGCAGCGCTTTCCTGGGCCTGACAGTTGGCTGCGCTCGGTGCCACGACCATAAGTTCGACCCGATTCCAACCGCCGACTATTACCGAATGCTGGCAACGTTCACGACCACGGTCCGCAGCAACATCGAGGTCGATCTCGATCCGGCGAAAACCGAAGAGATGCGAAAAGTCTGGGCCGCCGCGCATCAACCGCTCGTCGATGACCTGGCCCACTACGAAGCGATTGTTCCGGCCAAGTTCGACGCCTGGTTCAATTCCGGGGCCGATGTCGGCCCTGAGCCGACGTGGAACTTGCTCAGCTTCGCCGAACTCAAGTCACAAGCCGGGGCAACCTTCAAGCCTCAGGACGATGGTTCGTACCTGGTGGAAGGGGCCAATGGCAGCCATGACGTCTACAGCCTGACGGCGAACGTGTCGCTCAAGAAATTGACGGGCCTCAAGCTGGAAGCGCTGGCTCATCCATCGATGCCGCACAACGGCCCCGGCCGGGCAAACAACGGCAATTTCGGCTTGAGTCGGATTCGCGTTTTCGTCCAGGATAAAGAAGTCCAAATCGCCAAGGCCGAGGCCGATTTCGAGCAAAACAACTCCAGCCTTTCGATCGCCTCGTCGCTCGACGACAACGAGGGCACCGGTTGGGCAGTCGATCCGCAGGTCGGCAAAGATCACACGGCGGCGTTCACGTTTGCGGAGCCGATCGATTTTGAGGGAACCGCTGCGCTGCGAATTGAATTGACGTTCAAAGTCAACGGACAGCACAACATCGGCCGCCCACGTGTGTCGATCATCGCCGGGGTCGCGCCGAGTCTGAAGGGGGACACGATTCCCGCTGCGGTCGCCGAAGTTCTGGTCCTCGCCAAGGAACCGGCCACGCGCGGGCAAATCACGGCCGAACAGCGGAACACGCTGCTGAACTGGTGGAAGCAGCGCGACCCGGATTGGCGCGTTCGCAACGAGAAGGTCCAAAAGCATCTCGCCGAACGCCCCAACAACCTCACCAAGATTTTGATCTGCGGCGAAGGCTACCCAGCGATGCGGCACCACACGCAAGGAGCCGACTTCTTCGACAAGACCTATCTCCTCGACCGCGGGAGCACCGACCGCAAAAAGGACGTCGCCCAGCAGAGCTTCCTGCAAGTACTGATGCGAACCGACGACAGAGAGACCCGCTGGGCGACCCCTCCGGCTTCGGACGGCAAGTTCTCCAGCCGACGCACGACCATGGCCAGATGGATCACGGACGTCGATAACGGTGCTGGCGCACTCGCCGCGCGTGTCGCCGTGAATCGCTTGTGGCAGCACCACTTCGGATCGGGGATTGTTCCCTCGGCCAACGATTTTGGCCGTACGGGAACCGCCCCTACGCATCCAGAGCTGCTCGACTGGCTGGCAGGGCAACTGATTGCCAATGGTTGGAAGACCAAGGCGATGCATCGGCTGATCATGAACAGCGCCACCTACCGCCAAGAGACCAGCGATACCGTTGATTTCGATCATTTCATCGGCCACAAGCGCCAGCGGCTCGAAGCCGAAACCATTCGCGATGCAATGCTGGCTGTGTCGGGACAACTCGATGCAGCAATGTTCGGGCCAGGCACGCTCGATGAAAACAGCCGCCGAAGAAGCGTCTACTTCACCATGAAGCGGAGCCAACTCGTCGGATCGATGGTTGTGTTCGATCAACCCGAGCCGCTCGTCAGCCAAGGTTCGCGGCCGGTGACAACGGTCGCCCCGCAGGCGCTGCTCATCCTCAACGGACCCCAAGTCCGTTCGTGGGCAAAAACGTTCGCCGACCGCGCGCGTACCAATATGCGGATCGACGAAGAGTTCGACACGGCCGTTCGCCAGGCGTACAAGCTGGCTCTTGGACGGGAACCGTCTCGCGATGAAATGTCCGATTCGGTCGCCTTTTTGAACGCGCAAGCCGCCAGCTACCAGGCCGACGGCAAACCCGATCCCCGCATCCTTGCTTTGACCGACTTTTGTCAGGCCGTGATGGCGCTAAACGAGTTCGCGTACGTCGACTAACTGAGACGGGATGGTACTGGCGTCCACAAGACGCCAGGTGTGAGTTACCCCGTACATTCACTGGCGTCTTTGGGACGCCAGTGCCAGCCGCTTCAAATTTGGTGTTCTTATGAACCATTTACATCCCAGCACGTGGTCGCGTCGGCAGTGGCTCGAAACCGCCGGTGGCGGCGCTGGATGGTTGGCCTTGCAAGGCCTGTTCGATTCCCAGCACGCGGTTGCGGATGCATCGCTCAATCCGTTGGCTGCAAAGCCTGCGCACTTCCCCGCCAAGGCGAAGTCGATCATTTGGATCTTTGTGAATGGCGGAGCGAGCCAGGTGGATACCTGGAACTACCGCCCGGAACTGGAAAAACGCGACGGTCAAACGCTCGCCGATTTCGATACCAAGACGGGCTTCTTTCCGGACTCGGTGGGCGGATTGATGAAATCGCCGTTCGCCTGGAAACAACACGGGCAATCGGGGGCATGGGCGCCGGAAATCTTCCCGCACATGGCCCAGCACGTCGACAAGATGGCCTTCATCCACTCGTGCTTTACGAATTCGAACAACCACAGCCCTGCCCTGTTCAACATGAACACGGGCGTGACGCGGATGGGAAACCCGTGTGTCGGTTCGTGGGTGACGTACGGCTTGGGATCGGAGAGCGATAACCTGCCGGCCTTCCTGGTGATGTCGGACCCGCTCAATCGCGGCCTCCCCAAAGGCAACGCACTCAACTGGGGTGCCGGATTCCTTCCCAGCGTCTACCAGGGAACGTGGCTCAAGCCGCAAGGGCAGCCGATCGACAACCTCGCGCGGCCGGAAGAACTCTCCGATACCCGCCAGCGAGCGCAGCTCGATTTGCTCGGCCGACTGAACAAGCGGAACCTCGCTGAGCATCCCACCGATGGCGAACTGGCGGCGCGAATCGAGAGCTTTGAATTGGCCTACCGGATGCAGGTCGCTGCCCCGGAGGCGCTCGAACTCAAAGACGAGCCGGAGCACATCCGCAAGATGTATGGCGTCGACGAGAAGCACTGCGGCCACTTCGCCAAGCAATGCTTGCTCGCGCGGCGGTTCGTCGAGCGTGGTGTTCGTTTCATTCAAATTTATTCCGGCGGTATGGAAAACCAACAAAGTTGGGACTGCCATGCGGACGTGGTGGGCAATCACAAGGGTTTTGCCCTCGAGGCCGACCAACCGGTCGCCGCTTTGCTGGCCGACTTGCAACAGCGCGGGATGCTCGATTCGACGCTGGTCGTCTGGGCGGGCGAGTTCGGCCGCTTGCCGCTTGCCCAAAAGGGAGACAAGCCGGGCCGCGACCACAATCCACACGCCTTCAGCGTTTGGCTGGCAGGTGGCGGTTCCAAAGGCGGCACTTCGTACGGCGAGACCGATGAGATCGGTTTCAAGGCAGCCGTCAACAAGGTGAGCGTCCGCGACTTCCACGCAACGCTCTTGGCGCTGATGGGACTCGATCACGAACGCCTCATCTACCGCTTCCAAGGCCTCGATCAAAAGCTGACCGGTGTCGAGAAGGCCCGCGTCGTGAAAGAAGTCATCGCCTAGGCGGCGTCCCAGCTCGGCGGCTTGTTGGTCGGTATCCTCTCCAAACACCTGGGGCGACATTGCGCCCCAATCCCACCTAGCCTGAGAGATCCGTCATGCCCGATTTGTCTTCGCTTGCATTCGACCGTCGCACGTTTGTTCAACGAACGCTCCTCACCACCGCCTCGGGTTGGATGGTTTCGGCGCTGGGTACGGCACTGGCTGACGATGCCGTATCAGCGAGTGGCCTGAAGGTCGCCGCGTTTCGCATGAACGCGACGCCACCGATCGGGCACTCGTGCTGCGGCGGGTGGATCAAGCCGATCGAAGCGGTCGATGACGAACAAGAGGCGATCGGTATCGTCTTGCTAGGCGCGGGCAAACCCGTCGTCCTGATGGCTGTCGACTGGACAGGCATTCTCAATGAGGCCCATCTGAAGTGGCGAACGGCGTTGGCGGATGCCGCTGGAACGACGCCCGATCGCGTGGCGATCCACTGCGTGCATCAACACAACGCGCCGTTTGCCTGCGTCGAGGCCGAACGCCTGGTCGCCGAACAAGGGGATCTGCCCCACATCCTCGATCTCAAGTTCTTCGACGACTGCCTCAAACGCTCCAGCGATGCCGTCAAGAAAGCAATCTCCTCAGCGCGGCGGGTGACACACATTGGCCATGGCCAGGGAAAGGTCGAGCAGGTCGCGTCGAACCGCCGCGTGCATCGTGACGAGAAAGGAGCCGTCGTCGCCATGCGCGGCAGCTCTTGTACCGATGAGAAGCTACGAGCGTTGCCGGAAGGAACCATCGATCCGTGGCTCAAGACGGTGGCGTTCTACGACGGCGACACCAAGCTCGCGGCCTTGCACTACTACGCCGTGCACCCCATGAGCTACTACGGTGACGGCCGGGCAAGCAGCGATTTTGCCGGGTTAGCCCGTAAGAAACGGCAAGCCGACGAGCCCGATTGCCTGCACGTTTACTTCACGGGGTGTAGCGGCAACATCGCGGCAGGAAAGTACAACGACGGCAGCAAGCCGATGCGAGAGGTGTTAACCAATCGCGTTTACGATGGGATGGTTGCATCGGAAAAAGAACTGACAAAAACACCCGTCACCACGCTGACATGGCGAACGGCCGAACTGCTTCCTCCTCCACGGTCGAGCCCGAATGCCGAAGCTTTGGCCAGCCTGATCGCCACCAAAGATCGGTCGGTCGTCGACCGCAATCGCTCGGCGCTGCAATTGGCCTGGCTCCATCGCGTTGCGCAGAAGCAACCCATCATCTTGAGCGCCTTGCACTTGGGCGACGTGAAGTTGCTCCATCTGCCGGCCGAATCATTCATCGAATATCAATTGCGAGCCCAAGGTTTAGCGGCCGACGGATTCGTTTGCACCGCCGCCTATGGCGATGGCGGCCCATGGTATATCCCGACTAAGGAAGAGTATCCCTCGGGTGGCTACGAAGTGAGCGTCGCCTTCTGCGAACCCGACGTCGATGATGCCATGACGGCTGGGATGAAGCACTTGCTTCAGGGCTAAACAAGAAAATGTGGCACAGACAATCCTGTCTGTGCGCTGCGGGCCCGCTTTAGCCGGTTGATGGCGAGCTGCAAGGCAGCACTCAATCTATTTCAAAAATGTTGATTAATTGATTGATGATTTGTGATTTTTGATTTGCGAAGTGAAAGCCTTGCTCTCCTCTCTGTCCCCTCCGTGTCTCCATGGTGAATTCTTTCCTTCCTACGCCACGCCTGTGAACGATCGCCGCGAGAACCAGTTGGCGGTCTCGCCGAGCAATCGCGACTCGGTCTCCATGAGCAAACGCACAAAGTCGCCTTCGGAAGTCGCCGCCTTGAGTGACTTTTGCTGGCGAGTCAGGAATTTTTCCATGTCTTTGCAGGTGTGGATTCGCCCTTCCAAGTCGTGCGCGGCCGCAATCGACATCGCGCCAACCGCGAGAACTGGAAGGAATACCGCGAGCGATCCCAAGACGGTCGCTACGGGATCGGTGTGTTCCGCCTTGGAATGCGTTTTGTCGCCGACCGACTCTTTTTTCCCCTCGCCATGGTCTCCGCCGGCTGACGGCTCTTTGCTCGCTGTGGCCATCGTGTCAGGCTCGCCGCTGATACGCTCGGCAGCCCACATGGCAAGCTTGGTTCCAGTCGCCACGATGGCCACTGCCGAAAAAATCATGAACGCGTAATGGCAATACCTCAGCAGTTGAGCGGAGCGGCTGGAAGTTCGCTTGTAGTATTGCGCCTGGTCTTCGACCCGGTCTTTCACGTATTTGTCTCGGCGGCTTTCCCAGGCGGACTTTGCACGGCGCGCCGACGACAGGTGCAGGACGTTAAGCGTCCGCATCAGAGAGCGAAAGTCCTCAGGCAACGGCAGATGGAAAAAATGCTCGAGCGGAACGTGGTTACCACCCACTGAGTCGACCGACGAGGCAATCTGTTCGATCAACCGCTGGGTCGACCAGTTTTGCACCACGTGCGACGAGTGCACCCACCAGTGCACGCGAAAACCAATCAGCAGCAGTGCCAATTCAAAGCCCAACAACCAGGGCAGGACGGCGAATGAATGGGGCAGCACCAGCGCCAAGAGTGCCAGCAGCGTCGCCAGTACGTGGGTGCCAATAATCGTCGTGGCGAAGATCGTAAATCGATTACGGTATCGGTCGGCCCACACGCGACTTTCTTCGCGAAGTCGCGCGACGAAATCGCCGATCGGCGGTTTGATGGGTAATGGCGCCCCGCTCGACGGTTCTTTATGCGCCAGCATTGCCGGCGCATGCGGTACCACGAACTGATCCTTGTCGATCCACTCGGTCTCGAAGGTGGGTCGCCTGCCCTTCTCGCCGACGATGATCTTCAGAACCGGACGCTGCCGTACGCTGGCTCGCTCCAATACCGCGAGCGCTCCGCCCCGCTTTGGCTCTGCGTTCTTGCGGATCAGGCAGATCAACACGTCGCTCACGCGCGCGATCTCGTGATTGACCTCCTCGAATCGGGCATCGCGAGTCGAGGCGTTCCCAATTACGCGCAGTTGAATCACATCGGGACTCGCCAGGAGCGACTTGCCTTGCTCTTTCTGGATGGCCGTGAAATCAGCAACCTCACCACCGGTATCGAAAAAAACATCGGGGGGCTGAGGGAGGAAGATGCGAACTGGGATACCCTGCTTCTGGCACGCCTGGACAAAAAAAGTGTCACCGCCGATCGCAAGTTGGCAGACGCCGCAGAGAAACGACTGCTGCGGCAAGTCGAGAACCTTGGGGAGTTCGTGCAGCCGATCGGCCAGGTACTGTGCCACTTCATTATTGAAGGCGGTCTCGTCAACCGAGGCGATCGCCTCGGCGGGCACGAACGATCGCGAACCGGAGAAGCCCAGCTGAACCACTAACGGAAGACCCGAATTGGCGTTGTGAGACATCTTCTCAACCGTCCCGTCGTGGTGAGTTCAGGCAATGCGATTTTGATCTCCAGAGCCATCAAGATAGGGAAAACACAGGAGAAAACAAAGCTGCTGCCGCCACAAACGGTGGCAGAAGATAGCCGGCGTCCACGCTGGACTAGCTTCGACGTTGGACAAGCAGTCGGCGAGCGGCAAGTTACAGCCGCATCATTTCCTGCAGGCTGCGAACCACTTGCTTGCCTTCGCTGGCCAGCCAAATCGAGAGAAACAAGGCCATCGCCGTGGCCAGAATCATCATGGCCAGCGCGGTGGGGTTCGAACCACTTTGGATCGTGGGGGCGACTTCCGCCAAGGCCTCGCGGAGCGTCCCCCACCCTTGGTAGGACTGCCGCGGGCCGGTGGGAACCAAAGTTACGTTTTTCGTGGAGATCGTCGGCTCTAAGTGAAGCTGAACGCCAATCGCGGGAATGAGGAGGCTATCGCCGGTCCAAAGCGATTCCTTGTCGAGTTGCAGGGCGACCCCCGTGAGTGCCGGGCGAATGTCTTCGGCGGTCGCGTTGTAGACGACGATCGACGGCCGCATCGTCAGCAGCCACAAAATGACGCTCAGAACGTAGATCGCGAACATCCACAGCCATACGAGTCCGCGATATTGAGCGGCCGCCGTTTCGGGCAGGAGCAGTTCCAGCGGGCCTGCCGCCAGCAATCCCGTGACGGCAAACGCGAGCGCCGCCGTATCGCTGATGCCGCTAATCACCGTGGGATGCCGCCGCAGGTTGATCCGGGACAACGCCAACAAATAGGCGGCCACGGGGCCAAGGGCGATCGCGGCGTGCAAAGGGTCCATGAAGATCCATCACGTGAGAAACCAGCGACGAACTGAACACTTTCGCCGCTCATCCTTGTATTCTAAGCTGATTATCCGCGGAACGTGGGATGTTTCCGCCGATCGGATTTGCGATAATTCATTAGCGTATCGACTGTCCCAACGATTGCCCACCTTGGACACAGATGCCTCGGCAGGGCAAATCAAGACTTGGCCTCCTATGGACCCCCTTCTCTGGTCAATACTTCTCATCACCATCGGGCTCATTTGCCTGACCGCAGAGCTATTTCTCCCTTCGGGAGGAATCCTCGGAACCCTCACCTTCGCCGCACTGACAGCCGGTGTGATCGTTGCGTTCTACAAAGGTCTCACTTACGGGACCGCGATGCTGTTGTTTGTCTCGGTCAGCTTGCCGATCTTCTTCGCCGCGGCCGCTAAGATCTGGCCCGAAACGCCGATGGGCAAATGGATCATGCTGCGCCGCCCCGAAAGCCCCGAGGAAGTCTTGCCCGAGCAGGATCGCGGCGGCGGGCTGCGAACGCTGGTGGGGAGCAGCGGAGTATCGAAAAGCAAAATGCTGCCGGGGGGTGTGGTCTCAATCGGCGGTCGTTCGTACGAAGCAGTGAGCGACGGCGACGCCATCGAAAACGACCAGCCGATCGTAGTGATTGGCGTGCATCTGCGCCGGCTCATCGTTCGCCGCGACGACCACCCGCAAAAGCCGCCGCCGGAGTCGTCGATCGTCGCTGCGAAACCGGCGGGGCCGTCGCCGGCTTCGAAGTCGAGTGAAACGCCTCATGCCGCTGAACAGGTAGACGATCCAGCGCACCCAACAGAAGCGCACGACCACCCACCTATCGAAGGTATGGGGGGCATCGAAGACCCGTTTCGGTAGTTCGCGCGGGGCGGCTCATCCCCGTCTGATTGCTTGCGACCAGCCGCTAGAGTAGTCTCATGGCGACGGGATCATTGTCCTTCGCCGGCCGTTTCGGTCACCTTCCAGGTGGATTCGCAATATGAACCTGATTCGATTTTTCTCTCCCCTTTTCGCGCAGCCTGACGACCGTGCGTTTTGGGTTTTGGTGATGTTGGGCGTTTCGTTCTTCGCCCTCATCGTTTTCTTGGCGGTGCTCATTTTCTTCGCGCAGTATTTCCGGTGGTGGATTCAGTCGGTTTCCACCGGTGCAGGCGTCACCATGGGGGATTTGTTCGGGATGACGTTCCGCAAGCGCGGGAACATCAATACCGTCGTCCGAGCCAAAATCATGGCGGTGCAAGCGGGGCTCAAAGACCCCGAAATCACCACGCGCAACATCGAAGCCCATGCGCTCGCCGGTGGCGACGCCATGTTGGTGATTCGCTCGCTCATTGCCGCGAACAAAGCCAAGATTATTCGCTTGTCGTTCCGCGAGGCAACCGCCATCGATCTCGCCGGCCGCAACGTCCTCGAAGCGGTACAAACGAGTGTTTATCCCAAGGTCATCGATTGCCCGGCCCGCAATTCAGGCCGCGACACGCTCGAAGCGGTGGCCAAGAACGGCGTGCAGCTCAAAGTGAAGGCCCGCGTGACGGTCCGCGCCAACTTGCAAGGCGTGATCGGCGGCGCCACGGAAGAGACAATCATCGCCCGCGTCGGCGAAGGGATTATTAGCGCCATTGGTTCGGCTGAGGATCACAAAGCCGTGCTGGAAAATCCAGACGTGATTTCCAAAGCGGTGCTTGGCAGAAGGCTCGATGCGCAAACGGCCTTTGAAATTGTTTCGATCGACATCGCCGACATCGACGTGGGCGAGAACGTCGGTGCTCGCTTGCAGGCCGACCAGGCGGAAGCCGACATGCGCGTCGCCCGTGCGAAGGCCGAAGGGAAGCGCTCGATGGCGGTTGCCCAAGAGCAAGAACAAATCGCGGCTATTGAAGAGAGCCGCGCTAAACTTGTCGAGGCCGAAGCCGAAATTCCTCACGCCATGGCGGCGGCATTCAACTCGGGCAAGCTCGGTATCAACGACTACTACAAGCTGCGCAACATTCAAGCCGATACTGACATGCGCAAGTCGATTGCCGGACCGACGGGTTCGTCTCCTGCCGTATCAAAAACGCCGGGCACATAACAGCTCGTGGCATAGATAGCCGCACCAAGTGAGGTGAGGGGCCATCAGTTCAGGGCGACTGCGATTGGAAGCCGAGTGAATGAGGAGCATAGTGCGACATGCCTGGTGACGAAATCGCCGAGTTTCTCCGCCGAGCGCAGCAGCGCCGCGAAGAGCAGATGCGCAAGCAAGCGCAGGCGCAAAATCCGCCAATGGCCGCGCCACCGCCTCAGGCCTCCGCACCGCCGCCCCGTTTGAGCCCATCGAAACTGGAGCCGCTCGACAACCCGTATGAACCGATCGTAGTGGCCGACGTCGCACCGATGCCGTTCCCGCAAAGCCCGCCTAGCGTTCAGCTCCCTCCGCGGCAACAACCACCGCTCGCGGTTCCGCCGCGACAAACAAACCAAGGGCGTCCGCCGCAACAATTGCAACGCGGCATCAAACCGGTTCAACCTTCGCGGCGAGTTTCGGATGTCGATCGCGATACCGAGAAGCGTCTGCAAGGCAAGTTCGACCATCAGCTCGGCCAGGACTTGGGAGGCTCCAAAGGAGAGGCTTCCGCCCAGGTGACGCAAGTGACGACTTCGGGACTTTCCCCCGTCGTGGGACGAGTGCAAGAAATGCTGCGAGCCCCGAATGACCTGCGAGCCAGCTTGATTGTGGCCGAAATCCTCAAGCGGCCGAATTTCGATTAGGGCGACCGGTTGCCCTTCTTCTCTTTTTGAAAGAGTAGGCAGCGGCAGGGCTGAACCTTTTGCCCGCTCTCCCTCTCATGCCAAGGACCCCTTGTTGGGGAACGGTCGGGCCGCGATCATCGGGGAGCGCGGACCGAGTCGCGCGAATTCCAACCTCGACATCCGGCGATCCCATGACACATTCCATCCCGCTCGGATTCCGATTTGCCGGTATCGCTTGCGGTATCAAAAAGAGCGGCAAAGACGATCTGACCATGATTGTCGCCCCCGACGGTGCCGTCGCGGCGGGCGTTTACACGCAAAATCTGGTGCATGCGGCGCCAGTCGCTTTCGACAAAGCCCGTACGCCAAGCAGCGATATCCGCGTCGTCCTTGTCAATTCGGGTAATGCGAACGCCTGCACGGGAGAGCGCGGCGAGCGCGACGCCGCCGAGATGGCCCGCATCGCACTCGAAGCCTGCGGCCAACCTGCGGACGCATCTGCCAAGGCGGCGCTGGTGATGTCGACCGGGATCATCGGCGTTTTTCTGCCGATGGAAAAAATCGCCGCCGGGGTGAAGACGGCAGCAGCAGGGCTCGGCAGCGATGAGAACGCTTTCGCCGCCGCTTCGCGTGGAATTTTAACGACCGACAAGGGCCCTAAGGTCCAATCGCATTCCCTCTCGCTCGACGGAAAGACGATCCGCATCGCCGGCATGTGCAAAGGAGCCGGGATGATCGGCCCCAACATGGCGACCATGCTCGGCGTGATCACGACCGATGCGAAGCTGACGCCTGCCGACGCCCAAAAGATTCTTAAGGAAGTCGCCGACGAAAGTTTCAACTGCATCAGCGTCGAAGGACACACTAGCACCAACGATACGCTCTTGCTGCTCGCCAGCGGCGCCGCTGGCGGCGCTCCGTTGCAAGGCGAAAGCCTGCGACAGTTCGCCGGGGCTCTGCGCGAGATGGCGATTCACCTGGCCAAGCAAATCCCCGACGACGGCGAAGGGGCGACGCATTTGATGGCGATCGACGTGACGGGTGCCAAGTCACGAGACGACGCCAGGACGATCGCCCAAACGGTCGCCGACAGTGCCTTGGTCAAAACCGCGATCGCCGGCGGCGACCCGAACTGGGGCCGCATCGTGTCGGCCGCTGGTTACGCAGGAATTCCGTTTGACGCGAGGCAGGTATCGCTCACCGTGAACGGTTATCCCCTGTATCGAGATGGTGCTCCGGTGACCTTCGATGCCAAGACCGTTTCGACCTCGATGAAATCGAAGCGCGAAGTCGATATTGAACTCTCCGTCGGACAAGGCCCCGGCCGCTGCCGATTTTGGGCCAGCGACTTGACGGTCGAGTACGTAAAGTTCAACGCCGACTACTCGACGTAGCGGCCCAAGTCGATTTACGCACGTCCCTTTACATAAGGTGCCGAGCACTCGACAATCTAAAGCATCGGCGGTGAGAAGACTTCTCGCCGCCGACAAATGCCCTCGTAGCTCAGCTGGATAGAGCAGCGCTTTCCTAAAGCGCAGGTCGCAGGTTCGAATCCCGCCGGGGGTATTTTTGCTTGATGCTGGCAAACGCTATGAGGTTTGCTTCTTCTGTTGGCCTCACAGCGCGGCAAAGAAACTCATTTGCCCCGAGAACTTCTTCCTTCGACGCTCCTCGTCAATTCATGAACATACGTCGGTGCTAGAGAACTTCTTGCTTTGGCTCTCTTCGCCGATGCATCGGCTCACGCCGGTCCCGATCTCTCAGGTGGTCGTTGACGACGAGTTCTGGATCCAGCGAATGCGCCTGTGGCGTGCGCCACGAAATACGACGTCGCGGTCGATCAGTTCAACGAGACTTCTTTCAAGCCTGTAACAACCTCGGCACTGCGAATCGAGGTACAACTGCAGGAAGGTTGGTCTGGCGGAATTCACGAATGGCGCGTGAAATAGACGGGCGCAATATCGAGTGCAGTGAAACAGTGTACAGTGCAATAGCGTATAGTAACGCGATTGCAATACTGGACCACGTGCCCTCTCTCGCAAAGCCGTCATGATTCCCGTCGACCTGCGTCGTACCGCTCTGAGGCACCTCCGCCGTAGCGATCCCGTGATGCGGCGAATTGTCAGCGAAGTCGGGCCCTTTACGCTAAAGCCCGAGCGCAATCGATTTTCGATGCTGGTGCGATCGATCATTTCGCAACAGATTTCTACGAGTGCCGCCCGATCGATCCGCTTGCGTCTGGAACAACTGGTGGCGCCAGCCAAGATCAGCCCCGAAAGCCTGGTCGGCCTGGATGAAACGGCGCTTCGGTCGGTGGGCCTCTCGCCGCAGAAGACGGCCTACATCTCCGACCTGGCAAAGAAGGCGTTGGACGGCCACCTGGAACTTCGCACCATCGGGCGTTGCTCCGATGAAGCCGTGATCGAACGATTGACGCAGGTCAAAGGGATCGGCCGCTGGACTGCGCAAATGTTTTTGATCTTCGCGTTGGGCCGACTCGACGTTTTTCCGGAAGCCGACTTGGGGATTCGGATGGCAATCCGAAATCTTTACGGATTGCCCGATCTACCCGACAGCACAACGGGCCACACGATCGCAGAAAGCTGGCGTCCCTACGCAACGGTGGCCAGTTGGTACTGCTGGCGGAGCCTGGAACTGGCTAAGAAGTCGTAGCAGCGCCTGATTAGATTTAGTGGATCCTACAATTAGGCATCGCAAGCTTAAGGCGTTCGCGGGCCGCCGACGTGACTTTCGTCTCGAACAAATTCACACGCTGCAGACTTGCGAGGCCTTCGAGCGCCATCACTCCCTCATCGGTAATCTGCGTATGAGAAAGGCTGAGTTCTTCCAACTGACTTAGGTCTGCCAGGAAATCCAAGCCCTCGTCCGTAACTTTGGTTCGATCAAGCCTAAGGAACTTTAACTGCGTTAGCCTACTGAGATGCACCAGTCCTGCGCCAGTGATCTGTGTTTCGCTGAGATCGAGGTTCTCCAATTGGTGTAGTCCATCAATGGATACTAGCCCGTCGTCGGTGATCTTAGTTTGCCGGAGATACAGCGACTTCAATTGCTTAAGTCCACTAACGTGCCCAAGTCCGACACTCGTGATATGAGTCTTCTCGAGGTCGAGCCACTCCAACTCGTCTAGACCACCAACGTACTTCATCCCCTTATCAGTAATCTGCGTGCTCTGCAGTTGCAAGAGCGACAACTTACGAAGATGACTCAACGATTCGAGCCCTGCATCCGTGATGGGCAGCCCCGTCAGGTCGAGATGGTACAGTAGCGAGAGCCCTTTCACATGACTTAAGCCGACATCGGTGACTTGAGTGTGGCTAAGGTCGATCGAATTGAGGCGTAGCAATTCCTTGGCGGGTTCGAGATCCTCGTCGCCGAAGGCAAAACATTCCTTACACTCCAAGCTGTCGATATCTTCGAAGAAATCCATTCCTAACGCAGACACGAGGCAAGGCGTGGCAACGGGTCGTCGATCCCAGCGCAAGATGCAGCGGCGAAGCTTCATCGCGTTCACGATGCTGCGTTGCCGGCGGGCAAGCTCTTTTTCGCGTGCCAACCACGCGCAGGGAATAGCCATCATGGGGATCATCAGGAGCAGCGTCGCGAGACTGAACTGGGCTTTCCACCTGGTAAACCGGCTGATCCACACGCATGCCCCAAGTAGCAAGAGAACGATTGCCGTTGCGGCCACCGTGATGAGGACGGTGTAACCTTTGCGCTCGTTAAACCAGAACCAATGATATTGGCTCGAAAGAAAGAGAGTTCCTTGCACCAAGAGCACGGCAAAGAGTGTCTTAGCCGGCGTCGGCGCGTACCAAGGCGGCTTGAGAATGGCTGAATTGCCCGGCGACGAACTAGTAGACAAGTTCTGCCCTCGAAGAATGCGCGCCCACTTGCACAAGTGTAGCAGACATCACGAGTTGGCAGAAACTTCGTCCGTCCAGGCCACTGGGCCCTAAGAGACCGCGGCCCCCGCCGTGCCGTAAGCGCGAGACAGATCGGCGAAACTGATCGTCCGCAAGTGGTCGAGAAAGCTCCCTGCGCCAGAGCGGCCCATGGGTCGAATCGTGTTGAGCTTCGACGACATGGGTGCGACTTGCTCTTCGTCGCTCGCCTTCATGATAGGTTGCATGCCACCCGATGAGGCGGTGCTCGCCAGTGGCGATTTCCACAGGCCAACGTCCTCGGCCACTTGACCTGCCCACGAGGCCAAACGCTCGAGTTGCTTTTGCCCGAGCGGCTTGGGCACCGAAGGGATGGGAAGGGTCGGATCGGCCGACCACTGAGACGCGGGCTTATCGAAAGCGACAATGCGGCCCGCCTTCGCGGTGGCCAACTTGCCACGGGCGGAAGCTCGGCGGCTGGCGATGTCGAGCGATTCCGAGAGTCCCTGACGAGAGCTGTTTCGAACGACCTTGAGTTGCGGGAAAAGCGTGCGAAGTTCACACAGGATTTCCCACGTGTGATCGGTCGAGGCATCGTCGACGACGACCATTTCAAAGGTGCCGCGCGAATCGGCGGCGGCATCGAGCAGCCGCTCGATCTCGGAAGCAATAGTGCTCTCGGCGTTGTAAACCGAAATCAACACCGACAGATTGTGATCGAGGGCGCGAATCATTGGTTGCTTAATCTTGACGAAGGTCTCTCGCACGTCTTGCCGACCCACCGTAAATGCGGCGGCATCGTTTCCTCTCCCGCAAGGAAACTTCGTCCCTGTCGTTAGTTGGCTGGTTTGCCAAGAGCCGATTGCCTGCCCGTCCACCAACAGCAAGGCGAACGTCCTCCTCTCGTTCGGAGGCGTTCAGCGACTTGCGGGCTTCATCGACTCAATTCCATCACCCGGCAAACCACGCCAATGTGCATCCTTCACGCGTGCCAAGATGGGAATCGTCTAGCGGTGGCGCAAACCCCAACTCGTTTGTAAAAAGTTCCTCTTAGCGAGGCTATTCCGGCGGCGCGGCTTGTAACACGCAGAAGGTAGGGGTTGGAGCGGAGAACTAACGCTCTTCGAATTGAACCTTGTCGCCGTCTTGGATCAGGCGGCCCCCCTCGAGCACAAACTTGTCTCCAGCGGCAATCCCCGTTTCAAGGTGTGGGCTGGCGTTTAGCCAATCCCCAGTTCGCCCAAAGCGACTGGATGGCGAGAAGGCCGCACACAGCAAGAAACACATCACGGCCTACGAAGAAAAGGGCTTCCGCCCAACTCGGCTGGCGAATCAACATCCCCGATTAGATCTGGCCATATCCATTCTGACCTGGGATCGAGATCGTTGTTGACTCGTCAACGACCTCCCTCACCGGAGTATGTATCTGGAGATCGCCGAAGTGATAAAACAATGGTTCGGTGGGAAACTGCCCAAGTTGCAACTGACCGGCGTGGCAATTGGTCTCGGAACCCAATGAGCGGTACATCACCATGCCATCTGGCAGAATCTCAAAGGACGTCGCGTCCATTGCGATGTTGATATTGGGTTCCATCGTATATTCCGTCCCGCGATGACGAATCACAAGCTGGCCTTGTGGATTCAGTTGCATCCGAGCCGAACGGATGGCCAGGTCTCCGTTCGTGTTCCATTCTCTCGCCATTAAATGCCCGTTTCCAACGACACAGACGTCGAATGGGTAAGACGTTTGCAAGAGTTCCGGACGCATATGCCCGGTGAGCGAAGCATAAAGACCGGCCGCACCCGCAATCGCGAGCAAGAACCCTGCCAGCGTAAACCGCGGAATGAAAGCGCGCATGCCAGAATCCCTCCGTGGGTTTCGAGCAAAGTCCGTTTTGGTGACAAGCCGCGTCCTCTTTGGACGCGGCTTTTGTCCTCCTGCCCGTTTTCTCTCTGAGTACTCTGTACCCTCTGTGGCAAAATTCGAGTTACTCCACGCCAAACACGTGCACCGTCGTCGTCTTGTAGGTTTGGCCAGGCTTCAGCAAGGTCGTCGGAAACGCCGATTGGTTGGGCGAATCAGGATAGTGCTGAGTTTCGAGGCAGAACGCATCGTGCTGCTTGTAGCCCCCTTCGCCTGCGCCGCCGCCCAGGAAGTTGCCGCAGTAGAGTTGGATGCCCGGCTCGGTGGTGTAGATCTGCATTGTGCGACCGCTGGCTGGATCTTTGATGGTGGCGGCAAGTTCGAGTTTGCCCGATTGGCCGCGGAGCACATAGCAGTGGTCGTAGCCTTGCGTGGTGTGCGGCGGCTTCTTCACTTCGTCGATGCGCTCGCCGATGGCGTGAGGCGTCGTGAAATCGAACGGCGTTCCCTTCACGCTGGCTGGTTCGCCAGTGGGAATCGAGTCTTTGTCGATCGGCAAATACTTGTCGGCGGCGAGCGTTAGTTCGTGCTTGAGAATGTTGCCGCTTCCGGCGCCGCCCAGGTTCCAATAGGCATGGTTGGTGAGGTTGACGACTGTCGTCTTATCGGTGGTGGCTTCGTAATCGAGTGAGAGTTCGTTCTTGTTACTCAACGAATAGGTGATACTCGTGTTCAGCTTGCCGGGAAAACCTTCTTCGCCGTCGGGGCTGACGTAAGTAAACTTCACGCCGACCTTGTCGGCCGACTTGATTTCTTCAGCCTTCCACATCTTCTGATCGAACGCCTTGAGCCCACCGTGCAGGCTGTTGGGGCCATTGTTTTGGGCGAGCGTGTACTCCTCGCCATCGACCTTGAATTTTCCGCCCGCGATCCGGTTGCCGTAGCGGCCGACGGTCGAGCCGAAATAGGGATGGCGTTGCAAATAGCCATCCAATTTGGGAAAGCCCAGCGTGATGTTAGCCAGCTTGCCGTTTTTGTCGGCTGTCTCGACCGAGGTGAGGGTCGCGCCGTAATCGATTAGTTGCACCTTGGTGCCCGCCGTGTTTTGCAACGTGTATCGGGTGACCGTTTGCCCGTCGGCTGTTTTGCCCCAGGCTTCCTTCGAGATCTGCATTGCCGCTTTGCCTTCAAGTTTGGTGAGAAAGAGTTGTTTGCCCGATTGTCGCGCAGGTTGCTCGGCGTGACAACGGCAGGGAGAGAGGGCGAGGGTGATCGCGGCAAGTATGGCCGTGAAAACAGTGCGCAACATAGACGACTCCTGGGAAAGGCTTTTTTAAGGTGGACGCCTATTATGCCTTGCGAGGGAAGCGAGCGCCTATCGTGCCAAGCCGGTTGGCGTGGCGATTCTCACGCTGTCTACGATTCCGCACAACAGCCACTGATGCCGCCAAAACGAGCGATCGTGTCTTCGATCTGTCGCTCGGTGGCGATCGTTACTTGTAGTAGTGCCGCCAGCCGTCGGTACTCATAGTTGAGTTCCGCCGACCAAATAAGACCGCGACGTTCGACGAGCCACTTTTTGGCGACCTGGTGGCTGCCGATCCGGTACTCCCAAACTTGTTCCGACAAGTCGTCGACGACTGAGCGAGGGTTGTTTCGATCCAAGAATAACTGACCGTCTCGCCAAGTGGGATTGTTGATAGGCCCCGAAGGCGCCTGGCGATTGGGAAACGATGGATAGCCAACGTGAAACTGCAGGAGCGTGCATCCGAGGTTGGCGATTTCGAAGAAGATATCTAGCGACCGAGGGACTGGAATGCGCGGGAAGTCCACTCTCAAAGCGTCGACTGCTTCATTCCGATAGCTCGCCGAGAAGAACCACGAGTACGCCCATCCCGCGATGGTGCGTTCATCGAATTTCTTGGGCTGAAAACCAATTGCCAATCGTCCGTCAGAAGAAAACGGTTCGCCCAAGCGTCGTTCCCAATCTTCGATTACCTCCCTCGCAATGTTGGGTTTCGCCCGGCCTTGTTCGTCGTACAACCACAGCGGAAAGAACGACTCGCTCCCCTTGTTATCGCTCCGGAGAATCCCATCGAGTGTCAATTGGCAGGTCGCCCAAAAGAACGTGTAACGTTGATCGGGCAATCCTTGGCGACGGGTAATCAGGACGATATTCGGCCGATCGAGAAAATGATTGACGACCTGCGAGCGCGGCCAATCGATTAGTTCCTTGTGCCAGGCAATCCAGCGCTCATCCAGCGGTCGATACTGCACGCGGCGAATGCAACTTCGCCAATTCGGGTCCGCCGCGAAACGCCGCCGCGCTTCCGCCAGTTTCCAGCCTCGCGTGTCACCCATCGGATATCTCGGCGAGCGCGTTCGCTGAAACCAAGCCGCGCGAATCTCGTCGTCCGGTTTCGAGAGATCGGCGAAGGCTTCCAGGCGCGCTTCAAGTGCCGCGCGATCGATATCGACGACGAAGTAGTCGCGAGCCGTCACCGGCGCTGTCGTGGAAACAGGCATCAAATCGGTGATTCGCACGCCACACTGATACCACCGTGGCGGAGGTGAGAGATGTTCGGAAGTGAAACGAAACTGCGTAGCCGAGAGGTCGATTTCGAGAGGACTCAACGTCTCTCGACCCCACCCAGACGTTTCGAGTTTATCCCGTTTGAATTTTGCGGAGCCTCGCAGATCACCCATGCAAATCTTCGTTGGCAATTTCTGGCCCGTGCGGGTGAATACCGATAGTGCCACGCCCGTCGTGATGGCAAACACGTTTTCGTCACGCTCGCCGTCTTTCGCTGTCTCTTTTTTATTGAAATTGCCATGCAGGTCCAGGATTTCGATCCGGTCGAACGCGGCCGCTAAAGCCTCGCGCATTCCGCGAAACCCTGCGTTGTCGAGGAATCCGTGATTGGTGACGAAAGCAATCACGCCGCTCTTGGCGTGCTCGACCTGCCACTGCGCCAGGCGAAAGAACTTGACGTAGTCGTCGTGAAGCCAGCTTTTCCGCTCAGCGATCGGTTGGCCATTCACATGGCGGTAACTGGCATGTTGCGGCCACCGGTCGCCGCGAATGAGCCCTTCGATCCACCCGTCGGTCGGCCGCGATAAGCTTCCGTAAGGGGGATTTCCAATCACGAGCAGCGTTCCATCGGCATGGATCGGCTCGCGCTCATCAAAGGCATCTCCCAAGCGCCAAGGGAGCGGACAGGCATGCTCAAAATCGTAGCCCGACATGGCTAATTCTTCCGCGACTCGCATGCAGGCGACGGCCAACGAAAGCGGCTCAATCTCGCAGCCGCGCATCCTCGGCAGCAGGCATCGATTTACGAACGCCGACCACGAGCCCTCGGGCCGTTTTCGAATGGGCTTTATGCCGGATGGCCCTACCCCCATCCAATGGTTGCCCGCATCAACCAACAAGGCCAGTTGGAAGGCTCCCGTTCCTATCGCCGGGTCCCAAATGGCGAAGCCCGGATCATCGTCGCCAGTTAGCCATCCCTCTGGATAGTGGAGGTATTCCCTCAAATGAACTTCGGCCCGGCCCACCAAATAAAAAGCGAGTTCTAATGGGGTGAACCATGCCCCCCGGGCCTTCCGCGATTCTGGCCGAGTGGACGCCAAATGCTGCTCGACCAGGTCGTTAGCAGTGTCGAACGATTGTCCAACGGGGCGCACCGTCGGGAGTTCGCCGAACAGATGGCGGAGAGGCTGTGGTGCCGATTCAGTCAGCCAGGTTCGCATCGGGCCAATCTTCTCCGGCCGCACCAGCGTGACGGCACGCAACCATGCACGCTCGAAGATGACTAGATCGGCCTCACTAAACTCGACTTGCACGACGTTCGATTTCCTTACCGGCCGGTCATCCATTGATCTTTGAAACAAAGCCGCTTGTGCCGTATGGTAATGAGTTTGGGGATAGTGTGGGCGAAAGGACTGACTCGCGTCTCTGACGGTGGTGCGTTAGCCGCCTGAAGATCGGTGTCACTATGACTTCGTTATTTGCTCGATTGACCCGCCGTTTTCGGCCCGAAGTTGCTGCTACTCGACGCGTCTTTCTCCAAAACACGACCGCGTTGGGGGCAAGTCTCCTTCTCTCGAACCAAAGTTTCGGCCGCACCAAGGCGGGCAAACGCGTGGTGGTGGTGGGCGGTGGATTCGCCGGCTTGGCTTGCGCGCACGAACTGAGCTCGGCTGGTTACGACGTGACGGTCATCGAAGCCCGCAATCGCATTGGCGGGCGAGTGCTCAGTTTCAAAGACTTGGCAGATGGCAAAACCGTCGAAGGAGGTGGGGAACTGATCGGTTCGAATCATCCCACTTGGCTTGCGTACAAGGAAAAATTCGGACTGACGTTTCTGGACGTGTCGGAGGACGAAGACCTGAACATGCCGATCTACTTGGGCGGTGGTCTTCTAGACCAGGAAACGGCAGAACTCATCTACCAGGAAATGAAACGAGCCCTCGAAAAGATGACCGACGCCGCGCGGCCGATCGTCGCCGAACGCCCTTGGGAGTCGCCGAACGCCCGCGAGCTCGATCGACAAACAATTGCTGACTGGCTCGATAAGCTCGATCTACCGGCGCTGGCGAAGCAACTTGCAGCTATTCAAGTGGCTTCAGACAACGCAGTCGCCAACGACAAGGCCAGCTATTTAGGGATGCTCACCGCCGTCAAAGGAGGCGGTCTCGAACGATATTGGACCGATACGGAACTATTTCGTTGCCAGGGTGGAAGCGACCAGCTTGCCAAGTTGCTTGCCTCCGCGTTGGGTGCGGAGCGAATTCACCTCAAACTGAGCGTGACGGCCATCGACACAAGCCGCGACGTCGCCGTCGTCCGATGCAACGATGTGAGCGCCATAGAGTGTGATGAAGTCGTTTTGGCGACGCCACCAAGCACTTGGGATCGGATCAGGTTCACGCCAGCGCTCCCCGAGGTCTTGTTGAAACAACAGATGGGCACGGCCGTGAAATACCTCACGGCGATCAAGACTCGTTTTTGGTTGGAGAATGGCCGCTCCCAATACGCGATCAGTGATGGGCCGATTAGCCAGACTTGGGAATCGACCGATGCCCAACCGAACGAGCCTCGTCATGCCGGGCTCTCCGCATTCTCCGGCGGTCCCCAAGCTGAGTCTTGCCTGCGAATGCCTAAGGGTGAGCGGGACTCGCTCTACTCGGAGGAGTTTTGCAAGCTCTATCCGGAATTCCAGACGCAGGTCACTAAAACGCGTTTCATGGATTGGCCAGTCGAACCATTTACTCGCGCTGGGTACTCGTTCCCGGCGCCCGGGCAAATCACAGCTGTTAGCGAAACGCTATTCAACGGATTCGGCCCACTAAGATTCTGCGGCGAACATACGTGTTACCGATTCGTCGGTTACATGGAGGGTGCTTTGAATAGCGGCGTCTCGCTGGCCCGGCTGATGGCGAAACGAAATGGCCTTGTCCAAGAGTAAGGTCGACTTGCTGCAACAACGAAAAGCCCGCGAGGGATTGAACCGCTCGCGGGCTTGGAGAATCGATCTTACGTTCCGCTACTCTTACGAATAGAACCGGCTATTCGGCGTGCCTTGGAAACGACTCGTCAGCGATTTGCCAGCATCGACTGCGAAGAACTGCAATCGACCGTCGAGGTTCCGGGTAACGGCCGTCGACTTGATGCCGCCGGTTTGTGAAGCACCTTGCAGGTTGTCCACGGTGACCGACGACCAAGTCGCGGTCTGTTGGCGGATGGCGTAGACATTCCCGTCCTTGCCGGTCGCGAAAATGGTCACGAATCCATTCGCATTCATGCCGGCGCTAATTTGAGCGATAGGCACTACGTTCATTCGCACCGCACCGGTATACGAGGCGCCGAAGCTGGGCCGCGTGCGAACGGTCAGGTTGCCGGCTGCGTCGAGCAACGCCAGATTCATCTGGCCGTTTTTGCCCATGGTTGCGAGGACCTGCGATCCCGCACCGCCTAAAGCCACATTCGCGCCGAATACGTTCCCATTTGTATTTGTGGAGCGGCGAGTAAACAGCGCGCCAGTGGACGTGTTCAGATAGAAGACATCGATGATTCCGTTGGTGTTGCGGAAAACATCGTAGGTGCGAACGCCTTGAGCGACCGCGACAGCGGCCCCCCAAGCGCCGTTAATTCCTAGTTCTGTCACGGTGTACAGCGTGTTGTTCGGCCCGACAAAATAGACCTGGAACCGGCCGTCGGCGAGGGTCGTTACGTTAACGTTCCGAGCACCAACTAAAATCGAAGGAGAAACATTTAAGGTGACAGGCAATCGGAAGGTCAGTGAGCCGGAATTCGCCCAAACGCGGATTTCCAACTTATTCTGCGTGCTGATCGAGGCGATGGCCAAGCGGCTGGTGTTGGAGACTTCGGCGTCGAAGCTCTTGGCGACCAAGCCCGGAATCGTCAGGTTTGTCCAGAAAAATCCGGTGTCGTTGGCGGCCGGTTGGCGAGTTGCCAACACTTGTCCGGCACCCGTCAGACCGAACGTCAGGATGCGGCCACCGGGAGGCGTCGTGGCAACGACGTTGCCAATAATGTTTTCAGCAAGCGGAACGTAATTGTGCGCCGCGCCGAAGAATCCGGTCAGGCTATACAAGCCAGTCGCGGGTGGAACGGCCAGAGCCCGGCTAAACGGCGCAGGGTTGGTCGGATCGACGGCATCAAAATCGGACGCGTCGTAGTAAATATTCTGCGCGCGAGAGATGCCTACAAAATAGATCCCCGACTCGGTGAATTGGAACGAGAAACTTGTACCGACTTGCACTTGCTCACCGTTCAGCCCGACGACGGGTTCAACGGTATTGGTCGTGGTGTCGTATTTGAAAAGGCGGAATGAGGCCGTCAAACCAGGATATTGCAGCGACGGCTTGAGTTGCATCGACAGGAGCTGTGGTTGGCCACCCGAGCTCGCCAAGTCAACATTGACGCGGAAGAACTCGACGTCGATCGGCCGTTCGAATTTAAACAGCCCCGTCGAAAAATTGAAGCCGAACAGGTCGCCCGACCCATTTATGCCGTTCGTTTTTGAGGCCTGCAACGTACCGGGAATGTTAAGTTGGTAGGCCGTGGTGGTGGTGTCGCCCACACCAGATGGCCAGGTGGACAGGTTCCAACCGATATCGCCGAGGCCCGCATAGTCGATCGAGGTCGGCAGAACGCGATTTCCTAGGAAGGCGTTGACCGGATCTCCGTTAGCATCTACTTCGTAAACGAAGTCCCCGGTGTTGGGGTCGATCAAGTACTGCCCAGGATTGTTGGGGTCCTGAGCCAGGGTGAACGGAGCCGACATCAGCGTCAGGTCGTTGTTGAAAGCGGAGCTGAACTTGTAACGCACGCTAGACGACCAGAAGCCATCGAACTCCGTAGGAGCCGTTGCGCCAAACGGGTTGTTGATACTCGGAGCAACGGTGGGAATGGTATTCCCCAGCGCCTGCATCGTGAGTGCGCCGTAGAAGTTGAACGTCGAAGGATCGACCCAACGGGTGAAATTGTCGTTCTGCGCGTTAAATCCGAGCGTTTGGAAAATGCCGCGGAAAGCATTGGTAAGCAGGTCGTACTCGTCACCATCCAGTTGCGAGAGATCCAAACTCATATTCCAGTTGGCATCGCTATCGAAAGCGAGACCGCCACCCCAGATACCGATTGAGCCATCGGTTTTGCCGCGCGTCTCAACCAGATTGGCGAAGGCCTGAGAGCTACCAGGCTGCGCGAGTGCAGTGCCGGTGCTCCCGTTGACCACATCTTGATTGGCGACCTCCGTCCCGCTCAGGACGACGATCATGATCTGATTTTGCCCGATGCTCAGGTTGTTGACCTGTTGAACCTGGCTGGAGAGCGGATTCTGGAACGACGCGATCCAGCTGTTTGCGCCGCTTGGCTCGATCGCCGCCAGCTGCTCATTCAGCCGGGCCTCGATGGTGTTGGCCGCGATTTCAAGGATCTGGCGGGCTTGCAATCCGCTGGCCGTGGTTGAACTGAACATGCCATTCGGGCTGTCCAGGTCGTAGTTGAAGACAATGTCGACGGCCATCATCTGGCGGCCTTCGAGCGATTCTAGAAACAACGATCGCTTCCGAAGTTGCTTGCCGCGTTTCGACTTTGCCTTCTGCGAAGACGCTTTACCTGCCGAACGGCTGCCAAAAAAGGATGAGAGGAAACGCATGTGCCCAGGGCTCCAGGAAGCGAAAAGGAAGATCGCTCACACATCTCGATTTCAACGTCGCGTCCGAAACGAAGACGCACCTTCGCGAATCTGAGAGTTGAGTTTCACTATAGTTGGGGTGGGAATTTCAAGTACTTATTCTTGGTCGCGGCGATCGTTTTCTCGGTACAGTCGATGCAAGTTAACAGGTGTGACGACTGTAACGACAAGACTTGTTTACCTATTCATCAAGAATTACCAATTCTCGTTACAGTTCGAAATCGCAGCAAGGAATTTGCGGGATTCCAATTTGCGAACGTAATAATTACGGGCATTCGCCATCGGACGGACTGTGCCACGATGTCACAGAGCTTGGATTCATAGCGCCATTCTTAACGACCGCGCGCTTCATCGAGGAAGCGTCTAAGGTCGACCAAACGGCCCATCGAGAAAGCCCCCGCCAGGGAGATACGGCCGGTTATAGTCGGTCCGATCATGCAGGTCGTAACTCGGGTAGTAGCCATCGGTCCATTGGCGCGGGCCGCTCGGGTCGTAGTAGGGATAGCTGTTTCCGCTTCCCGGACCATAGACCGGCGGGTAACCGAACGACCCGCCATTGAAGCCCCCGCCGTTAGGAATCTGTCCAGGTCCCATTTGGCCACCGCCAGGTCCGTATCCGCCATTTCCATAACCCCCATACCCGTAGCCAAATACCGGCCCGATCGATTGCGGGGCCGCACCTGCGAAAGGAGGTCCCCATGCCTGGTAGGGTGCCGCGCCGTAAGGGCGAGTGTTAAATCGCCATTGTTCGTAGGGAACCACTGGATTGCCCCACTCTTCGACGATGTGCAGGTTGTCAGCACTGCCGCCCACTTGGATCGAACTACGGATGTTGCGGTAACCGCTCTTCACGTAGTTGGGCGGACCGTAGACGTATACGGGACCGACTCGCGAGAACTGAGCCACACGCTGGTTCGTGCTCGGGTCGTGGGTATAGGCCGAACGCCATGTGAGCCAGTCGTCGCCAAAAGCGTACGACGTGGACGTTAATGCAACGACAAAAAACAACAAGTTGCGAAGCATTGTGGAGACCTGTGAGAAAAACCCGAAAAGGGAATCGAAAAGGCCTCCGTGCTAAGTCCTCTTACTGTTGCGGCGTTGTCGCCTTGGGCCGAACGACCATTAGGTCGTGGGATTCGGGATCGTATTTGTATTCATGCCCTTTTGGCAAAACCGGTAATTGAATGTTGTTCTCTTTGACGATTCGTTCCATGAACTCGTCGTGGTCCTTGGGAAAGCGGCCTTCGGTTGCCTGGAAAATGCCCATCGCGTGCGGAATCTGGATCTCGAACGGGATTCTCTCTTTCACCGTGAAGTAGGTGATGGCGGGCTGCGCGATAATCGCCTCGGGCTTGCCTTTGTATTCGTCGAGGCTTCGCCCCTTTTGGCCAACGCCAGCCTCCGCTTTGACCGTCTCCATTTCTACGGGCCCCGCGGGGGCAGCTGGTTGCTGTGCGGGCGGGTTCTTCGCCACCGGTTCAGGAGGTAAGCAGCCCGGCAGGCCAATCGCCGAACAAACGATTCCAACCCAAACTAATTTGCAGGATCCGTTCATGGTTTCATTTCCGTAAAGCAAGGAGATTTCCAATCGTTGCGGCGACCCTGCCAGTTAGTTCAGCCTTAATTCCCAGTCGTTCATGGCCACTAGTTTGTCGTGCCGTGTCATGTCGAACTGGAGGGGGGTTACCGTGATAAAGCCCTTCGCTAGCGCCGACAAGTCAGTCTCGTGATCGGTTGCCTTGGGAGGCGGTTCGTTCGTTGCCCAGTAATAAGTGCGCCCGCGGGGGTCAGTCCGTTTGATGTAATGCTCGCCATATCGCTCCACGCCCATGGGAACGAGTTTTACGCCGAGCGGTCGCACCTCAGGCAACCCCGCTAACGCCTTCGTGGGCATGTTGATGTTGTACAGGTGGGTCTTGGAGGACTCGGTTGGATTTCGCCGTGCGGCATGTTTTTGTTGTTCGATGATCTGTTCCAAAAGTTGGCGAGCTAAGCCGGCTGCTTCGGTGAACCTGGCGTGCTCGTCGTACTCGAGGGAAACTGCAACGCTGGGAATGCCGAAAAAGGCGCCTTCGATCGCAGCCGCGACAGTCCCCGAATAGAGGACATTGATCCCGGCATTGAGGCCTCCATTGATTCCGCTCACGACTAAATCAGGACGCCGCGAGCAGAATTCGAAAATCCCAAGCTTCACACAGTCGGCAGGCGAACCTTCGACTGCCCAACCGCGCCGCCGTTCGCCATCGAACACTTCTTTGCAAACAAGCGGGCTCAAAAACGTGATCGAGTGCCCCACGCCCGACTGCTCGGTTGCGGGAGCGACTAAGACCACGTCACCCAGTTTTTGCAACTCACGTTCCAGCGCGGCGATGCCGGGGGCGTAGACCCCATCATCGTTGGTTAACAAGATCAACAAGGGGGCCTCAAACTCGTTAGAAACGTTGTAATCGAACCAACGTTTATCCTAGAGCAGTACGAGCTATTGCGGCAATGACCCGCACCTAAAGCATTGCGTGGACTGACGTTACAAGAGAGGGTGCAGCCGGCGCCTCGCGCGTCAGCTCCATGGGTAGCCGGTCCAAACCGAATTGCGAATTGTTGCCGCCTAGGCGCCACTATTCACCACACTTCGTGGACAGAACGCAACACAGGTTGCCAAAAGGCATCACGACGCCGCTGCCCCAACTAAAGTGCCACTAGCCGACAAAAAAACCGGCGAAGAGCAGGTGCCCTCCGCCGGCTGGCGTACGTCCGTGATTCCGTGCGCATCCAAGCCAAGTCGAACTCGCGCGCCGCGCGAGTAGGAATAAGGCTTTTACGGGCTACTAAGAGCAGCCCATGCTGTTGCCACAGTTGTGGCACAGATAGCAGTTTCCGTTGCGGACCGTGATGCTGCCGCAGTTATCGCAACTGGGGGCATCGAGTTGGAACTTGGCGAATTGATCGCTTCGGGCACTTCCCGACTTCATGGCGACACCGGCTCGCTCCAGCGAGTCCATATCGACATGCTTCACGTCAAATCGCTTTGCTCCGTTTGCCGTTCCGTTGGTTGAAGTCCCATTGGTGGAACTCTTTGCCGAAGCTCCGTGGCTGCCATTCAGCCCGGAAGGCTTTGCTGCATGCGAACCGCTTCCGTTGGTCGACGGCTTGTTCGCTACAGGGGCGACCGCTCCTTGGCCAGCGATCCGCCCGTCAGCCTTCGTGGCGACGGGCGTTTCGTCGGAGGAGTCGTCGTCCTCCCCATGTTGCTCAGCACCCTTTTGCCCGGGCAGTTGGCCCACACTCGCTTCCCGGAAGCCGGGCAAGAAGGTGACTCCCATCCAACGGAATATGTAGTCGACCACGCTCTTGGCGATCCGGATATCCGGATTGGTCGTCATCCCCATTGGCTCGAAACGCGTGTGCGAGAACTTGTTCACCAGCGCCTCCAGCGGAACGCCATACTGGAGGCTCATCGAGATGGCCGTGCCGAAGGCGTCCATCAAACCGCCGATGGTCGAACCTTCCTTGGCCATCGTGATGAACAGTTCGCCTGGTCGACCATCTGGGAAGAGGCCAACGTTAATGTAGCCCTCGTGGCCGCCCACGTTGAACTTGTGGGTGATCGACTGCCGCGTGTCGGGCAATCGCTCGCGGCGAGCGCGGCCCACCTTTTCGTCCTTCTCGGCGGACTTTTGTCCTTCCGATTTCGTGTTCAACGGCTGACTCTGCTTCGAGCCGTCGCGGTAGATGGCCAGGGCCTTGAGGCCGATTTGCCATCCCCAGAAGTAGCAGTCCGCGATGTCTTGCGGCGTGACATCAGTCGGCATGTTGACCGTCTTACTGATGGCACCCGACAGGAACGGCTGAGCAGCCGCCATCATCTTGACGTGCGATTGCCAGGCGATGCTGCGAATCCCATTGGCTGGCTTGAAGGCACAATCGAACACGGCGAGGTGTTCGTCCTTCAGTCCCGGTGCGCCTTCGATGGTGTCGCTTTCGTTGACGTACTTGAGAATCGTCTCGACTTGATTCTCGTCGTAGCCCAATCGCTTGAGCGCGAGCGGAACTGTTTGGTTGACGATCTTCAGCATCCCGCCGCCGGCGAGTTGCTTGTACTTCACCAGGGCGATATCGGGCTCGATCCCCGTGGTATCGCAGTCCATCATGAAGCTGATCGTTCCGGTCGGTGCCAGCACCGTCGCTTGCGCGTTACGGAAGCCATTCTCGCGACCGAGACCAAGCACGTTGTCCCACGTGTTGCGGGCGGCTTCGACCAGGTACTTGGGACACGCGCGATTGATCTTCTCGACCGCGTCGCGGTGCATTTGCATGACCCGCATGAAGGGCTGAGTGTTCTCTTCGTACCCGTCGAACGTACCAACGGCAGCCGCCATTTCGGCGCTCGTTTCGTTGGCCGTGCCGTGCATCAACGCCGTAATGGCGCCGCACATGCCGTAGCCTGAGTCCGAATCGTAAGGCAGGCCATTCGACATCAGCAAGCTGCCGAGGTTCGAGTAACCCAAGCCGAGCGGCCGGAACATGTGGCTATTGCGGGCGATATCGGCCGTTGGATAGCTGGCGTGGTCAACCAGGATTTCCTGAGCGATGAAGAACATGCGGCAAGCAGTCTTGAAGCGATCGACATCGAGCGCTCCGTCAGGCTTGCGGAACTTCATCAAGTTCACGCTGGCCAGGTTGCAGGCCGTGTCGTCGAGGAACATGTACTCCGAGCACGGATTGCTGGCGTTGATCCGCCCCGAGTTGGGGCAGGTGTGCCAATCATTGATCGTCGAGTCGTATTGAATGCCAGGGTCACCGCAGTGCCATGCACACTCAGCCATCCGGCCGAGAAGTTGCTTGGCATCGTAGGTGGGGCCTTCGTGCGTCGAATCGGTGATCCAGTGGGTGGTCCACTTTTCGCCGCGTTGCACCGCTTCCATGAACTCGTCGGTCACGCGAACCGACAGGTTGGCGTTTTGGAAGAGAATCGAGCTATACGCTTCACCGTTGAAGTTGGACTCGTAGCCCCCCTTCTCAATCAAAACGTGGGCTTTCTTTTCTTCCTTCCACTTGCACTCGATGAACTCGAGGATGTCCGGATGCCAAATTTTGAGCGACTGCATCTTGGCTGCGCGGCGGGTCTTTCCGCCCGACTTCACCACGGCAGCGATTTGGTCGTACACCCGCATGAACGACAGCGGGCCTGACGGACGTCCGCCACCCGAGAGCCGTTCGCGTTGCGAGCGGATGGTCGACAAGTCGGTCCCGGTGCCCGAACCGAACTTGAACAGCATGGCTTCGCTGGTGGCGAGAGCCATGATGTCTTCCATGTTGTCTTCGACCGACTGGATGAAGCACGCCGAGCCTTGCGGATACTCGTAGGGGTTCTCGGGCTGCGTGACGGTGCGGGTTTCGTTATCCCAACGCCAGTTGCACTTGGCACCGCTTACTTTGTACTGGTGAAAAAGACCAACGTTGAACCAGACGGGCGAGTTGAAAGCACCGTGTTGGTGCAGGCAGAGCCAGGTTAGTTCACGATAGAAATTCTCGCCGTCTTCTTCGCTGGCGAAGTAGCCATCGGCCATCCCCCAGTCGGCCAGCGTTCGCGTGACACGATGGATCAATTGGCGAACGCTCTTTTCGCGTTCAGCGCTGCCATTCTCACCGTAGAAGTACTTGCTGACGACCACGTTCGTGGCCAGTTGGCTCCACGAAGCGGGGATTTCGGCATCCTTCTGCTCGAACATCACCTTTCCGCTCTCATCCTTGATCGCGGCGCTTCTCAGTTCCCACTCGACCGTGTCGAATGGACTATCGATATCGACTGGGCAAAACAGAGGATCAACTCGCAGCCCGTTTGCGCCTTTGCGATTTGACCGGCTCATATTTCGCCTTGTACCCACACTCGCCATGAGAACGCACTCCTTGCTACGAACAAAAAAGGGCCCAGAACGGAGCTTCCGGCCCCCGCTTTTTGTATCGTAAGACAATCCGAAACTAATGTACTAATTTACAGTAAACGAGAACGGACTGCCACGATTTTGGCCAAGTAAGACGACTCTCCATTCGCCCCACCTTGGGAAAAGAATCCTATACGACAGTCCACCACGAAAAGTGCCGTTTGGCGTAGATTCGCCGCAAACGGACCACCATAGGTTGTATTTAGCCACTTCATGCTGCCACAACATTTGGTGTAGGTGCAGAGTCTAGCGATTCACTTTCGCGAGTCAATAAGTTTCTTGCGATCCATCTTAAGTCATTTTGTCGCAACAACTTACGGCGTCCCGCAACCAATCGCCAGCTGCCCCATCCGCATTCCGTAAGGCGCCTAAGTCGTTTTCGGACAACAACTTCGGGTTCAACAGACCTTCATGCTAGCATGCGCCAACTTTCACAAATGACTAAAAGTTTTTCTGATTTACTTGGCGGGAGATAGGCTTTCGTCGACGAAGCGTTGATTCTTCACAAACAGGAGCCGCCTTTGGGAAATGGCGGCGGCCAAGTCGGCATCGCCTAGTCGCCGGGCCAATTCCTCTGCCTGCTGATTGTTTTCCACGGCCTCGGCAAATCGAGAAGCGGATGCCAAGGCGGATGCCAGAGTATCGATCATGGTCGGATCTTTTCCGTCCGTGTCACGAACGAGTTGTTCGGCGAGCAATAGCGCGCGAGCGGAATCGACCACCGACAAATCTGGATGCGCTGCGAGAACCCACGCACGAAGTCTTCGGATCGCGATATCGCAATGGGGTGCTTGTTCGGCGAGATGGAGTTCCGAAAGAGCCTCGCGTGGTTTGCCTACTTGAAGAAGCGCCATCGCGAGATTGGCATGAACCTCCGCGTTTTCTGGATCGGCTGCAAGCGCCGTCCGAAACATCACGATGGCCTTGTCGAAAGCCCCGAGCCGCGCATAAGCAACGCCGCGATTGGCGAGAAAGCCCGTGCTGGAAATTCCTCGCGCAGCGAGACGCTCGCCTTGTGCGCTAGCTTCCTCGATTCGATCCGACCGAATCAGCAATCGTAACGCGAGCGCCGCCTCTTGCGGACGAATCTGCTCCCTGGCGTCGCGCAACTGGCTCTCGATCATGCGAACCGCCAGTTGCGTGGCTTCCTCCGACCGCTTGAATCGATCGAGCGTCTCGACGATCAACCAGGCTCTGGCTGGAATTCCAGCCGCCAATTCGCGAGCACGCAGGCGATACGCCTCCGCGGCCGACGTCTCACCCGCCGCGTCGCACAGAATACCCAGCACGGTTGCCGAGGCGATCGAAGTTTCGATATCAACGTCAAACGCGGCCAACTTTTCAAAACGCTCTTTTGCTTGCGCGACGCGGCCGTTGGAAAGGTCCACCAAAGCGATGACCTCGTCCGCTTTAACGGATGCCTCGCAGGGGCGCATGGGCACTCCGGGGCTTTCTTCTCCATAGAGTCGCTTCGCTTCCAAAGCATACTCCAAAGCCTTTTCGGGCTCATTCAACTCCAGATAAGCGCTCGCGAGATTGCTGCGGGCATTGTAGAACTGGTGCCCGTGTTGAGCCGCATTTTCAAAACAACGAATCGCTTCCACGGTTCGCTCCTGCTCGAAGCGGAGTACCCCCAAGTTGTTCCACGCGATGAAGGCTTTGGGGCTTTTCTGGAGAGTTCGCGTCCAAAGCGTCTCCAAATCGCGGTAGTCCCGGCACTGGACGAACGTCAGCGCGGAGAGAATCGCGACAATCCCCAAGCCGCACGCGAAACGCATCCAACTCGACTGGTAAGGCGAGACGGTTCTGAAATCACTGCGTACGAGAACTGCGGCAATGAGTGCCAGCGGTCCCAAGATCGCCAGATATTGGAAGTGGTCGGCAACGTACGAGTAGCGAAACGGATAGACGTCGAAAAAGCCGATTGCCGGAAACAACGTCCCGCCGAAGAGAAGGGCCGCAGCGAGCGGCGCTCGTCCGAGACGCGTTCGGTAAATCCACGCCACCAAGACAAGACAGAGAACGAAAACGATCGCCGAGATCGGGTAAAGCCAGTCGCTGATGCGATTTGGATCGACGCGCCAACGCTCGTAGGAAAAGGCGAGCGGATACGGAAACACGACTTTTCCGGCGTAGAACCAAATCGCCCGTCCTGCCACCAAAAGCCGCTCCGAGAACGTCTGGTGAAATTCAAGCCCTATGGCGCCGACTTGCGTTCTCTCCAAACGGGCTGTTGTCAGCGCCAGCGGGAGCCCAACGACAATCGCCGGCAGCATCCGCACAGCATGTTGCCACGCAACGCGCCCGTCACGCCACCAAAGAACCACCAAGATCGCCGCCGGAAGGCTGAACGCAACGGTCTTGCTCAGCATCGCGGCCACAAAGCACAGCAGAAAGAGTCCGTAGTAGCGAGCCCCTTTCGGCGAGAAACCTACTGCTCCAGCGGCCTGCCCCTGCACCGCTCGCAGGTAGCACGTGAAACCGAGCAAGTAGAAAAACATTGCAAGCGCATTCTTGCGTTCAGTAATCCACGCGACCGACTCGACACAAACGGGATGGACCGCAAGGAGCAATGCCCCCAGGATGGCGCCGGGAATCTCCAGCATCCGCAGCAGTCGACCAAAGAGCCACGCCGACGTCGCGTGGAGCAAGAGATTGACGACGTGAAATCCAAGCGGCTTCAATCCCCACAGCCGGTACTCGATCCAGAATGTGGTATGAACCAGCGGGTAATACTGGGGAGTCGACTTGGTATCGGTCCAGATGCGGCGAAGTCCGTCGAGTGTTCGCAGCGATTCGTTGTTCTCGACGTAGTCGTCGTCGTCCCAGATGAAGCCACCTGAGATGGCAGGCGAATAGAGGGCCAACGTCAACACGGCTAACAGGATCAATCCTGGCCAAGAGAAGAACCAATCCCAGGCACCAATCGGCGCTTCGGGGCGCGGCGAGGTCAAGGGCGAGGGAGTTTCGGCATTCCCCTCGCGCAAGCCGATCGAAGGCGGTCGCTTTGAAGCGGCACGTTTACGCATGACTGGGGCTCATTCGACCTGAAACCCCGAATTATCACTTCGCGGATTAAAGATCGTATGAAGAACCAGCCTAGCTATTTGCCATTGAGCGGTTGGTTACCGAATGCCTTCGACGGCGTGGGCTTCACGTCGTCGACTTCCACCCGGAGTCGTTCCAACTCGTCCTTGAGTTCGGCCACAGTCGCAGCGTGATCGGGTGCGTTGTAAAAACTCTTGGTCTCGAGAGGATCAAGTTCCCGATCGAGCAGTTCCCAGTCGTCCACATCGGTTCCGTAGTAGTGAATCAACTTGTAGCGATCGGTGACCACGCCCACGTGCGGGCGAACACGGTGCGGCTCCGGAAACTCGTAATAGTGGTAATACAAGCTAGTCCGCCAATCGGCAGGCGTTTCGCCACGCATCAAGGGAACTAAGCTGCGACCTTGCATCTCCTTGGACGCCTCGACGCCGCCTGCTTCTAAGAACGTCTCGGCGAAATCGAGCAGCGAGACAATCTTATTGGTGCTCGTTCCTGGCTGGATATTCTTGGGCCACTTCATCACCAGCGGCGTACGGAGCGACTCTTCGAAGATCCACCGCTTATCGAACCAGCCGTGTTCGCCAAGAAAGAACCCTTGGTCGGACGAAATGACGACGAGCGTCTCGTCGGCGATTCCTTCCTCATCCAGCGCGGCCATCAATTGCCCAATACTCTCATCGACGGCTTTCACGCATGCCAGATAGTCGTGCAAATAGCGCTGGTAACGCCAGCGCACCAGGGCCTCGCCGCTTAGGTTTTGCTTGGCGAAGGCGTCGTTCACCAGGGCGTAATACTTGTCCCACTCCGCTTTTTGTTCTTCTGTCATATTCGGCGGGTATTTGAGCTTGGCGTCGAGCGCCGTGAACGTGCGATCGAGCCCCATATCGTGATCCGAAACTGCTTTGCTTCTTCCGGCATAATCATCGAAGAGGGTCTTCGGTTCCTCGAAGACGCGGTCGCCGTTCCAGCCTAGGTGCCGCAGCGGCGGTGCCCACTCGCGATGGGGCGCTTTGTGCTGCGCCATCAAGAGGAACGGCTTTGATTTGTCACGGTGCTTCAGCCACGCGATCGACTTGTCCGTGACGATATCGGTCACGTAGCCGCTGGTCTTGATTTGCTTGCCGTTCTCGATCATCGGCGGGTTGTAGTAGAGTCCCTGCCCCGGCAGGATGCACCAGTGGTCGAAACCAACGGGTTCGCTGACTAGGTGCCATTTTCCGACCAGCGACGTCGCGTAACCGGCGTCCTTGAGCATCTTCACAAACGTCGTTTGCGAACTATCGAAGCGGCTGTTGGTGTTGTTGTAGAAGCCGTTTTTGTGCGAATATTTTCCTGTGAGGATCGTCGCGCGGCTGGGACCACAAATCGAATTGGTCACCAGGCAGCGATCGAATCGCATCCCCTGCTGGGCCACTCGGTCAATGTTCGGTGTATCGAGCAGCTTCCGCTCGTCGCCATAAGTGCTGAGCGCCTGACAAGTAAGGTCGTCAGCGAAGATAAAGAGGATGTTGGGAGCCTTGGCCGCAACTTGGCGGTCACCTGCGACGAGCAGCAGGATCGCCAAGACGAAGAATCTTCGCAGCAGCCCTTTCATCACGCTCTCCAGGCCATCAAACGGCCAAAGGCAGGCCAAATGTCTCAGCAACTGCCGCGTTGGTGACCTGGCCGCCCCGGATGTTGAGCGCCGCAGTTAACGCCGGCGAGTTTGCCGCAGCGACGTCGGGACTCGAACTCGCGAGCCGCAGAACCCATGGCAGCGTGACATTGCAAAGGGCAAACGTGCTTGTTCGCCCCACCGCACCGGGCATGTTCGTCACGCAGTAGTGCAATACGTCGTCAACCAAGTAGACCGGATCACTATGCGTCGTGGGACGGCTGGTCTCAATACAGCCCCCTTGGTCGATCGCGACGTCGATGATCACGGCGCCCGGCTTCATCAACTTGAGATCTTCGCGAGAGACGAGTCGCGGTGCCTTGGCACCGGGAATGAGGACCGAGCCGATCACCAAGTCGGCCAGCCGAAGTTCTTGCCGGATCGTGTGCCGGTCGCTGTAAAGGCAGTTCACGTTCGCCGGCATGATGTCGTCGAGATAGCGGAGGCGATCCATGTTCACATCGAGAATCGCGACGTCCGCCTGAAAGCCAGCCGCGATGCGGGCGGCATTCGCGCCAACGACGCCACCGCCCAGGATCGTTACGTGTGCAGGGGCCACGCCTGGCACGCCTGCAAGCAAGATTCCTCGGCCGAGTTGAGGTTTCTCGAGGAACTTGGCCCCTTCCTGAATGCTCATCCGGCCGGCGACTTCGCTCATGGGCGTGAGAAGCGGCAATCGTCCTTGGGGATCTTTGAGCGTCTCGTATGCGAAACAATAGGCGCCACTTTTGAGCATCGCGTCGGTCAGATCACGATCGGCGGCAAAGTGAAAATAGGTAAAGAGGGTTTGCCCTTTGCGAATGAGGGGCCACTCGGGGGGAAGAGGCTCTTTCACTTTGACAATCAGGTTCGCTTCGCCAAACACCTGAGTGGCCGATGCGACCAATACGGCTCCGGCCTCGGCGTACTCGGCGTCGGTGATGCCCGAGCCGATGCCCGCACCTTTCTCAATCAACACCCGGTGTCCGCCGCGAGTCAGTTCCTCCACTCCCACAGGCAACATCGCCACGCGATATTCGTCACGCTTGGACTCTTTCGGGACACCAATGATCATGCTGCGATTCCTTTGGCGGAAGAACGGATTGGCTGCCATTATCGGGCGAGCCGGGTTGTAGCACCATGCCGCGGTTAATACTTCTATTCCCCTTGGCTGATGCCTTCCTGAGTTGGCTCGTTGGGAATCGATGCTGGCGGTGCCACCTGCGATCCTTGTTCGCGTTCGATAACGAGTTGCCCAAGTTCGTCTTGGGTCGCGAGGCCCCCTTCTAGAATTCGGTTTACCAAGCGGCGGTGGAGTTCTTCATGCTCGTGGGGAAGCGAATCGCTATCGTGCGAGAGAGAAACAACGAGGTCCTTCTTTCCCGTTTGCGGATTCGTAATCAGTCGAATGGTCATCTCGGCCATGGTCCCTCTCCGCAAAAACTCGCCCGCCATCCTGCCTAGCTTACCAGCCTTTCGCACTCCGCTGCACCTGCGATCTCGTGGAGTCGAGCGACGCTAGCGACCGGGCAAATCTCCCTTGTTGCCGGGTCGACCATCCCTGTAGCATACGCCCCTGTTTACATCGACCACTGTGTACGGCAACGGCAGATTCGCAGTGTGATTACGGCACCCGGGAAAAGGCAACCGGTCGTCGACCTAGATATTGGAATGGAGTCCTATCGATGGCCATGGCCCTACGCGATATTGCCAAGTTTCTAGGAGGCCGACTGCAAGGGGACGGCTGGCTGGTCATCTCCGGTGCTGCCATCATTCGTGATGCCCGCGAAGGGGATATCACACTCGCCGACAACCCCAAGCTCGCCTCGCAGATCGCCCAGTCGAAGGCCTCGGCCGTGATTGTGTCGGACAACTTCACGCCAGAAGGCATTCCCTATATTGTCGTCGACAACGTCCACGCGGCGTTCGCGACACTCATTGAAAAGCTTCGCCCAGAACGCACGGTAGCGAATCCGGGGATCGATGCGACTGCCGAAGTCGATCCGTCCGCAGTGGTGCATCCAACGGCTTTTGTGGGTGCGAATGTCAAGATTGCGCCGCGGGTCGTGGTTGGCGAGCACGTCTCCATCGAAGAAGGCTGCGTTCTCCACGCCGGCGCGCAGGTGATGCGCGGCTGCCAACTGGGACGGCAGGTCGAGCTCTTCCCTAATGTCGTTCTGTACGAAAACACTAAGCTCGGCGACCGCGTGGTTGTCCATGCCGGTTCGGTTCTAGGTGCCTACGGCTTCGGCTACGAGCGGACCGGCGGGCACTTCCGTCGCTCGGCACAACTCGGCTGGGTCGAAGTGGCTAACGATGTCGAAATCGGAGCCTGCACCACCATCGACCGGGGAACCTACGGCCACACCTACATCGGCGAAGGGACCAAGATCGATAACCAGGTAATGATCGCCCACAACTGCCGCATTGGTCGGCAGAACCTGATCTGCTCGCATGTCGGCATCGCCGGAAGTGCGACCACCGGCGATTACGTTGTTCTCGCTGGTCAGGCCGGCGTTCGCGATCACGTCCATATCGGCGACCGTTCGATCATCTGCGCTCAAGCGGGCGTGATGAACGATGTCCCACCCGGCGTGACTCTAGTCGGAAGCCCGGCCATTCCCGAGCGCGAACAAATGCTGGTGTGGGCTGCCTCTTACAAGCTGCCCGAGATGCGCAAAGAACTCAAGCGTTTGCAAAAGATGATCGAAACGCATCAAGAGGCCCTCAGCGAGCCGGCGCCGGAACGGATAACTGAAGAGCCAAATAATGGCCATGCGACCAACGGGCTTAACGGTGCGCATTTCCGTTCGCGAATCGATACTTCGCACTCACGCAGTGAAAAGGCGACGGAGTTTGTGGACTAGGCTCCAGGCGTCAGGTTCCAGGGTCGAGAGTGGGTGGCACTGGCGTCCTAAAGACGCCAGTGTGCGTGGCAGAAAGACATTGCTACGGACGGACAGGATTGTCCGTCCTACGTTGAAGATTATGGACGGCTGCGTGACTCTCCCTATCAACGAACCGGTTGGGCTGGTTGCTGGTTGGGGGCGATTTCCGCTGGTCGTGGCTGAAACTCTGAAACAGACAGGGCGTCGCGTTTACTGCGCTGGAATTGCCGGCCATGCCGATGCAGACTTGGCCAAGATCTGCGATGGCTATCTGCCGAGCAGCGTGGGTGGAATGGGGCGGCAGCTGCGATTCTTTCGCAAGCATGGCGTCCGAAAGGCGACGCTGGCAGGGAAGATCTTTAAGCACAAGATTCTGTATGGTCGCTGGGGCTGGCTCGAACACTTGCCCGATTGGACGACGATCCGCACGTTCTTTCCGCACTTCATTTCAGGCACGCGCGACCGTAAGGATGATTCGCTCCTCTCGGCCGTCTGCGAAGGTTACGCTCGTGGCGGTGTTGAACTGTTACCCGCGGTCGATTTGGTTCCGGAGTTGATCGTGAAACACGGCACACTCACTCAGCGTGGTCTCTCGGCGGCTCAGCAGCGCGATGTGGCCTTTGGCTGGAAGCTCGCCAAGGAGATGGGGCGGCTCGACGTCGGGCAAACCGTCATCGTCAAAGGTCAGGCCGTGATTGCCGTCGAAGCGATCGAAGGAACGGACGAGTGCATCCGCCGCGCCGGTGAACTTTGCCCGCAGGGTGGCTTTGTGGTTGTGAAGACAGCCAAGCCACAGCAAGACCGCCGGTTTGATATGCCGACCATCGGCCGGCAGACGCTCGAAAACATCAAGACAGCGCGCGGTGCTGTGTTAGCCGTTGAAGCGGATCAGACGGTGTTTCTCGACCGAGCGGAAGTTCTCGATTTCGCCAATCGCCACGGGATTGTCATCGTAGCGACCACGCATGCCGATGAGCGTGCGGAAAAGAAAGCTGCTTAGCCGCTCATCAATGTTCAACGCGGACTATTCCGTGCGCCACAGCCACCGCAGCGAATCAGGCAGAATTTGCCCGCCATGTTGGCCATTGTGCCCACCTTCGCCGCCGACGAACTTGTAGTCGTACTTCTTGAACTTAAGCGACGACTCCATCTCCTTGTTTGCCAGCCACCAGTTGCCGTGCTCGTTGTCCAAGTCGTTGGTGCCATCCTGCAGGAAGACTCGAATAGGCTTGTTCGTGGTTTTGCGAATCAATGCCTGGCAGTTGTGACCGCCGCGGATGTTCGTGAAACTGCCCACGTGGCTGAGGACTTTGCGGAAGGCGTCGGGGCGCTCCCAGGCGACGGTCCAGGCGCAGATGCCGCCGCTGCTAATGCCGCAGATCGCTCGCTCGTCGGGGTTATCGGTCAGCTTGTGCATCTTGGCCACCTCGGGCAACAACTCTTCCAACAGGAATCGCGCGTACTGATCGCTGAGCGTGTCGTACTCGAAGCTGCGGTTATTCCCTCGCCACGGATCTTTGGGAAGTTCGTCCCCCCTGTGGCCAGGATTGACAAAGATGCCAATCATGGCCGGGATTTCCTTTTTGTGGATCAAGTTGTCGAAGACAATCGTGGTGCGGTAGTCACCGTCCTCTTTCAAATAATTGTGGCCGTCCTGAAAGACCATCACTGGCGCGGCCGTATCGGCTTCAAGTTGTTTGGGGATGTAAACGTGATACTCCCGGATCGTCCCCTCGAAGACGTTACTCTTGAGGACGTGTTTCGTGACCGTGCCTTGCGGCACGTCGGCTTGTCGCTGCGAATCGGCGGTGAGGGGAAACTTGGCGTCTTCGGCGGTAGCCAAGTTCGCACCCATCACGAAAACGAACATCGATACGGACACGACACGAATCATGTTCCAGCTACAAAACTTCAAGCATCGCGATTTCATGGTACCACCCACACTGGGAGAGATAGTTGTCTTGCCCGGCATTGTCATTGGCGGGCAAACGATTGTCCATTCCCTCTGACATTCTGTCGCGCGTGCTTGGCCTCCCAAACTTTCTAGGCTCCCAGTACATCCCGTTCCAATTTGGCCAAGGCGACCAGCAGTTCGCTCCATTCGCCCAGCAGGTCGAGCGTGTCGTAGCGATCGGCTTCTTCGCGGCCGAAGCCTTGCTCGTGGACGCGGAACTCGTCGGCCAGTCGCGGGGCATCTTTCATGGCGACTTCGTAACCGTCTTCCTCTTCACCACCGACGAACGGCATCACTTTGGTCATCGTGCGATGCAGCGCCCACAGGGCGGCTCCGCGACGAGTCTTGGCCGTGACAATCCATTGAACGTTACCCGATTCGACATAAAACTTTGGCATGACTTCGGTTCCTAATCGTTTGTGAAAAGTTGTTTTGAAAAGCGTTTGAATCGATGAGCTAGTTTGACGAGGTGCAGACGAGATGAGTGAGATTCGTTGAGTTAGTTTTCACCGCCGACAAACCAGTCGAGGAGCTTGTTCCATTCTTCACTGGCGAGGCGGCCTTCGCTTTCGGCGATCAACTCGAAGGTCGAGAAGCGGTCGAATCCGCCATCGAACGATGGCACTTCTTCAACGATCATTAGCTCATCGAGTGAGCGGCGATGGGCAGCTCCCAAGCGGTCGTTGCGATATCGTTTCGAGCGCGGTCCCCACCAGGCGATGGCTTCGAGAGCGGCTTCGTGGGCCGTTTCGGCGAGCACCGTGATGCGGAGCGGACCCGATTGGCAGCGAAATTCGATCATGGTTTCAATCCTTTGTGTTAGCGTCTTGCGTGCCAGGCGACTCATGTCTCCCTTGCATGCTGAGAGTTATCGCGAGTCGCCGGACAACTTTGGTCGCAGCCCGTACTCGCCAGAAAAGCGAGCAGTTGCACTTCCAAGCGTGCGTGGCTGTAAGGTGCATCCGTGCTTGTTAGAATCCGCTCGCAAGGCACATCTTGTGTGCGAGCGTTGCATCCACTATTCCGCCTGCGGCGACTTTGCCGCCTGCATCGACAGTACGAGGAAAAGCACCATGAAAATGTTCATTGGGGGGGAATGGACACAAACCGAACGAAGCAGCACGGTTCGCAATCCCTTCTCCAACGACGTCGTGGACGAGGTGCCGCTAGCAACACGCGCGGATGTCGAACGCGCCATCGGTGCCGCGGTCGAAGGCAGCGCCATCATGCGGAAGCAGACGGCCTACGATCGATGTGAAGTATTACGCAGAACCGTCAAGTTAGTTCGCGAGCGAGCCGACGAGTTCGCCGAGACCATTTGCCAGGAGGAAGGAAAGACGCTCGCTGAGGCGAAGTTCGAAGTCTCTCGCGGCATCGAGACGTTGTCCCTCTCTGCGGACGAAGCCAAACGCATTGGCGGTGAGACACTGCCGCTCGATGCCGCACCTGGCGGAGCCAATGCGTTCGGCTTTACGATGCGGGTGCCGTGCGGCGTCGTTGTGGCCATCACACCGTTCAACTTTCCGCTGAACCTGGTGTGCCACAAAGTGGGACCCGCCATCGCCGCAGGCAATGCCGTCATTCTCAAGCCAGCCAGCGATACGCCGTTGACGGCCCTTAAGCTCGTTGGTGCTTTGCTCGACGCCGGACTGCCGCCGTTGGGCATTCAATGCATTACGGGTGGTGGCAGGGAGATCGGCGACTCGCTTTGCTCCGATCCACGCGTGCGCAAGATCAGCTTCACGGGGAGCTACGACGTCGGCCAGCGCATCTGTCAAACAGCGGGCGTGAAGCGCGTCACCATGGAGTTAGGGGCCAATTGCCCGTTGATCGTGATGCCCGACGCCGATATGAGTCGCGTGCTGGATGCGGTCGTTACCACGGGCTACGGGAACGCCGGACAGGTTTGCATTTCAACGCAGCGAGTTGTCGGCATTGGAACCGCTTACGACGCCTTGCGAGACTCGCTGACCGAGCGCGTCAAACGGCTCACTTGCGGCGACCCCATGGGCGTAAACACGAACGTGGGCCCGATGATTCGCGAGTCCGACGCGATCCGCGTGCGCGAGTGGATCGACGAAGCGATTGCCGATGGTGCGCAACTCCTGTGCGGCGGCGAGCGCGACAGGGCGATCCTTACGCCTGCTGTCGTTGCTGAAGTCCGACCGGAGATGAAAATCTGCCGGGAAGAGTTGTTTGGTCCCGCTGTCGGCCTGGCGCGAGCGAAAACGCTAGACGAGGCCATCGCGCTGGCGAATGACTCGCGCTATGGTTTGAGCGCCGCGATCTTCACGCGCGATATCGATCAAGCGATGACGTTTGCCCGCGAAGCGGAATCTGGCAACATCCACATCAATTGGGGACCAGGCTGGCGAGCGGACTTAATGCCGTATGGCGGACTCAAAGAGAGCGGCATTGGCAAGGAAGGACCGCGTTACGCTGTGCGCGAGATGACGGAAGATAAGACCGTTGTCGTTCACTTGCAGGCGAAGAAGACATAGACAAAGGGTCTTCTTTGACGGACAGGATTGTCCGTCCTACGTTCGAAATCACGGTCAAGAAATAGAAGCGGCCCAGAGCCAGGCGGAAGGGGGCAGGGTCGTTCCGCGTGTATACTTTGGGCCGCTGTATCGTGATCGCCAAGCATCAAAGCTTCTGTTGGCGATGTCTTCTCGTTTTTCTGTCTTCTGGTTTTCTGTCGCGATGAACTTGATTTAAACCTCGTTCATCTGCAAGTCATCATCTCCGAGCCGGGCGAGTTATCAATAGTTTGCTCAAGGATTTGCGTAAACACGCCAAGGGCGGTTATCGCGATGAGTTTTGCCACACTCCATTTCGAACGAAGCAATTCAATCGTCAAAGATTTCCAATAGTGAGCCGCTTGCTGTTCAAATCAACTGCTTCGGCAAGCGGCCAGTATGTTCACTTTCCCATCGAACCCGTCGTTTAGATAAGTTGACGTTGCTGCCACGTTATTTTTCGTTGCGTACACCCCGCTCACGGACGGCTTTATAAAAAGCAAGCGCTTCCTCGAACTCCTTGAGCGCCTCGTGAGAAACGACCGGCCGACAACGAGCAATCTCCGTCTCACACCTCCCTATGAGGTACTCGATCTCCTCCTTTCGAGGCTTCACCGCTTCTCCGTCGCGACGAACGTGCCACGGGGCCGTATGAGCAAATCGAAATCGCCCGTCGGCTGTCTTTGTAAAAACGCGAACGCACAGCCAACCGGTATTTTTCATTTCGAGTTCGTCATCGATGTCGGCTGCATAGGCTCCGCCGGTGATGCGCCGCAACTGGGGCTGCCAGCGTTTGGCAACCACGCCGTCTTGAACGACCTCCACCCGATCGATCGGTTCAAGTGAAGTGACAAGCCCTTGTAGACGAAGTGTCTTCGACTCCCCCACAAGAGGAAAGCGCTCGCCCGGCAGGTCCCCGTTCGCGCGGACCATCAACATCGGCCCGGTGGTCACAAACGATCGCCCCTGTTTGAGTCCTTTCATCCAGTTCTCGTACGTGAAGTCGTCGCCGGTGTGGACGTAGACTCTTCCGAAACCGAACGGCACGGGATGGACACCTGCGCCGGTGCCGGCCGAAGGCTGGATATCGAGCCCGCAGTTCAAAAGCGCGTAATAGGTTTGGAAACCGAAATCGAGCCAGCCCCACTCAGTGTGGCCGTCGGGCGTGCGCTCGAGTTGCATGTAGTCGCCTGCCATTTCGGCCGTCCAACTGCGAAAGGCAAACTTGGTCTCCCACATGTGGTTGTTCGAAAGCTCGAACAAATCGACCTTCATCACGGGCGCAATGACGACGGACCAAGGCCAGGAGTGCTTTTCCAAGTCGAGCAGCGCCCCTTGCTCGTGCGCGACCTTGGCGATCGCGCTCACAGGCGGCGCGACCGCGTCGACGACCTTGTTTTGGCCAATCAGCAGCACAGCCCCTAACGTGTGCGATTTACCCCCCACCGTGAACAACTCGTACTCAGTGTTGAAGGGGTACAGCAGGTGATCCTTGTCGACGGGGATCGGCTTCGCCGGAATATCGTCCTTGGGCGCCACGGCCTTGTTGCCTGAAATGGGGCCTGCGTCGGCCGACATAGTCCAGTGCGAAAGTGGAAAGCCGACGTGAACATCCTCGGCAGCTACCAGATTGGCCACTTCGGCAATCGTGCGATGCGCGTGGACATCGCCGGAACGCCAACCGAGCGCGGGCATGTCGATCCAGCGCTTCAACTCGACTTTTAAGGTGTTGGTCGCGTCCCTGAGGTCAACATCCATCACGACAGGAATGTATTCCTTGCCGCGTACCACGCGCAGCTTCGCGGGCCCCGCCGCGCACGTTGTCGTGGCAGGATACGACGTAATCGTGGTGTGAAACTCGTAACTGTCGGGACTCGATTGGCGCCGAAACGGCAGCGCTGCCCCTTCTTCCGGGGCTGTAAAAGCGGCCCATTGGCCGTCGGACGCCTGGAGATACACACGAGCCGGCAAGGGCTTCCCAGTCGCCTCTTCAATGACGGTGATCTGCACGTGGACGGGATCGGCGGCTTCGAGTGCCGTACTCGGGTTGAAAATCAGCAAGCCAATTAGAGCAATGCAAACGCAAAATCCGCGCACGAGAGGCTCCCATTTGGAAAGGGCGTAGGAACGCGTCGCGCGAGTTCGCTTAAAGCGCGGCGCGTTGGGAAACGACGTTATTGTGCGCGCCGGCGGCTGCCCGATCAAACTTCCCGCTGCCGAGAAAAGCGGCGATTTGCCGCGCTGCGCCGGCTTGAAAGAGGACGCTCATGTGCAATGCGTTCATAACCATGTGGTCACTCTCGCTTTCGAGATGCGTACTCCACAGGGGAACCAACTCGTCAAATCGTGCCGCCAGAACGCCAAACGGAATGGGCAGGTCCTGCGGTAACTCGTTCACGTAGCTATCGCGGCGGGTTTGCAGGTCCGGCAATGTGCTCATCACCCATCGCAGCGGCCACGCCAGTGCGTCGGCCCAGTAGGAACCGCGATTCGGCGGGGTCAGCATGACCATCCGAGAAAGTTTGGGAATCGGCGGTCCTTGGGCGAGGGCCGAGCGGGTAATGATGTTCCCCATGCTGTGCCCCACGATCCCAATCCGTTGAACCGACGGGTCATCCGCCAGGCAAAGGAGCTTGTCGCGCAGCCAAGCGCCGTGATGCGCAACGGTCAGCCGTTCGCTGGAATACGACCAGCAGTGGGTCCGAAAGCCAAGAGCCCCTAGCCTGTTGGCCAGGGGCTTCATGATCCATCCGTGACACAATAGTCCGTGTAGAAGGACGATTGTGTCGGGCGACTTGGGTTCCGTCATGCTAAGCGCGATCGAGATCTACTTACTATCGGTTTCGTCCGCTTCGTCCGCGTCCGACTCGGTTGCATCGGGTTCAGTTCCGCTAGGGTCAACCGGCATCACCTGGTTGGTGGTAGCCGGACTCTTGAGATCAACTTCGGTTCCGTCCGAGAACTTGACGCGGCTCGACGTAACCTTCCAGCTGTCGCCTTGCTTCTCGACGCGAACGGTGTGAGTTGCCGAGCCTTTGGAGCCGTTGAGCTGCCAGCTCATTTCCATCAACTTGCCCATTTCCATCTTCTCGCCACCTGGAACTTGCTGCGGCGGTGCCGTGATGGTCCCAATCTTCTCGACGACACGGGGGTCGACTGTCGCAGATTGCGATTCCATAGCCGCGGCAACTGCGGGCGGGCCCACCATCACGGCCGTAATCACCCCCATTGCGATGCAGCCACCACAGCCGCACAACATCAAACCGCCGATCCCCAAGAACACCCACAAGATCACGTTGCTCTTTTTAGGGGCTGGCGCAATCGTCGCAGGTCCCATCGGGGAAGAATAGGCTCCAGGCATCTGTGACATGACGAATCTCTTTCAAAAAGTTGAGGACCAATCCATTTTGAACGCTGATTTGTTTCGTAGGCAGCGAGCACGCTACTTTAGGGGATAGTCGACGTTGGTGCGGCTTTCAGGTCGATCGTCGTATTGTCGTTGAACTTAATGACACTCTTGGTGACGACCCAACCTCCTCCTTGATTCTCAACACGTATCGTATGCGTACCCATTCCGCGACTTCCGACGTGGGAATACTCTGTCTCTAGTGAATTTCCCGGTTCAAGATGGCTGCGCCCGGCAATTTCCGTTGGTCCGTCCGTGTTCCCAACGCGAGCTTGAACTTCCGGCAGAGTCAAAGCCCGTCGTGCCTCCTGCTGAGCCGCTGCCGCCGGCGCAGCGACGGCGTAATAGCCCATCGCGAAAATACCACCACAACCGCAGCAGGCGAACAGGACGACGCCGCCCAAGATGCCCAAAACCCACAACATGGTTTGGCTTCTTTGGCCGCCGGGACCCATTTGCCCCGGGTTAAACTGCCCGGGGCCGAACTGGCCTGGGGCAAACTGCCCAGGGCTAGGCGGGCCAAAACCGGCGCCCGGCTGCCCCATGTTCGGCGGATACATTCCCGGCGTCTGCGACATAAAAACGTCTCACTAACGGGAAAATGCTTCCGACCCTTTCCTCGTTGCAGGAGCCTGGTTGGAGCAGCGATCAGCGTTTACTTGGGGCCATCGACCTTTCGGCAGTAAGCCACCATTCCGTCGACATCCTTGGGAAGTGAGGCGCGATCGACCTTCCCGGCAGCCGGCTTTGCGGCAGCTGGTTTCTCGATGACAGCGGCAGGCGGCTCCGGTTTGGTTTCGACCTTGGGAGGCGCTGCTTTGGGTTTTTCGGCAGGAGCGGGCGCTTCTTTGACCGGTTCGGCCTTCTTTTCCGCCGCTGGTGCGGCTCCGCCAGACGATTTGTTGGTTCGAGCGGCCGCCAAAATTTCGGCAACCGACATCGCGCTTGCGGGTTTGGCAGGCGCGGCCGGAGCTGTGGCGGGCTTCTCCGCTGCAGCCGGTTTGGCAGGAGCTTCCACCTTGGGGGCCGGTGCGGCACCACCTGCGCCGGGCTTGTTGGCCCGAGCGGCGGCCAGCATCTCTTCCATGCTCATCTTGCCGGCCGGTTTGGCAGCGGCCTTGGGGGCTTCGGCAGCCGGTTTAGCCTCGGCGGCGGGTTTGGCCTCGGCTTTAGGGGCAGCAGGAGCCGCTCCACCTTTATTGGCACGAGCGGCGGCGAGCATTTCCTCCATGCTGATCTTGCCGACGGCTGGCTTGGCCGCCGGTTTTACTTCCGCCTTTGGTGCGGCCGGCTTTTCCGCAGGCGCCTTGGCACCTTTGGCGCCTTTCTCGACAACCGGCTTCGCCAGCGGAGCATCGATCACTCGCAAAAACGTGGGATCGATGTCGTACCAACCAATGTTGTTGTACGCGTCAAATTGGACGAGCGCTTTTCCGCTAAAGTTGACGGTCTTTACCGTTCCCGTCATCCCGTTGAACCGTTTCAGTTCGGGACGAGATTCGTCGACAACGACGTATTTGTCGGTGAGCGCGGTCTTCAACTTCTCGATATGCTCGAAAACCATGGTCGGTCTTTGGGGCGGTCGAATTTGGGGCAAGAAATGGAATTCCTCAGGCCGCTCGATTGTCGCCGTGAAAAGCCTATAAATCAAGGCTAGAGCCGATCGCGACGCTTCCGCACTTGCCGAAGAATTTCCTGCATCGTTCAATGAAAAGAGTCGGCAAAGGCGGGAATTTTGCCCCTTCTGGTCTTCTTTCACGAAAACACCTCTCCATGGCTACTCCATCACGCACCAGCGTTTTCGCAGCTTCCGATTTCTCGCTCAGCCGGCGCTCCTGGCTTACTTCGAGTGCCCTCGCCGGAACGGCCGCGCTCGCTGCGCCTCACGTCATGTTTGGAACAGACGCGTTTGGGCGAGAAGCAACCAGCACGGGTCAGTCCGTTCGCGATCGCGTCAAACTGTGGCAGCGAGAAGAAAGTCCGCTCAACGCCGAAGCCTACTTGCCCGACTTGATGGGCGGATCGGTGACCCCACTGGAGCACTTTTTCATACGAACCAACGGAGATATTCCGCGACTCGACACGGAGGGGCACCGGCTCACCATTAAATCCATGGTGGGAAAGTCCACTGTTTTTTCCCTCGCGGAATTGACGCGGCGTTTTGAAACCCAGGAAGTGGCCGCGACACTCACGTGCGCGGGAAATCGTCGCGGAGAATTCGCGGCGATTAAAAAGACGTCCGGGCTGCAGTGGGGCGCGGGAGCCATCGGACACGCCGTCTGGCAGGGGATCGCCTTACGGGATGTGTTATCCGCCTTTGGCGTCCCCGAAGGCGCGAAGCACGTCTGGTTCGACGCCCTCGACACCATCGTCCACAAGGACGGAAGTAAGGGGATGTTCGGCGGATCGCTCCCCATCGAGCGGGTGATGCGGGAAGAATGCAAGGTGATTCTCGCGACGCACATGAACGGCCTGCCGTTGACCGCCGAGCATGGCTATCCCCTGCGGGTGGTGGCCCCGGGCGTTATCGGGGCACGAAGCGTGAAGTGGCTGGAAACGATTACTTTCGCCGACTGCCCGTCGCCTAACCCGTTCGTCGACCAATCGTACAAGTTGGTCCAAAGCGATAATGCGGCCGAGGCTTCGAAGGCCGACCCCATTTACCAATACACGGTCAACAGCGCCATTTGCTTGCCAGACGTTGCGGAGAAGAAATTGCCTGCGGGCAAAACTCGCATCGTGGGATACGCGCTTCCTTCGGGTGCTCCTGGCGCCCGCGTGCGCGACGTCTACCTTGAGGTGGACGGCGGCAAGCCTGTTGTCGTCAAGTTACTCAACGAGCCCAAACCCTTTGGTTGGGTACTGTGGTCGGCCTTTGTCGATCTTGCTCCCGGCAAACACCACCTTTCCGTACGCGCCATCGATGATCAAGGGAACAAACAACCCGAAGCGGCCGAATGGAATTATCGGGGCTACCAATACAACGCGCCCCATCAGGTCGATGTGGAAGCAGCATGACCGCCTTCCCCCCTGTGCCCTTCCGACTGTACGCCATGCAGGTACACTCGAAGCCATACCAGGCAAACCCGTAAGTCATCTAGAGCAAGAGCTTCACGCATGGCCGACTGGATCGAAGAAGGAAAGAAAGCCCCCGCGTTCACTTTGACGGCCGACGACGGCTCCAAAGTCAAACTCGCCGATCTGATTGGTAAACCGATCGTCCTCTATTTTTATCCGAAAGATGACACGCCCGGATGCACTAAAGAGGCGTGTGCTTTTCGTGATCGCAAAGCCGAACTCACCAAGCTGGGCGCCGTGGTGCTGGGCGTAAGTTGCGATAGCGTCGCGAGTCACGCGAAATTCAAAGACAAGTTCGATCTCAACTTTCCGTTGCTTGCCGACATTGACCACGCCGTCGCTGAAAAGTACGGCGCGTGGCGAGAGAAGAACATGTACGGCAAAAAGGTGATCGGAGTCCAGCGTTCCACTTTCTTGATCGATGCCGAAGGCAAAGTCGCCAAAGTGTGGAAGCGTGCGATCGTCAACGGCCACGACGACAAGGTGATCGAGGCTCTCAAGACACTGGCATAATCCTAGAGCAGGCGCGCATGAACTATCTGGCCCACGGGTGGCGATACGTTGACGATCCCTACTTCGTGGCGGGAACGGCGACGCCCGATTGGCTAAGCGTGATCGATCGTAAAGTCCGGGCGCAGCCCAAGACGGCCGCGCTGTTCGTGAACGATCCCGATCCGAGCTTGGCCACGGTCGCCAAGGGGGTGGCGCGGCATCACTACGACGACGGCTGGTTCCACTCCAGCAAAGCCTTCGCCGAGTTGATGTTCGATTTCATTCGCCGGCTCAAAACCGTATTGCCGAACGACGATACGATGCGGACCGGCTTCTTGGGTCACATCCTGGTCGAGTTGCTGCTCGACGCCGAGATCGCACGCGACGATCCTGTTCGGCTCGATCGTTACTACCAGGCCCTCGAGTCGCTCGACCCGATGGTTGTCGAGGAGTGCGTCAACCGACTGACCACGTCTCCTACCGACCGTATCACCCTTCTTTTGCCGCGATTTATCGCCGAACGGTTCTTGTACGACTACCTCTCGGATGACAAACTTTTGTTTCGCCTGAATCAAGTGATGCGACGCGTCGGGCTGGCATTTTTGCCCAATGAAGTCGCGCAGCTATTTCCGTCGATGCGCGTGGCCGTTCGCAACCGGCAAGACGAACTCCTTCGCGAACCCACGTAACAACCCATTCGCATCAACGCGGTCCCGATCAACGCTTTTTGTCAACTTTGGAGACTCTCCCATGAATTTCGGAATGAACTTGCTGTTGTGGACAGGCGATGTGACCGAGGCTCACACGCCAGTCCTGGCCATGCTCAAGAACATTGGCTACGACGGCGTCGAGATTCCGATTTTCAACCTGGATGCTGATTACACAGCACTAGGCAAGCGCCTTAGCGGCTTGGGCCTGCGGCGCACTGGTGTGACCATCCGCAACGGCGAAGACAACCCCATCAGTTCCGACGCCGGCGTTCGCAAAAAGGGGGTTGAACTCAACAAGAAGACGCTCGACTGCGCTGCCGCGGCAGGCGTCGAAACATTGGTCGGGCCCTATCACTCGGCAATCGGTGTTTTCAGCGGCGCGGGGCGAACGCAAGACGAATGGAAGTGGGGTGTCGAATCGATGCGAGCCGTCGCCGAACACGCTGGCAAGGTCGGCGTGATGCTGGGTGTCGAACCGCTCAATCGCTTCGAAACGTACCTGCTCAACACGCACTCCGATGCGGCCAAGTTCGTCCGCGAAGTGAACCATCCCAACTGCCGCATGATGTACGACACCTTCCACTCGAACATCGAAGAAAAGTGCGTCGAGTTGGCCGTCAACTCGTGCAAGGACGTGCTGTGCCACATTCACATTTCGGAAAACGACCGCAGCACGCCAGGCAAAGGGGGCGTGAAGTGGGATGACAACTGGAACGCCATTCGCGACATCAACTACAACGGCTGGCTGGTCGTGGAGGCCTTCGGTCTGGCCCTGCCGGAAATCGCCGCCGCCACCAAGATCTGGCGGAAGATGTTCGAGAGCGAAGAACAACTCGCCACCGACGCGCTAGCTTTTATGCGTGCGGAAGTCGCCAAGCGGTGGTAAGCGGTCAGTTATCCTTCACACCGAACGATAAGGCACGCCTGGTCGTCCCGACGGGGTGCCCCCTCGCAGAAAGCGTCGACATCGGCGAACAGCGCATTAAGTATTTCTTGTGCCGGCTTTTGGCAGTGGGCTTGTAGCACCTCAACCAATCGCTCGTAGCCAAAAATTTCGCTATTTGAGGACCGCGCCTCAGCGAGGCCGTCGGTGTAAAGGCATAACACGTCGCCGGGTGTCATGACAATTGATTTCCCAGCCGGAAATTCGCAGTCCGAGACGATCCCCATGGGATGGCCATCCGCCTCAAGCTGCATCTTGAGTTGCCCGTCGAATCCAATCAGATAGCCGGGACAATGTCCCGCACTTGCCCATGAGATCTGGCGAGTCTTGGGCGCAAGCCTCGCAACAACGGCCGTGATTAGGACCGAGCCGGCTCCAAGCAGATGAAAGCGGTTCGTCTCCCGAAGGAGGGTGGAGGGTTCCGGGAAAAAGGCGGCGACGGCGCGCATATAAGCTCCCGTCGCTGCCATGACGATGCCGGAAGAAATCCCGTGCCCGGCCACGTCGGCCATCACCAAGACAGCAGCTTCGCCTGACTGGTCCGCCGAGCAAATCACGTCGTAGAAATCACCGCCTAGATCCGAGCAGTTGATTAACCTGGCGGCGAAGGTGAAACCAGGAATGGCGGGCAGATCGTGCGGGACCATTCTTCGCTGGATGTCCGCCGCAATGCGCTGTTCGTACCGGATACTTTCCAGTTCTTGCCGTTCGGTCGTATCTCGGAAGACAACCGTAATGAGCCGATCGTTGCTTCCTGGCAAAATGGTCATCGAGATTTCGAGGGGGAACGTCGAGCCATCAGACCTCAGGCCTCGCGTTTCTTGAATCTCGCCCACCACTCGCTTCGTCGCGGCGGTTCGGACATCGTCGAACCCAACCTGGCGATCTCCTGACATCTCGGTTGACAAGAGCAGGTCCACGTTCTTTCCCAGAATGTCCGCAGTCCGATAGCCGAACATTCTCTCGGCCGCGGAGTTAAACGAAAGAACTCTCCCCGATTCATCGATGGTGACGACGCCTTCCAAAACGTAGGCGACGATTGACTGCATGGGGTGGCTACTTTGCTCGGATTGGAAGTCGTCGTAACAGCGGTTGCGAACGGTCTAGGTTCGGTTCGCGTGCGTCGGCGACGTGCGCCGGGATCTAAGCTGCATCGAGAGCCACGTCTAAACTGGGGAAGACGTCGAAGAATTTGGTCGTGCGGGTCAACACCAATACGTCGTGCGCGTCTTTCCGCATGCTGCAAAGGCGAACGCGTTTGGACGACCGGGCGATTTCGATCAGCAGATTGAGAAGCTGGCTCGTTAACACTCGAAGTCGACGGTCACGCGCCGGTGTTGGAGATCCGGTGCCAACTCATGGAGGGCTTTGAGCAATCGGGCCCCGCCACTGACATCGAAGAAAGCTATTTCGCCGAGGAAAACAACAATCTCGTCTTTAATGACCCAGACTTCGTGAAACATTACCTTCATCGAAATCACCCGGTTTCAGTGCTTTGCGGCTTCCCTCCATCCACAAAAGACAAGATATCCAAACAGTGTACGTTCTGTAAACACCCAGGAATGTTAAACACCGCAACCATAGGGCAATTGACTGTATAAATTAGAATCACGTGATGGCTAACTTGACGCCGCTGGCCAACAACTAGGGTAACTACTGCTCCAAGATGGTATCGCCATGCTCGTAGCCCGGCGCGCAGCAGCATAAAAACCGGAGCGTAATGCCGCCCACATTGACGATCGTGTGCCGTTTACGGGGAGGAATGGCAATGGCGTCGCCCGGACCAACCGTTCGCGTCTCACCATCAATGGTTATCTCGCCGTTCCCTTCAAGGATGTAGTAAATTTCCTCGGTCTTTGGATGATGGTGAGGCGTAGTCGCCTTCCCCGGCGGTACTCTCGCTTCGGCGAGGCTCTGATTGACGATCGCGCTATTGCGGTGAGCCAAAAGTTCCCGGATTTCGGAGCCATCCTTGGTCGTGAAGGCCGGCACCTGCTCAATGTTCTGGATATCCATGCGATAACTACCTTCAACAATCAGTTACAGGAACGAATACGACTGGTCTGCGTCAAACGAGTGACTTCGATCATAGCGACAAGGAAGCCGATCATGCTTTATCGATCCTTTGCTGTAGCGGCCATGGCGTTGGTTGCGATCATGGGCACCATTTCAGTAGGGGTCGCCTGCTGCTCAGTCGCTCGTTCCGGTCAGCCGGTAGTCAACGCTGACCAAACCGTGCTGATTGTCTGGGACGAAAAGAACAAGCAGCAACACTTCATTCGCCAGGCATCGTTTCGCAGCGCGGACACGAAAATCGGCTTCCTGATTCCGAGCCCGGCGGTCCCTGAATTGGCCGAGTCGGGCAACGATGCCTTTCCTCTGCTGGCCAAGTTCACCGCGCCCAAAGTACGAATCGTTAAGGCCCCCGCGGGCGGGTGCGCCATTGGCTGTTCAGCACCGCCTGTTGCGACCAATTCTCGCGCCCTTCCTGATGCAGCGCCCGAAGCGCAAGTCACGGTACTTCATGAGCAGCGTGTCGCTGGCTTCGACGCTAAAGTCCTGGAAGCCGATACGGCCGAGGCCCTTACCGAGTGGCTCAAGGAGAACGACTTCGAGTACTCCGACGCGGTCCAGGAATGGGCTCGTCCCTACGTCGCGCAGAAATGGAAGTTCACCGCGCTGAAGATTGCCAAACCCGATCGCGGTAGCCAACTCGATGGCGAACCACGACCTAGTGACTTGGACGCCTCTGCTTTGCGAATGACATTCGCTACGGATCGGCCGCTGTTCCCTTATCGCGAACCGGATTCGGGCGAGTCGGCCGAAAAGCTTGGGATTGCCGATCGCCTGCTCCGGATCTTTGTCTTGGCTCCCACCCGCTTCGAAGGAAAGTTCGAAACGGAGGATCGCTGGACAGGTACCGTCGCTTGGGCGGGTCAGCTTGAATCCTCGCAGCAGGTGAACCTCTTCGATCAGCTCAAGTTAGCCGATCAGAAAATCGATTCGCCACTGTGGCTGACCGAGTTCGAGGACCATTGGCCGTACAAAAAAGCCCCCTCCGATCTCTACTTCTCCGAAGCAGCCTCGCAAACGGATGTTCGCCGGCCCGATATTATTAAGTATGTCCAGTCGGGTACGCGCGGCGACATCGTGGTTTTTGCTCTGGCCGGATGCCTTGTGATTCCTTTCGTCATGCGTCGCCGCAGGAAGCGAAAATAGCGAGCCATCGCAGGGAGCCACGGGTCGCATTACATTGGGGATGCGGTCGATCAAATCGACATCCCCTTTCCATGCGGCACTATGATTTCGCTAACGCCTGACGAGCGCGCTTTTCTCCAGACGCTCGACAAGATCATCCACAGCAATCCCTTTCTACCCGAGCGCATCGCCCTGGAGCGCGAGGCCCTGGGAGCGGCCTTTGTCGACCCCGGCCCGGTTTGGTGCAAACAGCCGGGCTTGGCGCTGCACGCGGAACGGCAGAACGTCGCCACGCTGCTCGCACGAGTGCGGCCGTTGGTCGAACGCCTTCATCATGACTTGCCCGAAGACGGCCCCGTAACCGGCAGCGATGCCAACCTTTACGACGTCGCCGCCGTTTACTCTTTGTTCGAGCGATTTCGCGAACCAGCCATGGCCCTCGGGCGGAATCCCTCTCCGGCGGCGAGCGAGTTCTGGCCTGACTTTCGCAAAGAGGTGCTGCGGCTGCGGTTATCGCCTGCTGAACGGATCGACGACGAAGCCGCCCATTTACTGGCCTGCTTCTATCAGCTCCGGCGAGCATTCGACAACATCTTCCAACTGATCAACGGCCAATCGTTGCCCGCGGCGCGTTTGCGTGGCGCGGTTTGGGAATCGGTCTTCACGCACGACCTCACCCGTTACCGTCGCGGCCTCTATCGGCGTACGAACGATGTTCCGACCTTGATCGTCGGGCCGACCGGCACCGGCAAGGAACTAGTGGCCAGGTCGATCGCTCTCTCGCGTTATATCCCGTTCGATCCGAAGTCCCGGCGATTCACCACCGCTGTCGACGAACTCTTCTGCCCCCTCAACTTGTCAGCCCTCTCTCCCACGTTGATCGAGAGCGAGCTCTTCGGCCACAGCAAGGGAGCTTTCACAGGCGCAACGGTCGATCGCGTCGGCTGGCTTGAACGTTGCCCTCGCGAGGGGACGGTGTTCCTCGATGAGATCGGCGAGCTCGATCCCGGCATCCAGGTGAAGCTGTTGCGTGTTTTGCAAACGCGCGAGTTCAATCGCATCGGCGATACGACGGCCCGCCCCTTTCAAGGAAAAATTGTCGCAGCGACCCATCGCGATCTCGCCGCCGACATGGAAAAAGGAAGTTTCCGGCACGACTTTTATTACCGCTTGTGCGCCGACATCGTGACGACGCCCAGCTTGTATGAGCAGCTTGTCGACACCCCCGAAGAACTCTCGCACTTGCTCAAGCACGTGTCGACTAGGGTCGCAGGCGATGCGGGCGAACAACTCGCGACCGATGCCCAAAACTGGATCGAACGCCATCTCGGCGGCAACTACGCCTGGCCGGGCAACTACCGCGAACTGGAGCAATGCGTGCGGAATGTGATGATTCGCGGCTCGTATCAGCCGCCGACATCCCGGGCTGCTACCCCAGCGGCTCCGTCGCCAGAGCGGGCTCTGCTGCTTGCGACGGACGGCGCAACGTTAACCGCGGAGGAACTACTGCGGCGATACTGCCGGTTGGTCTTTGAACGAACGGGGAGTTTCGAAGCCGCCGCCCGGGCGCTTGACCTCGATCGGCGGACCGTTAAGGCCAAGCTGGAAATCTAGCTATCAAGAAAATGCCTCAATAGGTGGTCCCCTTTGCGGATTCGCAGTAATCCCCGAAACTAGACGCACTTTTACTGCGTTCTAGCGAAGGTAATGTCATGGCAGCTGCGGTTGAGACGATGCGTTGGGTGGGGGGTCCCGAAGGCTCTTTGGTCATGATCGACCAAACCCGCCTTCCGGGCGAGTTGGTGGAACTGACTTGCTCGGAGGTTCCCGTCGTTTGGGAGGCGATCAAATCGCTGCGTGTTCGCGGTGCTCCTGCGATCGGGATTGCAGCGGGCTACGGCGTCGTGATCGCGGCGGCAAAGGCTAGCGGGCTCGATCGCACGGCATTCGTGGCAGATGTCGTTACGCAAATTGATTATTTGGCAGCCAGTCGCCCCACGGCCGTGAATTTGTTTTGGGCCTTGGATCGAATGCGCGCCAAGTTACTGAGTGCCGACAAGAGCGCCGCTAACGAGACGATTGCCGCGCGATTGCTGGCGGAAGCCAAAGCGATTCACGAAGAAGATCGCGCCATGTGCCGGGCCATTGGAAAGCATGGCGCGCCCCTGTTGTCGGATGGCGCCGGCGTGTTAACCCATTGCAACGCCGGCGGACTGGCGACGGCCGAGTATGGCACCGCTTTGTCGGTCTTCTTTACGGCTCAGGACCAAGGCAAGACGCTGCGCGTCTTCGTCGACGAAACTCGGCCGCTCCTGCAGGGAGCACGCCTTACCGCTTGGGAACTGGCGCAGCGGAAGATCCCAGCCACGCTCATTTGCGACAACATGGCCGCTCAGGTGATGCGCGAGGGGAAGGTCCAGGCCGTGGTCGTAGGAGCTGATCGAATCACGGCCAACGGCGATACGGCCAACAAGATCGGCACGTACGGCGTCGCGGTGCTGGCCAATGCGCATGGAATCCCGTTTTACGTCGCGGCCCCGACCTCGACGTTCGACCTCTCTCTGTCGACGGGCGAATCGATCCCCATCGAACAGCGGGCCGCCAGCGAGATCACTCATGGCTTCGGCAGAGCAACCGCGCCCGAAGGCATCGACGTATACAACCCGGCCTTCGACGTGACCCCTGCCCGGTTGATCAAAGGGATTATCACGGAACGCGGTGTGATCGAACCCGTTACCGAAGAAAATGTGCGCCGTGTCGTTGGCGATAAGGCGAAGTCGTAATGGCCACGCCCGGCTCGAAGTTGGCCGAGAAAGGTTCGTTCGACGCCAAGGCAATTCTGGTCGGCGAGCGGGTCGCGTTGCGACCGGCCGAACCGCAACAACGCCCCGCCACGACGCCGTTGTGGGTTGATCTCGATAACGGCGGCGCGGCCGTCTTGTTTCGATACGGCGCCGTCGTGCTGCTGAACGTCGACAAGGAATGCGAGACGCGATTCCTCTTCGATTTGCAATCTCGCATCACCAAGCCGCTTCAAGATTTCGAACGCGAAACGGAAGTAGCGAGGATCCGCGTCGAAGCAGGATCGACCGAATCGCTCCAAGGCGAAATGCTAGTGCTCAACAGCGCTAGCCAGAACAAACTCTCGATTGTGGCTGACGTGCTGGCTCAAAGCGTGGCGCTTGCCCGGCACGAAGCACAGGTGAGCCGGCAGTTCGATAAGATCGAGCCGTTCGCCCGCAATGTCGACCACACCAGTCGTGGAGCGAGGGCGGCCCGCGAACTATTGAACCATCTTGGCGGCGCGCTGATGGCCGAGCACGATATGGCGGCCCAAATGGAAGCGGAGGATACGCCCGACCTCTTGTGGGATCATCCAGAACTTGAGCCGCTGTGGAAACGCTTAAGCGACGAATACGAATTGCGAGTTCGTTACGCGACACTCAACCGCAAGCTGTCGTTGCTTGGCCGAACGGCAGAAACCGCCCTGACCGTGCTCCACAACAATCGCGCCTTGCGCGTGGAGTACTATATCGTCGCGTTGATTGTCTTTGAGATCATCTTCTCGATCGTAACGCAGTTGTGGCTGAAGCCGCATTAGCTACTTCGCGATGATGAAGATCTGCTCTGGCGAATCATCACTGGTCTTCGCAGTCCGCCGCGCTTCCGGTTTGCTGTCGACAGCTGCAACAATCCGCACCGGCCCCACGAACGCCTGCGTCGCTTTGAGCACGAGCTTAACGCTCTTGGACGCGTCACCAGTAGCGGGCGAAACAACGGGCTCGCACGTTGCGTGGTCGGGCAAACCTTCCACTGCGACCTTAAGTTCGCCATCGAAACCCGCGACACGGGCAATCTCGACAGGGATTTCCAGCGGTTCGTTCAGTTTCGCCGTGAACGAATCGGCCTTGATGGTCAGTTTGTAATCGGGACGCTCCACGTCGAACCGCAAACGGTAGTAAAAATCAGGTGCGCCAAGCTGATGGACATCGAACACGACGACACGATATTCGCCATCTTCCGGCGCGGCCCAAATCATCTTGGAGTCGAATTGCGGACCGGCGTCATCTTCGCGCGACAGCCGCTTTCCCGTGGCGTCTTGGATTTCGAGCACGCTATCGAGCGGAAAACCAAGCGAGCGGCTGTCGACCTGAAATTGGTAGCGAGTTCCCTTGGTTGCCTTAAAGCGATAGCTATCCCGCTCACCATCCATCGCGATGCGGCCGCTGGCGATACTCGGCGCAACGAGTTCGGGCAACTCGGCGCCAAAGCCTTCACTCACAAATGGTCCGTCGGCAATGGGAAGTTCAATCGTTCCTGGGACTGACGGATGGAACGCGACCACCTGTCCCACCTCGCCTGACTTGCCCACCTGCAACAGTTCACCAACCACGCCGTGGTCCCACAGCTTCGGCGGTTCCAACGATTGCGGAACCGCGAGCGGCCAGGCGGCTTCGACGATGCCGCTGGTCGAAAGAGTCAAGCGATAGACGTAGTTCTCTCCGCCGGCATAGCTAATCGATGTGTCGGGCTGCTCCGGGAACGAGAAGACGCGAACGAGCAAGTCGCCATCCTGCTTCGCCGTGAATCGAATCTGCGGATCGAGTCCCCGAGCATCCAGGTTTTGCGCCCGCACAAACCCGCGCGAATCCAAAACCTGCATCACAGCGTCCATGGGAGACTTGAGCGTTCGATTTCCGTCGAGCGATGCGATCAGCGTTTGCCCTGCTGCGACGTGCACGGAAAAGACGTCGACATCCCCGCGTTTCTGAATCGCGGCGTTCACCACCACGGGAAGCGACTCCACCTTGTGCGCCTTGTCGATGCCGTTGTTCGGCTCGGCCTCGGCAATTTCGCCCACGGTGCCGATCACGAATCGGTTGCTTGGCGAGACGCCGGCAGCATCGTAGAAGCGCACCTTGCGCAGTCCCGGGACCGCGTCGGCGGCAATAGTCACTTGAAACTTGCCGTTATCCGCTTGCGGTTCGAAAGAAAGACCGGATTGATCGGTCCACACCTGACAAGGCCACGTCGGAAACTTGCCTACGGCAGCAACGGCGATCGTTTGTCCGCGTTGCCCGCCGGGCGGGATCAAGCGAGTTGCTTCGGGCCCGTCGGCGACGGCACCGCGCAACAAGACAACGCAACTCACCAGCGTAACAAAAATGGGGAAGACTTTCATCTTCCCCATGGTAAACCGGCGAGCGAAACATCTCAATTCGCGCTCGGGACTTCAGCCGAAACGGCCGAGCGAGCGTCAACTTCTGCGGTAATCCGTTCTTGGATGGCCGCGATTTCGTTTCGCATCTCGAGAATCTGCTGGTACATCGCACGCAGGGCGGCTTTGGTTTCCGCCAGCTCGGTGGTCAGCTTCGTCGCGTACTCGGTGATCTTTTCCCTTTCGTACTGCACCTTCGCCACGTCGGCGAGCAGCTTTTCCTTGTCCGCTTCGAGGGCGGCGATGTTCGCATTGGCGTTCTCGATCGTCTTGGCCACGGCCGCGAGTTCGATATCGAGCAGTCGGATCGCTTCGATGATTGCGACGTCACGATAGTGCATCATCGCGAACTCGGTCGCGTAATCGTGCAGTTGGCGACGGTAGACCGCTTGGTCGATCTTGGCGACACCCGACTCGATCAGCGACTCGATGGTTTCGGCAGGCGTTGCCCCGACCTGGGCTCCCTTGAGAAACTCGCCAGTGTCGCCGGCCTTGAACTTAACCGTTGCGGTGCCCTTTTCGTCGACCGTTCGTTGCAAGTCAGGAGCGATGGCGCGGCCTTGCGAGTCGAAGAAACGTTGCAGCAACAGGTCGGCTTGGTTCTCGCTATTGACGACAACTTCGTAGTCCTTGAGAAAGGTCACCTTCAAGTACTGGTTGGCAGCCGGGTGCGAATCGGTTGCAGCCAGCCCGTCCTGCGCGTAATCATTGAGAATCGCTTCGCGAACGGCTGGGTCGGATACGTTGTCCAAAGGAAGAATTGCCTGCAAAGCATTCTTTCGTTCTTCGACCGTGTTGCCTGGGACACGGAACAACTCGCGATCGTCGATCGGCATTTGCTCGTACAAGACCCAGGTCTTGCTGGAGTCGGCAGCCGCCGACTTTTCAGCGGCATCGAGACCGTACGTCGAGCGCAACTTGACGGTGTCGTCGGTGGCCTCGGTGACTTGGTACTCGCCCACGTATTCCTTCGGGACCAACCGCCCCAGTGCATCGGGCGATTCCGTGAATGCGTAAACAACATCCTTCGCTTGCAAGTGATTTGGCGTCACCACAGCAGCAGGCGGGGTAGCTCCAGGTGCAGCGGGCGGCGGCGCTTCGGCCGAACTGGTCTTCAATTCGATTTCCGCAAGCCCACCCGCTTCTCGGGCAGCAGTCCGTTGGCAATTTCGCCACACCCGGCCGCGGTCGTTCAGAAGCCGATTCAACATGGCCGTCAACGCGGTGATCGATTGCTGCCCTGGGCCCGATCCAGCCTTCACAAAGTCGGGCGTGTTCCAATTAGCCGGCAGGTCTTGAAAGCGGTTATAGTCGCCCGAAACCGACGACGGCAATTTGGTCATGTCGCCATGGACGAGTTGCTCGCGCTGCTTCTCCGCCGCCTCGACAGCCTTTTCCAACCCAGCAACCGCCTTGAGCCAAGCCGATCGCGCTTTGAGGTTGTAGGAGGCGAGCGCGGCAAACACGATCGTCATCACGAAGACTAGGAACATCGCAGTGACGTGAACCCACTGCCAGTTCTTCGCGGACATGTACGTAAGGAAACACGCGAAGAGAAACGCCAGCCCTGCGAGAATCTGAACGATCAGCGAGTTATCCATATCGATCTGCGCCAGGAATGAGAGCCGACTCGGAGAAGTAGCACACCCGGCCAGGCGATAGGGGTCGCCTGGTGAGGTTAAAACGGCCCTGTTTAGGCAAGACGGAGGGTCTGCGCCGATTTCGAGCCGCTACCGCGACAATAATCCGCGCAGGTTGCCGTGTCAAGAAAATCGAGCCGCCCCACTTTGGCGCAAGTCGTTACTGGCACAAGGTTTCCATCAACCGACCAGCAGGTTTTCCGTTACCTCGATCGATGTCTTCGGAAAAATCGTTTATTTCGGAACGAATTGGCCGCCGATAGATCGCGAGCGAAATCGTTTTCCAGCGAATCGTTCGCGCCTGCAAGCGTCAACGATTGGCTATGCGACGACCTTTCCAGCGACTCGCAATTCCCCTTCTAGAAAAGTAGGTGGCCGCATGGACGTGGCTCCCCATTCGCCTGACGACTTCGACCCCAAACCGCACGACGATCAAGTCACCGCGATCCTTGTATTGCTCCGGGCAACACAGGGACTGCGTCGTTCGCTTCAGCAACGGCTGAGCCGGCTGGATGCGGACGAGAACCATTGGTTCTTGCTGGCAGCGTGTCGCTCCACGGGCGGATCAGGCCCAACGCAGATCGAACTTGCAAGGAAGGTGGGAATCTCGCCCGCTCAGGTCAGCGTGCTGATCGAGCAGCTTCGCATTGCCGGGTGGATCGAGACGATTCGATCGACCTCGGATCGTCGCAGGCAATGCTGCCGCACGACTCCCAGCGGGGAACTGCGGTTGCACGCCCTGACACAGTGCGTCGTGCCAGTTCTATCGCTTTGGCAAAACACGCTGTCGGCCGATTGGGCCGTGATGCTGGAAAGCCTCTCGCAAAACGAACTCCTCATCGCTGATAGCGATCTCGACCAAGGGTCTGCTCATCCCAAAGTCGATGGCCGAACCATGTCCTCTCTTCGTCGGAGGGCTGCCTGATGAATAGGCCTCATGCATTCACGTTCTCGCATCGCTCAACCTCCGGTTACGCCACGCGGCTGGTTTGTACTGCTGCACTGGCACTGCTCCTTGCGCAGTCGGTAGGGTGCACGCGCACCTGGTACCGGCGCCAGGCCGATGCCGATGCGTACAACCTGGTGTACGAAAAGGTAAACCATCCCCACTGGGACCAAAGCGATTTCACGATCGTCATCGATCCCCATTCTCGGATGTACGATCCGTATTGCCCCGATCATGAACCGATGCCGCCCGACGATCCGGCCGCGCACGAATTCATGCACAAGGTCGATCGCAAGAAGGGCTATCCCTGGTGGCACATCAACGGCGACACGCCGTTTGTCGAAAATCCTGATTGGCGGACCAGCCTCCCGACCGACGAAGAGGGGCGGGTCATTCTTTCCGCCAGCGAAGCGGTCCGGCAAGGATTTATCCACTCGCGTGATTATCAGCGTGAGCTGGAAGAAGTGTATCTCTCCTCGCTCGACGTGGCGTTCGAACGGTTCCGCTTCGACACACAGTTCCAAGCGCCGTTTGCCGTTGTCGGCGATTGGACAGCCAAGGACAACCCGGCAGGGCGACACAGCACTCTGGGAACTCAAACCGCAGGGTTGCAGTCGCCTGTCGTCGGCAGCAAGATCTTGGGATCAAAGGCCTTTACAAACGGTGCCAACCTGGTTGTTGGTTTCGCCAACAGTATGGTTTGGCAATTCGCCGGACCCGATACGCAAACCAGCCGGTCGGTGATCGACTTCAACTTGATCCAACCGCTTCTGCGTGGTGCCGGGCGCGATCGGGTTATGGAACGCTTGACCGTCTCCGAGCGGACGCTGCTCGCCAATGTTCGCGCCATGGAGCGCTACCGCCAGAGCCACTATGTTCGCATTATGACCGGCCGCGATCCGGGCCAAGGGCCGCAACGTCGCGGTGGTGTCGGTGGTGCGGGCTTGGAAGGCTTCACCGGGACCGGTAGCGGCTTCGGCAACATCGTCACCGCCAGCGGTGGCGGTGGCGGTGGCGTAGCAGCTGCCGGGGCAGGTGGTGGCGGCGCGGGCGCCGGTGCCGGCTCGGCAGCGGGTTACATCGGCTTGCTGCAAAACCTGCAGGAAATCCGCAATCAAGAGGACAACATCCTGCGGCTGCGCGACAACGCTTCGCGCCTCGATACGCGATTGCTGGAACTGCTCACCACGCGAGCCACGGCGAGTGTCGTGCTCCGCCAACGCTTGCAGGTAGCCCAAGCCCGGCAGGCGGTGATTAACGCCCAAAGCCGCTTGTTGAACTCGCGCAATGCCTACGAAACCAACGTCGACAACTTCAAGGTTACGCTGGGTCTCCCTCCGACGCTCTGCGTGTCGATTCAAGACCATTTCGCCGACGACTATCAGCTGATCGACGCGCAGATCAACGCAAAGCAAACTGATATTCAGACCATCATCGACGACGTTGCCGAGGCCAACCGCAGCGTCCTCGAGTTGCTCGTCGAAACCGCCGAAAGCGATAGCAGCCGACCGACGCGCCGGTTGCCTCTCTCGCCCGACCTTCAATCGCGCTTGGATCACTTGCGTGAAATGACCGATCCCGTTGATGCGTTACAGAAGACGCTGAAACAGACGATCCTCAAACTCCTGCGTGAGGACCTGGCCAAATACGAAAAGAGCGTGCCGCGCAGAAAGAAGCAACTGCAAGCGTTGGAGGAAACCTACAACCGCGAACGAGACACAATGTGTGAACTCCTCCCGGTGAAGGGGCTCGATGCGACTATCTTCGATCAAAACCGTCTCGACAACGAATCTACGGAACTTAAGCAGGAACTCGAGCGACTGACCACTACACTCGGAGGCTATGAGAAGCGGCTCGCTGGACTTCGTCGCGAAATTGCAAAGTTTGTCGGCGAAAAGCGGGAAGCACTGCCGCCCCAACCCATGCCCAAAGACGGTGAAGGCGGCGAAGATGTAAGCCCCGAGGAAATGGAGGCCGAAGAGGATGCCGCCATGGATAAAGAGGACGCGGCCGAAAACGACCTTCCCGCTCCCGGCGAGAAAGCTCCAGCCGCGCCCGGCGCCGAACCGGAAACAAGGCTGCTCGACGACGACGAACAACGCTTTGTCGACGTCCGCGATAAGGTCCTGCTCGCCAGCCAGACCATGTTGTCGGACCTGCGGACCGATGTACTCGCCATGCAATTGCTGGAGGCTCGCCTCCGAACCGAAGCCGTAACCCTCAACGAAGTCGATCTGAAGGCGGAAAACGCCCTCCGGTTGGCCCGTAAGTATCGTCACGACTGGCTCAACGCCAGGGCCTCGCTGGTCGACTCGTGGCGTTTGATTGAGTTCAACGCCGACCAACTCGAATCCCAACTCGATATCGTCTTCAGCGGCGATATCAGCACGCTCGGGAATAACCCGGCGAGTTTCCGGTCGACCACCGGTCACTTGCGAGCCGGCGTTCAATTCGATTCGCCGTTGACCAGGCTGTCGGAACGGAACGTGTACCGCCAATCGTTGATCGAATACCAACAGGCTCGCCGCAACTTTTACGCCTTCGAGGACGGCGTTGCCCGCGGCCTCCGCCAGCAACTTCGCCAAGTCGCGGTGAACCAGATTAACTTTGAACTGCAACGATTCGCCGTGCTGCAAGCGGCAGGACAGATCTCCATTAACGACGACATTCGCGCCGACCAGGAAGCTCGCAGCCAGAACGCAGGCGACACGGCGGCTCGCGACTCGGTTTCGGCCTTGTCCGACTTGCTTGACGCTCAAAACAACTTCTTGAGCGTGTTCATCAACTACGAAGTGCTTCGCCGGCAGCTCGACCTCGACCTGGGGACGATGCAGCTCGACAGCGACGGCAACTGGCTCGACCCCGGCTCCATCAACGACGAATACGGCATCGACTTGTATGGCGATGACGACTGCGATTTACTGCCGCCATTGCCGCTGCAAATCGAAAACGATCTGGGCCTCCACGACGAATGCTTGATTTGTTCCGCCAGCCACGAACGGACAACGGCCAGGTCAACCGAAACGGAGGAATTGCCGCACGAAAAGGCCCTTCGCGAGGCACTTGCCAAGCGAGGCTCCAAGGCGAAAGCTTCGCCCGGCAAGGTGAAACCCCAAGTGGCCCTGGCCAAAGCCAAGGCCGCCAACATCATCGCCGCTTCGTGGTGGGAGGAGATCGCCGGCGGTTCCGCGCTGGATCGACAAGCGATCGACGCCGACCCGCCTCCAGTGAACGAAGCGGAGGATGCGGTTCTACTGGAAGCTGCCGAGGAACCAGCGCTGCTTCCGAAGGACGCGAAGGCGGAACCGATGCCCGCTCCGACCACGGGCCACGGAAGCCAACCGGCGAATCCGTTTCGTTCCCGCTAGCTGAGTGAGAACCAGCGTGGCTCACCAGGTCCCGAAATCGACTCTTGGTCTAGAAACGCCACAGGCGACCCTGCGGTCGCCTGTGTGAATGCGGAGTGTTGCTATGCAACACCTGTTTTCTTGACGGGCATGATTGTCCGTCCTATGGCTCTTGAGCTTACTTCGCTCCGACGGGGACCGTGCTCTTCATCAGCAGTTCGGCGATTTGGACTGCGTTGGTGGCAGCGCCTTTACGAAGGTTGTCGCTCACGCACCAGAAGGCGATGCCGTTGGGGCTCGACAGGTCTTCGCGAATGCGACCGATGAAGACTTCGTCTTTCCCGTTGGAGTCTTTTGGCATCGGATAGACGCCTGCCGACAGGTCATCGATCACCGTGATACCGGGGAACGATTCGAACAACTTACGCGCGTCGGCCACGGTCAGCTTGCGTTCGGTCTCGACCAGGATGCTTTCGCTGTGGCAGTTGCTCACCGGTACGCGAACCGCTGTTGGGCACACCTTGATGGTGTTGTCACCCAAAATCTTGTGGGTCTCGTAGACCATCTTCATTTCTTCCGAGGTGTAGCCCTCGTACTTCGGTCCGCCGATCTGCGGGATCAGATTGAACGCGATCGGGTGCTTGAACGTTTGGTACTTGTAGGCCTCACCATTGATGGCGGCCCGCGTTCCTTGATCGAGGTCTTCTTGTCCGACCACCCCAGCACCGCTGGTAGCTTGATAGGTGCTCACCACAACGCGTTTCACGCGGGCAGCGTCGTGCAGCGGCTTGAGGGCGACGACCATCTGCGTGGTCGAGCAGTTAGGGCTGCTGATGATGCCGATCTCGGCCTTGTGAACATCGCCGGGATTCACTTCGGGAACAACCAGTGGAACACGCGGGTCCATCCGCCAGTAACCGCTCTCGTCCACGACGAGCGTCCCTTTTTCGGCGGCATAGGGGCAAAAATCACGGGCGACTTCGTCGGGCGTGCTGGCGATCGCCAGATCGACTCCTTCGAACGCTTGCGGGCAGATTTCTTCGACTGTGTACGTTTTGCCTTGGAAATCGATCTTCGTTCCGGCCGAGCGTTTCGACGCGATGAACTTGATTGTTTTGTATGGGAGCTTCCGCTCCGTGATACATTGCAATGCGATGCGACCCACGGCGCCGGTGGCGCCAACGACGGCAAGATTCTCGTACACCAAACGAACCCTTGTTGAAAAAACGACGTCCTTGGAACATCCCCAGGTGCGTCAAACACGTCTCGCCCGGCCGCGGCCCTTACGACGGGTCGTTTTCGGCTGAGGCAAGCTCCCTAATATACTCCAGACCATCCGAATCGTCGCGGCGCTCGTCAAAACCCCACCCTTAACCGCAAATTGCCGGGATGTTAGACCTTGCGGGTGGCGGCGATTTCTCCGTAATGCCCCGCCTTACGGGACGGTCGGTGGTAGATTGACGGAATGATCTCCGGCAGGTTCGCTACCTTTTCTCTTTTTGACTGATCAAATCCCGATGTGGCTCCGGTTGTTAGCCGACCTCTTTTTGCGTGAAACGGTCCTCCCAGAAGTCCGCCGCCAGGTCACGTCTGCGGCAAAAGAATCGATCCAGCGCGAGGTGCTGGCTTCTCCGGAGACGCCAGTCCAGTTGCCGGCAGACATCTTGATTTTGTTCGCACTGGGGGCAGAGTCAGGCGCCCTGGTCGACCAAATGACCAAGCTCACCAAAACGAGGTGCGAATCGTTTTTCGAATATGACGGCCTTCTGCAAATCGCCGAGGAGCAAGATTCCCAGCGCGTCGTCGTGATCGATACTGGCGTCGGCATGAAGGCGGCCGCGATCGCTGTCGAAGAGTCGATCAAGTTGCACAAGCCGCGCTGGGTAGTGTCAGCAGGTTTTGCCGGAGGACTCGCCGAGCCCTTGCGACGAGGTCATTTCCTGATCGCGAGCGACATCGCCTGCGACGTGGCATCGGCCGACGGTATTCAGGAGCCCATCGACTTAGGCTGGAAATTCGATCCCAGCACGATGGGGCGATCGGTTCATATCGGACGGCTTGTCACAGTCGGCAAAGTGCTTGGGAAGGAAAGCGAAAAGCGAGCGGCCGGCGAGCGGACGGGAGCCGTGGCGTGCGACATGGAGACCTACGCGATCGCTGCCGCGTGCCAAAGGCACGGTGCGCAGTTGCTATCGATTCGAATCATCAGCGACGCAGTCGAAGACGACTTACCGCCGGAGATCGAGCGTCTGCTCAATCAAAAGTCGCTCGCGGCAAAACTGGGCGCCGCCGCCGGCGCGGTGATGGGCCGCTTCTCCGCTGCGAAAGGCCTGTGGCAACTCCACCTGGATAGCGTCAAAGCCAGCCAGCGCCTGGCAAAGTTCATCGTCTCCATGCTGCGCGAATTGAAGACTCCGTAGAACGGACAATCCTGCCCGTCACTTGTATTTTGCATTTCTGAATTCAACGCGTGCCCTATTTCATTTCGCCGGCCGACGACCACCACCTCGACGCCCTTCTGGCATCCTGCGCCGAAGAACCGTGGAACATCGAATTACGATTGATTCTGGCCGACTGGCTCGAGGAGCATGGCGACGCACGAGCAGAACTTTACCGCTTGGCAGTAACGCGTTCGGACATAAAACCATGGCTACGACGCTGGGGTGACGACTGGCTCGGTCTCGACGGCCCGATGTGGCTCCGCAATAAGGAAGGCAGACTCTGCATCGAATGGGATCAAAACTCGATGGGGAGAGGCGAGTCACTATTCAAAGAGGGCTGGGTGAATGGACTGATCACACGTGGCGCCCTGGGCCTCTCGATGGTGGGCGAAGCCCAGCGACTGAGCGAAGTTGCCCTATCGTCGACAAGTGACATCAGCGACGACACGCTCCATCGCCTTCGCAATCTGCCGGTGCTAAGGGCCGTGGATTGTGGCGACTGGGGGGCCTTGTCGAATCACGGCGTCAACGCGATCTCCAAGATCGGCACGCTGAAGTCGGTCGACCTATCGCGTTGCACGCAGCTCACCAACGCCGCGATTCAAAGCTTGAGCAAACTGGAAGCTTTGGAGCGATTGACGATCGAAGGCTGTCCTGGGATGTCGATGACCGCCTTGCGTCCATTGTCGCGAATCCCCTCGCTGAATCATCTAAGCGTGGCGAGCATCGATTGGATGACCGACGAACTATCGACAACCCTGGCATCGCTGCCCGGTCTCGAGCATCTCGACATCAGCTATTGCCCGTACGTTACGGATACGCTGGTGGAAACCATTGCATCCTTGCCGAATCTTAAATCGCTTGCCGTAGCAGGAACTACCCTCCTGCTCGACTGGGCACAATGCCGCGCGCAGGAACTCCCTCGTTCGTATCTCGGCGACACCTTTTTCCGATTCTTCCTGCGTACGCTCGCGCAACAGGCCGTCGATATTGAATACGCCATGGAAAACATGTCGGCTGGAGTAAGAGGTGTGACGCGCGAAGGCCTGTACAAGATTGCCGGTATGACACGGCTGGAGAGTCTCGACCTCCGGTTTTCGCAGCAGGTTGACGATCATCTGCTGCAAAAGCTGGCGACGCTGCCGAGACTTCGCAAATTGGACCTTTCCTTTTGCGAGCAGTTCACTGGGGAAGGTATCGCCGCTCTTGCTGGCGCCCACGGCCTCCAGACGCTCGTCCTCATGGGCAACGACGGAATAACGGATGAGGCCGTCTCACCACTCGCCCGGATGCGAAACCTGAAAGTCTTGGTTCTGGAATGCCACAAAGTCACCAGCGAGGCAGTCGCACAATTGCGCACGCAGTTGCCTCACTGCGACGTGCGGCATCGCACGAAGATGGACCTTCAAAAGGTCGCAAAAAAATAAAGGCGTCTCGCTTCCGCGAAACGCCTCTAGCTGCTGCGTTGTCTGCTCGATCGCTACTTCGCAGCAACTTCGTCGTTCGCGGGCTTTACGCCTGGAACGATCGCAAATGTTGGCGTTCGGAATGTAATGTCGTGAGTGAGCGCCCGGTTCTTGCCAACGAAATACGTGCTGGAATCGGACACCACCAGATTGAACACTGGAGCATCTGGTTGGGTCTCGATTTCAGTAACGGGAAGCGAACCATTGCTGGTGCGGACCAGATCGCCGACGGCGAGATCCTTTGCCCAAGTCCATCCACGTCCGGTCTTCCAGAACGGATGCTTGAGAGAGCAGGCAACCGACTCGTCGCCGATGGTCAACTTCAAGATTTCCGTTGCCTTCCGCTTCGTGGGCTGAATCACAGGCTTCCAAGTGATTTCGCCTGTCTCGATATCTTGCGAGAGGACGAGATCGCCGGTTTTCATCGATTCGATCGGCTTCAAGCCTTCGGGCGTGGCGACAGGAGTTCCTGCAACAAAACAGCCATGCCGAAGCAGGCCTTGGTCGCGGGCATCCTGGACCGATATGGTCTGGCCAGATTGAACGCCATCAACAACCTGGTCGTACTGAACTTGCGTGCGAGTCGGCTTCTGAGAATTTTGTGTGGTCTCGTGCCGTTGGTTCCACCAAGACCACCATTGGTCCGGGGCACCTTGATTCTCGTCGAATACCTTGGAGAGCACTAACGAGATGCGGCGGTTTGTCTCCTCGATCGACATATTTTCCATGGCCTTGAGCCGTTCCCGATTCATTGCCGCTGCCATCGCTTGTGCCATCCGATACGCAAATTGAGAGTCCTGTTGTTGCTCGACACTTCCAAACAACTTTCGTTGCAGCGCGATGTTACGATCCAGTTCTTCCTTCGTTCCCATCACCGCAGGCCCGGTCAACCAAGCGCCCTTTAACCACGGGTCGTCGGGGTCTTGAACTAGGATCTGCGGCACCGCGTAGGCGCCGTAATCGCGACCAACTGCTTCGACCTGGCGCGCGAACTGCCCTTCTCGCGTAAAGACGTGGCGGTAAAGTATGCGGCAAGTATTGGGGTTCATTTCCAGACGCATTTCGGACGTAATCGGGCTAGACAACCCTAAGAGCAATTGGGGCACGAAGGCGTTTTCATCCCGGTTCTTCAATTCCTCCACACACATCTCAAGTATCTGGGGCGACTGGTTCGTAACTGCGGTCTCGGCAATCAGGCGCGTCGCGCTCACGTCGGGAATGTTACGCAAGATTTCAATGAGCAAGACGGTGTCGTCCTCCGCGCGATACGCCAGTCCGGCCCGCAGCAAAGGGATCGCCGCCGCGTCGCGGATGGTGAGGAGATTCTCGCGACCCTTCTCTTTTCGCTCTCCCTTTTCGCTCCGCCAGTCGTTGATCCACCCGGGAATCTTCTTGGACCAGGCCGTCAAGGAAGTGTTGTACTCTTTGCGCACTTTTTCGACGCGTTTCACGTCTTCCTTGGTGGTCCATGTACCTTCGAACAGGACGTGCGCCAGCGCCTTGCGAGCGTCGGCATCGTTGGGAACGAAAGTGAGCACGCGTTGCCAGTGACCGCGAGCATTATCCATCAACTTGTTCTTTTGGCAGAAGCGAGCCAACTGCTTGTTGCCGGTGAAGTCGTCGGCAACGCGTTCGCGCAGCTCACGATACTTCTTTTCTGCTTCCGAGACTTGAACCTCACAATCCGCCGCGTCGCACCAGCCGTCCGCGGTCTTCATCTGGCCTCGCTGCCAGTGTGCTGCGGCGGCATCGGGTTGAGCGTCAATGACCGCATTCAACTTTGCGGCGCGCGCCTTCTCATCGCCGACTACTTCGTCGGCTACTGACTCGCGCAAGGTATTCGCGAGCGTGTCTGATTTGGCGGCGGGCTCAGTGGTTTCGTCGTTTCTATCAACGGCACGCACGAGCGTCGCCGATGGAAAAGCACCAAGTACGAAGAGTCCGACCGCGAACCATCGTCCATAGGACATTTTCATAGAGCGAGGCATAGGACACCTTGATTTAAGAGTCAAAACCACATTCGACCGCCGAGCGCTGGCAGGCTTGGCGCGGGAACACATCTACTTCGCAGCAACTTCGTCTTTCGCCGGGAATACACCGGGGGCAATCGCCAAAGTCGGAACGCGGAAAGTGATGTCGTGCGTCAACGTTTGGTTCTTGCCGACGAAGTACGTGCTAAAGTCATCGACGACGAGGTTGTACACCGGAGCATTGGCCTGCCTCGTGATATCGGCGATGGGAAGCGAGCCGTTGCTGGTGCGAACCAAATCGCCTACGGCAAGATCCTTTGCCCACACCCAACCGCGTCCCACCTTCCAGAACGGGTGCTTGAGCGTGCACACGAACGACTCGTCGCCGATCGTCATCTTCAACACTTCCGTCGTCGGCCGAGTGGTCGGGCGAACGACAGGCTTCCACGCGATCTCGCCCGTTTCGATACTCTGCGAGAGAACAAGGTCGCCCGTCCGGAGGCTTTCGATGGGTCGCGTTCCATGTGGCGTTACAACGGGTGTGCCGGCGACGAAGCACGAGTGGTACTGTGAAAGACCGTTGCGGAACGTCGGTTCGCGGTTCTGCACCTGGAAGGCATCGATGTTCACCTGGTATTGCACTTGAGTCGCTAACGGCTTTTGAGACGCTTGCTGCATTTCGTGGCGGTTGTTCCACCACTTCCACCAGTCTTCCGGCGTTCCGTTGTTCTCGTCGAAGACACGAGCCAACAACACGGAGATGCGGTTGTTGGTCTCCTCGATGTTCATGTTCTGGAGCAAACGTTGCCGCTCGCGGAACATCATCTTCATGGTGGTCAGCGCTAGTTCTTCCATAAAGGCGCCGTTGGGAGTATTGAACGCAACCTTGTTGAGGGCGTCGATTTTGGCGGTATCCTCGGCGGCGCGTTTTTTGGCATTCTCGAGGTTGTCGTTCGGATCATCGAAAGGGTAATACACATACTGACGCGTGGCCGGAGTCGTGTTGACGAATTGCCCGTAGTCGGATGCGTAAATCTGCCGTTGCCGGTCGTACTGCGTTTCGCGCACGAACACATGCCGGTAGAAGACCTGTCCCACTTGAGGAATGATCTCCAACCGCGTTTCAGAAGTGATCGGCCCCGACAAACCGATCATAAGCTGCGGCACGTACGATTGCTCGTCGCGATTCCGGAGTTCCTCGCTACAGATCTCCAGGACCTGCGGCGATTGATCGAGGACGGCGTATTCGGCCAGAATCCGCGTCGACTCCATGTCGGGAATCTGGCAGAGAATCTCTAGCAGCAACAACGTGTCGTCGACCGAGCGGTAAGCCAGCGATCCGTATAGAAACTGAATCGCTGCCGCATCGCGAATGGAAAGCAAGTTCTCGCGGGCTTTGGCCTTTCGCTTGGCGTCGGAGCCATGCCAATCGGTGACCCAACCGGGAATCTTCTTGGACCATCCCATCGCCGCGGAGGCGAATTCCTTGCGTACCTTCGCAACCCGTTTCGATTCGTCTTTGGTCGTCCACGTGTCGTCGAAGCGAATGTGCCCGAGCGCCTTGCGAGCTTCGAGATCGTCGGGATGGAAGTCGAGCACACGCCGCCAGTGGCCCTTGGCGTTGTCCGCCAAATTGTTCTTGCGGCAGAACTGAGCGAGCAGCTTGTTGCCACCCACCTCGTCCGCGGTGCGGCCGCGCAGTTCCAGGTACTTCTTTTCGACCTCCGAGACATCCTCTCGACATTCGGCCGCATCGCGCCAACCGTCGGCCGTTTTGATCAGGCCGCGCTGCCAGCGAGGTTCGGGAGCATCGGGCTTGGCCTCGATCAACTTGTCGAGGCGCTCGGTGCGCGCCTTTTCATCGCCAAGTGCCTCGTCTGCCACCGATTCGCGCAAGGCGGTGATGACATCGCCGTTAGCATGAACCTTGTCAGCTGCCCGCGCGACGATCCCTAGCGACAGCGACCCTGCCACAAAAAAAGCAACAGCAAGCAATCGTACTTGCTGTGTCCTTGCAAAACCGTGCATAGCAACACCTGCAACAGATTGAAGCCCCGACTGAGTGACCAAACGACTGGCATCGCTTGGTGTCGTCCGCGAACCGCGTGAACAGATTGGCCCACCATCATTCGTTCGAT
>CAZWSX010000019.1:0-146477 GCA_964636985.1 uncultured Pirellulaceae bacterium | reverse complement strand
ATTCCGTTGGCCGTAGATTACGATGTGAAGAGAATTTTTCAACGGGCTGCTAAACGTTCAAAGACGCGACGTGGACGGCGATTGAACATGGAATCGTTAGAAGCTAGGCACGCGATGGCCTGGACGTTCATGTTGCAGGGCGATCCTCAAAACCAGCAGGCATATCGCGTTTTGCACGACCACACGTTGACGATAACGGCTACCAACAGCGTCCTCGTCAACGACATGGCTTTTGATTCGTCACAGGGCTACCGCTACGGCTCGCAGTTGGGAGCCGTGCTCGCATCCGGCCCCTCCCACGCCTCGTCCTTTCAGTTCAACAGCAACGGGACGTTCACCTACACGGCGGCTGCCGGATTCACGGGAACCGATATCTTCACGTACCGCGCGACCTATACGGATCAGAACAATGTGACGTGGACGTCCACCTCGACGGCCAATGCCGTCATCACCGTGTACAACACCGACCCTACGGCCTATGGCGATAGCTATAACGCTTGGGCGGGAGGTGTGTTAATCGTGGACGAGCAAAACGGTGTCTTGAAGAACGATGGCAGTGCGGACCCAACGGGACAAACGTATCATCGCTACGATTTCGATGGCGATCGCATCCTAGTTTCGTTGACCGACGTGGAGGCTCCGCAGCACGGAATGCTCGACATGCACTCGGACGGATCGTTCAACTACACGGGGAACGAGGGCGACAGGCAAGCGGACTCGTTCCGCTATAAGGCGACCGACGGGGTAAGTAAGACTCAATGGGTCACCGTGACGATCGCGAAAACCGGCGTCATCCTCGTTTACCACGACTGGGAACAAGATCCTTTTACGGGAAACTATTCGCAGGTGGACAAGGTTGTTAACCGCGACGGAGTGACTCTTATGGACGAGTTGCCCCTCCAGGTTGGCGAAGTAGCCAAACTGGAAGTCAAAGCAGAGCAGGGCGCTCTAACGCCGGATGGCTCCAAAGCGACTTGGGAAATCACAGGTTTCTCGGGAGTGTCGACAGATACCGCAATCGCTGGTTTCCAAACTAAGGCTGATCCCGCTGTTCCAGGCTCCGATCCCCAAACGATCGGTGAAAAGATACTCCTAACCAGCACTGGTCTTTCCAAATCGATCTACTGGATCTCGACTGTTGGTTCAAACAAGAACGTGAACGTTAGATTTAGTGGAGATAACGCCCCGCCCAACCTCGATACATCTTTCCGTATCTCGAAACCTAGCGAGACGATAATTGACGTTGCCGAACACAGTCCACCAAAGCTTACTGGTACAGGTGCCGCTTCAAAGCTGGTCGTATCACACCAGGATTCAGATGGCGCCGAGGGGCCGGATAGATTTTATGAATTGGTTGAATTTGCCAGACAAAATAGAGGTCCCCAGGTGACTTCGACCGGAACATATAAATACGTGCAGATCATTGAATCGGATGCGACAACGATCAAGGTATACGACGCCGGCGTTTTGGGAGGGCCGGTATCCACGACAGTGAACCGGTCCCTTGACAACGCATATTTCTACCCGAAACTTGAAGACCTGCCGTCTAACGATATTGGGTACCGCGCCGTCGATAGTCCATCCACAAACTTGATTGTGGGAGGCAAACTTGTCGGATGGATAGATCGCACCACTGAGTTTACGACGTACCTGCAATGGCAGTCGAAAAGACCAGAGTCAATTTACGCGCCTTTACGCCAAATGTCATGGGGAATCGACTACCATCTTAGGACTGGGGCGGGCGTTTCTGTTCCTGGAAGATTCTGGGAGATCACAACAACGGTTAATGGGAATACGGCTTATACGTACTTCGATGGAACCGGAATCCATAGCTACGTCGAGAAACCCGATGGTACCAAAATCAATTTGGGAGCTGCGAACTACGATGCTGCCTCGCCATTCGGCGGCTCAATCCTGACCCACGAAGACGAGAGCGACTCACAGGACTTGACACAATGGACACGAATTGTGAAGTAATTGCCCGAGGCACCGAGTTGCTCGGCTTGTTGTGCAGTCGACGCTTTTTAACGTTCCTGGCAATCGGGCTCGCATCGAGTTTCTTGGTCAATGGCGCTGCAAACGATTTGTGCAGCGCCGCCGATCCGGAACCGCGCGAACCAAAACCGACGGTCGGAATTTCGTTCGTTGAGAAAGACCGGAATGCGAAGTTTCTGTTTTGTGACAAGGTACGTGTTAGGGTCGAGTTTCGAAACGATACCGACCAAGACGTCGAACTTTATTCCGGCGAGCAAGCGTACTTGGAACTGAGCTTTGGCCCCCTGTACCGATTTGGGGCGAAAAACAAGGATGGTGATGTTTTCTGGCTTTATGCCAGTCCTTCAGACCGTCGGTCGCCGATCAGTTCGTCTGCGCCCGATCGATGGAAACGATTACCATCCGGAGGATTCTTTGAAAGTGAGTTCAAAGTCGAAATGGCCGATCAACGTGATCCACCCCCCACGTTCACGGCTCCAGGCGGGCCGCGACAGCTTGTTCCCGGCAAGTACCAATTGATATTGAACTGCGATCCACGGTTGTATGTCGGTTCCTTTGCCGGCAAGGCCGGGGATGAACTCAAGGCGGCGGAATGGGCCTGGCAAAAACGCGGACAGCGACATGAAATGGTTTTGTTCGGTATGAAGGTTGACGAATACCGCAAGATGCTGGAGAAGAGGCCCCCTATTGATGAGCCTGAGGAAATCATCGTCCATCCGCAAGACGATACCGTGATACGTCACGTTATCGGAAAGCCGGTTACAGGTTGGCTCACCAGCAGCGAACTCTCTTTTGAGGTCCTCCCGGACCCGGAGGAGACCAAAAATGAAAACAAATAGCGGTCTGCTACGACTGCGGACGGCATGGCGCATCTCGGTCGCCTTCGCCTTGGGGGCTGCGTGCTCCGTAGTGACGAACGGCCAGGACAGGGCGGAGTTGGGCGAGGAAAAACAGCACAACGCGAGCATTGTCTTGAAGAAGTGTCTAGTCAAAGATGCGGACGGAAACTTGGTTCCCGGCATCGAAGTCGCCCATGATTTTGGGCAATGGGTTCATAACGATATGTTGGGTTCGGCACTTTACAATCCCTTCTTCGACGGGACTTTGAGACCAACGGGCGTCGCCATTTGGGTCTTCGATAGCGACGGAAAGTACGTCGGCAATCTGCTGGCCACGTCCTTCAAAGATACGCGCCCCGCTCGTGTCCAGGACTTTGTTGATGTGAACTTCATTTCATCGAATCCCCGCTTAGGCAGGCGAATGGCGGTTCCTACAAGCGGCCGCGTTTCGGACGATGGCGTGATCGTTTTCCCCGCCCTCAAGCCTGGAAAATATCGCATCCAGGTAGTAGGCACCGAACGAATGCGGTCGAATAGTCCGCTTCACAGTAAGGACCTCGATAAAGACGTGGCTCACTGGCTCAACCGCTACAAAGACAACAAGGTTGCCTTCCGGTCGAACGTTCTTGAATTCGAGATCACAGCGCCAGAGAAAGGTGAGGAAGGGAATTAGTGTCCTCTCGCAGGGCTTTCTGGTTCTCATAAGCCCTCGAATGTCTTGAGCCACTTTAAGTTGCCAAGCCGTGTCGCCGCAACTAACGTAGAAGCCCTTTAAGGAGCTTCAAACATGGGGAAACGCAAGATCAATAAAACAGCATTGATCCTCGAATATGCGGCCGCGCATCCGAGCGACAAACCAAAAGCAATAGCAGCCGCATTGACCGAAGCCCACAGTGTCCCATTCAAACCCCAGGGCGTGTCACAGACGTTATTGATTGCGCGGAAAACCGGGAAACTCAGAGAGAAGAAAACCAGCGGCTTGGACATCGCCAAGTTGTTGACGGCCGCCGCATTCGTCAAGTCGATGGGCATCGAAAACGCCAAGGCAGCAATCGACCTGCTGGCGAAGCTCCATCAATAAAAGACCCCGGCCAAGGATCAACTCTCGACCGGGGCTTTAGAGTGTCAGGAGTCTGGGGGCAGGGGTCGGACTCCCGACGCCGTGCAATGTATCCGATCAGGATTGGGAAGCAAGCAAATTCTTCGCCTATTTAGGGTAACGACATGGATCGCAAAACGCTGGTTAAGAAACTTCGCGAGGCTCTTGAAGAAACAAAAGGCATCGACGTTGAGTTGGAAGTGTCCGACAGCGTTGGTACGGCAAACGCATTGACGGTTACGAACCTGCATGTTGGGTTCAAGGGATCGGGTGGCAACAAGTTCATTTGCCTTAGTTCCCTCTGGACAAGCATCGCCGCGATTGGCGATGACGCAGAGGCCCGAACGCTCGATTTCTTCGGCGCCCCAAGAACAGAGGTTGTTTTGGGCGGAAGAGTGGACGACCAGCTTTTCAATATCATCATTCGCCCACAATAGACGATCCGAGCGACGCTTGCGTCCGACCTCGCAGGCGTCGCCTAATCCATGGAACTAAGTGGTCGGGTTCAACGTCTAAGCGGGGGATTTCTTCTTGGCCCCTGTATGGTTTGTGGAGCGATCACGATGAACCGAGCGATTTGCCTGGCGGCGGCCGTCCTTGCCATAGCGATTGCGTCCCCTGTCCACGCGGAATATGGCGTAGTGGATCGGGGGGAGTGGCCAAACGAGTGGCCTAAGGAACTAGAGCCGCTTCGCAAGCAATCGCGAACGCTGGAAGGCCCACAACGCCCGCTCCTGCACTATGCGATCGCCTTTCACAAGCGCGAAGAATTTGAAGCGGCATGGCCGCACATCCTGAAGGTCAAAAGCAAGGGCGCTCCCATCGTGCTACGAAAAGGCCCGAGCTTTTGGCTGGGCAAAGATTCCAACGCTGGCGTTTGCATCCACACCCCACCCAAGGGCGAGATGCCGATAGCAGGAGATGAGGTCACAGGTGGGCGCTGGGAACGAACCAACACTATCGAGTTGATTGTCGATGGCGAGATCGTCGATCTGAACCGCATTCCCTTGCCATCCGAAACGCCGATCATGGACGAGCGATTCAAAGACCGAGCAGCCAAGTAGAAGGCCGCTACCGCCAGGCGAGACTCGAAGTTGCTATTCCTCGACCGCGAGCGTGGCTTGGACGTCCCCTTCCTGGCCGAACTCATCGTCGTAAACGTTGACGACGGTTCCCAAGATGCCCTCGGGCGTTTGTACGCGCTCCCCGACGTCGATCAGGGGGCGGGAGTCCTCGATGATGCCAATCTCGCTGCCTGCCGTGTCGATCAGGCGGTATCGGAACGGGTCCATCTGGGTTCTCCACGAAGGCGAAAATCGATTGCTTAGGCACCCATCCAAACTTAGCTCGCACACCGAAATGAGATTGGCGCCCCCCGCCGGCGGACTGGGCCAACCGACATTTGATGGTGGCGCAGGTGTTACGGCCGGTTTCTTTGGTCATGTAAAGAATTGCCGGGGAGTGTCGCTGGACATCAGTCGGTCAGGGCAAAACCGCTGATGTCGACTCGGAGGACGTGCCGATTTTGGATGGCTTCGCGAATCGGCTCGCACCAACGCGATCCGGCATCCTCGCAAGCATCGGCGATGATGGGGCCTTGTTCCGTCAGGAACATGGACCGCCAACGGTTGTCCACGAGCCAAACTGCGTCGTGGTGAACTTGGCCCTGACTATCCGCGGGGGAAAACGACCATCCAAACCCTCTCACAATGGCGTTAAGTTCCGAAAGGCTAAGTATGGGGAGGATGTTTCCAGGTTCGCGCGGGCGGCGCTCCGCGGCACTTGGCGTTGGCCAAGTGCCCAATCTCCACTGCTCTCGATTGACTTTCTTTCTTTTGGACACAGCCGGTTTCGTAACTTGCCACCACGGATGCAGAACGGCAAAAGGACCGCCGCGAAGAAAAAAAGTTCGGTGCCGCCTTTTGATTTCCTGCTCACCGGCACGGCAATGGATTGGCTGCTTGAACGCCATTCCCACTTCATGCAGCGCGGAACGTCGGTTGCAACTGCCTGGCAGCCATCCAACTGGATGGCCGATTGTGATTGTGAGCACCGCGGTCTCAGTTCTGGGTCAAGAAGAAGCCAGTCCCACGAGACCTCTCACACGGCAATCACTCTTGGGCAGTCGTGTAGGTGATGTCGTCCCAGTAGACGTCTTGGCTATTGCCGTCGATCCAAGAGGTGACGATGCCAAAGCGATCAAACTGCGTGCCCTCGGTGTCGGCATCCTTCGGAATTTCGAAGCTAGCTGACTTGCCGTCGAGTGTTACGGCGATCCGACCCACGCGGCCGGCGGAGGCTGGCACGTAGTCGAGAGACCAATCGTGAGTTTTTCCGTCCGGCAAAAGGGTGGACGACTCGCGAACGTTGCCGACGATGCCGCCGCCGTCTTTGGGGCGCAGCACGGGATAGAACTTGAAACCTTCACTGCTTGGACCTTCGATATGAATGCCCAAAACGTTTTCCGGCAATCCGTCGCTCTGTGACGGATTCGAGCGCATACTTGCGCGCGAATCGTAAAACCCGAACAAAGTCGTACTATCGGAAACACCACGACGTAGTGTCACCTTTCCACGTGCTTTGAGAGGTCGTTCGAGCGAAAGCGGGCCTATTCGATCGCCATAGCTGGCCATCCGAGCCACTTCGCGGCAGTCGCCGCGGAAGATTCGCCCGCCTAGCTCTCCGTTCTGCGCGCCTCCGGCGAAGTGCGTCTCGCTAAAGCCGAAGTCGAACCACGGGCGAACCAACCGCGAGAGGTTTGTTTTGCGATTGTTGCGGCCGTCCCACTTTGGATCATCCGAAAACCTGTCCATCGGCTCCCCTTGAATGGAGATGTCGTCGAACCAGACATCGGAGCCGCTATCCGCACTTTTCATGACGTTAAGAATGCCGAAGCGATTGAATTTCGCTCCATCCATTTTGTGCGCTGCGTCGAGGTTGCAAACCGCCTTGTCGTTTCCAAGGGTCGCTACGATCGCGCCTTGGCCGTCGTTTGCTTTTGGATCGTAGGTCAAGCTCCAAGGCAGCCTCTTGTTGCAGGGATAGCCAATCAGGTTCCAGCGGCCGGTCTGAGGATCGGTGATCGAGGGAAAAGGAGTTGTATCGCCGCCAGCCCGCCACTTCGACGTGCAATACTCGACGTACGCGAAGAAGTGATCGCCGCGGCCATTGAGCCGGATGGCAAGAGTATTAGGCGTGCGCCATTCGTTGACCGTCTCCGAATTGAAGAAGCCGAGCAACAGGTGCGTCCCTCCGGGAGCGATCGACATGACGCCCGATGCCGTGAGGGGCCGCTCGAAATCGACCGCCTCGATCTCCTTGCCGTAAAACGCGCCTTCGCCGGCAGGCGTAACAAAGCCGCCGATTTCCCCTGGCTCGTCGCTGCCGGCATGGTTCGTCTTGGCGCTATAGCCGAAATCCTGCCGGATGGTAATCGGCTCGCGTTGCTGCGCGGACCGATTATTGACACCGTCCCACTGCGGATCACGATCGAACGTTTCGGTCTTGAGCGTCAGGCCATCTTCATGCGTTCCCACGTTTTGGTTGGCGAACGTGAACGAGTAGAGCGCGCCGCCGGCCGGAACCGTAAATCGCAATTGAATTTGTCCATCGGGCGCAACGTCCTTGAGCGCTCGATGGCCGTCGAACATCACGCGGTGCGCAAGCGAATCGCCGCTTAGGGTGGCAGATGCCAGCGATTTGGACGTGCGTTCGGATGAGTTGACCACGTCGACTTGAATGGGCCCCTTCCCGTTGATCAGCAATTCGCTTCCCGAAAATTTCAGGCTCCGCGTGACCAGCGTCCCTTGATTCACTGAGACAAAGCCATCCACGCGAAGACGAGCGCGAAAGATGCCGCCGCCGGAGACACGGTACGGGCGAGGATGGTTTTTCCCCCACGAGGAGCTTCCGTAGTAGTAGATCAACTCATCGCCAACCCGCAGCGGCGGATTCGAGAACTCGGTCATGTAGCCGCCGTCGCTCTGGGCATCGTGGGCTCCTTCGCGGCCATTGGGCAGAAAGACTTCCGGATGGCCCTCTTCGTTCTCAAAGGGGACCTTCTTCCAATGGAGCCCATCGCGGCTGACCACCAACTTCAAGAAAGCGCATCCGCTCGCGGAGTACGGATAATCGTCGCGGCTATGCCACACCCGCAGGCCGCCGAGCCACAGCGAGCTGTAGCGCCACGCGGTTGACGAGTAATACTCGTCGGTCGGCATATCGCCGTTGCGGCGGGCGCCCTCGGGAACGAGATCCAAACGCTCGACGCGAGAGAGGTCGATCGGCTGATCGAGTCGATTGCTGAACAAAAATCCGCGAGCCCGCAGGCGATTGGTGTTCTCCACGTCGGTGGCGCTGGCGAACCGAAGGCAAGCGAGAAAGCGATTCTCCTGCCGATCGTGATAAAACGTCGTGACATCGCCCGTGCCATTCATGGTTCGGCCATCCTGCTGGATAGTCCGCGAGCCGGCGATCAGAACGGCGGGCCCTCGCTTCCAATGAATGCCGTCGGGCGACTGAACGAAGTACGTTCCTTCCCGGCCTGGGCCCCAGTTCGCAAAGAAGAGCCAACCCTTATAGGGATTGGTGGCGTCTGTTTCGTCGTACGTGCACGAGAACAAATCGATGTTCGTGGCACTAGTGTTGCTTACGGAATCGTGCAGGTCGATGGCAATCCGCTGGGGCGTGCCGTTGTCCCCCTTGATCCAATTCAATCCGTCAGCCGACGTGTGGCGATAAAGCCGCACGCGATCGCCGGAGGCTCCTTGCCAGTGGGGCGCGAACCCCAGCGTGAACATCACCCATTTCTTCGACCGCGGATCGAACAAGATGGTGCCGTTTGCTTCGAGCGTTGATTTTGTATCGCCGAATTCGTCGCCGATCGCCAGGATTGGCTTATGGCCACCGTCGTCCTTAACGGGCTGGTGAAGCGTCCGTTTCAAGTCGATTTGGTCGGCAATCAAATAGTCGTCGACGAAGAGTTGCGGAAGTCCTGTCGGAACTTCAACCGCCGGCAGCGCCGTTGAAACCTGAGCGACAAGCGTTGCATTGAAAAACGCGATAAACGCCGCCAAGGCCACTGCAGGAAATGTTGCGATCGAAAGACGCATATCTGGTTTCTCCCCAGCAATGATTTTTTACCTGCGGTTTCGTTACGCGATCAGTCCTTCCACAACCTTGCCCGCGACGTCGGTCAGTCGCACGTCCAGGCCGCGATGACGGTAGGTAAGACGCTCGTGATTCAGCCCGAACAGGTGCAGCAGGGTCGCATGGAAGTCGTGCGTGTGAACGCCGTCTTCGGCGACGTGCCATCCTAGTTCGTCACTGGCTCCGAAGACGGTTCCCCCTTTTACGCCTCCACCCGCCATCCACATGGTGAAACAATGGGGATGGTGATCGCGGCCGGCGTCGCGACCCGATTTGGCGTTTTCCGTAATCGCGGTGCGGCCGAATTCGGTGGCCCAAATCACAAGCGTCGATTCGAGCATTCCCCGGCGTTTGAGATCTTTCAGGAGCGCACCGATCGGTTGATCGACTTCCAAGCACTGGCTCCGCACGTCGCCATCGAGATTCTTGTGGTGGTCCCAAGTTCGCTGAAACAGGGAGACGACGCGGACGCCGCGCTCGACCAATCGTCGAGCCAGCAGGCAGTTCTTGGAGAAGAGACCGGCCTGCCCTGCTCGATCGGCGCCGTACAGTTCGAGGGTCTCGCTGGTTTCGCCCGTCAGATCGATCAGTTCCGGAGCCGAGGCCTGCATGCGATAGGCCAGTTCGTAGGCTGCGATCCGCGTTTCAACTTCGGGGTCGCGGGTTCGCTCTGCGGTCAGCCGATTCAGCTTCAACAGCGCATCGAGCTGCGCGCGGTGCGACTGCGGTTGAATCGCCTCGGGCGTTTGCAGGTTGAGAATTGGCTCGCCCTGATTGCGGAACAAGACGCCCTGATGGATCGAGGGCAAAAAACCGTTTCCCCATGCCATGGCGCGGGCGACGGGGCCGCGCTGATTGATGAGCGCAACGAAGCCGGGCAAATCTTGCGATTCGCTTCCTAAGCCATAAGTCAACCAGGAACCGAAACTGGGACGGCCGGGCTGGTCCTTCCCGGTGATCATTTCCAATTCGCCAGGCGCGTGATCGAAGGCCGCATGGTGCATCGAGCGGATCATCGCGAGATCGTCGGCGGACGATCCGATGTGCGGCAAGAGTTCCGACATCTCCATTCCGCAGTCGCCGTACTTGCGGAATGGGAAACGACTCCCCATCAGCACCGATTGGCCCGGCTTGACGAAGGAGAAGCGAACTCCTTTGAGGAACGACTCTGGAATCGGCTGGCCATCCAGTTGCGTGAGAGTCGGCTTGGGGTCGAAGAGATCAAGGTGGCTCGTTCCGCCGGCAAGAAAGATAACGATACAGTTCTTCGCGCGAGCGAATCCGGGCGGCAGCTTCGGCGCCAAAGGGTTGGCGACAGCCTCCGAAGCCAGTACCCCGTCCTGCTGAAACAAACACGCGAGTGCAGCCAGCCCTGCCGAACCGCCAGCGGCGCTCGTAAAGAATTGTCGGCGGGTTTGTCGCACGTGCTCGGCGAAATCGAACATGGCTTATTCCCGCGTGATCGTTTCGTCGAGGTTGAGAAGCATCCTGGCAACGCCGTACCACGCGGCCTCGTCGCTCGCGCCCGAGCGCGTTGTCTGATCGATCAATTCGGCGACAATCGATCGTTCCCGTTCGTCGGGGGGCCGCGACAAACAAAGCTCGAATCCCAGGACCGTGCGCCGTTGCGGATCGTTCGTCGCCATCATCAATCGCTTGCCTAAGGCTTGCGCGCAGCCGTCGATGGCCGGATCGTTCAAAAGCGTCAACGCTTGCAGCGGTGTCGTCGAGCGATCGCGTTGCATCGTGCAAGTGTTCCCGTCGGGGCCGTCGAAAGTGGCGAACAACGGATAAGGAAAAGTCCGTTGCATGTGGACGTAGAGACCGCGGCGATAGGGACTGCCGCTCGCTTCCTGGAACCGTTCGTTCTTCAACTCCGAAAGTTGTGTAAGACCTTTCGGAAGTGGCGGCTGGATCGATGGGCCGCCGACGTTGCCGTTCAGCAATCCGCTGGCGGCGAGAGCGACGTCGCGAATCGTTTCGGCCTCGATGCGGATTCGGTTCTGTCGCCAGAGCAGCCGATTCTCGGGATCGATCGCCGGAGGATGCTCTGGTCGAACGGCGATTTGTCGGTAGACGGCCGAACAAACGATCGAACGAATCAGCGATTTGCGACTCCATGGCTTCATGAACGGTTGCTCAGAAGTGGATAGACCCGCGAACTCCGCTGCCAGCCAATCGAGCAATTCCGGATGCGTAGGGCTTTCCCCTTTGCGGCCAAAGTTGTCGGGCGTCGGCACCAAACCGTTCCCGAACAAATGCTGCCACACGTGGTTCACTGCCACTCGCGCCGTGAGCGGATGCTGGGGCGCGACCAGCCAACGAGCGAGGTCCAGCCGGTCGGCGTTCGCGTTGCGTGGCTTCAATTCAGGCAGGAAGGCCGGGACCACAGGCTCGACAGTCGCGCCCAGATCCAGAAAGTTTCCTCGCACGTGAACCTGAGTGATGCGATCGGCCTTCTTGACTGTTGGAACGTCGGCCTCCGAGTCGTGGTCGGCATTGTTGAAGAAGGCGTAGAGGCCGTAGTACTCGCGCTGCGCGATAGGATCGTACTTGTGCGTGTGGCACTCAGCACAATTCCAGGTCAGCCCCATCCAAATCGCCGCCGTGACCGCCGTGCGATCCTTGACCGCCCGCGAGCGAAACTCCTCGGCGTCGGCTCCGCCCGCGGAGTTGTGCAAGGTATTGCGATGGAACGCAGTGGCCACCCGATCTTGCGACGTGGCATTGTCGAGCAAATCGCCGGCGATCTGCGCGATGGTAAACCGATCGAATGGCATGTCGGCATTGATGGCGTCGATCACCCAATCGCGATAACGCCACATGTGAGGCCGGTGGCCATCGTTTTCGTAGCCATCGCTCTCGGCAAATCGCGCCAGATCGAGCCAATGCTTGCCCCATCTTTCGCCGAAACGGGGAGACGCGAGCAAACGATCGACGAGGCGCTCGTAAGCGTCGACGCTCCGGTCGGCCTTGAACTCTTCGACGTCCTCCGGCGAAGGCGGCAGCCCCAGTAAATCCAAGCTCAAACGGCGAATCAGCGTCCGACCATCTGCTTCGGCGGAGGGTTCCAACCCATCTTGCCGCAGCCGCGACAACACAAATGCATCCACAGGCGTGCGCGCCCACGACGAATCGACATTCGGCGGTTTGGCCGTGACGATGGGCTGGAACGACCAGTGGTTCGGAGCGGCCTCGTGACCGGCTACCTCGTCCGGCCAAATTGCGCCGGCATCGATCCAATCCCTGAGAAGCTGAATCTCCTGGGGCGACAGCGGCTCGTCGTCGAGCGGCATGCGGTTCTTCGGGTCGTTCGACGTGACGCGCGCGATCATCGCGCTCTTGTCGCTCGCACGCGGGACAATAGCCGTTGCCGTGTCGCCGCCGGCCAAAGCCAGGCGGCGAATATCGAGCCGCAATCCTCCCTCCTGCGCGTCGGGGCCGTGACACGACAAGCAGCGACTTGCAAGCAGGGGTTGGATTTTGCCGGCAAAGTCCGCCGACGTAAATGGTGCCGACGCATCGCGATTCGGTTCGTCAGCGGGAGACGGCGCGCCGACAAACGTGCTGACAAGCAAGAGGAACACGAAGCCTGCAACAGCGATCCAAACAAACCGATGGGGCAGCTCCAGCACGAGTTTGTTTTCGCGATGAGGCATGCCAATCAACCCGTTTGAAGTGAAGATCAGCTCGCGGCACCGGAAAACAGATGTGCGATGGGCTCGCCGTTATAAACGTGGTGCGGACGGTCGGTATCGTCTTTCCAGGCGGCGGTTTGCGGTATGCCTAGCGCGTGATAGATCGTCGCGGCGAGGTTCTCGGGGCGCTGCGCATCGGCGGTTGGAAACGCACCCATCTTGTCGGAGGCACCTATGACGACGCCTCCTTGGACTCCGCCGCCGGCGACTAGCACGGATTGAACGGCTCCCCAGTGGTCGCGGCCCGCTTTGGCGCCCGGGCTGCGATTAGCGGCGTTCACTTTGGGAGTGCGGCCCATCTCGCCGGCCATCACGATCAGCGTCTCGTCCAGCATGCCTAGCGATTGCAAGTCGTCCAACAGCGCCGACATGCCGCGATCCATTGGCGGCAAAAGGCAGTCTTTCAGCAACGGAAAGTTATTGTCGTGCGTGTCCCACGATTCGTTGTTGCCGAGGTTGACTTGAACCAGATTCACGCCAGCCTGAACCAGTTGCCGTGCCATCAGTAGCGACCAGCCGAACGCATTGCGGCCGTAGCGATCAAGCGTTTGGGCGTCGGCATTTTGCACGTCGAACGCCCGTTGAACTTTGGCGTCGGTCAGAAGCCCAATCGCCGCCTGACGATGGCGATCGAACGATTCGATGGATGCGGTTCGCTCCAGATTCGATCGCTGTTGATCCAACAGCACGCGCAAGCCGTCTCGATCGGTCAGCCGGTAACCGCTCAGCCCCTCCGGCAAACTGAGATTGGGGGATTGGAACACCAGGTCCTTGTTCCGCTCGCGGCCGCGAACGAAGTGGAACTCGTACTCGGGATACGCGCCGTAGGAGTTGGAGTTAAACGGCGAGGCCTCGATGAACCACGGATCGCGCCGATTCCCCATGATGCCGCCGAATTGCCCCGGAATGACGCGGCCGGTGCGATGCACCAGTCGCTCGGGCAACACCACCGCCGGCGGCAGATTATTGACTCGCTTTGGGACGACGTCGCCAACGATCGATGCGATCGACGGCCAGTCGGTAGGAAGCGGCTTCTCCGGGTTGTAGCCAGCCGGCATCAAGGTGCGGCCCGTGAGAATCGAGGTGTGTCCTTGCGAGTGCTCGTTGTGGGGCGTCGTCAGCGAGCGAATCAGGCTCCACTTTTTGCTGCGGGCGGCGAGCATCGGCATGTGCTCGCAAACGTGCACTCCCGGAGTTTGCGTAGCGATCGGTGAGAACTCGCCGCGGATATCGGCCGGCGCCTCGGGCTTGGGGTCGAAACTGTCGTGCTGAGTCAAGCCGCCCGAGAGAAAGACGAAGATCACCGCTTTCGCTTTGCCGCCCCCTTCGGGTTGCGAAACGATATCGGCCCCTTGGAGCGCGGCAACGTGATTCAAGCCCAGTCCAAGCAGGCCTACCGAGCCCGCTTGCAGCATGGTCCGTCGACTACGCAAAGGATGGTTCGGAATCGCTAGAGGCATACGAAACTCCGGAATCGCTCGCGACACGTGATGAAGCACGTTGGGCGAGGCGCGGGATTTCAATTAATGGCTCGCGACGCGGGAGGGGTAGGGTCGCCGCCGTCCGGGGAAGGCTGTCGTGGGAGGCAAAGATGGGAAACGGTCGGTCGCCATTCTACCAGTGGCGAAACGACAATGCTGGCAATAAGAGCGCCCGCTGGGCGGTGTTCAGTCGCGGCGGGCGGCAAACAGCCACCAACAAAATGGTGTTTCGGTGTCCGATCCGCCGACCTAGCCATTTCTTGCGGCTTTTTACGGGATTAACCACTTCTCTGGTTGAAAACTTGTTGGCTGGCGCGGCCGTAGCTTGCTCTGCTAGCATCCCAAGAGGTGCATCATGGCTACGCGTCCCAGTTGGTCCGGTTTTCTTCGTCTCAGCCTCGTTTCGGTCCCGATTCAGGGATATGCGGTGCACAACGCGCACGAGCAGATTTCGCTCCATCAACTTCACGCTAAATGCAATAGCCGCATCAAGTACGAGAAGACGTGCCCCATTCACGGCGCGGTTTCCAATAGCGAAATCGTCTCCGGCTACGAGTACACGAAAGGACAATATGTTGTCATCGAGCCCGACGAACTCAAGCAACTGAACGAAGAGCGTGATCGCACCGTGACCATCGACGCCGTTGTCGGTGGCGACGCGATCGATCCGATCTACTTCTCGGACAAGAGCTACTACCTGGCGCCAAACGGCAAAGCGGGAACCGAAGCGTACGCGCTGCTTCATCGTTGCCTGACAGACCAAAACCAACAAGTGATTGGGAAGGTCGTGCTGTTTCGCAGGGATGAATTGGTTCTGGTTCGTCCACGCGAACACCTGTTGACGATGACGGCACTGAATTTCGAATCGGAAATCATTCCCGCCGACACGGTTCCATTCGACGCTGGCAAGATCGACCTGCCCAAGCGCGAGATCGAACTCACCAAGACGTTGCTCCAGTCGTACCTGCAAAAGAAGCCGGACCTTGGTGAATTTACCGACCGCTACGAAGTGCGGCTGAAGAAACTGATTGACGCTAAAGTAGCTGGCAAGAAGGTGGTGGCGCCACCAGAGAAGCAGGCGCCGCGGATCATCAATTTGATGGATGCGTTGAAAAAGAGTTTGGACGATGCGAAGAGGAAGAACGGGAAGTCTGCGACGGCACCAACTGTTGTCAAGAAAGCGAGTGGCAAGAGAGCCTCCGCGCGGGCCCCTCATGCGAAGTCGCGAAAAAGTGGATAGAGGATTCGGGTCGCGAGGCAACTATCGGGCTTCGCCGCCTGGGAGGTGGAACTTCACGCTCCAGGCGAGTTCGGCAGCAAGCGTTACCAAAGTAGCCGGACGCCAGGCAGAGGCGTCTCATGCTTGAAGCCGAAACGTTTGCTTAAAAACCGACTTGTGCCTCGTTCAGCCTCAAAACAGTAAGCCGATCAGGCCCCAGCTGACCGCGCCCCAAAACGCCAGGGAGGCGCCGAGCATTGGCACAATCCAAATGCCACTCCAACCTGCCTCGGGATCGCGGGGGGAGCGGCAGAGCGACTTTCCTTCGTTCGACTTTCGCTGGCCAGCATCGACCATAACGACGACGACATTTTCGACCGCGGGACACAGATCACAGTTCACGACAGGATCTTTGATTTCGAGCATCCGAGCACCTCGCTAGGGTTCCTCGTGGACCAGGCATCAACTACTCCGCTGAGGAATGATCTGCAATTTCGGTGCCCAGGAGAATACCGATTTTCCTGAGGCCGATTTTTGGTGAAACGTTCGCAGGGTCGAATCGAACGCCGCTATTCGCATGGCGTCGGGCGAGGGGCTTACCGGGGCGCCACCTCGCCGATCGAAGTGGCGTGGCATCGAACAAAGCTCTTCGGCGAGCACCCGTGATAGAATGGTCTCTTTATCCTGTGGCGGCACATCGTCTTGCTTTTGAAATCTCAATGAAACCACATCAGTTCATCGCCGGACTCGGTGCGCTCCTCATGGCGATTGCCATCGGGCTGGGAGCTGTCGGCGCGCACGCGCTCAAGGGGGCCTTAGAGAAAACCGAATCCGATCCGGCTGTCGTCGCCAAAGCGATCGAGCGGTGGGACACCGGCGTCCGCTACCACATGGTCGAGGCGACGCTGTTGGTGCTCGGCGGGATCACCATCGCAGCAACGGGCCGCTCGACTGCCGTTATGATCGCCGCTGGATTAGCCGTGGTTGCGATCACGCTCTTTTCGGGCGGCCTTTATGCGGCCGCAGTGACGGGGGACAAGATGTTCACGCAGGTCGTGCCCTTTGGCGGGGTGTGCGCGATCGCTTCTTGGGTGGTATTCGCGTGCCGGCTGTTTCGGATCGAGAAACAGTAGAGTTGAGGGCTACTCGGCCCAATCGTCGTCGGAGCTGGCTGAGGCCCGTTCGTTGGTCCGTGGCGTTTTCGCTGGCCCTTTGCGCGCGGCGTCTTCTTTGTCGACCAGTGGAATCCACTTCACTTTCGGGTGGGCCCCCAGTCGCACCCATTTCCAGTTGACCCACAGCGGTTCGGATCCGTTGGCAAACTCTCGAATCAACATGCCGCGTTGCGTGGCGGGCGTGTCGACTGGTGGAAGGCGGCTGGCGCGATCGATTTCGTCGTCGGTCACAATCCGCTCGACGAGCCCCTTCGAGAAGAAGCTTTGGAAGTACCCGCCTGGACCAAGTTCGTGGTACTTGAGGTCGATTTTTTTCCGGTGTTCGGGGCGAGCATCCTTTCCGGCCGTATCGAGCAATTGAAGCTTTGTCAGCCAATCGATTTTGCCCAGCAGCGTTATCGGGCGGGATTCCAAGGCGTCGAGGGTTTGCTCCCACAGCTGTAGCACCCGCTTCGCTTCCGCCGAGGGCTGCGGATGGCTTTCGACGAAGCGCTGGCATGCGTGCAAATAAAACCGTTGAATCTCAATGGCCGTGCACGTCCCGGCGCGGGTCGAAATGGGGGCCGAGCACGTGACATCGGCGCACACCAGCTTGAGCGCCTTCATGGGCCGATAGACTTTCGGCGGCAGAGGTAACATATCGGCTTCGATGCAATCGAGCACCAAGGCCGTGGTGGCGATTTTGAGATACTCGGCCGTCTCGCACTGGTTCGAATCGCCTAGGCCAATTTGCAGTCGCTGACGGGGGCGAAACATTTCGGGGAGTTCGTACGGGGCGAGCATCACGTCGCCCCCCAGCAGCTTGATGAAGTTGCCGAAGACGAAGATGGTCCGTTCACGCCAAAATCCGTTGTGGCCCCACACGTGCGTTAAGGCAGGCCCTCGCTCCGAAATATGAAACGCGCCGGAAGGATCGAGCCACCCTGCCCCGGAAATCACCGGCCGCGAAATAAGGAACGGCAGCAACCGCGAACGGACGCGATGGAACGCGCAGATTCCAAGCAGTCCCGATAGCGCGATGGCGAGCGGAGCCTGAGTGATGAACAAACAAAACAGCGCGAGCGAGTCGAGCCACGCAGGCCCCGATTGCTCTCGGCCCTGCGCACGATCGGTGCCGACGATTAACCGCGTCAGCCAGGTGTCGCGAGATTCCAAGCCCAAACTCGCTAGGAGCAGCCGGGCGAACAAAAGTTCGTAGGTGATAGCCAGGCCCATCACCACAACCGACGATACACAGCTAATGAAGGCGAGCGGCAAGATCGCCACCAAACCAATGCGCCACAGCCAGAGACGCCATCCGCGGGCAAACTCGGCGTCGTAGTTTTCGTGAATGCCGTACAGGTTTCCCGCCGAGTCGCGGCAGTTTTTGTGGATGCGAAACGAACTCTCGCTCGCGGTGGTCCGCGACGCTCGTTCAAAACATCTGTCCTGAGCGCGCTGGTGAGCCAGGAGTTCGCGCGGTGAGCGGCACTCGGGAGAAGAACCCTCGATCAAGGTCCCGGTGGAAGCACGGTCGGAATCGGCTTCAAGCCAGATCGCGCCGCCCGTCGCTAAGAAGGCGCCTTCCTTGAAGTTGTACGTTCGGACAGCCGGCAGTTGCCTGGAGACGCCCAGTAGGATGCGGTTGTAGACTTCGCTCCGCGAGGGCAGCGGTTCTCCTTCCGGCGGTTTGGCGATCACCGCGTACTCGGTTTCGATCCCCAATAGCCGGCGGAAAATCGGCTTCATTCCCCACCGTTAGGCACGACGGTCTCCGCCACATAGCGAAGCGGGTCGCGGGCGGCATCGGTGGCAACTTGGACGATTACTTTCGCCCATTCCGCCGAAATTCCTTCCGACGTGGCGGCGTTGTCGACGGCCTTCTTTTCAGCGGTTTCGATCACTTCGTTCGCGGCCATACCCACTCACTCCCAATGACGAGGCGTAACTACGGGCCTGTCCTTTCACTGTAGTCGTGAGGACTAGTCGGGGCAACACACGGCCACCGCGAACAAATCAGGAAGGGGCCTAAAATAGGCCGTTAATGGCCCCGAATCGCTCTCGAAAGCCTGGTTACCACGTCGGTGTCGGTCTCAAACACGGCGTGAACGAGGCCCAGGTCATCCCCGTCGCCGTTGGCTCCGTGCTTGCGGGCACTCGCATGGAACTCCTTGGATCCAGTCGACAGTAAGGCGGCGACATTTTCCGGACGGACGCCGCCACCAACAATGATCGACAAGCGCTCGCCTGCGTGTTCGACCAATCGCCGGATGAGCGCGGCCCCTTCGACTGCGGTCTTGGCTTGGCCTGATGTTAATAACCGCTCGAAGCCGAGCTGGAGCAAATCGTCGAGCGCGGCCATAGGATGTGTGGTTTTATCGAACGCTCGATGAAAAGTGACCTCAAGCGGACGCGCGGCTTCCATGAGCCGCTCGCAGGCGCGTCGGTCGATCTTCCCCTCGGGTGTCAGCGCGCCGAAGACGACCCCCTGAACGCCTTCTTCCTTGAACTGACGAATGTCGCGACACATCGCGCTAACTTCGTCGGCCGAGTAGCAAAAATCGCCGCCGTGCGGTCGGACCATCGCCATCACGCCGATGCTGCCTAGTGCAACGCACTGTTCAACCAGGCCCAGAGAAGGCGTGACGCCTCCCACCCCGAGCGCGCTGCAGACTTCGATTCGATCGGCGCCACCGTCTTTGGCGGCAATGGCGGAAGAAATGGTCTCGATGCAAATTTCCAGCGGCATATCACTTACCAAGCTGTTCCCGCAGCAAATCGATTTCAGCCTGCTGGCGAGTCGCCGTGGCCTTGAGTTTTTGACTGCGAGAGGCTTCAGCGCGAGCAAAAAGACTTTCGACAACCGTTTCGCCGCGGCGAAAGTTCTCGACGCGTTCTTTGGCGATCGCGATCCGCTCGTCGCGATCCGTCGCCAGCGCAAGTTTTGCTTGCAAAAGCTCTTCCGCGGCTTGCGCGATGTCCTGCGAGCTGTTAATTCCCTTCTGGTGGAGGGCAGTTACAACTTCGAAACGTTCCTTGAGCGTGTCGCGGCGCTGCTCGAGGAGCGCGTGAATCTGCTTGTTGAGTTCGGCCTTTTCGTCGTCCGCAGCGTGCGATGGCGTAAGTGCCAACCACGCCGATGCAATCACCGCGACACAGCACAGGGATACAATGGAGAGAGATCGCTGAGACATGGGCTTGCTCGCTGAGAAGGAGTTCGGAACTTGCCGCATTTGATGGGGAAAACGCCCGGTTGCGAGCGTTCCCGCGTTCCTTATACTACGGCAAGCGAAAGTGTCGGCGGTGGAATTGTTTTCCGAAGCCTTGTGAAACTCTTCACAAGCGGGCCTGATCCCCATTAAAGTGGGGCGGCGCCATTCAGGCGGAAAGCGGGTTCCGACGCGCCGATCGCCCCGTTTCCGGTTCGCATCCATCAGAAAGGCTTTCTGTGAACGCCTCCGCTCCTGCGAAGGATTCGTCAGCGGATCTGACCTTCCTCCAACGGCACGATTTTCTTTTGCGCCGTTTGCACTCGCTCACTGGAATTGTTCCGGTCGGCGCTTACATGACCGTCCACCTGCTGACTAACGCCACGGCAGCTGGGTCGGAAGCGATGTTCCAGCGGATGGTGTACCAGATTCACAGCCTGGGGCCGTTGCTCCCGGTGGTGGAATGGGTCTTCATTTTCATCCCGATTCTATTCCACGCGATTTACGGCGTGGTCATCATCCAAAGCGGCCAAACCAATACCGGAAGCTATCGCTACTTGGGGAATGTTCGCTACGCGCTGCAACGCGCGACCGGCATGATCGCCTTTCTGTTCATCGTGTGGCACGTCTTCCACATGCACGGATGGTTCCACGCCGATTGGTGGCAGAACACGATCAAGCCGTATTGGGGCGGTCAATTCAAGCCGTACAGCGCCTCGTCGACTGCTGCCTCGGCGATGCAAGCCAATGTGATCTTCCCGATCTTCTACTTCGTCGGCGTGTTGTCGTGCGTGTACCACCTGGCGAACGGCCTGTGGACTGCGGGCATCACCTGGGGACTCTGGATCACGCCCAAGGCACAACGACGAGCCGACTACGTTTGCGCCGCGTTTGGCATCTTCCTGGCGATCGTCAGCATGGGAGCTCTCAGCGCATTTGCCGTGAAGATCAAACCGGAAGAAGCGGCCAAGATCGAAGAGCAAATGTACGACGCAAAAGTGAAGGCAGGGGAAGTCGAAAAAGACTCGCATAAGTACCAACACCCCAAAGACGAGCACGCAACGCGTCCCTAGATGTTCGGTGCGGACGGTTGAGGTTTCGAACGGCACGGGTTTACCTCGAAGAACACAGGCCTACATAGTCGGCGGATAGCGACGGAGCAGAAGGTAATGGCTAAGCAACGCGTGGTGGTCGTCGGTGGCGGTCTGGCGGGCCTTGCCGCGACCATGAAACTGGCCGAACTCGGAGTCGAAGTCGACCTGATGAGCCTGGTCCCCGTCAAACGCTCGCACAGCGTTTGCGCTCAAGGGGGGATCAACAGCTGTAACGAAGTGACCCGCCAACAAGGCGACAGCGAGTACCTCCACTTCGACGACACCGTCTATGGCGGCGACTTTCTGCAGCATCAGCCTCCCGTCAAGGAAATGTGCGACTGGGGCCCGAAGATCATCGAGTTGATGGATCGGATGGGCGTCACGTTCAACCGCACGCCTGAGGGTTACATCGACCGTCGCCGCTTCGGCGGCACGCTCTTCAAGCGGACGGCCTTCGCTGGCGCGACCACGGGCCAGCAGCTTCTGTACACGCTCGACGAACAAGTCCGCCGCTGGGAATCGGAGAAGAAAGTCACCAAGTACGAGTTTTGGGACTTCCTCGCACCGATTCTCGATAGCAACGGCGTTTGCCGTGGTGCCGTCGGCCAAGATTTGGTGACGATGGAAATCCGCGCCTTCCCCGCTGATGCCGTGATTGTTGCTTCCGGTGGGCCTGGTTTGATTTACGGCCGCTCGACGATGTCGATGGCTTGCACCGGCAGTGCCGTGAGCCGATGTTTCCAAGCCGGCGCCAAGGTTGGAAACCCCGAGTTCATTCAGGTTCACCCGACGGCGATTCCGGGCGCCGACAAACTGCGCCTGATGAGCGAATCGGCCCGCGGTGAAGGTGGCCGCGTGTGGGTGCCGCGCAAGCCGCAGGACCCCCGCGATCCCAAGTTGATTCCCGAGAGTGAGCGTTACTACTTCCTGGAAGAGCGTTTCCCGAAGTACAAGAACCTGGTTCCACGTGATATCGCCACGCGGCAGATTTTTGATATCTGCGTGAACGAAGGGTTGAGTGTCGAGAAGGATCGCCTGTGCGTCTACCTCGATTTGACTCACATCCAGCGGAAAGAACTCGATCGCAAGCTGGCCGGCATTCTCGAAATCTACGAGAAGTTCCAAGGGGTCGACCCGCGCGACGAGCCGATGAAGATCTTCCCCGCCGTCCACTATTCGATGGGCGGGTTGTGGGTCGATTACAAAAAGAACAACGCCACCGGCGGCCTCGACCTTGGTTCATCAAAGAACCAGGTCACCAACATCCCGGGGCTCTACGCCATCGGCGAGTGTGACTACCAATACCACGGTGCCAACCGATTGGGAGCCAACTCGTTGTTGAGCTGCATCTTCAGCGGTTTGATCACGGCCCCTGGCATCGAAGCCTGGTTGGGCGAGCAAAAGAAGAAGGCCGTTGATATTCCGGCATCGCTCTACAGCGACGCTGCCAAGACGCACCAAGGCCGGCACAATGCCCTGCTTAAGCGGACAGGTGGAACCGAAAACCCGTACCTGATTCACCAAGAGCTTGGCGACGTGATGACCAAGGCCGCGACGGTCGTGCGCGAGAACAATCAGCTTTCGCAAGCGATCGACAAGGTCAACGACCTGTACAACCGGGCGCAGCGCTGCTCGCTGTCGGATACGGGTTCGTGGTCGAACCAGAACGTCGTGTTCACCAAGAGCCTGGTCGACATGTTCCCGCTGGCCCTCAGCATTTTGGATGGCGCCTTGCGGCGGGACGAATGCCGCGGAGCCCACTACAAGCCGGCCTTCGAACAGAAGGCACTCAAGGCCACTGATCCTGCCGAACGCCGACGCGAAGCCGAAGCCTGGTGCGACGATTTCGAACGCAACAACGCCCGCTTCCTGAAATCGACCATCGCAACGTGGGATGGCGAAAAGCCGATTCTCTCGTATGAGACGGTCGATACCTCGCTCATCGCCCCGCGGCCCCGTTTGTATGGGCTGGTCGGCGCCGAAACGATCGAAGAAGTTTGGAAAGAACGTACGGCGAAGAAGGCCAGCGGAAGTGCGGCTGTCGCCGGTGCAGCCAGTTAGTTTCGTCAGACGAGTTACTCCATCGAAAACCGGTAAGTTCGACGAGGACGTCACCTTACCGCGAACTTTTGCCAACCTAGATTCAGCAATAGATTGCAGGCGCGTCATGGCACACTCGCATTCGAACGGACATCAATCGAACGGTCACGCCGCCGGTGGACACGACGACCACGGGCATGGCGGTCATGGCGACTCGAATGAGTTCGAAGTCCGTATCTTGCGACAGGACGGCCCCGGCAAGCCCAGCTACTGGGAACGGCACCGCGTCACTCGCGAAGACAACATGAACGTGACCAGCGTGCTGGAACGGATCGCCGCGAAGGCGACCACCGCCGAAGGGCAACACGTCTCGCCCGTGTGTTGGCAATCGAACTGCCTGGAAGAAGTGTGCGGCGCTTGCACGATGGTGATCAACGGCAAGGTCCGCCAAGGATGCTCGGCGCTCGTCGACAAGTTGTTGACCGATAATCCGGGCGAAATCGAACTCCAGCCGATGTCCAAGTTCCCGGTGGTGCGGGACCTGGTGGTCGATCGCAGCCGGATGTTCCGCGGACTGGAACGCATCAAGGCGTGGATTCCCGTCGACGGGTACATCGATATGGGTTCGGGGCCGCGGCAATCGATGGCTCAGCAAGAGGCCAGCTATCCCTACAGCCAATGCATGACATGCGGCTGTTGCGTGGAGGCTTGCCCGCAGTACACCAAGATCGAACTGGAGCGCGAAGAAGGCGAAACGACCGAGCAGTTCAAAGCTCGCGAGAAGGCCGCCCAGGACATCGCTTTCGTCGGGCCCGCGGCGATCGGACAAACGGTTCTCTTCAACATGAACCCGACCGGGGCCGCCAATGCGGGCGAACGTCTCGATATCATGACCGCCCCGGGCGGGATCCAGTCGTGCGGCAACGCCCAGAACTGCGTGGCGGTATGCCCCAAGAACATTCCGCTGACGACGGCGATTGGCAGAGTCGGTCGCGATGTGACGTTGCACGTCATTTCGAAGTGGTTCGGCGGTTAGTCGCTCAGCTCGATTTACCATTCACCGGGCCGGGCATTCGCCATCTCGCTTAAGAGAGTTTGTGCGATGAAGCTCAAGGCATTGTGGTGCTGCTCGACCTTCTTGCTCGTTCTTGCGATCGGCGGAACCGTGCGTGCCGGGATCGCTCCGGAAAACGTTTGCGTTGTGGTGAACGGCGACAGCGATTCGTCGCGCCTCATTGCCGACGTCTATACACGGTTGCGGCGAATCCCGGCCAGCAACGTCGTCACGATCACCGGGATCACCGACAAAGAGAAGGCATCCGTCGAAGATTTCCGGCAGAAGATCCTCGGGCCGGTTCTGAAAGCGCTCGACGAGCGCGGCCTGCGCCCGCAGATCGATCTCATTGCCTACTCGTCGGAAATCCCAACCGCAATCGATGTTAGTGGCGACGTCGGTTCGAAGAAACTTTCTCGCGTTCTAACGCCGGTCGCGTCCATCAATAGCCTGACATTTCTCCATCAAGCGGTCATGGCGAAGGATCTCGCCTATCTGGACCTCAATGCCAATCGCTATGCCCGGCGCGAACTCAAGGGAAGCATTGATCCCCCGTGGACAACCGAAGAACTGAAACGTTATGCCGATGCGCTGGCGAAGCTGCAACAGTACGCACAAGTGGCTGAGAAACAAAAAGCCGGAGACGCCCTAACGGATGAAGAGAAGGAGCGTCAAGGGCCCCTGATGAAGGAGACCCTGGCGGCGCTGGGTGAACTGACAGAACTCCATCCGAAGTCGAGTGAACTTCACTACAACCGCGCGTGTGCGCTGGCGCAGCTCGATCAGGCCGAAGCGGCGATGACTGCATTGCGGGACGCGGTAAAGCGAGGCTGGTTCAATGCGCGTCAAACGCAGCGCGATGATGATTTGAAGTCGCTTCGCGAGCGGGCCGACTTCCAAGCATTGCTCGTCGAAATGAAGGCTCGCGATGCCGAGATCCAACCGGCTATCGGCTTTCGTTCCTCCGTGGGATGGCTTGCCAGCGGAGATGCCACGACCGATGAGAAGGCTCCGCGCTATTTGCTGTCGACGGTTCTTGCCGTTACGACGGGCCGCGGGATGAGCGTTGAAGAAGCGATTGCTTGCTTGCAGCGATCGGCCCAAGCAGATGGAACAAATCCGAAAGGAACCATCTACTTCGAGCGCAATGGCGACGTCCGTTCGACGACGCGCGAGTGGGGCTTTCGCGGTGCGGCGCGCCAACTGGAAGCGCTCGGCGTGCAAGCGGTTGTTGAAGAAGGGGTCCTACCTAAGGAGAAGACCGACGTCGCCGGAGGCATGATCGGGACAGCCGACTTCGACTGGGCGGCCAGCGGCAGCAAGATTGTTCCCGGAGCGATCGTGGAGCATCTCACCAGCTTCGGCGGAATCATGACCAAAGGAGCGGGACAAACTCCGCTAACCGAATTTCTTAAGCAAGGCGCGGCGGGCTCCTCGGGGACCGTGACCGAGCCGTTCGCCATTCAGGCGAAGTTTCCGTCACCCTACATCCATGTGCACTATGCCAGTGGCTGCACGTTGGCCGAGGCCTACTATCAATCGGTTGCCGGACCCTATCAACTTTTGATCGTTGGCGATCCGCTGGCACAACCGTGGCGCCGTAACTTCACGCTTGCAGTGGAGGGGGTCGAGGTCACAACTCCCACGTCCGGCGAAGTTGTTTTGCACGCCAAGACTGCATCCAACGATGCAATCTCGCCTGTGGCGTACGAACTCTATGTCGACGGGCTACTCGTCAAGACAGTGAAGCCCGACGAGCCGCTCTCGTGGGATACGCGAAAGCACGCCGATGGCAAGCATGTTCTTACTGTGCTCGCCCGCGGCAACGATGCGGTTCAAACCGTCGCCCGATGGTCCGAAATGGTGACAGTGCAAAACTGAGTTGTTTGCACGCTCACCAACTACCGCCGACCTTCGCGCCGACGTGGTAGTTATGGCACTGGGTGCAGCTTTGACTGGCACCGGTGGCGTTGTGGCATTGGGAGCAGTTGGCCTTCTCCAGCGGCTTGAAATCGCAGCGGGCGGGCGGCGTGAGAAGCGCCGTGACCGCTAACTGGGAACGATCGTTTAGGTTTTCCTGGCTCGCTGCTGTCAGCAGTTCACGATTGAGTTCGTGGCACGATTGGCACGTCGACTTGTCGTTCGACAGCAAGTGCGGGCGGTGCGAGAACTTGGTAAACGGGCGGACGCTGGTCTCGCGCATCTCGGCATGCCAGCGCATCGATTGCGCGCCGGTTTCTGGATCGGCGCCGGTGTGGCAGCGAATGCATGCTTGCGCTGCGGAACTTCGAACCAGCTTCTTAACCGACGTTGCCCAGGCGTCCTGGCGATTCACCAGTTCGGCGGCGAGTTCGAGCCATGCCGCCATCACCGGATCGGCGTGACCCTCGGGACGGTATTTAATGGCAAACGTTTCGTCATCGGCAAACCAACCACCATTGGCGGCGTATTGCACCGAGTGATGCACTGTTTCTCCCATCGAAGAGGTTGGTCCCCTTTCATTGAGTTTGCTCTCAACCACATTTGCGGGCTCAGGCCCAACCACGGCTGGCGCCGGCTCGGAGGAAGCTTCCGGCAGGGTCGCGCGCGGCTCGCTTTCGACTTCAGGCTTGGCCAGCGGATTGGCTCGCAATACTTCGCCGCTGGTGTTAGCCGGGATCGCGATTGCCTTGCGAGTCACCGGCGATGGACTCGCTGTCTTTTGACCATCGACAGCGGCTTCTTTGGCCGACGGCTCGCTCGCTGCTCCTTCGGCCGACTTGTGCGCCATGTCCTTTAACGGGTTGGCGCGGAGCCAAACCGATTGCACAGCCGGTTTAGGTTGTGCAACAAAGTGCCACAACGAGGAAGTCGCAGCTTCCGCTGTCGTGTTGTCGGCGTGCGGCACGAACCATCGATCGACCGTCTGCGTTAACACTTCTTGCGGTAGGCGACTCATCAGCCGATCCAGTTCCGCTTCCACGATAGGGCGACCTCGGAGCGATTCAATCCGTTGCCGGACCGTGGCTCGCGCATCGGCCTGAAGTTCTTTGAGCAAATCGCCGATGGCGGTAGCGAGCACTGCCGCGTTCTTCACATCGTCGGGCTGATTGCCGTCGACCCTGGCCATATCAAAATGAGGCGCAAATCTCGCCAGCGCATCGGTTGCCTTTTTGTCGGCAGCTAGGAGCAGGACCATGATCTCGGGCAATTTGCCGTCGAAGTCCCCTCGCGCAGCTTTGGGCCAGTTGTCTGGGGCGACGGCCTTTTCGCGGCGGAAGGCTTCGTAATCGAACGTCGGCAAAGCCACCACGGGCATCCCTTCGGCGGCCGTGACTTTGATCTCGCCTTCGTGGCACGACGCGCACGCCTGCTGGAAGCCGGCCAGCAGCTTGGTATTTCGGTCGGCGTCGTCAACGTGACAGCGGTTGCAATCGAAGGCCTGATTCTTCGCGGGAAAGTGTTTCCCCTCGTGCGCAACGTGCGTGAAGGCAATATGGGGGCGTTCCGAGTAATTCGGCCACTTCGTGAATTCGGGATGGTCGGTCGCGAATGATCGGCATTCGTTCTTGTGGCACGCTTGGCACTGCCGATCGGTCATGGCCTTGATGTCGATGCTGGCCCCTTTGTGTTCGTGGTGGCACGTGGCGCAGGTCATCGTTTTCGCGGCATGGCTGGGAGCCGCGGGCGAATCCGTCGCACCGGCCGAAGCAAACGCCAACATTCCGCTCGGTAACGAGGGCCGCTTCGAAGCGACGGTCGTCGACTCGGGCAAGCCGGTTCGTTTTGCAAGTTCGACGGGATCGACATTGTGCGCGAACATGGCCCAGGTCGAGCCGAGCTGCGCTTCGTGGCACTTGAGGCATTTTTCCGATTGGCTCGCCGAACCGACAGGCGATCGACCACAATCGAACACACTTGCCAGCCACTGGATTGGAGTCTTTTCGTCAGCGTTATGACAATGCCCACACCCTTGTGAGGCGGCCAGCGGATCGGTGTGTGGATCGGAAGGGGATGGGCTCGACACCAACCGTGCGTGGACCGAATTCAACCGGCCTGGCGAGGCAAAGCGATTACGGAGGGGCTGCCACAGCCCGATCAATACATAGCTAAAAGCAAAGGCAAAGCAGGCTACGACAAATACGCGGCGGCGCGTGCGTAGTGTCCACTGGGGCCGGCAAGGATTTTTGGGATCGCGGCAGGTTCCATCGCCAGTCGGACCCGCACCACAAAGGCAGTCCCGATTATCTCGGCCACACGTCCAGGTTTGATTAGGACGATGGTAAGGCTGCATGTAGGGTTTTTCGCTTTTCATCGCGCACCTCCATGAAAGGCGTGCGCTATCACGCCGTGGACCAGCGCCAGCATCAACATCGCGTACGTGGCCCCGATGTGCAGCCACAGCCATAGTTTGAGACGACCCTGCATTGCCGCGTGGAAATCGAGATCGTCCTTCCGACGGACCAGCGATTCCAACTGCCTGGCGATCTTCAGGCGTTCCGGGTTGAGGTAGCGATGGACGTCCTGCAATCGGCTCACTTGACGGCGCCAACCGTCGCCGGTTGGACGAAGCCAGTACCAGAGTTCTCGCGGTCCGGACAAGAAGGACGCAATCGACCGCCGATAGACGCCGGCTAACTCGGCACCGCAAAGCGATTCATCGCCAGCTAGTGCATGTGCGTCAGCCGCTACCTTGCGAATGGCTTGCGGAATGCGTTCGAAGATCACCTGCTCGCGGAGGGCCGCGAGCTTGGGCGGAATGGTTCGCGAAATATAGATGCCGTACAGGCCGCTGCCGCAGAGGAACCAGAAGAGACCGGCGAGCGGCGTTTCAACCCAGCCCGTCGGCCAGCGCAGCCCCGCGTGCAGGACGAAAATTCCCATCACAGCGAGCCCGACATAGATGTGGATCTGTAGCCACAGTGCGGCCGAACCAATCGGCGGAGCCGCAATGCGTTTGCGAACCTGGAACGCCGCCAGGAAGAGAACACAGCCCAGCAGCAAATAGCCGGTCGGGAACGAAGTATCGACCAGTCGCGACTGAAGCCGATCGACCAACCACGTTAGCAGCAGCACGCTTGCCGTCGCGGCCGAAAGGCCGATCAGTCGTCGTCGTAGCGATGGCGACATCACGTCCTTCAGTTTTGGGCGGACAAAAAGGCTCATGCGCCCCTCCACTGGCTCAGCACGTCGGGCGTTCGCAAATCGAGTCGCACCAGCGCGTCGTGTGGACACGCACTCTGGCAAGCTGGTCCGCCCGGCATTCCCGTGCAGAGATCGCACTTGGTCGCTTTCAACAGGGGCGAGCCCCTCTCATCGAGCAACGCCTGCCCGTTGGGGTTGCTGACGCCCACCATCCGAATATTCGTATAAGGGCAGCTTTGTGCGCAAGTGGTGCAGCCGATGCACGTATCGTCGTTGATCACCACAGCGCCGGTTTTGTCGTCGCGAGCGATGGCTCCCGTGGGGCAGCCGATCATGCACACCGGGTCGACGCAGTGCATGCAGGCGTGGGCGATCATCAGCCGCCCGTACTGCGGACCTTCGCGGTTGAAGCGAGGGTTGCCGTCGTGCGTCGCCGCGCAGGCCTTCACGCAGTCGTCGCAGCGCGTGCAACGGTCGAGGTCGATCACCATCGCCTCGGTGCCGTTTCCAAAGCGATGGTCGACAAGGAACTCCAAAAGTCCCGTTGCCCGTGCTTTGTTTGCGGTCGATGGCGCTGGCGCAGCGGCAGGAGCGGGAACCGGCGTAAGCAACTCTGCCGGCATCGAGGGCATGACGTAGTCGAGGACGGCCCGCGTCGGGATGCGCAAGACATCGACGTAGCCAATTGCCCGCAACGAGGCCGTCCATTTTGGATCGGTCGATCCATTGGCCAGGTCGCTCATCTCTTTGAGGCCAAAGATGTCCCCTTTGCCCAGGTACGCCAGTGTTCGATGACCGCTACCGTTTCGGACGCTGAGTCGCGCGAAGCCGCTGCGGATGAGAATCAACCCGTCGGGATAATCCCCTTCTTGCGCGATGAGCGGCTCGTGATCGATCCGTTTGGCGACCTCTTCTTCACACTCGGCTTTGCGGAAGCTGCGGTGCCACTCGAAATCGCCGTAGCTGGAAAACTGCGTTGCCATCGCCAAGGCGTCGATATGCTCCGGCGAAACATTGGCCAGCAATGGCGTTTCGCGCAGGTGGACGCGGAGCGAGTTATTGCGATACAAGTGGTCGACGTGCGACCGCCAACCGCTATCGGCCCGCAAGATATCGCGCAGCCCTTGCCAGCGAATTTCGAGCAGTTCCACTTCGCCGTCGGCCAGTACGGTTGCCGTACGCGGAGTACGCGTGAGGGCCGCCAGTTCGCCGAAGACTTCGCCTCGCCCTAACAGCGCCGTGTCGTCCGGACCGAGCACCGACGGAATGTCCTGCAAGAAGATTCGTCCGCCGCGGGCGGCGACTTCCGCCGGCTTGGCACTGCGGGCCGCGCGGATCTCTGGGTATTTGGGATCACGCCAAATGGTCGTGAGCGCTTGCCACCAGGTCTTGGTGGAGGGCTCGGCGCGGCCGAGTGATTTGCGAGGAAGATTCCGCAAAACAATCCGCACTTTACCGTTCAAGACCAGAAACGCGGAATTGCCATAGTCCCCTTCGCGGAGGATGACTTCGCCGGGCTCGAAACGAACGATTCGGGTGTCGTTGCGCAAGATTCCGCGAAGCGGCTGATTTTTGGGAAAACGCGTTTCGTTCATCCGCGAGAAGGGGGACATCGCCATCAACTCGTCGACGTCCGACTCGGCCATCGATTCGCCAAACGGCACTTCCCACCGTTGCGGGCGATCGACTACCAGGGTGCTCTCGCTTGTGGTCGTAGTCATGGGCAATTTCGAATCCAATAATCCGTTGATCATCGAACAGGCGACGACTACTTGTACTGCTGAGGAGTGGGAAGCAGCGAATCAATCGCTGCCAACTGGTCGCCGTCCATTTCGGCTCCGAGCCGTTCGCCCAATTGCTTGATGCGGTCGGCGATGGTCAGCAATTGCTGGCGGTTTCGCGTTCGCAATTCCGCTTCGGCGAAGGCTGACAACACTTCCTCGATCAACGGCAAGTTCACTTTCGCCTGCAGGTCCCGCAAGCGAATCGCCGCCTGAGCAGCACGCTCGGCCGATTCGAGGCCATAACGCTCTTTAGTCGTTGCTTTCGAGACGGCTCGGGTGGCGAATTCCAACTCAGCGACCAATCCGGCGATATACAGCGTCCGCTGACGGCTCACGTCGCTTGATTGGTTGACGCCGTTGTTCGAAACGAAGTTGTGCTTGATTGAGCCTTGCGACCAGGCCACCAGCTCAAAGCCTTTGCTGCCGGCCGCATGGCCGCCGACATTGACCAGCTTTTCATTGGGAACGGTGTGGCAGTTCAAGCAGCTTCTCGCCACCAGGTAAGGGTTTCGCGGGTTGCGCATGCCGTAGGCGATTGCCGTATGAATGCGCTGCGCCCGATGGGCATCGGTCTCTTGTTCTCGCTTGATTCCTGGACCGCCGTAATCGGAGTGGATGTTGATCCAGTTCTTCGCTCCGCCGTGGCACGATTCGCACGACACCCCGCTTACCAGCGAAATCTGCCCGTCATCCTGCTGCATGGGCGTGTAATGACAGCCGATGCACTCGCCGGAGCGCTTGATTGAAGTGATGCCCATCCGAGCGGCGATTTCCTTAGCCGCCGGTTTGCGGTGGAGTTGATCGAACGTTTGAAAGTGGGGCGTCTTCTTCCAGATCGAGACTTCCGCCGTATGGCAACGCCCGCACCGCTCGGCCGAAACGACCTGCTTGGGATCGCATTGTTCAAGCGGGTCCGACGCGGCTGTGGTTCGCAGCGCGAACGGCAACACGAGCCACATCAGCCAATAGCGCAAGTGGGGCAACACGCATGATTCCTTGCGGGTAGAACGGCAACCAACTCTTCCCGGCTCTCCGCGCAATTCGCGGAAATACCTAACGGAATCTAGGTCACTCCGAATCCCCAAGACGTTGCTGAAAGGCCTCAGAACGAATCCGCAACGAGACGATCACTCACAATCAGGGCAATCGTTACGACCGCTGCGCGTGGTTAGGCAGCGCCTGTTACGCGTCGACGACGAGGTCGTCCCCGCTGCTCTTGGCAATGCAAGCCAGGCATTGCTCGTTATCGCTCGGAGTGCTCGTTTCGGGGAAGGCAACGCGCCCCGACAGCAGTGCCACAGCACAAGTGCCGCAGTTACCGCTACGGCACGACGAGGGGATGGGAACGCCGTTCGCCTCCCCAAGTTCGAGCAAGGTCGCGTTGTTGTCACTCCAGAGGACCGTTCTATTGGAGCGACGGAACTCCACACGCGCGACGGCCACATTCGTGGGCGTGGCCGTTGCGGCGGTTGGCCGTTGCAAGCTCGAAGGGCCAAACGCTTCGAGCCGGATGTCACCGGGAGCGACTCCGAGCTGATCTAAGAACTGGGTTGCTTCTTGCAGGAACGGCTGCGGGCCGCACAAATAAAACGGATGGTCAGGCGAGGTGACGGCGCTGGTTAACCAGGACCTATCGACGCGTCCTTGCCGCACATAGTCGTGGGCTCGCCGATCTTCCGCGGCGGGCCGCGAATAAAGCGGAAAATACCGCATCGTCCCGTGGTTCGCCGCCATGTAGCTCAGATCGTCTTTGAGCGGATGATCGGTGCCGCATCGTACGCCGAGCGCGAACAAGAACTTTCGTGATGGATCGGCAATCGCCAGCGATTTTGCCATTGTGAACAAAGGCGTCACGCCAATTCCGGCGGCCAGAAAAATCGGCATCCGCTGATCGGCGAAGTCGAACACAAAGCCCCCCTTGGGAGCTTGGCTCTCGATGATTTCCGATTCCTGGAGATGATCGACCAGGAAGGTGCTCACGCTCGTTTCGCTAGGCGCGGCATTGCGCTTCACGGTGATGCGATATCGGCCGATCTCATGAACATCCGAAAGCGAATAACAGCGAATGCTTTGCGAAACGGCGCCCGGCAGCGTCACTCGCAACGTCAAGAATTGTCCTGGCAAGAACTGCGGCAGAGGCCGTCCGTCTTCGGGCGCCAGCCAGATCGAGCGGGCGTTGCGCCCCTCCATGCGAGTTGTTTCGACGCGAAACCGACGGTAGCCGCGCCATGGTTGCAGTTCGAGTGGTGCCGTCTTCTCGGTTGCCTTTTCGGGCGCCTTTTCGGGATTCGCGGCAGTCGCTACTTCGCTTGAACGGGTCCGCCGGCGCGCGTCGAACCAACGTCCAAGCCCCAGTCGGGCGACTTCGCCCACGGCGACCGAGCCCAGGGCGACGCCCGTGGCCAGTGGAAGATTGCGGATCAATTCGAATTCGATCATGGCGTTTAACGGCACGCTCTGCGCGGCCTGAGAACGGACTAGGCATTACCACGTCAAGCGTAGGTTACGGTCGGGTAAGTGGGAGGGTCGCTGGATGGCCTGTGCGGATCGTAGGGGCAATCGTGATGCTGCCGGCTGCGACGATCCGGTCCGAAAACGACGTCCTCGCGCCATTTGACAACCTACCCTTTTGGGACGGAGATTCCCGGACGGGATTTGGCGATGCTCACCCTCACGATTCTTAACGCCTCGCAGCACGAACAGTACGCGCTCGACGATGAACCCTGGTTGCTGGGGTCGCGCGCCACCGATCGCGCGCGCACGATCACCATCGTTGACGATCGCGTCGCCGCGGAGCATCTCCAACTGACGGCCACGAAGGTGGAAGATCGCCTGGGCGTTCGCATTTTCAACTCCGGACGCATGACGCTGTTGCCGACCGGCAGGCGCTTACTTGCGGGCGTCAGTTGCGAATTGCCTCTTCCGGTTCAGATCACCATTGGCAAAACGATTGTCCTGGTGGCTGATCCGAATCAGACCTATCCCGTCGACGAATCGCTGACAGCCTTGCCGCACTTGGATGAAGACCCGGTTCGCTTCGCCACCGAGATGGACAAGATGGGGAGCGCCCCATCGGCCAGCACGCTCGCGTTCTGGTTCGAGGCTCTGGGCAAATTGCAGCGGAGCATTCCCGGCAGCAGCGAGTTCTATCACGAAGCCGCTTACGCCGCGTTCGACCCTGGCGGCATGGATGCGGCGATGGTCCTGCTTCGCGATGGCAGCAACTGGCGGATCGCTGGCGGCCATGTTTCCAGTTGCGAGTTGGGTGCGATGTACCGCCCTGCCCTGCTCGAGCGCGTGGTCCACGAACGCTGCACGCTGTTCCATGACGCCCGTCGAACCGACGCGAATCGCGACGGCTCGTGTGCCGCGTTTGTGGCAGTCTCGCCGGTCATGGATGCCAACAGAAACGTTGCCGGCTGCGTTTATGCAGCGCGCTACCATCACAAAAAGAATCTGCGCCGCGGGATTCGGCCGCTCGAAGCACAGTTCATCCAAGCGGTGGCCGATGCCGTCTCAGCGGGGCTCGTTCGCCAGCAACGTGAAGCGGAGGCGGCGCATGCTCGTGTCCGATTCGAGCAGGCCTTTTCGCCGCGCGTGGTCCGGGCACTCGAGCGAGACCCGCATATCCTTGACGGGATGCAGCGTGAAGTCTCGGTCGTGTTCTGCGACTTGCGCGCCTTCTCGCGTATCGCCGAGCAGGTCTCCGCCCGTGAACTGCACATGCTGCTCGGCGATATCATGGACCGGTTCACCGACCAGGTTGCTCGTCGAGACGGCGTGGTGATCGACTACTTCGGCGACGGGATGGCATGCTTTTGGAACGCGCCGCTCGATCAGTCCGATCATGCGACGCTGGCCGTCACCTGCGCCACCGAGATGCTGAACGAACTTCCCGACATCAGCGCCGACTGGTATCCACTGATTGGCCGCCCTTTGGTGGCCGGCATTGGCGTTCACACGGGGACGGCCGTTGTCGGAAACTCCGGCAGCCGGCGACGCATCAAGTACGGACCCCGCGGCCATACCGTCAATGTCGCATCGCGAATCGAGGGCTTCGCCAAGAAGTGCGGGCTGGGAATCGTTGTCTCCGAACAGACGCGATCCCGTCTCGACAGTCGATTGCGCACCCGGCCCCTGACGCGAACATCGCTGCCGGGGATGGACGAGTCGTTCCAACTCCACGAAGTCATTCGGCAAACCCCAACGGCTGGCGAAGAAGAATGGTACGCCAAAGTCGCTCGGGCGGCACAACTTGCGGAAACAGGAAACTTCGTCGACTGCCGAGAAGTCTTGGAAGCCGATGGGGATGGATGGCAGCGTGATCCGTTCGCCAAATACTTGATGAACTTGTGCGGGTCGGCACACAAGTAAGCTGCCATTGGGCGGTCAAACCCGCCGTTTTCGACCCGCGACTGAATTGTTACAATGGCGACCTCGCGAACGACGCCAGGCGAACCAAAATCGCCTCAGGCGTGTCTCGTTGAACAAGCCCCTCACTTACGCACTCGTAGCTCAACGGATAGAGCATCGGTCTTCGGAACCGAGGGTTAGAGGTTCGAATCCTCTCGAGTGCGCTTTCAATAAACGCCGCGAACATTCAGTTCGTGGCGTTTTTTGTGCGCAGTGGCGAAAACTCGGACGTTTTAGCCGCTCTGTCGCCCAACGTTTATGTAGGGGCACGATCGAACCGTAGAGTGCGCGGGCCAATTCATCGACTTGGTTGCAACCCGCCCGGCTCAACTCGGCGAGTTCGCATTGGCAAACGACGCTCAAGGCCCCATGGTCTGGATCGATCCACAAGCGACGGGCGTCGCGATCTACGGCCCGCACTTTTTTTCAGCCACTCCAATTCGGCGTGGGCCCGGCCGAGTTGTTCGTACAGATCGGCGATCAACTGTTCCTGATCAACGCTGGCGTTTGTGCCGCCCCGCTCGAAGACGCTCGCCGCGTTGTCGATGAGCTGCTTCTTCCATTGCGCGATCTCGATCGCGCTGCAGATAACGAATCCTGAGGCCGCCTTTGCGACACACGTCGAAACGCTCAAAGGGGCCGTCGCGGCAACGCATCGGCTCGACCATTTCGCTAATATCCGCTCGAGAAACATCAATGCTGCAAAAGGCATCAGGAGTGGCCTCAGACTGAAGTTGTGGTTGCGCTCGGTTGTATTTTTTTAAACCTAGAAGTCCCCCGATTGACCTATTGAACATCGAAACGCCCCCGCCGAAGGTGGCAGGGAGGTTGCGTGCCGATGGAAAAACAAAGCGTTCTAAGGTTTGTTTGAAGCTCCGAAATTAAGCAACTTTCTCGATGATTAGCTTGAACTTTTTGAATAAGTCTGGCAAAATTCCGACCAACAAGGTGTGTAATCGACCACACAGGCGACTTGGTGGCTAACAGGAAGGCCCGTTCTCCGCTGTTAGTGCTTGGCGCAGGATCACTCAGCACAGATGGCCAATCGTTGCCAAGCGGCGTAGGTTGGGTCGACGAGTTGTGCAATTAGTGACCGAAGATTGTCATGGTCGATTTCCTCGGCGAGTTGTTCGACACGGCAGGATTCACGCCCCGTTGGCAGTGTGGTTCGTGGTCCGCGGCTCATGGCTGGACCCACATCATCGCGGACTGCGCCATCTTCGGCGCCTACGGTGCCATCCCTTGCGTCTTGTCCTACTTCGCGTACCGTCGGCGAGATATTCCTTTCCAGCCTGTCTTTTGGCTTTTCGCCGCTTTTATCCTTTCCTGTGGGGTTGGGCACCTCGTCGAAGCATCGATCTTCTGGCACCCCTGGTACCGCCTTTCGGGTCTCGTGAAAGTTGTTACGGCCTTGGCCTCGTGGGCAACAGTGCTGGCAATCATTCCGATGTTGCCACGCGCTTTGGCGCTGCCTGGTTTGGCAACGATGAATCGGCGGCTCCAGGCGGAGATCGACGAACGCAAGCAAGCCGACGATCGATTTCAGTTGGTCGTCGAGGCGGCACCAAATGCCGTCGTGATGATTAACGACCAAGGGCACATTGTTCTCGTCAATAGTCAAACCGAAAAGTTCTTTGGATACCATCGCGACGAACTGCTGGGGAAGTCGATCGAACTTATCGTGCCCGACCGGTTTCGCGAAAAGCATCCCGGCTACCGTCAAGAGTTCTTTCGAACGCCCGCAGCGCGCTCGATGGGAGTGGGGAGAGACCTGCACGGGCGACGCAAAGACGCCAGCGAGTTCCCCGTCGAAATTGGTCTCAACCCGATCCAAACCAAAGATGGGCTGATGGTGTTAAGCGCTATCGTCGACATCACCGAGCGCAAGCATGCGGAAGAGGAGTCTCGCCGTCGCCTGGCGGAGCTAGCCCACGTGGCGCGGTTAAGTACCTTGGGCGAAATGATGTCGGGGCTCGCGCACGAGATCAACCAACCCCTTGCTGCGGCGGCGAATTACTCGCGGGCCTGCGTCCGTTTCGCACGAGCAGGGCGGGGAGCCACGCAGGAACAGTTACTGGATTGGATGGAAAAAACAGCGGTTCAAGCGAATCGAGCGTGCGAGATCGTCCAGCGCCTCGGGGCATTCATGCAGAAGGATCGCAAGGCGCGAGCGCCGCTCGATATAAACCAATTGGTCGACGAAGTGGTTCTATTGGCGGTCGATGGATTGCTGAGCGATACCTCAGGCCACGTCGAAGTGCAGCGGGAGCTGGATCGAACGTTGCCGCACATCGTTGCCGATCGAGTGCAAATTGAACAGGTCCTGGTGAACCTGGTTCGAAATGGAATCGAGGCGATGCGCGATGCGGCCGCGGAAGATCGGGTCCTGGTCGTTCAGACGGCGCGCGACGGGGAGTTCATCCGAATCTGCGTCATTGACCGCGGTCGAGGCATCTCGCCCGAGCATGTCGATCAGCTATTTGAAAGATTTTTCACAACCAAGAGCGAAGGCATGGGACTGGGGCTTTCTATCAGTCGCTCAATCGTCGACGCCCATTCCGGGCGACTTTGGTGTGAACCCAACCCTGATCGAGGGACGACGTTTAGCTTCACTTTGCCTTTTCGGACCGAATCACAGTGAGCCAAGATCCGACTGTTTTTATCGTCGACGACAACGCTGCGTTCTCGGAATCACTTTCAGCGTTGATTTCCTCCATGGGTCTGCGGACCCAATGTTTCAATTCCGCGGAGGAGTACATGAGCGCGTTCGACCCGCAGGCGCCGGGCTGCCTGATTGTGGACGTGCGAATGCCGGGGTTGAGCGGCTTGGACCTTCAAGAACAACTTCGCCGCGAGCCGCTGCGGCCTCCCATTATTGTTCTGACGGGACACGCCGAAATCCCCATCGCACTGCGCGCGATTCGGCAAGGCGCCGTCGAGTTTTTGCAAAAGACCTCTACCGAGTCGGAGCTTTGGGACGCGATTCAGCGAGCGATCGCCGAAGACACCGCCAGTCGCCAATCGTACGCGGATCGCGCAGCGAAAATGGCCCTCCTGGATCAACTCACGCCGGGCGAAAAGGATGTGTTGCACCTGGTCCTCGCAGGAAGTTCCAACAAGAGCGTTGCGGCCACGTTGAAGGTGAGCCCACGCACAGTGGAAGACCGCCGAGCGCGCATCATGCAAAAGCTTGGCGTGGAAACGCTTGCCGAGCTCGTGCGGTTGTCGATCGAATTAGGGATCTCTGAAAGCGCCTAATCGCTGCGCGGACCGAATGGTCATCGCGTTTTTAGCATTCTTGCCGCGCTGGACAAGAACGTGGTTTACCACGTCCATGCCGTGGCTTTCCACGTCGATCAGGCATGTCACTTAACGCGAAATATGTTTTCGTACCAACCGCCTGGATCACCTCGTCACGCCGCTTGATTTTCGAGTCGCCACGACGCGGCAGGCGGTGGCCCGCAATCGACATCATCAACGCCGCCACGGATCTCCGCGTGTCTACGTGATGCCAATTCGATCGCTGCGACCGCGTTCCTTGCCAAAGCAATTCAAGGTTGAGTTCCATGTCGAATCTTGATCCCACCCAGGACCGCGAATTGATCGCCGAGTTCGTCACGGAATCGAATGAGGGGTTGGCAAATATCGAGGCTCGGCTGCTCTCTATCGAACAGGATCCGAGCGCCAACATCGACATCATCAATGCCGTCTTTCGCACGGTTCACTCGATCAAGGGAACGGCGGGATTTCTGGAGTTGCGGGTGATCGAAGCACTCGCCCATAGCTTGGAACAGGTGCTCAATCACGTTCGCAACGACGAACTGCGCCTTGGGACATCCGATACCAGCACGATGTTGCAATGTGTCGATCGGCTTCGGCGATTAATCGACGACGTCGACCACTCGAACGACTGCGAAGTCGAGGCCGAACGATCGCAATTGAACGAGATTTGCAGCCGCGCCACATCTTGCGCCGCCGCTACCAGCCATGGTCCTTCGACCGAATCAGCCAAATCCACGTTGGAGACCTCGCCCGCGGCTGTTGAATCAACAGGCGAGATCGAAACGGAAGCGATGCGTGAATTCATCATCGAGTGCCAGGAAAACCTGGATCGCATCGACCGGGATTTGCTCGCACTGGAACACGAACCAGGTGCCGAATCGATCCTCGGCAGCTTGTTCCGATCGCTGCACACCATCAAGGGAAGCAGCGGGTTTTTGGGCTTCAGCAAACTGGAATCGGTCGCCCACGCCGGCGAAAACCTTTTAGGTCGCCTCCGCGACGGAATGCCGTGCGACGGAACGCAAGTAGCCAATTCGATGTTGGCGCTTGTGGACGCCGTTCGCCACATTCTGGTCGAGGTCGAAACCAGTGGTCACGAAGGAGGCGGCGATTACTCTCGTCTCATCGAACAACTGCGAAAGCTGCAAATGGATGGAAAGTCCGTAGCGGCTTTGTCCTCCGATTTGAAGCCGGTCGCCACGCCACAAACGGCGACGCCAAAACCGAATTCTCCCGCCGTGCCCCAAGTTGAGGATCGAAAGCAAGCCGCTCCAGCAGTTAAGGCGGAATCGGAAGGCGAAACGCGCCACGGGGCCGTCAGCGAAAGCACCATCCGCGTTGATGTTGGCCTGCTGGATCGCTTGATGAATCAAGTCGGCGAACTGGTCCTGGCCCGAAACCAGATTCTGCAGCACGTCGCAAAGCAAGCGGATGCCGTGTTTTCGAATACCGCCCAGCGGCTCAATCTCATCACGACCGAGTTGCAAGAAGGAGTCATGAAGACGCGGATGCAACCGATCGGCAACGTGTGGTCCAAGTTTCCGCGGGTGGTGCGTGACTTGGCGCTGCAACTTGGCAAGCAGGTCCGCATCGAGATGAAAGGCAAGGAGACGGAACTCGACAAGACGATCATCGAGGCGATCAAGGACCCGCTGATTCACTTGGTTCGTAACTCCGTCGACCATGGCATCGAGAAGCCTTCGGATCGCGTGGCCGCCGGCAAACAAGCCGAAGGCTGCCTGACGCTTCGCGCCTTCCACGAGGGAGGCCAAGTCAACATTGAAATCTGTGACGACGGCGCGGGACTTAAGCTCCAGCGGATTCGGGAGCACGCACTGAAGCAGCAGTTGATCACGCCGGAGCAGGCGACGCGGATGTCCGAGAAGGAGCTGGCGCGGCTGATCTTCGCTCCCGGATTTTCCACCGCGGAGAAAGTGACCAATGTTTCTGGCCGTGGCGTCGGCATGGATGTGGTCCGAACGAACATTGAAAAAATCGGCGGCAGCATCGATCTTCAGAGCGAACCTGGACGCGGCACGACCATCAAGATCAAGATTCCATTGACTTTGGCGATCATCCCAGCCCTTTTGGTTACTAGCGATGGCGATCGATTCGCGATCCCCCAGGCGAGCTTATTGGAGTTGGTGCGGCTGGAACAGGAGGCTGCGGCGAAACTCGAACAACTTCAGGGAGCGCTCGTCTATCGTCTGCGCGGGCGGCTTCTGCCACTGATTCGGCTCCGAAGCGTACTGAAAATTGCGGCGGCTGACCAGGAGACGACCGTCACTCACGACTCCGCGGCCGTCAACATTGTGGTGGTCCGCGCCGATGAACATGAATTCGGGCTGATTGTGGATCGAATCAATGATACGGAGGAGATCGTCGTCAAGCCGCTCGCAAAGCAACTCAAGGGCGTTCCGATCTATGCCGGCGCTACGATTATGGGGGATGGCCAAGTCGCGCTGATATTGGACGTGACTGGCATCGGGCGCCGCTCGCGCATTGTGGCGCCTGCCCACGAATCGGCTCGCCGCCAGCAACGCGAGGTGAAACAGCGAGAATGCAGCGAGGTACAGGCCAATCAATCGCTGCTGGTCTTCCTGGCGGGGGGACGGCGCTTGGCATTACCAATGTCCGCCGTGACACGTCTGGAGAAGATCGATCTGAGCGAGGTGGAAACCTCCGATCAACAGCAAGTCGTGCAATATCGTAATCAGATCATGCCGCTTGTGAAGTTGGCGGACTTGTTGGGCATAACAGCAACCGACACAGGCAACGGCCCCCTGGATGTGATCGTGCATGACGATGGCGAAAGGGCGATCGGTCTCGTTGTCCAGAAAGTGATCGATATTGTCGAAGCTGCTCTGCAAGTCACGCGCAAATCAAAGAGCGAAGGTCTGTTGGGCTCGGCCGTGATTCAGGGCCTCGTGACCGACTTGCTCGATATGGCATGGATTGAGCGGCATGTGCATTCGCCATTCGGTGCCGTATCCCCACTAGCCACGGAGTAATACTCATGAGCGGCGACCATCAGCTTTGCACCTTCCAACTCGACGGACATCTGTTCGGAGTTCGCGTTGATTGCGTGCAGGAGATCATCCGCTGCCAGCAAATGACCCCCGTTCCCGTCGCGCCAGCCTGCGTGCGGGGTTTGATCAACTTGCGCGGGCAGATTGTGCTGGCGTTGGAATTGCGCGAAATCCTCGGTTTGTGTCCTCGTCCTGTTGATCGTGTCCCGATGAATGTCGTGGTGCGAGCCGGAGACGAAGTCGTCAGCCTGCTGGTTGACGAAATCGGCGAGGTCCAAGACGTCGAAGAGGACACTTTCGAGCCCCCCCCCGAAATGCTCTCCGAAAGAATCCGCGGGCTGATTCACGGAGTGTACAAGCTTCCCGAGCGGCTGCTCCTCTTGCTCGATGCGGAGAAAGCCGTCCGAGTTTGAAATGCCCGTTCGTGGAAATAAACATCTGTACCATTCAACCATTTATTTAACCTAGCTGCACTGGGATCACTATGAACTTCGCAAAGTATCTGCGTTTCACTTCCTTAAAATATAAATTGGTCGCCCTATTTCTCACACTGGCGCTGATGCCACTAGCGGCCATTGGGTATTTCGCTTACACCCGAAGCGTCGGCCAATTGACCGACAACGCCGGCAGGTTCCTGCAATCGCAAGCTCAGGAGTCACTCGACAAGATTTATCGCAACCTCTTCGAGCGCTATGGCGACGTGCAGGCTTTTGCCTTTAATCCCAAAGCCCGCGGTGAGGCGAAAGATCTCGTAGAAGCTTTGAACTTTTACACAACAACTTACGGCTTCTATGATTTGATGTTGATTGCCGATGCCGAGGGCAAGATTATCGCTGCGAACACGGTTGCATTTGACGGGCGGCCTTTGGATACCGCAATGCTCATTGGGCGCAGCGTGAAGGGGGAAGATTGGTTCGAAAGCTGCGTGAGCGGCAAGATTCGTTCCGGCGAGACCTTCTACAGCGACGTTCGGGAAGACAAGGCCGCGGCTGAAGTTCTCAAAACTCGCGGCTTGACGCTGAACTTCTCGGCGCCGATCCTTGATGAAAATGGAAAGGTCGTGCGGGTTTGGTCGAATCGCGCGTCGCTCGAAAGAACTGTCGGTCAAATCATGACCGAACAACGTAAGAACCTGAAGTTTCAAGCGATCAATGCCGAAACGCTGGTTGTTTCCAAAGATGGCTTCGTTCTGGACGATTACGATCCGGCGGCCGTGCTGACTTTCAACTTGATCGAGCGAGGCTTGCAGTGCGCCAAGGCTGCCGCGGAAGGAAAATCTGGCTTCATCATTGAAGAACACAAGCGTCGGGGCGTGGACCAAATCAACGGCTATGCGTCCTCGCCAGGAGTCCTTGGCTTCAAGGGCTATGGGTGGGGAGCGCTGGTTAGGCAGGACACTACGGAGGCCTATGCCCAAGCAGCCTCGCTGAAACACTTCATTATGTTCAGCAGTCTTGTTGCCGCTCTCGCTGTTTCCTTGCTGGCCTGGTGGTTTGCCGGCGGTATTGTTCGACCGTTGGCCCAAACCGTGGGCGCACTCGAGGGCATGGCCGCCGGCAAGCTTAATCAACGGCTTGAAGTTCAGAGTAACGATGAGGTTGGCCGAATCGTCGCCACGATGAATTGCACTGCTGACAGCATTCGAAAGGCATTAGACGCGGAGCAGGTCGATTGGGCGACCGTCGGCAGCCAACGCAATGAGATGCAGCGCACCAAACAGATCGTGGAAAATGTCTCGTTAAATCTGATTCTGGCCGACAAGGACCTCAAGATCCAATACTTGAACCGCGCCGCAATCAAGACCCTCAAAACGTTGCAGCAGTATCTTCCCATACCGGTCGAGCAAATCGTGGGACAATCGATCGACATTTTCCATAAGCAGCCCGAACATCAACGGCGGCTGGTATCGGATCCCAACAATCTTCCGTTCCAGACGACGATTCAGCTTGGTCCCGAATACCTGGACCTGCGCATCAACGCCATCTTCGATGAGCAAGGCAAATTCAGCGGGCCTCTCCTGTCATGGGACGTGTGCACGCAAAAAGTGCAAATGGAAGCGAAAAATGCAGACTACGCGGGCCAAGTCGCTGCAATCGGCAAATCGCAGGCAGTGATCGAGTTCAATATGGACGGCACCATCCGCGAGGCCAACGACAACTTCCTTAAGGCAGTCGGATACTCGCTCGACGAAATCAAGGGGCGGCACCACAGCCTGTTCGTGGACGAAGGCTACCGCCACAGCCCCGAATACAAAGAGTTCTGGGCCAGCCTAAACCGCGGTGAATACCAAGCCGCCGAATACAAGCGGATCGGCAAGGGGGGCAAGGAAATCTATATCCAAGCTTCCTACAATCCCATCCTTGACGTCAATGGCAAGCCATTCAAAGTCGTCAAGTACGCCACCGACATTACCGCAGAGGTGAACGCACGCGAAGACTTGAAGAACAAAGTCAATAGCATGCTCGAAGTAGTCGCTGCTGCCGCCACGGGTGACCTCACGCGTGAGATCACAGTCAGCGGCAGCGACTCGATCGGCCAAATGGGCGAAGGTCTGGCACGGTTCTTCCGGGATCTCCGCAGCAGCATCGCGTCGATCGCCTCCAACGCCATGTCGCTCGGCGGCTCGGCGGAAGAGCTCAGCGCTGTCAGCTCTCAGATGAGCAGCAATGCCGAAGAGACATCCGCTCAGGCGAATGTTGTCTCGGCGGCCTCGGAGCAAGTCAGCTCGAATGTGCAGACCGTCACAACGGGCGTGGAGGAAATGGGCGTCAGCATCCGCGAGATCGCGGGAAGCGCTACCAAATCGGCCAAAGTCGCGCAACAGGCGGTTGAGGTTGCGGGCGCGACGAACGCCACGATCGCCAAGCTCGGCGACAGCAGTGCCGAAATCGGCAAGGTCATCAATGTAATCACTTCGATTGCCGAGCAGACGAACTTGCTGGCTCTGAACGCCACGATTGAAGCTGCCAGGGCCGGTGAGGCGGGCAAGGGATTCGCCGTGGTGGCCAACGAAGTGAAGGAACTGGCGAAGGAGACTGCCAAGGCTACGGAAGACATCCGCCAAAAGATTGAAGCGATTCAATTGGATACTCGAGGCGCCGTAGACGCGATTAAGCAGATCGGTCAGATCATTGGCGAGGTTAACGATCTATCCAATACGATCGCGAGCGCCGTGGAGGAACAAACGGCGACGGCCAAGGAGATCGGGCGAAACGTTGGAGAAGCGGCCAAGGGGACCGGCGAGATCGCTCAAAACATTACGAGCGTGGCGCAGGCGGCCCAAAACACTACGCAGGGCGCTACTAATACTCAACAGGCCGCGGAGGAATTAGCTCGCATGGCCGCGGAGTTGCAGCAACTTGTGTCCAAGTTCAAGTTCGAAACGGAGGGTAAAGAAGCTCCCACCGTTCGCACCGCGAGTTCAACAAAAAGCACCCCGTCCAAGCGAAGCGATCAATCGCTGAAACTCGGTGTTTAACGGCGTACGCTCTAACGAGCGACTTTGAAACCGTGTGTCTGGAGCCAGGTCGGATTCCGTCTGGCGGATTCCCCCTGGCTCCCAGACACGATTAAGTCTCCGCCCTTTGACTCGATAGGACCACAATTATGCAAGCGCTGTTGGTGGACGATTCCCGAGCGCAACGCTGCGTCGTGCGCGGGATGCTCAAGGGATTCGGCTTTGATGTCGTTGAGGCTGGCGACGGCAACGAAGGTCTCGCCAAGCTGTGCGCGACCGCGGACGCGAACGTCGCCATCATCGACTGGAACATGCCCGAGATGAACGGCCTGGAATTGATCAAGGCTATTCGGTCGCGTCCCGAGTTTCATCGGCTGCCTATCCTCATGGCCACCACTGAAACGGAATTGTCGCAGGTCGCCACCGCGCTCTCGGCGGGCGCGAACGAATACGTCATGAAGCCGTACGGCAAGGAAGATTTGCACGACAAATTGGTACTCCTTGGCGTTTTGTAAGAAAGATCGGTCGTGCGCAAGATTCGAGTGCTCATCGTCGATGACTCGACCGTCGTTCGCCGCATCCTCAGCGACGTGTTGGCGGGTGATCCCTGTATCGAGGTCGCCGGCACGGCGGCCAATGGGAAGTTGGCGATTGCCAAGCTTCCACAGCTCAATCCCGATGTCGTCACGCTAGATATGGAAATGCCCGACATGGACGGTCTGGCGACACTCCGAGAGCTGCGCAAAACACATCCGCGACTGCCGGTCATCATGTTCAGTACATTGACTGAGCGCGGTGCGGTGGCCACGTTGGACGCCTTGGCCTTGGGCGCCAACGATTACGTAACCAAACCCGCCAATGTCGGCAGCGTCGTCGCGGGAATGCAGGCGGTTCGAGATTCGCTCGTGCCCAAAATCAAGGGCCTTTGTCCTTGGTTCGCTCCATCGCAGGCACCGGCCGCCCCTGCCGCGCGCCCACGCGTTAGCGCGCCGCCAAGCGAGAAACGGAATCGGCAGCCGATTGAGATAGTCGTGATCGGATCATCGACAGGAGGCCCGAACGCGCTAGGTGAAGTGCTGCCGCGGCTTCCGGCCGACTTTCCGGTTCCGATTATCGTCGTTCAACACATGCCCCCCGTCTTCACGCGGCACCTGGCCACCCGCCTCGATCAAACTTGTGCTCTGCAAGTACAGGAAGCATTCGCCGGTGCGGTGGTAAAGCCCGGACAGCTCTGGATCGCGCCGGGAGACTTTCACGTCGTTTTAAGCAAAAGCAAGGGTCCGGCCAGCAACCTGACCATCGGCCTGCACCAGGGTCCCCCCGAAAACTCGTGTCGGCCCGCCGTCGATGTTCTCTTTCGATCGGCGGTCGAGGTCTTCGGCGGCGGCACCCTCGGGATCGTCCTCACGGGGATGGGATGCGATGGACTGCGCGGCTGCGAGGTGATTCGCGGCGCTGGCGGCCGAGTCGTCGCTCAGGACGAGCAGAGTTCCGTTGTGTGGGGTATGCCGGGCGTGGTCGCCAACGCCGGGTTGGCCGACAGTATCCGGCCTCTCCCGCAAATAGCATCGCAGATTATGGCGGAAGTTCAGGAATCCCGTTCTCTTCTTACAGCGAAGGTCTGCTGATGAGCGTCGCATCCATCGCTTCGACTCCTGATGCATTCGACTACGTGCGTTCGCTTGTCCTGCAGCGCGCCGCAATCGTGCTGGAACCCTCCAAGACTTACTTGGTCGATGTCCGGTTAGGACCCATCGCGCAGCGTCACGGCCTTCCGACCGTCGCCGACCTGGTGGCAAAGCTCCAGCGACAGCCGTTTGGGCCCATGCATGAGGATGTCGTCGAAGCCCTCACGACTAATGAAACCAGCTTCTTTCGCGATGTGGCACCCTTTGAAGCGATGCGTAAGACGATTCTTCCGCAAATAGTTCAAAAGCGAGAACGGGAAAGATCCCTTTCGATTTGGAGCGCTGCTTGCTCGAGCGGCCAGGAGCTTTACAGCATTGCGATGACGCTCCGCGAACATTTTCCAGCGATCAACAGTTGGAACCTGCAACTGCTGGGAACAGACCTGGCGCGCACCATGGTCGATCGCGCCAAGGCGGGAACGTTCACGCAGACGGAAGTCAATCGCGGGCTGCCGGCGGCTTGCCTTGTAAAGTACTTCCAGCGGCAGGGGTTGAACTGGCAGCTGAGCGAGGACATTCGCAAACTCACGTCGTGGCGGAAGATCAACCTGGTCGAACCGTGGTCGGGCATCCCGACGATGGACGTCATTTTTTTGCGGAACGTGCTGATCTACTTCTCTCCCGAAACCAAGAGGAAAGTGCTCAGCCAGGTCCGCAAGGTTCTTCGTCCAGATGGATTCCTCTTTTTAGGCGGCGCTGAAACGACGATGAATCTCGACGATTCATTCGAACGATTTCCCTGCGACGGCGCCGTTTGTTACCGAATGCGATCTTAGGCCCTCACGATCGATTGCCGAACGTGGACGGGCCTTTTTTGAATCGGAGCGTGAAGATGTGCTGTGCAACTGATGATGTGCACGAAATCGTTCGCAACGTATGGGATTGCGTGCTCGGACTCCCTATTGAGCCGGTCTCCGAGGGAGAGTGGCGCGACGACAAGCAACTGCTGGGCGCGATCTCGATTTCGGGCGAGTGGACCGGCGTGGTCGTTTTGCAAGCTTCCCACGGCGCCGCGTTGAAAGCCGCCCGCAGAATGCTGGCCGACGATGACCACGCGGTTTCCGAAGAGGACGTGTGCGACGTGTTAGCCGAACTAACCAACATCGTTGGCGGTAACATCAAAAGCCTGGTGCCAGGCCCATCCAGCCTCGCCCTGCCATGCGTGAGCGCAGGGGACCGCGTTGACCTACGACTCGCTAACTCGTTGCTGGTTTGCGAGTCGCACTTTCTTTCCGAGGGCAATCCAGTGCGAGTCAAAATCTGGGAGAAAGACACCGCGGGCGAAGCGGGGCGGCATGACCCCGGTCACTGAGAGACGGTTCGAAAATCGGCATCATGCCGATTTTCGAATGGAACAACGTCAAAAACCTTCGGTGTTTTGACGTTGCGACGACCCTCCAGGTCGTCACGAAGCTATCCGAAACAAGATTTCGGACAGCCTCTGAGTACTGCGAAAACGACCTCATTACCCATCGGTAGGTCAAGTCTTATCGCGTCGCGTATTACACTTCGATGCGTGTCTAGCCGGAAAATACGCCCAGCGAGGATTGCCCGCTGGTTTCTCCCGGCGCCGCCTCAAGTGCTACCACCGAAGATCTCGACCGCTTGGGGCTAAAACTTTGATTAGCCAGAAATCTAGCGATCACGACGGTCGTGTTGTCTTCACCACCGCGCGCGTTCGCTAATTCAATCAACTCCTTCACCGAGTACGCCGCTGGGTTGCCTTGAGCGAGTTCCGCGGCGATCTCCTTCGTGCGAATGTGCCGCGTCAATCCATCGCTACATAGCAGGATCGCATCGCCTGACTGCAAAGCGATGTGTGCGATTTCCGGCTCGAAGTCAGCGTGGGCCCCGCCGAGGGCGTTGTAGATGATGTGGCCGACGCTCGCCTGCAAGGTCGCTTCCGCATCAGCGTCGGCGCGGGAGCCAGTCTTGGCGACAAGCGATGCTAAGGTGTGATCGGTCGTCAACTTCTGTAAGGCACCCTCGCGAAAGAGGTAGCAACCGCTGTCGCCGACGTGCGCTAGGAAAAGGTGCGGCCAGTACACTAGCGCCAGGGTCGCCGTCGTTCCCATTCCATGGCGATCGGGATGCTCGCGCGATTCGTTCACGATAAGGTCTTGTGCCAAGTCGAGTGCGCGATCGATCTTTACCTCGGAGGGAGAAAAGCCTCCATCGAACTCGGGCCAGTTGAGCCCGTCGGCGACAAAGCGAACAATTCCGTGGATCGCAAGTTCGCTCGCGCGAGTTCCCGCGTTATGCCCGCCCATGCCGTCGGCCACGACAAAAAGCTGCCCCTTGGGATCGCTATACCAGTACCCATTTCCGCCACGCGGGAGCGTCGATTGGCGTGTGTGAACCGCCCGCTCCAGGTCGGCGATGAGAAATTGATCTTGGTTTTCGGATCGTCTACGACCGATATCCGATGCGCCAAAACTGTCGACGATGCATTTCATGACTCAGCCTCAAGGTGTCAAAGACAGGTGACCACTTCGTGTTCTTGACCCTACGGACAGCTGACGCAACTTTTATGCCGCGGAAAGCAACTGGTTAGATGGGTCATCAGTTCCCCGCCAAGTTTCTCTTGAGCCCCATCACTTTGGGACGAGCGCTCGATTCAAGACCAACGTGATCGCTGGAAAGTCACACGGGCGTCGCTCGCCATTTAGATCTCGTGGGCACGCTCCTTGGCGATCGATGAAGTGCGACTTGCCCGACATCAAGTTCCGTTGGCCCGCAAATTGCAACACTTATAGCTCCGAGCTAAATCTTCGAAGCCTGGACGAAGTCACGGGTGGGCTTGTCACAGGCACTGCCAATCAAGCGACACCCAGTTAAGGAGCCACGCAATGGCCACCACAACTTACAAGCTGCCGCAGAAGTCGATCGATTACCTCCAAAGCCTGATCAGCCTGAATATCGACAGCCGCGATGGGTTTCGCGAAGCGGTCGAGGACATGGACAAGGGGAGCGGGACCGAGATGAGCCGGATGCTGTCGCAAATTGCCGTCGAACGAGACCGGCAAGCGATGGAACTTCAAGCCTTAGTTGCGGGCAACCATGAAGAACCCGAAAAATCGGGATCGATGGCGGCTGCTGTTCATCGTGCCTGGATGGACCTGCGAGCCACCTTCGGCGGCGGCAACAAAGCGATGCTCGACGAAGTGATCCGCGGCGAAGAATACGTAAAGGGAAAATACGACGACGCGATCCAAGAACTCGGGGCTTGCGAATGCGTTCCCACGCTGCGACGGCACCTGGCTGCGATCCATACATCGCTGGCGAAAGTGCATGCCTTTCAAGGCAAGTGCGATTCCGCCTAGCCGGCCAGGTTCGAGTTTTGAAGCAGCTGAACCACATCCACGAAACTGCGCGAGGCAATTTCGAGCGTGACGATTTGTCACGGCGAAGTTGCCTCGTCTTTTAAGCATTTCGCCTTTCTACCCATTTCGATCGAGCATTATGAAAACGAGCCGCTGCCAATGTGGTGGAATTATCTTTTTCAACAATCAGCTTTGCATCACCTGCGGCAAAACGCTTGGCCTGTGTGGTTGCTGCCGGGATGAGGCCAGCTTCTCCGCCAAAGACGACGGCGGGCTGACGTGCGATCGACTCGGTTGCCAGAGCGAAGTCCGTCCCTGCAAAAACCGCGAAACGGGCGTCTGCATGTCGATGGTGCCGCTGGCAGGCGATGAGTTGTGCGAGTGGTGCCGCTATACGGAAGTGGTTCCGGATCTTAGCGAGCCGCTCCATCAAGCCTATTGGGCGGAACTCGAACGGGCCAAGCGGCGGCTTCTGATCCAGCTGGAGGAACTCGGACTTCCTCCGTTTGGCGACTCAGTCGACTTGAACCTTTATCCACTTCGATTCCGCTTCATGGCCGACGGCAAAGACGAAGCAGGCAACGTCGTTCCCATCTACACCGGCCATGCGGAAGGTGTTATCACCGTCAACATTCGCGAAGCCGACAGTGTCTACCGGGAAACGACCCGCGTCCTTCTGCGCGAGCCCCAGCGAACGTTGATCGGACACTTTCGCCACGAGATCGGCCACTACATCGACTGGGCCTTCGTACAGCCACGTTATGCCGAGGAGTACTTGAATCTCTTCGGCGATTACGGGGCCGATTACGAAGCGGCGAAGCAGCGGCACTATGACGAAGGGCCGCCCCCCAACTGGCACGAGTCGCACGTGAGCGCGTATGCGAGCATGCACCCCTGCGAGGACTTTGCCGAGACGGTAAATGCCTATCTCGACTTGATGGCGATCGCAGTCACGGCGAACGATCAAAAGGTGATGAACATTGATATCGGCCCCAAAGCTTCAATCGAATCGATCGTCCAGCGCACTTTGCAAATCGCCATCATGGTGAGCGAGTTCAACCTGGATCTTGGTTTGGCGCCACTCTTGCCGGAGACATTTTCTCCTTTGGTTCTTCGCAAGCTCGCGTTTGTCCATCAGCTCCGGATGCCTGCCGCGGTTAGCGCCGATTCGCCCGCGCCGGAGGCGGCAGTCGCGCCGATCGTCTAAGTTCTTGTTCGAAAGAGAAACGGGTCGGCGATGATGCCGTTCCCCTTTCGGCGTTCGTTCGAGCGCAAGCAGCAAGGACTCATCGGTCCGCGCGGCATTCGATCCTTCTTCGCTGTAATCGAAGTTCCGTGTCTTGTCGTCACGATTGCGTTCTTGACAGATGTATCACTCTCGCGGTTGTGTTGGCCTTCAGGCGGATGAGCTGCGTTGGTCGTTTTCCGGCCAATGCGGCCTCCATTCGCACACTTTCACCGCGATTCGCCGGCAATAGGTGCGCGTGGCACAGCACTTGCTTCTCTCCTTTCTTGGAGTTCTTCGATCACGAAGACGTATCGCTCCGCTTGGGAGGCAACGCCATGTCGACTGAAACGCAACTCGACGAGAACAACAAGAACGTAGTGCGACACGAAGATCCCCTCACGGGCGAAAAAGGGGCGCACCCTGTGGGTACGGCAGTGGGCGCCGCAATCGCCGGCGTCACCGCAGGCGCGGTCGCGGGAACCGTCGCCGGCCCCATTGGGACCGTCGTCGGCGCAGTCGCAGGCGGTTTGATCGGCGCCTACACCGGCAAGGCCGTGGCCGAGTACATCGATCCCACCGTAGAAACGGCATATTGGCGATCGCACTATTCGTCGCGTCCTTACTTCAAACCAGAAGTCCCTTACGAAAGCTACGAAACGGCCTATCGCTTCGGATGGTCGGTGTACGAGCCCGATCGATCGTTCGCTGAACGAGAAATCGAACTCGAAAGGCGCTGGAACGAAGAAGTGCTTCTGATGAACAAAAGCACGCTCTCGTGGGAACAGGCACGAGCGGCGGTGAAGGATGCCTACGAGCGCGTCTTCGCCGCGCGAGAACACCATGACGACGGCGGGCATGACTCGCATTCCTGAAGGTTGGTCAGCTTGACGACCATGCCGTCGCTTGTCGGCAATGACTTGCTCGGAGCACCGGTAACGGTGGTCCGGGCGGTTCGATTCTCCTCCTAGATCCATAAGGCGGCCACCATGCGCTATCATGTTCTCGCCACCGATTACGACGGGACGTTGGCGCACGATGGCTTTGTGGCGCCCGAGACGCTACAAGCCTTGGAACGGCTCCTTGCCACCGGGCGAAGAGCCATCTTAGTAACAGGGCGAGAACTCGATGACTTGCAACGCATCTTTTCGCGGTTCGAGTTATTCGAATGGGTGGTCGCCGAAAATGGCGCCCTGCTCTACCACCCTTCGACGAACAAGGAAATCGCTTTAGCGGAGCCGCCTCCCCCTGAATTCATCGAAGCCCTGCGGCAGAAGCAATGCCCTGGACTCTCCGTCGGACGCGTTGTTGTCGCTACATGGGCCCCCTATCAACACGCCGCCCTGGAGGCGATTCAACAATTCGGCCTTGAATTGCAAGTCATCTTCAACAAAGGGGCGGTCATGATCCTCCCCTCGGGCGTCAACAAGGCCAGCGGCCTTACCGCTGCCCTGAAGGAAATGGGGCTGTCGAGCCATAACGTCGCCGCCATTGGAGATGCAGAAAACGACCACGCGATGTTGAAATTGTGCGAACTGTCGGTCGCAGTGGCCAATGCTCTCCCAGCCGTGAAAGAAACGGCCGATTGGGTGACACCGTTCGATCATGGACATGGCGTCATCCAACTGATTGATGAGCTTGTCGACAACGATTTAAAGGGCATCACAGCCGGATCGAAACGGTTAGGCTTCGAACTCGGAACCACCGAGGCCGGCCCCGTGAACCTCTCGCCGTATGGCCATGGAATCCTGCTGGCCGGGCCTTCGGCCAGTGGAAAGTCGACCGTCGCCACGCACTTCATTGAAACGGCCATCGACCACAAGTACCAGGTCTGCGTGATCGATCCCGAAGGGGATTATGAGAACTTCGACCATGCCGTGGTCTTGGGAGGCCCCGACGCCATTCCGCAAGTGAGCGAAGTGCTACAAGTGCTGAGCGACGCGGAATCGAGCGTGGTGATCTCCATGACCGGATTGCCGATCCCGGATCGCCCACCGTTCTTTCTGGCGCTACTCCCTCAACTCCTGCAGATGCGCGCAGAGCGAGGTCGCCCGCACTGGCTGATTCTCGACGAGGCCCATCACTTGATGCCGGCCGAGTGGATTCCCCCGCAGGCAATGCTGCCCGACCGGCTCGACAACATGTTGATGATTACGGTTCATCCAGGCTTGCTGTCGCGAGTTGTGCTGCAAGGACTGGATACGTTACTGGCCACCGGCAACGAAACGGAAATCCTGCTGCAGCAATTCGCCGTTGTGGGCAATGTGCCGCCGCCTGCCACGGACAATAAGCCTCTAAGTCGAGGTGAAGTATTGCTTTGGAATCGGAACGAGCAGTCGCAGCCCATCCGAATCGCGGCGCATCCCTGCAAACAAGAGCGACGTCGCCATCGAAGGAAGTATGCGGAAGGGGAACTCTCCGCGGAGCACAGTTTCTACTTCCGCGGGCCGAAGGACAAACTCAAGCTCAAGGCGCAGAACCTGATGATCTTTCTGCAACTGGCCGACGGTGTGGACGACGAGACCTGGGAATTCCACCGTAAGAACAGGGATTACTCCAAGTGGCTTCGCGAAAGCATCCGAGACAACGACGTTGCCACCGCGGTTGAACAGGCGGAAGCACTCGACGATATCGACCCGCGCGAATCGCGAAAGAAAGTCCGCGAAGCCATCGAGCATGCCTACACGTTGCCCGCTCCAGGGCCGCTCCCGGTACCTGGCGCCTTCTAGTCTCTGATTCGCAGCCGCACTTCAGCGCTTTGTACGCTCGCGCGTCATCGTGAACGGCTTTCCATCAGTGCCTTGCGCGGCCGATCGATTTGATCGGTGCGCGCCGCGTGTTCTGACCTGAACGAGCGCATCGTGCTCGCCTAAAAACGGCACAGGCTTTGCTTATTCGTCTAGGCATCCTCCGGTATTCAAGAAAGGAAACAAGTTATGGGAACCATTTTGCTGATCATTTTGATCCTGTTGCTATTGGGCGCTGTGCCCGCTTGGCCACACAGCCGTGGTTGGGGATATGGACCATCAGGTGGTTTGGGCCTCGTTCTCGTCATTGTCCTAATCTTGGTATTGCTCGGCCGCATCTGATGATCGCCAGCAAGCGTTGCGAGAGGGGTTGCAGACGATGACGACGACCATTGGTGGACGCGCCAAGTGCTACGCGGAAATCGCGTCGCTGCTTTGGCGGCACGGACATTGGAGCTTTGGCCAACTCGTGGGCTTACAGGCGCCGAACGAGACGGCACATACCAATGGCTCGCCAAGAGATCGAGACCAAGATACGAAACCGAACTCCAGTACGACCACTGAAACCAAGGCAGAGTTGCTCGCGTCGGATCTTGAGGCTCTGGGACCTGTTTACATCAAGTTCGCACAGATCGCGTCGACGCGACGGGACCTGGTTCCAAAAGAATACTGCCGCGCTTTGGAACGCCTTCAGGATGATGTGGAGCCGCTCCCCTTCAACGTCATTCAAACGGTGATTGAACGCGAGTTAGGCGTTGCGGTGAGCAAGGTATTCGCCGAACTCGACCCCAAACCCTTCGCATGCGCTTCGATTGGCCAGGTCCATCGCGGCAAACTTCGCGACGGTCGGGACGTTGTCATCAAAGTCCAGCGGCCGAATATTGCCGAAACATCTGCCCAGCAAATGGAAGTGCTCTCGGAGATCTGCGACTCGGCCGATCGAACGACGGAAATCGGCAAGAAGATGCGGTTCGGTTCGCTCATGCGGGCGGTGCGACAAGCCTTTGCGGCGGAAATCGACTACCGCCTCGAAGCTCGTAATCTGGACGCATTGCGAGCCAACCTTGTCGAATTCGATCAACTGATCATTCCCAAGGTGGTTTCCGATCTGGTCCGCGAGCGCGTGCTTGTGCTGGAGTTCATCTCCGGAACGGCCGTCTCGAAGATCAGCGGCGTCGTTCTGAACGAACGCGACACGGCCAACCTGGCGAATCAACTCGTCAACGCCTATCTCAAGCAATGCTTGATTGACGCCGTTTTCCACGCCGATCCCCACCCGGGAAACTTGCTGCTAACGCCTGACGGCAAGATCGCCATTCTCGACGGCGGCATGGTGGTGCGCATTTCGCCGACGTTGCGCAGCCAACTCTCAATGTTGATCCTGGCGATGAGCGAAGGAGACGGTGATACGGCGGCTACCGTGGCAGCCGACATCGGCGAGAAAGAGAACGGCTTCCGGCTCGATCGTTTTCGCCAAGTCGTCGGCCGAATCCTGGCGACATCCGAAATGGGCCGCGGCACCGGAACGTCCATCGGGCAAGCCTTGATCGAACTGCTCACGGCCGCAGGCGAGAACGGCCTCACGTTGCCGCCGGAAATGGTGCTTTTCAACAAAGCACTATTGCAAGTAGAAGAGACGCTGCTTCGTCTTGACCCCAAAATTCAGTTCACTGAGATCGTGCGCAAGTTCTGTCCGCGGATTGCCGAGGCCAAGGCCACCGAAAAGCTGACTTTTGCCAAGTTCACCCAAGCGGCGTTTGACTTTGCCGACTTGTCGTCCGACTTGCCCAAGCGGCTGAATCGAATCACGCAACAGCTGGCCGACAACGAACTGATGATCAAAGTCAACGCCTTGGACGAAAAGGCGTGGACGGCGAGCTTTGAGAAAGTAGCCAATCGGATTGCGGCGGCGCTAGTCTCAGCATCGCTGATTATCGCGGCGTCGGTGCTCATGCACATCACCGGCGGACGAATGGCGTCCGTTTCGTTCGTGCTCGCTACTGTTTTCTTTCTGATGGCTGCATCCGTTGGGTGCTACCTGATCTACCAAGCTTTGTTTCGAGACGGATCGCATGCGTGGCGGGACAAATAGTACGCCAAAGTTTCCGTATTGTGTACCAAGTTTTTCAGGAGAACTGTGATGAATAAGTACATTGCCTTGTGTGTGGGATTCGCCTTGCTGCCTCTGGTAGGTTGCGAGCCAACGGCTGCGCAAAAACAAGCCGAAGGAGTCCGCGCGGACGCAGATGCCAAAGCGGACGCCGTGAAGAAAGATGCCGATCGCGCGGCGGACAAGACCCGCCGCGACGCCAACGCCGCCGCGGAAGGCGTCCGGAATCAAAACCAGACCAACGAGCAACGCGCCGACCTGATCGAGAAGAAGGGTGAAGTCGTCGCGGATGAAATCGAAGCCGAAGGCAAGCGGCAAGCCGAAGCCATCAAAAAAGATGGCGAGGCGAAGGCCGACCAGGTTGAAGAAGACGGCAAGTAACTGCTCGTCCAATCTATTCACTCCACGAAACGCCGATGGTACGGGTGCCGTACTGTCGGCGTTTTCGTTTGGAGATCGATCGGCTCGTTTCCCTCTATGGCTAGCGAGGTGCCATCGGATACCATTTGCGCCCACGGCGGCGCCACACACGGGCACGTAGCAGGGATGTTCGCATGAGCAAGTATTTCGGCCAGATGTGGGGCGTGCGTCTTGCCTTGTTGTTGCTAGCAATAGGTATGTCGCTGGGCGCCTGGCAGTGGAGTGCCGAGCGATATGTCCGATTGCACTTCTCTGCCCGTCAACGACTTGGTTTGGATCGGGTGACCCGATTGGGAGTTTGTCCTGTTCTGCTCAGCGACCAGAATGAAGGTCTCCACGCCTGGGATTGGCGGCAAGACAAACGCTGGCGAATCTCTAGTGTGCCGACCGACCGTACTTTCCTTCCGATCATTCGCGATGGCGTTACGGATCGGATTCTGTTCGTCGACGACAGCCGCACTCTCGTTTCGGTAAGCGTGGCTGCCCCGACGAATGTTGAACGATACTCCCTGCCTGAGGAAGTTCACAAGTCACGCGTCGTCGGCGCAAGCGAGGATGGCCGGTTCGTCGCTCTCTTGGGACAAGATGACACGAACTACCGTTTCCGCGTGATGGAGTTGGCCAACGGCAAGATCACAGACGCCATGGACTCGCCCGAGGAACTCCGGGCGACGAACCGAGGGCAAGAATTCGAGATCCATTTCCTTGGATTTCGCAAGGATGAAAAGAGAAACTTACTGGTCAAGCCGATCGACCCCACCACGCTGACGAAGTCCGCGCGCTGGAGGGTGACGGACAACGGCTTGTTCGCACCCTCGGCTCTGGCCGCAACGATTAGCTTCGATGAACTTGACCGAGGACTAACCCAGCAACCGCGGTCCCTCGACGGCCGATACACCGTGACGATGGAGGCTGACGATCGAATCGCGTTACAGGAAAAGGGGCGTGAGGCGATTGTTTCGGTCGACTGTGCAAATCACAATTCCACCGCCTTTAGCAGCGATAGTCGCTTTCTTTTTGTGGAGAGCGCACAGAGGCGGCACCAAGTAATCGACTTGGAAACGAGAGCGATCGTTGCGGACGATCATTTTGCCGAGCGGCGGACTCGTTTTCTGAACGCCTTGTCGGGCGTTTACGGAGTTCTGACAATCGCCTGCCTAGTGTTGACAGTGCGAGCCAAGGCTTTCGAAGTCGCTGGTTTCTACTACATCTTGGCCGTTGCCTTTGCCGATGGCGCCCTTTCTGCGCTTAGCACCAATGACGTAGGGGTTCCGTGCTATACCTCTTACGGCGCATGTCTTGCGATTGGTCTCTATTGGGTTTGGGGAGAGCAGCGATTGCTCGTCCGACTTCTTTGGGGAATGGCCGCGCAGATCGGGTTAGTAGCAGCCACGTTTTCCATGCACCTGTCGTTGGTGATTGACCAAGGAATTTCGCCCACAAGCTACACGGTGGATCGGCTATTTGGGATCGCGATTGGGGTCCCCTTCGTTTCATCGACCAGCGCTGTTGCCGCTTGGTTGTTGTATCAACTATTAGGATGGCGCGTTGGTGGTAACGATTCACGCGCGAGCGGCCGGCGGTATCAGTTGGGCCTTGGAACCTTGTTTCTCGCGACGCTCGTGGCGGCCGTCAGTTTTGCCTCATGGCGGGACTATTCGAGTTCGGCACCCCAGAACGGATCGATGCTGGACCTGCCGCCACTGATCGACGGAGCCGCTTGGGTCGTATGGTTCTTCGTCATCAACGGACTCCTTACATGGGTGTTTGCCGGCCTCTGTTTCCGACAGTGGTCGTGGAGGGTGATCTGGATCGTTGGAACGATCGCGCTACTGGCCCTCATTGCCTTTCCCATCGGGATTTTTGCGATTCCCGATATGGATACGTCCTGGGGAGAGATTGCCGTCGTTTCGAGCATCTTGCCGCTGCTGATCGTGACTTGCTGCTTTCCGCTGTGGTTAGCTCGGCGGCACGGATACCGCTGGGTGCACGCCCAAACGGCGGAGCATCCCGTGATCCACGCCGCCCTTCCCGTGCCGGCGTAATGTTCGCCTTGGTGCGATTGCAATCGTTGCGGCGTTCGCTCATGCGCCGCAATTCGGTGCGGCAACGCTGGCTATTCGAAATCGCGGGGGGTATCATCGCGTTGCTCTGTTGCCTTGAATCGTCTCTCAAGAACCTCCCCTTGGAGAACGGTATCCCATGGCTGACGCCGATGCTCCGCGACTGCCGCGAACTTTGCTGGAGTGGATTTGCTTGTTCGGGCCGGGGGCTGTCATGGCCGCTCTCACCATTGGCACGGGCGAGTTGATCTTCTCCACCCGCGGCGGCGCCCTGTTTAGTTATCGCATCATCTTTGTCTTCGCCATTGTTTCCATACTGAAATGGACGCTGGTCATTAGCACCAGCCGTCACATGGTTTTGACAGGCATCCATCCCTACGAACGGATGCTCGATCTGCCCGGCCCACGCGGTTGGATGCCGATCATGCTGTTGCTGATGGGCGTGGTCTGCCTGCCTGTCTGGATCAGCTTTCACTCCAGCGTTTTGGGGAACATGACCGCCTGGGTCACGAGTACGCGCCACATGTTTCACGGCGGGATCGACTACATCTGGGGAGCGTGCATTCTCACGATGGTACTCACGCTGGCGGCGACGGGCGGATATTCCGTTCTGGAGAGAGTTCAAACCTTTGTCGTCTTCACGATGGTCGCCTGTGCGGGATTGAGCTTGATCCTCTATCGCCCCGACTGGCTGCAATTGGCCTTTGGCATCGTTCCGCAGCCGCTCGAGTATCCACCGTGGCTCGCGGAGAAGTACCCGGAAATCGCCAAGCACTCCGTCTGGGTGGAAACAACGCGCTACATGGGCGTCATCGGCGGCGCAGGCTTCGACTACCTTGCTTACACCTCATTTTTGAGAGAGAAGAGCTGGGGCATCTTGCCCCACAAGGCGACACAGAAGCAAATCGACGAAATCGCTGCCGACCCCAACCACGAAGTCCGCAAATGGATTACGGCCCCGGTTCTCGATTCCACCATCAGCTTCATGCTCGTCATCGCGTTCAGCACCGTCTTCGTGGTTTCAGGCGCGATGTTTCTGGGTCCCAAGCACGTGCTGCCCGACGAAAGCAATTTTCTCAACCTACAAGCGAAGTTCGTCACGCAGGTCAATCCGATACTGCTGCCGCTGTATATTATCGGCGCATTTTTGACGATGCTGGGAACGCTCTACGGCACCGTCGAAATCGCTTGCAGCATTGCCGATGAAATCGTCCGCTCCTTCGTGAACAATTGGTCCGAAGAGAAGGCGAAACGGCTGCGCCGCGGCGTCATCACTTGGTGCGCCTCGGTTGCATTCGCCATTCTTGGGTGGCTGTTCGTGCGGCAAGCGGGTTCTGCTTCTATTCCGTCGCCCTCCCTTGTGGCTGCGAGCCCGAGTCACACCAGCACAAACTCCGAGACCCCAGCGACTCCTTCCGACGAAATCGTGAAAGTCGGAAAACCGCGAATCCTGCTCCAGGTGATGACGCCGGTCAATTTGTTCACGGGGGTCTTTTCGTGCGGGCTGATCTGCCTGATCACCGTTTGGATGGATCGTAAATTGCCTGCGGCGCTTCGCCCGCCGTTTTACTGGACCGGCTTCAATGCATTGGCCGGTCTCATCTTTCTGGGGTTAGGAATCAAGGGCTATTGGGAAAACGAGAATCGAGTTATTGCCGTCGGCGGCATGTGCTTTTTGTTTTTTGCCGCGATCTTGATTGCCACATTGGGCCGCCCTATGCTCATGCGACAGCCACTAACTCCCTCCTTAAGTTCTAAGGATGCACCGTGATGAAAACAATGCAGCGGTGGGTCGGCATGCGCAACCTCGTTCTCGGCGTCTGTCTGGGCGCACTGATGATGGGAGTCGCCAACTGGGGGAACGGTCAAGGGAAGTCAGGCGAAGGGAGCCCCATCGGCGATAAGTTTTGGCCGACTGAATTCGGCGCAGACGATCAGCGTGGCGCTGCCAATCGACTTACGCCTCAAAAGACACTGGAAGCAGTCAAGCTGATCAAAACCGGCGAGGTGTTCCAACTGGGCCGCCTGTACGAGCAAGGGATGCCAGTCCCAGGCAAGCGCCACTTCAGTCTCACCATTCCCGGATTGCCTACCGGACTTCCGACCGGCACGAACCAAATTGTCTCGAACGATGAACTCGTCAGCGGCGAGATCGGCCAGGTCGGAACGCAGTTCGACGGCCTCGGCCACGTCGGCATTCGTCTGAACGGCGAAGACATTTTTTACAATGGCAACAAGCTGTCGCAGTTCGGCGATCCCTATGGCCTGAAAAAGCTCGGCGTCGAAAATGTCGGCCCCATGTTCACGCGCGGAATCCTGCTCGACGTGTGCGCACTACGCGGTTTCGATCGGCTTCCCAAGGGGTACGTCATCCAGCCCGATGAGTTGCAAGGATGTTTGGACAAGGCCAAGCTTTCGATCCAGCCTGGCGACATTGTTCTCATTCGCACGGGTCACGGCCAACTGTGGATGAAGGACAACCAGGCCTACGGCGAAGGCGAACCGGGCATTGGTTTAGCAGCGGCGAAGTTTTTGACCGATCGCAAGGTCACCCTGATCGGCGCCGATACTTGGGCGATTGAAGCTGTTCCGCACGAAAGCAAGGACCTGGCGTTCCCCGTCCATCAATGGAACCTGACCAAGAACGGGGTTTACCACCTGGAGAATCTTGATCTGGAGGAATTGGCGGCCTCCGGAACCAAAGAGTTCTGCTTTGTGTTTAGTCCGTTGCGGTTGAAAGGAGCCACTGGCTCGCCAGGCAATCCCATCGCCGTCCGCTGACATTCACGCCCTCCCACCCTGATGCTCGCCGCCCGACGCGAGCCCTGCCCCGATTTGAAGGACTCAACCGATGGCCGATCGCGTTCGCCACATCGACGGCGGCATCTTCATCATGCCGTTTCATCCGCCCGAAAAGCCGTTGGCCCAAAGTTTTGATGAAGACTTAGAGCTGATCATCCGGGCAGAAGAACTCGGGCTGAAAGAGTTCTGGATTGGCGAACATCACACGATGAAGTACGAACCCATCGTGATGCCGGAGATTTTTATCGCCCGCGCGTTGGGGCAGACCTCGAAGATCCGCCTTGGACCTGCGCCGGTCTGCTTGAATCAACATCACCCGGCCCACGTGGCAGCCCGATTGGCGTTTCTCGATCACTTGTCTAAAGGGCGACTGAACTTGTGTCTGGGCAACGGCAGCGTCACGGCCGACCAAGAACTTTATGGAGTCGACCCCAAAGATGGCGGCAGAATGGTCGAAGAGGCGATCAACATTATTCTCGACCTCTGGTCGCACGACCCGCCTTACGAGTACCACGGACAGTTCTGGAAGATCGACCTTAAGAAGTTCGTCGACCCCGAAGGCCTGATTGGCTACATGCACAAGCCGTATCAGTTGCCTACTCCGCCCATCGCAGTTCCGGGGATGAGCCGGGACTCGTACAGCATGAAGCTGGCCGCACGCCACGGGTTTCAAGCCTTTGCACATTGCTTGATCGCCGGGAACGTCGTCGCCGATCAGTGGGTGACCTATTCGAAGGCGGCGCGAGAGGCCGGGCGCACCCCAGATCGAGCTAATTTCAAAGTTGCTCGGTCGATCTTCATTGCCGATACCACGGCCGAGGCCGTCAAGCGAGCGCGCAGCAACTCACTGGGCCGAAACTACGAATACATCGGCGGACTCTTCGACAAGGGCTTGGGGCGGAAAATCTATAAACGCGACCTCGCCATGCCCGACTCCGAATGCCGGCTCGACTATCTGATGTCCGAGCAAATTATCGCGGGCGACGTCAACGAGGTGTTGCGCCGTCTCTTGAGGCTGATCGAAGAGACCGGCGAGTTTGGCTCGCTCATCATGATGAGCTACGACTGGGACGATAAGGCCGCCTGGGTGAAGAGCCTGGAGCTCTTTGCCAAAGAACTGCTGCCCGCCTTGAACAAGGCTGTGTGCGGATCACGATAAAGGTGGGCAGCGATGAGTCGTCGATATTCGCCATCGTCGGTGCTTGCCGCCGGCGTCGCACTTTTCAGGGCCGTGGGTGCCAAGCCCAATGAAGCCCACGCCGCGGTCGAGGCCTTGGTCACCAGCAGCCTCGTCGGGCACGATTCGCATGGCGTGATCCGCATTCCCGAGTACCTCGGCCTCGTCGCCGAGGGGGCGATCAAGCTCGATGCGTCGATCACGGTGGAACGAACCGGGCCAGCAACGGCCGTCGTCGATTGCGGACAAGGCTTCGGCGCCGTGGGAGCCGAACGCGCCATCCAAGAAGGAATCGGTTTGGCGCGCGAGCAGCGGACCGCCTGCGTTATCACGCGCCGCTGCAATCACGTGGGGCGGCTGGGAGCCTGGGTGCAACAAGCAGCTGATCAAGGAATGCTCGCCATCGCCACGTGCAATTCGCCTGTTTATGGCCACCACGTTTTGCCGTGGGGAGGACGCGACGCACGCCTGGCGACGAATCCAATCGCCTACGCGGCTCCCACCAGCGGCGATCCAATCGTCGCCGACTTTGCCACTTCGGTGGCACCCGAAGGAAAGCTCCGCTTCTACCGCAACGAAGGCAAGCCCGTTCCCGACGGCTGGATTCTCGATAGTGAAGGTAATCCGACCAACGACCCGAACAAATTCTACGGCCCGCCCAAAGGCGGAATCCTTCCGCTCGGCGGCAGTGCGGGCCATAAGGGATTCGCGCTGAGTTTGCTCGTCGAAATCCTGGGCGGGGCGTTAGCCGGATTGGGCCCGCAGGACCCCAACTTTATTGGAAACGGCAACTGCTTTGTGATCATCGATCCATCCGCGTTTTGCCCGCCGGAAGTGTTTCGCCGTCTGATGGACGAAACCGTGGCCTACATCAAATCGTCTCGCCCTGTGCCCGGCGTTGACGAAGTGCTAGTGCCTGGCGAACTAGAGTTTCGCCAGCGAAAACGGCGCCAACAGGAAGGCATTCCGGTCGACGAACTAACGCTCCAGCAGATGGAGGATTACGCCCGGCAATACGGCATCGAGATTGTGCTGGAGCCTGTCGCCGGAGCAACGGGATGAGCGATCACTCGCCTTTGCGGTTCGGCATGTTTGTGATGCCGATTCACCCCGCGGAAAAACCTTGGGTGCAATGCATCGAGGAGGATCTGGAACTCGCCGTGCAGTGCGATCGGCTAGGCTTCGATGATTTTTGGGTAGGCGAGCACCACTCTTCCAGCGTCGAAAACATCGTGATGCCCGAGATCTTTTTGGCGAAAGTTCTCGGCCTGACCAAGTCGATTCGGATCGGGCCGGCGCCCGTCTGTTTGCAGTACCATCACCCAGTCCACGTGGCGGGACGACTGGCCTTTCTCGATCATCTTTCGAACGGACGGCTTAACATCTGCTTCGGCCCAGGCGCCATTCCCACTGACATGGAAGTATTTGGCGCCCAACCGAGCGAAACGGGCGCCCGCGTGGCGGAATCGATCGACATGATTCTGCGAATCTGGGAAGGCCAACTTCCCATAGATCTCAAAGGCCGATTCTGGAATGCCACGATGAAGGATCATCTTCACCCCGATTTCGGCGTGGGACATCTGCATCGGCCGTTGCAGACGCCTTATCCGCCAATCTACGTCCCCAGCATCAGCCGACGCTCGCCTGGTCTGGTCAAAGCCGCCGAGCGAGGCTTCCGGTTCATCAGCCATCACATGCTGCACGCGGATGTGTTGAAGGAACAATGGCAAACGTACTCCGCGGCCGCCGCCAAGGCCGGACGAACCGCCACGCCGTCCGATTGGGCGATCGCGCGAAACATCTTCGTCGCCGAGACAACCGAAGAGGCACGCGAGCTAGCTCGAAACAACTCACTCGGCAAATGCCTCCGTTACATTCTCGATCTCACGCAGGCCACAGCCCCAACAGGGATCACGATGTGGAAGCGCGATGAACGGCAGACCGATGCCGAGTGTTCGCTCGACTATTTTCTAAACGAAGTCGTCATCGCCGGAGACCCCGACGAAGTCACGCGCAAACTGGTACAACTGCGGCAAGAGATTGGCCCGTTTGGCTCGTTGATTCTCACGGCCCACGATTGGGACAACCCCTCGCACTGGAATCGCAGCCTGGAACTATTCGCCAAGTTAGTCATGCCGGCGATCAGGCTATAGGCTCCAGGCCCCAGGCTTCAGGGAAGTCGACTCATCCTGAAGCCTGGAGCCTGACGCCTAGAACCTTTTGAATTGTTTGGAGCCCCGAGTTCGATGATCAGCAACAACATTGAGAAGATGCGCAAGAAACTTCGTGCCGGGGAAGTGGTCCTCGGTTGCGGCATCACGTTCACCGATCCGACCGTCGTCGAGGCCATCGCGCCCAGCGCCGATTTCCTTTGGATCGATTTAGAACACAACCCCCTCACCATGGAAGCTCTGGTGGCGCATCTCATCGCCGCCCGCGCGGCCGGATGCCCCACGATGGTCCGCATTCCCAACAACGATGTGGGTTGGATCAAGCGCGTGCTCGATTCCGGCGCGGAGGGAATTCTTCTCCCGCGATCGTACACGGCGGCTGAGGTGGCAAGCTTTGTATCCGCCTGTCGTTACCCGCCCATGGGGACGCGCGGCTTTGGCCCGCGACGGCCGACGAACTACGCGCGGATGGAACAGCAGGCCTATTTAAAGAAAGCGAACGAAGAAATCTTCGTTGCGGCCCAAATCGAAACCGTCGAGCTGATGAAAGAACTGGACGAGGTTCTCAGGATCGAAGGGCTGGACTCCATCTGCTTGGGCCCGCAGGACTTGTCGGGATCGATGGGGCGCCTCGGTGAGACGACGCATCCGGACGTTGTCAAAGCGATGACGACCATCTGTTCGAAAGCCCGAGCCGCCGGCAAGTTCGTCGGCTCCGGCCTGGGAGCAAGCCCTTCCTTCGCCAAGCTCCTTATCGAATGCGGAGTGCAATGGATGCAGGCCGGCAACGATTTTGAGTACATGATCAAGGGATGCGACGCGGGATTTGCCGAGATCCCGCGTCGGCAAAGCAACTCGCCAGCAAAGTAAATAGACTGGCCGTTTGCTTCCCACGCATAAACTGGATTCGCTCCGTTCCCTGCACTACGCTGGGAACGTTCCGTTACATCATGCGAAGCGACAATCGCATGGTCCTGCCAAAAACCAATCCCCTGCCATTTTGGACCTTGCCCCAATGACCAAACGTTCCTTTCTGCGTCGCGATTTCCTCAAAGCCGCCGCTGCTGCTTCGGCGGTTCCGCTACTATCCACGGCCGCTCAGGCGAATCTGGCAAACACGGTGCTACGGACTGCACACATTGGCGTTGGTGGCATGGGAGGTGCCGACCTCGGCTCGATCTCCTCGCATAGCAAAGTGGAAGTTGCCGCGCTGTGCGATGTCGATCTCAACACGCTTAACAAAGCGAAGGAATCGTTCCCCAACGCGAAGATCTATCGCGACTACCGCGAGATGTTCGCCGACATGGCCAAGTCGATCGATGCGGTGGTCGTTTCGACACCCGACCACACGCACGCCCCGGCGGCGATGACGGCGCTCAATCACAACAAACCGGTCTATTGCCAAAAGCCCCTCACGCACGAGATCTATGAAGCACGCCAATTGCGACTTGTCGCCGAGAAGAAGGGCCTGATCACCCAGATGGGTATTCAAGTCCACTCCAGCGCGGTGTATCGCCGCGCGGTGGCTCTGATTCAATCGGGTGCCATTGGTAAGGTGAGCCATGTCTACGCGTGGTCGAACAAAAATTGGGGATACGATGGCCCCGCGTACAAGAATGAGACCTCGCCACCGGAGCATTTGGACTGGAACCTCTGGCTCGGCGTCGCGCCCAAGCGCGCGTTTGTTCCCGATGTGTATCACCCCGGCAACTGGCGGAAGATCGTCGATTTCGGCACCGGAACGCTTGGGGATATGGGCGTCCACATCTTCGATACGCCCTACGCGGCCTTGCAGCTCACCTATCCGAACTGGGTGAAGACGACGTGCCGCGCACCGACAGGCGTCGGCCATCCCGAGAAGAACGTCGTCGAGTACGAATTCCCCGCCACCAAATACACCACCAAAACGCTGAGTTGGACCTGGTACGACGGTGCGTTCGCGCCGCCGCAAGACAAGACGGTCAAACTGCCGGAAGGTCTTAAGCTTCCCGATCAAGGCGCATTCTTCGTGGGAGAGGAAGGCATGATGCTCCTGCCTCACGTGGGCGAGGCGGTGCTCTTCCCTGAAAAGAAGTTCCAAGACTACAAGCGGCCCGACGTCGAAGAAGGAAATCACTACCACCAGTGGGTCGACGCTTGCCTTGGCAACGGCAAAACATCGGCCGACTTTGGCTACGGCGGCAAACTGACCGAAGCCTTGCTGCTGGGCGTGGTCGCCAATCGCTTCCCTGATACGAAGCTCGAGTGGGATGCGGCCAAACTCGAAGTGACAAACCTTCCAGACGCTAATCGATTGATCCGGCGAAAGTATCGCGAAGGCTTCCAGATCGACGGGCTGTAACGCGGCAACAACTCGAAATCATAAAAGGAATCGCGGCCATGACGCTTCCGAGTCTTGCATTTGTGATGCTGGCCGCGCTCAGCGCCGAATCCAACGCGGCCATTGTGCCAGGCAAGCTTGTCGTCGAGCATCCGACGCTCCAGAACCTCGGTTTCGAATGGCCGATCGAAGGGGACGCCAATCGCAACGCCACGGTCACCGTCCAGTTTCGCGAGGTCGGCGAATCGAATTGGCGAACAGCCCTGCCGCTTGTTCGCATCGGTGGTGAGAACATCTACCGGCGGCGGGAGAATCTCGACTACACCGTCCCCCAAGGCTTTGCCGGTAGCATTCTCAATCTCAAGGAAGGGACCGAGTACGAGTGCCGTTTCGAGATGGCCGACCGCGATGGCGTGCGCGGCGAAGCCACGCAGATCGTCAAGGTGAAAACGCGCAGTGAGCCACAACCAGCGAAGGGTGGACGCACACTCCATGTGTATCCGCCCGACTACGAAGGAAAACGTGAGGAACCCAGTTTCACGAGCCTCCTGCAAGCTTATTACGGAGCAGGTTTGGGCGATTGGAGCGCCGTTTGGGAACGCCGAGCGCAACCAGGCGACACCATCTTGATGCATGCCGGGCTCTACCAAAATGATCGGCTCAATTATGTCGATCCACAGATGACGCCGTTCGATGGAACGATGTCTCTCACACTGAAGGGCACGCCGGACAAACCAATCACCATCAAGTCGGCCGGCGACGGCGAAGTGGTCTTCGATGGCGCCGCGAACCACCGCATGTTCGACGTGATGGCGTCGAAGTACCACATTTTCGACGGGCTGACTTTTCGCAATACAGACGTTGCTATCTTCGCGGGACAGAAGGAAGTCCTGGGCGCAGTGGGGCTCACGGTGAAAAACTGCCGCTTCGAGAACATCGGATTCGGAGTCTGGACCGAGTACGCCGGGTCGAGCGATTTTTACATTGCCGATAACCTGTTTCTGGGCCGTGACGATCGCTTTCGGCTCATCGGCTGGACCGGACCGCTCTGGGCCAGCGCGGGACCATACAGTTCACACAAGTTGACGAGCTACTACGCGATCAAGGTCTACGGCCCGGGGCACGTGATCGCTCGCAATGCCATTGCCTACTTTCACGATGGGATCGGCATCTCGACGTATGGAACGCCACCCGACGATTTCGACCAACAAGCCTCGTCCATCGACATCTACGAGAACGACCTCCACATGTTTAACGACGATTTCGTGGAGACCGACGGCGGCGTCCATAACGTTCGCGTCATGAACAACCGCGGCGTAAATGCGGCCATGGGCGGGTACAGCGCCCAACCGGTCTTCGGCGGACCGGTCTACTTCATTGGCAATCTTCTTTACCACGTCCCCTCTGGCGTCGCCTTCAAGTTCTCGGCGAAGCCGGCAGGTCTTTTCGTATATCACAACACCATCATCGGCGAGCAGACCATCCAAGATCCCTCGTCGAACATGCATTTCCGGAACAACCTCTTCCTCGGAAGAGACACGCCCGAACGCGGCATCATGACCTGGGCAAACGCCACCGATGCCTACAGTTCCGACTACAACGGTTTCCGTCCCAACAAGGGAATCTCTGCGCAGTTCAAATGGCTAGGTCCCAAGGCCGACCAAACACTTTACGAACCCAAGCCCGACGACTGGCAACGCTTTTCATCACTGGCAGAGTTTCGAGCGGCTACGGGGCAGGAGAAACACGGGATCGAAGTCGACTTCGACTGTTTCGAGACGATGGTGCCGCCCGATCCGAGCAAGCGTCACGCCGTCTACCATGCGGTCGATCTAAACTTCCGTCTTAATCCCAAGAGCAAGGCCGTCGACGCGGGTGTCGTTATCCCAACAGTCAACGACAACTTCTCAGGCAAGGCTCCGGACTTAGGAGCGATTGAAGTCGACAAGCCCGCGCCGCACTACGGGCCAACATGGCTCAAAGATCAGCCTTTCTATCGGTAGTTAGAGTTGCCTAACCCGCATCGCCCTGAATCAGAATCACGACGCGAGCGTCGACGTTGAGTATCTGTGCTCCGCCTGGAATGTCGCAGGAGGGTTCGTCCCAATGGGCATGTCCCCGAACTAGCAGTGGAACAGGCGACACTTCCAGCAATTCCCGCACGCGCGCCGAGCCGCGTTGCCCTGGCGTCATTCCTTCCGGGCCATCGTGCGTGATGATCACGTCGGGCTTTTGATCGATCAAGCATTCCAGCGCGAAAAGATAGTCCTCCTCGGTGCGGCGATGAGGCCGATCGGGATTGCCAACGATACCGCCAAGGCCAGCAACCTTCAGATTTCCAACGTCACGCACGTGCTCGTCGAGGTAAAACGCTCGCCGGTGCAATTGCCGTGGATGGCGAGCGCCTCCTTCGAACAAATCGTGATTCCCCGCAACGCCAGCGACCCACAGAAACTCGTCTGCGAACGCTCGCCAGACCGAAGTGACATCGCCCGTCCCACCCCGTTTGTCGAGGGCTGGCACGGTGTAAAAGTCGCCTGCCAGGAGCACGCCGGTCGAACGCGGATCGATCGTTCCGGCGATCGGCTTTAACGCTGGGAGAATTTCATCAACTAATTGCCTCGGCAATACCTCACCCAGCAATTGCGGCGGGCGAGCTGGATGCTGCCGTAGCAATTCGCGCCCCTGGAGATCGGCCGTGGCAATGATTGCCTGCGTCCCCTCCGGAAGCTGATCGACAATGGCAATATGGATTGGAAGCCGATCCTTGTAGAACGCTCCCGCCGATTTTCCGGCATTGAGAAAGGGAACATTCACCAGAGGATCGGCATCAAACTTAAGGATTCGCATTCTGACGTGACAAGTAGAAGGAGTGACAGGTTCGCCAGGTCGTAAAGAGACGGCCCGCAATAGCGAATACATGATTGGGGTCTTGATTCTCTCGGTTGGATGGAGATACTACTTGCGACAGTCGCAAAAAACATAAACACCACCGCGTCCCAGACCGGTGGTTTTTTTACGCGCTCACTGGTTCCTTTCGCCTGTCGTTCTTTCACAAAAGGGGGGCATGAAGCAAATGCGATTTTGCGAAATCTGCAAAGAAGAGATCGAAGCGGAGCGTGCAGAGCACCTGCCAGACACGCAACTCTGCGGAAAACATGGCCGGGAGATCACCCGCTACGGCGGCGAGTTCCTGATCAAATCGGCCCAGGAGCGGACCTCCAAACCGGGTAGCCTGAAAATCAACTACGGCGGGGTGACCACGAAGAAGGTTCGGAACCGAGCCGGAATCGAAAAGCTCCGGGCTAAGTACGAGCAACAAGGCAAATAAAGCACGTCAGCGGAAATCCGGAAAATAGCCGGATTGTTGCAAATCGCCAGCAAGCGGTTGGCCGTTTGCCCTGAGTTTGCGTTTCTTAACAATCTGCTAGCCGGTTGTTAACCTTTTGTCGCGGATACCGATTTAGAATACGCGGCTTCTCAATGGAAGGAATTTGCCGCATGGCCGAAGAGCGACCGAACGATACTCCCCCCCATGCGCCTCCCCCTGAGAATTGCGTTCAATTCGTCGTGGTCGCCGGCCCCACTAAGGGGGAAAGGATTACCCTCACGCAGCGGACCACCCTCGTCATCGGGCGATCGAGTTCCGCCCACTTTCAGCTCCCTGCCAACGACAAACGTTGCTCCCGGCTCCATTTCGTGATCGAGTTTCGCCCTGACGATGGCGTCCTAAGGGTCATCGACTTGGGGAGCCGCAACGGCATCGTCGTCAACAAGCAGCAAGTTTGGCATTCGGAACTGACTGCGAGCGACGTCCTTCAAGCCGGCCCTGTAGTGTTCAAGGTTCGCTTCATCGGAAGCCCGTTTTCTCCCTACGACAGCGGAAGTGAATCGGTTGCTTTCCACCAACTCGATCGCGAACGCGAACAAAAACGCCGCAGTCGAGGAAAATCCCGCTCCGGCGAAAGCCGTTCTGCCCGTAAGAAATCGCGGAAGAGCGAGTCCCATGAGGAGGTGCCCGCGGCACCGATGGCGGCCAAGAGGTCTTCCTCCACACCTCAACCGGCATTTGATCCGATGGAGGCATTGCGCGATGACCCGCTGATTTCGGAGTCGAGCGCCGAAATTTCGGTCCATCCGGCACACGGACTGGAGCGGAGCCAGGTGGACGCCAGCAAGACGGTCCAACTCCCAAATCCTGCGTCGCGCCCCGTCCCCGCGCGATCGGCGGAACCGCTGATCACCGTGTCGCCGCCTGCCGCCACGGCATCTCCAGCGCCGGTTTCCGCGAGCAGGCCGGCCGTGATTACGACAGGCAACGAACCCGACTTTACGTTGGACGAATTCGAGGCCCCCGAAGCCGATAAACCGCTCCACTGGGACGAAGCGCCGCCGCCTGGTTCCGGAGTTGGCAAACGGTCAGCCGACGAAGAAGGCTTCCAGTTCGATATCGACTTTGAGACAAGCGAGTCGGTCGAGGGAGACATCCCCGCGGCCGCCGTGGAGGCGTTCCCGCAGCTACCGGATTTCAAGATCGAAGCACAGCTTGGCAAGGGAATGATCGGCGCGACCTACAAGGCCACGCGCGATCGCGACGGGATGGTTTGCGCCGTCAAGATTATTCGTCCGGCGAAGGAAGCGGAAGCCAATCATCCGGCGATGGCGAAGTTCGTCCTCGACGCCCAATCGCTCTTGGACATCCAACATTCCAACATCGTCCGCTATCGCGACGTCGAACGCGGGCCCGGCTGCGTTTACATCGTCAGCGATTTCCATGAAGGGAAAGACTGCCAGACGTGGATGCGCGAGAAGGGGACCTTGTCGGTGGGGCACTGCTGCAAGCTCTTCTACGGGGTACTGCTGGCCCTCGACTACGCCCGCGAATCCGGCATCTCGCACCGCGATATCAAGCCTTCGAATTTGTTGATCACCAACCAAGGTTCGCGGGAAGTCTGCATGCTGACCGATTTTGGCCTCCAGTTGATCTACAACAATTCGACATTGGCCACGGTGAAACAGAAAATCGACTTGGAAAGCTCGATCCGCTTCACCGCTCCGGAGTTCGTCAATAACTTCCGCGACCACAGCATCTCGGCCGACATCTTCAGCGTGGGGGCCTCGATGTATTACATGCTTACAGGGAAGTACATCCACGACTTCGATTCGATGTCGTTTGACCAATCGGTCACCAAGATCAAGCGCGACGATGCGATTTCAATCCACCAGCGAAAAGCGGAGATTCCCGTCGAGTTGGGCAACATCATCCACGCCGCGATTCAGCGTTTTCCCACCCGCCGCCTGAGCGACGTCAACGTCTTTCGCAAAGAAGTCGCCAAGTTCATTCGCTAAGAACAGCTTGGCGACAGGCCCCGCCGCTTGGGCGCTGGATGGGTGTCGGCCGGCGGCTTATTTGTGATAGCCGAGCGACTTGATCACCGCGAGCATCTCTTCGAACGTGATAAACCGGCGGCGATGAACGAGTTTGTACTCGTCGATCGCTCGCGCCAGTTCGCGTGCGTCCGGCGTCAGTTCTTCGTGGCTATTGGCGAATTGGCGCCGTTCCACGCCGGTGCTTGGCTGCCCACTGTTCCCGCGACGATCGACGAACTCACGGCTCGAGTCGGGCGGAAGCTGGTGATCGACAAAGGTGGGAGCCATCGCTTTTTCCTCGCGCCGTAAAACGCCAAAGGCGTTTCCAATTGAGAAGCGCTATCGGCCGGCAGGCAAAGACTGCGATGCAAGCAACGGCCTCCGAAACCTACCTCACAAGAGCCAAAAGTCAAAAAGCAGGACAACTGGCTGTATGCATTGAGGTTAACGATTGAAGAAGCCTTGACGACTTTGCCGATGAGATAGACAGTCAAAGTCACGGAAACGAAAGCTGGATCTCGTCAGATGAATCCTGAAACCGCTGCACCGCAATTGGGCCGACTGTGCGATCGTGATTTCTTCTACATCAGCGCCACCCATGCGGAAGCGCTAGCACGGTTGGAGTACTTTACGCGGCAGCAATGGAACTTCGCGATGCTGCTGGGAACCGGTGGGTCCGGCCGTTCGTCGACCCTGCGGGCTTTCAACCGGCGGCTCGTCTTGCAAAACTACTCGGGGGCGATCGTCGATGCCTCGATGGTGTCGCCGGTGCAGTTTTTGGCAGCGTTGGCGGAAAGCTGGAAAATCGATTGCCAGCCGTCCTCCGACCTACTCACTCACTGGGCCGCGATCGAGCAGCGGCTGCACGAGTTTTGGTACTCCCGCATTTGCCCGGTGGTGATGGTCGACAACATCGATTTCGCCCCGATCGACGTGCAAGAAACGGTCATGCGGCTTTCCAGCTTGCCCGTGGCCCTGGCGGCCAGAATTCAATTCGTTTTGACGGCGCATGATGGCCATCTCGAGCAAATTGACGATCGGATTCGCGAACGGATCGACTTGCGGATCGACCTCGAGCGCTGGAGCGACGACGAAATCCGCGAATTCCTGGCCGCTGCACTGCCCCACACGAAGAACATCGACAAATTCTTCACGCCCGACGCGATTGCAAGTTTGCAGCGGGCCTCGGGCGGAATCTCGCGGAAAGTTCGCCAGCTGGTTCGGCTGGTGCTGCTAGCCGCCGAGTCGCAAGGGACGAAGCACGTGGATGGCGCGACGGTGGCAGCCGTTCGAGCCGAACTGACCGTCTAGCTTCAAAAACCGCCGAAGACACCAAGGCGGGAGTTCTACTGCTGCTCAATTGATTTCGTGCTAGAGCGGGCCAACTTCGGACGGACAGGATTGTCTGTCCTACTTTTTTCGCCCGCTACGGCTTGCGGTAGATTTCGCTGGGATCGCGCATGCGTTCGGCGATAACCGTCACGCCCTGACTGTCGACGCGGCGGAAAAAGCACGAGCGGTACCCCTCGTGGCAGGCCGGGCCTGTTTGGTCAACGAGCAGCAAAATAGCATCGCCGTCGCAATCGAATCGGACTTCGCGGACACGCTGAACGTGCCCGCTTTCTTCTCCCTTTCGCCAGAGCCGGCCGCGGCTGCGACTGTAGTAGGTCGCCTGAGAAGTCGCCAGCGTTTCGCGATACGCATCCTCGTTCATCCATGCCAGCATCAGAACTTCGCCTGATTCGGCGTCTTGGGCGATCGCGGCCACCAGCTTTCCGTTGGAGAAATCGGGACCAAGCGATTCGGTTCCGCTTGGCGATTGGGTAGACATGGGCGAGCGGTGCTTTGGGTACGGTGCCTAGTCGATCTTGGCCGCAACTTCTTCCTTCACCCGTTGAACAAAGTGCTGCGACTTGTTGGCCCCCGCCGAGAGTTCGGCGGCTTTGGCGTCGGCCTGCTTCTTTTGACTGTACTCGAAGAGGGCGATCCGCTTCATGTTTTGATTGAAGACGCCCCAGAAGAGTTTCACGCGAATCGCTTCCGCGTCTTTTTTGCCCTTCTTCTTAGGGGCGGCTTTCTCTTTGGCGGGTTTATCGTCCTTGCTCTTGCTCGTCTTGGCTGCTTTTTCGATCTTCTCGGCGGCGTCGGCTTCCTCGCGCAAAGCCTTACGGTTCATTACTTTACGTGCCATTGTACGGTGCTTTCATCGGGGAAAAGCCGCGCGAGGAGACGAGACTGGCGAAGGGGAGCATCTGCCCCACTTGGTCTCCTGCAAGCGCCAAACCGTTAATGTACCGCGAAGAGGCAATTCTGAGAAGTTAGGTTTGCCGACAGCACGGCACGGTCAATTCTCGTTTCGAAATTAGTCGAGCATTTCGGCAAGAAGCGAACGATATCCTCGACCATCCAAGTCGCTCTGGGATCCTCGCCTGAAATTGATCAGGCAGCCCCAAGCGCGCGATCGCCGTTTTCTTTGACTTTGCGGGTCGCATAAGTCTCAACGGCATACAAGACGCAGGACAAGACAAACGCCGTTGCGGGAATCGCTGCCGTCTTCGCCGAAACAACATGCCCTCCACTTCCGAAGCATCCGCAATCGATGTTTTTATCCGAAATAATGGCCGTTACCTGGAAGCTTAGAAATATAGCGTAGAGCAACATCGCAAAAATCGCGGCCGGGTATCTAGTCTTCTCGAAAACGAGCGATCCGGCAACCGCAAGAAAAAGGTACGGAGCAAAGAATGCCAAGGCCGTGATCGCCCAACTTGGCAAAAGTCCGTAAGCAGCGATCCCTGATGCAAATGCAAACGGGTTATTCGCATGTACCAGACCGCTGTATGCCAAAGGCACGGCAACGGCGCATGCCAGAAGCGTACCGGCCAAAGACGACACATTTGGGTTTTTCACTTATGGCGCCTCATCTTTGCGTAGCGACGACAAATACTCCTGCGTTCCACTATCGCAAATCGCGACGTCTTGGAATCCAAGCCTCAAAAGTTTCTGTGCGACCTGAGAGTCGTATTGACACTTGTCGCTCCAACAATAAACAACAATACGGGTGTTGGAGGGAATTTCCCGAAAAGCATCTTCGATTTGGTAAAACGGCGTCGAAACCGGCACATTGACTGCGTTCGGCAAGTGTGCATGGGCATACGTGCCACGGCTAGTTGCATCTACGACTACCGCGTGAGCGTCTTGCCCAGCGGCAATCGCGTCATCTAGGCTGGCCGACTTTTCTTCTCCTTTCCAATGCGCCGATTGCGCCATCAGTGCTCCGCGTGGAAACTCGCCAATGCTGGCGAGAACGACATTGCCCCCAAACGCCGCAACTATACCGACGACAACGATAGCAGCCATTTGAAGGGGTACCGTCCGGGGCCACAGCGACGGGATGTTTGCGCACAGGCGCACCATCGTGTAAGCAAGAATGCATATCGCAGACACCCGAAACCACATGAGACTCCACAGTGTGCGAGGCATGACCTGATTGCGAGGCGCTATCACAATGCCAAGGCCATCCCAATTGGCCATAAACCTCGTAAACGAGATTACACGTTCGGATTCGTGTCCGTCGAATACATGAACTCCGTCGGCCATGCCCAACGCACAAACCCAGTGCGAGTACTTAGTGGGCGCATTTTCATCGCGCATATGGGCAACAACGGGAGCATTAAGAGCTAACAAGTCCAGTTTTCCCAGGTTACTGCGCAAGTACGCATCGAAACCATTTGCGGCAGCGAGACTTTCAAGCTCACTTGCGGAACTACCGTCTTGCGAGCCTATAAAACGAGGATCGATCGCGCCTGCAAAATCGAAGTCGGCATCCTGTATCTCGATCGCCCGTGCGATCGCATAGACACCGCAGTAGGGCGAGTCGCTCGACGGAGCAAGAGCCGCCTTATGCATTCTGCTGGCGACTTGGTCGCGATACGACGCATCGCTGTCTGCCGCAACCTCTACGCCGCCTTCACCGCCAGCGAAACACAACGAGTAAGGTAAAACCATGCTTAACAGACATGTCACGCATAGTATTCCTGCGAATCGCATATTCCGCGTCATACGCTCACCTACTCGAATAACAATGATCTAAGCGGCAGCTTTGGCTTTGCGCCAAACCCATAGCCCAATCACAGCAACTGAACCCACAACCGAGATAATCCACAGGTAGGCGACGATGTTCGAGGGCCGCACTCTAAAAGACGTCGAAGCAGGTCTTGTAACGCGGGGCTCGATCCACGTCCCGTTCCACCTGTAGTGGATCTGCGGAGTATTCGCGAGAATAATATCCGTGTCGGGCGGCACCGATAGTCCGAGCAACAGGTCAACTTTCTCACCGTCCGGCAGTAACTCGATGGACGCCAGTCGCCCTTCTATAGGACTGCCTACTCTTGGCTTTGATCCGCGAGTTTCTGAAGTCCACGTGATCTTCCAAGACCTGAAAACATAGCGGTCCCCAAAGGCCACCAGATCCGTAAGGTCTGCTTCCATCGTGGTAACGATGCGGTCGATACCATAGCCCTGTACTGGTCTGCCGAGGTGCACATCGCTCCCTCGGCCTTCAAGAACCCACCGTTTGGGTAGCCAATGCCGCGTCGGGTCGAACCACCCGACAAACGCCCCATTTTCGGTAGTGCTCGTGACCTTGCACAAACCTTCTTCGAACGCAATGTCGCACTTGCCAGACAATACACCGTTTGAACCTGTCCAATCGACACCATTGCATATACCCAAAAAGGACGGCTCCGCGACTCCACAAGGAAGACGACTATTAATTCCATCGGGTATTCGGATGCCCTCGGGGAATGCATCCCCTGTCAAGATCGGAAGCCTTCCCTCCGCCGGCAGCATAAACCGCACTTCCCCTTTTGCGTTGGACACAACGTGCTGAATATCAACCGGCGACTGCCTTGAAGGCGGCCGCACCGTTTCGACGCGCGCGCCAATGCTGCCCCCGTCTCGAGTCATCTTGACATTGATCTTATTTTGGTCCCCCTCTCTGCCGACAGCGGCGCCATATTCCGCACGCATAGATCGCGGATAAGAATTTGCTTGCCTGATCGATGCAAGAGCGTCCTGGCCCCTAGCGCGCGACAGCGCGACCAGTGACAACAATATGATGCAACACAAACCAACTCTGGCCATAGCGAATTACTCGATGCTTGGCGTTCGCCCCCATAAAGCCGCTACAACAGCGCTACGCACATGACCGTAGGTAGGAAGCTGGTGCAAACTACTTCTCACGAACAATACCCGCCGCAAACTCCAGCCCAGGCACACGGCGACGATGAACGGATTTGGAGGTTGAAGCTTTTGTTTCAGCGAAGTCATGAACTAAAGCGAAGAAATCCGGGGACCGTCTACGGGTAGAAAGTTGTGACGCAGAAACCTGTATTATCGCACCCGACTGGATAGGTTGTACGTTCGGTACAGTCCGGTTGTGGATTACACTCCGGAACCTTATATCCCCCACCTCCCGTAAAATCGCATTTGGCCCACGTCTTCTGTCCTGGAACAGGAGCAGTAATAAACACCCATTTGGACGAACATTTCTCTCCGCCACAATTTTCCAGTGAAATATTGACCGTGCAAGGACCACCGCCCATTACTTCCTTTGATGTGGCGGTGCCCTCCATGGAACTCAAGAGACTTCCCAACCCGAATACAGCCATCAAGCAAATACCATTCAGTGTCTTCATCTGAAAGCTCCAAACGGAAAGAGGAACCGAAGGACTGACGAACTGACGTCACTTAAATAAAGTAGTTTAGGACCGCAGAAGGCTGTGCTCATGGCGTCGGCAAGCCATCTCGTCGAGCACCGAGTCTCTGATAAACTTCGTAATTTACGGTGTTGGGAATAAAGCGCACTGCCCCGTCGCAAAACACAACCTGGGCCCCGTTTCGATGATTCGACTTTGCGCCAGACCTCCCCAACTTACCCGTGCAAGGATCAATGCCGTTTCCGTATCCGTCGTACCCGTTACCCTTCTGCCCTGGACAAGTTGGAAAATTAACAGGCAACAAGGTGCTAACCTTACCACTCATGATGTCCCACCAATTCCCAACTGATTCGATAGAGCACGCGGGAAGCATTTCCAGCATCTGAATGGTATTGGACGTGCCGTCGGTAATATCTTGCGACCGCGCAGTCCACCATGCCGGACTGTGAACGCCGCTGGCGCCGCGGGAATCTTGCCGCACGAAGAACCTGTTACCGACATAAAGTGTCTCGCCGAAGTAGGTATTCCCGGCCATGGGATACTGCACCGAATTCGTCGGCGAGACCCACGGTGCGCCACGCTGCGGAGCAAACTTATCGCAAGGGTAGACAAGATCGAGAGGGCCCAAACTAACCCCATAATTCGCATGCATTTTGGAGGCCGAAAACTCACTCTCCGACGGACACTGAAAGATCGTTATCCTGGCAGAACGAAGTTGAGGCGTCTCAGCGATTTGGCCATCAATGCTCCCTCGAAAGTCAAGCTGATCGTAAAAGGTCGATTGATCCAAAAAGGGCAACAACCGAACCAAGCGGCTGCCTTTAAGTGAAATCCAGCCATTTAAGGCAGGATCCTGCGGTCCAATACCGTCGACGCAGATCATGTTTCCATCAGCATCCGTTCCGTTGTTGCCTGGATGAAGTGCAAGCGAGCAACTCTCGCTACCGGGAGTGAACATGCCGTGCACATCATGGTATTGCTGCTGAGCCAGCCCAAGTTGGCGTAGATTGGCCACACAATGAATGCGACGACCAGACTCTCGCGCTTCCTGAATAGCGGGAAGAGCTAATGCGATCAAAAGATTGATTACCGCAATAACGACAATGAGCTCAAGGAGCGTCAATGCCGTGCGGCAAGGTGATTTGATCGAACGCATTCGATGGGCTCCCGAGGCTGGCAGCCGACGCGAGCAAGGCTTCGGTGCGAGTTGTAACACGCACGGAACACCGCCGTCAAGCATTTTCGCGCTCTATTTTTTGACAGTTTATAAAACCGACAGCAGTGACGGCACAGCCGCCTCACGCGTATGTGAGCCATTATTAATCACCACGCGTGGTCCGAACTTACGCCACTACAACCGGAAAATGCATCAGATGATAGGCTCACGGTGGTCGCAATAAATTCCGAGTGGATTATTACGGAGCGAAGATCGGCACAAAGTTGTTCGGCATTTGAAGAATGATGCAGGCCATGGCCGTGCCGAACTCGGGGCAGACCTCTTGGTCCTGGAAGGCGCCGTCGCTGTCTTGGCGCGCAAGCAATACTTCGCGAATCCCCTTGTACCAGTTGTCCCAATTCTTGCCGCCCGAATGCCACATCGCTTGCACGGCATAGTATTGCCCGTAATAAAAGTACGAGCTGAATTGCCCGTTGGCTTTACCAGGCAAATGGTTGTTGAGCCACTTGATCGCTTTGTCGACCTGCTCTCCGTCGTAGATCCCCGCCGAATACAGCGAAACAACTCCGGCCGCCGTGAGGGGGAAGGTTCCACCGCCTCCTTGGCTTAGCGTGTAGCGAAAGCTGCCGTCGGTGTTTTGGCTTTTCTTGACGTACTCGATGCACTTGCTGCGGACCTTATCGGGCACATCGATCCCGGCATCGCGCGCGGCACGCAGCGCCATGATTTGGCAAATTGTTATCGACAAATCGGCATCGCTTTTGACGGGTTGATAGCGCCACCCGCCGGCATCGTTTTGGCAATCGATGGTGAGCTGAACCGCCTTGCGAAGTTTCTCGCCTAACTCTTTATCGCGCTCGCTGCGCGTTGACATGCCATAGGCTTCCGCGAGAAATAGCGTCGCGAAACCGTGACCGTACATGTTGTCCATGCCGATCCCAGGCACACTTATATATCCATTGTCCTGAACGCAGTTGGAGAGATACTCGACGCACATGTCGATGTGCTTGCCGAAAGGCCCCGCACCAGGCGAGCTTCCGCTGCACATGAAGGCCAGGCCCGACAGGCCGCAAACCGCCACACCGCCGGCGTAACCGCCGAGCCCAAAGGCACCCCGCTTTTCGCCGGTCTTGCGTTGCTGTTTCGATAGCCAGCTCAATCCACGATCGATGGCGCGCTGCGTTTCCGGCGTGATTTCGTCGGCCGGGGATTTGTCGCCAGAAGATGCGGCACTCTTTTCGTCGGCGATGCTTTGCGAAAACAGAGCGCTCCCCGCTACGGAGGCTCCCGCCGCAAGCCAGGCTTTCATCCATCGACGCCGAGACCACTCACTGCCAGGAAACCTGTCCATCGACGTGTTCCTTTCGCTTAGCGCCCTGTTCGCTTCGCTCAGCGCCCTGTTCGCTCGACTCAGCGCAATGGCTTCGCTCCAGTTTCCAGTCGCCCTGGTGCCCGCGCGAGGTTATGCCCGACTGGGAGCGCTGCCCCTCTCCATCATAACGGCCATCCCTAGAGGGATGTTACCGAGGTACGCGAAGCCCCTCGACGCCCTCAAAGTTCTTCCGTCGCTGGTGGTGTCGATTGAGGAATTGCTGTTTGGAATCGAAAACCTGGGCTTTCCAAGTCTTGTCGTCCTCGGTGATTTCCGAGTCCTTGAAAATACCCCGCGACAGAGCACCGCGCGATCGCCACCGGGCGAAACTGAGCCACTGGTTTTCGGGCGAAAAAACCAGGAACGATTTGCTCTCGGGATCGGTCAGGCTCCACATCGGTTCCGATCCCACCGGAGAGAACTGAATCGAGAACGCAACCAGACAAACAAATAGCCAACCGGCCCAGATGGCCAGCACGATGCTTCCGCCAATCTCGACCGGCTTCGAGAATTCGATCTTGGTCTTCGAGAGCGAGTCGGTAATGAAGCGGAGAATTCCGTAAGTGATCGCGAAGATCAACCAAAAGCAGACCACATCCAATAGGTAAACAAAGCTTCGTTCGAAGCTCTCAATAAAGTCGCTCAAAGGTTCGTAGTAGTTGGTGGCGATCAGTCCCGCGAACGTCATGTTCACGATGATGATGGCAATGCTCCACAGCCCCTGGAACCAGACGGCTGCCGCGACAAGCGCAAAGATCACAAACAGAACCAGGAACAACAACATGATGTCAGTTCACTTAAATCTGGATCAACAAAACCGTTGACGACTCAACTTCACTCAGCCGCTCTCGCCGAGAAACACTAAACCTTCAGGACTCGCTGGAGTTCTTGAATCGACGTGGTACCAACCGCCACCAGCAAGACCCCTTCTTCCAACAGCGAAAGGTGTCCGGCCTGCTTGGCGATGGCTCGCAATGTTTCGACGGGTGTCGGCTTCGACAAGTACGGCCGCATGGCATCGGGAACTTGGAGCAACTCGTAGATCGCGGTGCGTCCGTAGTACCCAATTCCACGGCATTGCGGGCAAACTTCCGGCTCTCCCTTCTTCCGCTTTTCGCCTGGAGGAAGTGGCTGCCGTTCGATGTAGAGTTGCTGCACGCGTCCCGCGGGAATCCCTAATCGCGCCAACAGGTTTGGATCGGCCGGCCGGGCTTCTTTGCATTTATCGCAGAGGCGCCGAATGAGCCGCACGTTCAGCACGCCGCGAACATGCTTCGCGTAAAGGTCGGGGCTTTGGGGATTCAGCGCTAGAATGCGCATCAAGGCCTCGACGCCCTCTCGAGCGCGAGTACTGAGGATGACCATGCGTCCTTCGTCTTCGCACTGTTTCAGCATGAAGTCGAGGGTTTCTTTTTCGGCAATCTCTGGAACGACGAACACTTCTGGCTGCTTCAACGCCAGTTTGGGCAGCACCGTGATCGCCGTTTCTCCCGCGGCGACGTCGTATTTTTGGATATCGACGTTTTCGACTTCCGTTTCTTTTTTGTTCTTTTCCTCGACGCCCACGAAGTCTCGCAGAAGTCGGTCGCAATTCATCAAGGTGGCGTTCCACGTGGTCGTGAGGCCGTCGCCCGGCATCGATGAGACAAGCACCATGCCAACCTTTTCAGCCAGCATGGCCTTGAGCTGTTCCCGCATCTTCTCGCGCATGCCCAACTGATCGAGCGTCGGTGCCTTCTTAATGATCGGCGCTAGTTGCAGGGCGACACGTTCGCCCGTGGGCGTACCTTGACACGAGAGAGTCCCGTTGAGCTTGATCCCTTCGAATCCGATCTTGAGCTTTCCTTCCTGTCGCAGACGGCGTTCGGCTGGATTTAGCCCCGCAAGCTTCTTGAGGACGGCCAAGATCGGATCGCCAATTTCGCGATTGAGCGGTCCCTTTTCCCAAACGACGGGCGAACCGTTGTGCCACACACCGTCTACCTGGTACCGCGCTGACACGGCATCGGCCGTGTAGTCGAGCATGATGTAGTAAGCCCGGTTGCGAATCCCATCGGCCAAAAGCTCCTTCATCGGGACATAAGCCGGCGACTGCCTTGCTGCGACGGCGTTCGATTGGTTTTCGGTGGCGTCGGGACCGCCGCCCGCGACATCGACAGGCGCTCCCATTTGCCAAGGAAGCTTGGCGCCTTCGTCCTTCTTTGGTGCTTTACCAAAAGAGCCAAACCACTCCTTGAGATGCTTGGCGGTGAGAAGTCGCTGCTCTTTTGGAACTTTGCCGTTGCGTTGCAGCACGTAAATCATGACGGGCCCAAGCCACGTCGCCGCGGCGACCAACCATGAAACGGGATAGATGGGGATCAAAAGTCCGACAACCAAAAGCCCAATCAAGAAAGGAAACACCAAGACCGGCGTCCAAATCGTGTTGGGCATGCCGATCTTTTCGCCCGTGTCCTCGGCATCCTTGGCGAGCCGCTCCGTCGTGAAGACCCATCCCCAGACCAGCGGCAACAACAAAAGAATCTTGTAGAGCGCGAAATTGAACCCTGGTCCACGGGCCGCCTCGTGAGTTGGCAGCGGGTAGGGGGGCCAGTCCGCCAACGCGTCGGTCGAAAGCAAGGCAACTGCGGCGATCGAGAAGAGAAAAATGTTCAACCAACGGATCATCCGATCCCCCTCAAAGCGCGGAAACACCGCCAAAAACCGCTTAATTTGTTTCTGGACCGCTCGAAAACGTGGGAAGTCGCGTCGCACGAGCAAAACCGACGATCCCAGCACGGATCGCCATCCTTTCGCCCAAACTTTCAATCTTAATTGCCCTTGCCGGATCGAACCACCGCCACGTCATTTCGTGCCGATCAAGGGGCAAAACCATCCTTGGGCCAACCATGGGAGAAAGTCTACCGGACGACAAAATGCCCGCGAGTCCCATTTCTAAAAGTTATGCAAGTCCCGTCGGCGATTTGCGGCAATGGATCGAGTTGTTCTTGGTGACCGATCGACTTCGCAAGCGGCCATTAGGTAAGGGAAGCTGCGGGTCGAACCCATTGAGCCAATTCGACGTACAGGACAAAATCGCAGATTGCCCCTCCGCGTGGGTGGTCGATTCGATTATGACGGTCAGGCGACGCTGGAAACTGCTGGGGTTGGACCAAGTCCCTCGCGTTCGCTGGCAATATCGAATTGGATACGCGAATATGGAGGCAGCGGCTAACCGCTTCCTCAGAGCCGGGCGTTTTGGCAACGAGGCTCTGTTTTCTCGCTGAGTTTTTGTGTCGATCGGAAAAACCGCCATGCAAAGTACCTCGACCGACCCCTCTCAAAAGGTCCGATTCTCGGAGCCCGAAGAGGTAGGCGACTCGGCGACGTACCGATCGGTAAGTGTCTTTGCCGTGCTGGGGTTGGTTCTCGCCATCATTGCGGTGATGGTTGTCGCGGTGACGCGGTCCCCGATTCCCGCAGTGATTGCCTTTGGGAGCGCAGCTCTCAGCTATTTCGGACTCCGCCAAACGGTGCGACAACCCGACGTCTACAGCGGTAAGGGACTCGCGATCGTTGCGTTTGTTCTCTCCTGCGCTACGGCGGCCTTTGGAGTAGCCTACGGGGTCTCTCGTGAGACGGCACGCCAACAACAGGCGAAGCAATTCGTGGAAGACTTCTTCTTCTGCATCGAGAACGATCGGCTCAACGAGGCCTATCAGTTTTACGACGAACGTTTCGACGGCCAAGATCGCAACCAGAGCTTGGCGGATTACTACCGGAGAGAACCAGAAGTCGCCAAGTCGCGAGACGGGTTCGCGATGATGCCCCCCCTGGGCGCCATTTTCGAAGCGGTCCGGGCGGGCAAAAAAATCAAGTACTCGCCGGTGTCGATCGCAAAGGATAAAGGACGCTCTGGGACCGAGAATTACCGGTCCATTTGGAAAGTCGAGATCCCCTCCGACCGCGAAGGTGGCTATCCGAACATTGTCTTCCCTTCGTTTTTTGTCGAATGCGAAGTGAAGGCAACCACCACCCGCTGGCGCCTTGTGCAAATTGTCGAAGCTCCGCCCGACATTCGCTGGAAGTAGTCGCCACCAAGGTAGAGACGGCCAAGGAGCGAGGACGCTGGGCACGAACGGAAGCAAATGTGAACGTTTGATGAACCGCCCCTTCTTCATATCATCACGTTCACGCCTATGATGCTCTACGCGTATGAAGATCGACGACTCTCCGCCGCCCACGCAACCTGCGATTCCCTTTAACCGCCCCTTCTTTGTCGGTAAGGAACTCCACTACATCGCGCAGGCGGTTGCCTTGGGCAATATCGCCGGTGACGGCCAGTTTACGGAACGCTGTGCCTCAATCCTGCAGGACAGTTTCGCGATTCCAAAGGTCCTGATGACCCCCAGTTGCACGGCATCGCTCGAGATGGCGGCCATGCTGTGCGAATTGTCTGAGGGTGACGAGGTGATCGTTCCGTCGTTCACGTTTGTATCGACCGCGGCGGCCTTCGTCCGCGAGGGAGCAACGCCGGTCTTTGTCGACATTCGGCCCGATACGCTGAATCTGGACGAATCCCAAATCGAAGACGCGATCACCCCGCGCACCAAGGTGATTTGCCCAGTCCACTATGCCGGGGTGGGTTGCGAAATGGATGCGATCATCGACATCGCCAAGCGACACAAGCTGGTGGTTGTCGAAGACGCGGCCCAAGGCGTGAATGCCTGGTACCGCGGTCGCGGCCTGGGCTCGATCGGCCACATTGGCTGCTACAGCTTTCACGAGACGAAGAATTTTATCTGCGGCGAAGGGGGAGCTCTTTGCCTGAACGATCCCGCCTTCGTGGAACGAGCTGAAATCCTGCGCGACAAAGGGACGAACCGCCGCCGGTTCTTTCGCGGGCAGGTCGACAAGTACACGTGGGTGGACGTGGGTTCGTCGTACGTTCCTAGCGAGATCGCTTCGGCCTTCTTGTGCGCACAGCTCGAACAAATGGCGGCGATCACTCAACAGCGGCGGGCCCTTGCAGCCCGCTATCGCCAGGCGTTGCAGCCGCTCGCCGATCAGGGCGCGTTCGAGCTTCCCTATACACCTCCGCACTGCCAAGACAACGCGCACATGTTCTACCTGTTGCTCCCCTCGCAAAGCGTGCGACAGGAGTTCATTGCGTTTCTTAAGGCCCGAGGCATTACCTCGGTGTTCCACTACGTGCCGCTCCATAGCTCACCCATGGGGCAAGAAGTAGGGCGAGTTCAAGGCATGCTGCCCGTGACCGACAGCGTCAGCAGCCGACTGGTTCGCTTGCCGATGTACTATGACTTATCGACGCCCGACCAGGATCGCGTCATCGCGGCGATCCACGACTTTGTCGCCCGCCCTTCATCCGGCAAGGCGATCATGGAAGCGGCCAACGTCCTGTAAAGCCGCTGGAACTGACGATGCCCGAGAACACGCTGAAGTTGGGAATCATTGGAGGCGGGCTTGATTCAGCCATCGGCCGATCGCATCACATTGCTTGCGAGATGGATGGCCGCTTTCATATCGTCGCGGGCTGTTTCAGCCCCATCGCTGACGTAAACATCGCGACGGCTAAGCTACTCGATGTACCGCAGGACCGCCTGTACGCGAACTGGAAAGAACTCCTCTCGGCAGAAGCGAACTCGCTCGATGCGGTGTTGTTGCTGACGCCGACGCCCCTGCACGCCGAGATGGCGATCGAGGCTCTGAGGTTGCGAATTCCCGTCATCTCGGAGAAGGCGCTCGCGACGTCGGCGGCGGAAGCAGAGACGATTCGCGCCGCCCGCGATCGCTTTGATGGTTTTGTCGCCGTCACGTACAACTACACGGGCTACCCCATTGTCCGCGAATTGCGGCACATGATCGCGAGCGGCGACTTCGGGCGGATCACCCATATTGCGGCGGAAATGCCTCAAGAAGGATTTCTTCGGAAGGTCGGCACGGCTGGCGATTTGCCCCAGCCACAATCGTGGCGGCTTACCGACGGCGCCATTCCGATGGTGTCGCTCGATCTTGGCGTCCATGTTCATCAGCTGATTCAGTTTCTCACTAGCCAGAAGCCGCTCGAAGTTTGCGCCATGGAACAGCGGCAGGGACATTTCGAGGGGATTATCGATAGCGTCCAATGCCTGGCACACTATTCGGACGACCTCCCGGTGCAACTCTGGTTTGGTAAAACCTATCTGGGGCATGCGAATGGTCTGCGGATTCGTGTCTTTGGTACCGAGCGATCGGCCGAGTGGACCCAGATGAGTCCGGAATACCTCACGCTCCATGACAATCGCGGCCAGACATCTCAACTAACCAACGCCTTTGGTGGTGCGGTGGTCTGCAACCAACCTCGATACGCCCGCTTTAGGCCGGGCCATCCTGCGGGGTTTTTCGAAGCCTTTGCCAACTACTATTTCGACATCGCCGATTGGCTCATCGGTTTTCGAGCCGGAGATCGGGCCGATCACCCGATGGTTGCGACAGCCGAAATCGCGATGGAAGGGCTCCTGATGATGGAAGCGATGTCCGCATCCGCGCGGTCCCATTCATGGAAGAAAGTAGGCGGTTGACAGCATGCTGCTCTCGGTTGTTATTCCCGTCTACGGCTGCAAAGGCTGCTTGGAAGAGCTGTGTCGCCGGCTCTTCGCGGTCGAGAAGTCGCTCCCCACGCGCTCGGCCAGTGAGGAACCAGCCTCGACCAGCGCCAACGGGCGGCACGTCGAGATGGAGATTGTCCTCGTCGACGACGCCAGTCCCGATCAGGCGTGGGCGCGCATCAAGGAGTTGGCAGAGGCCGATCACCGGATCAAGGGGGTTCGACTGGCGAGAAACTTCGGCCAGCACTTCGCGATCTCCGCGGGGATCGACCACGCCCAAGGCGATTACGTGGCGGTGATGGATTGCGATCTGCAAGACGTCCCCGAAGAGCTCCCTAAGATGTGGGCAAAATCCATTGCCGGCGAAGAAGTCGTCTTCGGCTTGCGGCAAGATCGTCAGGACGATTTCGCCACCAGGTTCCTCGCGTGGCTCTTCCGCACCGCGGTGATGGGTGCGCTCATCGGCACCAAGCTTGATGCGGCATCGTCCAACTACTCGATCATCTCCAAAGCAGTCGCCGACGGCTTTCGCCAACTAGGCGAACGTCACCGATGCTATTCATTGCTGGTATTGTGGGTTCAACCGCGGGTCTGTTACGTGCCGGTGCAACACGCGGCCAGGTCCGAAGGGAAAAGCACTTACACGTTGTCGCGAAAGTTTCGACTTGCGGCCGATATCATTGTCTCGTTCTCGACGCGTCCGCTGGTCTACTCGGTTTTCGTTGGATTCGCGTTTACCTGTTTGGCGATGACGTATGTCGCCTTTTTGATCTTTCGATATTTCTGGTGGGGCATTGCTGTCGCCGGTTGGGCGAGCACCATCGTCTCGGTCTGGTTTCTCGGCGGGCTCATCCTGGCGAACTTGGGAATCATGGGACTCTACTTGGGCAAAGTCTTCGAAGAAGCCAAAGGGCGCCCGCTCTATCTGGTCGGCGAACTGCTCAATGCCAAGCCAACCGTGCACCTATCGGCTGACGACGAGAGGGCAGGCGAGCTAAAGAAATTGTCGTGACTTCATGGGACAAAGAGGGAGACGGTCCAATGGCGTTCTTATCGCGTGAGCAACTAGAGGCGATGAGATTTAGATCTCTCGGAAAGAACGTACGCGTCAGCGATAAGGCCTCCATCCACAATGCCGACCAGATTGAGATTGGAGATCACTCGCGCATTGACGACTTCTGCGTTATTTCAGGCAAAGTCATGATAGGGCGCAATGTTCACATCGCCGTGTTTTGCAACGTCGCGGGGGGTGAACTAGGAATAACGTTCGAGGACTTCTCGGGACTTGCCTACGGTTGCCAAGTGTTTACTCAGAGCGATGACTACGGTGGAGAGTCGCTAACAAACCCGACGGTACCGGATCAGTACAAGCGCGAAATCAAGCAAGCCGTTGTGATCGGGAGACACTCGATTGTGGGAACACATTCACTCGTGTTTCCCGGCGTGACCTTAGCGGAAGGAACTGCCGTTGGGGCAAATTCGATGGTTACCAAATCAACCGAGCAATGGTCGGTTTACTTTGGAAATCCATGTAAGCGCATCAAGAGTCGGCAAAAAGACCTACTCAGGTTGGAAGCTGAGTATCTCGCATCCGAAGCAGACGGATAAACTCACATCAGGCTAACGTTACAGCTGCAAGTCAAACGGGCTCAGTAGCTCGACGCCCGCCTCGGTTACCAGATAGTTGTTTTCGAGTCGCATGCCGGCCTTGAGTTCCGGCGCGTACAGCCCTGGCTCGGCGGTGAAGACGTCGCCGAGTTCAAAAGTATCGTCCCAGTTGGGATTCAAATGCGGCGTCTCATGGGGAAATAATCCGATCCCGTGCCCTAAGTGGTGGTTGAAAACGCCGACGGGCGATTGGGCCAGCATCGTCTGCACTTCTTCAAAGATCGCTTTGCAACGGACGCCCGGGCGAACTTTTGTTTCGATCAACTTGAACACCGGTTGAATCGCCGCCCAGGCACTAAGCTGCAAATCCGTCGGCTTGCCATCGACCGAAATCGTCCGGCACGTGTCGGCGAAATAGCCTTGACAGGCGGGACCAAGGTCAAGAATGTACAAGTCCCCTTCCTTGGCCACGTTGTTCCGCGGCGCGCCGCCGCGCGAACACACCTGGTAGTCGTTGCCGGTGCCAGTCAGCATTTCGCCCAGGTCGCGAACCGCGACGCCTTGCAACTCGTTGAACATATCGAGTTCATTCACGCCCGGACGCATCAAGGCGCGGGCAGCTTCGTACATCTTGCCTGTGGCGTTGATGGCTCGTCGCAGCAGCGCCAACTCGTCGGCATCTTTTCGCCGCCGCAGTTGGTAAATGTCGGGCTCAACATCGTGCCACGTAACACCCAAGGGATCGTAGTGGCGACTCACGGTCGAGAACTCCGCACCTACGCGCCAACCTTGTGCTTTGCCACCAAGATGTTTCACCAGGACCTGCGCGGACGCGTGGCGCTGATCGTTCCGCATGGTCGAAAGATGTTTAGCCTCGTAGACCAGAATGTCGTCGACCGCAGCCTTCTCCGGAGCCTTTTGCGGCGCGATAAGCGTCGCTTTGCCGTCGGCAGTAAGCCACAAGGCAGGCTGCATCGTGATTGGCGAGCGGTAGCCGCTAAGCCATTGCACGTGTTCGATTTGAGTCGTCAAGATCGCGTTCAGATTTCGCTCTCGCAGATGCGCAAGCAGGCGACGTTGACGACTTCGGCAGGTTTCAAGATCGAGCATAAGACTTCGGCAAAAAGGCCGCAAAAAAGGGCGTTCGCTAGGTCGCAACGGGAAAATCAGGGGGTCGATTGGGCCGGGGTTCAGATTCGGTTAAACTTCAAGTCGACCACGACCAAGTGATTATGCCATCGACTCGATCCGTCCGGGCAACCGGTCGATGAACCTGTTCCGCGATTGTTTTGCTTGTGCCTTGAAGGGGGCTTCTTTCCGAAATGGGCCGTACCATTGCCATCGGCGATATTCACGGCCATGCGCTGGCGCTGGAAGCGATCCTCAAAGCGATTTCTCCGCGAAAATCCGACGTCGTCATCACCCTGGGCGACTATATCGATCGCGGCCCCGATTCCAAACGGGTGGTCGAAGTCTTGTTCGAGTGGCAGACCAAGTGCAACCTGATTTGCCTTAAGGGGAATCACGAAATCTTCTTGCTCGATTCGTTCGAGAACCCAGACGTTTTAACCTTTTGGAAACAATCGGGCGGCGATACCACGCTGCAAAGCTACGGAGGCCACAAGGGAATTCCGGAAAAGCACCTCGCGTTTTTTCGAAACCTGAAACCGTGGCACGAAACCGACACGCATATTTTCGTGCACGCTAACTACCATCCGCAACGCGACATGGAAGACCAGACCGACGAGCACCTGTACTGGGAGCACTTGTCGTTCATGATTCCGAGCCGGCACCACAGCGGCAAAACGGTGATCGTGGGGCACACGCCGCAGCGCGACGGTGAAATCCTCGACCACGGCCACATCGTTTGCATCGACACCCATTGCTTCGGCGACGGGTATCTCACGGCCTACGACGTCGAGACGCGATACGCCTGGCAGGTCGACAAGCACGGCAACTTGCGGCGACGCTGATGCCGCCAGCGCATCAAAGCTCTAAGCATAAAGTGGTCGTATCTTAGCGGCCGCGAATGGACCGAAGATGAACAGCGGCAGCCACGCTGCCAGCGTGGCGGAGATCAATCCGCTCGAACCGGCCGCCTGGCACCCCAGCGACAAGACAAAGAAGCCGATCACAACAACCAGGGCCATGCCCACCACACCCCACACGTTTCGTTGGCTTCCATACAGCACCAGCGCGATGCCGAGCAAAGAGAGCGAGATATCGATCAGCGGCTGAACCAGTCGCAAATGCAAGATCACCATGATGTCGTTGGCATAGTCGAGTTCGCCGCTTCTGATCCCTTTGACGAGTTCGTAACTCGACAGATAGCGAGCCCATTGGCTGCTGCCCGACAGCTGATCGAAGGTGACTCCCGTGACGACGTAGCACTCGTTGGCTTCAAGCCAAGGATGATCCTTGGCGCTCCAAATGATGTGTTCGCCATTGATGGCCCCGGAATCAAAAATGTGATGACCGACGGGCCGTGTAATGTGTTTGAGCTTGATCCCGGCCGGCCGACTGTCTTTCGGATCGGCGTCCATGAACCAACCTTCGTAGGCGTTGATCTCGATTCCCCATGGTTTCAGCTCCGGAGGAAGACGGAGCGAAACAGCCTCGATCCGCCTTTCGAGCGGCGCCAGGCGTTCAGCGCGAATCAGGACCTGCGTCTTTTGGTCGTAACGCGGATACCCCTTTCGAGAGGCCCCTTTCTGCAGGTCCTGGGCAGTCAGCCGCAGTTGATCGCGATAGTGCGGCAAGGCGAACTCGCGATTCGCCGCGCACAGCACGCTTACGCAGATGGCTCCCCAGATCATCGGCAAGGCGAACCGCCGCGGCGGAATGCCGGCCGCCACCAACGCCGTTTGCTCGTTCGAGCGGGCCAGCAGCGTGAGGGCCACCATCGCGGCCCCCATGCCCGTCACTCCCCCGTAGTTATCGATGAACGCCAACACGCGGGGGAGGTAGTATTCAAAGAAGAACCTCGCCGCGCCCTGCGGAGCGTTTTTGGCCGCCGTCGTCAGCTCATCGCTATTGATGATCGCATCGGTCAGGACAAACATGCCCGACACCGAGAAGACGCACACAAACAGCGTCCAAACGAAGAGGCGCAATAGGTAGCGGTCGACGATGGTCACAAAATCGCATCCATCCAGGAAATTCCTGCACGCAGACGGCGCAAAGGTCGCGTACGATACGAGTTCTCCGTGCTATCGGTCAACGGAGACCTGAGATCGCACCAGCCGTGCTAGCCGCACCGATACCTCTCACCGTTCTACGCAGACAGGCATGAGTTGGCTCGCCGTTGAGAATGTTTCGCGGTGGTTTCACCGGGCCAGAAATCTAACGAGCGCCGTTGTCTTTCCCCGGCAATGCGCTGGCTGCCGTACGCGGCTGCTCGAGTCGGAAATCGATTGCGACTTTTGTCCCGCCTGTCTTGAGTTTGCCACAGGCAATGCTTGCTTTTGCCAGCGGTGCGGTGCTCCGACGCGCGTGCCGCTGGAGGGGACATGTCCGGAATGCCAGCACTTTCAGTTTGATTTCGACCGGGCGTTCGCGCTGGGATGGTACGCTGGGCCGCTGAAAAACTGGGTTTTGCAAATCAAAAGGGGGCGCGAAGAGTTGGCGGGCTCACTCGCCCGAAGCCTGGCGCAGCACATGAAATCGACCTGGCAGGGCCCGCCGCCCGATGCGGTTGTTCCGCTGCCACGGCACTGGCTTAGCTCACTCTTCCGACGCCACCATCCGGAACGAATTGTGGCCGAAGTGATCGCGGGCCACTGGAACGTACCGTGCCTGCCACATCTGCTGCGGGCAACGCGTTGGCCGAAAAAACAGAGCGAGCTATCGATTGCTAAGCGTCGCACGAACGTCCGCCGGGCCTTCGCGGCCAATCCAGGTCAGCTGAAAAAACTAGCCGGCCGGCACATCGTGTTGATTGACGACGTTCTCACTACCGGCGCAACTGCCAGCGCCATGGCAAAAGCCCTGCGGGAAGCTGGGGCCGCTCGGGTTTCGGTAGCCGTTGTCGCGCGGGCCAGGGGTTAAGGCCCTTTTTCTTGGGTTTTTTTGGCGGCGATTTTCTCGCCCGTGGCGTGCGAAAAGCGCCGAGCATCATTGACAGAGGGGGAATCGCCACTAAAATCGCCGTTATTGATCTTGAATCTCAATATCGAAGTATGTCTCCTTGAGAGGCCCCGCCTAATGAACCACCACCCCGCCTCCAGAAACGCCTTCACACTCGTCGAATTGCTTGTTGTTATCGCCATCATCGGAATATTGGTAGCATTGCTCCTTCCCGCCGTTCAGGCTGCTCGCGAAGCTGCCCGCCGCACGCAATGTGCAAATAACCTGCGGCAAGTTGTTCTAGCGGATCACGGATACGCAGACTCCATCAATGGCATCCCTCCCTTTTCATGCCTTCCGCCTCCCAATACCAAGGGGGCTGTGTGGTCCCTTCAATCACGGCTCCTTCCGTACGTGGAGCAGCTAGACCTGCAAAACCTGATCGACTATCGGTTTTCCTACTCTGATCTGGTCAACGCTCCGCAACATGCGAATGTCACGCAGAAGGTCGTCCCGATGTACTGCTGCCCGAGCGAAATCAAGTTGATCCCTCGGCCCCCTTCAACGCCTGGCGGCGTTACCCACTTTCCCATCAGCTATGGAGCGAACCTTGGTACTTGGATGGTCTATGACCCCGCCGGAACCATGGGCAACGGGGCGTTCGTTTTCGACCGAAAGCTGACCCTAGGTTCCTATCAAGATGGGACCAGCACCACCATCGCATTTGCGGAAACTAAGGCCTATCAACCCAACGCCAAGCCTGGCGTACCGGCTACAGCGGGCGTCGCGCCCCCTAGCAGCCCGGCGGAAATCATCGCGCTGATCGGAGCGGCCACACTCAGCGGCAACGGGCACACGGAGTGGGTGGACGGAAAGGTTCACGAAACGGGATTCACTACCACGCTTCCCCCCAATGCCAAGGTACCAATGGCATTTAATGGCGAATCGGTGGACGTGGACTTGATTTCCAAAGGGGAAAGCTCCTCCAACACCGCCCCTACCTACGCGGCCGTGACGTCGCGTAGCTACCACCGCGGGATCATCTTAGCCGCGTTCGTGGATGGCGCGGTCCACCCCGTCCAAGAGTCGATCGACCTCGGCGTGTGGCGGGCGCTTTCCACGCGTGCCGGCGGCGAAGTGGCGCAGGCTCCCAAGTAACGAACGATCGTTCGTGACGTTCGTCCTACCCCATCCGCATCCAAACCGCTTGCAGGTATTCTGTTTCCGGGCAGCGGCTGCTGATGGGGTGATCTTGAGCGGCCCCAGTCTTCGCCAAGATCTGCATATCCCGTGGACCGCGCCTTTCAGGCGTGGTCGCCGTGGCAGGTTCCACCACGGGCCCCGAAATTCGAGCTGAATAGTGGAGCAGTTTCTCGAATTCCACAAGCGGCAATAAACCGGCGCAAGTGCAACTGAGCAGGAGTCCGCCCGGCGCAACCAGTTGCATCGCCAGGCGATTGAGATCGAGGTGCTTTCGCGTCCCCTCCTCAATCTCGTCGCGATTGCGAATCAGCTTCGGAGGGTCGAGCACAATTACGTCGAATTGCCGTTGATTGGCCAACATATCGCGCATGTAGGCAAAGGCGTCGGCCTGAACAAACTTCACCCGCACTTGGTTGAGGTTCGCATTCTCCCTGGCCACAGCCAACGGTTCTTCGTCGAGATCGACGCCGATCACTTCGGCCGCTTGTCCCAATCGCTTGGCCTGAACCGAAAAGCCGCCGCTGTAACAACACAAGTCGAGGACGCTCTTCCCGCGACAGTACGAGGCCAGCTTTTGGCGGTTTTCGCGTTGGTCGCAAAAGAACCCCGTTTTGTGCCCGCCGGCAAACTTGATACGGAAGCGCGTGCCGAATTCGGTGATCGTGGCCTGCGGGGGAGTTCCGGCGCTGGTCCGTTGCGGAATATCCCATCCTTCCTGGCTGACAATTGCCGGCGAACCACGAACGACCCGATGCTTGGTGCCTAGTCGCGTTTGCAACCCGTCGAGTAATTCGTCGACGTGCTTGGCCATCGCATAGGCAAAGACTTCGGCGGAAAGCACATCGCCGTAGCGATCGATCACCACGCCGGGAACGCCATCGGCCTCGGCGTGGATCACGCGATAGGCATCGCTCTGCGCGTCGAGCGAAAGCATCTCGCGCCGCAGGCTCACGGCTCGGTCAAGGATGCCATTCCAAAACGCCTCATCAGGTAGTTCTGGCCCAAACCGAACAATGCGGACCGCGATTTCCGAACGAGGATTGAACAGCCCGTGACCAATGATCCGGTCGTCGCAGTCGTAGACGGCAACCCAATCTCCAACTTGCGGCGAGCCGTCGATGGCATCGATCCGCTTGCGAAAAACATGCGGATGCCGCGTCGACGATCGCAGACGGACACTGGTAAGCGGAGCATTCAAATCAATCGCGAGCGGCATGGAGGATTAGCCACAAAGGGCACCGAGAACACGGAGAGGAGTCAATGTGAGGCATGGACATCTTGTCCGTGAGCGGCGCGGCATGACGATCCGCGACGCGTTGAAACTAGGGGATTCAGATTAATCGATTGATGATTGATAATTTTTGATTTGTGAAGTGAAGGCCTTTTTTGCCTGCCTCCTCTGAGATTTCTGTGTACGCGGTGGCAAAAATCAAAAGGGAAACTTCTCATCCAGCTGAGCAGCCGAGAGTTCGGTGAGGAACGTGGCCAGGCGATCGACTACGACGCCTAGCATTTTCTCGGCCTTTTCGGCGCTCGCCGCGTGAGGGTATCCGGCGCCTGAGTTGGTTGTCAGTAAGTGCCATGGCCGCGTGATGTTTACCCAGCCGCGATTGACGGCCTCGAATCGCGTGGACGCCATTTTTCCGTCGTCGGCGGCCAGCTTTCCATTGGATTGTTTGGCCACGAGCGTGGGGAAGTGCGCCAGTCCGAAGGATGTTTCCAGTTCGCCGGCGTGATCGTCTTTGTGTTCGAAAATCTGCGAATACACATCGCTGGCCACGGTGTACCAATTCGTCAAAAAGACGTGCGCCGGGGTGCTGCCGTAGAGTTCCCGGAGCAGCGCTTTCATATCGTTGCCGCCGTGGCTGTTCACCAGCACGATTTTCTTAACGCCGCTGTTGGCTACCGAGTGGACGATGTCGGTGACGACGCGAAACAGCGTGGTCGGCTGGATGTTGATGGCGAGCGGGAAGCGGTTGAGATTGGTTTCCGTGCCGTAGGGAATGGTCGGCAGGAGTGCGACCTTGGCGCCGCGTTTCCACGCCTCTTCGCAAATCCGCTCTCCAACGTGCGTTCCTTCGAAAACGTCCGTTCCGTAGGGAAGGTGCAAGTTGTGGGGTTCGGTCGCACCCAGCGGCAGTACCACCACTTCGTATCGGTTTTCCTTAACAAATCCATAGTTGGCTTCGGCCAGAATCCAGGGTCGCATGGGGCGCGGTCCTTGTTGTCCATGTCGTGTTGACGTTCGCAATTGCAAACGACCCATGCTACTTCACGCGTCCTCATTCGTGTAAGCGAGTCGCCTGCGCAGCGCGTCCTTGCGCGTCGATAACTTCCGTTTCTTCGTCAACATCGGCGGCGCGATACCCCCTTTCGGGGTTGGCATCCATCCATTTGCTTGCATACAATGGTGCCAGCGGCCGATCCAACAGGAAAACCGGCCGTCCCGCCTGCCTTGTGACCGCAAGGTCACGCTCCGTTCGCCTTCCTTCCTTGAACGAGAGACCTGTTCATGCTGTCGATCCGCGGCCGTTCTACACGTTTGTGTTCGGGCATTTCACGGCGCGACGCGATTACCATCGGCGCGCTCGGCCTCGGCGGATTGACGTTGCCCGACTTGCTCCGCGCCGAGTCGCAACAAGGCGTCGGGAACTCGAAAAAAGCGGTCATCATGATCTACATGTGCGGTGCACCGCCGCACCAGGACATGTACGACCTGAAGATGGACGCCCCGAGTGAGATCCGCGGGGAATTCCAGCCGATCGAGACCAATGTGCCGGGCATTCGCATTTGCGAACACCTGCCGCACCTGGCGAAGATCATGGACAAGTGTGTGCCGCTGCGGACCGTGGTGGGTTCGCCTAGCGGCGACCACGATTCGTTCATTTGTTACACCGGCCGCCCTGTCACCAACCAGCCGCCAGGCGGGTGGCCCAGCATGGGCTCGGCCGTTTCGAAGTTGCTGGGGGCGAGGACCGCGTCGATTCCGCCTTTCGTCGGCTTGTCACCAAAGGCGGGGCATCCTCCTTATGGTTCGCCCGGCCACCCGGGATTTGCCGGCTCGGCCCACACTGCATTTCGCCCGAACGGCGACGGCAAAGGGGATCTGGTCCTGAATGGGATCTCGGCCGACCAGTTGAGCCATCGCCGGAGCCTCCTGAGTAGCTTCGATCATCTTCGCCGCGAACTCGACAGCGGCAGCAAGCTCGCGGGGCAAGATGCCTTCACGCAGCAAGCTTTCGGCGTGCTGACCTCGAGCACATTGGCCGACGCCTTGGACGTCTCGAAGGAACCACAAGCCGTTCGCGACCGGTACGGCAAAGGTTTCACTCAGAACTACGGCGACGGCGCGCCGCGAAATGGCGAACATTTCTTGATTGCCCGTCGATTAGTCGAAGCCGGTGCCCGAGTGGTGACGCTGAACTTCGGACGCTGGGACTTCCACGAGCAGAATTTCTCCGAGTTCAAGAACACACACGCACCGGTCTTCGACCAGGCGCTCAGTGCTTTAATCGAAGACTTGTACGACCGCGGACTCGGCAATGATGTCAGCGTGGTTGCCTGGGGAGAATTCGGCCGCACGCCTGTCATCAACAAGCAAGCGGGCCGCGACCACTGGCCGCAAGTCGGCGGTGGCTTGCTCGCCGGGGGTGGTCTGCGAACCGGCCAAGTGATCGGCGAAACCGATCGTCTCGGTGGCGCGCCGGCCAATCGGCCGGTCCACTTTGGAGAAGTTTTGGCGACGCTCTACGCCAAGATGGGGATCGACCCGAACAAAACGACGCTCCGCGACCTGGCCGGCCGCCCGCAGTATCTGGTCGACGGCAAGCACGAGCCGATGCCGGAGTTGATGTAGGACCGTTCTGTCGAACGATCCTATAGGTGGGCTTCGAGCCTCAAGCAGTGGTAGCGTCGCGCGAACGCGCGACGCCAACCTTGTGCGACTTAGGAGAGTCGCACCACTTCACTCGACGATCATTGCTACCCTCCACTCATCACCGCGCTTCATGCACGCGAGACGATTGGTAGTCGTTTTTCCTGACGCAGTTTGGCAGGTCTCGACAACTTCGACGAAGTCGTCGCGGCCATCGATCGGCTTCTTTTCGCCAAATGTCGAGGTGATGCCGTGAAAGTTGGGGAAGCCTTTCTCCTTCATCTCCGCCTTGAACCCGAGTTCCAAGACATTTGCCGTCTCTTTGACCATCTCGGCGTCTTTGGAAAAGTCTTGATTGAGCTTCTTCAGCATCAACTCCGCTTCGGCGGTGAAGTCCTTGCAGCGAATTGCTCCCTCCAAATCGCGACAGCGATAGCACTCTTCAAGGCTCAAGATCGCTTTTTCAGGGGTGCTCAAATCGATGACCGCCTTCTTGGACGCACCACCGCAGCCAGACAAACTTGCCAATAGAACCACCACTACTGCCGCATGAAAGGACCGCATGGATACTCCCTAGAAGTAATTGCCGCAGAGCGCCGAAAGAACCTCGTTTGAGTCAGCAGTTGCCACGAGCATTCTAGTCAATGGCACATCGCAAGCCATCGCCGAAATACGATTCGGGCCGTTTCAACATACGCTTCGTTGTGGAGCCGCGTTTGCTCTTCAAGCTCGCCGTGGTTTATCAGCGAGATTAGCTCTCCCATGGCCTCGAAGACGCCGAGCAGCTTCTCAATATCCATCTCCAAATGGAACTGCAGCCCGTAGACAGCTTCGCCAAAGCGGAACGCTTGATTCCTGGTGATCGTTGACGAGGCGAGTCGGATGGCGTTGTGTGGCAGCTCGAATGTATCGCCATGCCAATGGAAGGCGGGAAAGGTTCGCGGCAACCCATGGAAAAGGGGATCGTCGACGGCCTCCTCAGACATGGTGACATGGAACCAACCGATCTCTTGTCGATGGTTGGGATGAACGTCCGCACCAAGGGCCGCGGCGGCAAGCTGACTTCCTAAGCAGATTCCGAAAACGGGGATGCCGCCGTCAATGAATCGCCGGATGAGCGCGACTTCCTCGTTCAACCAGGGATATCGGTCTCGCTCATAGACGCCCATCGGCCCGCCGAGAATGACGAGGCCGGCAAACGAGTTAACTATCACCGACGCCATTTCGCCGGTCGGTCGAGAGAGTGTGTCGAATCCAAACCCTTCCTCGATGACAAACCGCTCGAGGCTTCCCAGCCCGTTGGACCACTCATGTTGCAGTACAAGGAGCTTTTTCATGAGCGGCGCCAACGAGCAAACGAGGATCTCTATTCCTTCTTCGCAGTCTCGACGGTTACCGCCATCACGATAGGGGCAGAGCGGTCGGGGCCTTTCACGAGTTCGATCTCACTGATGACGTCGGGCCGTTGCGGGAACACCGCCAGATACCGCAACTGCCGGCCGTTGAGGTTGTAGGCGAACTTCGAGTTGGGCACGTCGATGCGACGAATGTAGTCGGCGAAGTGCTCGCCGTTTTTCAGATCATGGTCTTCCGTTTTTCCGTCCTCGTACTTAAGACGGACGATCATCGACACGCTTCCTTTTTCACCCAGCGGGCTTCCCCAACCGCTCACGCCGCTGAGGAAGTGAATCGCCTTGGCACTACTGTTACATGGCAGCGTCACGCGCCGCGGCATCTTCGGAGCGTTGATCCCTTCAGGGCCGTACAGCAAGATCGCGTTGGCGACTTTGTCTCCCTGCGGATCGACCAGTTGGAACGGCACACCTTCGAACGTCTTCGGCGACCAATCGCGGAAGACCAATCGTTCGCCCTGTCCTTCTGGATCGAAGAACATCCCCTTCGTCGACACGACCGTCGCGGCCTTCTCCAGCGGAATCGGGAAGAATTGTCCACGTTGCGTGAGGAACTCGAGCAAGTTGGTGATGTCGGCCGAAGTCACTTGTTTTTCAAAGCCTTCCGGCATCAGCGACTTGGGCGAGACCGTGATTTCTTCGATATCCTCGCGTTGCAGCACTTGCCGCTTTGCTTCGGAATCGACAATCTCGATCGTCGTTTTGCTTTCGCTGGCCAAGAGTCCGGTCGTGATCCGGCCGTCGTTGAGGGCCACCGTATAGACGCGGAAGTTTCCTTCCACGCTACGGCTAGGGTCGATCAGGTGGACCAGCAACTCATGCTTGGGATGAACGGCCATGCCAGTCAAATCGGGGCCGATCTTGGTCCCTTCGCCGCTATGCATGTGGCACTTGGCACATTGCTTGGTGAAGATTTGTTTCCCTGCGACGGGGTCCCCAGTCACCTTAGTAAGAGGCAACAGTTCGTCGATCACCTTTTGCCGGTCGGCATTGGGTAGCGAGCCACCTTTTTCGAGCAGCTTTCGCGCGGCATCGGCTAACCGGCGATCTCGGCTATTCGCCAGGCTTTGCTTCTGATCGAGCGAGAGGTCGTTCAAGCTCGCTTCGCCCCGGCCGGCGGCCGCGACGAATTCGCTCGTCCAAGCGGCCCGCGAAAGGAGTGATCGGAGTGCTGCCGGCTTGGCAGTCGGGGTAAGCGAGGGCAACTTGCCAATCAACAGCTTGGCTCCTTCGGTCGCTTCGCTGCCCGAGATGGCGGAAAGCAAACCGGACGCCAGTTCAGGTTCGGTTTGCGGGCCAATCATGGCCAGCAGCTTTTCGATCACTTCCGCGTCGTCGAAGCGGAATTCCACCAGCTCCTTCGCGGCTGTGAGCCGCTTCGGTGTATCGGCCGATGCATCGGTGATCACTGCCAGCAAAGCGTTAACAACTTCGCCTGCTTGCTGCGCGATGGCCTTGCTGCCCCATCGCGTGGCCAAGCTGATCAACTGGCTGCGAGCTCCGGCCGGCAACACTTTGAGTGCGTCCTGGAGCGCCTGCTCGTCGGCCTCAGACAGTTTCGCTTTGCCATCCTTGGGCCAACCGCGGGCGAGCCCGCCGATGATAGTGGCCGCACCGTCGCCACTAAGCTCTTTAAGCGACGCGATCAACGTCGAGACTTGCTCGACATCGCCTGTTCGACCGACGTGTTCGGCGACGCGAGCCACAATTTCGATTTGGGAAGGCGACCAGGCAGCCGACTTATCTCGCTTCCCAAGGGCGGCGAGGAACTGCGACGAATGTGCTCCCGCCGCGGCCGTCAGGGCGTCGCGCAGGATCGGGTCGTTCACGACTTCGGCATCATCGAGCGCTTCGACAATCTCGGATGCGGCAGTCTTAGCCGCCGGCATATCGGCCATGGCGAGGAGCGCACCCAAGCGAACTTGTGCGTCGCGGTCTTTCAGCAAATCGGCCTTGGCAAGAATCTCGGCCCCTTGTTCCGTCTTGGGCAGCGCGAATGCCGCTGTCCGACGGACGCCAGGCGACTTGTGCTTAAGGGCCGATTCAATCGCGGCGAGTCCTTCTTTCGACTTGTTCGCGTCAGGCAATATTCCGAGCAAGGCGACGGCGTGAAGTGCGCCCGGCGCCAAGCCAATACTGTCAACCTTCGATTCACCGATAAGCTTCACCAACTGGGGAACGACATCGGCCTTGCCGCGTTCGGTGAGCAATCGCTGAGCATGCTTCCGCCAGAAGAGATTGTCGCTCGAAAGGGCAGCGATCAACTCGTTTGTGTTCTTGGCATCGAGCTTGGTGATCTTTGCCGCGGGATTCTTCGCCTTGTCGGCAGTTCCCTCGTAGACGACCCGATAGATGCGACCGTGCGTTTTGTCGCGGAGCGGGATCTCGTAGGCGTTTCCTTTGCCGTTCTTATATCCGACCGGCGTTGGATTGTGTTGGACGATGATGTTGTACCAGTCGATCACCCAAACATTGCCGTCGGGTCCAACCTCGGCCATCGTCGGCGCAACCCACTCATCGTCCGACGCAACTAAGTTCCAGGAGTTTTTCGCCTGAAAGTCGGCGCCGTTGCGAGACAGAACAAACGTCGCCGCGAGGTGGCCGGTGGGCTCGGTGACGAAAGCCGTGCGGTTCCAATACTCGGGAGGATAGGTCCGAGCCGTGTAGAGCGCGTGTCCCGCCGCAGCCGTAAAGCCGCCATGCCAGTCAACCTGGCGCACGTTCTCGGTAATGGGATAGAAACGATTACTATCGGTGATATTTGGCAGTACGCCTGCCGACCATCCGCGAACGCGTTCGTAATAGCGATTGGGGATCGCGCAGAAAACGCTTGGGCATCCGTTCGCGGTCGAGCCGAACAGCAGTCCTTCTTCACTGAACCCGACGCCCCAACTGTTGTTGGAGGTACTGCGAAGAAACTCGAGCTTGCTAACGAACGGCTTGTTCGATTTATCGACGTCGACATGGAACCGATACAGGCCTTGCGAGAACCGAAGCTGCTCGCCATTCACTTCGCCATTGAAGGCTGAGTAGCCGACAATGCCGTAGTACCAGCCATCGAAACCATAGTGCAAGTTGCTCGGGCCGGCGTGCGTGTCGGTCGTTCCCCAACCGGAGAAGAGGACGATTTTCTCGTCGCAGACGTCGTCGCCATCGTTATCTCGCAGGAACAGCGTATGCGGTGCCTGGTGGACGATGATCCCGCCGCGGCAGAACGTGAGGCTCGTCGGGATGCTGAGCTTCTCGACAAACGTGACCACCTTATCGGCCAAGCCATCGCCATCGGTGTCGCTGTAGATGCGAATCCGGTCACGCCCCTCCCCTTCCCTTTGCAGTTCGTTGGGGTAGTCGATTGTCTCGCTGACCCACAGGCGACCCTTTTCGTCCCAGTTCATGGTGATCGGCTTGCCGGTCAACATGGGCTCGCTCACGAAAAGCTTCGGCGAGAAACCTTCCGGCACGCTGATATGCTGGACCGACTGTTCCGGCGAGAGGGGCTGCTGGATCTTCTTAATGGGATCGTTGCGACCGCCGCGGGGGTTGTAGAACGGGACCTCCGCCTCGACGTACTCGAACTTCGGCGCGTCGGCGGCGATCTTGGTCATCTCGGGCTTGTCGACAAAGCTTGGCACAATGCTCGGGTCTTGGCCGACTGCCCAGCGGATGCCGCGCTCGACGAGATTCACGAATCCAGGGTTGCCCCACGTTCGCTCGTCGTGACCCCACGCCGTGTAGAAGACGCGTCCCTTCCCTTGGGTTCGCGTCCACGTGTAAGGCTCGCGGCCTTCGCCATCGACGCGTACTTCTAGAACGGTGCGATCCTTTTCGTTGTGCTTGGTGTGGACGTACGTTTCGTCAAAACTTTCGAAGCCCTGGAAGCCCTTCATGATCGGGTGATCGGGCATGGTAATCTCGGTACGAAAGACGCCCGTGCCGTGGCGTTGGAACTGCCCGCCGACTAGCTTCACGAACGCATCCGAGTTGCGGAAACAGTACGAAGCACAGTGCAAAGGAATCAGGCCATGGCCGCTCTCGACGTATTCGAGCAGCGCCTTCTCTTGGTCGGGCGCGATGTTGTCTTGATTGGCGAAGATGATCAGCCCGGCGTACTGATTCAACGTCTCTTTGTTCAAGTCCTTGAGCTTATCGGTGTAGGTAAGCTCGATCCCACGCTCACGCATCACGGGAGCGAGTTGCTTGAACCGCAGCGCCGGTTGATGGTGGCCGTTGTCGCCTAGGAAGAGGATCTGCAGCGGCTTTTCTTGTGCCAATGCTGACGCGATTGCAACGAGCGACATCAAGCAGGCAAGAGCAAGAACTTTGAAGCGATTCATAGCAGTACCGAGGACTTGAGAGCGGAAAGGGTGGCACTGGCGTCCCAAAGACGCCAGTGCGAGCGACAAATCGACTCACCAACTAAACCAACGTGAACTCAGGCAAATTGACAATCTTGCCGCCTTGCAGGGCCGACTCGTGGGCGCAAATCCCCACGCACGTCCAGTTGGCTGATTGCACGGCGTTTGGCCATGGGTCGCGGTTGTCGCGGAGGGCGCTGACGAACTCGTTCACCATGTGCGGATGCGACCCGCCGTGTCCGCCACCTTGGATGAAGCTGAGGTGATCGGCGTCTTGAATCGACCGCGTGAACTTGCGGATCGGCTGCGGCAACAAATGGGCAAAGTCGGGTACTTCGACCTTCGAAGGGATCTCGTGCTCGGGCTTCTTGGCCGTGTGGATCACGTGCGGCTCGTTCTCGACGAGCGTCCACTCGAAACTCTTCTTGGTGCCGTATACGTCGAAGCTCTCGCGGTACTGCCGCGCGACGTCGTACAAGAACCGCCAGATGTGGGCGACCACATCGCTGTCCTTGATCTTGATGTGGCACGTTTCGACGGCGAACTTGTTGCCCGACTTGTTGGCGATGTCGTCGCGAACTTTGCCCGAGCCAAAGCAGGATACGTACTCGGCGCGGCTGTTCATCAAGCCCAAGCAGGGGCTCACGACGTGCGTGGCGTAGTGCATCGGGATCATCTTTTCCCAGTAGGCGGGCCAGCCGTCCATGTCTTGCGGATGCGACGCCGCTAGATGCTGGATTTTGCCGAGTTCGCCGCGGTCGTACATGTCCTTGATGAACAGGAACTCGCGGCTGTAGACAACCGTCTCGGCCATCATGTACTTGAGGCCGGTCGACTTGACGAGTTCGCAGATCTGACGGCATTCGTCGACCGTCGTCGCCATCGGCACGGTGCACATGACGTGCTTGCCGGCTTTCAGAGCGGCCATCGACATCGATGCGTGATCGGGGATGGGGCTATTGATGTGGACGAAGTCGACGTAAGGATCTTTCAGCACGTCTTCGAACTTGGTAAACCGCCGCTCGATGCCGAACTGGTCGCCAATCTTTTTCAGGTGGTCTTCGTTCCGCTGACAAATGGCATAAACATTAGCATCGGGGTGTGCCTGATAAATCGGAATGAACTCGGCGCCGAAGCCAAGTCCAATCATCGCGACGTTGTATTGCTTGCTCATCGATGAAGTTCCCAAAACGCATCAATTCGGGGGGAGGATCGGGGCGGCCGACAGGAGCCTCCCGCCGCCACACTCGCCATGAGTGCGGGGGCTCGTAGGAGCTGGCCACGTAAGAATGCAGTTTAGGGCAGCTTGCGTTCCCCTTCCATGAGAAATAACTTGGTTTGCATGAGATATTTTACGCCCCAGTCTGAGAGCGTTTCGTGAAATCGCCCCGCAAGACGACTCCCCCGAGCGTCGCCCTTCTAGTTGAAACTTCCAACGGCTACGCCCGCGGTCTGCTGCGGGGCATTCGCAACTATGTGCGCGAGCACGTGAGTTGGTCGCTGTATCTCAGCGAGCAGAGCCGTGGCGAACCGGCACCGGCGTGGCTATCCCGGTGGCATGGAGATGGCATTATCGCGCGGATCGAGAGCGCCCAAATCGCGCGCGATGTCTTGTCGCGCGGTGTGCCGGTCGTCGACGTGAGCGCCGCACGCGAAATCGCCGATATGCCCTACGTTGAAACGGACGACGCAGGCATCGCGCGGCTAGCGCTCGATCATCTGATCGGTCGGGGACTTCGGCACTTTGGTTTTTGTGGTGTTGCGGGATTTCGTTGGTCGCAACTGCGCGAGAAACACTTCCGCGAGCAAGTCGCCGCGAATGGGCGAACCGTTTCCGTCTTCGAAGCGCCAGCACGCGGACGGCGCGATCCCTCCGAAGAAGACCGCCGCGCTTTGGCCAGGTGGCTGAAGAGTTTGCCCAAGCCGTGCGGCATTATGGCCGCCTACGACATCCGTGGGCGGCAAGTCCTCGACGTCTGCCGCGAACAAGCCATTCGCGTTCCTGATGACGTGGCGGTGATCGGCGTCGACAATGACGACTTGGTGTGTGACCTGGCGTTCCCCACGCTAACGAGTGTCGCCTCGAACTCGCTCAAGACGGGATACGAAGCTGCCCGATTGCTCGACAAGCTACTTCGAGGAGAACGTTTCGAACGCGTCGACAACTTGATCCCGCCGATTGGCGTGGTCACGCGCGGCTCGACGGAAGTCTGGGCAGTCGACGATCCCGAAGTCGCAGCCGCCGCCCGGTTCATCCGCGAGCGGGCGCTCTCCGGGATCAAAGTGGCCGATGTGCTGGAAGCCGTGCCGATGTCACGGCGCGTACTCGAATCCCGCTTCCAAAAGCTCCTCGGTAGAACGCCGCACGATGAAATCACCCGCGTGCAGATCGAAAACGTGAAACGGCTTTTGGAAGAAACTGATTTGCCGCTGGACGCAATTGCAGGACGTTGCGGCTATAAACACGTAGAGTACATGACGGTGGCGTTCAAGCGCGAAGTCGGCGTGCCACCGAGTATGTGGCGGACGGAGCGGTAGCCCTTCGCCTCTAAAACCCCGCAAAGTAATTCTTCGCCGCGGCTTGCAGTGATTCTTCCGTGGTCGCCCGCGGTTGTTCCGTGAAATCGCAGAACACCTGCACCTGGTTCAGCAGGTCGCGAGCGTGGCAGAAGCGGAACGGGCGATTCGGCTTGCGGTATTGCTGTTCGATCATGGCTTCAACCACCGCGCGATTGAATTTGATTTTCATCGCTTGCGCGGTCCGCTCGAAGAGCGAGACGAACTCCGCCTCGGTCGGGTTGGGCATTTCGATTTTGTATGGCATTCGGCGGAGGAAGGCCTCGTCGACGATTTCGCTCGGAGGCATGTTGGTCGCCACGACAAACATCTGGTCGTACGGAACTTGAATCTGCCGTCCCGAGGGCAACGTCAAATAGTCGTAGTGCTTTTCGAGTGGAACGATAAAGCGGTTCAATAGTTCGCTGATCGAGAACTTTTGCCGGCCAAAGTCGTCGATCACCAGCGCGCCACCGTTGCACTTGATTTGCAGCGGCGATTCGATGATGCCGGTCGTTTTGTCGGCGTTGAATTCGAGCTGCGACATCGTCATTTCGCCGCCGACGATGATCGTTGGCCGCTTGATCCGGACCCATCGTTGGTCCCAGCGATGTCCCTTCAAAAGTGTCGACGCACTGGTCGATTCGTACGGCACTTCTTTATGGACGCTGGGGTCGAAGACGCGGATGATTTCGCCACCGACCGTCAATGTTCGTGGAATCCAGATGGTCTGGTCGAGCGAATCGATCAAGCGCTCGGCGATCGATGTTTTCCCGTTGCCCGGCGGACCAAACAGAAACAAACCTCGCCCCGCGTGAATCGATTGGCCAATTTGGCTCAACACATGGTCGGGAACCAGCAGGTGCGAATAAGCGCGGCGAAGGTCGTCCATCTTCAGCCGAAGATTGCCGAGCGCCTGCTTTTGAACAGCGATCGTGTAGTCTTGCAGCGGAACGGGAGCCGCGCCGCTGAACGTGCAGCGCTGAGCCCAGCGGCGGGCACGCTCGGTCCCTTGATCGGTTAGTTCGTGGTCGTAGTCGCCGGCGGCCGATGCTGCTTTGTAGCGGACGAGCATCTGCTGCTTCATCGCCACCAGGCAATCGGTTACGACGCCGAAGGGAATCCGCAATTGACTGGCGATCTTGCGGCCTGTCAGAACACCTTGATTCAGAAGCGCTTTGAGCGTGAGCGACTCGACTTCGCCTGCGGTAAGACCCGTTTCCGCAAGGTTGGTCGGTTCCGGCGGCAGGAACGGGCCGGCGGGGGGTGGCGTCTCGGGCGTCTTCGACGTTGGAGCAGGCGCCTGAGCCTGAGGCGAATCCCATGCGGTGTTTAAGACAAACGGGTTTGCATTGCCCGCTGGATTCGGGACGTTGCCCTTTGCTGAAGTCGACATGCTAGCCTCTTGTCGGTTCGACGATCGTTTGTTCGTACTCCAAAAGGATACGTCGTACGGAAATGGAGAGGCGCATGGAGTGGCGGACGGAGAGTTCGTTAAAGACGCCATCTCCGCTTCGAACCGCAAAGGCGTTACGACAGATCGATTCCACATTGCCCGATTGCGCGTTCCCGTTGGAAGCTCGCCCACCCCATCGGTTCGCAAGGTACGCTCTGGTATCCTTGCGACTAAACAGAGTGGGCACCCCTGAGCTCGCGCACGCTTTCCGCACATCATGATTCACGTCGACCGACTGCGAAAAACTTACGACGACATGGTGCGCGGCCAACACGTGGCGCTCGACGGCATTTCGTTCGAGGCCCGCCCCGGCGAAATCTTCGGCTTGCTCGGACCCAATGGTGCCGGAAAAACCAGCGCCTTGCGGATCTTGAGCACGATGCTCCAGCCGACCGATGGAAAGGCCACCGTTTGCGGCTTTGACGTGCTGACGCAACCAGCCCGCGTGCGGCGGCAAATCGGTTTCGTTTCGGTCAACACCATGGCCTACGACCGGATGACCGCTTGGGAAATGGTCGAGTTCTTCGGCAAGCTGGCCGGACTCGACGGCGAACTTCTCCGCGAGCGGATGGAGAGCCTCTTCGATCGCCTGCAAATGCGGGAAATCCGCGACGTCCTGGTGGCCAAGATGTCGACGGGGATGAAGCAAAAGGTATCGATCGCGCGGGCGTTAGTTCACGATCCGCCAGTCTTGATTTTCGACGAGGCGACCTCGGGCCTCGACGTGCTGGTGGCCCGAGCTCTTTTGAAGACCGTCTCCGACCTTAAGGCCCACGGCAAGTGCATTGTTTTTTCGACCCACATCATGCGTGAGGTGGAAAAGTTGTGCGACCGCGTGGCAATCATGCACCGCGGCCGTATCCTGGCCGAGGGGACACTGAGCGAACTGCGGGACCGTCACAACGAGCCCGACGTGGAAGAACTGTTCTTCCAATTGATTTCGCGCCGCGAAGCCGACTACCAACAAGAGCAACCCAGCGAATCGCTAGCCAGTTAAGAAGGTCTTGACGATGTCGTGGACGAACGTGCAATTGATCTGGTTCCGCGAACTGCGCGACCAACTGCGCGATCGCCGCACGCTGTTTACCATCGTCGTGCTCCCGCTCTTGCTCTATCCGTTGCTCGGGATGACGTTCCTGCAAGTCGCCCAGTTCATGCAGGAACATCCCAGCCGCGTGCTAGTGATGGGGCGGGAAACGCTCAGCAGCGAGCCGCCGCTCTTTGTTGAAGATCACTTTGCTGGCGACATTTGCAACGAGGACGATCGGCGACTTTTGAAGTTGTCCTTTGAATCCTTCCCGGAAGGCGCATCCGACACCAGGGTCACGGCCGAAAAGCGCCTCGCCGCAAGCGACGTGGAAGCCGTCCTGGTAATTCCACCGGGACTGACGCAGTCGCTGCAGACCCTTGCCACGGCAACGGGTGAGGAAGCAAAAACCGCTGAAGCGGGACAACCGCAGGTCTTCGTCAGCAATATTGCCAGCGATCGATCGCGGATCGCGAGCGAGCGCATCAACAGCGTCTTACGCCGCTGGCGCGAGTCGATCGTCCGAACCAACCTGGTGCAGAAGGAACTGCCGCTTACGCTCACCAAGCCTTTCGAGGTCTCGGCTCCCGTCGACATCGCCAACGACAATGCCCGGCGAGCCGTCGTCTGGTCCAAAATCCTGCCATTCGTCCTGTTTGTGTGGGCGCTCACCGGTGCGTTCTATCCCGCCGTCGATTTGTGCGCCGGCGAAAAGGAACGAGGAACGCTCGAAACGCTGCTGAGCAGTTCGGCTCTACGAAGCGAGATTGTCTGGGGCAAGCTCCTCACGATCATGTCGTTCAGCTTCATGACCTCGGTCTTGAATCTGCTGAGCATGGCGTCGACCGGCGCGTTTGTCATGCAGCAATTTGCCGGGTCCATGGGGAGTGCGCAAGGCATGGGCCCGCCCCCCATGGCCTCGATGCTTTGGCTATTAATCGCGTTGCCTCCGATGTCGGCGCTCTTTAGCGCCCTTTCGCTGGCAGTCGCGGCCTTTGCTCGCAGTTCTAAGGAGGGGCAGTATTACCTGATGCCCCTTCTGATGACGCTGATGCCGCTCATGATGCTGCCGCTGCTCCCCTCGATCCAACTCGACCTGGGGACCAGTCTCATTCCCGTTTCAGGCTTGATGCTGTTGCTCCGCGGCCTGATGGAAGGACGTCTCGTAGAAGTCTGGCCCTATTTCCTTCCCGTTGCAGGCGTGACGGCGGCGTGCTGTTTGTTCGCCGCCCGTTGGGCCATTGACCAGTTCAATCGCGAATCGGTTCTGTTCCGCGAAAGCGAACGAGGCGGCGTGGCGACCTGGTTCCGCCACATGCTTCGCGAACGGGGCGACACGCCGACCTTCGGTCAGGCCATGCTCGCCGGCGTGCTGTTACTCGTTATTCGGTTTCTCTCAATGCAATTATTGCCGTTGCCCAGCGGTTGGCATGGCGTCGTCACGTCGACACTGATCATACAGATCGCCTTTGTCGCGACCCCGGTCCTGATCATGTCGATCATGCTCACACGAAGCGTGAAGAAGACGCTTTCGCTCGAACGGCCTTCGTTCTGGCTCACCGCGCCGGCAGCGATGGTTCTAGCGGCTTGTTTGCATCCGGCCCTCACCTGGTTTGGGGTCGGCATCTGGCACTTGTATCCCATCAGCGACAGGATGGCTGAGAAGCTCGCGGCCTTCAATCACCTGGTCACCGACGCCCCGATTTGGCAGGTGATCTTGCTCATTGGTGTTACTCCCGCGATCTGTGAGGAACTTGCTTTCCGCGGGTTCATCCTCTCAGGCTTCCGGCGAATCGGCCACAGTTGGACCGCCATCGCGCTGGCCAGCCTGTTCTTCGGGGTCATCCACGCGATCCTGCAACAATCGATCAGCGCAACGGTGGTCGGAATGGTCATCGGCTACATCGCCATCAAGACAGGTAGCTTGTTGCCGGCAGTGCTCTACCACTTCACGCACAACACACTGACCTTGCTGATGTCGCGAATCGACGCCGCCACGGTCGAAAGCCATCCCGCGTTGCAATTGGTCTTCCGCCGATTCGAAGATCGAGGCCAAGTCGCCTGGATGTACGACCCGATGTTTGCCGCGATCGCCTTCACGCTGGCGACAGCGATTGCGCTCTGGTACAAGAGCCTCCCCTATCGCCGAACTCGGGAAGAGGACTTACAACAGGCATTGTCCGAACAAGATTTTGGTTCGGCCTTCTCCGCCAAGCCGACGTAGCTCCGCCGGGTATGAGGATATTCACCACGGAGACACGGAGGGACCGGAGAGGGAGAAAGTAGCCCGGACATTCCTGTCCGGGCAAAGTGCGGCGACTAAACCGGAACGCGCTGCTTCCATGTCGATTAATTGATTGATGATTGTTGATTTGTGATTTACGAAGTCGGAAGCTTTTACTCTCGACTTTTGCTCTCTCCGTGATCTCTGCGCCTCTGTGTTTCAATATCCCCGAGAAGTTGAAACACGGAGACACAGAGGCCACGGAGACGCACCATGGTAAGCCTGTCATGCAAATCGACCTTCCCGCCGGTGCTGTGCTGCTCGCCCGGTGGGTGGTCCCGGTTGCTACCGAGCCGATCGAGAACGGGATTGTCGATATTGCAGGCGGCCAGATCAAAGCAGTTCGCAAGCGGCGCCCGTCCGACAACGTAGTCGACCTAGGCGACGTCGCCATCATCCCCGGGCTCATCAACGCGCACAGCCACTGCGAATTCGGCGAACTGAAGGAGCCATTTGGTTCGGCAGGAATGTCGTTCGCGGAGTGGATACCGCAGGTGATCGCCTACCGGCGAGCATTGGAACGCCACCAGGATGGCTCGCCGCGCGATCCGGCAATCTGGCGACGCTCTGGAGTCGCTGCGAGCCTCGCCGAAATGGAAAACGCAGGCGTGGCGGCCATTGGCGAAATCGCCACCGATCCTTGGCCGCGCGATGTCTTCGCCTCGTCGCCGCTGGCTGGAACGATTTTCCTCGAACTCCTGGGATTGGCACCGGACCGAGAAGCCGACCTGCTCTCTCGCGCAGCGCAACACCTCGCCGAGTCGCCTTCTCACAAAGGGCAACGAATGGGGCTGAGTCCGCACGCGCCCTACACGGTGTCGCTCGCGGCGGTTCACAAGGTTTGTCAGCTTGCAAAGCCTCACAATGCCTCCATCGCCATGCACCTCGCCGAGTCGCCCGACGAAATGGAGATGCTCCACTCGCACGGCGGCAAGCTGGTCGAGATGCTCAGCTCACGCGGATTTTGGTATGGGGAGCAGGTTTCTAACCGTGGCGTTCAACCCTATCTCGATGCTCTAGCCACCGCACCCAAGTCGCTGGTCATTCACGGCAACTATCTCGAAGCGAGCCATTGGGACTTCGTCGCGCAACGAGCCGATCGGATGACGGTCGTCTATTGCCCGCGAACTGCGGCGAAGTTCATGGACCGCCCCTATCCGCTTGTTGAAATGATCCGCGCGGGCGTGCCGATTGCCGTCGGGACCGACTCGCGCGCGTCGAACCCCGATCTCTCGCTTTTCGAGGAACTCAAGACTATCCGCGCGCTCCATCCGGACGTCTCGCCGGGGGATATTCTGAAGATGGGAACGGCCAGCGGAGCGAAAACATTGGCCCTGGGGTCGCAACTGGGCTTACTTAGCCCAGGCTATGCAGCGAGTTTCGCCGTCATTCGCAATCTAGGAACAACGGGCGATTCCGTACTCGAAAGCTTGCTCGGACCTTCTGCGCTAGTAGAAGGCATCAACCTTAGTTTTGGAATCTGAAGTCTGGAGCCTATCGCGCAGCCACAGCAACCGGCGCCTCAAAGGCGATCGGCACCGGCACCTCGTCCTTGAAGCCTTGGCTGATCTCGACGATGTTCCCATCCGGATCTTTCACCCACACCGTTTTCCAACCGGGGATGAACGCGTCGAACGCGAACGGGCCAAAGCTCACGGGCACTTCAGAACCAAGCTCTTTCAGTGCGGCGTCGACGTTGTCGACTTGGAAAGCGATGTGGCGTACACCCGGCCACGTATCGCCATCGTTTGCCGGAGGCGGCGCAGGAGCATCGCCCTTGGCTTGGAACAATTCGAGGTACATCTCACCTCGCTTGAGAAAGATGATTTGCTCTTTGCCCAGATCGATGACGCGGGCTCGGCGGAAGCCAAAATGCTTGGCGTAGAACAGTTCCGTGGCCGCCATGCTACGGCAATTGAGCGCCACGTGTGCGAAGCGAAGGGATTGCATAGGTCGGAATCCGATTAGGAGGCGGAGTACGAATTGAACGAGGTTTGAGTTCCGGCTACCACAGTTTGAGTAGCGGCCTGGTTTGGAGTAACTTCGTTGCGCGAGCGAATCATGTCCGAGGCCTTTTCGCCGATCATGATGATCGCCGCATTGGGATTGGCGCTGACGATCGCCGGCATGATCGAGGCATCGACCACGCGCAGGCCTTCGAGACCGTGAACCCGCAGTTGCGGGTCGACAACGGCCATCGCATCGCGGCCCATCTTGCAGGTACCGACGGGGTGCCAAATGGTCGAAGCATGCGTGCGAACATAGTTTCGCAGATGCGATTCACTCAGGTCTTTTCCTGGTAGCAGTTCACCGTCGTTGAGTTCGGCGAATGCCTTGGTGTTGGCCATCTCGCGGCAGAGCTTGATGGCTCTCATCTGCACTTCGAGATCGGCCTCGCACTTCAAGTAGTTTTCTTGAATGACCGGCGCCGACGCCGCATTGCCGTCGCGGAGCGTCACAAAGCCAGTGCTTTGTGGGCGAACGAGAATCGTGATGAACGTAAAACTCGCCGAGTGCGGCGGGCAATCGCCCGGAACGAGCGCCGGAATCGTAGCGTTAAAATTGACCTGCAAATCGGGAGCGGCTTGGCCCAAGCCGTTTCGCGTCCGGTGGAGCAAACCGGCTTCGGCCAGCAATGGCGGCACAAGCAAAGGCTTCCGCGAGCGGAACATCACGGGCATCAATAAATGGTCTTGCAGATTTCGCCCGACGCCAGGCAGATGGGCGACAACATCAATTTGGTTCTTACGAAGCGTTTCCGAGTGGCCAACGCCTGAGAGCATGAGCAGCTTCGGCGAATCAAACGCACCAGCGCTGAGGATCACTTCCTCCGCAGCAAGTGCTTGCTTGACTTGGCCTTCTTGGATGTATTCGACACCAACGGCGCGAGCATTCCTGAAGATCACCCGCTTCGCTTGCGCGCGGGTGACGATCGTGAGATTCGATCGGGTCAGCACCGGATTCAAGTACGCCACCGCCATACTGGCACGGCGGCCGTCGGGCGTGATGTTGAATTGGTAGTGCCCCACCGATTCGTGCGCAGCGTCAATGTTAAAATCCCAGTCCGCGCCACCGCGGAATCCGAGTTCCACGCCCGCGTTGACAAAGGCTTTCGCAGCCAGCGAAGGCTCCGCATATCGCGGCGAGTGACGCAGCGACACCGGGCCGGTGCGGCCGCGAAACTCGTTTACTCCAAGATCGCTCTTTTCCGAGCGTTTGAAGTACGGCAGGACGTCGTCATACGACCAGCCTTCGTTACCGAGGTAGTTCCAGTGGTCGAAGTCGAGCTTGTGACCGCGAATGAAGATCATCGCGTTGGTGGCACTGGTGCCGCCCAGCGTTTTGCCGCGGTTCAGCGTGATCCGCCGCCCTGCCAATCCGGGCTCGGGCTCGGATTGGTAGGCGTAGTCGACGTCCGAGTGCATCAGCTTCACGAAGCCGGTCGGATCGTGAATCTCGGGCTTGCTGTCGGGTCCGCCTGCTTCAAGCAGAAGCACGCGGACGCTCGGATCTTCACTCAGCCGGTTGGCGACAATGCAGCCCGCCGAACCAGCTCCCACCACGATGTAATCAAAGTTAGACGTCGACATGTGTTATTCCTCGTCTTGGATAGCTGCGTTCGCCAGAACGCGAAAATCGACGAAAGGCTCCGGGGCGTTGTTTCGCGCAGACACTGGCGTCTTGTGGACGCCAGTGCCACCCGATGCGGGCTTAGAGAGCGCTGCTCAATACGGGTGAAACCGCAGCCGTGTCAGTGACGACAGGTGCAGCAGATGGTGCTCCAGTCGTTGGTGCTCCTTGAGTCGACTCAGCACGATGGTATTGGTAAGGCAGCAATCGTCGGTGATTGACGATCTTGTCTTCCATTTGCCCGAACAGGAGATAACGCGAGTAGAACTCAGGCAACGCCGGGCTGCCGTACTCGAGCATCGGGTATGGATAGGCACCGACGTTCGGCATGATCGAGCTGACAGCCGGAGCGCTGGCTTCGGTGAGTCGTCGCATCTGATCAGCGGTGAGTTCGAAGTCGCAAGCGCCGAGGTCTTCCTTGGCTTGCGAGGCAGTGCGAGCCGAGAAGATCGGCAGCGTGACAACCGGTTGTTGCATCAACCATCGCAGCGAGACTTGCGCCACGGGGCGGCCGATCTCGTCGGCGATGCGGACCACCTGGTCCATGATCGCCAGGTTGCGGGTCGTCATTTGGTGCCAGTAATGTTGCTTCGCGGCGGGAATTTCGTCGACCAGGCGGCGAAGTTGTCCCACGCGTTGTTGGCCGCGGTTGTATTTGCCCGTGGCCATGCCGCCGGCCAGCGGCGACCAGGCCACCAGCCCGATGTCGAATTCGTGGGCCATCGGCAGGAATTCTGGTTCGCACGAACGCTCGACAATGCTGTATTCGAGCTGAGTCGCGATGAATGGCGTCTTCCCTTGGAAATCGGCCATCGTGTTCGCTTTGGCGAGCCACCAGGCGGGGAAGTTCGATGCCCCGACATAGTTCACCTTGCCTTGGCGGACGAGGTCGTCCAGACCACGCAGGATTTCATCGATCGGCGTGGTGTAGTCGTAGATGTGGATCCACAGCAAGTCGATGTAATCGGTGTTGAGCCGCTTGAGGCTCCCCTCGACCGAGCGACGCATGTTCTTGCGATGGTTGCCGCTGCCGTTGGCATCGGTCCCATCAGCGCCGCCGTCGAACAGCGAGTATTTCGTCGCAACCACAATGCGATCACGGTCGCGTTGAATGAACTTGCCGACGAACTGTTCCGACTGCCCTTCTTGATAGCGGTTCGACGTATCGACCATGTTTCCGCCGGCGGCGGTGAACGCGTCGAAGATTCGTCCACTCTCTTTTTCGTCGGAGCCGATGGTGCCCCAGTTGGTGCCGAAGGTGGCGCATCCAAGACAGAGTTCCGAGACGCGCAGGCCGCTACGACCGAGTAACTTGTACTTCATCTTCAGGCATCCGATTGGGGAAGGAGAACGAGGGGAATTCGGAAATCGGTAGGTCAGACGTGAAACCAGCACCAGCTAGTGCTTAGGCGAGGCTTCCATCGGGATATTGCACCATGCCGGCGAAGTGGATGGCGATCTTGCCATCTCGCAGCACCCAGCTATCGGCAAAACGCATCCGAGCTTCGCCTTCGGCGGTGCTCATGGTGATCGCTTCGACGACCATCAGCGTTTCGGGATTTTGCGTTTCGCCCCAGAAGGCGATCTGCGACTCGAGCCCTTCGATCGCCAGGATGCCCTGGAAGTGCTTGCGCAGTTCGTCGCGGCCGCGGAAGTAGCGGGGCGTCTTTTCGAAGCTGCTGATCAGCACGGCGTCGTTGGTGTATTGGTCGAGGATCGCTTCGATATCCTTTTGCAGGATCAAACGAATGTGCTCTTCGTAGAGACGGCCAAGCTTGGTATCGGGAGCATTCGAGACGGGAGCGAGTGTCGTGGCCATGGAAAGATCCTTAGCAAGATGGTGTTGTGCGGACTAAGAGTTCGGAGACCAGCCGGAGGCTTTCCGGCCGGTAATTTCCACAGAAATTCGCAATCGAGAGGGTTACAGCTTGGCCGAGTCGGCGGCGTACTCGAGGCGATCGACGCTGTAGCTGGCAATCACTGGCGCGCCAGAGAATGGCGAGCGCTTGACGACCCAGGTTTGATAAGCGTCGAGCTTAATGCGTTGGCTCTTTGCGGCAGGACCGTTCCAAACGCTGGCTTCCCAGTGCACAACGACTTTAACGTTGGCGACTTCATCCTTCAGATCGACGTTCACTTGCTTCAGCGTGTGGACTTCGTCGAAGAAGATGCGAATCACGCGCTCGTACCAGCTTTCGAAGTCGGCCAAGCCGCGGAGCGTCGCTTCTGGGAACTTCATCTCGGCGTCTTCCGCCACCATCGGCAGCAGTTCGACGAGCGGCGCGTGGACGTCAAGCTTGTGATACCAGTCGGCTGCGAGCTTCTCAACTTCTTGCTTGGTCAACGAGGCGGTAGCGGTCAGCATTACGGATCTCCAGAGAGAGCGATGGTTTCTAAAAGATAGCGCGCTCTCCGCGATTTGCCGGACATATTTACCTGAGCGGCAAAGACTATTTCACGCCATCGCACGGAAAAAGCGGAATTCCTTCTCGCGGCATCGCGCCTCGCGCAAACGACGCCCTATGTTTTCGAAACCGCACACTGCCGTGCGGATTTGGCAAGGTCGTCTCAGGTGGCTTGTAGGGGCAGCACCCGGCGTCGTTACGAACGGGATTCCCGCTATGGCCCACCCCTGTTCTCAAAGGGTTCGCCATGAAAACCGTTTTGTTCATCGTTTCCGAATGGGGCTATTGGGGTGAAGAACTGATCGGACCCCTCGAAGCCTGCGATCGCGCCGGCTACAAGGTCGAGTTCGCGACTCCCACGGGCCAAAAGCCGACCGCGCTCCAAGTGAGCATGGACCCCAGCTACCAAGACCCGCCTCTCGGCAAAAGCGTTACGACCCGCGAAATGGCCGACAAGGTCCGCGAGTTCGCCTACTCGGGCCGCATGGATTCGCCCAAGAGCATCAAGAGCTGGATCCCCACTCGCGCTTACCCCAGCTCGCCGACTTACCTCCGCGACATGGAAGCTTATCACGCCAAGATGGACGAAATCGTCGCCAACGATTTGCCCAAATACGCCGCGATGGTCATCGTCGGCGGTAGCGGCGCGATGGTCGACCTGGCCAACAACGCTCGCATCCACGACCTGATCCTGGGCTTCGTGAAGCTCGACAAGCCGATCGCTGCCGAATGCTACGGCGTCGCTTGCCTGGCCTTCGCTCGCGACATTCGCGAAAAGCGCAGCCTGATCGCTGGTCGCCACGTCACCGGTCACCCACTCGACTACGACTACATGGATGGCACGGGCTTCGAAGGCCCGCACGCTCTCGACGGCAGCAACAAGGGATTCGGTGACGGCTGGGTCAACTTTGGGGCTCCGTTCTATCCTCTCGAGTACATCCTCCGTGACGCGGTCGGCACCGAAGGCCAATTCATTGGCAACGTCGGCCACAAGACCTCGGTCATCGTCGACTACCCCTTCATCACGAGCCGCTCGACGGCTTCGAGCTGCGAATGCGGCAAGGTGTTGGTTGACGTTCTGGAAAAAGGCGTGAAGCGCTACGGCTGGTAGTGTTCGCCTTGTTTGATGTCTTTCCGAGAAGCGGTCGCTCTGGCCGCTTCTCTCCAACCCGAGTCGATTTCCCCTCGCACCCTTGGATGGCGTCCCAACCATGCTGACGGCTTCTTTCGCTCCCCCCGTAACGGAACTGGTCCCCGCTGTTGCTCCCAGTAGCGCGGCGAAGCGCAAAGTGGGCCACTCGGCCATTCTGGAACAACTGTGTGCCGATGGGATGTCGTACCTGTTCGGTAATCCTGGCACGGTCGAGCAAGGGTTCCTCGACGCTCTGTGGGGCTATCCCCAACTTAAGTACATCCTGACGCTGCAAGAAACCATCGCCGTCATGGCGGCGGATGGTTACGCTCGCGCGACTCAAAAGCCGACGGTGGTTCAAATCCACAGCTCGCCGGGCCTGGGCAACTCGATCGGCGCGCTGTACCAAGCCTATCGCGGCCACTCGCCGCTGGTTGTCGTCGGCGGTGACGCCGGCATCAAGTACCAGGCGATGGACGCTCAAATGGCGGCCGACCTGGTGTCGATGGCTCGCCCCGTCACCAAATGGTCGACGATGGTGACCGATCCCTCTTCGGTCCTCCGCGTGCTTCGCAAGGCGATCAAGATCGCGGGCACCGCCCCCATGGGCCCCGTGTACGTGTGCTTGCCGCAAGACGTCCTCGATGCCATTTCGGTCGAACCGGTCCGACCGACGTCGATTCCTTCGACGCGTGTCCAGCCTGACGACGAAACGCTCACACGTGCCGCCGACATGTTGATCGCGGCCAAGAAGCCGATGATCTTCGTCGGCGACGGCGTGGCTTACTCGCGAGCTCAAACGGAACTGACTCGCGTCGCCGAAATGCTCGGCGCCGAAGTATGGAGTGCCGATGCCGGCGAACTCAACATGAGCCTGGCCCACCCGCTGAATTGCGGTTCGACAGGCCACATGTTCAAGGAACACAGCTATCCGATCACAACCAAAGGGGACGTGAACCTCGTTGTCGGCACTTATATGCTGCCCGAGGTGTTCCCCTCGGTCGAAGACATCTTCGCTCCTGGCGCTAAGGTGATTCACGTCGATCTCAACTCGTACGAGATCGCCAAGAATCACCCAGTCGATCTGGGTTTGGTTGCCGATCCGAAGGCGACTCTTGCCCGCCTGGCCGAAATCATCACCGTTCGCCAACTCACGGCGCAACGCAACGAGGCGCAAGCTCGCGTTGCGCAACTGGGTGCTGCGAAAGCCGCTGCTCGCCGCAAGGAACTCGATCGCGATGCCAGCCTTCGTGGCAAGTCGCCGCTCCAGTTCTCGCAGTTCATGGAAGAGTTGAGCAAACAAGCGCCGAAGGACGTCGTGATCTTCGACGAGGCCCTGACCAACTCGCCTGCCGTCACGCGGTATTGCCAGGTCGAAGAGCCCGGCCACTACTACCAAACCCGCGGCGGCTCGCTCGGCGTCGGAATCCCGGGTGCGATTGGCGTGAAGCTCGCTGTGCCGAAGAAAACCGTCGTCGGCTTCACAGGCGACGGTGGTGCCATGTACACGATCCAGGCTCTGTGGTCGGCCGCCCGACACAACGTCGATGCCAAGTTCGTGATCTGCAACAACCGCTCGTATCGGCTGCTGCAACTGAACATCTCGCAGTACTGGCAAGAGCAAAACGTTGCCAAGCACGACTTCCCACTCAGCTTCGACCTGTCGAAGCCAGAGATCAACTTCGCCGCCATGGCCGAGTCGATGGGCGTGAAAGCGCTGCGAGTCGAACGAGCCGATCAGATCGCCCCGGCGATCAAGCAGATGCTCGAGCACACCGGGCCTTTCCTGCTCGACGTTGTCATCGAGGGGGATATTCACCCCGAAATGGTCGGCGTTCGCTGCGGGCAATAACAGTCAACACTTAACCAATATCAGGGCAGGCACTATGCGACTCCAAGGCAAGAAGATCGGCATCTTCATCGAGAGCGATTTCTTCGAGAACGAGATCTTCTACTACGAATTCCGCTTCGCCGAAGAAGGGGCCGAAGTTCACTTCTTCAGCCGCATGTGGGGCAACCCGCAGATCAAGTTCGAAGGTCACGAACTCAAGGCGCCGTTCTACTGCCAAGAGTCGTTCGAGAACATGAGCGACGAGGAACTCTGTTCGTACGATGCGATCATCGTCCCCTCGGGGATGGTTTCGGATCGCCTTCGCTACACCGAAGACGTGAATAAAGTTCCGCCTGCTTCAACGCTGCTGGCCCGGGCTTTCGCCAACAAGAAGATCCTGAAAGGGATCATCTGCCACGGGCTTTGGCTGTGCGCTCCGGTGGTGAGCGTCCTGCGCAATCGCAAGCTGGTTTGCCACAACAATCTGCATGGCGATGCTTTGGCCTACGGCGCCGAGTACATCGATCGCGATGTCGTCGTCGATGGCGACCTGGTCACCGCTCGTACGGGCAAACACTGCCACATGTTCGCCAAGCAAATCGTCGAGATGCTCGCCACGGCTTCGCCCACACAAAAAACCGAAAAGCTGCTCGAACTCGTTGGCTAGTCGCTGTAGCCGCGCTCGCCAGAGCGTGGTGCCCTGCTAACGTCGTCGCTCCCACGGTCTGGCGACCGCGGCTACCACAAGACTTATTGCTCGAACCACGCAGAGAGAGTCCTCCTATGTCGCTCGTCGCACCATCGATCTTCCCGACCGACGTCCCCGTCGTGCCTGTGAAAAGCACGACGACGCCTAAGACGCCTGTGCCTGTCGTCGAGCGATACGAGATCGAAAAAGGGCGCACCCATCCGCTGGGCGCCACCGTCGAACCCAAAGGCGTCAACTTTGCCCTGTTCAGCGAATACGCCACCGGCGTGGACTTGCTGCTATTCAGGAATCACGACGACAAGACGCCGTTCCAGGTGATCCGCCTGCACACGGACGTGAACAAGACGTTCCACATCTGGCACGTTTTCGTCAAAGGCCTCAAGCCGGGGATGCACTACGCCTACCGTGTCCACGGTCCGAACGACGTAGAAGGTGGCCATCGCTTTAACCCCAACAAGATCTTGCTCGATCCGTACGGCAAGGGCGTGAGCAAGACCGTCTGGAGCCGTGGCGACGCTTGCGGTGACCACGACAACGTTCACTGCTCGCTCCGCAACGTGATCATCGACACCAAGAATTACAACTGGGAAGGGGACGAGCCTCTCAACGTCCCGATGAGCGACCTCGTAATTTACGAGATGCACGTCGGCGGGTTCACCAAGTCGCCTACCGCAGGCGTGAAGAATCCCGGCACGTTCCGCGCGATCATCGAAAAGATCCCGTACCTGAAGCAACTCGGTGTTACCGCCATCGAACTGCTGCCGGTCTTCGAGTTCGACGAGACCGAAGTTCTCCGCACCGTCGACGGCCAGCCCCTGCGAAATTACTGGGGCTACAGCACGATGGCGTTTTTCGCGCCCCACTCGGCGTACTGCGAAGACCCGGAAGTCGGCAGCCACGTCAACGAATTCCGCGACATGGTGAAGGCTCTTCACAAGGCCGGCATCAGCGTGATCCTCGACGTCGTGTTCAATCACACCGACGAAGGGAACCACCAAGGCCCTACGTATGCGTTCAAGGGAATCGACAACAAGAACTACTATCACCTCGTTCCAGGCAACGAGCAGTACTTCAACGACTACACCGGCTGCGGCAATACCTTCAATTGCAATCACCCGATTCCGGAAAAGATGATCGTCGAGTGCCTTGAATACTGGGTGAAGGAAATGCACGTTGACGGCTTCCGCTTCGACGAGGCCAGCGTTCTCACGCGGGGCGAGAACGGCGCGCCGATGCAATATCCGCCTGTCATTTGGCACATCGAGCTTTCGGAAACGCTCGCCGATACCAAGGTCTTCGCCGAAGCGTGGGACGCCGCCGGGCTCTACCAAATCGGCTACTTCCCCGGTTATCGTTGGGCCGAATGGAACGGCCGCTATCGCGATACCGCGCGTAAGTTCGTCAAGGGCGATCCGGGATTGGTGGACGAGATCGCCTACCGCATCACCGGCAGTTCCGACCTGTACCAATCGCGCCGTCACTTGCCGATCAACAGCGTCAACTTCATCAACTGCCATGATGGATTCACGCTGAACGACCTGGTTTCCTACAACGCCAAACACAACTGGGCTAACGGCGAAGGAAACCGCGACGGCAACGACGACAACATGAGCTGGAACTGCGGTGCCGAAGGCGCGACCGACGACCGCAACGTCGAAGCTCTCCGCGAGCGGCAAATCAAGAACTTCGCCGCCATCCTGATGCTGTCGCAAGGCGTGCCAATGTTCGTCGCCGGCGACGAAGTCCGCCGCACGCAGCAAGGCAACAACAACACCTACTGCCAGGACAACGAACTGAACTGGTTCGACTGGTCGCTGCCGCAAAAGAACGCTGGCTTGCTGCGGTTCTGGCAACAGATGATCGCCTTCCGCAAGTCGCACCCGAACATCCATCGCTCGCGGTTTTTCACGGGCGAAGTAAACGATCGCGGCCTGACCGACCTGAGCTGGCACAGCTGCAAGCTCGACGCGCCAGGTTGGGGCGATCCCAACGCGCGAACCCTGGCTTTCACGCTAGGTGGTTTCTGTGGCGAGCCCGACATCCACGTCATGCTCAACATGTACTGGGACACGCTGGCCTTCGACCTTCCCACCGTCGACGGCCGTCGTTGGCACCGCGCCGCCGATACCTCGCTTGCTTCGCCGAACGACGTCACAGACGCCGGTCGCGAAGTGGCAATCGATGGATCGAACTATCTGGTCAACGGCCGCAGCGTCGTCGTCCTGATCTCCAAGTAGCACAACTCCCTTTTGTAAAACCCGTTTCCATTTCCGTTTTTGCGAGCGACCTATGAACGAACTTTCCTTTACGGTCTCCGATCTGATCGCCGGCTACGTCACCACGTATGACGATGCCACCAAGACTTTCGGCCTTAAGACCAGCGACGGCCGCGAGTTCCGCGTCACGTTGACCGCGACCGTGTATGCCGAGTTCGTCCGCAACTTGGGCGAAGACTTCCGCAACGCCTCGGACAAGTTGCCGCAAGCGTTGACTCCCGGTCGCTACCTGTACGTCTACGGCGTCTTCTACCCAGAAGCTCAAACCAAGTTCGAAGCCAAGCACATCGTGCTGCTGGGCGAAGGCGAAACCGAGTTCCGCTTCGAAGAGCCGGAATGGTGGGTCAACCAAATCCGCCAACTGGGCGATTTCTATCTCCGCGCCGAATTCGGCGACGGCCCCATCGATTACAAAGAGTACCGCACCAACATCTCGCTCGACGGCACTAAGTCGGGTTCGGGCCGCCAAGAAACCGACACCATCTCGCGGTTGGTGTACGGCTTCGCCTCGGCATACCTGATGACTGGCGAAGACCGCTTCCTGGAAGCCGCCGAAAAAGGAACCGAGTATCTCCGCGAGCACAACCGTTTCCAAGACAAGAAGTCGGGCGTCACCTACTGGTACCACGCGGTCGATGTGAAGACCGATGGCTCGGTTCAAAAGGTGTTCGCTTCGGAATTCGGCGACGACTACGACGCCATTCCTTGCTACGAACAGATCTACGCTCTGGCCGGCCCGATCCAAACGTATCGCGCCAGCGGCGATCCTCGGATCCTGGAAGATGCGAAGGCCACGATCAAGACCTTCTTCGACTACTTCCACGACAAGTCAGAAAAAGGCGGGTTCTACTCGCACATCGACCCCATCACCCTCAGCCCACAAGCTGAAAGCCTGGGTCGCAACCGCGCCAGGAAGAACTGGAACTCGGTCGGCGATCACGCCCCCGCGTACCTGATCAACTTGTTCCTGGCGACCGGCGAAAAAGAATACGCCGACTTCCTGGAATACACGTTCGACACCATCGCCAAGCACTTCCCGGACTACAGCGAAAGCGAGTTCGTCCAAGAGCGCTTCCACGATGACTGGTCGAAAGACCAATCGTGGGGCTGGCAACAAAACCGCGCGGTAGTCGGGCACAACCTGAAGATTGCCTGGAACCTGATGCGAATGAACAGCCTGCGTCCCAAGGCCACCTACACCGACCTGGCGGCCGAAATCGCCAAGCGGATGCCAGCAGCCGGCAGCGACATGCAACGCGGCGGCTGGTACGACGTGGTCGAGCGCAAGCTGGAAGCCGGTCAAAAGTTCCACCGCTACGTATGGCACGACCGCAAGGCCTGGTGGCAACAAGAGCAAGGCATCCTGGCCTACGGCATCCTCGCCGGCGTGACCAAGAAGCCTGAGTACACCAAGATCGCCCGCGAGTCGGCCGCGTTCTACAACGCCTGGTTCTTGGACACCCAAGAAGGCGGCGTGTACTTCAACGTGCTGGCCAACGGCATCCCTTACGAGCTCGGCACCGAGCGCGGCAAAGGTTCGCACTCGATGGCTGGCTACCACTCGTTCGAGTTGGCCTACCTGTCGGCTGTGTACTTCAACTTGCTGTGCAACAACAAGCCGATGGATTTCTTCTTCGCTCCCACGGCTGGCACGCTGCCGAACGATACGCTCCGCGTGTCGCCCGACCTGCTGCCCGAAGGAAGCGTTCACATCGGCCAGGTGTGGATCAACGGTAAGCTCCACGCCGACTTCGATGCTCAGAAGTTGACGGTGAAGCTGCCTGCTACGGGCGGCCGCTTAAAGGTTCGCGTTCGCCTGGTTCCCGCCGCGGTTTCGTTCTCGGCTGACTTGCTCGAAGTGCAAGGTGGCGCCGCGACGATCTCGTTGTGCGGCGAACTGACCGGCAACTCGATCCAAGAACTGCGCAAGCAGGTCGACGCCGCGCTGCAACGTGGTGCCAAGTCGATGGTGCTCGACGTCGAAGAACTTTCGGCGGTTTCGAACGAAGGTCTTCGCGTCCTCGCTTTCACCAAACAAAAGCTGGGTGCCGATTTCCGGATCACCTTCGCCGGGGCCACCCCTGCGGTGAAGGCTGCGATCTCGGATAGCGGCATCATGGAAGAGTTCACCATCGCCGACATGGCACTCTAGTGCAGTCGAAGTACTGAAGCGATTATCCTCAGCCGCCAAGGTTCTAGTAATCTTGGCGGCTTTGTTTGGTTCGCAGGCCTACGAGAGTTCCGCTGTGAAACGGTTCTATCTGTGCTTCGTGCATAAGTTTGCCACCAATCCGCACCTGAACCTGGTGTCGGGTTTCATCCTGCTGTTTTGCGGTGCGCTCGAGACATTTGCCTCGCTAACAGAGGACCTCATTTGGACTCCGTTCGGGATCCACCACGGCATTGCCTTCTACGGTTTCATCCAAATGCTCAAGGCGCTGCCCGACACAATGAAGGCGTTGCGTATGGTTGACGACGGAGATATCGGTTTAACCGTTCCAGTCCAGGCGAAAACCTAGCCTTCCCAGCGAAAACCGGGTGCGGGTCGTACGACCTCTGCCACCTGTAGCGCGTTGCGCTGATCCGCTCACGACGACATGTAATTCCTTCGATGACGAATATGCAACGGTTCTAAAACCGTCGAAACCGCTACCCCCCGTACTTCCCTACCGGATTAGGGGTTTTTCCCACGGACGTTTCGTAACGGAGTCACGAAAATGCTCGTTCGCCAACGGATTGCGCTGTTCGTCTCGCTCACGTTCTCACTGTTCAGTACGCCCGCTTGGGCAATCTTTCCCGAAGAGGTGAGAGATTACGCCCGCCCCACCGAACAGGGAGCTTACCGCCAAGTTTCCTACGACGACCCGATCTTGTATCAGGAACCACCGGTCGCCTCGCCAGCCGTTTCCCCAGCCGCACCGGCCGCGCCTGTTGTCCAACAACCCGCGGGACCCTCGCAATACTTGCCCTGCGATTGCTCGGGCGAACCGGCTGTGCACGCCTGCCGCGGTTGCGACCGCTGGTACCTCTCGTTCAGTGGCGGCCCGGCGAATCGTGATACCGTTCACGAAATCTCCGACGCGCGCACGTTCATCGAATTCGACACCGGCTTTGCCGTGAACGGTGCGCTAGGCTATCGCTTCGATATGTTCCGCATCGAGGCCGAGTACTCGTTCATGAACCAGGAGTGCGCTCGAGCAGGTGCCGTCGGCCTTTCGTCGCCGACGACTGGCAACGTCAACCTCAAGGCCTTGATGTTCAACGCCTACCACGACTTCGAGTTTGACGGTTGGTGCTGGAAGCCCTACGTGGGTGGCGGTCTTGGTCTCTATCAATCCTCGCTGAACGGCCTTTATCCGCAGTTCTTCGATACGCTTGGCGTGCCGTTCACCCACACACCGATCAACGCCACCAGCAATATGCCCTTCGCGTATCAGTTCCGCGTGGGTGCCAGCCGCCCGATTGGCGAGCGGACCGAGTTCTTCGCGGGCTATCGTTACTTCCACGGCCAAACGCTCACCTTCTCCTCGGCACCGTTCGCCACGTTCGCACCCACCTTCAATCCGAACGGCGCGGTGATCCATGCCGCTGAGTTCGGCCTGCGAGTCCGCTTCTAGTCGCTCGTAGCGTTTTGGTGCCATCCTCTCCGTCCCACTCTGGCAGCGAATTCGCGCTGCCGGAGCCACCGTCTCGTGCCCCAGGACGAAGCACGCATGTTGCGTTTTCCCATTACCGCCGTTTCGTGCGCGCTCGGCGCATGGTTGCTGATCGCGACCATGGCCGCTGCCCAGGAAACCGCGCCGTATCCCAACGGAACGTCGGGCCTGAAATGCGGCACGACTCCGCCTCCGGGGCGATATTGGCTGTGCTACGACCGGATCTACGATTCGCATGATTCGGTCGGGCCCAATCGCCAGTCCGCCGTCGACGCCAACGGCAATCCGCTCAACTTCGATTTGCTGGCGTGGGCGAATGTCCATCGCTTCCTGTGGAGCACCGACTACGAGATCCTCGGTGCCAAGTACGCCTGGAACTTCGTGATCCCCGCGGTCGCGATCGACATCGATATCAGCAACTACGGGGTTCACGAGACAGGCTTCCATATCGCCGACATTAACATCGAGCCGTTCGTGATCGAATGGAAAAAGCCGCGCTATGACTTTGGTTTTGTCTACGGCCTGTTCGCGCCGACGGCACAACGCAACGACTTCCACCCTTCCCTCCCCGGCAAAGCCCACTTCACCAACTACGCAGGTCTGGCCGGCACGTACTATTTCGACGAAGAGCGCACTTGGACCGCGTCGGTCCTCTCGCGCTACGAAATCGCGTCAGTCCGGCAAGAAAAGGACATCCGCGCCGGCGACAATTTCTCGTTCGAGTGGGGCATCGCCAAGAACATCAACAAGACCATCGACGTCGGCGTCTCCGGCTACTGCTCCTGGCAAACGACGCTCGACAAAGGAAGCGACGTCAACTATCCGAACGTCAAGGATCGCGCCTTTGCCATCGGGCCGGAAGTCCAGTCTTTCTTCCCCAAGTACAAGTTCGGCTACCACCTGCGTGCCTGGCGCGAGTTCGGCGTCATCGATCGCACGCAAGGAACGATTATCACGTTCACGTTTGTGAAGCCGTATTAAGTAGCCGCGTTCACCAGAACGCGGAAGGTGCGGCCCCGACCCACAAAGCAACATCGCCCCACAAGGCCCCCGCACTCTACGTGAGTGCGGCTACCAAGACTCGACAGCACTAAGCCTGGGTGCGCCGCGGCACCGCACACGCCCCATCATAGCAGCGGCCGGTGAAGCGCAAACGATTTCGCGCGAAGATCCAGTACCCCAAGTCGAATAGCTGCGAGATCCCCGGCCAGCGGGTCATCGCAACGAGCGGCCCGAATCCAACCGCCCCATAGAGACGACGAAATACCTCCACGCCCTCAATCCACGTTCCATCAGACAATCGGCCATGGATGCGGGCCATTAGTTCGTCGTATGTCTTTCCCAGCGCCGTCGCGGAGAAATCGGCGGCCGCGATGTCCGTAAAGCGAATTCGCCCCTTGCGGTCCCATCTTTTCAGCATGTCGATTTCGCGGCGACACAGCGGGCAATCGCCATCGAAGAAGACTTCGACATCAAAGGGCGGGGCATTCACAGCTTGCGTTGCGGTTTCGGACATGGGAGTTGAGCCTCTTTCCATTTGACCGCACTTGCCAGGACTGCATAACGGACTGTTTCGCCCTCAAACGCTATCAGTGGCGGCAGCCTCCCGATTTTCTTGGCGGGATTCGCCACAGCCAACGAAAAATTCAACTCGCATGAGCAAGACTCCCGATGAACGAGTTTAAGGGTTATTCCGATCGCAGGGTACGCAATGCGCCGACCGCCCTTAAAAGCGAGCGTCGCCAAGGCCACCATGAACGCAGGCAATTCCATCAATAAGCGGAACGTAGCGCAGGCCATCGCCTTGGGTTCGCTCTTGGTTGCATTTGCGACCGTGCCTGCTCAGGACAAGCCAGCGCCTGCTGTGTTGCGCAGAACGCCTGGCAGTGTCGGCGTGACGGCAAAGCCGAACCGCCCCGTGCGGATTGCGGACACCCAGACCGCACCAGATGCTCCAGCCGAAGTCGCCGACGAGAACGTCGTCCCCGCCAGCGATACCACCGGCGTGAATCGAGTGCGCATCCGGGCAGTCGAGCCGCCTGCCGATTACGTCCCGGCCGTTACCCGTCGCACGACACCTTCTCCTTCGAGCTCCCGTACCAACTCAACAAGCAAACCGGCGGACAATACCGCGTCGACGGAAGAATTAACTCCGCCTCCCGCCCAAACGACGCCTCAGGTAGCCAATCGACTTCCGCCCTTAGGTCGGACGATTGGTACGCCAGCAGCGTCCGCACCACTGCGTGCTTCCACGGGAACCACGGCCGCAGCAACACCACCCCGCACAACGACCACAGCACCGCCAGCGCGCAACACCGCGTCGACGCCTGTCCAAACAACACAACCAACCATCGCCTCCGCTCAGACCGCGGCTACCAGAAGCGGCCTTGCTGCCAACGCAACGACAAGCACACCAGGCAGGAAACCGGCGTCTCGCGCCAGCACCACCAAAGCACCTTCCCCTAAAGAGAACTCGGGGCTGATGTCGTACTTCGATCCCACGCGGATCATGCCCTGGATGCGCCAGGACAGTCCCGAGAAGGCAGCCGCGGCACGGACTTCTGAAGCCGAATCGGTGGTCATCGATCAAGGTTCTTCCAGCACCCCGCCCAAGTCGACGGGTGTCTCGCAAGCATCCCCCAAACCCAAAGTCGCACAGAAAGCCAAGAAGAAGCCAACCAAAACGGCCCAACCGGCGGAAGTCGCCGCCACCGAAGATGGCAATACTTCCAGCAGCTTCCTCAATCCCCTCAAATCGGTCCGCCAGATTTGGAGCGGCACTGAACCATCGAAACCCAAGCCTCACCTCTCGGCCAAAGCCCAAGAAGCGATTGCCGAGTATCCCGGCGACGTAAGACCGGCGGAGACGCCCGAGCAAGCTACCCCTCAGCAAAAGCCCTCGATGCTGGCTCAACTGTTCGGCCGCGGCCGCGCTCCAGACAAGGTCGTGACGAAGTCGACTAAAGGCACCGCGCCCCCAGTCGAGGATTCGGAGGTCGAAATCAGCTCGTCCGAGCCCACCGGCGAAGTGGCGATCGAGCACAAGCCGACCAAAAAATCGTTCGGCCTGTCGGATGGCGACGCCACCCAGGTTCCCGAAGCCTTCCGAGCCCCCGCACCGGCAGCGCGCCAGACTGCTAGCGTTCCTGTCGCCAAGCCGCCGGTTGACTCCCGCGCCGCAAATGCCAAGCTCGGTGCGCCCATCATCGAACTGGCCGACGAAGAGGTCGCGGGCGTCGAAAGCGACAGAGTGATTCGCTAATTCGTTGCTTACTCTGTAAAAAAACCGAAAAAACAAATTGCCCAATTTGAAATCTTTGCGTCCGCATTCAGTGGACAGTTAGCCAAAAACGACGTCAGTACTTGCATGCTTTTTGTGCAAGCATTGAAAGAACCTCGATAGGCACTTGTGCGCAGTTTTTAGGCAAAGCAGTGCTATCACCGTAACTGCTGTCGCTGCAAGCACTTCGGTGCAAGCCTTGACTGACCTTGCATCATTGGCCGTTAACGCGGAAAGTTCTCCTGCGAGCATGCGACGGGGAGAACCATCGGAAGGTAGCCCCGCGAAAGAGACCGCCAATTTGGAAGGAGCCTGAAACATGGAATCGTCATTCGAAACAACTCACACCGCCTCGACCGTAGCGTTTCCCACCAGCAACGTGGCGACGATGGAAGACCGCTGCCAAGCCGTTCAACGGATGGCCTCGGAAGCTGCCACCCGCCAACCTGACTGGGTCGCGTTCTTTCGCGAAGTCCTAGGGGCCGACGGCATCGTCCGCAAGATGTTCCCCTCGACCGAAGACCTGACCGCGTTTGAAAAGACCACCGAATACGCCACCATCCAACAGATGGTGGTGAAACTCCGCGAAAAGGGCCCTGCCGAAGAAGATTCGACCGAGCCGACCCGCGTGATCACCGTCCGCCTGCCTAAGAGCCTCCACGAGGCCCTCAAGGCCGAAGCTCACCTGCACCAAACCAGCATGAACCAGCTCTGCATCTCGAAGCTGGTCCAGCTGATCGACAAAGACTTCGTGCCAGGTGAATAGGATTCCCGGCGAATAGCGTCCACATCGGACCATTCCCCAGGAAACGGTTGCCCCATTGGCAACGGTCAAACTCGCAAAAAGGCCGCGTAGGCGACGGCGCCACGCGGTCTTTTTCGTTTCTTGCGGGCTCAATTCAGGCGAACCGGCAACGCCGGCAGACCGTCCAAATACACTGGGCTAAATAAACTGAGAAACTAGCGTCGGAGCAAGCCAGACGGCCGCTGGCGGTAACGTGCTGCAAAGCGCAAGACCGCGGGAGGAAAGTCCGGGCTCCACAGGGCAAGGTGGTCGATAACGTCGACCAGCCGCGAGGTTCGGGAAAGTGCCACAGAAAGCAAACCGCCATACTGCCGAAAGGCGGCATGGTAAGGGTGAAACGGTGCGGTAAGAGCGCACCAGCGGCCAGGGCGACCTGGCCGGCTCGGCAAACCCCACCTGGAGCAAGACCAAGCAGAGAGTCGGCGTCCGCAAGGACGCCCCGGTCGGCCCGACTGGCGGCTCTCGGGTAGGTTGCTCAAGGCGGCGAGCAATCGTCGCCGTAGAAAAATGGCCGTTACCCATCGCCCTTGGCGATGGCCACAGAACCCGGCTTATCGGCTCGCTCCGACGCTTTTTCTCACGTTTTCAGAGCAACCACTTCAATACCTCGCAACTTCGCGAGGTGTTGAAATCGAAGCGACATTGCAAGACATCCACAACGAAGAATGGATGCCGATCACCTAACCGGCCTGCCGTTTGGAGACGCCCTGCCCTGCTCGCCACCGGACCACTTCGAGATCAATATCGAGTGGCATGATCGTCATCGGCGGTCCCCAAAGGGCCCGTCGGTGAGTGGTGCGAATCCGCTCGTTCAGAGCTTCGAGTGACCTGCGCACCTCATCCTCGTAAGAGAGTTCTTTGAGCTTCGAGATGGTCTGATGGACGTCGAGCGCGATCTCCAGAGCGGGCGGAAGAACTTGCACCCCTTCGCGGCGCATCTTGTCGCGCAGCCAGGCGAGCGGATTGTCGAAATCTTCCATGCCCGCGATCGGCTGCCCAAAGCCCGGCAAGTGATCGAACGCCCCCTCCGCCTGGGCTTCGCGGATCTTCTGTTCTGCGATCTCGTCCCACAACATCGTGTTGGCTCGCTTTGATGGCTACCGATGAGTCGGCTTCACGGCCGCGATCACGAACGTCGGATTGAGCGATTCGAATCGCATCCGCTCCATCTGGAACGTCCCGCGGGCGACATTCACCATCCACACGCTGGCATCTCCAGCCCGCGCGTGCAAAGCCGCCCGGACCGCCGACAGATTTTCGATGCTCCCGACGTTGGCGACGATTCGCCCGCCCGGCTTCAACTTGTCGAAAGCCGCTTCGCACAGGTTGCTGATATCGCGGCCGCTTCCACCGACGAACACCGCATCGGGCGCCGGCAGGTTCGCGAAGGCATCGGGAGCCCGGCCCAACACCGGCGTCAAATTCGAGACACTGAACCGCTCCGCATTGGTCGCGATCAGTGAGTAGTCCTCAGGGTCCATTTCGATCGCGTAGACCGAACCGTTGTGGGCAATCTGTGCGGCCTCGATGGCGACCGAACCACTCCCCGCGCCAACGTCCCAGACGACACTCGTCGGGCCCAAGTCAAGTTCCGACAGCGCGAGCGATCGCACTTCGGCCGGAGTGAGCAAACCTCGCTTCGGCTTCGATTGCAAGAACAACTCGTCCGGGTTGCCGAATAGTCGCTTCCCCGCCATCGCCGGCGGGCGGTCGGGAACGTTCGGCTTGCGAACCAGGATCATCACGTTCAGCGGCGAGAAGCTATCCGCCGCGATCTCGGCCAGCGATCCTTGCGTCACCCGCTCCTTAGGCGAGCCAATGTCCTCGCACACGTAGGCATTGAAGTAATCGATCTTCCGATCAAGCAGCGCTTTGGCTACCGCGGCAGGCGTGGCCGACTCGGTCGTGAACAACCCCGCTTTGAAAGCAGTGCGAACTTTCTCGACCACCATATCGAGTGGCTGCGATGCAAGGTTGGTCAGGTACGCTTCGTCCCAACTCTCGCGGACGCGGGCAAAGGCCAATTGCATACTGCTAACATGCGGCACGATATCGAACCGCTCCCGCCCCACCTTATCGCACAAGTACCGGGCAGTGCCATAGAACAGCGGATCACCCCCGGTGAGAACGACAATCCGCTTCCCCTCGTTCTGCTTCAGCGTAGCAACGGCGGCATCGAGATCGCCTCCCAGCGTCACCCGCAGCGCCTTGAGATGGGCCACCGCCGACAACAATCGATCAGGCCCCAGGATGACCTCGGCCGTCTCGATCGTATTGCGGGCAGCCGAGGTGAGCCCCTCGATCCCGTCGTCCCCCATGCCAATGATGTGAATGCGCTGATTTCCGGCCACGATCGCTTTCCTTCGTACTGGACCAACTGCGGCGATATCCGCTGGATAGTCGCGTAGCTTAGCAGGTGGAAGGACCCTCGCGGGAGGGAAGTGACTCACTTTGACTAACAGATTCCCTATCCCCTCCTGCGAGAGGACCGAGAGGTTGGCGTCGACCGTATGTAGTAAGCTGAGGATGCCGATCGTTACAACACCCAAAGACCGCCCCTAATGCACAGACGTCTGTTACCTGACAAGCCACTTCACCGATCGCCAAATAAACAATTGGAGGAACAACAGGTATGGCAAAAACGCAGACAGTTCTTCAAGTGTTCGTTGCCTCACCAGGAGATGTTGCCGAAGAACGTCAACTACTCAGCGATGTCGTTTCCGAGTTAAACAAGGTATGGGGAAGCAGAAACGGGGTTATGCTGGAACTTGTGAAGTGGGAAACGGATTCCCATCCCGGGTTCGGTGCTGACGCGCAGGACGTGATCAATTCGCAAATTAGTGACACCTTCGACGTCTTCATTGGAATCATGTGGGGGAGATTTGGAACTCCCACAAAGCGAGCAGAATCTGGTACCGAGGAGGAATTCCTTCGCGCCTTTCGTCGTCACACCGACTCACCGGGCAGCGTACAGATACTGTTTTACTTCAAGGACGCTGCAATTGCTCCAAGCAAGATCGACATTAAGCAACTCGCAAAAGTGCAAGAATTTAAGGAGAAAATCCAGAAAGAGTACGGAGGCCTGTGCCATGTGTTTGAGTCCGCAGACCAGTTTCAGACAGGCGTTCGCATGCACTTAAGTCAGGTCGTTCAGGAATGGCAGGACAAGCATAAGGGCCAGTCAAACGGTCCATTGAAAGGAACTTCCTCGCCGGAAAAGCTTCCTGCAACGAACGAGTCCCCACTAGCGCACTTAATGGCAATTGATCTTGATGACGCCGCCAACGTTGGTCTGATCGAACTTGTCGAAGCCGGAACGGAAGCGATGGAGCAAGTTACTTCGGTTGTAACTCGGATGGCAGAGGCAACCAATTCTCTTAGCGACAGGTTCCTGGAATTGACCACGGAAACGCACGATCTTGCCAAACGCGGCGCCGATATCAGGGCAGCAAAAACGATCGCCAACAAAGCGGCGGATGAGTTGGAACTGTTCGTGAAGAGATTGTCTGTCGAGATAGTCGAGTTTGAGAAGCAAAATTCAATCGGAATGGACGCATTCGGTAAAGTTGCCATGATGGCTAAGACGGATTTTAATGAACCACAAGAAGACATCGAGTACGCTCGTTCGAGCATGCGACGCTATGAACAGGCAATGACAAATTCCTTCTCCTCTTTAGCCGGCTTTCGCGACTCGATTTCAAAATTGCCAAGAATGACGAGCCCTTTCAACCGAGCTCGCAAATGCGCCGTTGCGGTAATGGACGACCTTTTGAATCAGTTACAAATTGCGGCAAGCCAGTGTCAAGACGTCGATGCAGTATTGGAAAGGTTGGAAAACGCGCACCCCGATGATTCACAGCAACATGAGAAGGCTTGACAGGGACGACATGCCTAAACAGAGAACGCACCCAAGAGGGAGTCGCTCGCGGTGGCGGTGGGCAAGCCACCAGCGCGAGCAACGGGGGCAGTCCCTCTAGTATCTCAAGATCGCATCCGCAGTCAGGCGGTTGTCCAGCACGCCGCGCTCCTTGGTCAGTGGAGCTTCCCAGGCGATGCCGTACTCGCGGAAGGCGGACGGTTTCAATTTCATTCCGATGGCACCGGTGACCATGGTATGGCCGGCAATGCCCGTGGAGCCCAAGTCAAAAAAATCGCCGCCGTTCACGGGGAGCGGGAAGGCGCGCCCGCTGCTCATGAAGTGGTACATGTTGAATTCGGTGAAGGCGTACAGATTGTTGAACAGCACTCGGCGATTGAGGTGCGTCGAGGCATACCAAAGCTGGTTGCCGTCGGCGTTGTCGACCGGCAGGCGAAAGCCAGTCTGCGCGATCGCCTGGCCGTAGTCTCCAACCGCGGTTGTCCCCGTCAGAAACAAATTGAACCTGCCCGAGCCGTAGCCTTGCAGCGAGCGACGGCTTCCGAAGGGGGCTTCGTAGGTCAAGCCGGCGCTCAATATCCGCTGGCACTCGCAGTTCTTATACAAGTTGTGCTTGAGGCCGAGCATCACGTCGGCGAAACCGTCGTCGACCAGCGGGAAGTCGGAGAAGATGTAGCCGTCCTTGGTAGCGATCAGCGATGTGTTGTCGGTCAGCGCCAATCGGATCTGCGCCGCCACGACCCGCAGTTGGTTCCCCGCATTGGGAACGAGGGGCGGCAACACGTGATTGACAAAGATTGTCCGAACTTCCGTTAGCGTTCGCGGGTCTTCGAACAGCACCGGATTCGTCATCGGGCTGATCAAGCGGTCGTAGTCGTGATCAGACCGATGAAGCAGCGAGCCAATCAAGGTGCTCTCGTCGATCAAGCCACCCAGCAGTAAGCTCGGGGTGGGATTGTAAAACGGATCGCAGCAGCAGTCGTCGCCGATCGCGCACCCACAAGATTGCCCTGCGCATGGATCGCAAGAGGCATTTCCGTAGTCGCCGACGTATTCGGCAACTGGCAGGGTGGAATATCCTGGTGGCACGCCACCAGAATCATCAGCGCTCGCTGCGCCCGCTTGGCCTGCGATAACAACGGCAAAGGCAGTCGCAAGGCGCGCAAGCCATTGGACCAGACGGAGAGAGTGTCGCATGCGATTCCTTTCGCAACCTTCAAGGCGAAGTACCATTTCCTTCAGTTCATTTATCGGAATGCGGGTAGCGCAACTTGGTCGTTTGCGACGTGGACTTCCACATCCGGCACCTGCCAAAGGAGCTGCGCAGCAATTAAACCGTTCCACCGTCAAGGTTTAACTGGACAAGAATATCCTGTTTTTGTCGAGACGTACTCTTGCAGATCAAAGCTACGCCGCACGAGTAGCCCCATACGTTGCGTTACTTGCCAGTTGATAGCGCGGCGAAAAGCATCGGCAGAATCTTGAAGTAGAAGACCATCGCCGAAAGCCCGACGTAAAACACGCCGCACAAGAACACCCCGATTGACTGATACCACTTGGGGCGAAGCTGCTGCGGCAGCAGCTTGTGGTTGAGGTACAGAAGCTGGAACGACGTCAGGCCGATCGCCACATTATTTGAGTTGGCAATGAAGTTCGTCATCAACTGCGGAACGTTGCTGAACATAAAGGCACAAAAGAAGGACCACACGCAGTAGGTCGCGAGGATCGAAAAGTAGAGCCAACCGATCTGGTTCGGCTTCATGGACTGCCGCACCGTTTGATTCGCGCTCCAAATCGCGTCGGTCCAGCGGCGGCTGAAGTCGTCGAATACCGACATTTGACTGGGAAACATCACCATCATGCCGGTCAGAATGGCGGCGATCCACATCAGCTTGGCAATCACCGGCGACGAAAAGTAGTGGCGCAGGCCGTCGGCAGTGACCAGCGATTGCGCGACCGACATGTGACTTTCGGGAATCGTGGTGTGCCCCGCGAACTGCATCGAAAGGAGCGCCGGCAAGGCCATCCCCATAAAGCAGCCCGGTCCCCACACCAAAACTTGGTCGGTAAGAATGTAGCGCCACCAGCCTTTCCACTTCGCCAGGTTCTCTTCGGAGATCTCGAAGACCTTGCCGACGTGGCTGAGCGAAATCGTGCGTGTCCCCATCGCGCTGGCAATGGCGCCGACCCGGCTCCCCATCCCCCAGCCTTTGTCGCGAACAAAGTTGGAGTAGGTCGAGTTGGATAGCCCGCCCCCCCCGGCGTATCCTGCAAACGCCCCTAGCGCAATCAAACTGGCCGTCGAAATCTCTGGCCAACTCCCATGCTGGGCGTAGTAAGTGAACACATTGGCGAGCCCTTCGGAGCCGTCTGGCTTGGCGACCGGCACGTTGCCGAACTGAACAAAACCGCTAAACACGCTCCACCAGTTCGTCCAATGGACGCACGTCACACCCAGGATGAGACAAAAGCCTAGGACGACGACGACTTTGACCGTCATCACGTTTTGCAGCAGGTCGTAGACTTTGCCACCCAACAAAACAGGCAAGGCCACGCCTGCCAGGCAGGCGTACGACAACATTGTCACCAAGAACTTGTCGTCGGGGCCCGCCGGGCGATCGAGTATGAGCGAGGCGATCATCGCCGCCCCGTGCGTCGACAAGCCAGGAATGAGAGCCGACATGTTCAAGAACAACATCAAGCCGACCCAAAAAAGCGGCGATGGGCGGCAGCGCATAAACCCAGTGAACACGGGCTCGCCGCAGTAGAGTGCGTAGCGGCCACACTCGATGTTGTAGAAGACTTGCAAAACGATGGCGACCGTGGCCAACCACATCAGGCCGCCGCCGTATTTGAGCGTGACGGTCGGTCCGAGCAACCACTCGCCGCCGCCGATTTGAATCCCCATCATCACGATGCCGGGGCCGATGAAGCTCGCCCAATTCCGCCAACTCAGCGGCGGCGGATCAGGCAACGTCGACTGTTCCCACGGCGGAAGCCTCCCACTGTCGCTATCAGGCATCTTGGCGGGTTTGCCATGGTGCTCTGACTCCCCGGAAGCCGACATCGGCGATTCATAAGGATTTTGTTCTTCGGGCGCGCCGAGCTCGTGCGACATGTCGATCTCTTTGGAGGCCGGCCACTGTGAGCGACCGAGAGGGAGAGGATTGCGAAGGACCAACACGCTTTCAGCGAGACGGAAACACCGATCGTCGAACTACCAAAGAACAATCGCGCGGCCAGGACCACCGTGGCAATCACGCACTTTTACCGGCGCGAAAAGGAAGTAAGGTTCCTTGTCCGTGGGGATATCTCCCACATGGTGCAGGAACTCAACGCCCACCATGCCTTTGCTGCCGAGTGCCCAGTAGGTCATCAGCGCTCGCTTGGCATCGACTCCGCCAAGGTCGGGAGCATCCGTAGCGACGCAACGAATTCCTTTGCTCTTGAGATACTCGATCGCCGCTGGCCCAGGCGCTGGCCATCCCTCGGCCTTGCCGTCGAGCGGGTTGATCCAAACCCCTTTGTCATCCGGCAGCGGATGCAGGTACTTGTCGAGGTGCCCCGTGAAGAAGATCACGACGTCACCCGCTTTAAGAGCTCCCCCCTCCTTCTCGGCTGCTTGGATATGTTCCGGCAAAATCTCCGGCGAAGCTGGCCAGCTTCGCTCGGGCGTCGATCCTACCAGTCCCCTCACGTCGATCACGCGGGCCGGGCCGCACGTCCATTCGAGCGGCACCTTGTCGGTGGTGACATTGCTGATCCCGCGCGCTCCGTGTTGCTTCTCGTACTCTTCCAACCAACCGCGGATCTCAGGCGAATACTCCGGACGCGCCGTGCCATCCGGCAAGGAATACGACGGCGGCACCAAGTGCGTGCCGGCCATGGAATCCATCACGTGATTGTGATGCCACATGTCGAGGTATTCCGAGTACAGAAAGTCGACCTTCAGATACACCTGCCGGTGCTGACCGCTCTCGGCACCAGGCGAAGTCAGAGGCAGCTTAGGCGAGAGCGTCGGCGTCAGGTCGACTGCCCGCTTGTTGCGGCAGGCTTCGATCAGCTTTTTAGGGAGATCGCCCCCTACAACGGAGAACGCTCGCCCTTCCCCGTAGGGTCCCCCTTCGTGCTTGGGTCCCATCATGCAGTAAAACGCACCAGTCGCTGGGAGCGCCCGCAGGTTGGTCGCGCCTTCGGTCCAGACCATGCCATACTTCAAGCCGGCATAATGGCTCGGCTCGGCGAGATCAGGCAACGGTCCCATGCTCGCGCTGTCGGTTCCTAACGTGAGCACACCTCGCTTGCCAAGAAACTCCATGCAGTCGGGCGAGGGATCAGGATAGCCCGGGGCCTTCTTATTGAGCGGGTCGGCAATGTAACGCAGCCCCGCCGGCAGCGGCTGATAGTATTTGTCGCTGTAGTCGCTGCGGAACAACACGACGTCGCCGAAACCGACCTGGCGATATTTCTTCTCGAACCGCTCGACATGGCTGGGCTCGACAAGCGGGCTTTCTCCCTTGGGAGCTTTGTCGAGCAGATCGCGAACGTCGACCACACAGGCTTCGCCGCCGAACTGCCACGGCTCGGTCTTCTCGATGGTCGCCAAACCGAGCGGCCCCGACTTCTCTCGATTCAGATCAGGCCGCGCCACCGAGTGCGGCGGCACGTCGATTTGCGTCCCCGTGTTCCCGTCGATGATCAAGACGTCCACGTTGTAAGGGGACGTCGGCCCGATTGCTCGCTCGTGGATCAATTGAAACCGAGGAAACGGCGCCGCGGGCCAAGTCGCCGGATAATCGCTGGCGATAATCAACGAGTGATCAATGAATCGCGGCTTGTCCGCGCCGGGATCAGCCGCGAACGCCTGAAGCGAAACGATGCTCAACACCGCTGCTACGGCGATCCGTTGCGCGAACGCGGCGAAGCAACTCAGGCAACCATTGGGGAGAGGGCGGGGCATGGTTGGTCCTTCAGTGATTGGCAGGAAATTCAGTTACATCACAGTACTGCACGAGCAAGTTCGGCAAGGCCGAGGAATGTTTCTTCACCAGACGAACACCGCAGGGGCGCGGTGAAATGGGATTCGATCATCGAACGGAGTGGTGGAACCGCTTGAACCAGACCACCTGAGACAACAATGCTTTTCCAATTTCCGCCAGCAAGCCGCTGACTACAGGCAGCATAGTTATCGGCCATGTTTTTGAAAGCGGCGCAAAACAGGCTACCCACAGAGAAGTTCTCGGTTGTAATCCCTTCAACGCTTCCACGGTCACCCATCGGCCCGGCAAAAAAAGCCAAGTCGGCAGTCAATCCGCTTGGACCTGTGGCATGCGACTCGTTCGCGAGTCGAACCACATTCTTCCAAGCGTCGCGAAGTTCAACCCCCTCGGCCTTGGCGAGTTCCGTAAGCAAGTCGAGCAGCACGTTGAGCGATCGCCCCGCCGGCAGATGCGTGATCGTATCAAGCCAATCGCCGTCGAAGAACAGCCGCGTCTGGTAGTTGCCGGGCGAGAACTTCGTCGCGCGGCGACTCACTTGGGAACCCGTCGAGACATTGATCGAGAGTTCGCCACGTTCCAGGCCAGCCCCCCGCAAAGCGCACTGCTGATCGCCATAGGCGCCATAGATCGGCAAGTTGCGGCCGCCGAGGTTCAGCGAAGCATTGGATTCGACCGACCTCGACAACTTCGCGAACTTGACCTCTTGCAGGCCAAGCCGATCGAGTGCCTCGCGGTGCCAATCGACGGTTCGCAGATCGAGCATTCCGATCCCATGTGTGACGTGCATGCTGGGGGCGCGAGCTCCCAACTGGCCGATCACATAGTCGCCGATACTGATCGGCTTGCCTTCCTGGGGGAGTTTGCCGTTCCGCTTAAGCCAATACAGCAGGGCGAACGCGGAGCCGGCAGGCAACTCGTTGCCGATTGTTCCCAGGAGCTCTCCGCCCCACGCCTCGCGCACCTGCTGCAAGTAAGTCCTGCCGTTGCCAGCAAGCTGGAGTGTTCGCTGATCGCGCCAAGACAAGTAGTTGGTCAGAGCATTGCCGGATTCATCAACGAGAATCGTCCCGCCCATCTGACTGGAAACAAAGACCGCCCTAGCTTCACGAGCATGAGGGGCGAGCTGATCCAGGACCGCGTGGACCTCGGAGATAGCCTGCTGCGGATCGACTTCGAAAAATCCTTGCGGAAGGCCGTCGATCGGTTGCGGAAACGGCCGCGAGACAACGTGGCTCATGCTCCGCGCATCGCAATCGAGCATCGCACCTTTGATGCTGGACGAACCGATATCAAGCGCGACGATGTGCATGGATGGGCGCGATCACCAGGTGAAAGGGACGCCGGTTAGTTCCGACGCCAGTTGCAGTTTTTCAATGACGTCCGAAGGCAGTGGTATCCCCTGCTCCATCGCGCGCTTGCGGTTGGCCCATTCGCGCTCGCCCGGCAGAAGGACGCGCTCGACTCCTTCGGCGGTAGGAACCGCGTGAATCTCGTCGATCAGTTTCCGCATCCGCGCGTCGTAGTCGGCGCGATCGGCGATCGTGTTCACGTCGAGAATCACAAACCCGGCGTTGTGCCGCGAGGGACGTTCCGCCGGATCAAAAATCCAACTGCCGATTTGCCAGGTGATGAGTCCGCCCGGCAGAACGCCTGCGAGAAACTCACACCACAAGCCAAGCCCATAACCTTTGTGTCCGGCCATCGGCGCGAGCACCGCGCTTTGCGGGTAGAGTTTGCCATCGGTCGTAGGCATGCCGTCGGGACCGATCAGCCAGGTATTCGGAAGCGCCTCGCCGCGTTGATGGGCCGCGTAGACTTTTCCGCCTGCGACGGCAGCGGTCGCCATGTCGAGCAGGATTGGATCGCCGTCGAACACGGGAACGCCGTAAGCCAGCGGATTGCTCCCGAGCACCGCACCTTTTGCACCCGGGGCAGCGACACTCGGAATATCGTTGCCGGCCACCATGGCGACAAAGCCTTCACGCGCCGCACGTTGGGCAAAGTGGCCAGCCGCACCAATGTGTCCGGTGTTGCGCAGGCCGATGTACGCGACGCCCGTGTTGGCGGCCTTTTTCATCCCAAGCCGTACCGCAAAATCGGAACCGACTTGCCCGAGCCCCGATTCGCCATCGATCACTGCCCACGAGGGACCTTCTCGCTCAATCCGTGGCACCGCATCAGGCCGATAGCCGCCCCCTTTGAGCTTCTTGAGATAGCCGATGAGAAGCTTGGTGCCGTGCGTGAAGACGCCCATCGCGTCGGTCGTCGCAAGCGCGGTCGCCGTCGTCTCGGCGTCTTTTTCCGAAACGCCAACGGACTTCAGAGTTGCCAGTGTGAATTGATAGAGTGCGGGATAGGAAACCGTCGCGGCCATGGAGCGCCATCACCTTCTTCTGTTTCTCTGCTTTGCAACCACAACGACTACCGGCCAACTCCATTGACAACATTCGGCAAGGATTCACCGCGGATCGCCATCGCGGCAATGCTGGCCGCCGTTTCGCGCAGAGCCTTCACCGCCTTCGGGCTAACCGACGCGATGTGAGCCGCCGCCGTCACTTGCGGCAGCGAACGCAGAGGACTGTCCGCGGGAATCGGTTCGGGATCGCACACGTCGATCGCGGCCGTCGAAATCTGTCCCGACTGCAAAGCGGCAACAAGCGCTGCCGTCTCGATCAAGTCGCCGCGAGCGAGGTTGACGATCGCCACACCGCGTTTCATCTTCGCGATGGACGTGGCATTGAGAAGACGCTTGGTTTGCGCCGTCGATGGACAGTGGAGCGTCACAATGTCCGAATGGGCGAGCAAATCGTCGAGGGACGCCGCGTAGCAGCCTGTCGAATCGATCGCGGCAGCCGGAACCATCGGGTCGAACACCAGTCGTTTGCATTTGAACGGAGCCAGGCGGGCCGCGACCTCGCGACCAATCCGGCCGAAGCCGACAACGCCCACCGTTTGATCGCGCAGCGTTCGCATTCCGTCGACCGGCGTCGCGAGGCCCCATTTCCCTTCGCGAATCAGAACCGCGTTGGGCACGACCTGCCGCGTGAGCGAGAGAATGAATGCCAGCGTGTGATCGGCGACTTCGTCGATGCAGTAGTCTGGAACGTTACACACTGGAATTCCGCGTTCCTTCGCGGCGGCGAGGTCGACATTGTCAACGCCGATCCCATAGCGAACGATGGCCTTGGCCTTTTGCATGGCCGCAATGACTTGGGCATTCACCGGGGCAAATTGGGTAATCACCACGTCGGCCGTTGCGACATGAGGAATCAATGCCTCCGGCGTCTTGTATTGGCCACCCGCGAGCGTGGCGCCCGTTGGTTTGATGATCGCTTCCTCGAGATCGAGACTGGGAAACGTGTAATCCGTGACAACCACAGCAGGCATGGGGAGGGCTTTCAATCGCGAAACGCGAGGTGGGTGGGACCGCCGGAGTGCCTAATCTAAAGGGGGGGACGACGCCAAACAAGAACGGGGCGGCCAAGATTGATGGGGGCGGCGCCAATCGAAACGTTGGCGCCAAAGATTCAGAAAGTCCCGCTGAGAGAACGCACGACTAGCTTTTTTGTCCTCTCAAGGCAATAAGTGCCTCACGCACGCCGTTGAGTTGACGCTGGTAATCAGCCAAACCGTCCCGTTCTGCTTGCACCACGTTAGCCGGCGCACGGCTCACGAAGCTCTCGTTGCTGAGCTTGGATTCCTTCCCCTTGATCAGGCCCAGCAGCTTTTGCTCGAGTTGCTTGTTCTTCTCGATCTCGGCATCGACGTCGATGAAATCCTTTAAATCGACAAAGACCTCCATCCCGCGTAACGCCATGCTGGCGCTGGTCGGTGAAGGCTTCACGCTCGGACCCCACTCTTTCGCTTGCGCATTCGCCATCGAGGCGAAATAGGGGGCCATGGGCGTCAGCAGTGCCGTCGTCTCATCATCGCATTTGATGCTGAAGTCGAGCGACTGCCGGCCGTTAATGTTTTGCCGCGAACGAATCTCACGCAACGCTGCCAGCACTTCCTGGAAGCGGCCGAAACGAGTTTCGATCGTCGCGTCCTGTCGAGCGGCATCGGCTTGCGGCCATGGGGCCACGATTAGATTCGGACTCGCCGCTGCGGGCACCAAGCCGCGGCTAGGAGCCATCTTCCCGAGCAACGCCCACATTTCCTCGGTGACAAACGGCATCACGGGGTGGAGCAATCGCAGTAGCACGTCGAGCGTGTGCGCCAAGATCCGCTGTGCGTGCGGTCGCGTCGTGGCGTCCTGCAAACGAGGCTTGGCCATTTCCACGTAGAAGCTGCAAAACTCGTCCCAGGCGAAGTCGTATAGCGCCTTGCTCGCTTCGGCGTAGTGGTAGTGGTCGAAGGCCTCGGTCACCGTTTGGGTCACGGTCGCCAGGCGACTGAGAATCCACTTGTCCTCGACGGTGAGCGCGGTGTCTTCCACCTTGGCAGGCGTGTAGCCTTCCAAGTTAATCAGCGCGAACCGCGCAGCGTTCCACAGTTTGTTCGTGAAGTTGCGCGAGACTTCGAATCGCTCGCTCACCACGTGCCCCTTGGGCAGGGCCTTGTCTTCGGCCTTTTCCGCCCACTGGGTCGAGAACCCTTTGCTGCACTTGGAGCAAGTGATTTTCGGTTGGGTGCGATTCTCTCGCGTCTGATCGGTCAGGCCTTCGCAATGAGGACATTCGAACTGCACGGGCATCCGGACGTCTTGCGTTTCGGTGGTGAGCTGAGCCAACCCAAAGCGTAGCGCGTCGGCGCCGAATTTATCGATGATGTCAATCGGGTCGACGCCGTTCCCCTTCGACTTCGACATCGTATCGCCGTAGCGGTCGAGAATCTTGGGATGGATGAAGACCTCGCGGAACGGAACATCGCCCATATTGTTGAGGCCAGTCAATACCATCCGCGCCACCCAGAGCGTGATAATGTCGCGACTCGTGATGAGGACGCTCGTTGGATAGAACGCGGCGAGTTCCGGCGTCCTCTCCGGCCAGCCCAGCGTCGAGTGGGGCCACAGAGCTGAACTGAACCATGTATCGAGCACGTCAGGTTCGCGCACTAGGCCGTGCTTTTCGAGTTCCGGCGCCAACGAATCGGCGTCCGGTCCCAAGCACACGAGCACGCGTTTTCCTGAAACGACATCGCCTTCGAGCTCGAACTCGTCGTCGAGGATCTGCACTGACGCTTGGCTTGATTGCTTAGCAATGGTCGCTAGTTGTTTCGTCAGGGCATCGGGCAGCGTCTTGAATTTGCCCACCCACACCGGGATTTGGTGCCCCCACCAGAGTTGGCGGCTGACAGGCCAATCGCGTTTCTCGGCCAGCCAATCGACGTAGCTGCTGGTGTAACGCTCCGGGAAGATTTTCACCCGGCCGCTGGTCACCGCGTCGATCGCCATCTGTGCTAGACCGGCTTTGCCTTCGTGATCGCTCATCTTCACGAACCACTGGTCGGCCAGGAATGGCTCGATCGGCGTCTTGCTGCGATCGGAGTGTGGCAACTCGATCTCGCGGTCTTCGATATCACCAAGGAGGCCAAGCGCCTCCAAGTCTTCGACCACGCGGGCCCGCGCCTTGTTGATCGTCAGGCCCACGTACTTCGTGGCGTGGGCATTCATCGTTCCGTCGGGCTCGCGGAGGGTTGTGATCGTGCCATCCTCCTTCAGGATGTTGATCATCGGCAGCTTGCAGCGAATGCCCACCTGATAGTCGTTGGGGTCGTGTGCAGGCGTGATCTTCACGCAACCGGAGCCCATCTCGGGCTTGGCCCATTCGTCGGCAATCAGCGGAATCTCGCGATTCGCCAGCGGCAGCATGAGCTTGCGGCCGTCGCGGGCCATTTTTGCCAGCAGTTCCAAATGCGGCAGCATCTCTTTGCGACGCGTGGCGATATTCTCGAGTTGCTCTTCGATCGGCGCGCGGTCTTTGCCCGCCACTTTAGCGAGTCGCTCGCGCAATTCGCTTTCCGCACGATCGAGCGCCTTCGCTGGTTCGGGGTGCACAGCGACGGCCGTGTCGCCGAGCATCGTCTCGGGGCGTGTCGTGGCCATCTCCACGTCAGAGGGCTCGCCGGCCTTTGGCTTGATCACCGGATAGCGGAAGTGCCAGAACTTCCCCTTCACCTTTTCCTGGATCACTTCGTCGTCGCTAACGGCGGTTTGCAGGAACGTGTCCCAGTTCACCAGCTTTTTGCCGCGATAAATCAAACCTTTATTGAACAAATCGAAGAACGTTTGTCGGACCGCCTTGGCGCAGATCGGGTCGAGCGTAAACCGCGTCCGTTCCCAATCGCAGCTGCAGCCCATCCGCTTGAGCTGGTTGAGAATGCGGGCTTCGTACTGGTCCTTCCAGGCCCAGATCCGCTCGACGAGTTTTTCGCGTCCCAGATCGTGGCGCGACTTGCCTTCGTCTTCTTTCAGGCGGCGTTCCACCACGGCTTGCGTGGCGATTCCCGCATGGTCAGTTCCCGGCATCCACAAGGTATTGCGGCCTTGCATCCGCTTCATCCGGATTTGAATGTCTTGCAGCGTGTTATTGAGCGCGTGCCCCAAGTGGAGCGCGCCCGTCACGTTAGGCGGTGGAATGACGATCGAATACGGCTTGCCCGGCTTTTTGGGATCGGCATGAAAGAAACCGCCCTTTTCCCAAGCGG
>CAZWSX010000018.1:0-159524 GCA_964636985.1 uncultured Pirellulaceae bacterium | reverse complement strand
TCGTTTGTCTGCCGTTTGGTCCGACGATTTTGAGATAGGCCGCACGCGTGGCATGGACCACGACCTGACATTTTGGTTGCCAGCTTTGAGGAGGATTGTTTCCTCCCCAGGTTTGTTGAAGCTCCTCGCGCAGCGATTCGCACAGCTTGAGCACGCTCTCGGCTGATGGACCGTCTGCGGGGGACCGAACGTGAAAGTGATCCGAACTTGCTTCGGTAGGTTTGGATTCGCGGTTCGTCTTCTGACCGGTCGCATTCAGATTGGTAGACGAATCGACCCGAACTTGAGATTGTGCCAGTGCCTGTGACGAAACCAAGCTGCTAAGAAGAAAGAGCGAGACCGCAAGTCGCACGTGGTGTTTCCGTGTTTTCAAATCAGAAAAAACGCGGAAACCAATGCATCCTGGAGGTCGCCTTTCTCCGCTAGGGCCACACTTATGCAAACGTTGCGCCTAGCGATTGGTGCCTCACAGCTAAACCATTTGTAGACAATGGTTTACAGGTTGCGAGAGGAGATAGGTTCGCATCGGCAGTCGATGTCGATGCCGCGTCGTCAGGCAGGCAACGCCGCATTCGTGGGCATCGTCCAAGACCAGGTCTTGAACGACTCGCGAAGCCAACTTGAAGCCAGCAGTTGAAGCGGTGCGGATTAGATCGTCTGCCCGCGAGTCCTCTCCCAGGCATCAACTGAACGCGTAAGCTCGTCGACCCAACGAATGGGCCGACTTTCACTTGCATGATGTCTCACCTGCTGTTTGTTGTTTGGCTCGCTCGAGCCAAGGAGAAAAATCATGTCACGCTTGATGATTACAGCCTTCGTGCTGTTAGGACTCTCATCGTCGGCAGCCTGGGCTCAATGCGGTTGCTGCGACGGTGGAACGGTAGTCGCCTCGACGCCCACTCCAGTAGCTACAGGCACTGCGCAGCCTATGGCCGCGCCTGCCACAGCCGCCCAGCCCAACACGTATCAACGGTTTTCGTACCAACCATCAACCGCCGCAGTGCCGGGGCAAATCGTCAATGCCGCTCCGATGACGACGATGGCACCCGGCATGACGATGCAACCCCAGAGCACCTCCGTCCGCTATCGCCGGTATTCGTATCGTCCGCATCCGCAACCTTGGGAACTGCAACGATCCGATCCTCGACGATGGGACCGGTAGTGCCGTTTACGCGTTTCGTTTCTTGAGAGGCTATCCGAATCTAGCGCGGGTAGCCTTTCTGCGAGAAGTATTCTTGCTCCTTTCCTCTTCGTGCTAGACCGGGCCAACCGCGCACAGACAGGATTGTCTGTGCCACTTTTTGTCTCTCTCCGTGCCTTCCGTTTCTCCGCGGTGCAACACCCGATTCAAGGGTGATCCCCTCGCAAGGGGCATTTCCAGCTTGACCTAAGGGCGCTGCTCGGCTTATCATCCATGTTGGTTGATTGAGCCATGGGCTCACTTGGTTTGATTTGTGCGCATCCAGATCCAGTTCCCACGGGTCGTGCGCGTCCCACCCCGAAATGCCCGTCGCATTCCATGCGAGCGTTGCACTCCTTGTGAGAAAACGCCTTGGAATACAGGGCAAGCCTGCCGTTGGGAGATTCGCTATGCGCCTCGCGGCTCTCAAGACGCTGTTGGTCGCAGCTTTCGTTGGCATTAACTCGTCGATGCTTTCGGCTGCCGAAGGTCCGTCGCTTTCGGAACAGATCGATCAGCACATTGCCACTGCCCGGCCCGATTACGAACAGATCGCGGCGCCAGTCGCCGACGACGGTGAATTCCTCCGTCGCGTTTACCTCGACCTGACGGGAACGATTCCCTCGGCCGAGCAAACCCGCGCGTTTTTCGCCGATGCTTCGCCCGACAAGCGAGCCAAAGTTGTCGATCAACTGCTGGCCGGTCCCGAGTACGCCCGGCACATGCAGCGGACGTTCGATGTGTTACTGATGCGGCGGTTGCCCTCGAAGCACGTCCCGGTAGCCGAGTGGGAAAAGTTCCTGTTCGATTCGTTCAACGCCAACAAGCCGTGGGACGAAACGGTCCGCGCCATGTTCACCAATGACGGGAGCGATCCGGCCAATCGCGGGCCCGCGAGATTCCTGCTCGATCGCGAAGCCGACATCACGACCATTACGCGTGATATTTCGAAGCTGTTTTTGGGCGCGAACCTGGAATGCGCCCAGTGCCACGATCACCCGCAGGTCGAAGATTTCAAGCAGCGGCACTATTACGGTGTGGCGGCATTTTTCAATCGCTCGTTTGTCTTCGCCGGCAAGGATAAGCCTGTCGTATTGGCCGAAAAGGGAGACGGTGAAGTTACGTTCGAATCGGTCTTCGAGATTCGCGATAAGACGTCGACTGGTCCTAAGAGCACGCCGCCGAAGTTGTTCACCTCGGCGGCCATGAGCGAGCCGACGTTCGGTAAACCGGAAGAAGCCTATGTTGTGGCACCGGCGGACAACGTTCGGCCGATCCCTCGCTATAGCCGCCGGAGCAAGTTCGCCGAAGTCGTTATCTCAGCCGAGAATCGCCGCTTCGTCCGGACCACGGTTAATCGGATGTGGGCGATGTTGTTGGGCCGCGGCATCGTTCATCCGGTCGATTTCGATCACACGGCCAACAAGCCATCGCATCCGGCGCTGTTGGCGCACCTGACGGAAGAGTTCGCCACCAACGGACTTGACCTGAAAAAGCTGATCCGCGCTATTGTGTTGTCGAAGACCTACCAACGAAGTAGCCGCATGCCGGAAGGGAAAGCCTCTCCGCCCGAGGACGCTTTCGCGCAAGGACAACTCAAGCCCCTTTCGCCGTCGCAACTTTGCTACGCATTGCTGCAAGGAACCGGTCAAACCGATACCCAGCGGATTGCCTTGGGCGCCAATTTGAACGAAGAGTCGCTGTTCAAAGCTTTGAGCGGCAACGAAGTTCATTTCGTGCAGCTTTACGGCGGTTTGCCTGGTAAGCCTGTGGAACGATTCGAATCGACGGCCTCGCAAGTTTTGTTTTTTTCGAATAACCCGGTCGTCTTAAACCTGTTGCCGCCGCAGAACGGCAATTTGAGTGATCGAATGCTCAAGTTGCCTGCCGATAACCCCAAAGCGATCGCCGAGGAACTGTATATCACTTCGCTGACGCGCCTGCCGACCGCTGAGGAGACGACGGAAGTCGAACAGTACCTCGCCGGGGTGCAAGGCGGCGATCGCAATAATGCCGTTTACGAACTGGTTTGGGCGGCCGTGAGTTCCGCCGAGTTTCGTTTGAATCACTAAGAGCCTGTTCGAAAATCGGCATCATGCCGATTTTCGAATGGAACAAGGTCAAAAACCTCCGGTGTTTTGACGTTGCGACGACCCTCCAGGTCGTCACGAGGCTATCCGAAACAAGATTTCGGACAGCCTCTAAGTTGAGTTTCAAGGAACACATGGGTGATCGCCCGTGTGAACGTCGACAGTCACTTTCCAATTGCCGCGGGAGTTTGCCCATGTCTCGACGTCACCCAGGATGCGGAACGGCCGAACACTTCGACCGTCGGAGTTTCTTAAGCACGTTGTCGGGCGCGGGACTTGGCGCGCTGGGGATGGTGGGCTTTTCCGGGATGCGGCACGCGGTCGCCGAAGAGCAGCTTGCGAAGACGCAAAAGAATGTGTGTCTCTTTTTCCTGCACGGCGGGGTGAGCCAACTCGAAACGTGGGATCCCAAGCCAAACACGAACACAGGCGGACCGTTCCGAGCGATTCCAACCTCGGTCCCAGGCACGCACATTTGCGAGTTGCTTCCTCACACGGCCAAGCAAATGCATCACATGGCCCTCGTTCGCGGTGTGAACACCGCCGAGGACGATCATGGCAAGGGTGCCTACATCATGTACACCGGGCGAAGGCAAACGCCTGGCTTTGAATACCCCTACATCGGCGCGGCGATGTCGTCGCAACTGGCGCCGGCTGATAGTCCACTTCCGGAGAACATCTCGATCGGAACATCGGGTGGTGGTTCGGCCGAGGTCTCGTTCCTGCCGCCGAAGTATGCTCCCGTCTCGATCGGATTGGGGGCGCCGCCGAACATCGATCGCGCGCCAATGGTTAGCGAAGCAGGGGATGCAAAACGACGTGAGCTACGGGCGAAGATCGGCGGGCGCTTCGCGCAAGGCCGAAAATCTCTCGAGTCGGGAATTTACGACGCTTCGTTCGATCAAGCCGCGGCGCTGATGAAGAAGCGAGAGATGTTCGATTTCTCGAAAGTGCCGGAAAGCGAAATTGCCCGCTACGGCGGCAGCGACTTTGGCAAGAATTGCTTGATGGCGAAGCGGCTGCTGGAGCACGGTGTGACCTATGTCTCGGTCGGTCACACCAACTACGACACGCACAGCGAGAACTTTAATTTTCACATCGAGCAGCTGGGCGAGTTCGACTTGCCGTTCGCGACGTTCATTTCGGACTTGGCGTCCAGCGGCCTATTAAAACACACGCTGGTGATTGTGATGAGCGAGTTCGGTCGCACGCCGAACATCAACCACCTGGTCGGCCGCGACCACTGGTCGAAGGCCTGGTCCGTGGCTTTGGCGGGCTGCGGTATTCAAGGTGGCGCCGTGTACGGCAAGACCAATGCAAACGGTACCGAAGTGATTGATGGCCAGGTCAACGGCGGCCACTTGTTCCACACGTACTATCGGGCAGTCGGACTCGATCCGACCAGTCCGTTCTATGCGGACGATCGTCCGTTCGATCGCGCCGACCCCGCGACGCATCCCATCAAGGAGATCCTCGCGTGAGTGTGCGTCGATCACTGACCGTATCAGCGCTAACTATACTCGCGATCGGCGTCGTGGCGTTTGCCCAGGACGCGGAGCCAATCGCCATTCGCTTGGCTAAGCACGATGCCGCGAAGGCGGCCGAGCGCGCCGCGCTTACAATGAAGGCGCAACAGGACGCGGCGGCGGCGGTTGCGACGCAAAACGCGGCGCTGGAGGCTTCGAAAACGGCTGCCATTGCCGCTGATAATGCGCTCAAGGTCGCTGGGGACGCTCTGCCAGGCGCGGAACAAGCAAAAGCGGTCGCTGACCAGGCGTTGGCTGCTGCTCAAGCGACTCTCAAGCAAATCGAAACCGAAAAACCAGGCGACGTGGCCGCGATCGCGGCAGCGACAAAAACCGCGGCCGATAGCGCGCAAGCAGCGGGCGTCGCGACGAGCAAGTTCGGCGAACTCTTGGCCGCGAAGGCCGCCTCGAAATTGGCCAAGGCCGATGCTACTGGAAAGATTGCTGCGGCGGAAGCTGCTCTCAAAACGGCGAGCGATGCGAAGACCGCCGCGGATGCTGCCGTCGCACCGCGCGAAGCAAGCTCGAAAGCCGCTGCCGATCGATTGGCTCAGCTCACGACGCTGGGCGTGAAGCCTGATCCGACGGCGATTCGCGAAATCGCCAAGTTCCCGCACGATCGTCCGGCACTGACATGCCGTTTCGATGCCAATGGCGATTGGTTGCTGGTTGGTAATCAAGCCCACACGCTGCAGCGGTGGGATGTGTTTGCTGCGGCGAAGTCAGAAATCCCCGGCCACGACAGTTGGGTGATCCATGCGATTCCCCTGGGCGACGGCCAACGCTGGGTCACCGGCGCCTACGATGGGAAGCTCGGTTTGTGGGAGGCGTCTCAACCGGCTCCCAAACTGATCGATGCCCATCAGGGATTTTTGCGAAGCATGGCCGTTAGCGCCGACGGCAAGTGGATCGCCACCGGGGGCAATGATAAAGAAGTGAAAGTCTGGTCGGCGGCCGATGGGGCGCTCGTTCAAACGTTGTCGGGCCACGGCAGTCACATTTACAGCCTCGCTTTTCATCCCAGTGGCAAGTGGCTTTACTCGGGCGACTTGATGGGCGTGATCAAGCAGTGGGAGACCTCGAACTGGCAACTCGTGCGCGATCTCGATGCCGGCCCGCTCCACAAGTACGATGCCGGTTTCGCCGCGCATGTGGGCGGCGTTCGGAGTATGGAAGTCAGCCCCGATGGTAAGACGCTGGTCGCGGCAGGCGTTGGCAATGTCTCCAATGCGTTCGCCGGAATTGGCGATCCGACGCTGATCCAATTCGACGTCGACGCTGGAACGGCCGCTAAGCCTGTCGCGATTCCCGGCACCAACCAGGGAAGTTTTTGGGCGGTCCGTTGGCATCCGTCGGGCGAGTTCTATGTCCTGGCCGGCTGGGCGCAGCCAGGAATGCTGTGGTTCTTCAAGCCGGGCGAAGAGAAGCCGTTCCATAGTTTCAAATTGACGGCCAATGCTTACGATTGCGCGTGGCACCCGGACGGTTTGCGTTTGGCCGTCGCTCTTTACGACAAAAACGTCTCGATCTACGACATCTCTCCCAAGCCGCCCGAGGCGGCTGCCGCCCCGGCCAAGTAGCCGATCGTTACCTGACAAATCGTCTGGTAACGAATTGAAGGGCGGTACGGACGGAAGTTCCCAACAATCTTGCGCCACGGGAACGCCGCCCGTGTCTACAAGGCGCGGGCGCCGGATTATCGTAGATTTGAAGGGCTCGAAGTCCGGCGAAGTGGGAAAACGTTTCGCACAGGACGGGCAGGGCCACTGCGAAATGATTTCGGCATGACGTCATCCAAAGCCACCCAAGAGAAACCGCCGCTGGACGGATATCAGATTCCCGAGGGAGTCTACGACGAGGTTTTCTCGCGTGCCGACGAACCGCGCGCACCGTGGCGTAGTTTTCTCGACGCGGTAGGGCAATTTGATGCCGAAGATCTCGATTTGCGCACGCTCCGCGCCGAGCGGATGCTGCAAGAAAACGGCGTCACGTTCAACGTTTTTGGCGATCCCACGGCCGCTCCTCGTCCGTGGCGAATCGACATCTTGCCGACCGTCGTCAGCAACGAAGAGTGGTCCAAACTCGAGGTCGCGATCGATCAACGCGTCAAGTTGCTCGACTATCTCGTGCGCGATATCCACGGTCCGCAGGAATTGCTCAAAAGCGGGCTGCTTCCTCCCGAAGTGATCTTTGGCCACCCGGGATTTCTGCGGCCTTTGCACGGCTTGCTGCATGCTCGGAGCCGCGAAGAGACCATGGGCCTTAGCGTTTCGTCCGCTTCACGGGCCATCACGTTGTACGCCAGCGAGCTGGCGCGTTCGCCGAGCGGCGATTGGTTCGTGATGGCCGACCGGGCCGAAGCGCCGGTGGGACTCGGTTTCGCGTTGGAAAACCGGATTGTCATATCGCGCAGCGTCTCGCACTGGTTGCACGAGTTGACGGTCCAACGGTTGGCGCCGTTCTTCGTTCGTTTGCAGAACACGCTCAAACATGCGGCGCGCGGTAAGTCGGAATCGCCGCGGATTGTTTTGCTAAGCGGCGGGCCTTCGCAACCGTACTATTTTGAAGACGTCTATCTGGCGCGCTACCTGGGATTCACGTTGGTCGAGGGTTCCGACCTGGCGGTCCGGGACGAACGGGTTTACATCAAAACGCTGGCCGGCCTTTTGCCTGTCGACGTGATCTTCTCGCGCGGCGACGAGCGCGGGATCGATCCGCTCGAACTCGGCGGCGAATCGCCTCACGGTGTGCCTGGCGTGTTGCAAGCGGCACGGCAGGGCAACGTCGTTATCGCCAATGTGCCGGGTTGCGGGGTGGTCGAGTCGCCGGTCTTCATGGCGTTCTTGCCCTCGCTTTGCGAACGATTCTTCGGCGAGCCGCTTAAATTGCCATCGATCGCGACGTGGTGGTGCGGCGACCAGACGGCTCGGAAGTACGTTTTCGAACATCTGGAAGACCTGGTGATCAAGCCCGCGTTTGAAGCTTCGGGTGGCGAGGAGATTTTCGGCGACCGGTTGAGCGCCGGCGAACGAACGGTCCTGAAGGCCAAGATCGAGGCTGCCCCGTTCGCTTTCGTGGGGCAAGAGCGGATTGCCCGTTCGGCCGCGCCGGTGTGGCACGATCGAAAAGTTCATTGCGGGCACGTTGCTTGGCGCGCGTTCGCCGTCGCCGAGGGGAACGATTTCCATCTCATGCCGGGGGCGCTGCTGCGCGTTAATCCAACGCCCGAGCCGATGGAACTCTCGATCGCCGCTGGCGAAGGGAGCAAAGACCTGTGGGTGTTAAGCGATAGCCCCGTCGAGCCCGTCACGTTGCTGGCGACCGATGAACGCCCCGTCACGTTGCGTCGCACAAGCGCCTTGTTCCCCAGTCGTGTGGCCGACGACTTGTATTGGTTGGGATTTTCGCTCGATCGCACCGACTACCTCGCGCGGCTGTTGCGATCGGTGGGCGAACGTCTGGCGGCCGAGTCCCATCAACTGGCCCGCGATACGCAAGTGTTGATCCGGGCCCTGGCCGATCAAGGACAAATTGAACCCGGATTTGCCGTGCCCGATTTAGACGAGCAATTGCCGTACCTGGAAATGTCGCTGCCGCACACGGTGTTCGATGTGCGAGAGATCCGCGGTATCTCGTTCGCGGTGAGCGAAATGCTGCGGTTGGCCAGCCGTGTGCGCGACTGGATTTCGCCTGACACTTGGCGGACGATTAATCACGCGGCGACGTCGTTCCTCTCGCTGGGTAAGAAGGGACGCGCGGACCTGGCGACTGTGCTAAGTGGTACCGACGAACTCATCGCTGAGGTCGCGTCGATCAGCGGACTATTCCACGATGGCATGATTCGTGGGCCAGCCTGGCGATTTCTCGACCTGGGACGCCGCATGGAACGCTGCCGCGATATCCTGGGCTTGCTTCGCAGCACGATCGCCACCAAGCAACTGAACGAGCGAAGCGTCTTGCGGGCGCTCATCGAGGTTCTCGATTGCCGCATGACCTATCGATCGCGGTATCTGGACAATGTTCAGCAAGGGGCCGTGCTCGACTTGTTCGTCACCGACGACTCCAATCCGCGGAGCGTCGTTTTTCAGCTTGCGACGATCGACGACCACGTCCGCGTGTTGCCACGGGAAACATCAATGCCGCTCCTTTCGGATGAAGATCGTCTTTCCGCCGCGGCCTTGCACCACACCCGCATGATCACGGCGACACAGTTGTCCGAAAGCCCGCCACGCGATGTCGACCGGGCGCTCACGCACGTGGAGCAGATCATCCGACACCTGGCCGACGCGCTCACGAGAAAGTTCCTGCTTCACTCCGGCACGCCGCGACAAATCCACGACGATCAAGGGATGTAAGGAAGCGTCTCGCTTAATCGTTTATCCCATGCGATACACCATCACCCACACCACGACGTACAGCGGCCCCGAGCCCGTCTCGGTCGGGCAAAACGAGGCCTGGTTACGGCCACGCGAACTGCAACATCAAGCGGTGATGCGGCACGAGCTCGATATCGAGCCGATGCCGTCGACTCATTCCTGGCGGCACGATTACTTCGGCAATGCAGTTTCGACGTTCTCGTTCAATCGCGGGTACGACGAACTCAAGGTGACGGCGATCAGCCAGGTGCTGCTGGCGCCGAGGGCGATCTCGCGCACGATGCCCTCGCCTCCGTGGGAAGATGTTCGCGAGATGCTGCGAGAGCATCCCACGCCCAGCGATTTAGCCGCTTGCGAGTTTACTTTCGCTTCGCCACGCGTCCGGCTGCGCGAAGACCTGGCGACTTACGGCAAGGTGAGCTTCACGCCGCGGCGGCCGATCGTCGAAGCGATTGCCGACTTGGCGGAACGCATTCATCGTGACTTTCAGTTCGATCCCCGAGCAACGGTGGTGACCACAAGCGTGGAAGAAGTTTTCCGGCTGCGGCGCGGCGTCTGCCAGGACTTTGCCCATCTGCAAATCGCGATCCTCAGGTCGCTTGGCTTGGCCGCGCGGTATGTGAGCGGATACATCCGAACGCTTCCGCCGCCAGGCAAGCCGCGTTTAGTGGGAGCCGATGCCTCGCACGCTTGGGTGAGCGTTTACTGCGGGCCGCTCGGCTGGATCGATATCGATCCGACCAACAAACAGTTTCCTTCGGTCGACCATATCACCGTCGGTTGGGGACGCGACTACGGCGATGTGGCGCCGTTGAAAGGGGTCTATATCGGCGGCGGCAGCCACGTGCTGGAAGTGTCGGTCGATGTGAACCCCGACGACCTATGAAACTGGCCCCTTAACGGTTCCTCAGCGAGGAAAAAACGGGAGAAAAAACCGTTTGTGGAACTGCGTATGCACGCGTTCCGATCGGAAAAACACGGGGCGCGACGCTGCTAGCGAGGGACGCGATTTCTCTTGCGGGCACGGTGGACGATCTCTATAGTCCGCCCCCGACAATGCTTCTGTCATGTTTGTGTTGTTGACGCGAAACATTTGGGGAGCCGAATAAGAGGTCCGCAACGGGCACCGATGATATTAGGCGCGGCAAGCGTGTATAGCCTCCCGAGGGTGGATCACACAACTCCGAGCCAAGGTGCCCACTTACTAAACCTGCGGGCTCTCACAACTCGCGTTGCCACGGCATAGCGGCAGATCGTTGTCTTTTTTAACCTCCCGCGCCTCGATTCGCCTTTGGCGAATAGAGCAGTGGAGCAGGAGACCAGTAGATCAGTAGAAAAGGCCCGTGTACTCCACTGCGGTCTACTGTTCCACTGATCTCCTGTTCTTTTCCTTTAAGCTAGGAACGCCGGCTGTAAAAACGTCAAGCGACGTCTTGTCGCCTCGGGTCGACGGATTACCTCCCGTCCACCCGAGGCGTTTTTGTTTCTTGGCCGTTTTGCCTCCTGCTAGGTGCGTACAATGAGAGTGCCGGGCAACCTTCGAATTAGCAGCCCTTGAATCACACGACGCGACTGTAAGCACCGATGTCCGACCTCTCCGCCAAGCAGCAGCAACTTCTCGATACGATTTCGCAACTTGAGAGCTGCGCGGTCGCATTCTCGGGCGGAGTCGATTCGGCTGTCGTCGCCAAAGCCGCGCAATTGGCGCTTGGCGATAAAGCGATCGCAATTACCGGTGTGAGCGCCAGTTTGGCCTCGGGCGAACTGGAAGAAGCGATCGAGGTCGCCAAACAAATTGGCATTCGCCACGAGGTTCTGCGTACCGACGAACTGTCGCAAGCGGCTTATACGAGGAACGCGCCTGATCGTTGTTACCACTGCAAGAGCGAACTCTACGGCCGGCTGACTGGTAGCCTTGGCACGTGGAACGTGCGCTGGATTGTCAGCGGCACCAATGCCGACGATCTGGGCGATTATCGCCCGGGCTTACAAGCTGCCAGCGAAAACAGAGTCCGCGCGCCGCTGGCCGAGTGCGGCTTCAGCAAGCGCGACGTTCGGGAACTGGCAAACAGTTGGGGGCTAAGTATCGCCGACAAGCCGGCCACGCCATGTCTTTCGAGCCGCATCGCCTACGGCGAAGAAGTGACGCCGCATCGGCTGGCGCAGATCGATCAGGCCGAGCAAGTCTTGCGCGGGCTAGGGCTCAGCGAAGTTCGCGTCCGCTGGCACAAAGGAGAGATAGCGCGACTGGAAGTCCCGGTGACGGCTTTGTCGCGATTGGTGAGCGAGCCGGTTCGCGCTAACCTGATTCGCGAATTCCGCGGGCTGGGATTCAAGTATGTCACGCTTGATTTGGAAGGCTTTCGTTCCGGCAGCTTGAATCAACTGGTTCAGCTTGGCGGAACCTGAGAGCCTTTGCAGAGTCACATGGCCATCAGCGGATCTTCTGCCCGCGCGAGCGTTTCATCGGTGCTGCTGGGGTCGACGATGCGGCACGTTTCTGTGAGCCGCTCGGCGATGTCGTCCATCTCGTCTTTCCAGGCTTGCTTGGTGCCATCGACTGGTGTTAGCTCTCGGAGTTCCTTGAGCAGCAAGATCATCCGCAGTAGGTGGCGGAATATCACGCCTTCCTGCTTTTGCAGCCGCTTGCTTGTGATGTACTTGTTGAAATCGCGGCCGAATTCCAGGACTTCGCCCACCACCCAGACGGGCGTGACTTCCAGATCGTGAACTCCGGGGTATTGGGCGTTGAACAAGCGATGGAGCTTATCGGCCAGCGTGAGGACGCGGACGGGCGGCTCTTCGAACATGCCGCGGCGGCGGTCTTCTTCTTCGGGCGACGGCCCTGTCAGTTCGTCCGCTGTCGCGATGCCCAGTTGCAAAAGCATCGGATCGAGTCGCAATGTCGCCAGCGGGCCGCGCGGCAGCTCGTCGTATTTCGGAACGCGAACGGCGTAGAACAAGCTGCGCGGCATTTCCAACACGCTCTCGATCGCCTGGATGCGTTCGGTGCGGTCGGCAATTCCCAGATGCTCCATCAGGAAGTGACCGTACAGCGGATTGACGCTACGCAGCACGGTGAGCTGCGGCATCTTTTCGGTCGGGAAAGCTCGCACGGGACGATAGCTGTATTCGACATCGGCTGGGCCGGAGGCGACCATCTTGCCTGTGGCCAGGTCGAGCACTTTTTCCTTCTTTGGCGGGGTAGGGGGAGGGGCTTTTTTTGAGACCGCGCGGGTTCCCATTTGCAGCGCTGCGGCCAGTGATGAAACGCTTTGCTCGGCGGCTGGCTCGTCGATTTCTTTTGTCGGCGCGGGAATTTCTTCTTTTGCTTCTGGCTTGGCCACTGCTGGCGATTGTTCGGCGGGCGGTTCGTCGAAGAGGCCAGCCCCAAACGCGGCTTTCGGCTTAGGAGCCGAAACTTGTTCGGTTTGAGAGTCGGTTACCGTAACCGATTCGCTTCCGAGTCGGCGCAGCTCGGGCGGGATCTCGATCCCGGGCTGGCCAATCGCTTCGATATCGGCCGTCGTTGGGATTGGCTCAAGCTGAACGAAGCCCATTCGGTGGAGCGTAACGAGCATGCGATCGAGTTGCCGTTGGCCTTGTTCCACCTTGTTTCCTTCGAGCAGCCGCTTGCTGGCGAAGTCGCGGAGTTGCCGCACGTCGGGCGACGTCGTCAGCATGTACGCGAGCATTCGCCAGGGCAGAGGACCTTTACTCGTGAGTTTGCTAGGAGGCGCGGTTCGGAGCTGCTCGAACTGCTGCTCGCTCCAGTATTGCTCCGTCGAGCGCCGAGTCGGCATCTTCTTTTTGAGAGCCTTCTTCGCGGCCAGCATGGCGAAGTCTTTGGTGTCCTCCGGAATGGAATCGTATTTCTCCCGCCAGCGGAGGATCTTCACGTCGTCCTCGTGGGCCAGGGCGAAGATGTAGCCTTGCTTGTCGAACTGCGGTCGCCCCGCACGGCCGAAGATTTGGTGCGCGCTACTGGGTTCAATGAGCTTTTGTTTCCCGGGCGGGCCCTTGAGCAAGGTCGGCAGCACGACGGATCGGGCGGGCAGATTGATTCCGGCTGCCAAGGTTTCGGTGCAGACGCAAATGGCGAGAAGCTTTTTCTGGAACAGGTCTTCCACCAGTCGGCGGTACTTGGGGAGAATTCCGGCATGGTGGACGCCCACGCCGCGGAGCAATAACTGCCGCAGCTTTGGCCCGGCTCCTTGCGACCAGTCGTACGGCTCTAGTTCTTTGTCGAGCCGTTCTTGTTGGCCTGACGCGAGCAGGCTTTTTCCTTTGACTTGTTCGGCGACGTTCCAGCATTCGTCGCGATTGAAGCAGAACACGAGCGCCGGTGTGTAGCGAGCTTCGTCCGTTCCGTCGGACATGATTTCGAGCTGTTCGTTGAGCAATTCGTCGGGCGTCCAACGGAAGGTAAGAGGGACTTTGCGTTCTGTGCTTTGGACCACATCGAGCCGCCGATTGTGGCTGCGGTTGAGCCAGAGCGAAAAATCGACCGCATTGCCGACCGTGGCCGAGAGAAGCAGTGTCCGCACATGAGGCGGCAGCAGCGCCAGCGACAACTCCCACACGATGCCGCGTTCCGGATCGGCGAAGTTGTGGAACTCGTCCATCACGACGGCGCACGTGTCGGTGAAGTCGAATGCTTCGCGGTGGAGCAAGCGGTTCAACAGGATTTCGGCGACAACAATCAGTACCGTGGCGTTTGGGTTGACCTTGCGATTGCCTGTGACCAGGCCGACGTCGCTGGCATTAAAGCCCCAGCGAACCGCGGCGGCTTGGATTTCGTTGAACTTCTGCTCAGTCAGGGCGATAAGAGGCGTCGTGTAATAAGCTTGTTTGCCGGTGTGCAGAGCTTCGAACAGCGCGGCTTCCGCGATGAGAGTTTTGCCGGTGCCAGTCGGCGCGCAGACCAAAACGCCTTGTTCGCTGGCGAACCATTTTTCGAGCGCGCTGGCCTGCACCGCGTACGGTTCGTACGGCAAGGCGTCGAGATACATGAGCGCCAAGTCGTCGCGCGTGGGGACTGGTCCGCTGCCGGGATTGTTGTTTTCCATAGCAGGGCATCTTACCCTGATCGCGGCTTTCTTGGGCTAACGCGAGAAGGTTTGCACCCACCACAGCATCGGACCGACGGGCATGCTGCTCGTCGGCGTGAGCCGCCCTGTGTCACCGTTGATGGTGTAAACGGAGAGGCTGCCGGAAGTCTCACCGCCGGCCAGCAAGAATTTGCCGCTGGCATCGATATCGAAGGACCGCGGATTTTTCTCCGTTGGTTCGGCTGCGACAAACGTGAGCTTCTCGCCCGACTCATCGAGCGCGATCACAGCGATGCTGTCGTGGCCGCGGTTGGAGACGTAGAGAAATCGACCACTGGGATGGACTTTGATTTCGGCCGTGGCGCCTTCGGTGACATCTGGCGGCAGCGTGGTTTCGGTTTGTCCGGGGACGAGCAGCCCGTTGTTGCCGAGCTGATAGGCGGTGACGCTGTTTCCTTGCTCGTTATCGATGTAAGCGATCGATTTCGTGGGGTGCCAAACGAGGTGGCGCGGGCCAGTATTCGCCGGGCGATCGAGGATTGGAATCGAACTCGGTTTCAGTTTGCCGGCGGACTGGTCCCACTGGAACTGAAAGATCACGTTCGGGCCGGTATGCGGGACGAACGCGAAGCGATTCTCGCGGTCGAGCATGATCCCATGGGCCTTGTCGTGGGTCGGCAACTCTTGGTGAGGCTTCTCCGACAATGTGCCATCCTCGGCAATGCCATGAACGCTCACCTTGGCTGAAACGTAGTAGGCGGCAAGCAAGTAGCGGCCGCTGCGATCGAGCGAAATATGCCCGGGGTCCCGCCCGGCTTCGACGACGCTGAGCGTGGTCAGCGCTCCTGTTTCCGGATTGATCCGAAAACTGGCCAACTTTCCGACGGATCGAAGGGCCGCGAGAAGGAAGTTTCCATCCGGACTGACGGCGAGAGCGCCCGGTTCTCCGGGAGTGGAAAATCGAGCGACTTTAGCAAGTTCGCCTGTCGTCGTGTCGAGTTTCAGCAAGTCGATCGATTGTTCTTTAGCGGCCGAGCAGTAGACCCAGGTGGTCATTGGTTTGGCGCGGAGCGTCGCGGTGACGGCGAAGTGGTCCGAGGGCGTGCGGCCGCTCTTGTTGGTTCGATCGATCGTCGCGCTGAGGATTTCCCAATCACGTGAGCCGGCGATCCAGTCGATCCGTGGGCCCTGGATGGCGCTAGCTTGGAAGCCGGAAAAGGTTCCTTCGTCCGCACTCCGTTGGGGCTGAACGACTCGGAGGCTATCGACTACGGGAGATGGAATGCCTTGGACGGGATTGAACAAATTGTGATAGGGCCCGCTTCCCTCATCCGAATTGAAATCGCCGGTGACAACCACGCGCGCTAACGGGCCGACGTCTCTCACTTTGCGGCGAAGCAGTTCCGCCGACGCTTGACGCGCCGTCCCGCCTTTGTGGTCGAAGTGCGTGTTGAAGAAGACAATCGGCTTTCCATTGGCATCCGATTTGTCGCGCAGCTTCACCCACGTGACCATCCGCGGCAAGGCAGCGTCCCAACTCTTGCTTCCGACGACGTCGGGCGTTTCGCTCAACCAGAAGTGGCCGCCGTCGAGTTTTTCGAAGCGGTCCTTCTTGTAGTAAAGGGCCATCATCTCGCCGCGGTCCTTGCCGTCGTCGCGGCCCACGCCGAGCCACTCGTATTGCGGCAGTTTTTCGGCCAGCCAGTCGCGTTGGAATTTGAGCGTTTCCTGCGTGCCTAGCAAATCAGGGTCGATGGCCTGGATGTTGGCGAGCAAATCGTCGCGCCGCTTGTCCCAGTGGTTGGGGCCGTCGGCCGCCGTGCCATAGCGGATGTTGAAACTCATCACGCGGAGGTCGCCTGGGGCTGCAAGAACTTCGGCCGCAAGATTATCGGCCGCAAGATTATCGTTGGCGAGGCAATGCGCCGCTCCGAACCAAGCGGAGAAAGCCAGACAAAGAAAGGAAAGCGTGCGCATGGGAGAGCTCGCGCGGAGGATATCGATTTGCCACACTATCGTACCTTTGGCGCAGGCCCTGTGCGCAGCTTCTTCTTTTCTGACGAAAAGCAAAGCAAGAGGCTTGGCAGCATGATCAGATCGCCGACGACGGCCGCGATAAGCGTCACAGCCGTAAGACATGCAAAGACCCGAATCGCTGGCATATTGCTGACGAGGATCCCCAGAAACCCACCTATCAGAACGAGGCTTGTCGCAATGACGACACCACCTACCGCCAGAAAAGTGCGCAAAACCACATTGGGGAGCGGCCCTCCCTGTTCGCGCTCTTCGCGGAATCGCATCAGGAAGTGGATCGTGTCGTCGACCGAAAGCCCAAGGCAGAGGGTAAACGAAAGCACGCCGTTGATCGTGAGGGGCTGATCGGTGAGGACCAAAAGGCTCGCTGTAATCGCTTGCGGAAAAATGTTGGGAACGACGCTCAGGATCCCCATCACAGGCGAGCGAAAGAGAATGGTCGTGATAAAGAAGATGAGCCCACCGGCGATCGACATGCACCACATCAGGTCTTCGATCATCTGGTACGTATTGTGATACGCGACCACGACCGTTCCCGTTACGTGCATGCGAAAGCCGGGATACTTCTTTTCGAGGCTGCGGAGTTGGTCTTCCAGCTTGCCGAAGATAGGAGCGAGCCGCGCGGCACCGATATCGGGAACGTGAATGGCAATCGCCGTCTTGCGCCGCTCGGGAACCAGCAACCTTCGCAGTTCGGCGGGAGGCGCGCGATTCAGTAAGGCGATCTCGCGGACGAGGTATTCGTTGGAGTCGATGTCACCTTCGTCGGGGCCGTTGATTGATCCGAGGAACGTAAGGAGTGAGACGGGGACTTGGGGTAGATCGATTTGCTCGCAAGCGTGGTGCGTATCGCGCAGAGCGTCGAGGACTTCATCCGACGCCAGCTCTTTTCCTGCCGGCCATTGCACGACTACATAGGCCCGCATCGAGCCGCCGAATTGCTGGTCGCACAACTGGGTGACTTTGACCGTCTCGCTGGTTTCGGGGAGCGATTCGGTCCAGCGATGGTCGCTTTGCAGTCGAAACGAAATGAGAAAGCAGGCGACGGTGATGACCAAACTCACCAGGGCCACGCTGCGGGGGCGATTGAGCAGCCAACGGTACGACGGTTCCAGCCAGGCGACGAGGGAAACGAGAATGGGAGAGTAAGCGCGAAAGCGCGGGTCTCGCTGCGGTGCGACTGCGGCGACAAGCGGCACCACCATTTGCACGGCTACAAATAAAACGAGTGTGGACACAGTGCACGTCAGCCCGAACTTGCGGATGATCTCGGACCGGGCGAACGAGAGCGAGAAGAAGCCCACAGCCGTGGTGATGGCTGTTAATAAGCAGGCTCCACCGACGTGTTCGACGGCGGCCGCGGCCGCTGCCCAACGACTCAGCCCTTTCCTGCGCGACTCGCCCATATCGGTCACCAGGTGGACCGAATCGGTAAAGCCGATGATGAACATCAGAGCCGGAAGAATCACCAACAGCGGGTCGATTTTGATTCCCAGCCAGGCCATCCCACCGAGAGTCCAGGCGACTCCCACGGCCGGACCGAGACAGGCCACGAGTACGTGGGAGAGTGAACGGAACACCACGAATGAGATGGCACCGGAAATCACAATCCCAAGAATGGTGAACTTGATAGCCTCATAAATCAGGGTGTGGAGCAATTCAATGCGGGACGTCGGATGTCCCGTCATGCGGAACGAGAGGCCGACTGGCAAGAGGAACTGACGCGCCATCCCCGATACCTTGTTGACGATTCGTTCCAGGTTCGAAGTCGAGATGTCCGATCCGCGGAGTTCGACGGTCATCACGGTGGTCCGGCCATCGGCCGACAAGCACTGGCGGACCGCCATCGGATGCTCCAGCGCCAGAGTCTTGGTCTTTTCCAGTTGTGCTGGCGTCAAGCGTTCCAGCGGGACCAACTTGAGCGGGAAGCCACCGCGACCGCGGACGTCCAGCAAGCTGGCTACGGACTCGACTTCGTTCAGTTCCTTGAGCGCGGTCGACAAATCCTGCAGGGCATGGATGGCCGACGGTGTAAAGAGATCCCCTTCGATAACCAGGACAATTTCCTGATCGTCGGGGCCGAAGTCGCGATGAAACGCGTCGAGTTCGGCGAGTTCCTGGTTCTTAACGCGAATCAGAGAGCGGGGATCGTCGTCGAATTGCAGTCGCGGGAGTCCGGCGATTGCTAGCGCGGTTACCACCAGCACGAAAATAGCGACCATCATGGGGTGGAACCGATGAAAATCGGCCAACCGTTTCATGATGTCGCTCCCTCATAGTTTCCCCCTAGGCATGTATCCAATCTTAAGCGGGGATCGGGAGGCGGTGTGACTGCGCGACAAGAACGTGGGACGGACAATCCTGTCCGTCTGCTCGCCATAGGGAAAGGAGATGGCGGAAACGTAACGCAGACGTACGAAGATATAGAGGCGACGCGCTAAGTGCGACGTCGCCTTGGACCGCTCAGGAGAGGGTCGCTAAACGCCTTGCAGGGCCGCGCGCTTTTCGGCGATGGTCTTGAGTAGCGCCTTTTGCGGATCGGCGAATTTGGCGATCCCTTCCTCCATCAGCACGTGTTCCATGCGCTTCACGTCAACGTGATTGGCGATTTCGGTTAGCACCTCGGCGCTAGGCATCTGGTCGACCTGACGCGTGAACGTTTGCTCGCTTTTGGCGACCGCATCGTTCGTGGCCGGCGGGTTGGTTTCGATATCGCTTCCGGCGAACGCGGCGACATATTTCCACGGAACGTCGGTGGGCTTCTTGGTCCCGGTGCTGGCGAAGATCATTTCCTGCTTGAGCGGCAGTTTCTTGCTGGCCCAGTAGGCTTCGTTCGCTCGCCAGATTTGCTTGGCGTTGACGATGCCGACCTGGCCTTGTGCTTCTTTCGACAGGCTCGGCACGTGCTTTTCCGTGTAAATGTCGACGCGCGAAACAAAGATGCTGTAAACGCTCTTGAACTGCGCGAGCGTGGTTCGTCGCTGGGCTCCGCGCCACATCGCATCGCGGGCGGCTTCGTATTGCCGCATCGAGAAGATCAGCGTCACGTTTAGCGTAACGCCGTGGGCGCAAAGCTCTTCGAGGGCCTCAAGTCCCGCGGGCGTCGCCGGAACCTTGATCATTCGATTCTTGTGCCCTGCCGACCACTTCTTGCCGAGTTCGATATAGCGAGCCACCCGCTTGGCGTGCGGCATGTTGGCGGCCGGGTCTTCGATGAGGGGATCGAGTTCGAAACTGACGTACCCGTCGTCTCCCTTGGTCTTTTCCCAGACTGGCAGGAAAACTTCCTGTGCGCCGCGAACGAGCGTGTCGGTCATTTGCCAGGCGATGGCGTCGTCGTCGAGTCCCTTTTCCACGAGTGCTTCGATATCGCGGTCGAAACGGCCCGTTCGGATCAGGTCGGAAACAATCACCGGGTTCGAGGTGGCTCCGGTGGCGCCTAGCGCGCGGTTCGATTTGACCAGGTCGGGATCGATCGAATCGAGCCAGAGTTTTGTGCCGGCGGCAATCAGAGACTTGAGCGATTCGGACATGATCGGGCTCCCTATTCCGCGTTCGATGCTATCCTACCAATGTGTGTATTTCGCTGATCCCGAATTGTAGAGACCCAATGGCGATCCTGCCATTGGCCTGCTTTCCTGATTGCTTATGTTTTTGCTGCGTTTTCAGAGGATTCGAACGACCTGCGATGCCGTCCCTTTCCTTGACTAAGACGTTGGCGGCAGTTCGTCGGGATGGTGAAGTCGCCGCCGTACTGCAAAGCGAGTTGCCCGTTTCCGCGGTCCCGATGGAAGACTATCTCGAGCGGGGGGGCTGGCCGGAGTTCGTCGGGATCGATGTCCGCGGCGTTCGCGAACAGACACACCAGATCGAGCTATTGCTGACGCTGCGGTTCATCGAGCACACGCCGGCATCCTGTCCCAGTTCGAGCAAGCCGGAAACGCGAATTGCCTATCTCAAGGCATCGATCGACAAGGCGACGGGAGTTGCGGAGTTGGTGGACGACTCCTGACCCGCTCCCTCTGTCCAAAAATGCAATCGACTGCGGATCTTGATTTGAGCTTGTGCGCTGGCCACAATCTGAGCCAGATCTACTAACGAATAGTAGCGTTCTCACTGCTACCGAACGGCCTGGCCATGAATCTGTTTGGCAAGCGAGCTTTTGTCTGGAACGAACCGCTGTTCTTTTTGCAAAAGATCCGGACGTGGCGAGATTGGTTCACCATTGGCGGTCCGCTTATTGGTATCGGCTTGGCGATCTCAATCTTGCTTTTGTTTACGGGGAATGGATGGGGGATGAGCCTGGCGTTGGGCCTAGGCTTGGGATTCCTCGCTTGGTTCGCGATTGAATTCGGTGCGTTTCAACGGCGGGCGGAACTCGACGAGTCTGGAATCCATGTTTACGCAGGGGGTGGTAAGCTCGAGATGCAATGGCACTATCCCCTTTCACTCCTTAGCGCCGTGACGATCGAGCGAAAAAGCGAACGCGATCCGCGGTTTGCAGTGCTGCACTTTATGCACGAAGGCAAGTTCGCCGCGATCGGGCTGCCGGATGACATTCGACTGGAACGGCTGGCACTAGCCCTGCATCGCCTTCAAGTCCCCGTCGTTTTGTCCCTGTGGCGAGCGCCCGAGCAGATTCATGGGCTGGAAAACGAATTGGTATTCGCGCCCGACTGCCATAAGTCGGACGTAGCAGTGCGCGTGACGGCTATGCCCGAAAGCGACCGCATCGAACCCGATGTCGGTAAGAAGATTGCAGCTGTCGTGGTCGCCTTGGGGCCAGCCCTGTTGTTCGCGATCTCGCTCATTGCGATGGTGGTATGGGCGATTGTGAATTGGAAAGCCGTTACGTCGTTCCACTTTATAGGAGCGATTGTTTACTTCATCGCGGGTGCCTGGTTGACCGGCATCTACTTCGAGTCGGTCGGCGAGTACTGGGCGGACTGGATGCTCGCGGCTGCAACGACTGACCGTTTGCGAAAACGACCTGGTTTGATTGTCGATGTCGATAATCCTGAAGCCCTGCCAGTGACTCTTTATACGAAGGCGAGTTGGGGAGAACCGCTCCTCAAGTCGGCCGACTATGGATTGCTCTACGCCGATTCCAACCGCGGCCTGCTTCTCTACGAAGGAAACAAGGAACGGATGGAAATCCCTAAAGAGGCGATCCAGACAGTCCGTGTCGAAGAGGTTCAGCATGGTGGAGCAGGGGAGAGCACGTTCGGCCAGCTTCGCTGCTTTGTCGCCATTGCGATGAATCGGCCTGACTGGCCTGAAGAGTTCGGCTTGGTCACCGCGACTCCGATGCCCGGCAAGAAGACCGACGCGCGACGATTTCGCGTGGCGAGCGACCTGTACGACCGGATCGTCCGGTTTTGTGGGGCCAACGGCGCCGCTTCGACAAACTAGCGGGCTCTATCGAGAGCCCGAAGCGCGGCCGAGAATCGCCTTGCGAACGACCATTGCCGGAGGCTGACCGCCGAGCTTTTGAATGGCCTGGCAATCTTCCAGGCCGCCATCGAAATCTCCGAGTTCGACTCGTGCAGCGGCTCGTCCCTCGTAGGCAGGAATGAATTCGGGACTTACGGCGATCGCGGTATCGAAATCAGCACATGCTTCTCGAAATTCGCCTTGAAAGGCCAATATCCGCGCGCGTCGACAATGGTACGAGGGATCGTTCGGTTGCAGTTCGATTGCGCGATCGATCTCCCGGATGGCCTCCCGAGCGCGATCGAGCTTGGTGTAGACCACCGCCAAATTATCGTAGTGCGAGGCGTTGTACGGATCGTAAACGATACAGCGTTTGAATTCTTCGAGCGCGCGTTGCTCTTTTCCCAGAGCGAAGAGGCCCTTCGCCCGCGCGGCAATCGCTCGCGCGGCGTTCGGCTCGAGTGTGAGGGCTTCGTCCAAGGCGACCACCGCATCGCCAGGGCGACCTACCTTGAGCAAGATTTCACCCTGTAGGGTTAAGAATTCTGGGCTTCGAACGGGCGACGAAAGGTTCGCTTGCTCGATCGCTTCCAGTGCCGCCTGCAAGTCGTTCTTCTTGAGAGCAACGCTGGCCCGCAAGAAATGGCAGTCGGCGCGCTTGGCTCCATTTTGTTCGGCGGCGTCGATCTCTTGGATCGCCTCATCGGTTTGGCCCTCGACCAGGAGCAGCCTGGCAAACGCCATGTGCAGGAAGCCTGACTTGGGGTGCTGATGCACTAAGTCGCGCACGGCCTCGAACGCGAGCCGGTTACCTTCCTTTTCGGTGATGCCAGGCGCAAACCGCTTGGCCAGCGCGACGCTGTACAACGCGGCCTCGTTTTGCGGACGCTTCTTCGCCGTGTCTTGCCAGATGGCGGCTTCGTCGCGGTAATCGCGATTGCGCAAGACCGTGAGCGTTGTCAGAGCGATGACAATCGCAGCCGCCGGGAGGGCCACCCACCAGCTTTTTGCGGCGGGCATTGATGCGGCGAACTTCATTGCAACGGCACTCAATCCGACGACCACTGCGACGACGACCATCGCCAGCGGCAAGTACATGCGATGTTCGGCCCTGGTTTGCGTGAGGACGGGTATGAAGCTGGTGGTGGGGGCCAAGGTCGCCGCGAAGATGAGCGTGAGAAACCCAATCCAAGGCCACCGTAAACCAGCTACCAACCCGCCGATCGCAAGGCCGAATACCAGGATGCTTTGCCATACCACTTGCCGCGGGTCGGTGATGACATCCGTTCCGTAGTCGAACACCAGCGGGTGAGGCCAGATCGACAACTTCAGGTAGGTGGCGACGGCATCGATGGACGTCAGAAAATAGTGCCATGAACTCATGCCTAAGCCCAAACCGGCTGAGCCGCCGCGGCCGTTCGTGTTCCCCATCAGAAGTGCGGTGACGAGGACGACTCCTAACCAAAGCACGGCATGTGCCCGGCCGCGCGAGTTCCACAAGTCACGCCACGAGGTCGCGAAGAAGGTGCGGTCGTAAAACAAAATCGCAAACGGCGCCGTGATGACAATCTCTTTACTGGTCGCGCCGACAACCGCACACAATATCGCAACCACGAGTTGCCACGTTCGTTGACCTGTGATCCAAAAGGCGAAGCTGGTCAACGCGCCTAACCAGAACATCGTCGCCAGCGACTCGGCACGCTGGACGATGTACGTAACCGACTCTGTTTGCATCGGGTGCGCCGCCCACATCGCGGCGCACAGTAGCGCGATCGCAGTGGCCTTGTCCCGTAACAACTCGCAGCCGCGACCATTCAGCAATGTGTGCCGAACGAGCGAGTAGAGCAACATCGCATTGATGGCGTGAATGATGATATTCACGACGCGAAAGCCCGGCGGCCATGCGCCATGCATGGCGTAGTTCAGCGCAAAGGTGAAATTGAGAAACGGCCGGCCTTGCACCGTGTTTCCGCTGCCGATCGGCCGCCAGATACGAGAGAATTCCTTCAGGTCGCGGATGGTCGGATTTTGCTCGATGCTGCCGCTGTCGTCGAACAGGAAAGGGGCACCAAGAGAATTGGCATAGGCGATCGCGATGATCGCCATCAACAAGGCGTACCCCAGCCACACCGGCCAAGAAGAGCGAGGTCTTGGCAGCACCGTGTAGGTGCTAGCATCCTCAGGGCTCGAAACCTTCGAAGGCTCTTGGTCCTCAGAGTTCGCCGTTGGCAACTTGCGCGGTCGTGGTTGCTTCGAACTGACTTGCCGCATGTCGAAATCGGTCGGGGGGCTAAGAGATCGAGCGGCCGCGACAGAAAGCGACGTCGCGGACCGAATCGCTCAAACTACCCGTCGATTATGAAGATCTTGTTCAGGACGGCAAGGCGGATTTCGCTTTGCGAGCGACCTCTGGGATCGCTCGCCTGGCGAAAAAGTGACCGCCTATTTGTCGGGCGTACCCAAACGGATGGCGGCTTCGGAATCGTCGGCTGGAGCCGAAGGCGCTGATCCGTCGCCGTACGCCGATTCGACAGGTGTCTTAAGTGAAGACGGGGCTGCTCCGCCACGCGGGGCCGAGGGGACATAAGTGCCAAGCGTCTTTTGCACCTTTTGTTCTGCCCGATCGACCTTTTCATAAACGCTTGCTTGCGTTTGCTTGACCCGGCCGTAGACCGATTTCTCCGCTTGCTCGACTTGCCCATAAACGGAGGATTCGGTTTGTTGCACGGCATTGCTGGCCTTGGCTTGAACTTCATTAGCCATGTCACCAACCCGCGCTCGCACGGCGCTAGCGCGCTGTTCGACGTCCCCGTAGGCTTGCTGTGCGGCGGCCTTTCCGTAGCCACCCATCGCTTCGCCCGCGGCGCTGGCTTTCATCTTCCAACGATCGGCCGCATCCGATCCGGCGCGAGCGACTTGAGCGACTGCTTCCTGCCCGGCGTTGCCACCGGTGGCGGCCATCGCTTCGACCTTATTCAACAGCGATTGCGCGCGGGTCAGCGAGGGATCGTATTCAAGGGCCTTGTTCAGGTACTTTGCAGCCAACGCGGGTTGCCCTCGCGATTGAAGCAAGTAACCCACGTTAAAGTGAGCGACCGCTTGTGGAGAAACGGCTTGCATTTGACCGAGCGCGGCTTCGTGCTGCCCCATGTCGACCAGCATGGTCGCCATGTTATTGCGGTAGAGCTCCGATTTGGGATCGAGTGCGATCGCCTTATCCATCGATTGGATGGCGGCCGGCAGGTCTTTGTTCCGCGCGAGGCAAAGCGCCATGTCGTTGTGGACCTTGGCGAACTTCGGATCGACCTTGATCACGCGTTGATAGGTTTGAATTGCGTATTCGCTATTGCCGGCGCGATCGTAGGCGCGGGCCATGCCCATGTAGAGCGCAATGTTGTCGGGATGAGCCTTCAGGCCAGCCTGGTACTGCTTGATCGCTTCGACGTATTTGCCCTGTCGTTCGGCGGCGGCGGCCATCCCTTCGTACAGTTCAGGCGAGACCGTCTTAGTTTTGGTGTACATCGAGGTCGGATCGTTTTCCTCGGTTTTCACCTCGTCCGATCCGCCTGCCCACGATGGCCACTTGAACCAGCTGCTGTCTTCGCTTTTGGCAATCGAAGTATCCGGGGCTCCGGCCGGTTTCTTGGCGAACCAGCTCCCTGTGCCCCACGAACCGCCGTTGCCGAGCCAGCTCGTCGAAGTGCAGCCCGTGGACGATGCCATGATCATTCCGGCAGCAGCCAACGTGGCCCAAAGTGTATCGCGTCGCATTCGATAGTCTCCTCTTCGTCGGCAAGCACTGCCGTGGATGCCAGCAGGCAACGAATATGCCGAATGTTCCGATTAGGCTTTAAAAGAGGATCGGCAGAGCACGGTGCGCGACTCCACACGAAGCGCCGTAACGTACTCGCGAAAAGCCAACGAAAGAGAAAAAATCGTCAGCGCGACGAGCGGCCAAAGAGGGAAACGCTCGGGCGATTCGGGGAGACGCAAGACGCCTCTCCCCTTTGCATATTGCAGAGATGCTAGCGGTATCCCGCTACGGCGGACGACTACGTGCCCGAGCCTGATCCGCTGGAGCTGCCCGACCCGCCGGAACCGCTCGAGCTGCCCGAGCCCGATCCTTGTCGCGCCGGCAAACGGGGAGCGGGGATCGAGTCTTGGTAAGCGCGGTTGAGCGCGTCGTAGTAGGTGCCCGATCCGCCAGGCGCTTCTTGATCGGTCAGCAATACTTGCGGCATCGCCGTTCCGTTCGTGGCCGTCGCATCGGAGATGGTTTGCTGCACCGAGTCGACGCGGGCCATCGTCGTCGTTTGGTCGGCTGCGGTCAGCACATACACCGTTCGGCGATGGCTTGGTGCGTAAGTGAGGATCCACTTCACCTTCAAAATACCGGCCGAGGTGAGCGCGTTGTTCTCGTCGAAGAACTCGTTGCCGAGCGTGTTTTGCAGGCGCCAACCAATGTTGGATTGCACTTCAAAAGGTGCACGAGTGGCGGCGCGGTCGGCGACGATGAAGGGCCGCGGCCAGAAGTTGTTGCGAGCAAAGTCGAGTTTGCAGCGGGACCAAAACTCGCCTGCGCCGGCGACTCCCACTACACTGACTCCGGCCATCGCAAGACCGATGCGGACCATCCAACGTCGCGAAATACCCTGGCCATAACGCATGCGTCGATCTCCCTATCGTCGCGGTTTTCGCGGGTGGAAATACTCCAGCCCGCGAACTTCCTGTTCCGAAGCCGGCACCCGTTCCTTCAGCGCCAATGGCGACCAAATAAGCGGAATGCCGGTTTGTGAATCGATCTGTCCGTAAACCCTGGCGGTGAATCGAGGCTCGCGGGCTGGCGTCGCATTCGATGACGGGATCGATGTCGCCGCTAGCCACTGCTGAGTCTTAGACCCAACCGGTACTCTTGCTCTATCGGACGAAAAAGTGAGAGACTCAATTCGGCCCGGCATACGCGTTAAAGCTTACCGCGAGCGGGAAATCGCCAAACTTGCCCCCGAAATGGGTGAAATCGCCAAGACTGAGCGGACGACCGCGAAACAACTATAATGCGGCACACCCGCTGGCCTGTTTTGTCACCGTAGGACCCGTCCACCATGTCGACCGGCAGTTCGTCCGATTCCAAAGAAGAAAGCATCATCGTTCGGAGTTACCCGAAGGTAATCATCCTTTATCCGACGGTGTTGTTCGCCGTGCTGTTCGCCGTCACGCAATGGCTTCTGCCGACGTTGAATTTCGGCGACGAACGCATCCAGTCCATTCGCTATCTGTGCGGCGCCACCTTCATGGCGATCTTCCTGCTGAACTTGTTCGTGATGTCGTTCGACTTCCCGCGGATGGCGGCGATCTCGATGGTGCTGGCGATTTTCGTGGTGTTCCTTGGCCTCACGCTGTTGAACACAATGCTTCCAGTCTGGTCGCAGATCGCGAGTCTGCTGGGCATGCTCAGGCTCGAAGCGAACTCCGAGTTTTATCTTTTGTTCGCGCTAAGTTTTGTGTTTGTCTATTTCGCGGCTTGGATCTTCACTCGCTTCGACTATTGGGAAATCACCGCCAACGAGCTGATGCACCACCACGGCCCCTGGGGCGACTTGGAGCGATTCCCCTCGCCCAACTTGAAAATCGACAAGGAATTGCACGACGTCTTCGAATACCTGATTTTGCGATCCGGGCGGCTCACCCTTTATCCGGCAACCGAACGAAAAGCGATTATCCTGGAGAATGTGCCAGGCATTAACGGCGTCGAGGAGCGGATCAAGGCGCTCCTAAGTGCGACCGAAGTCCGCATCGAGACCGATCACGTCAAGGTGTGATGGTGCCTGGTCGCTTCGCTCGTTCCCAGACCATCAAAAATCGCTTTGGCACGAATCGCTTTGCAATGACGACTCCACAGTTTTCTCGCCGCGCGGCTTTGGTATCTGGCTCGATGATTCCCGCGGGCGTGCTCGCTGCAACTTCGCTCGGGATGCCTGCGGCTGCTCAGGCCGCCGAAGAAGCCGATCCACGCAAACGCGTGCGATATTGCCTCAACACCAGCACGATCCGCGAAAAGCATCTCTCGCTCTCCGAGTTGGTCGACGTGACGGCCAAGGCGGGCTACCAGGGCATCGAACCGTGGATGCACGATATCGAGGGGCACCTCAAAAGCGGCGGTAAGCTGAGTGACGTGCGTAAGCGGCTCGCCGACAATGGGCTCAAAGTCGAGAGCGCCATTGGTTTTGCTAACTGGATTACCGATGACGACAACGAGCGAGCGAAAGGCTTGGAGCAAGCCAAGCGCGACATGGGGTGGGTCGCCGAGCTAGGCGGAACGCGAATCGCCGCTCCGCCGGCTGGTGCAACCGAGAACGCCAATCTCGATTTGCGCAAGGCTGGCGAGCGCTATCGCAAGCTGTGCGAGATCGGCGCATCGATCGGCGTTGCCCCGCAATGTGAGGTTTGGGGTTTTTCCAAATGCCTCAGCCGGTTGTCGGAGACGATGTTTGTCGTTCTGGAATCGGGCCATCCGATGGCTTGCGTTTTGCCTGACGTTTATCACCTGTTCAAAGGCGACACCGCCTTCGACAGCCTCGCCATGCTCTCGGGAAGCGCGATTCAAGTCTTCCACATGAACGATTATCCCAAGCTCGACCGGACCGCAGCCAAGGATGCCGACCGCGTGTACCCTGGGGACGGCATCGCTCCGCTGGGAAAGATCTTAGGGTCGCTGCTAAAGAACGGCTTCCAGGGGGTGCTCTCGCTCGAACTCTTCAACCCCGAGTACTGGAAGCAAGACCCGCTGATGGTTGCTAAGACTGGCCTGGAAAAAATGAAAGCTGCTGTGGCGTCGGCGGAGATTTAGGATTGCCACAAAAAAGTAGCACGGACATTCCTGTCCGTGCGCGGTTGGGCTTGCCTCGCGAGGACGCGTTTCACCCAAGATGCAAATCGATTGATGATTGATAATTGTTGATTTTTGATTTGCGAAGTGAAGGAAACCTCTTCTCCTCTCCGAGAACTCTGTGGCAAAAATCCTTTAAGCGGCCGGCTGAGTCTTCTCGGCTTCTTGTTTTTGTCGCCGCGCGATCCATGCGGCAAACCACCCGCCGACCAGGGCGAACAGCGCGCCCCAGTACACGTGACCGATAGTGCCGAAATCTTGCGGTTGCGGGGACGTCGAGACGACTTGAAGGGGGTAGGGAAACGACGTCACGTTGCCATTGATGTAGAACTGCGGAGTTACTTGCACCGAGCCATTTGGTGGCTGTGTGAGCACAATACTGCCGTTGGAGTCCATGACGGTCGTGGTGAGGACCTCCGCCGGCGTTTGCAACTGCAATAGCTGCGGTTGCTGTTGGAAGACGCCCTGGTACGCATACGCGAGCACGTGGCTCGTCGCCAATCGTGAACCCGACAGCCCGACCTCGCCACCGAGCGCGAAAACCAAAATCGCGTAGCCCGTAGCGGCGATCATCATCCCGCGAGCCCACGCTTGTCGCTGGCCTGTTTCGACCCAAGCCAAGATTGCGATGGCAATCCAGGCGATCGCCGCCGCAGTGACCACGGCCGAGACATAAAACGGGGTCGATTGCGTGATGGCAAAAACGGCTACCGGAATGATAGCCGTGGCGATCAACAGAGTTTTAAGTGACCATTGCATGGGTTTGCTCCCTAGGAAGTTCGTTCCACTTCTTGCTGTTGTCGACGGGCGATCCATGCCGCGAACCATCCGCCTGCCAGGCCCAGCAGAATACCCCAGTAGACATGGCCGATGGTCGCGAAGTCTCGGCGCGTTGGCGTCTGGTTGAGCAAAGTGGAGAGCGTGGAATAGTTCCAAGTCGTACCGGAAACGCCGCTGTCGGTGTTGGTCCGCACATCGAAGGTGATCTCATTCGTCGTTAACGAGCTTCCCTGGGGCGATGTGAAAGTGATCGTGTAGGGACTAGCTAGCGGCGCATTGGCGTCGGGTGCCGCCCACGTATGGGCGTAGTAGAGAGCACCTGACGTCGCGAGCCGTGAGCCAACCAGCTCGAGTTCGGTTCCCATCCAGATGACGAGCAATCCATAGGCGGTTGCGGCGAGGATGACTCCGCGGGCCCACGCCTGGCGAGACCCCGAATCGATCCAAGCCATGATCGCCACGGCGATCCAAGCGATTGCTGCGATGGTCAACACCGCGGAAACGTAGAGCGGAGTCGACTTGGCGATGGCGAAGATGGCTAGGGGAATGACGGCCGTCGCGATCAGCAGCGTTCGGAGAGACCATTGTGCCATGAATGAACTCCTTTGCTATTGGACGGTACCGTTGGATGTACGCAGCGATGCATTCCGTTGTTCGTGTTGCACCAGCCATTGCGCGAAATATCCGCCAGCAATGCCAAAAAGTACGCCACAATAGACGTGGCCGATGATTGCGAAATTTTGTCTTTCTGGAAAGAGTGTCGCCGGCCCCACGCGATAAATGGCAAACGCAGCGTCAGACGGCGTTGGTCTCAAGCCGAGGTTCTCTTCCTCTTCCTCACCAATAAGATGTGCGCGAAAACGATGCGCATAGAATAGCGCTCCTGATGTAACAAAGCCGGAACCCTCAAGTTCCAACTCGGATGGCAGCAAGTAGAGAAACAACCCATACGCAGTTGCAGCAACAATTGCTCCGCGCGCCCATTTCTGCCGTGTAACCGTGCTGCTGCAGGCCGCAATCGCTACGATTGTCCAGGCAACCGCAGCAAGATTGACCATTGCGGTCGCATAGAACCGTGTCGATTGCGCTATGGCAAAGATCGCTACCGGCACGATTGCCGTCGCGATCAAAAGTGTTCGGAGAGACCATTGGGGCATCGGCAACTCCTTTTGCTATTGGGCGGCGTCCGTTGCGTCAGGATCGCTTGTTGGACGGGGCGCGGTCGACATTGGTTCCGCCTTGGCTATCCAACAGGCAAAGCATCCGCAGATGGTCGCGAAAAGAAGGCCCCAAAAAACGTGGCCGACGATCGCAAAGTTTTCTGAGGTGGGTGTTTCTTCTGTTACCGTCATGAAGGGCACCACTCGCGCTAGGGGCGGCGGTAGAAGCGGCGTCGCTACTTTGGCATCGAGGACCTGACGGACGGTAACGCTAGGACCCGTGTATTCTCGGGGCGATGATTCCGTCACGCACGCTTCGTGAGCGTAGTAGAGCAAGCCCGATGTGGGGAGTTTGGATTGCGTTAGGCTGAATTGTTCTTCGGAAAGAACCAATCCCGCATAAATGGTTAGCGCAACCAGTGCGCCGGCGGCAAACACTCTCGGTTTTCCTTTGCCGACGAGTCCGATAACCAACGCCGTAATCCAGGCCGCGAATGCGAGCAAGACAGCTATGCCCGCCAGTGTGGCATTCGCCTTCACCAGCATGTAGATGGCGACTGGAATCATCGCCGCGGCGATCAATAGATTCAGCAATGTCCATCGGGGCATTGGCAAGCCTTTGGCTACTAGACCGCGTTGCTGTTTGGACGCGCGGCAACCTCGTTTCGTTCCCGCCGCGCTACCCAGCAGGCGAACCATCCGCCGATGATTCCGATCAAGATACCCCAATACGCTTGTCCGATCATCACAAAGTGCTGGCCACTGGGGGATTCGTTGGCCAGCATCATGGTGGGACTTCCGCCCCCCATCCCCGACATCATCATCATTGGTCCACCTCCGCCCATGCCCATGCCACCTTGCACCGGCACCATGGTCCGCGTGACGCAGGCTTCGTGGGCATAGTAGAGCAATCCCGTGGTGAAGAGGTTTGAGCCAACCAGGCTGAGGTCTCCAAGGAAGTAGACCACCGCACCATATACGGTAGCCGCGATCAATGCCCCCGAGGCAAACGCTCGCCGTTCTCCTTTGCCAACGAACGCGACAATTGCCAGCGCGATCCAAGCGCCTATCGCAACGGTGATGACGAACGAGACCCACATGGCATTGGCCTTGGCCAGCATGTAGACCGCGACCGGAATGATCGCCGTGGCGGTTAACAGATTTCGCAGCGACCATTGTCCGCGACCGATCGTCATGGGCGAATCCCTCCCGTTTGCGGTTCTTCAAATCACCTTCACGGCATGCTAGGGGTGCTGTTCCCGCGTCATTGACGCTTTGGGTTGCCCCGTCGACAATGGGTCGTTTCCCTACGTCCTATTGTGGACGATTATCGCTGCTCTTTCCCTCCCCTCGCGGGCAACCTGCGCCATGAATTTTCTCGAACAACGCGATCCCGAAGTGTGGGCCGCCATCTCCGCCGAAATCGAACGCCAGGCCGACGGCCTGGAAATGATCGCCAGCGAAAACTATGTCAGCCCTGCCATCATGCAGGCGGCGGGTAGCGTTCTGACCAATAAGTACGCCGAGGGATATCCCGGCAAACGCTACTACGGCGGCTGCGAATGTGTCGACGTTGCCGAGAACCTGGCGCGCGACCGGGCAAAAAAGCTTTTCGGCGCCGAGCACGTCAACGTGCAGCCGCACTCGGGTTCGAACGCCAACATGGCGGTCTATGTGACCTGCCTCCAACCGGGGGATACGGTGCTCGGACTCGACCTGGCCCACGGCGGCCACTTGACGCACGGGATGAAGCTGAACATCAGCGGCATTCTGTATCACTTCGTCAGCTACGGCGTGACGAAGGACACCCATCGCATCGACTTCGACCAGGTCGCGCGGCTCGCTCGCGAACACAAGCCGAAGATGATTGTCGCCGGCGCGAGTGCTTACCCGCGCGAGATCGACCATGACAAGTTCGCTCAGATCGCTCGCGACGTCGGGGCGAAGCTCTTCGTTGACATTGCTCACTACGCTGGTTTGGTTGCCGGCGGGCTGCATCACAATCCGGTTCCCGTGGCCGACTTTGTGAGCACGACTACGCACAAGACATTGCGTGGTCCGCGCTCCGGCATGGTGATGTGCAAGGCCGAGTACGCCAAGGACCTCGACCGCAGCGTCTTCCCAGGCTTGCAAGGTGGCCCGCTGATGCACATTGTGGCTGCCAAGGCGGTATGCTTCGGCGAAGCCCTGCAACCTTCGTTCAAGGCTTACGCCAAGCAAATCATCGACAACGCCAAGGCCTTGGCCGAAACGCTCGTCGCCGGCGGACTCTCGCTTGTCAGCGGTGGAACTGATAACCACCTGATGCTCGTCGACGTCACCAGCCTGGGCATTGGCGGCAAGACGGCGACCGCGGCGCTGGGCCAGTGCGGCATCACAGTCAACATGAACATGATTCCCTACGACACGCGCAAGCCGCTTGACCCCAGCGGCGTTCGCATCGGAACGCCCGCGCTCACGACGCGTGGCATGGGAACAGCCGAGATGAAAAAGATCGGCCAGTGGATTCTTGAGGCGCTCAAAAACAACGCCGACGAAAAGACGCTCCAGCGCATTCGCGGCGAAGTGAGCAGCTTGTGCGAGCAATTCCCGGTGCCGGCCGCGGCGCTGGATGATGTTGGCCAAACGGTCTAGTTCAGGACCGGCTGGTTGCCAACATCTGCCGATTGCGGCGCGCTCTCTATCGATTCGCGCGCCGCTTCCATTTCTGGCGGCGGCTCGATGGCGCGAGACGCGCGCATCCATCGCCAGCCGTGGCATCGGGCGAGGCCGCTGCCGATGACAATGGGTAAAAGAGCACCGCCAAGGAACGATCCGAGGATATGAGCCCCAGCGACGGGCAGCCAAGCTATCGCGCCGAGGTTTATTTCGGCGGTGATCCAAATCGCGGGCAAAAGTATGAGAAGGATCATGGCATGAATTGCCGCGGCCCAAATGGATCGTGACAGGATCAGGGACACAACGAGGTTCCCGATCAACAGCACTGCCAAGGCGGAAGCAAGGATGAACCACAACACTTGGAGATTCAACTCGCTCGATGCCGCTTTGGCGATTGCGAAGATCATGGATATGCCAATCGTCGCTACGAACAGCGAGGCAAGACTGAATTGGCCGATCGGCTGATCGAGGGGCGCATCGCTTACCGTCCAGCCAAACGTCTTCGTCGCCAAAAGGAGGACCGCGCCGACTCCGGCCAGGACGATCGACGCCGACTGGCAAGCGGCCCACACGAGCGTCATGCCTTCCACTGTCGAACGAGTAGCTCCCAGTAACTCGTCCACCACTTGTTGGCAAAGATACGCGGACACCGCGCAGAGCAGTATTCCGCCGACAATCCACCTTATCGCGGTGCGTCCATGGCCGTAGGTCCAATACCATCCCACGACGATGGAAACGCCAGCAATGATTCCCGCAATGAACCCCATGTGACCAAATACATAGATCGCGGAGCCCATCATTCGTGCCTGGAAGTTTGCTGCGAACCAGGTCAAATGCGCTAACGGGAGGGTTACCATCGCCAGCGGTGCATCGAACATCCACCACGAGGATCTCTCGCGCGCTCCAAGCCATGTCCACATCCCAACTAATACAACGGTCCAAATCGCGAAAACAGTAAGCACCTTTTGGCGATGGGTGCCAAAGTAAAAAGTGGTGAGCGCTTTTCCGGTATTCAGGTCGAGTACTTCGATATCGTCAGATGGAATGACGACAGCCGCGGCATCGTCATTGGGAAACGAGATTCCGTGATAGCTGATAACCGCATCGGTCCGAAGCAGCCTGGCGGTATCCTGCCGCCCTATCAGAACGGAAGTCTGAAACTTGACTGCACGGTCGATCAAGATATGACCCGAAGGTGATACCGCGGCTACGGCGCCGGCGATTTCTGTTTCAGACGGCGTTGGCTTTTCGTCGTCAGCGAGACGTCGGATGCTTCCTTGGGGAGACTCTGCCAAGCGAACTCGCTGATATCGATCGAACGAAGGGAGCGACGTCGATTCGATCCGTTCCCATTGCCCCGTCGCGGTGAGCTTCCACAAGGCGTCGATCGGTTCGCTTTCGTTCGCGGAATCTTCACTCTTTGTGCCGCGAAACTCGTTCGGCTTTCCGGTAGATTCGATGGGGCCCGCCCACTCTTCGGCGGAGACAATTTGGCCACTGCTCAAGTCGACGACGCTGATCAAGTAGCGGCGCTCGGCATTGGCCGTTTTGGCGGGGGCGGGCGAGTTGATCTGCATCGGCTTTTGAAAAACCGCAAACCGTTCGTCCGATGAAAACCCTTCGAATATCGACCAACCTACGTCCTGCGGAATTGGCCATGACTTCGTTCGATGGGGCGCGTCGAGGTTGCCAACATGCAGCTCACGCATCTGCTGCCACGCAACCGCAGTTCCTTCGTGCACGACTCGAAAGTATGCCGGGTAGGGCTCGAACTCAATGCGAAGACAGTCCCGAAATCGCCCTGTTGTTTCATCAGTCGCCATCACGGTAACGTGGTCGCGACGCTCTGACGTCGCGACGATGCGTTTTCCGCCGCCAGAAGCGATCATGAGTCTCCATTGAGGCGATTGAGAACGCTCGCCGGCGACGGTCAATACGAGCGCCAGCAGCAACAAAAGCCGCCATCGCCAATGACTGCCGAGCTGGTCTCGCATAGATGCCCCATGCGGATTGAGTGATAAGGAACGCGCGAGAAGTTGACGCTGTCGATCTTATGGATTGTAACGATAGCGGTGATATCCTCCTACTCTTTCGGCCGCAACTGCTAGGGAAAGCCTGCGTTTCTGACCTAGGTTTATCGGGGCATTGTTGCGCGCCCGAGGCGTATCGCGTTGATTGGTCAACGTGCTATCGCTAATAGCGCCAGCACTTGCCTCTCGGCCAAAGTTTGCCTGCGCATAATCTCCTGCCAAATGTTTGGGAGTTGCGTAGGAATGATTGACAACTTGTGCTGCGATCCGCTTTAACCAAAGTGGCCGAGATTGCGAAAACTTTTTTCGAAGTGATGCCATGAACCGTTCCACCGCTGCCACCGCCATTTTTCTGGCTGGACTCATGCTTGGGTTCGCAGGCGACCGAGCCGCCACGGCCCAGGTGACCACCGTTTGGGGCGGAACGTCGCCGTATTTCCCGAACACGTCCTATTACGGCAGCACGGCCGCTTACGGGAACACAGCGGCCTACGTGCCCCAGACTTACTATTCGAATCCAACGGCCACATACGGCGCCGGTTACGTTGCGCCCAACGCGGCTTACACGCCGCTCTCGTCGTACCGCGCGCCTTTGGGCTCGGCCTACAACCAACACTGGAATACCGGCCGCTGGCAGACGCTCCAGCCGACCTACTACCAGGCGAGCGGTGTCGTCTCGACCAGCACGCCCGAAACCACGGCCGGCTACACGCCGAGCACGGTTTTCCCGTCGAGCTACTCCGGCGTAACGGCGTATCGCGCGGTGGTTCCGGGGGTTCAAACACCTAACACTGTGTACTCGCCGGTGGCAGCACCGATCGCGACGCCGAGCATGTACGTTGGACGCGCCGTGACTACGCCGCCGATGATCGACACCTACGCGCCGCGGAACTTCTATCGCACGGCCTACTATCCGACCTCGGTGACTTACTATCGCCCCGTCGTTGCGCAAGATCCGACTACCGGCCAGGCCGTCACCGTGCTGCAACCGTGCACCGGCTACGAGTACCAGGCCCGTCGCCAATTCAGCTTGTTCCAAAGCGCCCCCGCTCCCACGTGCTCGACGTGCGCCCCGGGATACTACGGCAATGGCGCCGTGGTGCCAGGGCCAGCCGTTCCCGCAACCGTCGGGCCGGCCCCCATGGTAAGGCCCGGTCCCTATTCGGGCGGAGCGCCTTACATCGCGCCGCCTGGCTCGCGTCTTCCTGCCGATAGCCCGCCCAGCTTGCGCCCGGAAGACTATCCGCGCGTTCGAGGTGATGTCATTGATACGGAGGGGCCAACTCAATTCGGTGATGGCGAAAGCCGCCGGATTGAATACCGCGGACGCGCCAGCCAATACGATGTGGACTCGGGTGAGCCAGACCGCGATGGTTGGCGCAATGTTGGACCTCGCCGCACTGCACCTTCGCAAACTGCGCCTTCGCGAACCGTGCCGTCTAACATTTCGCCGTCGCAAATCGCACCGCGGCAAACCGTCCGCGACTCGGCCGACGAGCAATGGCGAAACAGCGACGAACCAACCCAGTATCGCGCTCGTCCGACCACGCCCGACAGCGGCTACAAATTTGAAAGCGAATCCGCTCCGCAACTGCGGCAGCGCGTACCAGCTTCGAGCGAACCCGATGCCGACGGCTGGCGGAACGTTGAGCCGGGCCAAACGAGCAAGGTCTCGCCTCGCAAAAAGGTTGCGGAGCCTGCTCGAGAAGAAAATGCTCGCTCGGAAGTACGTCGGCCGTCGAAGCCCGAAGTTGCCGACAACGATGTGCCAGCGATGCGCGGTTCGCGCGGCCAGGTCCGCCGCGAACCGGCTGCCTCGCCGAAGGAAGAACCAGCGAAGTACTCGGCTGAGGAATCGGTGGCTGATGCCTCGTCGACTCGCGACTTGCCGTCCACCTGGGAGCCTAGCGAGCCCAAGGTGAATCGTCCCAAAGTACAGCCGCTACGCGATGAGAACATCGAAAAGCCTCGCCTGCCGAGGATTTCGACTCCGCCGCTGCTCAATCGCGACGACCGCTCGGCTTCGCTGCCCGAACGAGACGAAGCGAAGTCGCAAACCGCCGCATCGTCAAACGGCCCGGTGTGGGCGTTCGTCAAAGTCGATTGGAACCGCTCCAAGGTCAAGCGCGAACAAGCAACGGATTTGACGGACAGTGATCAGAAGGAGAAGGAATCGCTTCCGACTACTGAGCCTAGTGACGACGAAAACGAGCTCGAGCCCATCGGCCCCGTCGAACGCGAAGAATTGGCGCCGGTTCCCAGCAAGACCAACCGCACGAAGAAGCGCGGCTTCGACGAGCAATGGCAATCGCTCCGCGGTCGATAGGCCGCGGCAGGCTCAGGCCATCCTCTTAATTGTTTGGCGGAACCGGGTCAAGTTGATGCTGAAGGCGGCCGCGCCAGTCGCGGCCGTGGCCAAAACCCGGGCGCGACGTCGATTCCGGCACCGCAGTAAAGAACCTCGGGGCCAATACCACGAAGTGGGGGGCTGCCTCGACAGTGTCTCAATGTGCCATCCCGCGCGGGTAAAATCGCATCACCGGTTGATCCTTCGATCGGTTGATCTCTCTCACCCGCCGAGCAAGTCTGGAGTCTTACCATGCGCCTGATTGTTCAAATCGCAATCGTCTTTGCCGTTTCGCTCATGACTGTGGGATGCCTCGATGAGGGTGCGGCTCCCAAGCCTTCTGTTGGATCGGGCGCGACGACCTCATCCACTAACTCGCCGAACGCGAACGCTTCGCAGACGTCTTCGTCGCCAGGTGGCGCGAACCCCGCGCAAGGGCCATCGGTTGTTGAGCAAGCTGCCACGGCCGAACAATGGCAACAGGACTTCAAGCGTCTCAAGGCGCTCGGTGTCGCGTACATCAACTTGATCGACAGTCGCGGTAACGGTCCGGCGGGCTGGCAAGACTTGCCCCAGTCACCCGAAATGGCTTCGCTTCAACAGGCCGGCTGCATCGTGAAATGGAGCAAGCACTTCCGCGATGCTCCGAATGGAACCAGCCAGTACGCGCTTGCTTATCTTCCCGAGACTCCCGAGAAAGGGGGCGCAGTGTTGCTGATGGACGGCGCTGTCTCGCGCTTATCATCGCAGGAGGTCAAAGAGATGCTCGCGGCTCAAGGGGAGTAGCCACACGTTTCGCGAACGTTATGTTGCACTAAAGGCGATTCACATGATCAGAGTTGGTTGATGCAATTCTTGGGTGCAACTCATGACAACGGACGACGCGCACGGGGAATCGACGAACAAAAGTGTGGGATCCATGGCTCACGGTTGCCCTTCAGGGGCCGACCACGATCGCGAGGTGCCCGAGATCGATTTGCTCAGCCCGCTTACGATCCGCGGTGTTACGTTTCGCAATCGAATCGTGATGTCGCCGATGTGCCAGTACAGCGCCGACGATGGGCTGGCGAACGATTGGCATCTGGTCCACCTTGGCAGTCGTGCCGCAGGCGGAGTTGGGCTCGCCATTGTGGAAGCAACGGGCGTTACCGCCGAGGGGCGGATCACGCCGAAGGACGTAGGCATCTGGGGCGAGCAGCACATCGAGCCGCTGGCGCGGATCGCGAGGTTCGTTCATTCGCAGGGTGCCATCGCAGGTATTCAATTGGCCCACGCCGGGCGGAAAGCGAGTTGCCAGCCGCCGTGGCAGGGCGGCGCGCTGATTACGCCTGAGGCGGGTGGCTGGTCGCCCGTTGCTCCGAGTGCGATCCCCTTCAACGACGGCGATCCGCCGCCGATTGCGCTCGACAAAACCGGAATCGATGGGGTGGTGAGGGCTTTCGAGGATGCGACTCGCCGCGCTTTGACGGCAGGTTTCAAGGTGATCGAAGTCCATTCGGCGCACGGCTACTTGCTGCACGAGTTCCTTTCTCCGATCAGCAACCACCGCACGGATGAATACGGAGGCAGCTTGGAGAATCGCATGCGGTTGACGCTCCGCGTCGCCAGCCAGGTGCGATCGCTGGTTCCCGCCGAGTTGCCCGTGTTTGTAAGAATCTCGGCAACCGATTGGGTCGAAGGAGGTTGGGACGGGGCGCAGTCGGTGGTTCTGGCTTCGAAGCTGAAGGACTTGGGCATCGATCTGATCGACGTCTCCAGCGGCGCACTCACTCCCAAGGCGCGCATTCCAGTAGGGAAGGGCTATCAGATCCCTTTCGCAAGACAAATCCGAGACGAGGCCCATATTATGACGGGCGCAGTGGGGCTGATTACCGAGGCTCCTTACGCCAACGAAGTCATTACCTCAGGCGACGCCGACTTGGTTTTCATTGCTCGCGAACTATTGCGCGAACCTTATTGGGCCTTGAAAGCCCAAGCCGGGCTGGGCGTCGAGCCGTCGTGGCCGATTCCGTACGGATACGCGGTGAAGCGTCGCGCGAAGTAGAAGCTGGACCGTAAAACTGACAGACGTTCCTTCTAGATCGGAACGTTTAGGGTTGTCGTGCTTCTCGCTCGTCTAGTCCTTTTGGACTATGGCCTGAGCAGTCTCGCTATTGGCTAATGAATCAGGCGAATAGCTCCTCTCGTGCCAGTCGATGCTGCAAGAAATGGCGACCGCGCCGAATAGGCTTGGCGTGGTCTCGTGAAAACTCCGACTGGTGCGGGAGCTCCAATTTCTTGGGTCTTGCACGATCGGATCGCAGAGTATGCCGCTCCACGTCAATGGTCCAGAACAAGGGAAATTGTCGGACGCAATAAAGAGTGCGTGTGGCAGACAGACCTTGGACCAGTTGCTCAAAGTGAAACTCAACATCGATCTATCCGATCATGCGAGCATCTACGATGACTATCAGCAGGCGCGATACCTGCTCATTCAGTATCTGAATGGCCAATGGCGCCTCGATCGGCTTGTTCAGGCGATGTTGGAGTACGCGCCGGATAACGGTTTGATCGTCGATTTTGCTCGGCGTCACGGCGTGATTGCCGCTCCTCCAGGCGACGGCGGCTTGGAACGGATGATCAACCAGGGTTTGGGGTTCTCTGATCCCGTCGTCTTTTGGAGTCGCTTGGGCAAAATCCTGACATGGGTTTGCAAGGTTTCGGTGCAGACGGACCAAGGCCTCGCGATGGGGACTGGGTTCCTGATCGGCCCCGACCTGGTAATGACCAACTTTCACGTTGTCGAATCGGCAATCCGTGGCGCGCCGGGTGCAAGTTCGACTGGCATCAGTTGCCTGTTCGACTACCGCACGACGAACGAGGGAGACACCGTTTCGCCTGGCGTGAAAGTCAAGCTGGTGAACGACGACAAAGCTTGGCTGGTCGACAGCAAGCCGTACGATTCGTCCGATACGCAACCCGTGGGACGCGACACCACGTTAGCCGGCACGCGTCCGGTCGCGCACCTCGACTATGCGATTCTTCGTTTGGAACGAAAGCTCGGGAGCGAACCACTAGGCGAAAAGCCTGCCCCCGGTTCGCCTGAGCGTCATTGGCTATCGTTGCCCCGCGCGGACCGTGATTTCGAAAAAGACTTCGCCAAGGACACGGCCGTCTTCATTTTTCAACATCCCTCAGGCGATCCACTCCGTTTCGACTGGCGCGAGAACGGCATGCTGGGGCGAAACGCCAATGGGAGCCGGGTGCTCTATACGGCGAACACGGTTGGCGGATCGTCGGGATCGCCTGTGTTCAACCGAAAGCTGGAACTGATTGCGCTGCATCATGCGGGCGGACCCGACTGGCCAAAGGACGTGCAACGAGAGTTCAACCAAGGAGTGCCCATCGGAATGATCCGCGCGGCACTGGACGAAAAAGGGATTGCCTGCCAGTGAACTGATTCACACCCAAGTCGTTTTGCAGCGGTAACCCAAAGCCATCGCAGCGGAGAATTCTATGTCGCAGCTATCAGGGCAAGAGCAGGAGGCTCTGTTGAACATTCTTAAGGTCGACATCAGCAACGAAGGCGAGTTCGATAGGGCGTTGTATCACGCCGGGTTGGGGAAGCTGAACAGCTACAGCATCAACGACACGATGCCTAACATGCTTTCCCGCGTCGTGGAGAGCTTTAGTTGCAGGTACAAAATTGCAGAACTGGTGGATGCTATCGTCCAAAAGTATTTCAAGGGGAGCTACCCTCCGCTTACCGTATGGTACGCCAATAACCGGGAACTCCTGGAGGCACGGCAACAGGCGCCGGCTGGGATTGGTGTTGGTCCGGCCGCGGTCCGCATCGATTTGCAGAATGTTTTGCAGCGCTATTCGCTCGTGTCGCCGCCAGCCGACAGTCCAGTCGCCGGCGATCTAAGCCGGTTGCCTGCCGCATTGCAGCAGGACATCGCAAGCTTGAAGCCGGAGGAACGAGAACTCTTCCGCGCCTGGATGGGAATTCAGGCTCCGCTGCGCGAGACGGTGCCGGTGTCTTTGGAAGCGGCCGTGACGGCCATCCCGTCGTTCGATCTTAAGCCGCTGATGCAGCAGTCGCTGGAGTATCAGGCACGAGTTTGCCTTGTGGAGACGCCATTCCTAAAGGGAACCGGCTTCCTCGTTGGCCCCGATCTTGTGATCACCTGTTACCACGTGGTGACCAAGGGGATGGGCTGCGATCTCATTGACGCGGCGGCAGCGCAAAACGTGCAGGTGCGATTCGATTTCGATTCGTCCTTTCCGACGGAGGGCCGGGCTCGGCATTCGGTCAAGTCGCTGCACCCGAAGACTTGGTTGGTCGAATCGTCCCGGTGCGGTGACAGTGAACTTGATTTTGCCCTTCTGCGGCTTTCGAGCAGTCCGGGTCTCGACGAAGTTCGGCTCGACGACGGTCGCTTGAGAAAACGGGGATGGTTTGATCTCGGTGCGGCAGCCAGCGAACGGCCGCCGCCGGGTACGCTGGTGTTTGTCTTCCACCACGCAGGCGGCGAGGCCGTGCGATGGTCGATCGGGCGGATTTTGACAAGCCCGAACAACCGTATCGGCTACGACGCGACGACCGCCAGAGGTTCATCCGGCGGCTTGGTTGTCGACCAAAATCTGCGGCTGTTGGCGCTTCACAATTCGGGGACCACCGCGGGGAATCTAGGCATACCCCTGGACGATATCCGGCGGCATTTCATCAAGGATGGAGATGCTGCCTCCGACGGCACGGTAAGGCTCGGTCTGCAAGGTTTGGAGATGGTGCCGGTTCGTACCTGGCGCTGCGCGATTGTTATCGATCAACACCTTAGCCAACCGGGAGACTGGCAAACTCTGGCGATCGAGGCAGCCAAGGAGAGTGGCTATGAACCGGAAGTCGTCGACGCGCAGAATATCTATTTTTTGAGTCCGACGTATTCGCCGCTTCGGCTCTGTTCGGCAGCGTTTTTTCTCATGAGCGATGCTCCGTCGAAGAGCGTTATGGCTGCCTTGGGATACCGGATTGCGCAGGGGCGGCCGGCGCTAATCGCGCAGCCTTCGCCGTCGCCTCCGGAACTCAACAATCGGGCGGCTTATTACATCGAACCATCGCTGAGAAGGGCCCCGCCGCTCGAAAACGGTCGGTCGCAAATATGCAACCGTTTTTGTAACTGGTTGCTGGGGCTGCCGCCCCGCGCGCCCGAGGCACAACGAGTCCACCCTTGGACGTTGTTGCAATTCTCGGAAAAGAGCCCCGAAGGGGAGTATCTGGATGCGGATGATAACGCCGCACAACTTTTGCTAGCCGACGACTTGGCCACGTCCGAAACACTGATCGGGATGTCGGGCCGTCAGATTGCCGATGCGCTCACGCAGAGAATGGAAAAGGTTCACGCCGCTGCGTTCAACGACGAACAGGAAGATCTGTATCACCTGCTCACGGAACTGCGCGGAAACGAGCCCACGCCGGAACAACTGGAACGCCTACGTGCTACGAAAATCCCCGCGGTTTTCCGTCAGGAAAAAGGGTGCGTTGCATGGTTGCCGGTTCTCAAGCAGCACGCTTCTTTGTTGCCGATGGGAGCCGATAACGGGACGTTGCTCCTGGAAGTCGAGTTTCACAACGTCACGGATCGGATCAGCTTAACGGCTGATGGCTATTGGCAGATGCCACCCGCCACGGGCCGCGAGGCAATCAAAGATTGGGAACAGGTCGATCAGCTAAAAACGTTTCTCCCGGCCGGGATTATCAAGATCGACCGATTTGGAAAAATTGTCGAGATCAATACCGCGGCCGCGGCGCTTTTGGATATCGATCGCGCTGTGTCGCTCGGCAAAAGAGTGGAACAGTTGGGTGAGGGGCTCGAAGCGGCTCTTGCCGAAAGTGGTGGGGCGCCGCTGGCCGATTGGTATATGTGGGATCGCAGCAGCAGTAACTCGCTGCCGCCACTTCAGCGGACCCGATTCTCATGGCGGAACCGGGTACTCTCGGGTGTTGCCTTGGGACTGGCCGATCCGACGACCAACGCCTCGGACGGCTGTTATTGGGTGTTCGCGCTGGCCGATGGTGTGCAGCAGCCGTCCATCGCCCAGACGCTTACCGAAGCCAGTCAGATTGAGTGGCTCTGGCGAGCCTACGCGCGAAACTACGACAAGGTCTTGCTGAAGTGCGAATATTACGAGGGGGCCCGGCAGTTCCACATCAAACGCTGCCGCCAACATCTGGCCACGAGGCCGACGCCGCACATGCTGGACATCGGCGCTGGCACCGGCAACACCTGCATCGAACTTCTCCGCGACATGAGAAGCCTCACGGTCACGGCTGTCGACGCCTCCGACAGCATGCTTTTGATATTGGAACGAAAACTTAAGGAGATCGATCGCGAAAGCCAGTGCCAGATTGTGCATAGGGCAGCGGAGGCGTTCGAACCAGATGCAGGCTCGTTCGACGTCGTTTCAATCATGATGGCCTTGTTCTGCATGGACAACCACGTCCACGTTCTGCGTAAGGCGAAAGCCGCTCTGATTACCGGTGGGCGGCTTGTGATCACCGAACCGCTCAAAGAAATTGACGTCGAGGCGATTATCAAGGGCGCTAAGAAACAATTGGAGCGTGATGGTAAGTTCGCCGAGATTGAGACGAGTTGGAATGTGGTCCGCGATTCAGGCCGACTCCTTGTGCGGATGATCGGCAAGAAGGATTTGAATTGGAAAGGCGTTGCTGGCGTGGAAGAGTGGCTGGAACGGAACGGCTTCAAAATTGAAGAAACCGTGCCTGCCTATTTCGAACAGTGCCGCTCGCTCGTGGCACGCAAGTTGTAGCCGTCTTGGCAAATTCTCTAACGATGCGGGGCGAAGCGTTGCGCGGAGGGCTCTGGAACGCGACGAGATTCCAGACATTGTCGAGGCCTACAAGCATGGTGCCCGGAACGCCGAACGCGCGGGCTTTGATGGAGTGGAGATTCACGGTGCGAACGGCTATCTGCTCGACCAGTTCCTGCAAGACAGCACCAACAAGCGGACCGACGACTACGGCGGGTCGATCGAGAACCGTGCGCGGCTGATGCTCGAAGTCACCGATGCCGTCACTTCGGTGTGGGGCGCCCGCCGCGTGGGAATGCACTTGGCGCCCCGGGGCGACATGTACTCGATGGGTGACTCCAATCCCGCGGCTACTTTCGGCTATGTCGCCGAGCAACTTCGCCAGCGCGGCTTGGCCTTTATTGCGGCTCGCGAATCGGTCGGTCCTGGCCGGCTGGGCCCGGAATTGAAGCGCAAGTTCGGCGGCATCTATATCGCCAACGAGGGCTTCACCTTTGAGACCGCCAACAAGGCGATCGTCGCTGGCGAGGCCGACGCGGTAGCCTTCGGTACGCTATTCATCGCCAACCCCGACTTGCCGCGACGATTCGCGCTGCAAGCGCCGCTCAATCCTCCGAACCCCGTCACGTTTTATGGCTCTGGCCCAGGGGGTTACACCGATTACCCGCCGCTCGATGGCAATTCTTCGATCGAGGAAGAGAAACGGCCCCACTTTAAAACTGTTCGCGGAAATGTTAGCGCAGAACTCGATACGGTCTAAGCTGAGCTGCAACGCCGGACTGTTCAGACGATCCCGGCGTGCATCGAAGAGCAAGCATCCTCTTTCAGAGCGAGAACCGTCATGGACAACGATGGCAAAGTCGCCGTCATCACGGGGGCGTCCCAGGGCATCGGTGCGGCGCTGGTCCGCGGATTTCTGGAACGCGGCTATCGCGTGGTGGCCAACTCGCGATCCATCACGGCGGACAGCGCGCCCGATGTGTTGGCGATCGCGGGCGACATTGCCGATCCGGCCGTCGCCGAAAAGGTGATCGGCGGCGCGGTGGAGAGATTCGGCCGCGTTGATACTCTTGTCAACAACGCCGGTATGTTTATTGCCAAGCCTTTCATCGAATACACCGAAGCCGACTTTGCCGCGAAGATTTCGCTTAACTTGGCCGGGTTCTTTTACGTCTCGCAGCATGCCGTTCGGCACATGCTGACGCAGGGAGGCGGGCACATCGTGAACATCACAACGACGCTCGTGGCGCAGCCTGTCAAAAGTGTCCCCTCGGCGCTGGCGTCTTTGACGAAGGGGGGACTCGACGCGGTGACCAGGTCGCTGGCGATCGAGTACGCGGACAAAGGCATTCGCGTAAACGCCGTGGCCCCGGGCGTGATCAAGACGCCGATGCATGCGCCCGAGACGCACGCTTTTCTCGCGGGCCTGCATCCAGTAGGCCGCATGGGCGAAGTTTCGGAGGTTGTCGACGCCGTCCTCTATTTGGAGTCGGCCACTTTCGTAACTGGCGAAACGTTGCACGTCGACGGCGGCGCGCATGCGGGCCACTGGTGATCGTGTGGCCTGATCGAGTTATTGGTCTTGCGGACTAGCGTGGTTTAGCACTGGCTGAGTTCAGGATCGCCAATTGCTCCCCGGAAAGCTTGATTCGCATCGAGCCAAGCAAGTCTTCGACTTGAGCGACACTGGTCGCACTAGCGATCGGTGCAACGACGGTTGGCTGGGCCATTAACCATGCCAGAGCGATTTGCGCTTGGGTTGCCTTGGCCTCGGCGGCAACTTTGTCCAAAGCAGCCACCACGCCCCATCCAAAGTCGTTCAAGTATTTTTCGACCGAGCCGCCACGCGCTTTGCCTGCTGAATCGGCTGCCGAGCGGTATTTGCCGGTCAAGAATCCGGAAGCAAGCGGATAGTAGGGGAGGACCGCGATCCCCTTGGCTGCGCATAGATCGCGGAGCGGTCCTTCGAACAGGTCGCGCGCGACCAGATTGTAGTGCGGTTGCAGAATCGTATAGGGAGTTAGCCGCTTCTCATCGCTGATTGCGAGCGCCTTTTCCAATCGGACGGCGTCGTAGTTGGAGGCGGCGATCGACCGGACTTTGCCCGCGCGAACCAATTGGTCGAAGGCTGCCAAGGTCGATTCCAATGGTGTTTCGGGATCGTCACGGTGAGCGTAATAGAGGTCGATGTAGTCGGTACCGAGCCGCTTGAGCGAGCCTTCGACGCCTTCCGCAATACGTTGGGGCGTGAGTGCTCCCGGACCATCGGGCTTCATGCCGACTTTCGTGGCGATCAACACATCGTCGCGGCGGCCGCGTTTGGCAAGCCACTGGCCGATAATGGTCTCCGATTCGCCACCCACATTGCCAGGCTTCCACACCGAATACACGTCGGCGGTGTCGATCATCCGTCCGCCACCCGCGACGAAGGCGTCGAGCACACCGAACGACGTTTGCTGATCGATGGTCCAGCCAAAGACATTGCCACCCAAGATCAAAGGGGGCGTTGTCAGCCCGCTATCGCCCAGTTTGCGCTGCGTGGTCATGGTGTAGGTTCCTTTTGAAATAGCGGCCATTCAGCCTGTTCAGGTCTGACTAATCCAATGCCGAGTCGACCCTTGCGACTCTTCTCCGTGTTCCCGATTGGCCAAGATGGTTGTCAAATCTTCTTCCTATTATGGTGGTTTTTCAACCGGCTCTGGACGCGACGCCTCGCCTCTGCTGACTACAGATTTTATCCGTAAACGGGGCAGGGGAATGGTTATCGTCGGTGTGCCATACTCTTGCCAGGGGTTGTGAATGTTTCGAGGATCACGTCGAGTCTTATCCGTTAGCAAAATGACACACGTCTATTTCATGAAAACTCTCGCACACACTCGCCTGCATTTTTTGGCGTTCGCAATCAGCCTTGGCGCATCCATTAACTGCATCGCCGATGACGCCGAGCCGACGCGCGACGAAGTCCTCGCCGCGATGCGGCCGTTCCACGCGACTACGGAGAAACCTGCGCCACGTTTTCGGTCTTCCCTTGTCGGCACCGTCACCTGTGGCTATCAGGGTTGGTTTGCTGTCGAGGGGGACGAATCGGGGCGAGGCTGGCGGCACTATTCCAAACGCGGAAGGTTCGAGCCCGGAGCGTGCTCCATCGATCTTTGGCCGGATGTCAGCGAACTCGATCGCGACGAGCGTTTCGCGACGGCCTTTCAGGACGGCGATGGCCGCGTCGCGGAAGTGTTTTCGTCTATGAACCGCAAAACGGTCCTGCGGCATTTTGACTGGATGGAGCAATTCGGTATCGACGGCGTCTTCGTGCAACGCTTCGCCGTCGAGACAAGTCATCCAAAAGACCTGCGGCACTGCAATGCGATCTTGAGTCACTGCCGTGAAGGGGCGAATCTGCACAAGCGTTCGTACGCCGTGATGTACGACCTTTCGTCGCTCCCCGAAGGGGGAACGCAAGTTGTGATCGACGACTGGAAGCTGCTGGTCGATCGCATGAAACTCGGACGGGATGAGAACGATCCCGCCTACCTGTTTCACAACGGGCGTCCCCTCGTCGCCGTGTGGGGCATCGGCTTCAACGACGGCCGGCGTTACACGCTCGGCGAGTGCGAGCGGCTGATCGAGTTTCTCAAGAACGATCCGGCTTACGGGGGCAACACCGTGATCGTCGGTGTGCCGACGGGCTGGCGAACCGGTGATGCCGACAGTATTCACGACGATGCCCTTGCGCGCGTGCTTGGCAAAGCCGATATCATCAGCCCCTGGACCGTCGGAAGATACGGCACGTTACCGGAGGTGGAGGCACACTCGCAACGCAGGTGGAGCGGCGACATCCGATGGTGCCGCGATCGCGAGCGAGAGTATCTGCCGGTCGTGTTCCCCGGCTTCAGTTGGCACAACATGCAGCCGCGATTTCCCAGCGATCAGATCCCGCGGCAAAAGGGAAAGTTTCTTTGGCGACAGGTATATGAAGCAAAAAAAGCGGGGGCTTCCATGATCTACGTTGCCATGTTCGACGAAATGGACGAAGGGACGGCGATCTTCAAGTGCACGAACGACGTCCCAGTCGGAGAGAGCAAGTTCGTGACGTACGACGGCCTGCCGAGCGACCACTACCTGTGGCTCACCGGCCAGGCCAGAGAGATGCTCCGCGGCGATCGGCCACTTTCCGCCGAACCGCCGGAGCGCGCCAAATAGTCCAGCCCCATCACACCGCCGCGATGACTCCGCGAGGCCGCCTTCGGCTGCGCGGGTTAGTGCGTGTGCAGCAAGCTGCCCGATGCGGGTTGCTACCGAGTCGTCGGAAGTCCCTGTGCGGGAAGCGTTGGCGTCGCAGGCGAGGCCAACGCATCGCTGGCCTCGGGCGATCGCGCAACGACAGGGTCGGATGCGGTCGAGGGGGGCAATTCCGTCGCAGGGGGCAAGATGGCCGGCGTCTCGGGGCTAGAAGTCGTCATGGCCGGCGCCACGTCGACTGGAGCGGATGTCACCGCCGGCGAAGCGGGTGGAAGTGGTTGCAGCAGGACGACCGGCGGTTGGGACGGATAATATGTCGGCACTTGGGATGGGACGTCCACATCGATGCCTTGGGAAGGCACCGGTGCGATTTGGCTCAGTGCCGGCGCGGGCGCCGAGCTGGTCGTCACCACGGCAGACACCGAAAGTAACATCAGCAGGATTGGAAGTACGCCCACCATCATGGGCATCGGCCCGGCGCAGAGCCCGGTGATGGCCCAGCCGTACCCTCTCAACTGTTGGTTCCGGGCGAGCTTGATCAGCGCGGTGATTCCCATCACAACGGCGGCGGTTCCACAGATGCTTAGTACAGCGATGTGCGACCCGAGCAAAACGAATAAACCCATCTCGTCGAACGCTTCACTGACAATTCCCGCCAGGAGGTAAACAATCGGGCTGGCGAATAGAAACACCATAGCCACAATTCCGAGAATGCCTGCCGTTAGCGCGATTCTCGACAACCTACTGCGCGATGTTCTTGATGCGCTGCTAGCTGCGACAGTGCTACGCGACGACGTATCGACAGGCAAGCAGCGATCCGTCTCGACGGGCGCTTCCACCGTTTCCAGTTCGCCGATCCGCTTTTCGACTCGTGCGACGATTTCGAGCCTTTCATGGCGAGGTAGCAGCCCAAGCAGCACCCGATCCAAGGCATCAAGTCGATCGTGGACCCACGCGGTCGAGGTATTTTCGGTTGGCACGGCATTCCCATTCGAGCAGGAAACTGGAAGTAATCCGCATCGCAGATGGTGTACCGCAAGACGACTCCGGGACCAAGTCCGATTTGTTGAGGCTGATGGCTACTTGGGGCAAACGCCTGCTACCGACCAGCGCCGTTACTAAATCTATTCTGCAATGCAAAACAGATGCTTCTGGCCGCGAATGAAGAGTTCGCGATCCACGGGCGCCGGCGTCGCATCGACGGTTTCGTCGACGGAATTCGTCGCCACGATTTCAAACGTAGGAGAATCTTTGATCACGACCGTGGTCCCGTTTCGGTCAGTTAGATAGACAAATCCGCCCGCCGCGATGGGGGACGCGTAGATCACATTGAGTCCCGTTCTGACAGGGCCAAAATGCGGTTTGCCTGTGGCCGCGTCGACACACGTCAGGATGCCGGCCTTATCCTTGAAGTAATAGATTCGTCCCGAAGACAGCAGGAGCGATCCGACATCGGGCGTGTCTTTGTGGATCTCCCAGGCCACATGTTTCGTCCCCTTGATGTCTCCCCGCCCGTCGAGTCGCAGGGCGCCCAGATAGGCGCCGCGAAATCCGCTGCCGACGTAAACCAAGCCGTTCGCGGCGACGGGTGACGCGGCTGGGCGTTCGGTCTGGCCGTCGCAATGCCAGAGTTCCTTGCCTGTTTCCAGATCGTAGGCGCGAGCGACGCTTTGTCCGTTCATCACGACTTGCTTGTGGCCTGCATGTTCGACAACCAGTGGGGTTGCCCAGCATGTGGCGGAATCTCGCGGCGTCTTCCAGATATCCTGGCCGGTCAATTTGTTCAAAGCATACAGAAACGATTGTCCTTCATGATCCCAAGGAAGAAGGATCTTGTCCCCTTCCAACGTCGGTGAACTTCCTTCGCCGAAGCCGTTCCTGGTTTGCATGGGCGGGAAGTCATCACGCTTCCACTTCAGTTCGCCCTTCATCGTGTAGCAATACAGTCCTCGGGAACCGAAGGAGGCGTAAACATATTCTCCGTCGGTGCAGGGAGACGCGGAAGCGAATCCATTGGTGTTATGCGTTCCCTGATGAGGTGTGGCGACAACAGCCGTCGTTTCCCAATTGACTGCACCGGTCTTGCGATCGAAGCAAAACAGTTTGAACTGCAATTCCGTACTGTTCGCAGTCCCCACCGCTGAAGTAACAAAGACTCGATCCTCCCAAATCACAGGTGAACTGGAACCTAACCCCGGAACCGCCACTTTCCATTTAACGTTCTTCGTGGCGCTCCACTGCACGGGAGGCTTGGCGGTTGTGGAGACTCCATTTCCCGATTCACCGCGCCAGTGTGGCCAGTTATCTGCGTGAGCCAATACGGGCAAAAACAGCAACGTGCCAGCGAAGTACAGGACGATCTTGTTCATGAGATATCAGCTTTTCAAAAGGTGTTAAGCCACCCCATCGTTACGAACCACGCCTCAAGGTCCTTTGCGGAACCAGAGATTTGGTTGAATGGCCATGCGGTGTTCTCCTGTGGCATTAAACACCATGCAAGCCAAAGGGATCGCCAGAGAACAATATGCAGCAGTTTGGCGTCAGAGAGGTGGCGATGCGCACAAACCGGGTTTTTGTGCCCAGTTCTGTGCCACTAATTTCAAAAGCCACAAAATCGCAATACACCTGAGAGGGCTCGAACCTCTAACCTTCGGTTCCGTAGACCGATGCTCTATCCAATTGAGCTACAGGTGCTTGTTTCCCTAAGAAAACAACTCTCCCAGGTGGCTGTTCGCCGCCTATGGAGAATCCCCGAATCTACCGGCGATTTGACGCGGCTGTCAAGGCTCCCTCCCGGCCGGCAAAGCCGTTGATCGGGAGCCAAATGGGCGACCTACATGGGGGGCGATGGGGCTGCTGCCGTCTGCGGGGGCGCGGTTTGTGCCTGCGCGGGACCTGTCTGCGGGATCGAGACGTGTCCTTGGATGATTTGCTGTTCCAGCGAGTTCAGTTTGCGGAAGGCGTTGAACCCGGCGATCATTTGGAGCAGCACAAACGCGTGAAATGCGACAGAGAAAATGTTCATGAACAAGAGGAACAGCAAGCCGTCGAGTACGTAAATGACCATGCCGACGACCATCAGCCAAGTCATCCGCTTGTTCGATAGCCATCCAAACAAAGCGCACAGGCCGATGGCGGCGGCGTCAATGGCGATCGCAATCCCGTAAAAGATGGGAGCTTCGTTGGGGTGTTGAAGCGCGAATGCCCGTCCGAAAACGGAAACGATATCCACGATGGCCAACCCAGCGAAAAAGTGCCAGTTAGCATCGCAAAGCATCAGCGTCGCGTTGACCACCGAGAGTCCAGCTGCCCAATAGAACCAGTTGGCGCCGTTTCTGCCGGCGTCGAACAAGGGCTTGAGTTGCTGTTGCAGGTGGACTTCCGCCAACTGCTGAGGCGAAGGTGGCACATACTCTGGCTGCGGCGACTGGTACGGGTTGCCTGTGCCGCTGGAACTGGGTTTAGCACTGGGAGGGGCCTGTCCGGCAGGGTTGGGAGCCTCCGGAAAGCGTGCTGGGCCTGGTGTGGACATAGGCGAAGGCGGCAAGTCAAAAAATGGGATTCAGGGCGGAAAGCAGTCTAGCCGTTGGCATGGGCCAAAACCAATCATTTTTTCGTGAATTCGCGGGTAATCAGCGTCCGAATCGTGTGAAACACAGCCTTGGCCCCGTGGACGATTTGGCTTGATCGACGTAGGGTTGAAATAGATAGTCATCCACTTATTTTTCAGGCCACTATGTCGCTTCCTACACTCGATGAAGTTCGCCAGGATTTCGAAGAGCTCGAAACCATGGACGAGAGATACAAATTCTTGTTGGAGTTGGGGCTGCCGCTTCGTCGATTCTCGCCAGAAGAGAAGACGGAGCGAAATGAAGTGCAGGGCTGTCAAGCCAAGGTATGGCTCGTCATCGATAAACCCGAGGACCCGAACCTCCCAGTGAAGATTGAGGCCGACAGCGACGCAGAGTACGTTCGGGGAGTGATCGCGTTATTACTGATTGTCTATGCCGGAAAGACTGCAGCTGAGGCTGCCGCATTTCCAATGGAAAAATTCTTCCGAGACCTGAAGTTAGAAAAGATGATCTCTCCCAGTCGAACCAACGGTCTGTTTTCTATGGTCCGTCGAGTTCGGGATCTCACCAAGATCTCCGCATCCTAGAACGACAACAGAGTCGTCAGCCAAACCTACCACGAGGAACGCGTTCGCGCCACGCGTGGCTGCGAGCCGTTTTCGTAAATGCTGAATTCCGCCCAGACGGGATAGTGGTCGGAGACCGTGAGGGCTTCGTCCTCGCTCCTTAGGTTGTAGTACCTGCGGAAATCGAACACGCCTCCCTTGCCGAGGAACTCGGTGGTCGCCGCGCGATTGAAAATAATGTTGTCGTAGGTCTTTCTTTCCCGCACGTTGGTGGTTTGCGTCGTTACGACGAACCCAACCTGCGGCATCATCGAGAGGTGACGCATCTGCTTGGGACCGGCGTTAAAGTCGCCTAGCAGAATGATGTCGTCTTCGCCGCGGCCATCATTGCGGACCGCCCGGATCACGTCGTCCATCATGTCGCATTCTTCTTTCGCCATGTCAGGCTGGGTATGCGCGTTGATCAAGGTGAACGTGAAGGCCTGGTCGGGCGGCGCATTGCGGCATGCGAAGGGTGCCACCATGGGGGGGCGCTGCAGCATGTCGTCGGGGTCGTCGACCACGTAGACGGCGCTGGCGTCGCACAGGATCGTATCGCTGTCGTAGATGAACGCGTACTGTTCCTTGGAAGACGTACGTCCCTCGCGCGGGCCCAGCACTTCGCGGTAACGCCGCCCTTGGGCGTTGACATAGTCGACAAACCGCGGGACGACGTCCTGATTCTGCGAACGGACTTCCTGGATCGCCACGATGTCGAAGTTCTGCACGATTTCGGCAAGGATGCCAACGACGCGGCGATCCTCTAGTTTCTTTTCACCGAAGACTTGGATGTTGAACGTGGCAATGCGAATTGTTTGTGGCGCGCTCGACGTTCGGGCCGGCGTGACGCGGCGGTTGTAAGCCGCTTGAGAGGCGTCGTAATCGCTGTACGGGTCCTGCTGGTCCGTCGAGGCACGCTGCGCATTCCGGCGGCCTGTGTTCGCATAGGGATCGTTGTCGTAGGGACTGCTGCGCCTCGCGGCGTTTGAGGGGTAGTCGCGCGGATCGCTCTCCGGTCGAAACGATTCCGAACGCGAACTTGGCCGCTTACTGGAGGCGTAATCGTCGTACCGCCGTTGTGAATTCGATTGCCCCGAGGAGGGCCGCCTTGCCGCGGTCCCTTTGCCCTGCGGGTCGAGCGCATCGCGAATCTCATCGCCGATTTTCGTCAGCGTGCTGCCGAACGTCCCTTTTCCTTTGTTCTTGCTTGGTAACAAAGGATCATTGGGATCGCGCGAGATGACTTTTCCCGTGCGGTCGATCTTGAATTGCGTGAAGAAAAAGTAGCCGCCTGCGAGCATCACAGCCAAGGCTACGAATGGGTAGAGTTGTTTCACGGCGACCCCTCCCTGGGTCCGCGGTCTGCGGGTTCATAGGCTGCGAGGTGCCGTTGGCGAATCATCCGTGAGCCAACCCGATGCACCGCGCTCTATGCGGAGCAGGCAACGCACCGCCTTGGGTTCAAGGGGCGAGGGCGAGACTGCTCCGGGAAGAAGACTACTCCAACCGGCGGCCTGGCGCAAAGACCATTCCTAGCTAGCAGCTAGGGTCATCGCGCAATAAAAAAGCCACGCCCGAAACGGGGCGCGGCTTAAGGAGTATGAGCTAATTCGACCGCAACGGGATGCTAGCTACCGAAGGGATCGGTATCGCCGCCTTCTTCGGCCGGAGCATCTTCCGTTGCCGGTTTACCGGCCGGTTTGGCTGCTGGCGGCGGCGCTGCGGCGTCGGAAGGCTTGCGAGGACGGAATTTCGAGGCGTCGCGTCGCGCGCCCAACGCCGTGGTCCGCTGCTCTTCCTTCCAACCCATCATCGCGAGGAATTTGCTTACGTCGATTTGTTCGACGTTGTAGTTTTCGCAGAGCCTAACCATGTCACCGTAGGCTTGCGAAGCTGCCTTGGCTTCATCCTCCGATTGGCCGGGGATGCGGGTGTCGCGAGGGTCTTTTCCGCGGATAAAGTAGCGAGTGACGACGGACGGTGAACCCACCCGCTTGCCATCGTCCATCACTTCGGCATCGATCACGGCACCAGCGCTTTCCAAAATGCTGCGGACGCGATCGCGGTCGCTACGCCCATCGCCGTTGGTATCAATGAACCCGGCGATCGCGAAGTGAAGAACCTGGCCGGGCGACCAACCAGGATTGAACAGCTTGTCCCCAGGCAGCAGCGGTTCGGTGAACAATCGCTTCTTTTCGGCTGCGCTTTCAGGTTGGTTAATGCGTGCTTCGGCCAAGTGCGGGCCGTGGATCTTGGTGACTTCGATCGTGCCCTTCATGCGATCCACGGTGTTGCGATTTTCGTCGTGGGCAAAGACCGAGAACGTCATCTGCGGACGAAGGCCATCGGCGCTTCCCAGGTTGAGCCAAACCAATTGCTCGCGTTGGCTCACTGCCGTCAACTCGCCGTCGGCAATTTCGTACTGCGCTTGGGAGTAGTCAGGCCGTTCGTATTGATCGAGCTTCTTGACCTTCGCCAGGAGGTCGACATTCTTTTCCTGCAGCTGTTGATTCAGCTTCTTCAAGCCGGCGTTTTCATCGCGGGCTTGCTTGAGCTCTTTGTCCTTCTGATCGACGGCGGCGACTTTCTCTGCCTCCAGTTTCTTGGTGTCTTCTTTGTAGCGGGCGCGATCGGCTTCCATCTTGTCGCGTTCGCCTTTCAGGTCCGATTCGGCTTTGCCGGCACGGTCCTCGGCCATCTTGGCGCGATTCAACTCGCTCGCTTGGGTTTGCTTGAGGTTTTCGGCGTTGGCGACATCGCGAGTCCGGGCATCGGCCACGTCTTTGTTGCGCTCGCTGATGGTTTTCATGGCGAACGCAATCAGCTTGGTGTAGTCGCGGCCACCTTCGGGAGCGACGTCGGTGTACAGCTTCATGTTCTGGTCGAATTGGGCCAGCGCTGCCGTGGCATCCGTCTCGGCGGCATCAGAAGTGGGGTCGCCCTTCCCGCGTTCCGCCACCCCTTTGGCAGCATCGACGCCGCTTCGCTCAGGCGATCCGATGACCATGTGCTTGTAGGCCGCGACCGCGTAGTTGAAGTCGGCGATCCGCTGATCGGCTGTTCTGGCGGATTCCTCGGCGGCGTTGGCACGAGCCGTTGCCTTGGTTGCTTCGGAGTAGCCGAGCCATGTTCCCACGCCAAGGCCGACGACGAGCATCGTGAGAACGATAACGGTCGCTTGTAAAGCGGTGCTTTGACCATCGCGAGCCATGTAACGGAACTCCTTCCGACGAGAAAAGTAACCAACTCAAACGTTGAGAAGCCGGCGTTCCAACCGTTCTTCAAAACCGAACCAGAAGCCCTAACCACTCACTGGCGAAAGCGTCTGTGGCGAACGTGTTCCGGTGACAGTGTCTTAGGTGACACGTCTCCGGTGACAACTCTCCGGTGAAAATAGCAACCCGCGCACCATCTTGCTCGCCGTGGACTGAAAATCCAAGCAAACGAGCGACAAAACATCCCACATTCCGCACAACGAGAAGGAACAGTCCTTACCCGCCGAAGGAATTGGAGGCCCTGATGGGTGGCGCGATCGGGCTGTTTGCCCCATTTTCGCCGTGAAAATCCGCTCCCTTGATCGTAGATAGGGGGGGACACAGTGTCAATCTTTTGAGCGCACAGGCGGCGCAACCTTCCTATGCAGCTCGATCCGGCTCCGACGCTTTCGCAGATTGGCCGCCGATTTCCCACGCCAGCGGGCGGTGTCGGGTTGCCTTTTGACCACATCCACGGCAACGATGAGGCAACTGGGAAACGGGCGACCGCCGCCCCCTGACCTCCTCTCCGTCGAACCCCTCTAGAACCGCTGCTCGTCATGGCCAAACGAAAACCCAATCCCGAACAAAAAACGCTGGCCGGATTCGAGCCCCCGGCGGATTTCCCCGCCGATTCACAAACTCCGCCCGCGCCAGAGGCGGCTCCCACCAAGGCCCCGCGGCCCCGTGCCAAAAAAGCGGGAACCACGGAGAAGAAGTTCCCGCCGGTCCCGGTTCCCAAGACCGGCCCCAAAAGTGTCTACCTCGTGGATGCGATGGGATTGATCTATCAGGTTTTCCACGTGCTGCCGGAAATGAGCAGCCCCACGGGACAACCGGTCGGGGCCGTTCACGGGTTCATCCGCGACATGATCGACATCATCCAAAACAAGGAGCCCGACTACCTGGTGTGCGTGTTCGACGCCCAAGGCGACAACTTCCGTCACGGGCTCTTCCCCGACTACAAGGGGCACCGCGAGGAAATCCCAGGCGACCTGCTAGTCCAGCTTGAGCCCATCCAGAAGATGCTGAAAGCGCTCGCTATTCCCGCAGTCGAACTCGTGGGCTACGAGGCCGACGACATACTGGCGACGATGGCCACTCAATGCGAACGCGAGGGTTGGAATTGCCTGCTGGTCACCGGCGATAAGGACTGCCGGCAACTCATTAGCGACCGGGTGCAGATTTACAACATCCGCAAGAACGAAGTCTTCGATAGCGCGGCCCTCCGCGAAACGTGGGGGATCGAGCCGAATCAAGTCATCGATTTTCAAGCGCTGGTGGGAGACAGTGTCGACAACATCCCAGGCGTGCCGCTGATTGGTTCCAAAACCGCTACCGAGTTGCTCTCGAAATACCGCAATCTCGAAGGGCTGTTTGCTGCTCTCGACGAGATCCCCAAAGGAAAGAAAAAAGACAACCTCGCCGCCGGACAACAGCAAGCATACCTGAGCCGCACGCTCGCCGAACTCAAACGTGATGTGCCCATCGTTTTCGACTGGGACGACGGGCGAGTCGGCGGTATTGATGGAGCCGCTGTCCAGTCACTTTGTCGCGAGTTTGGTTTTCGCAACCTGGCGCAGCGGCTTGCTGCGCTTTCCGTTCTGTCGGCGCCGGCGGTTTGGGAGGCTCGCTACGAAACGGTGGCGACCGTCGAGGCCCTCGACGCGCTGGTAGAAAAGCTTTCCCAGCAGCGGCAAATGGTGATCGATACCGAAACGACCTCGATCTACCCGCGCTGGGCCGAGATCGTTGGCTATGCAATCTCCTATCAGGCCGGCGAAGGTTTCTACATTCCCGTGCGGGCACCAGCCGGAGAGCCGCAGCTTCCGCCGGACCTGGTGCGAGACAAGTTTCGTGGCGTGCTCGAAAATCCGAACATCGCCAAAATCGGGCAGAACCTCAAGTACGACATCATCGTGCTGCGCTCGGCCGGAATCTCGCTCTCGGGGACCGAGTTCGACACGATGGTGGCCAACTATCTCGTCGAACCAGGCGAGAGAAGTCACAACCTCGACGAACTCGCCAAGCGTTATCTCAATCACGACAACATCACCATCGATTCGCTGATTGGAACAGGCAAAAATCAGAAGCGAATGGACGAAGTCCCCGTCGACCTGATTACGCAATACGCCGCGGAGGATGCCGACGTCCCCATGCGGTTGGTTCCGATTCTCGAGCGACGATTGAAGGAAGACGAAGTCGAAACGCTGTTTCGCGAGATGGAGATGCCGCTCGTCGAAGTCTTGGCGGAGTTGGAGTTCAACGGCATCCGGATCGATACCGATTTGCTCAAGCGGCTGAGCGAGAAATTCGCCGCGAAGATGGTTGAACTGGAAAAGGAGATCTACCGAATCGCGGGTGAGGAGTTCAACATTAACTCGCCTAAGCAACTCGCGACGATGCTGTTCGAGAAGCTCAAGCTGCCGGTGATCAAGAAGACTCAAACCGGCGCCAGCACCGACGCCGAGGTTCTGGAGGAACTGGCTCGTCACCATGAATTGCCGGCCAAAATTGTGGGATTCCGCCAGTACTCCAAGCTTAAAGGGACGTATGTCGATGCTCTTCCACAGCTTGTTTGTCCCAAGACCAGTCGCGTCCATACATCGTTCGCGCAAGACGTAGCGGCGACAGGCCGCTTGAGCAGCCAAGACCCGAACCTGCAGAACATTCCCGTCCGAACCGAAGAAGGGCGCGAGATTCGGGGGGCCTTTTTGCCAGGCCATCCAGGGTGGAAGCTGCTGTGCGCCGACTACTCGCAGATCGAACTCCGCGTGCTGGCGCACTTTTCGAAGGATGCGACGCTTCAAGAGGCCTTCGCGTCGGATCGCGATATTCACTCGCTAGTCGCTTCGCAGGTCTACCGGGTGCCGCTCGAAGAAGTCAACCGCGACCAGCGCCGCAGCGCCAAGGCGATCAACTTCGGCATCATCTACGGCCAGTCGGCGTTTGGCTTGGCGAACGCGCTCGATATTCCCAAGAGCGACGCTCAGGCCTTTATCGATGCCTATTTCGAACGATATCCGGGCGTCGACCAGTTCATGGAGGAAACACTCGACGAGTGCCGACGGCTTGGCTATGTGAAAACGATCGCGGGCCGGCGACGCCCCGTCGAAGGAGTCCGCGACAGGTCCGTGCGCGGCAACAAGCGCCAGCGAATTTTGCCCGAGCGGATCGCGGTGAACTCGGTGATTCAGGGCTCCGCGGCCGATTTGATCAAGATGGCCATGATTAGGTTGCATCGATTGCTCAAAGGGGAAAAACCTACGGGTGGTCACTGGCAAGCCAAGATGCTTTTGCAAATCCACGACGAACTGGTCTTCGAAGCTCCTCCCGAAGAGCTGCAAATGCTAAGCGAGGTGGTGCGCGCGGAGATGGAAGGCGTGATGTCGCTGGGCGTGCGCCTGAAAGTGGATGTCAAGGCGGGCGACAACTGGGCCGAATGTGAGGAAATGTAGGGCGATTGCCTTGGCGGTACAACTTGGCGCTTGTTTTTAAAGAATTGTTCAGGTCTTTCGGTTGCGTTGATGGGACGACAGCCTACGATTAGATTAAATGGCAAGGAGCCGAAAAATCTGGACCAAATGGAATTTCCGGTCCCGCAGCAGAGTCTCCCCCAAAGCGGGTTCGTGATGATCTACGATCGCGAACGTGATTGCCTAAACCTCGCTCAAGCGCGGCGCCGTGGCTTCACGCTTGTCGAGCTGTTGGTCGTCATCGCGATCGTGGGCGTCTTAGTCGCCCTCATCTTGCCAGCCGTGCAATCGGCTCGCGAAGCTGCTCGCCGCATGCAATGCGCAAGCAACCTCAAACAAATGGGCATTGCCCAGCACACCTATCACGAGGCGTGGCAATCGCTGACGTGGGGATCGAACTTTTTCGATACGGTCTTGCTTAAAGGAACCGAGTTTCGACCTGCCGATAAAGGAAGTCGATTTGTCAAAATGCTCCCGCATTTGGAAATGGGGGCAATCTACGACCAACTCGATTTCCGCACCAGCGGCATCTTTGGGAATAGTTCCGAGCAGGGCGTTTCCAACCAGATCCGTCGCCTGATGGGGCTGACGCATAATGGTTTGCACGAGTCGGAAGGAGGCCAGTTCCTTAAGCGGTGGGAACCGAGCGTCTATCGCTGCCCGTCCGACGATTCGAGTCTATCTGGCCGTTCGCTGGCGAGTTACGCGACCAGCATGGGACCGACGAACGTTGGCTCGCAAGTTTGCCAGAAATTCCTCCCCGAGACAGGCTCGCCGTGGGTTTCGAGGATGAACCCTAATCAAACGGCTGCTCCCAACGGGAATTACGTCAACAGCTATTTCGGCGACGGCCACTGCACCAACGGCGCTTGCTACTACTGGACGCCAGGCGGTTGGGCGATTCCGCTTAGCGAAGGAATTTCCGGACCGTTCGGCCGCGACGCATGGAGCGCTCGGTTCGCCGATATCAGCGACGGCACGGCCAACACCATTTTGATAGGTGAAGTTCGCGGCTACTGCTCGGATCACGCCCGCTGGCGCGACTGGTTCGACATGAACGCCACCTGGGCCGTGACGATCTCGCCGATCAACTTTGATACGTGCCCCAACGGCGGCCCGGGAACACCCAGCGAAAGCTCCTGGAATACGCCACCGCCCGACAGCGACGGCTGCCACTGGCCCGGCGCTTGGACGACTTCATTGGGCTTCAAATCTCGGCACCGAGGCGGAGCGCACTTCGTGATGGCCGATGGCGCCGTGCGGTTTTTAAACCAGGCGATTGACTACGAACTCTACCAACGTCTAGGTGGGCGACGCGATGGCTTGGTGGCCAGTCCGCCATAAGCTGTTTTCGGAACGAGCAGATCACTCGCTCTTCTCGCCCAACGGCAAACCTTCCTTAGGCTTTTCCTTCTTCGGCAGAAAGCCCACCAAGAACCCCAGCGCCATCGCGATCCAAAACAGGATTGCTTCGGGACGCGTCAGGTGATGGAAGTCGAGCAAATGGGGAACATGCAGTTTCGCCAGCGGATCGTTGGGATCTTCCTTGTGTTCCAAGGAGTTTCCACCCCATGATTTAGGCGAGAAGACCCAGTTGTCCGCGAGCCACCCCTCGTAACTTCCAATGGCCTTCAGCCGCGTTTCTTCAACTCCCTGGAAGAATGGCTGCATCGGTTGAACGATCGAAGCCATCCACTTCGGCGAGTGCTTGAAACTCCAATCGCTGTTCAGGCCCCAATCGCCCAAAAGTTTCATGCCGATGATCACCACCAGAATGTAGGCGGCGGTTTCGAATCGTGGGAACTTCTCCAGCAGCTTGATAAAAACTACCGCCGCAAATCGCATCAAGATCACGCCCAGCATGCCGCCCAAAATTACCAACCACAGCTTGGGATGGAAGTCGTTGGGATTGTGCCCCTTGGGGGCGCTTCCCACAAAGGCGATGGCCGCCAGGATCGAGTCAACGGCGAAGGCAATATCGGTCAGTTCAATCTGCAACACGGTGGGCCAGAAAGCGGCCAAGCCTAACGCCTTACGAGTTGCCGGGTCCATGTAGAGCGGCTGGCGTTGTTTGAGTTCGATTTCTTCCTGGTCCTTCGATGGCGGGCCACCTGTCTCAGGGTCCGTCAGCTTGGGATGGCCATGTTCATCAAGCTCGATTTGTGTTTCGTCTTTTTCGCTGCTCTCGAAGAATAAGTGCTTGACCGCGATGTAAACGAGATACGCGCCGCCGAGAAACTTGGCGATCGTCCATTGGAGCAGCAAGCTCGCTGTGCAAACCGCAATGATCCGAAACACAAATGCCCCGATTAGGCCGTAGGTAAGCGCGCGGCCTTGTTCGAACTTGGGAAGCCGCTTGGCCAGGATTCCCAGGACCAGGGCGTTGTCGATCGACAGCACGCCTTCCAGGATGATCAGCAGCACGATCACGAAGAGATCGCGCGCTTCCAGTGTTTGCCCCCAGACGTTGAGAATAGCTTCGCCGAAAAGAACTGGAGGCATGGAGAGATCGTTTGGAGGTGGGAAGGAGTCTTTGGCCCGGCATAACAGGGCAAAGACTTACTCCGTCGTCGGGGAACAGCCCCGCGGACTGCCGCCGAGCGTTGGCTAATTGTAGTCAACCAGGCGAAGTTGGAAGAGGGCGTTTGAACCGCTATGGCCCGAGGGTTTCCCGAAAAATAAGCTTCATTCGCAAGAACACCGCCTTGGCGGTGCAGTCGGCCAGCCGCAAAAGCCTATTTCTTTTGATCCGCAATCAAGCGAGCGAGCCGCAGAGCATTGGATTGGGCCTCTTGCTGGCGTTCGCCTTGGGAGTGCCTGGCGGCCAATAGGTAATAACTCCTCGCCGATGCGAGTCGTCCGGCTGTCTCGGCCGATTCCGCTTTTTGGATGTAGGCCTCGGCTTGTTCCTGGCGAGCGGCATCCTCGGCGGCCACACGCGCTTTGATGGCGGCCACGCTCTCGAACGGCTTGTGGGCTACCTCGCTATCCGTCGACTTGCGGGGGTGACGTGGTGACTCGGCTCCTCGCTTACTGGCCGCTTCGGCCAGAACCGCCTTATCGAGTTCCTCGTGATCGATGATGGTCGCGTGGACGGAGACGCCGCTGCTGCTGGTCGACGAACCGATCCCCCGTCCCCCGGTAATCGGGCCGAGAAAGGGAAGCTTGCCCACAATCGGAATGCCGTTCTCATTGCGCCCCGAGTAGGCTCGGCCAATGCCGCCCAGATAGGCACCGCCGCGATCGGGCACCGAAACGGTGGTGCTCACGCTGAATGTGTTGAACGTCGGGAGCTGAACCGTAGTCGCAACCGGTTGGTCCGCGAACAAACTGACACAGCTAGAAAGCATCGCCAGCGCCACGAGGCCTGGCGCGCGCTGGGTCACCACTTGAATCGACATGGTTCCGTCTCCCCATCGAAACGAGCTCTCGTCGTGAGCGTTTGCTGACCGTCTGCCATCATCGCAAATTGGGCCAACGGGAGCAATTCGCTGGCACTTGCCGCGAGGGGAGTTTTTACGTCAGTTGCTATCACCCTTTCCGAAGTAACCTGTTTGGGTGGTCGGTGACCCGATTCCGAAGGCTGCTGACCGTGTATCTCCTTGGTTGCAGCGGAGCGTGCATCCGGTACGCTGACCGCGATCGTGGGGACGCTTTTGCTCATCGCCGTGATTTGGTGGCTCGTCCCGTAACACGAGCACTTTGTTCTCATCGATCCTGTGAAAACAGACCAGCCTCGCGCGGAGAAAGGCAACGCAACAGCGCCGCGCGATGTGGCTGCTCAGTGGGTGTTCATTGGCTGCACGGTGATTGGCAGCTGGTTCGCCATGCAGCAGGTCCACGAACTGGGGCACTGCCTCGGCGCGTGGGCCACAGGAGGACGAGTCCAACGTGTTGTTCTGGCACCGTGGACCATTTCTCGCACCGATGTGAAGCCCAATCCGCATCCTTTGGTCGTCGTCTGGGCAGGACCAGCGGGCGGAGTCGTTCTACCGTTGGTCTTTTGGGGCGTGGCGTCATTGCTCAAGTGGTCGTGGTCGTTTGTCCTGCGATTCTTCGCCGCGTTTTGCTTGATCGCCAATGGACTCTACATTGGTGGAGGATCGTTTCAGGAGATTGGCGATTGTGGCGACATGCTGCGCCATGGCTCGTCGCCATGGATGCTCTGGGCATTTGGCGCACTGACGTTCCTCTTGGGGCTCGCCCTGTGGAATGGGATGGGCAAGGAGTTCGGCCTGGGAGAATCGGGCCGAAGAATTAGCGCGAACGCTGCTCGCGTCGCGCTGATGGTAGTCGTAGTGATCGCCGTGGTTGGGAGTTGTTTTCGCGATCAATAACGCGACGAACGCTAGATCATGTTCATGCGATGCCGCGTGTTGCGCTTGGCCTTGGCGCAGTCGGCGCAGATGCCCGAGACGATCAAGCGGTGACCGTTCATCCGGAACCGTTGTTCCTTGGCGATCTTTTCCAAGATCGGAACGATCTCGTTGGTCGAAAATTCGATCAGCTTCTCGCACTCGACACAATGCAAATGGTCGTGCTGCGGATAGCCATAATCGTGTTCGAACACGGCTCGCCCGTTGAGGACGAACTTTCGCAAGAGGCCGGCGTCGACGAACTCGTTGAGCGTCCGGTAAACGGTAGGACGGCTGACGTGCCCGGCTTGGCCGCTGGGGGGAAGCTGAGCAATCAGCTGTTCGGCGTCGAAATGCTGGTGCCTGCTGAAGACGTGTTCAGCCAGGAGCCGGCGCTGCTGGGTCGTTCGCATCCCGCGGCTTTGAAGAAACTCCTCGAATCGCTGCATCGGCGTCGATGCTACGTCGACTCGATCGAGGTGTTCTTCCACCGACATGATGCGTGCTCCGAATCGCCAAGACGTGAACTTTGGGCAATCAAAAATCAGGTTATTGAGACGGCCGACAAGGTTTTCGCCACGATTTGGCACGATAGCGGCACGGTCTGTCTCAATAAGATTCTACGCCCGCATGGCCCGTTTGCCCATTGCCCTAAACGGGAATTTCAGTCGCCGTTTAGCTGGTGAGGCTGAAATCACCGCTCGGCGGGCAATAAAAAAGCCGGAGGCCCCCGCGGGACGCCTCCGGCCATCGCCAATCGTTTTGATGCCCGCCGATCTCTGATTGATTCGGGGGCGGTGTATTTAGCGTTTGAACTCGCGATTAACCTTCGAATTCATCGAGGAACTTCCCCAGCGCGGCTTCGAGCTTGGCGTCGGTGTCGTAGGTGCCGTTTTGGATCTGTTGGCGAATCCGTGCGACCTTGTCCTCACGGATGTCCGGCAGGTCGCGGACCTGGCTCACCAAATCGGCTTCGCTCGAGATGTCCAATTCGTCCGCACCTTGGACCGACGAGCTCGAACCGGCGGCGGCGCTGCCGCTGGCCTTGTGCGGAGCGCGTACCGACTGCGACGCGTGTACGTTGCTGGGGCCTTGGATATACATCGTTCGTCTCCTAACTCGTTCGCGGTTCGCCGGTGTTTCGGCTACGGACGCGGCTCGCATGGTAAGGCGCCGCTGTCAATCTCGCCAATACGTGTTGGTAAAGGGAAAGTGTTACAACTGGGAACTGATTAACTCTCATCCGATGTGGATTACTACGCAGCCCAGCGCCGTTTGGATGCCACGATCTCTGTGATTCTTGCTAACAAAATCTAGGTTGCGGTGGGGTGTTGAGTGAAACGACGGCAAAGAAACCTCTTTTAAGGCGGTCAACCGATCTTTTCACTTGACACCCCGTGCGATCTCCAAACTTCGTTTGCGATCCACAACAGCGGGTGATGCCTTTGTTCATCGTCCGCCGCGCGATAGCGGTGCAAGCGTTCTGTTGAAGAACTCTTTGTAACATTTACAACAACCCAAGACGCGCTTTTGGATTGGAGCGGCTGTCCTCTGCACGACGCCTGGCGCCAACGTACGATGCGGCTCGGGCTAGCGTGTTGAGGTTTCGCTACGGGCAACCAAAATGCACCGCGCATGCCAAATGCCCGGATCAGGCGTTATAACCGGTACCGACTTCGATGGTGGCAATGCTGGTGGTATCAATGATTCCGGCTGTGCCGTGGTCAGTTGGCCCGCCAAGTCGAGAGCACAAGGCCTTCGCCAGCACCTCCAGAGATTCCCCCTGGAAGATCGTGTCGTGGCTGCTTGGCAACCACCGCATACCGCCGCTGGCAGGCAACAGATCGGACCAATCCCAGCGGCGATACCAACCGTCGATCACACCCGCCAAACGCCCCCGTATATTGCTGGCTCGAAACACCATCGCCGGGTAGTCGAGCGGCCGCGGACGATACGATTCACACGCGAGCCGATGGATGTGGCGGCTATAGGGAGTCGACCGATCTCCATCGCGATCGCAGACTCGCGACATCGCATTGGCGTTCTCACTGTTCTGCCATGATTGAACCCACTGCACCCAGCCCGGGCGGGCCCGCGCGGGGGCATCAATCAAGGCCAGGAATTCGACCGAGCGATTCATCCGCTGCAGCAAGCGAACTGCTTCGACCGCGATGGTTCCCCCGAGGGAGTACCCAATCAGTTGCAACGGTTCCGCCGGAAAACGGCGGGTGATTTGCTCGACGGCGTAATGTGCCATCGCTTCAATCGTGCCATCAGGCTCTTCTCGGGGATTCGAGAGACCTCGCGGCAACAGGCAGGTTACGCCCAAAGCGCTCGGCAATTTGCTCGCGAGCGCATGGATCGGGAACAGGCTTCCAAACAGGCACGGGAAAAAAATCAGCGGCGGTTGCCCAGGCCGTTCGCGAATCTCGACCCACGGCGAGCCCTCTCCCGCACCGCAAGCTGCCGTTGATTCAGCGGCACAGGGCCCCGTGTTTACCTTGGGAAGTTCTGGTTGCGGCCCGCGAAGGCGAATCCGCTCGGCCATCCGTGCCAAGGTTGGCGCTTCCGCCAGATCGATCAAACCAATCGCGATCCCGAACTCGCGCTCGATCAGCGCGATGACCATTGCGGAGGTCATCGAGTCTCCGCCGAGATCGAAGAAGTGATCGTCAGTCCCGATGGCCTCGACTTCGAGGACCTTTTTCCAAATACCGGCCAAGCGAGCCTCGTCGCGATCGCGGGGAGCTTGTTTGAGGCTCGCGGCGGTATCTTCGCGAGGCGGATTTGGCGCCGGCAGGCTGCGCCGGTCCAACTTGCCATTGTCGGAGAGCGGCAACCGATCGAGCCATTGATACCGTGCCGGAATCATGTACTCAGGCAACGACTTTTTCAGGGCCGCGCGAAGGTCTGTTTCGAGATTTGCCTTGGCATCGCCAGTGATTTCGTCCTGGCTTACGAGATAAGCGACAAGGTGCCGGCGCCCCGACCGATCGCCCGGTGCGACGACAGCCGATTCACGTATGCGCGGATGGCGGTTGATTGCCGCCTCGATCTCGGCCAGTCCGACGCGATTGCCGTTGATCTTCACCTGCAAGTCGCAGCGGCCGAGGAATTCGATATTTCCGCAAGGCAAAAGACGGCCGAAATCGCCGGTCCGATAGAGTCTCGCGGTGCCTGACGGATTGCGCGTATCAGCGATAAACTGCTCGGCCGTGACATCGGCTTGATGCCAGTACCCTCGCGCCAGGCCCAAACCGCCGATGTAGATCTCGCCTTGTTCGCCGACAGGGCAGGGGGAGAGATCTTCGCGCAAGACCTCGATCATTTGGCCGCGCATCGCCTTGCCGTAGGGGACGCTCTTCCAATTCGGATCGACGGCTTCGATTGGATAAAGAACCGACCAGATCGAGGCCTCTGTCGCGCCTCCCATGCTGATGATCTGTGCTTCGCTGTTCAGCTGCCGAATGCGATCGGGCAACTTGACTGGTATCCAATCGCCGCTCAGCCACACTAATCGCAGCGAAGCGAGTGCATTGTCCGCGCTTGCTTCGGCATAAGTGACCATCATCTCCATGAGTGCGGGAACGGTGTTCCAAAGCGTGACCTTGTGCCGGCGAATCAGTCCGGCCCAGGCTGCTGGATCGCGGACCTGGGCGTCGGTCGGCAAAACAATGGTGCCGCCCGCTGCTAATGTTCCAAACACATCGTAGACCGATAAATCGAAACCAAACGATGAAAGCGCAAGCACGCGATCGTGCGCCGTGATCCCGAACCGCTCGTTTAGATCCTCAATCGTGTTAGAAGGCCCCTGGTGTTCGATCATCACTCCTTTGGGACGCCCTGTTGAACCAGACGTAAAGATCACGTAGGCAAGGTCGGTTGCGCTGGGTGGGCTACTTGGTTTCGCAAGACGTCGATCGTGGGGTACCGATTCAAGGCCGGGAATCGATACAACGCGATGACCGCGAGAAGCAAGTTCCGCAGCTGGCGATGCGCTCAAGACCACCTTGGGACTGGCATCGTCCAGGATGCCGGTAACGCGTTCGATCGGCAGCGTGTGATCGAGCGGAACATAAGCGCCGCCGACGCGCAGAATCGCCAGCATCGCGGCGATGAAAGCCGGTTCTCGCCCTCCGAGAATGGCGACCAGATCACCCGGCCGCACATTCAGATCGATCAGCCTGGGTTCAATCTGTGCAACCCAGGCAGCGAGTTCTCCGTACGTGATCGACCGATTTCCCCAAGCAATGGCAACGCGTTGGGGAAAACGTTCCGCCTGCAGAAAGAATGGAGCGTGCAGCAATCGGTTCGACACAGACTTCTCCACCGAATTGGCCCCCGAAATGGGCCGAGCATCGTCCGTGTCAGTGTAGTTCGGGAGCTTCGCTGGCGCGATCCAATTGCTCGCCTAGGTAGTGAATTCTTGTCGGCCGCTAGTCGTCCTTTCAGGTGAAAAACCGATCACTATTCGTCGATCATCCTGCAATGCGCATCAGTGCGCTCTTCGGTGTACGCTGAGGGCGGATTACTTGCCCACCTCATGAAACGCATACAGCTTGCTCGCCGTGCGAAGATAGATCGTGTTGTCGGCAATCGCGGGCGTGGCGTAAATGCGCTCGCCGAATTTCGCATGCGAAAGCGTCTCGGGCTTGTCCGCCAACGTGACCACCGATACTTCTCCTTCCAGGCTGCACAGATACAGCCTGTCCGATGCGATCACCGGCGAGGAGTAGTACGACCCAGCCGCACCGATCCGCACCTGCTGGTACTGAGGCTTGCCGTCTTCCAATCGGAAGCACGTAAGGAGCCCGCCATCCTTGATCAGGTACATCTTCCCCAGGTGAGCGACAGGCGACGGAACATACGGAAGCCCCTTCGTTTGTTGCCAGGCGATGTGCGTGTCGGTGATATCGCCTTTTCCACCCGGCTTGATCGCCATGGCGACGTTGTGTCCCTTCTTCATTGCAGCGATGACGCTATCCCATTCGCCGGCGGTCACGAAGCCGTCGTGATCGAGATCGTTGTTGTCGAAGAAGTCTTTCAACATCGTGCCGCCCGACTCTTCCTTCGAGAGCTTGCCGTCGCCGTCTTCGTTGCCGGCCTTTTTCGCCTGATCCATGATGTCGGCGTGCGATGGCATGGGGAAGTCTTCACCACCAGGCGACCAGGCGGCGAAGTAGAGCATGTTGTTCGTGGTGATCGGCGTGGTGCACACGGCTGCTGGTGCATTGCGAATGGTCCAGCGCTCTTCGCCTGTTTGAAGGTCGTACGCGTTCAAGCGGAGCGCACCGCCGACGACTACTTCATACACGCCGCCGGAGTTCCAAACGCATGGGCTGCCAAAGGACGTGCCGAAAGCCTCACGCGGCGTCGTCCACAGTTGCTTGCCACTTGCCGTGCCATAAGCGGTGATCGACGACTCGGTAGCCGTGTCGCGTAGCAAGATGATCCGGTCACCCGCCAGAATCGGCGAGGTGCCCGTGCCGAAGTCGAAGTTGGTTTTGACGCACGGCATCTCGCGTCGCCACTTTTCGTTTCCTTCAAAGTCGTAGCAGATCAAGCCGCACGAACCGAAGTAGACGACCACATTCGTTCCATCGGTCACGGGGGTCGAGGCGGCGGGGCTCCCTTCGGTCTTGTGATAGGCCTCAATCGTCGTCGCGGGGGCCTCTTTCTTCCAAAGCTCTTTGCCATCGGCCTTGGCATAGCAAATGGTCCAAAGCTTTCCGTCGTCGAAGGCGGTTAAGAAAATCTTGTCACCCCAGACCGCGGGGCTCGATGCCCCGGCAGGGCAGTCGACTTTCCACTTCACATTCTTGTCCGGGGCAATTTCCTTCGGCGTGGTGTCTCCGATGCCAATGCCGACTCCATCTCGCCCGCGGAAGCCCGGCCAATTGGGTTCCGCCAGTGTGATGGGGGCAATCCAGCTGGCAGAGGACAGAGTTGCGAGCGCTAACAATCCAGCGAAAGTGGGCAAACGACGATTCATTCGAAAGATCCCGAGTGGTGACGTTCGAAAAGGGTGACGCACAATGGAAAGAGCTGTCGAGCTTACCCATCCAAGGCATGTCGACGATTCTGCGGCGTTGTTTTAGAGGCAGGCTTTGGATGCCTCAAGCAAGGCAAGGTTTCTCGCCTTCAAAAATTAACCGAAGGCCAGCAGCGACACCGCGTCGCTGGCAGGGTTCGCGGTTCGTCCTTTTTCGCGCAAATCTTCACGTAGCCGAAGTTCCCATGCACCGATTACGATGGTTGCTATGTCACCAGATATCGCCCTTTTAGGTGGGAGCTTTAACCCGCCTGGCCTGCATCACCTCGAAATCCTCCGCGCGTTGCGGTCGCAGTTTTCGCGCGTGATCGTCGCCCCGAGTGGTCCGCGGCCCGACAAAGCGGCCGCGAACGACGTCTCGCCACTCCATCGGGCGTTTATGGTCGATCTCGCGTTTGCGAGGATGGATGGAATCGAAGTCGATTTAAGCGATCTGGAGGAAAACGCTTTCACCTCCGCCGACGGCTGGCGGAGTCGTTTCGGCCCCGAAAAAGAAGTCTCGTTCGTGGTCGCTGCGCCGTTTGTTGCCGGCGGAGCGAATCGGCAATCGTTGATCCACAACCAGTGGGAAAGCGGACCGCGGCTTTGGGAGACGGCTCACTTCACGATCTTGGTTAATCCTGGCGATAAACTGAACGAACGCGATTTGCCCCCTCGGCATTTCGTTTGCCGGATTGCTAGCGAGACATTCTCCACTCTGATTCGAACAAGGGTTTTCAATCACGAGTCGATCGACCAGTTTGTCACGCCGACCATCGCCGATTACATCCGGCGGCATGGCCTCTATCGCGGAGTTGTTCCCGGGCGACAAACCGAGCTACGGATCGACGAGCCGCAGTTGTTGCCTATTGTCGACGAACGCAACGCGATCGCCGTTCGCCTGAACCGCGAGTTCCTTTCGCACTTTTACAGTGACGATCCCAATTTGATGGTGGTGGTTGGCGGCGACGGGACGATGCTCCACGCCATCCGCAGCCACTGGCGGCGGCGCATTCCCTTCTACGGAATCAACACCGGGCACTACGGCTTTCTGATGAACGAAAGGGAAGCCGGCCCTTTTTGGCAGCGGCAACTCGTTGTCCATCAGTTGCCGCTGCTGCTGGTCGAGACCGAGTCGCTCGACGGTACGACGACGCGGAACTATGCCTTCAACGACGCCTGGATCGAGCGTGCGACAGGTCAAACGGCGTGGTTGCGGATTTCGATCAACGGACAAGAGCGACTGAACGAGGTTGTCGCCGACGGTGCTCTGGTGGCGACCGCGGCCGGTTCTTCAAGCTACGCTCGCGCGATGGGTGGTCCGCCTGTCGCCTGCAATACACCCGTGATGCTGTTGGTTGGGTCGAACGTTCTTCGGCCCGACAACTGGCGCCCTGTGGTGCTGCCGCTGGCTTCGCAGATCGAGATGGCTTCGCTCGATCCGGAAAAGCGTCCGCTGCACGCGTATATCGACGGCGAGTCGATGGGGATCGTCAAGACGATGCGCGTTCGTACCAGCCGCATTGCCGGTGTGGAACTTGCTTTCAGTCCCGATCAGGACCCGGCGCTCAAGCTGACGAAGATTCAGTTTCCTTCGCGCAAAGAGTGATTGTCCGCCGAGTCAGTTCCCGTTTCCGTGCGCGAAGAACCAGTGCTTCGCTGTCTCGGCTGTCGCCGCGTAGACGCCGGCAATGCCAAGTAGAGCCGCCAGCGTTGTGACAGGCAAAGCAACAAAGCCCAGTGGCTCCGCAAGCGGCGTGTAAGGCAGGGCTATCGTCGTGCCGATGGCAACAACATTCGCCGCCGCCAACACCGGCGCGGGATGGGTTTGCCAAAACGGTTTGCGAGAACGCATCACCAGGACGATCAAGCACGCGGAGACAACCGACTCCACAAACCACCCCGTACGAAACGCTCCGGGATCGTCCTTCTGAAATCCAATAATCCACCACAGACAAGCGAATGTCAGAAAGTCGAAGACTGAACTGATTGCACCAAACACCAGCATGAATCGCTGGATCATCTTCAAATCCCATCGCTGCGGCTTGGCGAGCCGTTCCTCGTCCACCCGGTCGTGGGCGATCATCATCTCGGGCAAGTCGGTGAGCAGATTGGTCAGCAGCACCTGCTTGGGCAATAGCGGCAGAAACGGCAGAAACAGCGAAGCCCCCGCCATGCTGAACATGTTGCCAAAGTTGGCGCTGGTCGCCAGGAAGATGTACTTAAGAGTATTGACGAACGTAGCTCGGCCTTGCCGGATGCCTTCAAGAAGGACTTGCAGGTCGTGCTGCATCAACACGATATCGGCGGCCTCCTTGGCAACGTCGACTCCCGAATCGACGGAGATCCCAACATCCGCGGCATGCAGAGCCGTGGCGTCGTTGATACCGTCTCCAAGATAGCCCACGACGTGGCCGGCGCTCTTGTACGATCGGATGATGCGTTCTTTCTGGTTGGGTTCGATTTCGGCGAAGATGTTCGTCCGGTCGACCACCCGTCGCAGAGCCTCATCGCTCATCTTGTGTATTTCGGCCCCGCAAATCACATCGCGATGCTCGCAGCCAATGTCTGTGGCGATCCGCTTGGCGACGTGTCGGTTGTCGCCGGTGATCATCACCAGCCGGACGCCCATCTGCTTGAGCTCGACGATCGTCTGGCCGATGTTTGGCTTCGGCGGATCGCGCAGGAGAAGAAAACCCTCGAACGTCAGGTCGCGCTCGTCCTCGTGTTTGAGCAACTCGTTCGACGTCCATGGCTTGGAAGCAATGCCTAGCACTCTCAGGCCTTGCTTGCCGAACTCGGTGTATTGGTCGCTAAGCTTGGCTTTCAACGATTCGAAATCGGCCGACGCGCCATTCCCGGTGGCGACGCGGGTGCAGACTTCGATCACGTTGGACTCTGCTCCTTTGACTATCACCAGCGCGCCATCGGGAGTATCCGCAAGCACGGTCAAACGTTTGCGGACAAAGTCGTAGGGGATTTCATCGCGCTTGGTGCAACGATCGAGCGTCAGTCCGGCAGCGCTGCCCGTCTTGCGGACCGCCTCGTCAATCGGATTTTGAAACCCGGTTTCCATCGAAGCATTCAGGTAAGCCAGACGCATCACGCGATCGCTCGGCTTTCCTTCCAGGTCGACCGCTCCGGCGATCTCGATCACTCCTTCGGTCAGCGTGCCCGTCTTATCGGAACACAGAACATCAATGCCGCCGAAGTTCTCGATCGAAGAGAGCTTGCGCACAATCACGCCTTGTTGGGCCAGCTTTCGCGCGCCGAAGGCCAGCGTCACGCTGATGATGGCCGGTAACAGCTGCGGTGTGAGTCCGACCGCCAGCGCCAAGGCGAACAAAAAGGTGTCGACGAAGAGGTGCTTCGTCCAAACGTGGGTCATGAAGATGACCAACAGCATGATCATCGTCACCTGCATCAGCATGGCGCCGAAGTGGCGAATGCCGTGCTCGAATTCGGTTTCCGGGGGGCGCAACCGCAAGCGGTTCGCGATACTGCCCAACTCCGTATCCGCGCCCACTCGCACCACGATCACTTCGCCCGCGCCGCTGACGACGTTGGTTCCCTGAAAGACGCAATTGGTCCTATCGACCAGCGATGCGCCTTCCGCAACATCGGCAACGTGCTTTTCGACGGGAAACGTCTCGCCCGTGAGCGCTGCTTCGTTGACGAACAGATCGTGCCCCTCGATCAACCGGCAGTCGCCAGGGATGATTTTCCCGGCCGAGAGCACAACCACATCGCCGGGCACAACCTGGTCGGTGGGGATGTCGGTGGTGGCGCCATCGCGCCGAACTGTCGCCTTGGTCGCGATCATCGCCAGCAGACGGGCGACCGCCTGCATGGCCGTATGTTCCTGCCAAAAGCTGAGGAGCGAACTGAAGAAGACGATCGTCAGAATGACGGTCGCGTCGATGTGTTCGCGCATCCAGAGCGAAAGGAGGGCGGCGCCGATCAAAAGCAGCGTGATGGGGTTGTTGATCTGCGCGAAAAATATCTTCGCGGCCGTCCACCACTGCGCGTCACTGAGCGCGGACCCATGGGGCTTGCCGAGGCGTTTCCTCGCCTCGGAACTGGCCAAGCCCTCCTTCCCGCTCAATAGACCCTTGGTTACGTCAGCGAGGGGTATGCTCCAGTAGTACGGCAATTGCCGGTTTTTCTCGTTGGGGCCAGGATCAGGGTGCGACATCGAAGCCACTTTCATCAGTGGTTAACGATAGCGAGTGGCAGGATTTTCTGGGCGAAGCCATCCTCTACATTTCTGAACCGTAAGAATAGCTACTTCGGCTGATGAAACGCTAACTTTCGGGCGTTCGCAGGGTTACAAAACCGCCAACATCCGAGCGGTTCTCAATCAGCCACGTAGCATAAGACGACGGAATTGTTCGAGTAGACAAAAACCTGACGACGAAAAAGCTATCGGATCGCGCCGACGAAATGTCGCTGCCTTAGGTACTGAGGACTCTCCCCCCCATGCCCGCCTCCGCTCCTTCCCATTCCCGCTCGTCGACGAGAGTCGCTATTTGGGTGATTGCCGCAGCCCTATTGGCAATTGTCGGATGGCGAACCCGCCCCCTTTGGTGGCCTGCCGCGCACGGCAAAGAGGTCGTCGCAAAGGAGGGGGAGCCATCGGCCGCCCCTCCACGCGTGGATCGCTGCGTTCAACTGGCCAGCGGAACCTCGGACACGCTCGAAGTCGCCCCCGCGACGGTCGACTCGATGCATCTCACGTCGGCTGTGGTGGCTCCGGCCAATCATCCCGATCAACTGCGGCTGACCGGCCAATTGACTCTCGATCCCGCCCGCCTGGTTCACGTTCACTCCCGGTTCGGGGGCGAAGTGATCCGCATGGGGACGATCACGTGCAGTAAAGGGAAGCGACCCGTTCGCGTGGGCGACCAGGTGACCAAAGGCCAAGCGTTGGCCGTCCTCTGGAGCAAGGAAGTCGGCGAGAAGAAAAGCGACCTGGTCGACGCCCTTTCGCGCTTGGCCATGCATCAAGCCCTCTTTCGCAATCTCAAGTCGCTGGAGTCGTCCGGGGCCGTCCCCCAACGCAGTATCAGCGAAATGCAGCGCAACTACGAGCAAGACATGATCGAGATCGAGCGGCTGCGTCGCACGTTGCGGTCTTGGCGATTGGAAGAGTCGGAGCTAACCGAAATCGAATCCGAAGCCAAACGTATCCATTCCCAAGCTTCCACGTTGGCCGACGCGGCTACAAAGGCTTCCGGCAGTAACAGTCAACCGCCCGATGCTGCGAAGTGGGCCGAGTTCGAAATCAAAGCGCCGTTCGACGGCACCATCCTCGAACAGAATATAACCACCGGTGACATCGTGGGGACCGACATCGATATCTTCAAAATTGCCGATGTGAGCCGGCTTCATATTACGGCGAACGTTTACGAAGAGGATTTGCCCTACCTGATCCGGTTGCCCGAGGATCAGCGACGATGGAGCGTGCGATTGCTGGCCGATCCCAATGGTCCCTCGACCGACGGCGAAATCCACACGATTGGCGTCGTGATCGATCCCAGCCAGCACACGGCAATCGTCCAAGGGGCGATCGACAATCCAACCGGCAATTTGCGAGTGGGGCAATTCGTCGAAGCGACGATCGACCTCCCTTCCGAAGTGCCGCTTGCCCAGATACCCGTTCAAGCAATTATTGACGACGGCCCCAGGAAATACGTCTTCGTGGCGGACGATGAGTCCCTCACTCGCATCAAGCGACGCGAAGCGAATGTCGTCCGGCGGACGTCGAAGACAGTTTACGTGGCCACCGATTCCGATCGGGGGCTCCAACAAGGCGAACGCGTCCTGACCAGCGGGACGCTCGAATTATCTCTCGTACTCGATAACCAGTCCGCAGTGGCTCGCTAAGAGTTCGCTCCCATTGGTCGGCGCTGCGCCTCCCATCCGCGCCGGCCTCCCTTTTTCGGCGATGTTTCGCATGCTTGCGTCACTTGTTCGTTGGGCGGTCAACAACCGCCTCGTTGTTGCTCTGCTCACCATCTCGCTGATTGCGGTGGGGTCTTACTCGTTCATCCATATCAATGTTGAGGCCTACCCCGACCCTGCGCCGGCGATTATCGAAGTCATCGCGCAGTTCCCGGGCGCTTCGGCCGAAGAAGTCGAACGCAAAGTCACCACGCCGTTGGAAGTCGCTTTGGCCGGCATGCCAGGGCTCGAATCGACCCGCAGCAAGTCTCTCTTCGGCTTGGCTCACTTGCGGAACCAGTTCGACTACCACACCAGTTACAAAGACGCGCGGATCGAAGTTCTCAACCGGTTGGCCCTGGCCGAGTTGCCCCCCGGCGTGCAGCCAAAGATCGCGCCCACGTCGCCCGTTGGCGAAGTCTACCGCTACGTGCTGCAGAATCCGCTCGATGCCGACGGCAAACCCATTTACACCATCACCGATCTCAAGTCGCTTCAAGACTGGACACTTACGCGTGAGTTCCGTCGCGTGCCGCGGATCGCCGACGTGGTCAGCTTCGGCGGCAAAGTGAAACGCTACGAAGTACAGCCCGACCCCGATCGGCTGCGGCGGTACGACATCTCACTCGACATGTTGGAAAAAGGAATCGCCGACAGTAACTCCAACGCCGGCGGCGACTACTTGTTGCAACCTCACTCTGTACAAGTGGTTCGCGGCTTGGGGCTGTTGGGTGACGGCGTCGATCCCGTTGTCGCCGCAGGCAAAAATCTCGATCCAGTCAAAGCTCGCGACTACGTGCGCGAGGAGGAAAGCAAGCGCCTGCGGGAAATCCGCGAGATCGTTCTCGCCTCGACGAACAATACGCCCGTCCGCGTGGCCGACGTCGTCGAAGGGGGGCGGACCGGCGAAGACGTCGACCCGCCGCAAGGAGTAGTCGTTGCAAATACCACCCGCTTAGGCCGCGTCGCCGTGAGTCTCCCCAAGAAGGACGAAGCGGGGCAAGATGTGGTCGACGCTTCAGGAAAACGTGAATGGCAGCGCCGTGACGACGTCGTCCAAGGGGTCGTGCTGCTTCGCAAAGGTGAGCAATCGCTGCCTGCCCTCCACGACGTCCACGAGAAGGTTGCGGAAGTCAACTCAACCCAAGGCAAGCTCTTGCCCGGCGTGAAGATCGAGATGTTCGATGACCGTTCGAACCTCATTCACAAAACGACCGAAACCGTCAACGAAAACCTGGTGGTCGGGATGGTTCTCGTCACCGCCGTGCTGTGGCTGTTTCTCAACAACTTCCGCACGGCCGCGATCGTCGCGACGAACATTCCGCTAGCCCTGCTGTTCGCGTTCGCGCTCTTGTACTTGCGCGGCAAGTCGGCAAACTTGCTGTCGCTTGGTGCGGTCGACTTCGGGATCATCGTCGATTCGACCGTGATCATGGTCGAGTGCATCTTCCGGCGGCTCAGTTCGGATCGCGACAAGGAACTCCCGATCCAGGAACGGATCATCCGAGCCGCCAGCGAAGTGCAGCGCAGTTTGCTTTACTCGACCATCATCATGGTGTGCGCGCTGTTGCCTTTGTTCACCATGGACGGTCCTGAAGGCCGCATCTTTGGACCGATGGCCGACGCTTACGCCTTCGCCTTAGGCGGAGCCCTTCTGCTGGCGCTGACGCTGTCGCCTGTGTTGTGCCGGATGTTCCTGTCGAATGTCAGCCACGCCAAGGACAACCTCTTTGTTCGCGCGATCAAGTCGTTTTATCTATGGCAGCTCGACATCGCCATGCGTTGGCGGTGGGCGGTCGTGGTCGGATTCGTCCTCTTGTCGGTCGCAACCGCGGCCACGTTGCCTTTCTTGGGCCGCGAGTTCATGCCGGCTCTGGAAGAAGGAAACGTTTACATCCGCGGAACGTTCCCCGCTGCCGTTTCGCTGAACGAAGTCGCCGAGAAAGTAGCCCTCGCACGCGAAAAGCTCGAGCAGTATCCGGAGGCTCGCGGCGTCCTGTCGCAGTTGGGCCGGCCTGACGACGGCACCGACCCGACAGGTTTTTACAACGCCGAGATCTTTGTTCCGCTCAAGAACGAAGGCGATTGGCCTAAGATCGTCGACGAGAAGGGGCTGTTCTCGTTTTGGTCGCCCAAACGCGCCCGCACCAAGGATGAAATCACGACCGCCATGCAGCGCGATCTCGATCGCACGGTGGTCGGCGTCGACTGGAATTTTTCGCAGGCTATCCGCGACAACGTGATGGAAACGCTCTCGGGCGTCAAAGGCGAAAACTCCGTCAAGATCTTCGGGCCCAACCTGGCCGAACTCGAAAAGATGGCGGGGCAAGTGGCCGCGCAACTACGCACCGTGGAAGGGATTCAAAGCGTAGGCGTCTTCAACATCATGGGACAAACGAATCTCGAGTTCGCCATCGATCGCGACAAGTGTGCTCGCTGGAGCGTGAGCGTCGCCGACGTGCAAGACGCTCTCACCACCGCCGTCGGCGGGAGATCGTTTACCCAGATGGTCGAAGGGGAGAAGACGTTCGATATCGCCCTCCGTTGGCCGGAGCGGTTGCGAGGCGACGAGGAAAAGATCCTCGACATCCCGGTCGATGTTCTCAAAAATCGCGTCGTCGCTCCGAACGCCGATCCCGGCTCGATTCCGCTGGCAGGAACGTCGGTTGCACAACCTTCGGCGACGGGCAGCTCCGACACGCCCAGCCTCAACTCCGTGCCGCGGAGGCGCTTGCGTGATTTGGTGACGCCGCTGGACGAGAACGGCATCCGCGATCCTAAGGCGACGTTCACCCGAAGCGGCGCCTCGACGATTGCTCGCGAGCAAGGCCAGCGCTTCATCGCCGTTAAATTCAGCGTCCGCGGTCGCGACCTGGCCAGCGCGGTTGCCGAAGCTCAAGGAAAATGCCGCGAGATCATCAAGGCGCCTTATCGCATCGAGTGGTCCGGCGAATTCGAAGAAATGCAAGCTGCCATCGAACGCCTGGCGGTCGTGGCATCACTTGCGATGGTTCTCGTACTGGTGCTCCTCTATCTCGCGACAGGCTCGCTCCTGGATGTGGCCGTTATTTCGACCAACGTCCTGGTCATTTGCATGGGAGGCGTTTGGGCTTTGTTTGCGACGGGCACCAACTTCAACATCTCGGCCGGTGTCGGCTTCATCTCCATTCTCGGCGTGGGGATGATGAACGGCTTGCTCCTGGTGGCCGGCTTCAACGCGCGGCGCAAACATGGCGACTCCGTGGTCGATGCCATCCGGCAGGGGATGGAGGAATACGTTCGGCCCCTCACCATGGCCCCGTTGGCGGCCAGCCTGGGGATGTTGCCGGCGGCTCTGGCGACCAAAATTGGCTCGCAAACGCAAAAACCGTTGGCGATTGTGGTTGTCGGCGGGATGCTGGTCACTTTGGTGTTCCTGAACTTGATTCCCGTTCTTTACAGCTTCTACGGGCATCGTGAACCGCCGGATGTCGCTGGAATGCAGCACTAGAGTTCGGCATACACCACGCTATTTCGGTGGTTTGTAGAAGGTGGCCTTCATTTCAAATTAACGGCGTTCGACTCTATTGCGTCGTTTTCTTTTTTGAAGGCGCATCACGGTTGGTTCGCGCGGACCAGCCACGGCATCGACCGTTGGTGTGCGGTGCCGGGAAGGTGAAACTGTGTCGTATACGGAAACCGCTCTGATCAACGGCTTTGAGATGCGAACGCAGAACCGGGAACGTCGAATCGTCTACGCGTACATCGCAAAATGGCGAGGTAACTCCCTCGATATCCGGCTCATCGAACAGCACCTCATACAGAATTACGTTTCCGCGATCAACGGAATACTCAATCGGATGGTGCGGCAGTCCATACCCGAGAAGGTACTGTTCACGTATCGGTCGGACAGTTGGCCAGCCGACTCGCATGTGCTTGGTGTCACGCGCGGGGATGTAGTCGACTCGTTCTTCCAAGGTCAGTTTGTCATCCGCACCCCAAGACGTGCCTATATGCTGACCATTTTTGCAACAGATGAGGCTATTCCCGAATCGGAAATGCGTGAGTTTTTTGGAAATGTGACCCTCGCTGAGGAGTGGTTGGTTACTCCCTTTGACTAGGGAACGGGCGAGATTGAAGAGATTCATCCTCCCAGAAGCGATGTTTGATGCCACTAGCGTTTTTGGCCATCGGTGTACAATGAAGGACTTTCTCTTCCGTCCTTCGTTGTCGATACGGTGCTGTCATGCCTCGCCGATCTGATGCCTCCGGCGAACGCTCCCGCCGTACTAGTAAGCCTTTTGGTGCGAACCCCAAGCCTTTTCGCGGCAAAGGGGGCCCCAAACCCAGTGGCGAAAGGGCGCGGCCTCCCCGTGGCGAACCAGAAGGTCGTCGCGAAAAGGTGCCCGGCGACAAGGCACCTCGCGACAAGGCACCTCGCGAACGAGCCAATCGCGAAGATAAGGAAGGCGCCCCCAGCGCCGATGGCAAAGAGCGGCTGCAAAAAATACTGGCCGCCGCCGGCCTCGGCAGCCGCCGCGATTGCGAAGAGCTGATCACCACAGGGCGCGTCGAGATCGATCGCGTCCCCGCAACGGAACTGGGCGTGAAGGTCGACCCGGCCACGCAGGAGGTCCGCGTCGATGGCGTGGCGCTTCCGCGACCCAAGCGGGTCTACTTCGTTGTCAACAAACCGATCGGCGTCGTCTGCACCAACTGGGACCCCAGCGGGCGAACTCGCGTGATCGACCTGGTCGACACCAACGAGCGAATCTTCGCCGTGGGCCGCCTCGACCGTGGCAGCGAGGGGCTCATTATCGTCACGAACGATGGGGCGCTCGCCCACGAGCTGACGCATCCCAAGTTCGGCGTCGAGAAAACGTATGCCGTGCGCGTGGAAGGCGTTCCGACGCTTGAGCAACTCAATAAGCTGCGCCGTGGCGTCTGGATCAGCGACGGGATGTGCAAGGTCCAGTCGATCGTCGTGAAGAAGCGCCATCGCAACTGCTGCGACCTGATCATCGTATTGAACGAAGGCAAGAACCGCGAAATCCGCCGGATCATGGTCAAGATCGGCCACAAGGTGCTGCGACTTAAGCGGATTGCCATCGGCAATCTCCGCCTCGGCGAAATGCCGGCGGGCGGCGTTCGCAAGCTTCACCCAGCTGAGATTGAAGCACTGCTGGAATCGGGCCGCGAAAGCCGCCGCGAGCTTCGCGTCGAGAAGCGGGTCGCCAAAAAGCGCGCTGCCGCCAAGCAAGCCGAAGAGGGAGCCCAACTGCCGCCCGAGGCCACGATGCCGCAAGTCTTGGGCAAACCGAAGGCCGCCGCGCCGAGTGCCGCTCCCAAGCCGCTCGACCTGAACGAGTTGCTCAACGTTCGCGGTCCCTACCGCGTCACCGAAAGCGACGTTGTGCCCGCCGATGCGGACGACGATTTCGATTCGGATGATTCCGGCGAGGGGATTTCCATGCCGTCGTCGGGTTCGTCTCCTATCGGCGACGTGATCGACTACGACGAGCCATTGCCCGAGGAACTTTTTTCCGAAGAGGAAGACCAAGGCGAAGAAGAAAGGCCTCAAGCACGCGGCCCGCGCGATCGCAGCCGGCGCGGTCCGCCAAGAGGACAAATGTCTGGCGGACGCGCACCCCGCGGCCGAGTTTCGCGCGGGCGGGCAGACAATCGAGGAGACGGCAGCGTCCGTAGCGAGCGAGTCCCCGGCAAACGTCCGTTTGGCAAACGACCTCGGGGTGAAGGTGCCGATCGCCGTGAAGGTGGCTATCGAGGGGAACGAGGAGAACCGCGGCGAGATGATGATCGTCCACGCCGCGACGATCGCCCGCGTACCGAAGGCGCGCCCAAGAAGTTCGCCAAGAAGAAGTTCAACAAGCCCACTGGAAAACCCGGCTTCGGCCCCAAAAAGTTCGGCGGTAAAAAATTCGCCGGCAAGAAGTTCAGTAAGGGCCGACCACACCGAGGCAAATAAAAAGTAGCACGGACATTCCTGTCCGTGCAAAGTGCGGCACCCAACCCAAATCGCGTCGTCTTCCAAAGTAATGATCAACTGATTGATGATTGTTGAATTGTGATTTGCGAAGCGAAGGAACCGTTCTCCCTTCCTTCTCCGTGTCCTCTGTGATCTCCGTGGTTAATATCCCTCCGAGACCATGTCGCATCATCCACCGTTCTGCCCTGACCACGCTGTCCCGCTGCGGACGAAGATTTTCTTCAACCGCCAGATTGCCCGCGATACATTTCAGCTGCGCTTCGCGGCGCCGAAGATCGCCGAGCGAATCGTGCCGGGCCAATTCCTCATGGTCAAGATCGCCGGGCTCAACGATCCCCTCTTGGGCCGGCCGCTGGCGATGTACGACGTCACCCCCGAGTTCTCAGGCGGGCCCGATCACTACGTGGATGTGGTCTACCTGGTTAAAGGAAAGTTCACCACGCTCCTTGCGCAGCTCGGAGAGAACGCTCCGCTCGACGTCTGGGGACCGCTGGGCAACGGCTTTCCCTCGACAACTTGCGAGCACCTGATCATGGTGGCCGGCGGAATCGGGCAGACTCCGTTCCTGGCCGTCGCTAAGGAAGCCCTGGGCAAACAGGTGTTTGGCGCGCCTCGCCGATCGGTGCTGCAACCCTACCGCGTCACGTTTTGTTATGGCGCGCGAACTGCCGATTACTTCGCCGGGCTCGATCAATTTGCCGCGGCTGGCGTGGAGCTGCGCCTTTGCACCGACGACGGCTCCCGCGGGCAAAAGGGTTTGGTAACAAGCGCCCTCACCACCGTGCTCCAGGAAACGGAACTGGCTGCCTGCATTCTCTGCTGCGGTCCGGAGCCGATGATGGCGGCCGTCTCGCGGGTGGCCGAATCGGCCAACGTCGCGTGCCATGTTTCGCTCGAAACCCCGATGGCCTGCGGCATGGGCATCTGCTTCACCTGCGTCGCCATGATCAAAGACGAGACCGGGCAGGCCGACTACAAACGGACCTGCGTCGAAGGGCCCATTTTCGACGCGGCCAACGTGATCTGGTAAGGCCGTGGGCGCGTCAGGCTAGTGGTGCGCCCATTGTGAGTACACTCTCCTAAATAATTCTGCCATACTGCTGCTCGGCGACTTCTTCTTTGGTTCGGGCACCCCCAGTCGCGAAGGCGGCTCCTCTCAACTTCTATTAAGGACCTTGTATGTCGGCAAGAGCCCGTGCGCGCCTTGGCCAAAAGGCCCCGATGAGTCGCTTGCTTAACGTCGGCGAAATAGCCGCGAACTTAATCAAAACGCCGCCAAGTACAACTATTGTTAGTGCTGATCGCGACGACAGTCTTACTTAGGACAGTGCCAAGCCAATCCGTTTCCTCTCGTAGAGAACGGCAAGTTCCAAGGGCAGAACGAATATGATTCGGTTCCAATGCACGTGCGGCAAGTCTTACGAACTCTCCGAGGCATTGGCCGGCAAGAAAGTCCAGTGCGCGGGTTGCAAGCAAGTTTTGCGCGTGCCAGCCTCATCGACTTCCGTCGCTCCCAGCCCGGCGCTTGCTGCTTCAGCTCTAGCGTCGCCGCATCAGGCCGATCCGTTCACCTCGGCGCCGTCACCATCAGCGTACGCAAGACAACCACCGCCTCGCATTGAACTTCCTACGAACGTCCCGGCGGCTCCTAGCGCGTACACGACGTCGCCAGGCACTCCGCAACCGTCCTGGCAGCCTCAGGGGAACTATCAGGTCGGCGGCGTCCAGATCGATTTTGGCAATACCAAGGTCAAGGCGTTTCAGCGGCGGATGTTGTGGCTGTTGGTTATCTCGTTGGCCATTGTGCCTGTGACGGTGGTAGGCGTCGTTGTCTTCTTACAAGCGACAGCGCCCCGAAACCACATCCCGGCCCCGACCAAAGGGACCCCCTTCCAGCCCAAGGCGTCGCCGGCCACGAAGGCACAACCCACGACACCCCAGGCAAAGCCGCAGCAAACGAAGCCCACATCATCCAGCCACCCGAGTTCGTCTCCCGGCAAGGGCGAGTCGAAGCCTTACACGTCGTCCAAAGTATCATCGCCCTAGCATGAACCGGCAGGGTAAGACCGCCCCTCCGCAATCGTCAGCCACAAAACAGAAAGCTTAAACATGATTTGACGCCCATCGCACCAATCGTCCGATGGCGTGATACGCGTCTAGACCATTTGCTACGCGAGCCTTGCACAACGCTACAATCATCGTTGTGAGGAACGCCATAGTTTAGGGAACGCGTTGTAAGCAACACTGCCAGCGAGTTTGCGTCTTAGGGGAGGGGCAATGTGCGGTGAGACGATATCCCTCATGATCCAATTCCCGCTGCTCTTGGCGCAGTCCGAGCCGCCATTGGTCTTGCGATTTCCCCCTTACGTGCTGTGGGCTCCCATCATTGTTGGGCTGCTCTTGCTGACTCCCATCTTCATGCGCGGCAAGGAACAGCCGGGCCGGAAATGGACGCTCGTTTTTGTGGGCTGGCTGATCGGCTTGCCCACGTTATTCGTGGCGGCGCCGATGCTGTGGTCCGACGAGTTGACTCTTAAGGGGTATAAGACCCACCAGACTGGTTTTCTGGGACCGCTACGTCCCGAGCGGGATCACGATTTTGCGCGCGTGCAAACCGTGCACATGTCGTCGATCAACGGTTCCAGCCTAGGCGCGGTTTGGAAGCTCGAATACGACTCAGGCAAGTTCGAAGACTTCCCTCTCAGCGATCTTTGGTCGTTCCATCGCGTGAAGATTCAGGAATACTTTCAAGAACGCGGCATCGTGTTCCGGTAAAAGTGTCGCGTCATCAGAGTTCCATCTTTTGCCAGGGCCGGTCCAGCCAGGTGTTGTCTCCGAGCATGTAGGAATGGAAAGCGGCCACCACTTGCTCGGCCGTTAGAAATTCCACCGATTCGTAGTGACTGGAAGGGTTGACCAATTGGTACTCGATCGAAAAACCATCGACGGTGCAGATGGTTTGTAGGTAGGTCCCTTCGTTGCTTGATAAAATGGCGAACGGATTATCCATCTCCTCGCGAAGTCCCATCAGAGCTTGTTCCAGGGCTTCTGGAGTCGCCGGCCCATCGAAGTTGAACTCGGGACACTCGAACCTGGTGTCGGTGTACATGGCGGCCAGATCGATCAGGATGTGATCGCTGATGGTGCCCGACTCGTCGGTGATGACAATCACGAACGTTTGCGGCCGCTCGTCTACAAATGCGCGCACGTGGTAGAAGGTTCGTTCATGGTGGCGGAACGTTGCCGTGAGGTCGAACGGCACCAGAGTGCGCGGTTCCAGTTGGAGCTCTTCCCAGATGCCGGCTGCATAATCCAGGACCCGGATCACCTCGTCGGGGCTCGCCGCTACTTTTTGCGCATCCGGCGACAGGAGTTCCAAGTAGCCACGCAAATCGAGAAGAGGCATGGTGCACCTAAAAAAATAGAACGGTGATCGCTCACCGTTCTATCCGAAGTTTTCTGGGATAACTATCCAAATGAGCGAACTAGCTGATGAGGCCAGACATGCGGCCCGCTTCGGCCAGCGTTCGCAAGGCGAAGTCGAGTTCTTCCCGCGTGTACAGGGCCGACACGCAGGTTCGCAGGCGAGGAGCGTTCAGCGGCACGGCCGGGAAGGCCACCGGCACCACCATCAAGCCTTGCTCGCGGCAGTAGTGGGTCATTTCGAGCGTGATCTGCTCGTTCTTGGTCATCACCGGCACGATCGCGGTCACCGATTTGCCGATGTCGAAACCCAAGGAGCGGAGTCCCGTGAGGTAGTAGTCAACATTTTCGTGCAATCGGGTCACGATTTGCGGTTCGCGTTCGATCGTTTCCAAAGCTCCGATCGCGGCACCCGTTTGGGCCGGCGTCAAAGCGGCACTGAAAATGAACCCGCGAGCGTTGTGCTTAAGGTATGTGATCAGCTCTTGCTTGCCTGCGACGAACCCGCCGCAACCAGCCAGCGACTTCGACAGCGTTCCCATCTTCACATCGATGTCGTCGTCGGCCAGGCCGAAGTGTTCTTGGATGCCGCGGCCAGTCTTGCCGAGGACGCCGAGGCTGTGAGCTTCGTCGACCATCAGCAGGGCCCCGTGCTTTTTGCACAGGTCGACCACAGCCGGCAGATCGATGATATCGCCGTCCATGCTGAACACGGCATCGACCACCACTAGCGTGCGGCGTCCGCGAGCCAGTTCGAGCTTCTCGGCCAGCGAGTCGATGTTGTTGTGTTCGAAGATCATGAACTGGGCACCCGACGCCTTGCAGCCGTCAACGATGCTCGCATGGTTCCATTGGTCGCCGATCACGCAGCAGTTTTCATCGACGAGTGTCGAAACCGTCGTCCAGTTGGTGATGAAGCCGCTCGAGTAAGCGATGGCATCGTCGGCTCGCATGAAGTCGGCGATCTTGTGTTCCAGCTTGCGGTGCAGAGTCGTCGTGCCGGTCAGCAATCGCACACCGTGGTGGCCGGTGCCGAACTCCTTCACGGCGGCGATGGCCGATTCCTTCAAGTGAGGATGGTCAAGCAAGCCGAGGTATTCGTACGAGCCGAGCATCAGCATCCGCTTGCCGCCGATCTTCACCCACGCACCATCGTGTTCTTCGATGACGGGTTCGAAGAAGTAGTGGCCAGCGTCTTTCAGTTGGTGGATGCGACGATTCATCCGTTCGTAGTGTTCGAGCGGGTTGGTCGTCGCCGGCAGCGGAGCCACCTTCTCGGCGGCAGGCATCGGAGCTGGAGCTTGTTCTTGGTCGAGCCGCGGAGCGATCGGCAGGCTATCGATGTAGTCGGCCAGTTCGGCGACCGTTTCCATCGCGAAGACGACTTCCAAGTTGAGCCGCTTGTTGGTTTTCTTTTCGATCTCGTCGATGATGCTGACGACGCCCAGCGAGTCGATTCCCAAGCCGACGATTGGTTCGTCGTCCCCCAGCGAGGCGATCGGCAACTTGGCTTCAGTTCGCAGCCAGTGCAGGATGGTGTTGCGAACGAGATCGCGCGTCGAAACCGTCGACGTGCAGGGGGCGGTAACTTCAACTTGGTCGATCTGCATGTCGGTGCTCACGGGGCGTTTCCTTACGGGCGGAATTCTTTGAACTTGGTCTACCCGCCAATAGCAGGTACTAACGAGCCAAGCGAACCGGCCTGCAAGTTGTGACGCGCGAAAATCGTTGAGAACGGGATCGAAGTCAAATCAGCTAACTGCAACGTAATTAGCACCCCTCCTGGAAGGGGTTTTGGGATGCAGTTCGAGCCAAATGCGGCCCTGAATGGCCGTCGGGGGAGAGAACGCCCTAAGGCTTTCAACCCGAGCTTAGCAGAGTTTCGCCGTCAAGCTAGCACTTTCTTGATTACAGTTCCCGACACATCCGTCAGCCGCTCGTTGCGACCCTGATGGAAATAGGTCAGCAACTCGTGGTTCAGCCCCATCAGGTGGAGGATCGTAGCGTGAATATCGGTTAGATGGGCGCGGTCGACGACCGCTTCAAAGCCCAGCTCGTCGGTTTCGCCGTAGGCCGTTCCCCCTTTCACGCCACCGCCGGCCAGCCACATCGAGAAGCCATACGGGTTGTGATTGCGGCCCGGTTCGTTGACCCCTTCACTGAACGGCATCCGCCCGAATTCACCGCCCCAGACGACGAGCGTGCTGTCGAGCAAACCGCGCTGGGCCAAGTCGGTCAGTAGCGCAGAGATCGGCGTGTCGACCTCGCCGGCGTGTTGGCCGTGATTCGTTTCAATGCTCTTGTGAGCGTCCCAAGTTTCTTCCAGGTGACCGCCGCCCGAGTAAAGTTGCACGAATCGCACGCCACGTTCAACCAACCGTCGTGCCACTAAACAGTTGCGGCCAAACTCGTCGGTCGCCGGTTGGCCGACGCCATACATATCGAGCGTTGTTTGCGACTCGCTTGCCAGGTCGACGGCTTCGGGCGCAGCGGCTTGCATGCGATAGGCCAGTTCATACGCGTTGATCCGCGCGGCGAGTTCGCTTCCATCGGGACGTGATGCCAAGTGCTCGGCATTCAACTTGGCCAACAGATCGAGTTGCGAGCGCTGAGCCTCCCGCGAAACGTGTTGCGGCCCGCGCAAATCGAGAATCGGATCGCCCGTCGGACGAAACAGCGTTCCTTGAAAGGCGGCCGACATGAACCCGCTCGACCAGTTGGGCTGGCCGCTGATTGGCCCGCCGCGCTTGTCGAGCACGACAACATAGCCTGGCAGGTCCTGGTTCCCCGTCCCCAAACCGTATACGGCCCAGCTTCCCATTGACGGCCGACCGATGAACGTCTTGCCCGTGTTCATTGCTACGAGCGCCGAGCCGTGCGCGTGGCTATCGGTGTGACAACTGCGGATCACGGCCAACTTGTCGGCGTGCTCGCGGACCTTGGGAAAGAAATCGCTGATCAAGAGGCCCGATTCGCCGCCCGGACGAAACGGCCGGAACGAAGGTGTGAGGTAGCCGACCTTTCGTCCGCCGGAGTTGATGAACTTCTTACCTTCTGGCAGCGGTTGACCGGCGTACTTCTCTAAGACAGGCTTGTGATCGAACGTATCGACTTGGCTGGGGCCGCCGTTCATCATCAGGAAGATGCAGCTCTTGGCTTTGGCGGGGAAATGTTGCGGCTTAGGCGACAGCGGACCGGCAGCCGCTTCTGCTGCGCTGGCCTTGTTCCCGATCACGCCATCGCGCGACAGCATATCGGCCAGCGCCAGCCCGGCGAAGCCGCCACCCATTTGCCAAACGAGTTCGCGTCGCGAGAGTCCGCAGGGGAAAGCGTTGCGTTGCATGATCGAGGGGTCCAATGCAATTCGAACTGTTCTTTGACGGACAGGATTGTCCATCTACGGTCGGAAGCAACTAGTCAACGAAAACGAACTCGTTCGCGTTCATCAAGACGTGGCACAGGGATGCGAGCGCGGCGTTTGCTGGGGCGTCTTTCAACTTGGTTTCTTGGTCGGCCAGGTGTTCCAGGGCAAGTTTGATCTCCGATTCGCGCGGAGTCCGCGAAAGCACCGCTTTCCAGGCGGCGATCGCTTGCTCGCGGGCATCGGGTGTTTGACTTGCGATCTTCGCCGCCAAAGCTTCGCTTTGCTTGTGAACAAAGGCATTGTTGAGCAGTGCCAACGCCTGCGGGGCGACAATGCTCACATCGCGGCGGCCGCAAGGCAGCGTCGTGTCGGGCGAATCGAAGACTGTCAGCAGCGGCGGCAACAGTCCGCGCTTCGAGAAAACGTACAAGCTCCGGCGACGTTGTTCCTCCGGCGGGGATGCCTTCCAAGCGTTCCCTTTCATCGACAGCCCCTCGAGGGCATCGGGCTCGATATCGGGGGCAAAGCTAGGGCCGCCAACGCGCGAAAGATCGATCTGTCCGCTGGCACTCAAGAGCGCGTCGCGAATTGTTTCGGCATCGAGCCGGCGGCGCGACGCATGCCATAAGAATTGGTTGCCTGCATCGCGTTCGGCGTATTCGTTTTGCATCGGATGCACCGATGCTTGTCGGTACGTGGCCGACATGACCATCAGTTTGTGTAGCGGTTTGCTCTTCCATCCGTTGGCGATCAGTTGACCAGCCAGCCAGTCGAGCAGCTCGGGATGCGTCGGCTTGTCGCCTGTGAAACCGAAGTTATCAACCGAGCGAACCAGGCCCTCGCCAAAATGATGCTGCCACATGCGGTTCACCCACACGCGCGACGTGAGCGGGTTGTCGGGGTTCGCCATCCAGCGGGCCAACTGTAATCGCCGCTGCGTTGTCTTGGCTCCTTCGGGCGGTGCTTCGAAGGGGCGATCGAGCGTCGGGATCGCCGACAGTGCCCCGGCGTTTACTACGTCGCCCGGGCGATGGATGTCTCCCTTTTTGAGCCATCGCAAGGGCTCGGCATCGCGGCCGCGATCGGTCCAGCCGAAGACATCGAAGCCGAGTGCGGAAGTCTCCGGACCTCCCAGATGCTCACGTGGACCGGGTGCGATGTAACCTGCCCAAAAAGCCGCTCCGATACGGTAGTAGTCGGTATGGCGAATCGGATCGAACTTGTGGTCGTGGCAGCGAGCGCACTTGACGGTCAGCGAAAGGAACGCGCTGGTCGTGGCGTGCACCATATCTTCGAGGCGGTCGTACTGGTACTCGGCCGGATCGTTGGGTTCGTCGTTCCAGGTGCCAAGGCGAAGAAAACCGGTGGCGATCACCGATTGCTCGTTTCGCTCAGGCAGTTCGTCCCCGGCGAGTTGTTCGACCAGGAACTGGTCGAACGGCTTGTCGTCGTTCATGGCCGCGACGACCCAATCGCGATACTTCCAAACGTTGGGCTTTACCTGGTCGCGTTCGTAGCCGCACGTTTCCGCGTAGCGCGCCACGTCGAGCCAGTGTCGTGCCCAACGTTCGCCAAACTTTGGTGAGGCAAGCAGCTTGTCGACTAGCTTTTCGTAAGCATCCGGCGAATCATCGGCGACAAAGGCCTCAATCTCGTCGTAACCTGGCTGCAGCCCCCACAAGTCGAAGTAGACCCGCCTGGCAAGCGTTCGGCGTTCGGCGGGCGGGGCAGGGGACCAACCTTGGGAACGAAGTTTGTCGAGCACAAAGGCGTCGATCGGATTGGTGATCGGCTCACCATCGGCGGCTTTCGGCGGATCAACGACGTGGATCGGCTGAAGCGACCACCAATCGCGGCCGCCTCGCTGGTCGGTGGTTCGCTCGAAGATGTCGAGCGCGCGTCCCTCGGGCCACTTGGCCCCATCAGCGATCCACCGCTTCAAGACCGCGATCTCTTCCGGCGGCAGGGGACGTGGCTTTCCTTCGCGTTTGGGTGGCATCTCGCCTGCCGAGACTTTTTCAATCAACAAACTCGCATCGGCCTTGCCGATTTCGATGGCCGCACCCGAGTCGCCGCCGCGCTTGATTCCCTCCAGGCGATCAAGAGCCAGCCCGCCGGATGGTTCACCGCCGGCATGGCATTCCAGGCATCGGCGAATGAAGATCGGAGCGACATCGCGGTCAAAATCGAGAGCCGGTTCTTCGCCGCAGACAACGGAAAATGCCAGCAAGGGAATGAGACCAGCAAGAACGCTTGAAATGGGCCAGCAGCGGTTCATTTCGTACTCGGAGGCTTCGGAAGAGGCAGGAAGCAATGGTAGGCCTCTTGAGTGTAACCCAAACCTCGCAGGTATGGCAAAATTGGAAGTCACGTAGGAAATTCGCGCGATCTAGGGGGCATTACTTTTTTGGGTAACGCAGCATAGGCCGGCGCATTGTGACACAATATCACCATTCCATCGGACGGGCAGTGTTGTGGGGAACGAAGGAAATGAGTCCAGGTCAATCTTCTTCCAAGGCAGGAAAGACTGCCCAGCGTCCGGCCGTGATACAGCGATTGCGCCTCGAACGGGCTAGGGCCGCCAGCGAAGAGCGCTATCGCTTGGCGACGGAAGCGATAGGCGGATTGGTCTACGAATGGACGATTGCGACCGATCAAGTCGTGCGCTCCGCTGGGCTCTTTCAGATTACCGGTTATCGTCCCGAGGAAGTGACTTCCGAAAGGAAGTGGTGGCTTGAACGCATCCACCCGGACGACTTTGCGAGGCAGCAAGCGACTTACGCCTACCATGAGGCCAACCAGAAGCCCCTTTTCAAGTGCGAATACCGCATCATCCACCGCGATGGAAGCATCCGTCACGTGCTGGAACGATCGCGGTTAGTCTTCGACGAACGGGGAAGGCTAATCCGTGTTGTCGGGTGCACGGTCGACGTGACAGCGGCAAAGCTGCTGGAAGAAGAGATCCGGCACGCTCAAAAAATGGAGGCAATCGGCCGGCTGGCGGGTGGAATTGCGCACGACTTCAACAATCTGCTCACCATCATTTTGGGGACCACCACTTTGGTGGCTCAGCGCGTCGCCGAAGGGGATCCACTCGGCGAAGATATCAAAATCCTTCAAACGGCAGCCAAACGAGCGTCGACCATCGTCGAGCAGTTAATCGCGTTCAGCCGTCGACGCCCCTACGCGCTACGCAAACTCGTCTTCGACAAGGCGATCCAGTCCTCGATGCAGATCGTGCGGTCGCTGGCAGGTTGCAATATCGAACTGGTGAGTAACCTGGGCGCCGGAACGGCGACCATCCATGCCGACGCCGTTCAACTGGAGCAGGCTTTGCTCAATCTTGTTATCAACGCGCGCGACGCAATGCCCGCGGGCGGAAGGCTCACGATCACGACCCGGCACGTAACATCCGCGTCCGGTGATTCCGATGTCGAGATCGAGGTTTGCGATACTGGGATCGGCATTCCCGACGACGTTCTCCCGCGGATTTTCGAACCCTTCTTTACCACCAAGGGACCCGAAGAAGGGACTGGATTGGGGCTCGTCGTAACGCACGCCATTGTCGAGCAAATGAGGGGCGCTATTCGGGTCGATTCTCACGTTGGTCGCGGAACGCGGATGGTCGTGCGATTGCCTTGTATTAAGACGAAGTAGTTCCCGATAAGAAGCCGAAATCTTCGCGAGTCGCGCGATCAAGAAAGCGGCGAAGAACGGCTTGGCTAGGCTTCGTCCGTCGTAGCAAGCAGCGCTTTGCCGACGAGCACTGCTAGAGCGGCGACGCTTTCGACTTCCATCGTGCGCAAGATGCTCTGCCTTCGTCGGTCGAGCGTCCGCGGACTCATTGCCAACCGGTTCGATAACGTCTTATTCGGCAAGCCTTGCAGCATCCCGTCGAGCACCAATCGCTCTTCGGGCGACAAGCGATTGATCCGCTCGCGAATCTCGCGATTCTGCGCCTGATGCTTGCGTGTCTGCTCCGTATGCGAGACCGCTCGGCGAACTTTCTCGACCAGATCTTGCGACTCGAAGGGCTTGGGGACAATTGTGATCGCCCCTTCCTCCATCAACTTTACGGCGGTCTTCACGTCGGCAAACGCTGTGACCACGATGACCGAAACAGTGCTGTCGCGCGCTTTCAGTCGTCGCTGCAATTCTGCGCCATCGACCGAAGGCATGCGCAAGTCGGTCACGACGCAGTCGACTTTCTCGGCCGCGTACTCATTGAGAAACTTCTCGGCCGACGTGTACTGCTGACAAACGAATTCGCCGGTGGCTTCTAATGTGCGCGCCGTCACCGCACAAACGACCGGGTCGTCGTCTATCACGGAAACCAAATGGCGCTCGCTCATGAAGGCAACCCCTCGAACAAATGAACACCCAACCTAACGCGTAGCGATACTTGCCGGTCGCGTTTCGCGACGCAGCTAAGCAAGGCTAAAGCGTTCAGCAGTGGAACAAGACCGAACCGGTGGATGCTTCGAAAAGGCAACGTCGTTGCGAAAACAATCCACACAGTACAGAGGGGGCAATGTGGGAATTATCGGTAGTCGAGTTAGGTGAATCAAGGCAGTTCCAGAAGACCCGCGCAGACTTTCACTCCAACTTGGGATCGGTTGTTCGCGTTCTAGCGAGTTTATGCCAGTCGGTGTCTGGCAATTTGAGAGGCGCCCTGCAAAAAGCACACAACGAGGCACCAAGGTGCCGCTTGAACAAGACAATCTGTGCTCAAAAGTATGTTTGAAGATCATGTTGACGGGACTTCTCAATACCAAGCGTTGCGGAACCCAAGCACTCCCACCGACCGAACCGTCTTCGAGCCCATGGCTGCGGAACTTTTGGCCGTCGTGAGGTGGGACGAGAGCATGAAGGTGCGCAAGACCGCCAGCTTTGGCAAGCCTTACGACTACTCGCAAATGTCTTATGAGACCAGCCAGATGCTGCCGCGGCTTGTCGATGTAGCCGACTGCCTGTTGGCTCGCTTGAACGCGTCGTTCAAAAACTGTTTGTTGAACCTGTACGAAAAAGGCCAGAGCACCATGGGCTTTCATTCCGACCGCACAGACAATTTGCTGGAAGGGACCGGCGTCGCCATCGTTTCGTTAGGCAGTGCGCGCGCCATCACGTTTCGTTCCATGGATCAGACCCTCTATGTCGATCATGCGTTGCTACCCGGTTCTTTGCTCTACATGAATGCGGGCGTTCAGAACCACTGGATGCACGCGATCCGGAAGCAGGAAGGAGTAGGACCGCGAATCAGTCTCACATGGAGGGCCGTTTGCTAACGGCAAATGTCGCCAACCGGACGGTCGTTCGTCCGACACGCGCATGAGGGACTATACTCAGTTGGTACGCGTTCTCGTCGTCTTCCTAAAAACATTCCCTCAAGGCCTTCGCCATCGTGGCTGATTTTCGTTATGCCGCGATCATGGTTGCCGCTCTGGGAACAGGGGCGATCCTGCTCCGGCGCTCTCAAGCTCGTTTGCCGATCACCGGCTATCAGAAATTCGGACTCGCCTTGGGCGCCTTTTGCGGAGGCATGATCGGCTCGAAGATTCCCTTCCTCTTGGCCGATATCGAAGGGGCCTGCAACGGCTCCGCGTGGCTGGCTAACGGCAAGACCATTATGGCCGGCCTGCTGGGCGCCTACCTGGGCGTGGAACTCGCCAAGTGGGCGTTTGATGTTACGGTGCTGACGGGCGATACCTTTGCCGCGCCGGTCGCCGTCACCGTCGCCATCGGACGCGTGGCGTGCTTTTTTGGCGGATGTTGCTTTGGCCAGCCGACGAATTTACCTTGGGGATGCATCTTTCCCACGGCCGGCGACGACTTGCCTCGCCACCCAACGCAGCTCTACGAGGCAGCATTTCACGGGCTATGCGCCATCGGCATTTTCGCGCTCCAAAGATACGGTGTTTTTCGTTACCAACTTGCCAAGGTCTATATACTGGCGTATTTGGCGTATCGTTTTGTCACCGAATTCATGCGCCCTGAACCAACCGTCCTTTGGGGCCTGACGGCCTATCAGTGGGCCGCGATCGCCCTGGCACCCGTATTTGTTGGATTGTGGATTCGCGACGCGCGGCGCGTTCGTGCCATGCAGCAATGGACAACCGACGGGCCTTCCGCTGTCACGTCTTCGCCTGGCTGAGCTTTAAGAATGCAACACTTTCCCGCCGTTCCGCGATACATCACACCGTTCCACCCCAAACGCGCGCCGCACGTTTTTACTGACTTGTTGATTATTGGTGGTGGACTCGCAGGATTACGGGCCGCCATTGCAGCCGGCCCTGAGACGTCGGTCCTCGTTGTTACCAAGGACCAAATCCTTCAGTCCAACAGCACCTATGCCCAAGGGGGCATCGCGAGCGTGCTCGACCCAGGCGATCGGTTCGAGGAACACATTGCCGACACACTCGAGGCCGGCGGAAAGCTCTGCGATCCGCGCGTGGTTGAGATGGTCGTCAAAGAAGCACCCGAACGCATTCGCGAACTCATCGATATTGGCACCAACTTCGATCGCGACGAGGGAGAAATCGTTCTGGGGCGTGAAGGGGGGCATAGCCAAAACCGGATCGTACACGCGCTCGGAGATTCAACCGGCCGCGAGGTAATGCGGGCGGTGGTCGCGCACGTTCGACAGCTTCCGAATGTCGAGATTTGGGAAAACGCCTTTACCACCGATCTCCTCACGCACGACTCGGCCTGTCGCGGCGCAACGATTGTTCGGCAAAGCGGCGGCAGCACACTGGTTTGGGCGAAGCAGACGATTCTTTGCACCGGCGGCGCGGGGCAAATCTATCGCGAGACAACCAACCCGCTGGTTGCAACCGGCGATGGCCACGCGATCGCATATCGCGCGGGAGCTGAACTACGCGACCTGGAATTCATGCAGTTCCACCCGACCGTTCTCTACATCGCGGGGGGGAGCCGCAGCCTGATTACCGAAGCCGCGCGCGGCGAAGGAGGCCGCTTAATCGATCGCTACGGCGTGCGCTTCATGCCCGAGTACGACGACCGGGCGGAGCTCGCGCCGCGCGATGTCGTCTCACGGGCAATCGTCACCCAAATGGAGAAGACGCAGCATCCATGCGTCTACCTCGATTTAAGTCACTTGGGAGGAGTCTTCGTCAAGAAACGCTTCCCGGGTATTGCCGCGTCGTGCGCGGCTTTTGGAATCGATATTGCTAAAGATCGAATCCCCGTGCGTCCCGGTGCTCACTACATGATCGGTGGATTGACTGTCGACTTCGATGGTCGCACCACCCTGCCGGGGTTGTGGGCGGCCGGTGAAGTGACGTCGAGCGGCCTGCACGGCGCCAATCGCCTGGCGTCGAACAGCCTGCTGGAGGGACTCGTTTACGGCGCCCACGCGGGGCAAGCCGCGGCCCGCGCGGCCGAGACCATGAAAGACGACTTCCGCGCCATCCCGCTTGAAAACCCGGTCTGCCCGGATCCGCCTGAGCCGCTCGACGTGACCGACATCCGCAATTCGCTCAAAGCCCTGATGTGGCGCGCCGCCGGCGTTCGACGAAGCGGCCCGATGCTCGAAGAAGCACGCGACCAGGTGGAAGCCTGGCAACGCTACGTGTTGCCGCGGCAGTTCAAGTCGACGGCGGGGTGGGAACTGCAAAACATGCTTACCGTGTGCGGAATCGTGATTGCTGCGGCTCTAGCCCGCGAAGAATCTCGCGGCGTCCATCAGCGGATCGATTTTCCTAAGACCGACGACGAACACTGGAACCGCCACATCTCGTTCCGCCGCGTAGGCTGATTGCACGGCAAAAAAGTCGCAACAAAAAAGTGGCCCAGACAATCCCGTCTGGGCGCAGTGCGCCATCCCTCATAAGAGAGTATCGAGCAGCCGCTCTACCCAATCGCATCCCAGTCGATGGGCTGGCTGATGTCGATCTCGGGAACTTCCGCCACCATCGCTTCCACATACTTCTGCGCAGCGCCGGTATTAAACACCACCACGCGCTCGTGCGATTGAATCGCGCCCGTTTCCTGCAGGCGTTCCAAAGCCTCAAAGCACGCAGCCGTTTCAGGGCAAATCGCGATCCCTTCCGCTGCCGTCACGCGCTCCATCCAAGGGCGAATGGTTTCTTCGTCGATAGCGATCGCGGTGCCGCCGCTTTCCCGAACGGCATCGAGAATCATGAAATCACCCACCGCGACAGGCACGCGGATCCCGCTGGCGATCGTCGCGGCGTTGGGAAACGGCTCGGCATGGCGTGTCCCCTTCGCGTAGGCCGTGGCGATAGGCGCGCAATCCTTCGATTGCACGCTGATCATTCGCGGCAACCGAGTGACCGACGGATCAAGCCAGCCGATCGCCTTGAGTTCGGCAAACGCTTTCCACATCCCGATCAGTCCTGTGCCGCCGCCGGTCGGGTAAAGAATGACGTCAGGCAACTTCCAATCGAACTGCTCAGCGAGTTCGAGTCCCATCGTCTTCTTGCCTTCGATCCGATAGGGCTCTTTGAGTGTCGAGAGGTCGAACCAATTGCGTTTCGCTTTTCCCTCGCGGACGATTCGACCGCAATCGTTAATGAGTCCGTTGACCAGGTAGGTCTTGGCTCCGGCGAGACGAGACTCCAGCACATTGACGATGGGTGTATCGTCAGGCATGAACACGTGGCAGCTCATGCCGGCGCGTGCTGCGTAGGCCGCTGCCGCTCCACCGGCATTACCGGCTGACGGTAATGCCACACCGTTCACACCAAAGTGTTTGGCCATGGTGATCGCCATGGCCAGGCCGCGACTCTTGAAGCTGCCTGTCGGCAATCGCGATTCATCTTTGATCCAGAGATGTTCCAGCCCCAAGCGCGACCCAAGTTCACCGCACGTCAGCAGGGGCGTTTGGCTTTCGCCTAGTGAGACTGGCTCAAAAGAAGAGGGAACAGGGAGCAGTTCGCGAAACCGCCACATATCGAGCGGCCGCTTGGCGAGCATCTCCTTGGTGACGCTCCGCGAAACGGCTTCTAGATCGTAGCGGACCCACAAAGGGCGATCGGCATGCATCGTTTGCAGCCGATCGTGTGGCAAACGCGTACCGTCAATCGCGGCTTCCAGGTGAATGACAAACGAAGCGCATGCGGACGACATGGCGTACCCGTGGCAAGTCGGACTCGGCGACAACAGGAGGGGTGCCGCGGCTGCCATCAGCGAATTGGCCGGACGCGCATCGGCGCGTCCGCATTATTGACAATCGCCAGCTAGAAAGAGGCCAGCAGCCTTACTTCTTCTTTTTCTTCGCGCTCTTCTTTGGCGCGGCCTTCTTCTTGGCGGCCTTCACGGTCACCTTGGCCTTGCTTTCCGTTGCCTTGGCAGCAGGCTTCGATGGGGAGGCTTTCTTGCCGCCAAAAGCTTGAGACCAACCATCCGCATACTTCGCGTTCGTACCGACACGCAGAATTGTCACGACCTATTTCCCTGTTGAAACGGGGACATCATTTTGCAAAGGTCCTTCGCACGCCGTCTTTGGTCGCGCGAGTTTTGATCCTATTCGGACGCCGTATGCAGCTTGCTTTCCCCGACCAGACAAGCCATTGGCATGTTTCCGTTCGTCTTTTTTACGGGATTGGAAAATCAGGTCAATGGCTTGCGGCGACAATTGCCCCCCTTTGCACCAACTTCGCGAGCGGCGGCTTGCCTTAGTTCGTCACGAGAACAAGTCGGCTCCTCGAGAGGGATCGCCGTGCTTGCCCGACCGCCTAGCCAAATCCCCCTTTTCGCGACAAAATAAGCCCAAAACATGGCTGCTAAAGCCAGCAGAACCATTGAGCCACGGCGGTCTCCTCCCTTTTTCTGATGCGAGCCTTTCCATGAGCATGATCACAAACGTCCACGGCCGCCAAATTCTCGACAGCCGTGGCAACCCCACGGTCGAGGTCGAAGTCACTCTCAACGACGGCGCCTTCGGCCGCGCCGCGGTTCCCAGCGGAGCCAGCACGGGCGCTCACGAGGCGTGGGAACTGCGCGACGGCGACGAGAAGGCCTGGTTGGGCAAAGGGGTGTCCAAGGCCGTCGACAACATCAACAACACGATCGCCGACGCTCTCATCGGCTGGGACGCCATCGACCAAATCGGCGTCGACCAAAAGCTGCTGGAGTTGGACGGCACGTCCAACAAGAAGAATCTCGGTGCTAACGCCATGTTGGGCGTTTCGCTGGCCGTCGCGAAGGCCGCCGCCATTTTCACGTCGCAACCGTTGTATCGCTACTTGGGCGGGGCCGGTGCGAATCTATTGCCCGCGCCGATGCTGAACATCGTCAACGGAGGCCAGCACGCCGACAACTCGCTCGACGTGCAGGAATTCATGGTCATGCCGCTCGGCTTTCAAAAGTTCAGCGATGCCCTGCGATGCGGTGTGGAAGTTTTCCACAACCTTAAGAAGGTCCTCAAGAGCCGCAAGCTCAACACGGCCGTGGGGGACGAAGGGGGATTCGCTCCCGACCTGGATGGCAACCAGGGTGCGCTCGACCTGATCGTCGAAGCGATCCAAAAAGCAGGTTACACGCCTGGCAAGCAGGTGCGGATCGCCCTGGATGCGGCCGCGACCGAGTTCTACGACGAGAAGACCAAGAAGTACACCATCGACGGCAAGTCGCTCAGTTCCGAGCAAATGGTCGAATACTGGGCTGCCTGGGTGGCCAAGTACCCGATCTGTTCCATCGAAGACGGTTGCTCGGAAGACGATTGGGAAGGTTGGAAGTTGCTCACCGACCGTCTCGGCGACAAGGTGCAACTGGTGGGCGACGACCTGTTCGTCACCAACAACGAACGCCTGCAACGCGGCATTGATAAAGGAATCGCCAACAGCATCCTGATCAAAGTGAACCAGATCGGGACGTTGTCGGAGACGATTTCCGCGATCCAACTGGCGCATCGCAACGGTTACAGCTCGATTTCGAGCCATCGTAGTGGCGAAACCGAGGACTCGTTCATCGCCGATTTGGCCGTCGCGATGGGGACCGGGCAAATCAAGACCGGTTCGGCTTCGCGAAGCGACCGGATGGCTAAGTACAACCAGTTGCTGCGAATCGAGGAAGAGTTGGGTGACGGCGCGGTTTACGGCGGGCCGCTTTTTCCCAAAAAGGCGTAATTTAGCCCCTGAACGATCGGCCACATTTGCCTTGCGACAGCGATGCAAGGCATTAGAATAATGGATTGAACGAAGAGTCGTTTTCCCAAGCGTACGACATCGTTCGGCTAGTTTCAGATCGGATGGGCTTGATGCCGCAAGTCGGGGGCGTCTCCATCTTTGTTTCCAGGAGAGTTTTGTGCTTACAGAAGCCGAAGTCCAACGCAGTTTTACGAACCTTCTGCGTAATGCCTCCCTCAACCAAGAGGTCTTCGAAAAGGCGGAAGCCTTGTTGGACGAACTGCGAGCCGAAAGCCCACTTCGCCATCGTTTGAGCTGCGAACTCGACGAAATTCGCAAGTTGCACGCCGCGAAAGCCTAGCGGCAAGAACTGAGTTGAAAAGACTGAGTTGTAAGAGCTGAGTTGCAAAGACTGGTCTCGAATAACGTAAGTCCGCGCTAACCAGGCGCGGGTCCACAAAAAACAAAGACCACCGAAAGTGTTTCCCTTTCGGTGGTCTTTTTGTGCGCCAAGCCAAGATGTCGAACCGCTAGAACTAGCGATTGAAGTTGATACCGAACATCACGCCGCCGAAGCGGAGGTAGTCTTTGTCGTTCGCGACGAACTCGGCTCCCTGCAGGAAGTTGGCCGGTCGTTGCACATTGATCGTTTGACCGTAGGTTGCCAGGCGAGCCCGGCCTACCGCACCGTCAGTGAGGAAGAACGTTCCACCGAAGGTCAGCGAGCAGTACTTGGTGACTTGGTATTCGGCGTTCAGGTCCAACTCACCACCCCACAGAAGCTCTTCGTTCTTGCGGGTGATCGTCCGGCTATTGAACGGATCGTAGGTTGTTTCAGGGTCAGTCAGGCCCTGCTTGCCGATGACGGTACCCGTGCCTTGGCCGTAGGTCCGGAATTCTTCGCGTTGGTATCCGCGGTAGCGTTGGTAGTTGTTCCCCACGAAGAAGCGGCCTTCCGTGGAAAACTGCCAGTGGCCCGATCGACGCGTGTGGCGGAAGCCTAATTGTCCCAACAGGATTTCGTTGTCCACTTTGGTTTGCTGGAGCCAGGCTTCTTCGAGGGCACCAGTGGCTTCGAGCGAACTTGCGCTGCGGAACTCGGTTTTGTCGGCGATCCGCATGTAACGCATCCCGAGGAAGGGCTCGAACGTCCCGCCGTGCGATAGCGTCGCGCGCCACAAGCTGCGGTTGAGTTCGTACGATTGATACGATTGGTCGTTCATGGTCGCGCGGACCTGGTTCCACGGCTTCAAGTTGATGAGGCGGAACGGGTCTTCGTCATGAATCGCCGGGCTGCGAACCGTCGTGCAGACACCGTGCCAACCCACACCTTCGTCGTCGACCCAGCCGAACGACCACTTGTTCCCCGGAGCGCTGTCCATCATGCCGTTCTGGTCGACAACCACCTGGTTGCCCACCGAGTTAACCGGCGTGAGGGGGAAAAGGTCGGTCGGGGCCGCACCAGGTTCCGTCCGGAACCGGGGGCGGGCCATCATGACCTGCATGTACTGGTACTTGAAGTAGAAGCCGACATTCGGCTGGGGCGGACCACTGTAGTCGTCAACCTCCGCGGGTGCGAAGAATTGAAGGTCCGACTTGAACGTGTCGGGCTCGATAAACGGGCCCGTGTGCGGAGCGTTTTCAGCTTCCGTCAGGATTTGCGCCTGTGCGACAGGCACGGTGGCCGCGAGCATTAAAAACGCCCCCAGCCAGAGCTTGAACTTTGTGATCGACATATTTCGTCCACCTTGGCTTGCACGTTGCAAACTGCCGCGCCGAACCCAACGGTCCGAAACGAACAGACAATTGCTCGTGACGAAAATATCGGCCCTGCGCGATCCCCGGGTTAAGCAAGACTGGTAAACCTTTCTGAAAATGCCGCCCGCAACGGGAAAAAACGGCCGCTGGCGGCGACGGCAGTGAAGGCGCAAAATGCCCCCGCCAACCACTCCGCAGGACGGAATTGCCCAGAAAATCCATTGCTTTCCAACAATCCACGTTCCGTTAGAAAATTGATCGCGGCATGCTAGCGCCGTATACTGCCTGTGATCGCCCCCTCTTTCGACGCCTGCCTTGGCTTGGTTGTGCCCGGAGAATGCTCTCTATGAAACTCGTATTCCCCCTTTGGAAGCTGCCCCGACTTTTCGGGCAAAACGTCGCCCTGTCGTTGGTGATGTTGGCCCTGACAACGGCAGCTGGCCGATGTTGGGCCGACGAGGCGCCCCCAGTCGCCGAGTCCAAGGCACCCAAGGCCCGGCCTTATGTGCGGGTGAAAGTGGGGGAAGACGGCCAGAACGACTCGATGGACACGATCGTCCTATCGTTCAAGCCCAAGGGGAAAGAACTAGCTGATCTGCAAGTCGACCTGATTGGCGCCATCCACGTTGGCGAGCCCGAATACTACGCCGCCCTCAACAAACGCTTCGAGGGGTACGACGTGGTCCTGTACGAATTGGTCGCTCCCGAAGGGACCCGCATTCAGAAGGAAGACGCGGAAAAAGGCCCCACCAGCGCCATTGGCGGCCTCCAAACGGGGCTGCAAACGATGCTCGGTTTGACCCATCAACTCCAGTGCATCGACTACACCAAAGCGAATTTTGTCCACGCCGATATGTCGCCTGAGGAATTCAACAAGACGATGACCGATCGCGGCGAAAGCTGGAGCGGGATGTTCTTTAAATCTTTGGGATATGGTTTCGCGGCACAGCACAGCAAGCAAAACGCCTCTCCCAACAACGTGGATGTCTTGAGCGCGCTCTTCTCGCGCAATCGCGAAGTCAAGTTGCGAAACATCTTCGCCGGCCAAATGCAAGCGATGGAAGGACAAATCGCCGCGATCGGCGGCAAGGACGGCTCGACCATCATCGAGCAACGCAACGGCAAGGCGTTCTCGGTTCTTCGCAAGCAAATTGATGCTGGCAAAAAGAAGATCGGCGTGTTCTACGGCGCCGGTCACTTCGGCGATATGGAAAAACGCCTCGTGAACGACTTCGGCCTGGAAACGGCAGGCGAAGAGTGGTTGCCCGCCTGGCATCTGCGAGAACCCGGAACGACAGCAAAGAAACCAGCCGCTAAGAAGGACGCCGAGCCAAAGGAACGCACCGGACGCGGCCGCAGCCGTCGAACGGATCCTGCGGAAGCGAAGTAACAGGTTGGTTGTGAAGGCCAAGCGCTGACGACTCTTTTTCAGCGCGCCGTATCTTGCCAATTAAATGCCATAACTCGCATGATTTTTGTGGCATGATTTTCTTGGCCAATGGGTTGCTTTACACGATTTTCCCAATCGCCCATACTACGCCCCTCCCAATAGGAAAACTTGAACTAGCGCAGTCGCTCGGCAGTGCGGCTGCCTTGCCCATAGGTGCCAAAGCGGATGGCCAAGGTCTGTCGCGATCGGGTGGCGGTGAGTCAATTCACCACCCTCCGATGGTCTTTCGAAGACGATCTGGAGGAGTGTCAGCGTCAAGGAATCTCGGCGCTGGGAGTTTGGCGGGAGAAGCTCGACGACTTTGGCATCGATTCCGCTACCGCCGCACTCAAGTCGGCTGGAATTGCAGTTTCCAGCCTTTCGTGGGCTGGCGGATTCACGGGAGCCGATGGAAGCACGCTCAAGTACGCTCTGAGCGATGCATTTCTAGCAATTTCCCAAGCCCACGAACTCGAGGCCGGCTGTCTGGTGGTGCACAGCGGGGATCGTGGATCGCACACCCACAACCACGCACGTCGTATCTTGCGCGGGGTGATCGACAAGTTGCTGCCCGTCGCCGAAGAGCACGGTGTCGTGCTCGCGATCGAGCCGATGCACAGCGGCTGCCACGGAGGCTTTACTTTCCTGACAGATTGGTGCGAAGCGATCCGACTGCTCGACGAGTACAACAGCCCCTGGCTGAAGGCCGTATTCGACACCTACCACCTCGGATTTGATCCCCAGTGGCTTTCGGCCTTGCCGCAGTTGGTGCGCTATGCGGCCCTGGTTCAACTGGGCGATGGCCGCGGTGTTCCCCGCGGTCAAGCGAATCGATGCCGCCTGGGCGAAGGCGTTCTTCCGCTGCGGTTGATCCTCGACACGCTCGAGCGGTGCGGCTACCGCGGCTGGTACGAACTCGAATTACTCGGGATCGATATCGAGTTCGCTGGCCAGCGAGACGTCGGCTATGGACGCCTGGTCAGTCATTCGCTGGCCACGCTCGGGGCGGCCCATAACACGTACCCTTAGCGCCATGTAACGTTAGCGCTGCGTAACCTTAACGCACGTACGGATCTCTTTGACCGCGATAGCGGTCGTCTTCATAGGTCGAGCGAGGGACGGCTGGCCGTCGGTCTAGCGAATCGCGGCCCTGTAAATCGTACGTGTTGTAGCTGCTGCGACTGCCGCGATCGTACCTTGCCCGGGAACCGTTCTGTGCTGTGTAGGGATCGGAGCGGAACGAGCCGTTGAAGTTCGAGTCGTACGTGCTGCCGTAAGCCGTTCGTTGGCGTACATCGTACTTGCCGGAGGTGCCGATGAGCATCGACACGATCCCGTCTTTCGAGACGTTGGTCCCCGCCACGGTAAGGGCGTACTCAGCGATCGTGCTGTTGTAGTGATGCACGGCCTCCAGGAAAGCCCGGCGCTGCGCACGGACGTCGTGCACCGATTCCAGAACCTCCGTGAGAGGAATCTGCCGCGAAAAGTAAGCCGCAGCCGACTCGGCCATCAGGTTTACCGATTCGTCGGTTGCCACCGCCCGTGTGCGAATCACCTTCAGGTCTTCGGGCAACGTGTTGTGGATCTTACGCAAGTTCGCCGGCGGCGTTCGATTGGCAAAGGCCCGTTCGAATTGCGTGTCGTAGGCCTCGACAAAGGGAAAATTCCCCGGCAACTGGACTTGGTCGGAGCGATTTCCCGAGACCTCCTGCAAATCGACCACCCGGGCGATCACATCGCGCTTGGCTTCCGCGGTCCGCGAGCGGCAAGCTTCGATAGACGATCGCAACAAGCTTTGTTCATAGCTGGTGCGCGGCGGTACCGTTCGAGCGATCTCTGCGAGCACGGCCTCTTCATCGGCCATGCCGCGCAGTTCCGCCATGGCGAGCACCCAGCCCCAGTAGATCTTCACCACGTCGATTTGTTCCTTGGCGCCGTTCACGCGGCTGATCGCGTCGTGCAGCGACAAAACGCGTCGCGGATCGTCATCGGGAGGCAGTTCGATCCACATTCGGAGCAAGTCCGCGGCTTTGACGGAGTCGGTATTGCCGGTTCGCGAATCGCGATCGCCCACCGGTGGAAGCCGGCGATCGTAATCGAGTGTGCTCGAACGAGGGCGGTCCGATTCGCGCCGATCCAGGTCGCGCCGGTCCAAGTCTCGCCTGTCCATGTCGCGATCTTGTGATGTGTAACCCTCCAGCGTGCGATCATCGTCCTCGGGACGCGCTCGATCGAGTGTGTCACGGTTGCGACTGTCGGCCGTTCGGTAACCGTCGAGACGGCTGCGAGCGAACTGCGAAGTACCAAGGCGAGAATCACTCGGCAGGAGATCTCGTGAGAGGGGATCGCGTGAGAGGGGATCGCGCAGCCGAGAGCCACTTAGCCCAGATCCCGACAGGCGGTCGCTTGGGTAGCCGTCCGCGTCGTAGCGCAAATCATCTGCGGTTCGCGGTGTCCCAAAACTGCCCCGTCCCAGGTCACTTTGGGGGCGAACGCTTCGCGTCGTCGTGTTTGCGCGAACCGTTCCGCGAATGCCGTCGCCGGTGTAACCCGACGACGAATTGAGGCTACCCGAACCATAGGGAGCGCTCGGGTAGGTTGGCGCGCGAAGTTGCGCAAGGGGAGCGATTGACAGGGCGACCATCAAAGCGTAGCTGTGCATCCCAGCACCTGAACATTCTGGCTCGCCATACCGCGGAAAAACCGCCCTATGGACGCCGTGGACGTTTTTGAAACGATTGCTCTTGCCCAGGGAAGAACGAGCCTTCCCAAAGCGCGCGTAGACTGACGGCTAACGGCCTGGCCGTCAATGCGAATTGCCCGCCGTTCCCCTGATTTGGCTGCGATTTCAGGGCACTTAACCCCCAAAGAATCCGCGTGGCTCAAGAGACGCCGAATCGACTAAACTAGCAATATTGGGCAGTTGGTAGCGCATGGCGCGCTACCGGCACCTGCTAGCACAGATTCACAACCAGTAGGGACCGTACGTAGGGACATGGCACCGGCAATCGGATTCATTGGTGCGGGACAGATGGCCAAAGCCCTGGCGGCAGGGTTCGTCAGGGCAGGACTTGTTGCTCCGCAAGCCATTGTCGCATCCGACCCCATTCCCGCAGCCCGCGAAGGCTTTCTGTCGGCCGTGGCTGGCTCCTCGTGCGGCTCCGATAGCGCCGCGGTCGCCAAACAGTCGCAAGTGATTTTTTTGGCGGTTAAACCGCAGGTCATGCCAGCCGCGATGGCTGAATTGCGACAGCATGGGACGCAGGGAAAGCTCTTCGTCTCGATAGCCGCCGGCGTAACGCTTGCCGCACTCGAAGCGGGATTAGGGACTGGTCGCGTGATTCGCGTGATGCCGAACACGCCTGCACTAGTCGGGCAGGGGGCCTCCGCATTTTGTCGCGGCTCCGGCGCGACGGCCGACGACGCCAAGCAAGTTGCCACATTGCTCGCAGCAGTAGGGAAGGCGATCGAACTCGAAGAAAAGCATCTCGATGCGGTCACCGGCCTCTCTGGTTCGGGACCCGCGTTTGTCTACGTCGTAATCGAAGCTTTATCCGACGCGGGCGTGCGCGTGGGGCTTCCTCGCGATGTGGCGACAACGCTGGCCGCACAAACGGTCCTGGGCTCAGCACAAATGGTCCTCGCCGGCGAACACCCTGCCGTCCTCAAGGATCGCGTGGCCAGCCCAGGCGGAACGACCATTGCCGGACTCGAGGCCCTCGAACAAAACGGATTGCGAGGCGCGCTCTATGCGGCCGTCCTCGCCGCGACCAATCGCTCACGAGAATTGGGCGCGAAGTAACACGAAACAAAATCATTCCTTTGGAGATGCCGGGCAAGTACCGGAGTTCACGAGAGCATGAGTTCGATCTTTTGCAAAATCGATGACAAGTTCGTCCCCCTGTACCGGATTATTTGGGTAGCCGCCGTTCCCCACTTCTGTGGCGAAGAAGACTGCCAGTGCGAAGGCCTCTATGAGGTGCGGCTTGAGTCGGACGAATCGGTATGGGCCAGCCGCGAAGATCGCGACGGCGCCTTGAAGGCGATCGAAGAATGGGACCACGGGGCTCCGCCACCCGAGGAGCCTGGCCCGCCGGACGAAGGAACCTGGAACTAAGCGATTCTCACACTTGCTGCGGAAAGCCGGCATTTTCGGCGGCGACGTTACAGCAAACGAAACCCAATCGCTTAGCTTGGGTAATGGATGAGTAAGCGACGAATCGCGGAAGGCCCAGATTTCCGCATGGATTTTGGCTGTTTTGATACGTGAGGTGGAGTGCATGGCCCGTAATCACATGGCATCGCTGTTTTGTGCTCCCTTGGCGGGGCTGGTCGTTTGCACGATCGGCTTTCTGGCCAGCGCCCATGCCGCGGAACAGCCGAACGTCATCGGCAAACATGTCGAAACCTTCACGTTGCCCGATCACCAGGGGCAAATGCAATCGCTCGATCAGTGGAAGGACAAAGACTGCGTCGTCGTCGCCTTTCTGGGAGTCGAGTGCCCGATCGCCAAAGCTTATGCGGCGAAGTTGCCCAAGATTCTGGAAGGGTTCGATCCGGCCAAGGTTGCGCTCGTTGCGATCGACGCCAATCAGCAAGACAGCCTCAGCGAGTTGGCCCACTTCGTCAAAACGATGGAACTCAGTTACCCGCTCCTTCGCGACGGGGGAAACAAGATCGCCGATGCGTTAGGCGCCACGCGCACGCCTGAAGTCTTTGTCCTCGACCGTGAGCGAAACATTCGCTACCACGGCCGCATCGACGACCAGATGACCTACGGCCGCCAACGCACGGCTCCTGAGAAGAAGCATCTCGCCGATGCAGTCGCGGCTGTCCTGGAAGGAAAGGAAGTCGCCGAACCCCACGTCGAAGCACTCGGTTGTCACATCGGCCGCATGCTCACGCCGACCGCCACTGAGGGCAAAGAACAAATCACATACTCAAGGCACATCGCCAAGATCCTGAACGCTCGCTGCGTTGAGTGTCACCGTCCTGGCGAGATCGGCCCCTTCGCGCTCACCAACTATTCCGAAGCCGTCGGCTGGGCGGAGATGATTCGCGAGGTGACGCAAGAACGCCGCATGCCGCCGTGGCACGCCGACCCCAAACACGGCAAGTTCCGCAACGACACCTCGCTCACCGGCGAGGAGCTTGACTTGATCGCACGTTGGGTGGAAGGTGGCGCACCGGAAGGGGACGCAGCCGACCTTCCCGAGGCGCCCAAGTTTGTCGAAGGTTGGCGGATCGGCAAGCCCGATCAGGTCTTCTTTATGCAGGAGACGCCCTACAACGTTCCCGCCAATGGCGACGTCCGGTATCAGTACTTCGTAGTCGATCCCGGCTTCAAACAGGATACGTGGATTCAGGCCGCCGAGTGCCGGCCAGGCAATCGCGAAGTCGTGCACCACATCATCGTCTTGGTCAAACCGCCCGAGGGGCGCAAGGCGATTCCAGGCGAGATTCACTCCGATTTCCTCACGGCCACCGCGCCTGGTGCGCGGCCGATGATTTTGCCTGAGGGGCTGGCGAAGTTGGTTCCCGCTGGTTCGAAACTCGTTTTCCAAATGCACTACACGCCCAACGGAAAAGCGACGACCGACCGCAGCAGTGTGGGCCTTGTATACGCCGATCCCGCGAAGGTGAAAAAGCAAGTTGGCACCGACAAGGCGGGAAATGACAAGCTCGCGATCCCACCGGGTGCCGAGGCTCATCCCGTGAAAGCCTCGCACACCTTCGAGAGTGACATGGACTTGCTCGCCATGTTTCCACACATGCACTTGCGCGGGAAAGCCTTCAAGTACACGGCGATCTATCCCGACGGCCAGCAGGAAGTCCTGCTGGATGTGCCGGCTTACGACTTCAACTGGCAAAACGGCTACGAACTCGCCGAACCCAAGCGATTGCCACGCGGCACGAAGATGCTGTGCGAGGCCCTGTACGACAACTCGGCCAACAACTGGGCCAATCCCAATCCGAAGGTGACCGTCCGTTGGGGCGACCAAACGTGGGAAGAGATGATGATCGGCTACTTCGACGTCGTCTCGGTCGATCAAGACCTGACTAAGAAGGCGGTGCGGCGAACGGACGATTTCGAAAAACTTGTTTCCGCTGGTCCGGTAACGCTCGACGAAAAACTTCAAAAGCTCGGCACATCCGCTCTGGAGTCGGACGAGTCGCTGCTCAAGTTCGGCGCCGACTTGCGCCGCAAGCTACCGCAACTCGACCGCGTGTGCATTACGACCGTCGATGACAAACAGATCCACGTCGTTCGATTGGCCCACGACGAAGCGATCGCGGCGCCGCTTGGAAAGCCTCGCCGCGACGTCGACAGGCGCATTTCGGCCATCGCCAGCCTCGTGAAAAACCAAGAGTTCAAGTATTGCCCCGACCTGGCAGCCGAAGCCGCCATCGATTTCAAAGCGATGAGCCGGGTGTACGGTTCGAGCGTCCACATCCCGATCACGTACAACGGCCAGCCCGCCACGCTCAACTTCTGGAGCCAGGACACCCAAGGCTTTCCCGAAGCGGCGATTGACGTCTGCAAAGAGGTGGCGAAGTTGCTGTCGCCCTAAATCCCACGAAATCGCGCCAGCGAATAAGGCGTGACATCCAAGTGAGGTTGTTCGCCGCTGAGGATCTCGGCGGCGAGTTGTCCGGTGCCAGGCGCCATCGAGAGGCCGAGCATACTGTGCCCGGCGGCGACCAGCACGTTTCGCAAGAGCGGGCTGCGATCGATGATCGGCAGGCTATCGTACGTCATCGGGCGCCAGCCGTACCACGTTTCGCTCACGGGATCGCATTCCGGCTCGATCAGATAGGGCCGCGCGCCTTTGCGAAGCAGCCCCAACCGCTCGGGATTGATCGACGAATCGTACCCCGCGAACTCCATAGTCGATCCCAATCGATAGGCCGACTGCATGGGCGTCACCGCAACGCGCGTTTCCGGAAAGATCATCGGGACTTTGGGGCATCGCGATGGCCGCGGCATCGTGAGCGAATACCCTTTGCCTGGTTCGATCGGAATCGCGCAGCCGACGTGATTGTTCAGGAGCGGCGTCCACGCGCCCGTCGCGACAATGAACTCGTCGGCAGCGAACTCGCCACCGCTGGTAATGGCGGCAACTGCTTTGCCTGCTTCGCAGCGAAACGACTGGAACTCGCACCGTTCCACGATCTTGACGCCGGCGCCTTCCAGCTTCTGGCGCCACGATCGCATCAGCTTGTCGGGACGGAGATGGGCATCGTCTGCGTAATACCAGCCGCCGGCCAGGCCTGGCTTCAGCGCCGGTTCGAACCGTTCTAGTTCCTCGCCAACCATCTTCGTCGCCGGGTGATGAAACTGTTCGCTCAAGAGCCGATTGGTCTCGTCGTACGCGTCGAGTTGGCCTTTGTTGGCGTAGGCAAACAGCAATCCCCGCTTTTCCCACTCGCACTCCAGACCTTCCTGGTGGACGAGCCGTTCGTAAAGAATCATCGACGAATCGAGCAGCGCCTGGATGCCGTGCCCGGCAGCAATCATATCGTCGAGATTGCAACGCCGAGCGAAATTGGCCATCCACGCCAGAAAGCGAAAGTCGATCCGTGGCTTCACGTAGAAAGGGGAGTCAGCCGCGGTCATCGCCCACAGCGTTCGGCCGATCGCGCCGGGCTCGGCCAAGGGCAAAACGTGGCTGGGGCAGACGAATCCGCAATTGCCGCGCGAGCAAGCGTCGCCATGTGTCGCCTTGTCGGTGATTGTGACGTTCCAGCCGGCTCGCGACAGGAAATGGGCGCACGCGGTGCCGATCACTCCACCGCCGATGATGACAACGTTTCCTGAACTCATGTCACCACTTTAGTTGCCAGGTCGGATTCCGTGAACGAAGGGATCGGCCGCGTCTACGACGAGTTGCCCCACGGCCGTAACGTAGGCCTGGCCGCGAATCGTCGGGATGATTTGCCCGGCCTCGGCGCCATCGCGATAGGTTGCTTCGAAGACGCTGCCGATGATGCTCTCTTGCCGCCACGTTTTGCCCGCGGCGAGCTTGCCGTCGGCCGCCAAACAAGCGACTTTGGCGCTGGTCCCCGTACCGCATGGAGAGCGATCGTACGCCTTACCGGGGCAAAGCACGAAGCTGCGGCTATCGGCCTTGTTGGGTGACGAAGGGGGGCCGAACAATTCGATGTGGTCGATCTCGCGGCCGTCGCTGCCGGTAATCCGCTGCCGCTTCAGCTCTTGGCGCATTTGCCAGGCGTAGTGAGTTAGTTCGTCCACCTTAGTGACGGAAAGCCTTTGGCCGTGATCGCTGCATAGGAAGAACCAGTTTCCTCCCCATGCCACGTCGCCACGGACTATTTGCCCGTCGGGCATCGTGACAGAAACTTGCTTTTGCGTGCGCCACGAGGGAACGTTCTCAATCGAAGCCGTGTGAGCATCCTTAAGCGTCACGCCCACCAGGCCGACGCATGTTTCGAGCAAGTGTTGGCCAGGCGCGAGGCGATTCAAATGTGCCAATGTAACGGCCAAGCCGATTGTCCCATGGCCGCACATCCCTAGCACGCCGACGTTGTTGAAGAAGATGACTCCGCAGGCGGCCCTGGCGTCTGAGGGGTCGACCAGGATGGCGCCGACCAGGACGTCGTTGCCGCGAGGTTCGTTCACCACGGCGGCGCGGAACCAGTCGAGCTCTCGCGCGAAGTAAGCCGCCTTTTCGGCAATCGTCTTGCCAATCAACTCCGGGCCGCCACTGACGATGACCCGTGTCGGTTCACCGCCTGTGTGCGAGTCAACGAATTCGATGGCCATGAGAAAAGACCGTCTTTGGAGCAGGCCCCTTTGGACAGAACACAGTTACTTAGGCCTGCAAGCCATTTGTTTGCGGATGATGCCGAGAACGTTCTCGCGCTCTTCGCCGACGAGCGGCAATCGCGGGGCACGGGTGAGTTCCGAACCGTAGCCGCACTCCTGCACGGCCAGCTTGATGTACTGCACCAGCTTGACGTGCGTATCGAGGTGCAACAGCGGCGTGTACCAGCGGTAAACGTTGAGGGCTTCGGCGTACTTGCCCGCGATGAGCAGGTCCCATAGCAATCGATTCTCGCGCGGGAAGGCATTCACCAGGCCGGAGATCCAGCCCGAGATGCCCAGCATGTAGCTTTCGTATACGAGGTCGTCGACGCCGCAGAACAGAATGTATCGGTCGCCGCAGGCGTTGCGGATATCGGTGATGCGGCGCGGGTTCTCGGACGATTCCTTGATCGCAACCAGGTTGGGCTCGTCGGCCAGGTCGGCGAACATCGACGGCGTGATGTCGACCGAGTACGAAACGGGGTTGTTGTAAACCATGATCGGCAGCGCCGTGTTCTTCGCGACGGTGCGAAAGTGCGACATCGTCTCGCGGGGGTCCGACTTGTAGACCATCGCCGGCAAAAGCATGTAGCCGTTCACGCCTGCCTTTTCGGCGTCGGCTGCGAAGCGGCAAGCCAATCGCGTGGTGCATTCGGCGACGCCCGTCAGCACCGGGATGCGTCCCGCGACGTGGTTGACCGTCTCACGCAACACGTCAAGCTTTTCGTCGTACTCCAGCGAGCAGTTCTCGCCCACCGTGCCGAGCATGATCAGCCCGTGGATGCCGGCTTGAATCATCTTTTCAACGTGCTTGAGCGTGGCCGGCAGATCGAGCGATTGGTCGGGCTTGAAGTGGGTCACAGCGGCAGGGTAAACACCGTGCCATTTGGCGGTCATGGAGAGGTCCTTGGTCAACGATGAGCAGACGAGCGCGTGGGCAAATTCCGGCTAGAGCGAGTGCGGTAGTCCCCAACCAAAGCACCCACGGTAAACAGGGACCGTGGTCATCGCAACGGGGTGTGCCGACAACTGTTCGCTAAGGTTGGAACCTTTACCGCTGCGCGTCGTCGTGAAACTGCCGCCGGTACTCTGATCGGAGGCCGACGTCGTCGGTGAGGGCCATGGCCTGAGCCAGTTCCGCTTCGGCAGCGCGGAGGTTGCCAGACTCTTTGAGAGTGATTGCCAGCAGGAATCGCAGGCCGCCGTCGAGCGGTTGAACGGCGACCGCTTGCTTGAGCGAGTGCGACGCGGCTGAGGTTTGCCCTAGCACCAACTGGGCTTGCCCGCGCAAACGCAGATGCGTGGGAGACTCGGGATTGAGTTGCATCAATCGGAGGGTCGCATCGGCAGCGGTTTGTCCGTCGCTCAAATCGATGGCCAATGTCGCCAGTTGCCGCAGGCCGATTTCCGAATGAGGAACAGCCGCTACGGCCTTTCGAGCAACCTCCAGAGCCGCCGGCATGTTGTTCCGCAGCTTTTCGAGTGTCGCCAGCCCCAGCCAGGCATCATGGTCTTGCGGATTTCTGGTTGTGGCGGCGGTAAGCAGTTCGTGGGCGGCAGCCAAGACTGGGGATTGTGGGTCTGCTCGTCCTTCGCTGGCTTGCATCATTGCTGCGAGCGCAACGCCAAGATTGCGCTCTTCCTCTTGCTTTGAAAGGACGGACTTCGCGAGCGATACCGGCACAAAGGGAAGGCCGGGTCGAACCATCGCCGACGACGGAGCGAACGTCCGTTCCTGGTTCTTGTCGCGCAGAATCCGGTGGTCGGTGACACTGGCATGGGCAACGCTGGCGCTCTCCGCCCGCGGCATGTGGCAAGTGATGCAGGCATCGGCAACCTTCTGCCGGCTTTCTTCTGATGCCGCGCACGGCTTGTCCTGGTGGCACTTCAAACAACGTTCGCGAAAGTAACTTGCGGACTCCGCCTTGGATGGCTTTTCGTGAGGGTTGTGGCAGGTGGTGCAGTCGAACGTTCCCGCACTCTGGGTGTAGCAGCGGCTCTCGAGCATCTGCTCGAACTGCTGGACCGATCGTCCCTTCGACTCGCCTGGCGGGACTGTGTAAACCGAAACGAAAAGTTCCAGCGGCATTCCAGGGCGAAACTCGCTGCGCAATCGCCCCAGCGAGGTTGCCTCGCCGAAGCCGCTCATGTGGCACTGTTGGCAAATTGCCATTCGCAGGTCGACCGACAAGTGCCGCGGATTGACGATCGAGGTGTCGATTCCATCTGCAATCGTAGCGCCGCTGGTGCGCTCGTGCACGTGAAGATGGCCTGGGCCGTGGCAGCGCTCGCAGCCGATATTCACTTGCGCCGCGTTCAGCGGCCCCGACAACCGATGCTGCGAAAAGGCGACCATCGGGACGTTTTGAATGTGGCATCCCAGGCAGCGGGCATCGGTCGGCATCGAAAGATCGTTGTACGCCGTGGCGGCGGGTGAAACATCCCATTGGTGAATGGTGGTAAACCAACTGACCGGCGTTTGCCACGCTTCGCCGCCGCGCGATTCGATGTACGACCGCCCCATCGTCCCCGAACCGATGACGAGTTCGGGTTTGTATGTTAGCTCGGCAATGGTTTTACCCTTGGCGTCCGCGCGAGCGAGCGTTTGCACAAGGTGGCCGTCGATCGCGGTGTTCGACCAATCCCATCCTTCATATTGAGAGCTCGCATTGGCGGCATCGTCGAATTTCTCGAGGCTGTCGACGGTTTTTGAGGCCGATCGCCCCATGGGATGCGCGTGGAACGACTTATCGATTTCCTTGTGGCATTGGGCGCAGACCTTGTCGCCGACGAACTCGATGTCGGGGTGGATGTTGCGAAAGGGAGACGCGAACGTGAGTCGCGGATCAGGTGCCAACGTTGGCAAGGGGATCAACTTGGGATCGGTGGCCGTGAAATGCTCAACACCGCCGCGCAGGTTGATCGCAACGATGGCGGCCAGGATGACTGCCAAAGTGAAAGCGGCAATCATCCAGACGAGCGAACGTCGCGGCTTGGCCACGTTCGCTTCTTCGTCAGTGTCAGGCTCCGCTTCATCCCACTGCGACATGCGGCCGCTTCCCGTTCCTGTGTGCCGCAGTTACTGCGGTTTCTCGTCAGCGAAGGCCGCGAGCGATTCCAAGTACGCCAGCAAGTGCCCAAACTCGGCCGTCGTCAGCTTCTCGGCTAAACCGTCTGGCATGACCGACGTGGCCGACTTGGTCCGCTCTTCGATCTCGGCGACCGGCAGCTTGTGCTCGCGCCCCTGGTTGTCGCGGACAATCACTTCCGTCGGCGACTCTTTGATCACAAAGCCAGTGAGCTGGCGACCATCCTCCAGCGCGAAGTTATAGGTGACGAAGCCCTGCGCCAGTGTTTTGCTGGGAAGCAAAATGGCTTCGGCCAATTGTTCGCGTTTGTAAGTCTTCGCGACATTGGGCAAGTAAGGACCGCGAAGCGGTTCCGACTTGTCGACCGTATGGCACTTGGCACATTGCAGCGTGGCGAAGATCGCTTCGCCGTGCCCCTTCTTGCCCGCGAGTTCGCGCGACCCTGCAATCAAGCTCTCGGCTGGTTGCGACTTGACGATCGGTCCCGCACTGGCATCCTCGGCCAAGTCCCACTCGCTAACCAATTCACGGGCGGCTTTGGCGCTACTATCGCTTAGCGAAGCGGTCTTGAGCACGAAGGGATAGAACTCGCGCTGGTTCGACATCCGGAGTGCGGCGAGCAATCGCTCGCGTCCTTGCGGACTGGCTTGCAGCTTGTTGAGCGCCGGCTGGGCAATCGCGACCACCTCTGGTGCTGCCCCGCTCTGTGGCGACGTGGCGGTCCACAAGCAAGCGGTTGCCCAAGTGCCTTCGGCGTCGTTGCGTTCCGCCGCTTTGGCCAGCCAGTCGATGTGGGGACTGATGATCTCCGTTTTCAGCAGAGCCTTACGAAGGGCTAAATTCGTCTCCGGCGTTGCCTTGTCGGTGAGCTTTACGACTGCTGAAAACGCTTGCTGCCAGTCGGTCGGATCAGTAGTGCGCAGCCAATATCGGGCGGCCTCGACTCGCCGTTCTACGGGAAGCTCTCTGGCCTCGGCGGCGCGCTTGAGGAGCTTCCAAGCAGGCGTGGGAATCGCCTCAGCGGTCGCTAATGCGTCGAGAACAGCCGGCACTTGTTTGATGTCTTTTGATGCCGCCGCCAACAGCTGTGCCATCGCGCCGTCGAGCGTGATCCGCATTCGATCGACACTGGCCAGGAGTTCGGCGGTTTCGCTACTGGGAGCTTTGGCGATTGCCTCCTTAAGTGCCGCTTCGATCTTTGGTGTCGCTTCCCATTTCTCCGGTTGGTAGTAAGGACCGGTTGTATCAGGGCGAGTTCCCCAGCTGTCTCCCTTCCAAGTGCCTTCGCGGAAATAGAGGCGAGCCAGCGTTGAAACCAGTTCCACCCGCCGCGCTGCGTCGTCCGTCTTTTGCAATCGAGTAATCAGTGCGTCGACGACAGCGTCGTGATGCAACTCGCCGAGCACCTGATAGGCTCGCGCGCGGGCGACTTGGCTTGAGGACGGATCGTCGATAATGGCCAGCGAAGGTGAAACAGCTTCCAAACGAACCAGCGATTTCACCGCCGTGTGGCGAACGACGGGGTCGGCATTGCCGAGGAGCGTACCGATATCAGGAGCGCAGGCCGTAGCTCTCAAATGGGCAGCGGCAACGGCGGCTTCGAGATTGGCTCGCGGCGAAATGCTACGGATGCCTCGTCGAATCGTATCGAGCGTTTGAGGACTGGCTGCGTCTTCATTGTCTCCCAGTGCACGAATGGCAAAGGGGAGCATCGTCTCGTCGCTGGCAATCTGGTTAAGTTCTGGCGATGCATCCTGCGGCCAGCTCAATGCAATGGCGAAGGTCGCAGCGATGCGGCTAGCCAGAGGAGCTTTGCCGTCGTTCGCCAGTTCGTTCAGCGCTGCGCGCGATGCGTCGTCCCGTCGGGCGACTAACTCGCGTAGGGCTGCCAATCGTCTGCGATGGCTTGGCGAACGAAGTTCTGCCACGAGTTCCGCGGCGGTCGATTCGCGATAGCGGGGCAGGGGAGGGGCCTTGTAGCCGTGCGGGGTCAACTGCACCAGGTAGCCCACCTTTTCCCCTTCGTAGACGAAGGTCGCTCCTTTCCAACTGGCGGCGTAGATGCGGCTTGAGCCGTCGACGTCGAGATCGGTCACTCGGGTGAGTGAGGCAAACTCGCTTTGATCCGGCTTGAATGTTGCGCCGTTGCTGGTGAGGCGATGACGATAAACCCAGTTCCGTCCCCAGTCGGCCGTGTAGAGAGCCGGACTGCAACCTTCGGGCATCCCGGGTTCGTCAATGAACGCGGCACCACAGCCGCTGCCGCCCCCGTAGTCAGCCAGTGGTGCGATGTGGTCGTCCTTAAAACGCTTGTAGAGCGATGGATATCCGTGATGTTCGAGCCCAGTGAAGTGGTGCAGCCGGATGTCCCACCCGTCGCCGTCGTTGGTATTGTCACGAGTGAAACCATTCAACCACGGATCGACGGCAACTTCGACAATGTTCCGAGTGCCGCGCGAGAAGACTTCAAGACCCGTTCCATCGGGACGCACGCGAATCACGCCGCCGCTACGGAATTGGAGCTTCGTTCCATCGGTTCCTTCGGCTTCCATGAAACCGAAGTCGCCCATCGCGATGTAGAGCCAACCATCAACGCCCATCGCCACGCCGTTGGCCGTGTGGTCCGCGGGGCGGTCTTTGAAACCGAAGGCCAGGTTCTTCACCAGGATCTTCTGCTCGTCCGAGACACCATCCCCGTCGTGATCGATGAACGCCGACAGATGAGGCGGATGCATCACGTACAAGCGGTCGCGATCCCACACGAGCCCGCGCGGCGAATCGACGTTCGCGACGAACTTTTTCACTTCGTCCGCGCGGCCGTCGCCATCGAGATCGCGCAATCGGAAGATCGCGCCGCGGTTCTTGGTTCGATCGATTGAACCATTCTTGTCGACGGAGACGTAGATGGTGCCATCTTCGGCGGCCGCGACAAAAACGGGATACTGTACCGCCGGCGGCGCCGCAAAGAGCGAGACATCAAACCCCGGCGGCGCCTTCACATCGGCAAGGTACTCTTGCTCGGCCTGCTGCTGCGCCAATGCCGGATCGAGGAGCACGGTTTCATCCCCGAAGACGTTGAACTCAAAGACGCTGATCCACGCCCCCTCGCGCGCGCCGACGCCCGTCAAGCGAACGTAGCGGACGTCCTGCGGCTCGAACTTTTCTTCGTCCAGAACGAGCTTCGTATCGCGTCGGTCGACCAGCGTCTTCCACTCTTTGCCATCGAGCGAGCCTTCAACCAAATAGCGATAGGCGATGTCGGACGATTCCCATTTGATCTGGCAGCCTGAGATCTTGGTTGGCTTTTGCAGGTCGACTTGGACCCATTCATTCATTTGCGGGCCGTTAGCGCACCAACGCGTTCCGGCATCGCCATCGGTCAAGTGCGCTGGTGGGTGGCCGTCTTGCGAACTCTTGGCCGTGACCGGCTTCTTCGCCGCCAGGTTCACGGGCACGCGCTTTGGCTCGACGGGTTTGAGGTACTTGTCCTCGAGCTTGTTCATCGCCCACAGCGAACCGCGCGTGAGCAGGTCGAGGAACTGGGGATCCTCAAACGTGACATTGTGATGTCCCAACGTCGTGCCGAAGACACGGGTCTTCTTTTCGCCGTACTCGTTGGTCCAGACGCACGCGTGTTCTTTGCCGTCGTCGCGGCTTTTGGCTGATGCGAGTGCGTGCGCGTGGGGCCACAGCTTTTCGATGAAGTAGAGTTCGCCTGCCGGATTGGCCCACGCGGAGCCGAACTCTTTCATCACCGGGTGAGCGAGATCGCTGTTGAAAACCTCGTGAGGATAGTTGTCGCCGTGGCCGCGCGACGTAACGCCGCAGAACTCCAACCAGTTATCGGTGCCGTCGCGGTAACAGTGCATCGCGCAGTGGATTACTACGGCAGGCAACCCTTCTTGATGAGGCTTGAGGACCCGCTGTGTCCACGCCGGTTCCTTCACGTCGGCGAAGCACTCGTTGTGGATGACGAGGTCGAATCCGTCGCTCCAATCGGCTTTGGTGTAGAGGGGAATCTTGCTGTCGGTCGCGCTCCCTCCTTCGTGGACGACTTCCACCTCGACATGGGCGCGGGCTTCGAGTCCTTTCTTGATGATTCGCTTTTGGATTTCGTAGTCGTGGCAGCATCCGCCAACCACCAAGAGAATGCGAAGAGGCTTGGGCGGATCGGCAGCCGAGACAACCCCACACAGCGCGTGAACCAACAACAGGACAGACAGGGAGAGACGCCAAAACTTCATTACGCACTATTCCTTGGACTCGTTACTTTTTTGCGAATCGTCGATCAGTGTGAAAATTGCTTGTGCTGGAATGCACGATTTGATCACCATTTGCTGCGGATAGTCCCGCGGCTTTCCCTCGCTGGTGATCGCCGAGGTCATCGTCGCCATGCCGACCACGGCCCCGCGGTCGTTGAAGGCCGGGCCGCCACTCGAACCGACGGCGAACTCGGCCGACGTTTCAAGCCATCGCTGCTTCGACTCGTTTACCACTTCCGAAGAATAACGGGTGATGTGCCCCTGCGACAGCGTAAAGTAGCGTCCGCCTGGATGGCTCACGACGCCGAGCCACGATCCGACCGGCTCGTCGTCGCCAATCGGCAGTGGAGGGAGCGATGGCGCCGACCCATCGGGATTTGCAAAACGTACCAAAGCAATATCCAAATCGGGATCGCAGGCCAGGACCTCGGCCAATGGGAAGACGTCGCCGCGCGAATTCGCCGCGCCAAAACCAAGGTGATCGGTGCCGTCGAAGATGTGCCAATTGGTCACGGCGATCCCTCCCTCGGCTGCCACCCATGCGGTCCCCGAGACCTCTATGTTCCAGCGAACGCGAAGCCGCCCTGGCGCGCGGGCCACGCCGCCTACCAACAGAACGCTGTCCAGCCCGCGCTGGTGAACCTCGCTGGGCGATAGTTTTTTCGTTTCTTTCGCCGGCAGGCTCAATGACGTTTTGCGGCGCGTCGATTGCTCAGCAATTTTGAGCGGAGAAAGACAACGCCCGGCGGCAGCGTCGCGACCGAGCCGCTGCGTGACCAGGGCTTCGAAGGCTTCGTCGTCGATAGCCGTGGTGGGTGGCGCAACGTTGCTGTCTTGTGCCCGGACTATCGCTCCCAAGAATAGGACCAGCGACGCCCCAAGGACGGCGAGCCCGATCGAACGCATGGTTGAGCCTGGCGGTTGCCTGTTACTTTTCGTCATCGCTGTCCGCCGTTTCATCATCCGTGGAGTCGCTGGCTGCCGTATTGCCTGGCGCCAGTTGCCGCTTCAATCCGCGCAGCTCTTCGACGGCGGACTTGATCTCTTCGCGTTGGCGACGCGTCGACTCGAGCGCCCCCTCAATCGCTTTCACCGCTTTGTGGCGATGGCCGGCAGCCTTGTGGGCTTCGGCCAACAGCAGGCCGACGTGAAGCTGGTCGAACAGATGGTCGAAGAGTTCCGGGTCACCCTCTTCGAGCATCCGTTTCTGTCCTTGCTCGGCGGATTGGACGGCGATCTTCGCGAGCTTTTTGCCAGCGTCAGATTTTGCCCATGCTACGGAGTTTTCGTCTTTGCGACGGGCCACCGTCTCGCGGTGCATTTCAAGGCCGAGGAAGGCGGCTGGCTCGACGATCGCTTGCGTGAGCCTGAGCAACCGCTCGACGTCATCGGCGTTATCCGCCGCAAAAGGCTTCGCCTTTTCCAACGCCAGATCGAGCTTGTCGGCCAAGCGAGCGTAGGCGATCAGGTTGGGCGTCAGCTCGGGAGCGAGCGACGCATCGTCGGTGATCTCTTGGCGGATCGTTTCCAGAGCCTCGGTTGCCGACGTGACCCGCGTGAGATCGGCTTCGATTTCCAGAGCTTTTTTCAGAGAGGGATCGACTGGTTCGTCGATTGGCATGTCGACGCCAGCCGACTTAGGCGGGGGAGTATCCTTGGGCTTCCGCTGAGTCTTGGTCGCGTTCTTTCGAGCAGTGAGGCCGTCCCAACCGTCGCATCCAATGGCCACAATGATGCCAAACAGCGCGATCAGGGGGACGAAAAGCAAACTCCGATTGGCTGCCATGTGCTCGCGCCCACACCTTGAAAATTCAGAACGCACGTCATTCTAGCGGACGCGGCGAAAGCAGGGACCGCATGCCGGGGTGGCACTGGCGTCCCAAAGACGCCAGTGTGTGTGCGACCTTGCTCTCACTGGCGTCTTATGGACGCCAGTGCCACCCGTTCCGAAACATCCACTACCGTTCTCGGGAATCGTTTCGCCGTGAACGAGCCACACGTTGCGGTACACAACGTCGTCGCCGTGGTCCTGGAACAGAAGGGGCAATGCTTGGGGACCTTCGAGTTGCCCGGCGCCGGTCTTGGTCACAATCGCGTAATGATCGTGGATTGTGACACCGTTATGGACGACGGTGATCACCGCCGGCGCGATCTTTCGCCCGATGCTGTCGAACTGTGCGTGCCGAAACCAGATGTCGTAGGTCTGCCAGGTCATCGGCGGCAGCGCCATGTTGAGGTCGGCTGCCTTTTGTTTGTACAGGCCACCGCACTCGCTGGGATCGCCATCGAAGTGGCCGAACGAGTCGAGAATTTGAACTTCGTAGCGGCGCTGAATGTACAGGCCACTGTTGCCGCGTCCTTGTCCTTTACCCGTCGGCGTGAAGGGCGTGCGGAACTCGACGTGCAGCCGGAAATCCTGAACGGGATTCTTCGTGATCGCCCCGCGCATCAAGAAACCATCGGGCGAAAGTTTCGCCGAATCGAGTTCGCCGATTTGCCCATCGACAAATAGTCGTTCCGCGTTGGCAGGTGGTTGAAGTCCCAGGGTGGGGCTTTGCCGTCGCGCTTTGGTCAACGTGCCGACGAACGTATTGTCGTGACGATACCACGTGGCCGATTCGCATTCGACGCGCACCCAGCCGTCGGGAAATTGGAAATCGGCCGATTCCCCGCTGGCTTTTCCTTTAACCGTGATGCGGCCGCGCGTGCTACCGCCGGCACCCGGCAAACCACAGGGAATTGTCGAAGCTTCGAAGTTTCCATCGCCGCGGGCAATCACTTGCAGGCCTCGGCCGAGGCCGACGTATTCCCCTTGCAGTCGATAGTCGAGGGAGTCGGTCGATACGGACTCGGCGGCTCGCGCGACTTGGTAGTCTCCAAAGCGAAGCAAGACTAGCAATAAGAAGATCCTGAAACGCATGGACGAGCAACATGGTGAGAGGGGATTGGCGAGGTCTTCACTGCCGCTCCAGTCTAATTGGATGGAAGTGCCGACGCGCCGAGAGATGCCATCCCTTAAGAGAGGCCGCGACTAAGTGCGCCGCGGCCCGATTGTCAATATTAAGCCGACTACTTTTTGCCGAAGCGATGACCGGCGATTTCCATTTCGACGGCGTAAAAACCAGTTCGGCAGGTGGCATAGATCGTCTTGTTGTCTTTACCACCGAAGGTGCAGTTGGCTGGTTGTTCCGGGAAGGCGATGTTCCCCAGGTGCTTGCCTTCGGGGCTGAAGACTTGCAGGCCCAAATTGGAGGTGATGTAGAGGTTTCCCTTCGAGTCGATTGTGAGTCCGTCGCCGCCGCCATTGCCGTTGGCGTCTTTCTGTTCCAGCTCGCAAAAGACCTTGCCTTCGCCTAACTTGCCCGGCGCGGTGATGGGATACGCCATCATCTGCTTTTGCATGCTTGGGATGACGTAAAGGGTCTTCTCGTCAGGCGACAGAATCACGCCGTTGGGAGCCGGCAGGTTGTCGCCAAGCCGAGTCACCTTGCCGTCGGCCGCAACGTAGTACCACGCCTCTTTGACTTGTGGCCACGGCATGGGAGCGCGAAAGCGTGGATCGGTCATGTAGACGCCGCCCGCCTTATCGACCACCAAGTCGTTGGGCGCGTTGAATCGCTTCCCTTCATAGCCATCGGCTCGCGAGGTTACCTTTTTCGATTCGATGTCGATCTCGACCAGACGGCCGTCCATTTCGCAGGCCAGCAATTTCCCTTTGGCGGCGAACATCAGCCCGTTGGTGTGATTGGACGGATCGAGGAACGTCGACAACTTGCCGGCGGTATCGACCTTCATGATCTTGTTAGCGGGGATATCGCTGAAGTAGATATTCCCCTCGCCGTCGTCGGCGGGGCCCTCGGTGAATTGGAAGTCGCCGTGAAGCTTCTTCACTTCGCCAACGGGGCCGATGCCTGGAATCTTGGTCGACGGACTCTGTGCCATGGATGCCAGGGGAAGCATGCCAAGCGCGACCGCGATCGCGGCGGCTGAAAACCATCGAAGCATGTTGTATTTCATACCAAGTTCTCCCTCTTCCAATTGCTGAGCCAAGTTAAAGCGGGCTTTGGTTTGCCCGCCGCATCGACCAATCCGGACGAACCGAAATCGCGGTTTTGCGAGTCGGCCCATTGATTCCAAAGGACCGCCTGCACATTCGTTTTCGACAACAGCATCGGGACAATGCGCGATGCGACGTCGCATTGCCACTGCGGCGATACTAAGGGGGCAAGTCCTGGTGCGACTTGCGATTTCGACCGTGCGACTTCATCATCGGCCGCGGAACTGGGGGCCGTGAGCAAGATCATGAGCGGCAGCCCGAGCAGGCTCCATCGATCGACCAGGCGATTGACTTCGATCAAGTCGCGCTGCGGAGTTCCCTTGGGCCACCAGCCCCAATTAATTTCGAGCGCGAAGCCGGCGACGCCTAAATCGGCTCGGACGAGGGTATCGGCGAAATACATCGGCGGCAGGTCGCGATCGCGATGGGCCATGTGCTCCGACCATGGCTGATCGAAGCCGACGACAATCGGCGTGCGAGGATCGGCGGCGCGGACGGTTTCGATGGCGTCAACCGTCAGCCGAAGCATTTGTTCTTCGTCAAAGGTGATGGCCGACTCGATATTCACGCGCCCTGCGCAACACCAAACTTGCACGCGCCCGCGGTAGCGTTCGACCGCCGCTTTGACGTGCCGCCGCTGGAAGTCGCGGAATTCATCGAAATCGTCTTCCCAAAGGTAAACCCAATCGGGAACCGAACGTTGATCGAGTTGAACCAGTGGCCCGCCGACGATGCGAAGGCCTTCGTCGCGGCACCAGTTGATTTGCCGGTCGATGGTTTCCCAGCGATTGTCGCCTTGGGTCGACTCGATATCGCGCCAGGGCATAGGCACCAGGGCCGCATTGAACGCTCCTGAGAATGTTTTTTCCAGGTTCTCGGCGGGAACGCCTTCCAGGCGAGACCCTAAGATCGCCGGGATTTTTCGTCCCCCTTCGTGCCGCTGTGCGAGCGATTGCTGCGTATACAGTTCGGCCAGGGTGATCGTCGCTTTGTGTGCTTCGACGATGCACTTCTCGCTGGCGGTGACACACTCGTTACGTGAGGCCTGATTCGTCGCGGCCGTGGCGAAAATGTGCTGAACGTCCCGAACCTGGTCTTTGAATTCGGTGGTTGCTACCAGTCCCAGCGTTTCCCAATACGCCAACTGATTTCGCAGGCGGTTCACGCTGCCGCGCGCCAATTCGAGTTGTAAAAGATAGGGCTCGAATCGCTCCATGAGCGTGGCGGAGGAGAGAATGACTTCCCCGTAACCCTCTAGATTCCACGGAACGTGGAGAAAGCCGGACTCCTCGACGTCACGTTCCACGGAAAGCTGTCCGCGAGAGAATTCGCACCGGGTCTCCCAGGGGATCCCTTCCAACCCGGCGACGTAGGCGCGCGCCGCCACCGCCGCGATGTGCGGCCCACGCTGGGGTACCAAAAAAGTCATGACGCCCATGGCGTCTCTCGTAAAGCCAACGTCGAACAAACCCGCGAGGCGGCCACAAGGATGCTATGATACGCGATACGGTTTGCCGGAGAGGAGGACTGCTGTTGTGGCGAGTCTAACCCAAACCATCGCGACCCTCAATCGTTCGCGCGAAGCCGCAGATTGCTTTGCCCGCGAATTATCGACCGCGATTCCTCGGCCGCCATTTCATCGATCTTTAGCTCCCCTACCATGCGCGCGACTTTGCTGGAAACTTCCCTTCCCAATTTAAGTTGTCGCCGGGGGAAGGTTCGCGATGTCTACGATCTCGGCGACCGGCTCTTGATGGTGAGCACCGACCGGATCAGCGCCTTCGACTGGATTCTGCCCGGCGGAATCCCCGACAAGGGACGCGTCCTTACGCAAATCAGCGCTTTTTGGTTCCGCAAGCTCGGCATCGCCAATCACGTGATCGAAGAGGATGTCTCGCCCGGCGATCTCCCCGGCGGCGTCGACATCGAACCGCTGCGGGGCCGCAGCATGATCGTTCGCAAAGCGGCTGTTGTGCCGGTGGAATGCGTCGTGCGAGGTTACCTGGAAGGCTCCGGGTGGAAAGAATACCGCCAACACGGGACGGTGTGCGGCATCAGGCTTCCCAGGGGGCTCAAACAGTGTTCGCTCTTGCCAGAACCGCTGTTTACGCCGGCGACCAAGGCGGAAACGGGACATGACGAGAACATTACGTTCGAACAGATGGTCGACGCCGTGGGCCACGAGACGGCGGACAAGCTGCGCGAGCAAAGTTTGCTGGCCTATCGTCGCGGTTCGGAGTACGCCGCGTCGGTCGGATTGATCATCGCCGACACGAAGTTCGAGTGGGGCTGGTTCGACGAACAGCTACTTTTGATTGACGAAGTACTCACGCCCGACAGCAGCCGATTCTGGCCCGCCGACGACTACGAAGCGGGACGGGCGCAGCGATCATTCGATAAGCAGTACGTTCGCGAATGGTTGGAGGCCTCGGATTGGGATAAGAACAGTCCGCCGCCAGTGTTGCCCGAAGATGTGATCGATCGGACGCGCGAAAAGTACATCGAAGCGTGCGAGCGGATCACCGGGACGGCGTTTCTTTGGAAGTAGCTTCGGCGTTATTTTTCGCAGGCGAATTCGTCCTTTCGTCGTCCGGCGAGGGCGACCGTTTCTGCCCTTCCATCTCACTCTCTTTGGCCTTTTCCGCCGCTTTGTCCGCCAAGACGCCCTCGTGCAAGCTGACGATTCTATCGAGCTTTTCCAGCTGATTCGTATTTTTAAGGTGATCGGCAAGCATGTTGTATCCGCGCTCATGCAGCGGATCGCGCAAGAACACCTCGGCCAGCAGGTCGACGGCGCGGTCGTGCTCTTTGACTTTGAAAAGCTGTTCCGCCAGATCGACTTTGGAGTTCAAGTCGTCGGGAAAGCGTTTGACGCGCATCACCAACTCGCTGATATCTTGCGAGGCCGACAGCTCGTCTCGATAGTTACTCGTAAAGGCCACGGCTTCATCAAAACGCCCCAAGCGATTGAGCGCCGTTCCATATCGGAAGCGGGCAACCGAATTGTGGGGATAACTCTTGAGGAAGTTTTCAAGAAGTTTGGCCGCGGTTTGAGCGTCGCCGCGGGTCAGGTAGATTTGCGATCGAACCAGGTTCACTCGCGGAGAATCCTTCGTGTCGGGAAAATCGCGTTCCAGCTCGGCGAGTGATTCTTCGGCCTCATCCACTTGCCCTAACCGAGCTAAGGTATCTGCGTAGCCGATTTGGCCGACAACCCGATGCTCCGGGTAACCCATCAGCAATTCCTGTTGATGGAGCATTTTTTCAAGTTGGTTCTGTTTGCCCAGTGCGAGGATGAGAAGGAATCGCGCGGCGTTGTGGTCGGGGGCGACCTCGAGGGTTTTCTCCAACCGAGCGATCGCGGCCGGGTAATTCCGACCATCGATGAAGAATCTTGCTAAAGCGACATTGGGTTCGACGCTTCCGGGGTGTGTCTGCGCCCATTCGTTAATGAACAACATGCCCCGTTCCGGTTCCAGGATCGCCAGATAGCCCATGGCGATCGAGTGACAATAGTCCTCCGTGTCTCCCGAAATCGTATCCCGCGCTGACATGTAGCGCATCCGAACTGGTTCGATCTTGCCTCGATGGGCGTTAAGCAGAAGTTCTTCTTCCTCGAGGACCTTGGCGGGCGCCCCGTGCTTCCGCGCCAACGCCAATTCTTCATCCGCGGAGACGATGTCGCAGTCACGGCGAAACGCCTTCTCGCGAACAATGTATTTCCGCCACGAGTGGTCGAATGGGTAAGGCAATTTCTCCGTCTTGTGAAAGGCGACATAGTTGCGCCAATGGGCAATGTCGTCTTCCGCAGAGCGGCATTGCAACCATCCCCAGCAGTACCAAGCCGAACCCGCGATCGCACCCATTGCAAGAATCGCCCCCGCGATGGTACGAAACGACATGCGCCGCGGCTTGGCGGCTTCCGTCACGGGGCGACTCTCCACAGGCGGTCGTTCCTTAGCCATCTCCAGATCTACTTGGCGGCCGGCTGGGGCCGAGTTTGAGCGTCCTTGGAATTCCCCAATCGCGTGCGTTCTTCGGCGATTTCTTTGAGCAAATTGTCGGCCGCTTTCGCAGCGGCAGGATCCTTGGACTCGCGGAACAGTTTTATGGACAAGTCGATGGCGTCCTGTCGAAAGACATCGCGGGCAATGATCGATTGGAGGATCTTTTGAGCCGAAATCGTATCGCCCGAATCGACCATCAGTTGGGCAAACTCAATCCGTTTGTCGACGTTGTCGGGATCATGCATGATCTGCGGCAGAATATCGTCGGCTTTCTCCCGGGCCTCAATCATTTGCGAGTGCTTCCGCTGTTGTGCTTCGGCGTCTTTGATTTTTCCCGCAAGCTTAAGAGCCTTGCCGTACTCGAATTGTGCCGGCATGTCGAAAGGGCGAGCGTCCAGATAGTGTTCCAGTTGATTCGCAATTCGCAAACCTTCCTTGGAATCCCTTGCTTCTTCGGCATGGCGGAGCGCGATCTGCAATTCCAGCAACATGAGATCCGACTCAACGTCTCCGCTTCGCAAGGCGAGGGGCCGCAGCTTCTCTACGGCCTCCTCCGCGTATTCGAGCTCCCCGCGTAGCAAGTTCGCTTTGCAAATGCTTTGCCATGCCAAGTGGCTTTCGGGATCGTCTTCGGCCACGATCACAAAGTGATCCAGCGCTCCTTGGAAGTTGTTGTTCAGCATCTTGTCGTCGCCGATCGCCATATTTGCGTTACGATTGCGCGGCCACCGTTTGAGAACTTTCTCATAGGTCTCGCGCGACGCGTCGTAGTCCATCGCACGGTGGTACACGGCCCCGATCCGGTTGAGGGCCTCGGGCTGGTCAGTCTCGGTCCGGCTCCATTTATCAAGCCAGGCGATGGCGGGCCGCCACTCGAAACGGACGACATAGCCCGAGGCGAGGCTGGAGCAGCAATCCGCGAAGTAATAGTCCGGCAAGGGGAAGGGCGAGTTCACACGCTGCAGCAAGGGGGCGACATTCCCCTGCGCCGCCGTGAGCATTAACCGTTCCAACTCGACTTCCTTTTTGGGATGGCCAAGTTGTTCGGCAAGAGTTAACTCCCGTTCCGCATCCTTGAAGGACTCGTAACGCCGATATCCGCGGGCTAACAGCAAAGCCGCAGCCGGAAGCGTCTTGTGCTTGGCGCGATACTTCTCCGCCGCACGGATACCCGGAACCAGGTCCCAGTTGTCGATCATACGGCGAGCGCGATCGAACGCCGCCCAATCCTGGTAATGGAGCCAAGCAGGGTACGCTGCCGCGAGCACCAGAAGCAAAGCCACGGGGCCCAGCCAAAACCGGAGCCGAGCCAGCCAAGAGGAGGGCGCGACCGGTGTGGGCCCTTTCTCACTTGGCGTCGGTTTGGGTGGGGCGGACATCTCCAATTTGTCATCACCGCGATTCCGACGATCATTGCCGCGATGCGATGTTTTAGGGCGTGGAGCCATGGTCCAAAGCAGGGGCGCAAGAGAACAAAAGTTCGATTCAATGAATCCTAACGCAGGCAGGCAACGCCGTTCAACATCGGCAATCGCGATGAATCTCTGAACGAAGTACGGTGGCCACCTAGCGGAGGTTCGGCATTAGCCCGCCTTCGATCGCGGCGCCGAAGATGAGATCAGGAACGAAACAACCGCCGTGATTTGCACCACGGCGGTTGTCATAAGTGAACTACTCCCGGGATTACCCCGTGATGGCCATCAGGCTACTGAGGCGGTTTGACAGTGTCACCGTCGTTACGTCGCCCAAGCCTCATGAACACCAACCGGTCGATGGTATAGGGTGCGAATTTGACCGCACCATCTCCCATCACCATGTAGATGCCGGCTCGGTGGGCCGATCCAAACCGGTTGTCGGTCCCGGCGCTGTTATCGATCGGGTCCTTAAGCGGCGTACGGTGAATCGTGCGGCAGTTATCGCCATCGAGTCCTACCACATAAGGCTCGTTGTCGTCGCCGCAGTTGTACACGTCGGTGTAGCAGTTAATTGGCACGCGTTTTTCGGCCCACAGGAAGGTGTTTGAGGCGCCGTCCGTGAGAGCAGAAAGCGGAATTGCTCGCTTGGTGGTTTCTTTGATGATCAGGTAATTCTCATCAGAGTCGCCGCCACGCGAGATGACCTGGACACCGTTTTGGTTGAAGCCAGTACCTGGATCAATCCAACCGTCCCGTTGCCAGTTTTCCACGATGGCCGGCTCCCCTTGTGGGTTCCAGTTTTCGTAGGTGTCGCTCGGGTTATTGCTCCCGCGAACCTGAGTGTTGTTGTAGTTAAACGTGTTCGCAACACAGGCGTAGTCCGTGTGTGCGTACGAGGGTGAAGCAGGGTCCCATGGCCAGTTGGCAAATCCACCCCAGGGGCGGGCACGTGGAGTGGCCGAACGTCGCGAGGGACAGCTCAACGAGGGAACACCCGTGGAGAAAATATTCTGCAACCGGCGGCACCACGTGGGATTAGGGTTGGCAGCCGTAACGGCACCACCACCTTCCCAAACTGAATTCAATTCCATGTACGGGAGCAACTGGTAACCCCAACCACCCAATTGTCCATCGCCAACGTCGGGCGTGCCGCGTGACGCCGTGGGCGCGTGTGCCCAACGATATCCGTTATGCGGCAGCACTTTGAGGCTGTCATGGTGACTTTGGGCGGCGATACCCAATTGCTTCATATTGTTTGCGCACGTCGTTCGCCGACCCGCTTCGCGCGCCTCTTGAATGGCTGGTAGAAGCAACGCCACCAGCACGCCGATGATGGCAATCACCACCAGCAGTTCGACGAGGGTGAACCCTCGTCTAGACCTCGAACTCATACACACCTCCGAAGAAAAGTAATTAAAGGGAAGCCGAGACCGCCCTTAACAAAGGAAAGCGAGTCCTTCGGGACTCGATTGAGCACGAACAAAAACCAATTCCATTCCGTGACAAGTTGCAAAATCCAGGTCCTAGATGGACGAGGACATGTTTAACGCTCGATTTCAATTTCGGCGCCTAACTTCCAGCACCGCCCGTCGGTGCGTCCGTCAAAAATGGACCAACGTCAAACGCATCGACAGATATGGATGCACCAGCACCCTCTTTTACGCTGATCTTAAAAGGAGATTCTTTGCCTAGTTTGCCACCAAAGGGATCCGTCGCTGGAGGGGGCGCGGAGGTGATCGTAACTGTGTATTCTCCTGGAGGAATGCCCTTCCCCTCCTCGCCTTTCAGTTCGAACGTACCGTCTGCGGCAACCCTAGCTTGGGAGGAGTGCGTGGCACTATTGATCGTTACGAGGGGGCGATATTGAGCAGTCTGATCTGGACCCACTACCCCTGGCGGCGGCTTGGGCATTTGAGCAGCAATCGCTGGCATGGGGGGCGCATACGGCGCACCGTTGGCAACCAATTTTCCCTTAACGATGGTCGTCTGCTTACTTGGATTGCATCCGGTTAAAACCAAACACCCCAAAGCCAAAAGCAAAACGGTCGTAATCAAACGAGCAGACAAATTCATTTCAAAACCTAAGAAAAAAATGTGGCGACAGCGCCACCACGAAAAACCGCAGGTCTTCGCTTAAACTAGCGACGCCGTGAAATATGGTCAACGATCTCAATCGGCACGCAACGGCTGAGAAACACTCCCTTGCGGTACCCCTGAAGGGAAAAGAAAATAGCTCGCAGTAGCGGTGCGAACCTTTGTTTAGCCGCCGCAAATCTTGTTTTTTCAAAAAACACTAAAAAACCGTTGATTTTCAGTGTGTTGTTAGAAGACGTTTTGTCGCGCGTGTGTTGTTTCAGAACAAGCCTGTTCTTGGATTGCCAAGCATTGTAAAAGCCGCAAACTTGAATTCCTTTTCTAATGAATTCGGAACTATGGTCCAGCTCGACCTTTCAAAGCGCGTTGCGTTCGTCACGGGTGGTGGGCAAGGTTTAGGGCTTGCCACTTCCCAAAAACTTGTATCGGCCGGGGCCAGCGTTGCCATCGGATACCTTGATGAGCCCAGCGGCGAAAATGCGCGGCTGGCTCAAGCTGCTGTAGCCCCGTTTGGTGAGCGCGGACTGGCGCTTCCCGCTGATGTGCGTGATCCGGTCGCTGTCGAAGCCGCGCTCGATCAGGTGGTGGCACACTTTGGCCGGCTCGACTTTGTTGTCAACAACGCCGCCGTGATCAAAGACCGAACGATCGCGAAGATGACCGATAAGGAGTGGAGCGCGGTCATCGATACCAATCTCACGGGCGTGTTTTATGTTTGCCGCGCTGCACAAAAGCACCTTGCCGATGGTGGGCGGATTGTGAACATGGCCTCCATCTCCGGAACCATCGGTTTCTTTGGTCAAGTAAACTACTCCAGCGCAAAAGCTGGGGTCATCGCGATGACGAAGGTTCTGGCAAAGGAACTTGCCCGGCGGCGGATCACAGTCAACGCGGTTGCGCCCGGCGTGGTGCTCACCGACATGGGCCAGAGCATTCCGGAGAACGTTCGGGCGGCGATGCTGGCCCAAATTCCGATGGGGCGTTTGGGCGAGGCCGACGATATTTCCAATGCCATTCTGTTTTTGTGCAGCGATTTGGCGAGCTACATCACAGGTCAAACGCTGCATGTGAACGGTGGATGGTGGGCTCCGTGATGCCTGACTCGCCTCAGCTCTCGCCAACCGTTCGCGCGAAAGTGGTCACCGCCAGCGAAGCGATGTCGCTGGTGCCTGACTATGTCACTCTCGCGTGCGGCGGCTTTGTCGGCGCGGCCCATCCGGAAGCGTTGACGGTGGCACTGGAAAAGCGATTTCTTGAAACGGGCTCGCCGCGAGGGCTCACGTTGGTGTACGCCGCGGGGCAGGGGGATAGTGCCAACCGCGGATTGAATCACCTCGCGCATGCAGGACTCATCAAACGGGTGATCGGCGGCCACTGGGGGCTGGCGCCGAAGCTCGGGCAACTCGCGCTCTCGGGCGCGATCGAGGCGTATAACTTTCCCCAAGGCGTGATGTGCCACTTGTTTCGCGAGAGCGCCGCGAAGCGACCAGGCCTGGTGACATCGATTGGCCTGGGGACATTCATCGATCCGCAGTTCGGCGGCGGACGGCTCAACGCGTGTTCGACCGAATCGTTAGTCGAGCGGATCGAACTGCGCGGCCGGACGTGGTTGTTCTTTCACTCGTGGCCGATTCATGTTGGCTTGATTCGCGCCACCGCGGCCGATCCCTTCGGAAATCTGGTGATGGACGACGAAGCGATCATCGGCGAAGTGCTGCCGATCGCTCAGGCGGCGCGAAACCAAGGCGGCCTGGTTATCGCGCAGGTCAAAAAACTCTTGGGGCATCCAGCCGATCCAAAGCACGTTCGCGTTCCGGGGATCTATGTCGATCGGATCGTTCTGGCAGAAGGCGACGACCACGCGCAGACGTTCGGCGAGCTGATGAATCACGCCTACTGTTCGACCGTGCCGCACGGTCAGGCGGCCGCGACCCTGGATTGCTTGGCGTTCGATGAGCGGCGGATCATCGCGTCGCGGGCGTGTGACGAGTTGCGCCCGGGGTGGATTGTCAATCTTGGGATCGGAATGCCGGAAGGGATTGCGCGGATCGCCGCTGAACGGCAATTGCTCCAGAGCGTGACGTTGACGGTTGAGAGCGGCCCGATCGGTGGGATGCCCGTTGGCGGTTTGAGTTTCGGCGCGGCGGTTCATCCGCAGGCGATTATCGACCAGCCTTCCCAATTCGATTTTTACAACGGCGGCGGGCTCGATTTCGCCGCGTTGGGAGCTGCTCAGATCGATGCGCGGGGCAACGTGAACGTTTCGCGATTCGGAAAACGGCTCGCCGGCGTGGGCGGGTTTGTCGACATCTCGCAAAGCGCCCGACGGCTTGTGTTCTGCGGCACGTTTACCTCGGGAGGGCTGGAAGTCGCTTTCGCCGACGGAAAGCTGCGGATCGTCAAAGAGGGATCGGTGCGAAAGTGGGTGCAAAATGTGGAGCAAGTTTCGTTTAGCGGCGACCTGGCTCGCAGCGAGAACCGCGAGGTCCTTTACGTGACCGAGCGGGCCGTGTTCCGCCTTGCCGCGGACGGCGTCGAACTTGTGGAAGTGGCGCCGGGCATCGACCTGGAGCGCGATGTTTTGTCGCAGATGGACTTCAGGCCCTTGATTCGCCACGTCACAACGATGCGGTCCGACGATTGGCTCCAAGTGGTGTGACTCTCCCGAGTCGCACGAAGTGGCGTTGGAGCCTGTTTAAAACGCAATCGTTTCGGGAGTGCGAACCAACCAGGAACCGCTCAGGAGAGCGGTTCTACGTGCCATCTTTCTTGGCACGCAGCAGGCGCGCTCGCAGCACGTTACCTTGTCGCTGCGGGCTGTCGACATCGCTTTCCAGGGTCGCGATCGCCTCGTCGAGTTTTCCTTGCTTCTCGCGCAAGCGAGATAGGTTGTACCGTGCGCTGTGCAACCAAGGGGTGGCATCGCTGTCGCCGAGGGTCCGCTTCTCGATCCACTCGTTGGCGACGTCGAGTTTCCCTTCGTCGTACTCCATCAGGCCGATAAACATATTGGCGTTTTGCTTGGCGCGCCTTACGGCGAGCGCCATCCGATGCACATTATTGGCGCCCATCTTGGTGGCGTCGCGGAGCGCTAACAGCAGTCCTTCCTTATCGCGCGGCAGGCGTTTGACCATTTCGGGCAAAGATTCTTTGGCTTCGAACGGGAAGATGCGGCCCATCAGGCTCGTCAATTCTCCGATGGCTGTCTCCGGATGGGCTTCGATGCGGCGGAGCGTCTCGTCGACATCCTCGTTGCGCGTGGCGGAATCCTCGAAGCCTTTGATTTCCGATTCGGAGGCGCGCAACCGGGCTGCGAGATAAAACTTCAGCGCGCCTTGATTGTTTCCCTCTTCCGCGAAAATCCCACGCAGATGATTGGTTCGCCCCTTGGAGAGATTGTTGTTGTTGAAGGAGAGCGCCTCGGACGTTGCTTCCTCGCTGCGGGGCGGACCCACCCCTGATTGACGGGCGATGGTATACAACAGCGCATCAAAGGGAACTCGCCAAAGATTGACATAGGGCCCCAAATGCTTGATGTTCTTCAAGCGGCCGGCGATGGCAGTTGGATTGACCGCGATCAGCAATTCGGTTTTTGCTGGGGCCGCCGCTTGCAGCATGCTCATGCGGCGCGAGAGCTGCTCGCCGGTGGCGCAGATCAGTGCGTTGACTGTCTTGAGTTCGTTGGCCTTCACCGGATAGCGGGTCGTCTCATCGATATCGAGGCTGTCGAGTATCGAAGGGTCGGCCACAACATCTTCGAGCGTCGCGATCCCTTGTCGCTTGGGGAGGGGGATCGGGAGTCCGAGCCGCGTATCAAAAAGGTAAAGCTGGTCGCCGAGGATCGCTCCCGCGCACCACGGGCGGGGTGTGCCTTCGATCTCAACCGTGAGCAGAACGACTTCGATGCGATGGTGATGGCAGAGGTTGATAAACAGCCATGCCCGGGCCAGCGCATCTCCTTGCCCCGAGTAAAGGCAGCCCTGGGGAGGCCGCGTGTATCCCAACCCCGCAAGTCCTTTGGCTGATGGCGGTAAATTGGCACCGGCAACGGCTTCGGAGCCTACCTTGACCTTGGGCGCTTCGGGCTCGGGATCGATGTGATCCGCTTCCAGTTGAATGTTTCGAATTACCCAATCGAACAGTGCCGCCGCGAGTTGAAGTCGCGACTTTCCATCGGTGTCGAGTCGCGGATTGACCGGCGGAATGAGCGAATCGCTTCCGCCGCTCCCCGGTTGGGCGACGACCCACCGCGTCAGCGCATATTCCAGTCGCCTGCCTTCCAAATAGGAAGCGTCGTTGAGATCGAATTGTGCCCGGTCGAGGATCGGCAGCGTGGGCGTCAATTTCACGCTGGAGGGAAGGCGCTTCACTAACGGATCGGGTTCCCAAGGAGCAGTTTTGTCCTGGGTATCGATCCACTCGTTCAGATGGTGGACCACCAACTCGGGCGTTTGTTGCGCTGAGACATCCGACTGGCGATCGAGCAACTCCAATCCCGTTTCAAGATCGATCTGGCCGGGCTTGGATGTTTCCTCTTCCGAGGTCGCCGACGAACTTGTCCGCACCGAGTTGGGTGACGAGCAACCGGTCAGGAGCGCGGCCGCGATGGCGGCCAGGATGGCTAAGGGTTTCGAGCGTTGGTGCGCGATCATATGGTCAAAAAATCGTTTCGACAGCGTTTCGAAGTCGAACTAGTCGATCCAGCATTTGCGGGAACTGATCCAGCGGAACCATGTTGGGTCCATCGCTGGGAGAGCGGTCCGGGTCCGGATGCGTCTCGAAAAACAGGCCGTCAACACCCACTGATACGGCGGCCCGTGCCAATGGTTCGACCATCGCCCGATTTCCACCCGTGGCGGCTCCGAGGCCCCCGGGTTCCTGAACACTATGCGTCGCATCGAAAACGACGGGAACCCCCAACGAGCGCATTTGGGGGAGCGCGCGAAAATCGTTGATCAGCCGTCCGTAGCCGAAAAAGGTCCCTCGTTCGCACAAGAGGACGTTCTTGCAGCCGGCCGCGTGCAGCTTGGCGACTACGTTTTTCATGTCCCAGGGGGCAAGAAATTGCCCCTTTTTGACATGAACGGTTCGTCCGGTCGCGGCCGCCGCCAACAGGAGATCGGTCTGCCGGCACAAAAACGCCGGGATTTGGAGCACTTCGCAAACCTGCCCGGCGGCGGCGGCATGGCTTGGCTCGTGGATGTCCGTGGTTACCGGGAGCCCCGTTCGATCTCGGACTCGCTCCAGAACACGTAAACCCTCGTCGATGCCGCTGCCACGAAAGGCGGTGCCACTGGTCCGGTTCGCTTTATCGAACGACGCTTTGAACACGTACTGCACGTTCTGTTTTGCCGCAGCTTGTGCAACAGCCTCGGCGATTTCGAGACAGAGCGCTTCCGATTCGATGACGCACGGTCCCGCGATCAGCAACAGGGGGCAGTCTTTCCCCACGCGATACTTTCCAACCGAGATAATGCCTTGCGAGTTGGGCGAGTCAGCACATGGTTCCATGTTGAATTCTTAGGCGAAGTCGTTTCAGAAAAAGTCAGTGCAGAAAAGGACCAAATCCAATTGCGCTATGTTTTACCCCAAAAACGGGGGTGGCTTTTGCGTGGATCTCGACCTGTGCTGCTCCTCAAGCGGCAAATAACTCTGCAAAGTTGATGGATAGCTGCCCGAGATCCTTTGAACCGGCGAATGAGTATTGCCGGTTGATGACGAAATCAAAAGGTGCAGCCGGCGCAAACAGGCCATGAACTGAACAGGCGAAGCGAAACGCAACACGATGCGCGGCGAAACGATTCGATCAGGAAATGAAACCGATGAACTCGCTGTTTGGAGCGCCGAGGTAGCGACGAGAAAATTTTCGCAGCGCGAAAATAACTTCACGTGCCATCGCTTGGAGCTATTAGAGTCACGGCAGACGCCCTGTTTCGTTCGATGAAACCCTGCTACTCGCTACCCGTAGAGGGCCGAACTAGCTTGGCTTTTCTTGCTCGGCGGCGGTCGGCCATCCCTAGTGAGCGGATCGCGATCTCGACGGCGAAGTATCAAACAGGGAGGCGCAAGGCGTCACTGTTTGGTCGTGAGGTGCCCTGCAAACGCAGCGAATTTTCAATATGCGCACCACCGAAATCTGGTTTGGCATATTGGTTGCACTATGGGCGAGGCGTCGCGGCCTTGGAGGTCGCGACAAGCTGGCCCGCGGGGCCTCTGACGACAATAGCGGAAGCAGTTAACTTGCCCCTGGCTGCTCCCGATGCCAAATGTTTGGCACGTCCGAGGCCCCGCTTTTTTTATTGCGTCCCATCTTTTTCCTATGTCCAGTGCTGTGGTTGTCCAATTCCTTGATCTGCAATTCCTTGATTCGCAATTCCTGGTACCGCCCCTCTCTAACAGACCATTCGGAATTATCGGCGCGTTCTTTACTCCTTAAATTCGAGGCGGTTAAGATCAGGGATTGGTTATGATGAGAGATCCGCTCTCTAGCAATGGTTCGTCTTGAGTCAGGATGCCTTTCTCGCGAGGAGGCCCATGGTCGTGAAAATCGACGTCGTGCAAATCGAGTCCGTAAATCGCCGTCACACATTGCGCTTCGTTGGAGTTCAAGCAGCAGTTGGGCTGGCCCTTGCCCTGGCATGGCTTCTTCCGACAACGGCATTTGGCTACGACCCCAAGAGTCCCGAAGTACGGGCGATCATCGATAAGGGGCTGGCCTTTCTCACCAAGAACACCCGAAAAGACCAGGACAACGGAGAAGTTTCACTCACGGCTCTCTGTTTTGCCAAAGAGAACAAGAAGGATCACCCTTCGATTGGTTGGGCTTTGGCGGCCATGGCCCAGCCCAACCACTTTGATTTCACCACCAATTACGTGTGTGCCGTCGAGATGATGTTGCTCGCGGAATTGGAGGGCGACGAGCACAAGAAGCTGCTGAGCGACGCGGTGGCCATCACCTTGAAACGTCAGGAAAAGCACGGCGGATGGGGATACCAGCGGGGGGCGCCGATCGAACCACCGGGAACCGGCGACATCTCCCAAACGCAGTTGGTGATGATGGCTCTGTGGTCAGCCCAGTACGCGGGCGTCCAATTTCCTAAAGAACACATGGAGCGGGCGGCGAACTTTTTGTTGCGGGTTCAGGACCCATCGGGTGCTTGGGGTTATCAGGCCGTCGATCCGCAAAGCTTCAACCGCGTGGCGCAGACCGAAGTGCGGAGTTCGCTCGCGATTGGTGGCCTTGGTGCCACTTTGATCGCCGCCGACCTGCTCCATTTCGGCGTTGGCGCCTTGCCTCCGACGAAGTCAAAAGGGGGCAAGCAGCGTCCGACCGCGCTTCAGGTCGCTGCCGACGAGGCGACCGGCTTGCCGAAGGTGCGCGAGCCTCTGACCAAAAATGTCGACGCGGGCCGCATCGATTCCGCGATCCGAGAGGGCTTTGTTTGGATCAATGCCCATCAAGACATCGATTCCAAGGCCAAGGAGTGGGAGTGGCCCTGCTACTACCTTTATGGTCGAGAGCGGGCGGAAGCATTTCGCGATTTGTACATCGGGAAGCGTGAAGTAAACCCGGCCTGGTATGACTACGGCGTGAAGTTTTTGAAGGATGGCCAAGACGACGATGGCGGCTGGGGGAGTGTCAAGATTAAGCTTGAATACCAACGAGTTCCGCAGACGTGCTTAGCGCTCATGTTTTTGATGCGCTCAACTGAGAAGAAGATCGTCAAGGTCAAGAACTACGGCGATGGACTGCTGACGAGCGGCGTTGGCCTCCCGCAAGATTTAGCCAACGCGCGTCCCGAACGTGGAAAGCTGGTCGATAAGTCGATCTCGGCGGTGCTGGACGTTCAGGCACTCCTCGACGACCCCGACAATCCCGAAATCGAGAAGCTCCTCGAATACGACACGCAACTGAAGTTGTCGGACGACGTTTCCACCCGGGCCAGCCAGGTCGATCGCTTGCGCAAGCTGGTTTCCCACGAGAAGTACGAGGCCCGCCTGAAAGCGGTCCAAGAGTTGGGGAAGACGCGTGATTTCGAAAACGTTCCGGTACTTCTTTACGCGATGACCGATCCCGACTTCCGCGTGGTGATTGAAGCCGATGCCGCACTGCGCTTTATCAGTCGCAGGTTTGGCGGCGTGGGAATGCCGGTGCCGCCCACGAACGAGAAGGATGCCCGGGACGCGCGCGAATCCTGGCGCGAGTGGTATCGCACAATTAAGCCTGACGCCGAGTTCATCGACTGATTTACGCACGAAACATTCAAGAAGAAACACGTTCCTGGCGAGTTCCTCTCCATGGCGACCACCTCCAAGTTCAAAGGCGATCCGGGTAAGAAGCCCACTCCGGACAAGGACAAGCGTTGGAAGAACAAAGGTCTTCCGCGGGAACGTCGCGCCACGGGGATTGGCGTCTCGAACTACGACAAGGTCTCGGGATTTCTTGCGGCCACGTTGATGCTGGTTGGCTCGCTGACGTTCATGTTGTTGCTGGTTTGGCTCGGCAATCAGATCAAGTTCACGCGCTCGCCAGTCCTTCCTGTTGCCTTGGACGAGATCGACGACGTCGGCGGTGGCGGTTTTGGTACCGACGGTTTCCAGGGGATGACGCACGAACTGGAAGAGCCAAATCCTGACGAGATCCAAGTGACCGAGCCGAACTTAACCCAAACCTTGGAAGTTCTAAACGACGTGGTCTCAACCAGTGCCATCGACGTGGAAGGGTACGAGTTGGCGTCGTCGGCGTCCGAAACGGCCAACCGAGGTTTCGGTAAGGGAGAAGGGACGGGGCGCGGCGACGGCCGCGGCCCGGGGCCGGGGGGCCCAGGGAAGGGGCTGCTGTTGCCCGACTGGGAGGTCCGCTTCCAAGGAACGACGCTCGAGTCGTACGCCCAGCAGCTCGATTTCTTCGGCATCGAATTGGCCGTTCTGGGCGGAGGCAAGAAGACGGTCGACTACGCCAGCCAACTCACGCTTAAGAAGCCGGTTGCCCGCTCGACAGACGGACGGGGCGAACAACGCCGTTATCTGCTGTGGCGCAAAGGCCCCCTGGCTGATGCGGACCGCGAGCTATTGAATCGGGCCGGCATCGATCACGTTGGCCGCGTCATCTTGCAATTTGTCCCGCCCGACATCGAGAAGCAGATGAAGCAACTCGAATTGGCGTACGCCAAGGGACGGAAACTAGCGGAAATCAAGAAAACGATCTTTGCGGTGGAAGGTGTGCCTGGCAAGTTCAACTTTAAGGTCGCCGAACAGTTCTATCGCTTCTGACACGCGTCGATGGTCTTCTCCGAGTATTTCATGACTGATCGCGTGCCCCGGCAATCGCTTTCCGCTTGGATCGATCAGACCGTTTGGGTGACCTGGGTATTGATCCAGAGCGCGGTCTCTGGCTCGAAAACCCCGCCTTCTTTTTCCTGTGGCTTCACGACTCGCTTTGGTTGGGTTATCGTGCAGAATATGCCCTGTATTAGGGTCATTTGGCTTGTGCGTGCCCCATTGGGATTCTTTTCATGTCGATAACGGACCTTTGCAACTTCATTCGCGACGCAGCCCCGGTCCGACGACAAATGGAAGCACCTTGCGAGCAGCGACTTCTCTCCCAATTGAGGCTGGATGCCGGTGTACCCGCGGCATCGAGCAGACCTCGTTGGCATTCGAAGACGAGTTAGCCTTATCAACTCACTAGTAAGGTCATTTGCCCTTTCGGAAGCGATGTAAGTCGCGACGATCCCAAGTAGCGGTCGCCAAGGAATCGACGCATGTCGGCATTGAAGTTGTTGGAACGAGCAGAGCAGTTGGGCATGATTGAGCCCAAGCTGATCGCCGACCTGCGCAAGCAGATTGGCGAATCGAAATGGAGCTTAACGGCCGAAGCCGTGGTTAAGCTCCTGGTCGATCGTGGGCAACTCACGCAGTTTCAAGCTCGCAAATTGATGTCGTCCACTGAGGCGGACGGAGCGGGCGAAGAGGAAGATGTCGTCGAACTCGAAGCAGTTGACGCACCCGTAGCGACACCAGCCAAGGCTTCAACCAAAGGAGCGCCATCTAAAGCAGCGCCGTCCAAAGCGGCTCCGGCGAAAGGTCCGACCAAGCCATCAATCGGCAAACCTAAAGGTGGCAAACAGGAAGAAGACGATATCGAAATCGAATCGTCGTTGCCTTCGGCGCCCGCGACTTCGGTTCCCACGCACACCAACATTCGTCCCAATCAGCCAGTGAACCAAGAGTTCATGATGACGGTGGGCAAGCCATCTTCGGACGAGCCGGATGACGATTCGGAACTGAAGTTGGAAGTGGAGGATGAAGCACCTGCAGAGCCGGTGGCTCCAGCTAAGCCAGCTGCGGCGAAACAACCGGGGAAGCTCCCGAGTAAAAAGAGCCAACAACCTCCGCCCGTTACCGATGGCCTGGTTCCGGTTAGCCCTCCGACGTTAACGCCGGTCGCTCCCCCAAGTTTGGTTCCTGTGGCACCTCCTCCGAGAGGACCGAATCCGAATGCGTTCGTTCCGCAAATGGTCCAAGTGGGACCCGATCTCGTCGGAACCACGTTCACGCCTGGGCCCATGATGCCGACAGGCGGCTACGCGCCGGTCATGACGCCGATGCAGCCCGGTTTTGGGGTCGAGACGCTGGGACCGGCTGTCGAAACGCCCAAGCCGAAAAGACGAGTTGAAAAACGTCCGGCCCCGACTTGGGAAAGCCCATGGTTATTGGGGGGCGTCGGCGCGCTGATTGTCCTCGTGTTGCTGATGGGCGTGCTAGTCTTCTCGCTCGGCAGAACGTCGGCCGACAAGCTCCTCGACGAAGGAGATGCCGCCTACAAGGCCGGGGCTTACAGCCAGGCGATCGACATTTACGAGACATTTGAAAGCCGCTTTAGCGGCAATCCCAACGTGAGCGCCGCCCGCGTGAAGAAAGGGATGTCGTCGATCCGGCAGGTGTTCGATGGCCAGCGCGATATGACCCGCGCACTCTCGGCGGCGCAAGAGTTTCTGCCCAAGATCGAAGCGGAAGAGAAGTTTGATATTGCCCGCGCAGAGCTCGAGACGCTGTTGCCCGACATTGCCGACAACTTCGCCGCGCAGGCCGAAGCCACCTCCGATCCCACCCGCAAAGACAAGCTGGTGAAGCAGGCCGAAGATGCGCTCCGTCTGTGCGATAACCCCTCGTACCTGCCGGCGAGCCGCAAGGAAGCGCAACGTCCGCGGCTGGAACGGATTCACGAACAACTGGCGGTCGCGCGTCGAAAGATCGATCAGGATACCGATCTTCTCAAAAGTATCGAGTCGATGAACACGTTCACCAAGGCAGGTGACACGGGAATGGCTTATGCCGCGCGGGCTGATTTGCTGGTCCACTATCCGGGTCTCGAAGTCGATCCGCGGATGGTGGCTGCCACGGAAGCCGTCTCGGTGGCGGAACGTAAGTCGGTTGCGGTCGACGATAAGCCGCTTTCGACAGTCGAGCCGCCGTCGTTCGCCCAAGGCAAGTCGACGGTCTTGGCTTCGCGGGTGGGTGAACCCGTGGCAGAACTTCAAGGCAAGACGATCTTTGTGGGGGTGAACGGCTCGACTTTCGGACTCGATGGTGCAACGGGACGCGTGCTGTGGCGCCGCCCAACGGGGACCACTCGCATTCCGCCGGTGTACGTGGGGGCTGTGGGGTCGTCGGACGCGATTGTTTCCAACGAACGAGAACACTGCATTGAGCGGGTCGAAGGCACGACGGGCAGGGTGATGTGGCGATTCCCGGTCGGGGAACGCTTCTTCGTGCCTGTGATCGGCGGCACCGATCACGTTTTTGTCACGACTGCGTCGGGACTGATTCATCAGCTGGATATCATTTCGGGCCAGTCGCTCAAGCGAGCCAAGTTGCCGCAAAAGGCGACCTCTTCCGTCGGTTATGATGCGAAACGAAAAGTGGTCTATCAGGCAGGCGAGAGCGGCAGTTTGTTCGCCTTAGCCGGCGACACGCTCGGCGGGCGGGATGGCGTCTTTCTCGGGCATAAAGCGGGCTCTCCGCCGCCGGCAGGCGATAGCTCGGAGGGCTTCAATTTAGGGCACAAGACAGCCGGGATCACAACGCCGCCGCTGGTCGTATCGGGCCATGTGGTTGTTTGCGAGAACAACAGCCGCGGCGTCGTCTTGGTCCACGTTCTAAACACGAACAAGCGCGGCTACGAACTGAAAAAGGCGATCGAGCCGATCGCGATGACGGGCCAGATGGTGCAGCCTGCCGCTTCGTACGGTCGGCGCGTTGTGGTGATGACGAGTTCCGGCGAGGCGTTGATTCTCGAAATCGATATCAACAACGAGGATATGCCCATCGACAATGCCGTGCGCGAAATCGTCCGCCAACCGGCGGCGAGCGCGACCGTGGCGACCGTGGGCTATCAACTTCTAGATGGTCCACGGCTGTGGGTGGCCGACAATCGGCTCTCGCGGTACGACGTGGTTGCCAGCCGCAGTGCACTCAACCGCGGCCCGGCGACTTGGGACGGCGACACGTTTGTGGCTCCGCTACAAAAGATTGAAGGGGCAATCGTTACCGTACGACGCAAAGGGGGAACCGGGACGGTCACCGTGCAACCGGTTCGCTCCGAGACGGACGAGCCGCTGTGGGCGACCGAGGTTGGTTCGGCCACGCAATGGGTTGGTGTGATGGGCGACCGCGTGCATGCGATTACGGCGTCAGGGAACTATTTCGCCTTGCCGATAAGCGATGCGATGCCGGCATCGGTCGACGTTCCCACGACCAGAACCGCTCTGGGCGCGGCGAACTTTTCGCAAAGGGCGTCGTACGGAAAAAGCGGGATCGCGCTCGTCGATCCGACTCGCGGCTTCATGGTGGCATTTGACCCGGCCGCCAAAAATAGCAAACCGATCGCCACGAAAATGAAACTCGGCGACGCCAAAGTCGCGGGCACCGTGGGGTCGTTCGGTAACGGCGTCCTCGTTCCCATGTCGGGCGGAAAAATCATGTTGTTCGATCCATCCAAGGGGGAACCGAACAGCTCCGTACTCCCGCTCTTTCCCGAGGCCGCGCCGGGACAATCGATTCAATGGCTTCAACCGCAGATCTACGGCGACGAGGCCAAGCGATTTGTCGCCGTAGATAGCCGCCGCCAACTCTTCCTGGTGGGCTTGGTCGACCGGCCGCAAGCAGCTTTGGCTGAACAAGGACGAGTCGAAGGGGAACGCCCTTTCGTGGGGAGTGTGTCGCTGTCGGCAGATCGCCTTTATGCCGTTCAACGGGATGAAGATAGCGACACGCTGATCGTCTACTCGATGCCGGGCATCACCGAGGTCGCAAGACACAAACTGGGAGGCAGAATCGGCCCCCGCGGTGTCAGCACGTCGGGCGGGCTCACTTTTGTCGAAGTCGACCGGGGGCAACTGTGGGCTTTTGACCAAGGGAACGATCCGATTTGGAAAGTGCCGCTGTCTGCCGGCGCCTTGGCGTGCGACCCTCGCGTTGTTGGGTCGGATCTGATTTTGGGGCATCAGAACGGAGGCGTTGTCTCGCTCGATCGCGGTGATGGTTCAGTAAAGGGCTCCCTCAAGATTGCGGAACCCCTTTCGTCCGCCTTTGCCGAGGCCGGCAACGCCATCTATTTCGGCACTTCCTCGGGCGCGGTGCATCGCGTCGAGCTTCCGCTACCGCCCGGTAGCGAGGGAGCGAGCCCATGATTTTGCGTTCGAACTTCGCATGCCACGCCATCGCTTGGAGTGTCGTGCTGCTCGCGATTGCTCTGTTCAGTCGGCCAGCTTGCGCTGACGGTCCGATCTTCAAGCAAGATCCGTACGATCAAGTAACCGTCGCCGAGAAGGGAGGCGAGGAGGTCATCAAGGTTCAAGCCATCACCGGCTTGGGAAACCCTCGAACCATCCCCACGCAGCAGCCGGGCAATGCCAAATTGTCCGTGCGGCTTTTGGATGACGACGACGATCAGGAGTTTTTTATCGCGTGGAAGGACATCAAAAAGATCGAACTCTTCGAGCAACTGGTGTTGAGCGAAGCCAGGCAACTGACCGATGCCAAGAAGTTCGACGAAGCGTGGGAAGTATTAAGTTTTTTGCAGGACAGATATCCCAAGTTTCCCGATCTGCCCGAGGCGATCAAGCGATACCTCTATTTTGCCGGCCTTGATGCGCTGCGGCGGAATAATTCGGTCGAGGCGACATCGATCTTCGAGGAACTCGGCACCCGCGATCTCGAGTACCGCCCCACCAAGGACGATCAATCGGTCGTTGTCTTGTTGGGAATCTCCATCGATCCGATTGTGGCCAAGTACGTCGACAAAGAAGATTACGCGTCGGCTCAGTTCGTCTTGAACCGATTGGCCAACAAGTTCGCGTTGCAGCAAACCCAGTTCTTCAAGAACTGGGAGGAGAAGCTCGACAAATTGGCGGCAGTCGAACGCGATGCGGCGGCCGCGGCGCTCGAACAAAAGCGGTACACCGATGCCTACGATGCCGCCGCGAAGATGATGCGAATTTGGCCGGCCGTCAAAGGCGGACGCGAACTCGCGGTGAAGATCTCCTCCATCTACCCGATGGTTATCGTCGGCGTGACGATGCCAACGTCGAAGGCCGATCCGCTGGCGATCGACAATTGGTCGGCGCGCCGCGCCGGCCGGTTGACGAAGCGGCTGATGATGGACTTCGAAAAGATCACCGCCGAGGGAGGGCAATACCGGTTCGCGTTTGGTAAGTACTCCACCAGCGACGATGGCGTGCAATTCATCTTGAGTCCCACCGGCGAAGGCCGAAGGGACATCGCGCTGAATCTCGCCGATGGCCTTTTGCAAATGGCCAATCCGCGACAGCCCTTCTTCTCGATTCCCTGGGCCCGGGCCATGCGAAGCGTTTCCGTTTCGCGAGCAGGAGACGTGCTGGTCGACTTGAACTACGCACACGTCAATCCCGCGGCGCTCATCCAATCGAGCATCGAATCGGGTTCCGACATGGTCGCCGAACTCAAGAGCCCCTACCTGATGCGGACGCAGCCCGACGGCAAGGTGACTCGTTTCATCTACGATCCCGATGTGCCCTTGGCATCGCCATCGCAGCCGAAAGAAATCCTGGAGCGGCTTTATCCCGATCCGCCAGCCGCGCTGCTGGCGCTGAAACGTGGCGATATCGACGTGGTCGACCGGATCGCTCCGGTCGATCTCGGCGAAGCCCGCTCGATCAAGGAGATCGTGGTCGACCGCTACGCGACTCCTTTCTTGCACGTGTTGGTTCCTAACATGAATCGACCGTTGCCGGGGAGCCGAACCATACGACGGGCCCTGCTGCACGGCATCTCGCGCGACGCAATCTTGAACCAGGGGATCTTGAAGGGGGCGAAAATTCCGGGATGTCAGGTTGTGAGCGGTCCGTTCCCAGCCCCGATCACGACGAACGATCCGCTCGCTTATGCCTACGACGAGGAAATTGCCCCCCTGGTTTTCGATCCGCTACTTTCCATGACGCTTTTGACGATCGGCAAGCGCGAACTCGATTCGATTGCCTCCGCGAAAGCCGAGGCTGAGAATGCCGGGACGCCTGAGGCGGAAAAGGATGCCCCGGCCAAAGACCCCTCGATTAAGGAGGCCGAACCAACTCCTGCTGCGACGGAACCAGAAGAAGAGGAGGAGGAAGAAGACGAGGACGGAAAGAAGAAACGCGTCAATCCGACGGGCATTCGGACCTTGAACGCAACGGTGACCTTGGCGTATCCCGCCGAAGACATGGCCCGAACGACGTGCCGTGCGATCGCCCAGCAATGGAAGGTGCTTGGGCTCGAGTGCCAACTCAAGGAGTTGCCGCCCGGCGAAACGACCGATCCTTCGGGGGAGTACGATTTCCTCTTCGCCGAATTGCAGATTTGGGAACCGGTGGTTCAAGCCTCGCAAATCGTGGGGACCCACGGTTTGGGGCGAACGAATAATCAGCACATCGCCCAGGCCTTGCGCCGCGTGGAGGCCTCGAAGAACTGGGCGGAAGTTTCGGCTCAACTCAAGTCGTTGCATCGCTTAGTCTCGGAAGAGTGCACCGTGATGCCGCTGTGGCAGGTTGTGCATCACATGGCCTATCGAAAGGGGCTGCAAGGCATTCGCAAACAGCCGGCCGCGGCCTACGACAATATGCTGAATTGGAAAGTCACTCCGCGAACTTTGGGGGACCGATGATTCGCGCCGACAAAACTCGCGTCGCCCGCTTAGGACTTTGGGTTTGGCTGGGCATGCTCGCACTGGCACCTCAAGCGGCCCGCGCGCAATCGACATGGGAGTACAGTCCCTACGACGTTCGCGTGTGGATCGCAGTCGATCCGCAAATGAGCGACGCCGCCGATATCGCCGGAACCTTGACTGCCGACTTGCAGCGCCAAACGGCGATCGAGTTTTTCCCCGATTGGAAAGTGACGGTTGACACGTGCCCCGGCGAGTTGGTGATCGAGCTGTCCGATCCTGCGCAAAGCGTTCCGGTCGAACGTCTTCGCGCGGTCGAAGTCGCCGGCAATCGTAAGCCAACCGCCGCCGCAGCAACTACACCCTCGACCAGCGCCGAAGGTTCGACTCAAACGCCCGAGCCCGGCAGTTCTCCGCCCAAGACAACGGCAAAGGAGCCTGAGGCCAAAGCCGTTTCGCCGGAAACGTGGTCTCAAGGGGATGTGCTCAGAGTCGATAAGCTGTTCGTGGTGTCAATCTTCGGGGCGGACCCGCCGCGGATCGCGGTCCGCGAGTTCGATTGCCGGTTTCGCCGGTGGTCGGCACCGCTCGAGCGGGATTTGGCCAATTTGGATGTCGCCGCCGAATACGCGATTTCCATGATGACGCAAGTTTTTTCGCCGATTGCGCGGATCGAGAAGGTCGAAGGCAAGGACGTCACAGCCAAGGCCAGGGCAGGGGGCCTCGTCACCGACCCAACCTCGATCGTGATCATCCGTCCGGGCGACATGCTGCTGCCGGGCGTTCGCCGAACGGCGCGTAGCGCTGCGGCAACGGAGCCGACGAAAATCGCGATCGATGTTCCCCCTTGGACTTACATCGAAGTCGAAGGCGGAGATGGAAAGGTTGTCACTGGCAAGACTCACTCCGGCGTCAATCAGCCCATCCCGGTCAAGGCAAGCGCACGGATGGAACGGTTGGCCATGGTGGTGCGCCGCCCTTATGCATCTTCGAAGCTAACACTCGTATCGCGAGACCGGCTGAAAACGCCGCTGTCGGGTTACGAAATCTTCGCGAAGATGCCCGGCGACAAAGAAGCGACGTTTGTGGGGATTTCCGACTATCGTGGCGAGTTCTCGTTCGACAAGACGGAGCCTCCCCTGCGGACTTTGTATCTCAAGAACGGCGGCCAACTCCTCGCTCGATTGCCGATTGTCGCTGGCAGCGTGCCGGGCTACACGCTCTCGCTCCCCAATGACGATCGTCGCCTCGAGGCGGAGGGGATCGTCCAGGCAGTGCAGACCGAAGTCATCGATTTGGTTGCCCGGCGCGAGATCCTGGCGGCACGGATTCGCAATAAGTTGGAAAAAAACGACATCGAGAGTGCCAAGAAACTGCTGGAAACATATCGGACTCTCCGCACGCGCGACGACTTGAGCCGGAAGCTGGAAGCCGATATGAAGCGGATTCTTCCCACGTTGCCGCCTGAGCGATTGACCCGCATCCGCGTCGAAAAGCTGTTCTCGGATGCTCAAATCCTCCTAAGCAAGTTCCTCGATCCCGCGGCCGCCGACCGCTTGGCCGACGAAATCGCCAAGGCCGGGGGAAAGTAACGGCCGGCACAAACCCCGTTGAAATCTCCATGAGCGACGAAGAGGGCAACTACGGCGAGGGCATGAGCCAGGACGATCGACCGGCGTCGAGTGGCCGGTGGCTGGCCGGACTTTTGTCGCTGGCCTTGATTGCGGGAGTGGCCTGGAGCTGGTGGTCGAACCAAAATGCGCAGCCAAAGCGTGCGCTCGGCAAGGCCAACCACGACGGCGAAGCCGAAACGTTTGAACTCAAGCAGTTTGTAGGCCCGGAGCCTGAACCGACAGTCGACCCGCGCACGACGTACCAAGGGCCGTATCGCAACGTCGATCCGACCGTGCAATATGTTGGCGACCAGGCCTGTGCCGAGTGTCATAGCGAGATCGAGCACACGTTCCGCTTGCACCCGATGGGGCATTCCGCCGAATGGCTTGGCGATTCACCTCCGATCGAGAAGTTCGATTCGGCAGCGACCCCAAGCATCGACGCACAAGGGTATCACGTTTCGGTTGAGCCTCACGGCAAGATGCTTCGCCAGATTGTCGAGCGGCCGGACAACAATGGCGCACTGATCGGGGCACTGGCGCTCGACACGAACTTTGCCGTGGGGTCTGGAACCCGCGCCCGGTCGTATCTGGCCGTGCAAGACGGCGCAGCTTGGCAAGCAACCCTCACGTGGTACTCGCAAGCAGGCAGGTGGGATCTCTCGCCAGGCTACGAGATTCCTCTTCACGCCCGCCGACCGGTTCTGTCGGGCTGCTTGGAGTGCCACGTTAACAAGCCGGCACATGTGCTTGGATCGACCAACGGGTACGAACCGCAATTCGTCAACGGGCACGCGACGATCGGATGCGAGCGCTGCCACGGCCCTGGGGGCCTGCACGTCACAGAGCGAACCGCGTCGAAATCGCCGCCGGGCGAAATGGACACTTCGATTGTCAATCCTCGCGATCTTTCGCACGAACTCCGCTCGGCGATCTGTCAGCAGTGTCACGTCGCGGCGTTCGCATCGGTTGAAATGCGCGGCCGCCGGAAATCGGAGTTTCGTCCGGGGATGGAACTCGAGCACTTCGTCGCGATGTATTTTCCGCAAGTGGGCTTACTTTCGGAATCCTCCTCAGCGCAGCAATTCAGCGATGCTCGCGAGGTAAAGTGCCGTCACGACGATCATCCGCTCGATTGCACCGACTGCCACGATCCTCATCGCAAACCCACGGCCTTGGAAGCGCCGGCGTTTTATCGCGACAAGTGCAACGCATGCCACGCGAAACAACCCTGTGCGGCACCCTCCGAGCAACGTGCAGCGAAAGACGATCGTTGTGTCGATTGTCACATGCCGCAGTCGGAAAATCAGAGTGCCATTCACACGTTGCACACGGACCACCGGGTGATGCGCGTTCCTGCGCCGCGCGATCGCGAGGTCGATTACGATCGCGCGAGTGATTTCATCGTCCCGATCAACCCGGACTCCAAGCTCTACTCGCTTGCCGACAAACAGCGGAATCTTGGGGCCGCGCTAGCGAGATCTCCGCTGGCGTCGCCGTCGTACCCGCAGGCGATTCGCGATCGCGTTACGGACGACGCCCTGTCGCGGCTTACTCCCGCACTCACACGCCATCCGGGCGACGAGCCCGCTTTGCAAGCCCTCGCCCAATTGCATGGGCGGCTGGGCAACTCGGTGGAAATGTTCCAGGCTGCCAGGTCGGCGGCATCGTTGTCGCCAAACTCGGAACAGAATTGGTCTCTCGTATTCGAAGCCTGCGAGCACACGTGGAACTGGGAAGAGGCGCTCCATGCGGCCGATCGGCTCAAAGAACTGAGCCCGACGTCGTCGGTGCATCGAGTGAACCGCGCCTACGCTCTCTTCAAGTTGCTGCGATGGCCAGAAGCGGTCGAGGAGTGCGAAGAGGCCTTGCGGCTCAATCCCTTGGATGCCCGGGCGTGCTGCCTTCTGGCGGCCGCGCAATACCGGCAAGGGGATACCGCGAAGGCAAAATCGACCTTCGAAAAGGCCTTGCAACTGGAACCCCGCACTGCTGCGCGTGAGGAGTTGAATACTCTTTATCGATCGTCCACCGCCGGCGACAAGCACTAGCGCCGAGTGGCAGGTGGTCGGAAAACCCGTTACAGTCAATGCCGGATTTCAATCCACCGGCATGGAGAGGTAATGATGCGCATGCGTCTTTTGGTTTCGTTTGTGGCGTTTGCTGCGGTGTGCCAATCGCTTGTTCGCGGCGATGATTGGCCGCAGTGGATGGGGCCGAACCGCGACAATACCTGGCGCGAAAAGGGAGTCATCGAGAAGGTTCCCAGCAGCGGGCTCAAAAAACTTTGGACGGCGAAAGTCGCTGGGGGCTACGCCGGGCCGGCCGTCGCGGGCGGGCGCGTCTTCATTACCGACTACGTCAGCAGCGACGACGTCAAAGTCGACAACTTCGATCGCAAGACGTTCACCGGCACCGAGCGGGTCTTATGCCTCGATGAAAAGACGGGGAAGGAAATCTGGAAGCACGAGTACCCCGTGAAGTACTCGATCAGCTATCCCGCCGGGCCGCGGACAACGCCCACCGTCGATGGCGATCTCGTTTACACGCTCGGGGCGGAAGGAGACTTGATCGCCTTCGTCGCGGCATCAGGCGAGATTGTCTGGCAAAAGAACCTCCGCGACGCGTACAAGGCGAAGACGCCGTTGTGGGGCTACAGCGCCCATCCGCTGATCGATGGCGACAAGTTGATCACGCTCGCCGGCGGCGAGGACGCTCATGCCGTTGCGCTGAACAAGAAGACAGGCGAAGAAATTTGGAAGGCACTCTCGGTTCCTGAAATTGGGACGGGGTATTCGCCGCCCGTGATTATCGAAGCCGCTGGCACGCGGCAACTGTTGTTGATGAAGCCCGATGCCTTGGCGAGCGTCGACCCCGAAACCGGAACGTTTCTGTGGAGCGTGCCGTACGAAGCCGACAATGGCTCGATCATCATGACACCGCTGCGGTGGAAGGATCACGTTGTCACAGGCGGCTTCAATGGGCGAAACTTGCTGGTCAAACTCGATACCGATAAGCCCGGTGCGGAACTGGTGTGGAAGGACATCAAGAAGGCCGGCATTTCGCCGGTCAACGTCCAGCCGCGCGTCGAAGGCGATTTGCTCTTTGGAATCGATGGCAGCGGCGAATTGCTGGCCATGGACATCGCGTCGGGCAAGCACGTTTGGAAGACGTCCAAACCCGTCACGCCATCTCGCCCGGCGGTGTCTGGCACGGCCTTCATGGTAAAGCATGAGGACCACTACTGGTTTTTCACCGATTCAGGGGACCTGGTCCTTGGAAAGATGGATGCCAAAGGGTTCACCGAGCAAGGGCGGGCCAAGGTCATCGCGCCCACCAACAAAGCCTTCGGCCGCGACGTGGTCTGGTGCGCTCCGGCGTTTGCGAACAAGCACATGTACGTCCGCAACGACGAAGAGCTGGTGTGTGTCGATTTGGCAAAGTAACCAATTCGGCGACGAGGATGGATGGGGTGGCACTGGCGTCCGCCAGACACCAGTGGAAGTGGGCTAAGCCCCATTAGAAGAACCACGTTTCTGCAACGCACACTGGCATCTTTGGGACGCCAGTGCCACCCGTCACCTGGCCGAATGAGGTCTTCCACCCTGAATTACTCGCCAAGAAATGCCGCGAGCCCTGCGGCGATTGCTTGTGGCAATCGGCTGGGCTCGGCGGAGGAGATAGCGAGTAAGCGGTTTCGATCGTGGCGGCCTATTCTTTGCCGCGGCGTGTTAGTAGTTGGCGTCGCAACCGGTGTCGACGTCGCCCACCATGTGGAAGTGGTTGTGGTCGATGTAGAGCACTTCTTGAGCGTCTTCGTTCACCAGCTTGTGGGGAATCGGCCAACCCACCCAGGTGTTTTGGCTGAAGTAGACCGTGCACTTGTAGTGAGCGTGGTGCAGTTGAACCGGCCCGACCAACGGCACAACACGAACTGGGTCGATGTAGTCGGCGATCTTGCACTTCACGATCCGCACGTTATTGCGTTGGATTTCGTGGAGCAACGGGATGCCGCCTTGGATCGGGTTCGCCTTCTCCATGGCGCGCATCACTTCGTCATCGCTGGGCGGGTCCAGGGCCGTGGCGGGGCCGCCGGCCGTGAGTGGTCCCAGGATCGGAACGCGTTCATAGCGCTCGCGATTCCAGTACTCGTCTTCCTTCATCTTTTGGAAGTAAGCAGGGACGGGGATCGGAATCCCCAGCACGCCCAGGTCAGGCCCGTAGGTGACGCCCACGCAACCCGTTCCCATCAACCCCATGAGGGCCAGCAATCCTGCGATCGCTGCACAAAAATATTTCCGAGCCATGTTTCATCCTTGATGGTCGAAACCGCTTTTTGGCCGCGACGAGTTTCTGACCCGTCGCCAGGCCGGCCTTCGAACGGCTCTCCGTGCCGGTATTTCAAAGGACGAGAGTAGTTATCGAGATAAGATGTAACGAACTTTCAGCTTTTCCGGCCTGAAAAGGCCGATTCGGCAAACTTTTCCGGCATCGCATGCAAGCAATGCTGGCACACACGGCGAGCGATACGCAAACCATTCGACCAAGAAACAAACCTGCCTCGCGGTGAGGCGAGGCAGGCGCTTTGCGTTGCTTAGCAAAGGTCGACTATCGGTGGCGATAGCGATCTTTGAAGTCGAGGAACCACCAACCATCTTTCCATTCCAAGCTTACCCGGCGCCATCCCAGCGGGACTTGCGGATAGGGATAGAACGGTCCGATGTAAGGCCAGGCCGAAGCCGAGTACTGCTTGGGATAGGTAACCCCAGCATAGTTCGGGTAAGCGGCGTAGCTGGGCCACGAGTAGCCCGGCATTTGCGGGCTATCGTAACGGACCGGAGGTCCGCCGTAATAGCCTTGTTGCGGCATCGCAACCGGGCCAGCTCCCACATAGCCACCTTCCATCATGGGGCCATTGTGTGAAGCTTGCGTGGCGCGAGCGTAAGGAACCGGACCGCCGGTGCGGGGCATTCCTTGCGGATAGCCTTGTGGCGGTCCCGCAAATTGTTGCTGTTGCGGAGCGGCAACCTGGGCCAGCGGGTGTGGTTGCGCTTCCGGTTGCGCCAGGCGGCTAGGAACCGCAGCTGGCGTCGGGTTCGAAACCGGCGTCGCCTTCACACCGCGGGGCGACGCCAATTCGACTTGTGCCATTTCCGGAGTGCCTTCGGCTTCATAGGCCGATTCATCCGAAACCGGCTTGATGCTGCCGTCGGCAACTTCGTCGCTCGGAACGACCAGGTCGTTCACCACTTGACGGACACCAGGCGTTTGACGTGCCAGGCTGAGAGCTGCTTGCTGTTGGCCAGCGTTGGCAACTCGGCCCGACAGGTAAACGGTGCCGTCTTCCACTTGCAGATCGATGCTAAAGCCTTTGAGCCGTCCGGCTTGCTTTTCCGTTTGCAGCCGTTCGACGATCTGCTCGGCGATCTTTTGATCGGCGGCTTCATCGGCGTGGACCGTCATAACGGGAACCGACGACATCGCGAGCAAGGCCATGCCAAAAAAGAACCGTCGCATGTTCCCCCCTCCTGAGGTCATTGACGCGGTGAACGCGAAATGTTTTGTCTCGGGAACCGCGCTGTACTCCACCTAATGCCAACCGTGGCAATAAGTTGCGCGACCGGAGCCGTAATCGGCCTACGTGAGATCGCTCGTTTCCCGGATCGCTTCTCTAGCGGAGAAGCACACGGGTACAAACTGGTCTCACGTGGGCCGTGACCCCTTCACCCATAGATACTTTTCGACCGCGACGGCGGATCAGTGCGACGTTTTTTTCGTTTTTGACGGACTTCGTGAAGGAAGCGACAAATTCGTCACAGCCCGGTTTTGGCAAGATAAAGAGGCCTTGCGGGTCGCTGAGAGTCTTTCGTTAGGGTCCCGTAAGCTCAGTAGAGTTTGCCACGGTGAAGCAGTGAGGGCGCTGCTGGCGGGCGCCAGTGATAGCAAATCAGGCCTTCGGCCCGAATTCAAATCTGTTGGCTATTAGAAGTGGCTCGTGGTCGACGTGCCGCTGAAATCGACTGTGGCTCCAACCGACATCACCGACAGCGTGGCACCGCACGATAGCCAGCAGCAGCCGCCGCAGGTGATTGCCCACAGGGTCAAACCGCCCACCAGCATCAGGCATGTGAAGAAAACGCTCTGGGCGATGTGACGAACGCTGCTGCGTTCGCCCACTCGCGCCAGCACCATGCTGGCAACTCCCAAAGATTGAATGGCGATCATCAGGAGATGCTGGCGGAGTTGTTCGTCCATGAAGTCGTTTTCTCCGGCACAGTAGCGTTTCGCATCTTGCGTAAGCGACTGGCCTGTTTGAAATCGCGGCGACTGCAAGCAGCAAATCGCGAGCGACAAGTTTCAATTCAAGAAAAACGAGTTTTGCAAAAACTGGCGTTGTGGGGAACAGCAGTTTGACCTCCACCGAGCCCCTGTTACGGGCGTTTTCACATTACAAAAGCCGCATGGCGCAAGAACGCCCATGCGGCTTCGGTGGTGTCAGACAAATCAACCACCCGCTCAAATGAATCAGACGCTACTTGGGCAGGTTGTTGGCAGCTTCGCGAGCGCCGGGCCCTTGCCAGCTTCCTTTGCCGTCCTTGTCCACGATGATCACGTAGGGAGCCTGAAAGATCCCCATGTCCTGGGCGAGCTTGCCTTCCATGCCGCCGTCGGCGTAGAGCACCGACCATTTCTTGTCGATGCCGCTCGACTTGGCGAATTTAGCCGCGTCGGTCGCCGTGGCATCGAGCGAGACGCAAACGATTTTGAGATCGCTCTTCTTACCCTTGGTCTCGGCTTCAACCAGAGCCTTCACTTCATCTCCAATCCCGGTGTATTGCCCCGAGTAGTAAAAGATGATGTACGGCTTTCCTTTGGGCGGCGTCCAATCCTTGTTGTCGAGCGTCTTTCCGCGGAGCGTGACGGGCGACCCGACGATATCAAGCCGCCGCACGGCGCCCGCTGCCAGCTTTCCGTTGATCGAGTTCGGGAAGTTCGCCGCGCATTGCTGGTAGTACTTTTTCGCGTCGTCGAAGCTCCCGTCGTTTTCCAGGTTGGTGGCCAACTCGTTGTACGCTTTGGGAGTTTCGTCGGCGTCGGGATACTTCTCGATGTGGGCCTTGAGCGCCTCGATGTGGCCGCTCATTGCGGCGATTTGTGCCTTATCCTTCTCGGCTTGCTTTTTCAGCGCGTTGGCTTCTGCGAGCGCGATGGAGAATTGGGATGTGACCAAACGGTAGTTCAAGAATGCGGCGAGATTGGTTTTGTTGCCGTGGCTTGAACCTTCGACCGACTTGATCATTGCCTCCAGGCGGCCGATTCCAGCCGGATACAGCGGCTTGCCGGCGTTATCGGCCATCGATGCTCCTTGCTCGATGGTTTGCCCGAAGCCGATCAGCGTGTTCTCGTACAACTCGCCATCGATCATGCCAAGGACGGTCTCGTATTCTTTGGCGAGAGCCGCGAAGTCGGCCGCATTAGCAGGCCCCTTCGTTTCCATCTGTTCAATGGCCTTGAAGTGCTTCGCGATCGCCGCCTCGTTGGCAGGCGAGGCTTGGGGTTGGCTGGGTTCCTCAGTGCGACCGTTGGTCGGCAAGCCGGACAGCGAGATCGGGTTCACTTCTGGAAGATCGATCATTCGCCAGGCATCGACGTCTTGTCCTACGATGTGGATAAGAGTTCCCAGCGAGACATCGGCGCGATCGTCATTCGTTTTGGGATCGCCATCTTTGTCGAAAATCGTCGAGACGTTTTCGTAAACCGTGACATCGCCTTGATCGGTGAGGACGAGCGTCATCGGCTTGATTCCGCCGAAGCTGATCCACGTCGACTTAGAATCGATGAGCTTCTGCTTTGAGACGTAGCTCGCAAAATCTTTTTGCGACTTTTCCGCACGTGTCTTGATCGCTTCCTTCATCTCGGCGCTTATGGGTAGCGAGTCGACTTCTTCGTTGCTGATAAGCAATGCCGAAAAGCGTTCGGCGTCTTTGAGCTTTACGGTCAGCAGGAACTCTTCCGAGACTTCCTCGGGCGAGATCGCAGCCCATTGGTCGATTTTCTGATTGGCGTCGGTGTCGATTCCGAAACGCGTGCCGTTTTCGCCCAGCCAGCGGAACTCGTTGGCGACGACGTCGCCCGTTTTGGGCTTGGGGCCGTGCTCACGATAGACTTCGATGCCGTCTTTGAAGTACGACCAGGTATCGAGCTTCTTATCGCCGTCGCTGTCGAAAAAGCGGCGCAACATCTTGCCGTTGGGGTCTTTCACGATGAAACCGATCACCTTCTCGGTTTTCGGTTGAACTTCCTTTTCGATGGTGCACTTCTCGCGATCCTCTTTGCTGGGCGTGTCGAACGCGACGCCCGCCTGGATGGGTTCGTAGACGAGAGCCTGGTCGACGGTTTCGCCGTTGGCGATCGGGGCGCTCCCGAAAAATGCGGCCGCGAGCCAAGAGGCAGCTGTCGCGACGCGGCCGATCGCCGGGCGGCGGGCGGCGGGGGAGGACTCGGCGGAAAGACGCAATAGTTGCCTCGGCATAGCAAGAATCCTTCAAGACCGGTTCGATTTCCTGGTTTCACCCGAGTATAGGCAATTCGGGCCGATTGGCCCCAGGCGAATTGTTGGCGGAAGGTTGAAGTTTTCCCCCAATCGCTGCCGAAATTGAGCATTCCGCGAACCTTAGGCCGGCCCTTACGTCCAGTAGGATTGGGAGCAATTCCGGGGCGGTTCGCTTGCAAAAGGGCACTTTTGCAGCGAAGCCATAAGGTATAAACTTTGTGATTCGCTTGCGGGCGGTTAGCTCAGTTGGTTAGAGCGCGTCGCTGATAACGACGAGGTCAGAAGTTCGAATCTTCTACCGCCCACTTTTGTCGCGTTTTTCGGACTCTGTTCGCTGAAAAGAGTTGCGACGAGTGTCGACAAAGCCGGTTGATCCGGTAGTTCGGGGACGTAGCTCAATTGGGAGAGCATCGCCTTTGCAAGGCGAGGGTTGTCGGTTCGATCCCGATCGTCTCCACTAGAGCTAAGAGGCACTGCGAGCTAGCGACGTTTTTTCGGCATCAACAGAGCTTGATGAGGCTTCGTTTTCGCGGTTTTTGTTGGGGAAAAGGAGAGGCTGAGGCGGTTGCGAGGAGAAATGTTTTTCGCCCCTTGCTGAGTCGCCTTCGTCGCGTATACTTTCCCCCTTCCCCAAGTGTTAACCGACGTCAGTGGGTGACCTTGAAGGAAGTGAGTCGAGGAGTTGGGGTTCGGTCGTTAGGAATCTTTGGCGTTTGGGCCTCTTAGCAGGCGAATTCAAAGCCAAAACGAGAATTCAGACGACGACAAGATTTTCAGAGACCCAGTTTGGTGCCCTTGACTCGGTGTTCGCGGTTTGATAAATTTCCGGGCTCGGCAGTTGCGAAAGAGAGTGCACTGCCGACCTTGAAATGAAATCGGGTTTGACGGTTGGTTTAGAGCTGGTAGATTCAAGGCGGTGGGTTAGAAACGCAGTAAGTTAAAAGCACAGTGGGCGACTCGCCTCGCCATGTTGGGTTTCGGTTGAGGCGGCTTGCCCACTTTGCTTTCCGGTTCGGTGAGTTTGGCTTTCGAGCTTTGCTTGCAAGCTTTGTTTGTCGGTCGGATTGCAGGTTGTGATCTTTGACAATTTGGTGGAAGGGTAGATGGCATCTTCGAAGGAAGGGCTGTCTGGCTGTTCGTGGTAGTTGAGTGCTGATCGCAAGGTCGGTGTTCGGTTGCGGCGGGTGGTTAGAGAGGGCCTTTCTTCAGTATTTGATGACTCTTAGTTAGCGCGTTTAAGTAGTCGCAAGACTGCTTAAGAGATGAAAGAAAGTATTGGCTATCGTTATTGCCAGGCCCGCGAGAGCGGCTTCTGGCGTAGCTTACCGATTCAGGGTGATGTTTGAAGGGTTGCTGGTAACCACCAGCGATCTTGCGAATGGAGTTCTGAATCAATCTGGTCAAGCTACTAAGGGCACACGGGGGATGTCTTGGCATTAGGAGGCGAGGACGGGCGTGGAAGACTGCGATAAGCTTGGGGTAGTTGTCAAACAAATGTTGATCCCAAGATTCCCTAATTATCACAAACTGAATCCATAGGTTTGTTGAGGCCGACCTGGAGAACTGAAACATCTAAGTATCCAGAGGAACAGAAAGAAAAATCGATTCCGTCAGTAGCGGCGAGCGAAAGCGGAACAGCCCAAACCGCGGGGATTTTCCTCGCGGGGTTGTAGGGCCCTTCGCATGTGAGTTACCAAACTGTTGTCTAGTGGAAGGCATTGGAAAAGGCCGCCATAGAAGGTGACAGCCCTGTACGCGACAGACATACAGTCTCACGAAGGGTACCTGAGTAGGTCGAGTCACGTGGAACCTCGACTGAATCTGCGGAGACCATTCCGCAAGGCTAAATACTCCCTAATGACCGATAGTGAACAAGTAGCGCGAGTGAAAGATGGAAAGAACCCCGTTGAGGGGAGGTATTGAACCTGAAACCGTGTGCTTACAAGCGGTCGGAGCCCGATTTAACGGGTGACGGCGTGCCTTTTGCATAATGATCCGGCGAGTTGGCGTTAGCGGCCTGGTTAAGGTCTTACGGACCGTAGCCTAAGGGAAACCGAGCCTAAATAGGGCGTATATGTCGCTGATGTCAGACGCGAAACTGCGTGATCTACCCATGGGCAGGCTGAAGCGCGGGTTATACTGCGTGGAGGGCCGAACTCGTCTGGGTTGAAAACCGGTGGGATGACCTGTGGGGAGGAGTGAAAGTCTAATCAAACGCAGAGATAGCTCGTTCTCCTCGAAATAGCTTGTGGGCTAGCCTTGGGCCACTACGTGTTGGGGGTAGAGAGACTGAATTGGCATTGGGGATATTCCAATCTACCAAGCCTGACCAAACTCCGAATACCGACACGACTATCCCGGGAGTCAGTCTGCGAGGGATAAGCTTCGCGGACGAGAGGGAAACAACCCAGATCATCAGCTAAGGTCCCAAAGTAGTACTCAGTCACAAAGGAAGTGAAGTTGCGGTGACAGCCAGGATGTTGGCTTAGAAGCAGCCACCATTTAAAAAGTGCGTAACAGCT
>CAZWSX010000017.1:0-163996 GCA_964636985.1 uncultured Pirellulaceae bacterium | reverse complement strand
AGTTCAGGTCGTTTCTTGATGATACAACCTGTCTCATTTACGGGGTCCACCTCTGCTATCGCCGGTTGCATTCTCGGCACTGCGATCGGCGATGCGATCGGACTCCCCTACGAGGGACTCAACCCACGCCGGGCAATCAGCCTGCTCGGTCCGCCCGACCGCCATCGCCTCGTTTGGGGACGCGGCATGGTGTCCGACGACACCGAGCACACCTGCATGGTTGCACAGGCATTAATCGCCTCTGGCGGGGATCGGCAATCGTTTCAAAAGTCGCTCTCTTGGCGACTGCGTCTTTGGTTGCTAGGCCTCCCAGCCGGCATCGGAATGGCCACTTTGCGTTCGATCGTACGACTTTGGTTGGGATACGGCCCAAACCGAAGCGGCGTCTTCTCCGCAGGCAACGGCCCAGCCATGCGGGCCGCAATTCTCGGTGTCGCCATCAACGACGTCACCCAACTGCGAGACTTTGTGCGCATTTCATCTCGATTGACTCATACCGACCCCAAAGCGGAGATTGGCGCATTCGCGGTCGCCTTGGCCGCCCAGATGGCATCGCAATCGCCAACGCCCATAACTGCCGATGAGTACCTCGCTAAGCTAAAGCCGCTCATAGATGACTCTGCAGGTGAGTTTCTCGCGCTCGTCACAAAAGTCACCGCATCAGTCAACGCCAGCGATTCCACCGTCACGTTCGCTCAGTCGCTGAGCCTCTCTCGCGGCGTCACCGGCTATACTTTTCACACCGTGCCAGTGGCCCTTCACGCCTGGCTCTCGCACCCAACAGATTATCGCTCGGCAATCGAAGCAGTCCTCGCCTGTGGAGGCGATACCGATACCACGGCCGCGATCGTCGGCGGAATTGTCGGGGCCACCGTCGGGCGAGCCGGAATTCCCGAGGCCTGGCTGGCGGGCTTGATCGATTGGCCTAGAACGGTCGCGTGGATGGAAAACCTCGCCACCGAACTAGCCACGTCGCTCCAGCAGCGTTCACCCCGCCAGTCGCCACGTTTGCCTGTCGCTGGACTGATGGCTCGCAATTTGTTTTTCCTATTGGTCGTGTTGTTTCACGGTTTCCGAAGACTCGCTCCACCCTACTAACTTGCAACCTATGTTCTCCTCGAACGACTCCCCCGAAGTCTTCGCCACCAAGCAGGCGCTCTACGCCCACTTGTGCCAGACCGCAACGGCCATCTTCGAAGGCGAACGCGACTTCATCGCCAACACGGCGAATTGCTCGGCGCTGCTGTTTCAGTCGCTACCGGACATCAACTGGGCAGGGTTCTACTTCTTGAAAGGAGACGACCTCGTCCTCGGCCCCTTCCAAGGGAAGCCAGCATGCGTCCGCATCGGTCCCGGCCGCGGGGTCTGCGGCGCAGCAGCGGTTAAGCGGCAAACGCTTGTCGTGCCAAACGTCAACGAGTTCCCCGGCCACATCGCCTGCGACAGCGCCTCGAACTCCGAGATCGTCGTGCCCCTCATTAAGAACGAGCGGCTCCTCGGTGTCCTCGACATCGACAGCCCCAACCTCAACCGTTTCGACCCCGAAGACGCTACCGGACTAGAAGCACTCGTCCGCATCCTCCTAGCCGCATCCAACTGCGACTAGAAAAAGTAGCACAGACAATCCTGTCTGTGCGCAGTGCGGCAACCAACTTGGATCGCGCCGCGTGGCAAAATGATTAACCGATTGTTGACATTTGGGTCGCGAAGCCGAAACTTCGCGATGTCCAAAAAAGTTCCACGCCTGAAGCCTGAAGCCTGAAGCCTGAAGCCTGAAGCCTCAACCGCTCTCGCGGCCCTACATCCCCTCCGGCCACTTTCGCGTAAACGTAAACGACTCCCCTGTCTCTAGCAGCGATTTCATGCTGCAGAGCAGGGCCGGCCAACCGCTCGAAACCGCTTCGATCAGCTTCGACTTCTCCTTGTCGATCTCGTGGATCACCGTCAACTTGACCGTTTCCGCCTCCGGTTCCAGCAGGTACGTTAATCGCGAATATCCCTCTTCCTTCAGTTCCGGCTTGAATTCGTTCCGCCACGAAACAACCAGCTTCCGCGGCGGATCGATTTCCAATACCTCGCCGCTGTCTCCCACGCGCCCGTCGGGCAGCATGATCTTCCACCGGCCGCCTTTCTCCCAGGTGCTTTCCTGCCACGTCTCCACCCAATACCGGCGGGTGAACTCCGGATCGCGTAGCGCATCCCACAACTTCTGCGGCGTGGTCCGAATGTAAATCACATACACAAATCGATCGCCAGCCATATCGTTAATCCTTCTTGGGAGGTTGGGGAGTTGCCAAAGCGAGTGGCTTGCCGGTTTCCATCAGCGATTTGAGGCCCGACAGAATCATAGGCCAGCCGCGGCGGCCACCGTCCAGCAGGTAAGCCGGAATGGGAGTCGGATGCGCCTCGGTCATCGTCAACCGCACCACGTTTTCGCCGGCGGGCTCGATTTCGTACGAAACAATGCACTCCGGCAAGTCTCGAAACTGCTCCATATGCACCTTCCACGACACAACGAGCTTGTGCGGCGGATCGCTTTCTCTCACTTCGCCCGACACATCCGACGATCCATCGGGCTTCCGCAGGATCCACGGCGAACCTTGTTTCCAATCCGATTCGACGCTGCGGCCAAAGAAATACTGCTTGGTAAATTCGCTCGACGTGAGGGCCGCCCAAACGCGCTCGGCCGGAGCAGCGATGTACGTCACGTAGACGGTGCTCTCGGTGGTTAATCGTTCATCCATTGTTTTCCTCCTCCAGTTTGCGTTTCAAATCGCTGAGAGCCCGCAAGCGATTCCGTTCGAACTTGTTGATCCAGCGCTCGCTGATTTCATGAATCGGAACGGGATTGAGATAGTGCAACTTCTCGCGGCCGCGCCACACAATCGCCACCAGATTGGCTTCTTCCAGAATCCTCAGGTGCTTGGTCACGGCTTGCCGCGTCATGTTCAAATGCTCGCACAGCTCCCCCAGCGTTTGCCCGTTGTGGGTAAACAGCTTGTCGAGCAGCAGTCGGCGGCCGGAGTCCGCCAAAGCCTTAAACACCTTATCGACATCCATCGGCCTATTATGCAACTATTTGGTTGCATGTCAACGGAGTGAAAAATGCGGCAGTGCGTCCACTACAATTTCGTTTCTCATAGGGACCGCCTACTCTCGGAGCGTGAGCCGATGGAAGAGATAGACGATTGGAGCGAACTCATTTCCTCGGCAGACCTCAGACACCAACTCACCCTGGATGAGTATTTCGCCAAAAGCCTGACAGAGACGTCAAATCCGAAGGTGTTGGCCCTCATTCGCGAACGAAACGAGGAATTGCGACCGAGGTTGGAGGCGCTCGCGCAGCCCGGCGACTGCTGGTGGGAATGGATTCAAGGGGAGATACCGCTCATGCAGAGTGGCGGCCTTGCGCTGGTACGTGCCGGGAAGATTGTTTGGGCCACGCTGGCTTGGATCAGTTAAGCAGTTCAAATTGACCTACTGCCAACAAAGCGGACGGCCCTTTCGCCGTCCGCTCAGTGAGTTCACTACTTCTTCCGCTTCAATTCAAAAACGGCTTTGCCCATTTCCTTGCCCTCGTTGAAGTTCGTCCACTCCGTCTTGAGCGTGTCTTTGTCGACGAACGTAAACGTCACGTCATGCATGTACATGGCTTTGTCCGATTTGAGATTCGTCGCTTTGACGAAATCAAACGCGACCTTGTTGTCGCCAGCCTTGGGCTTGGCCTTCATCTGCGGCTGATTGCCTAGCATGCAGTAGTGCGTCAGCAGCAAGGCATCGCCGTCGGGATGAATCACGGTCACCATCTCGTGATCTCCGCCTGGATCGATCGTTTCGACCACCGCACTTCCGCCCGACGTCACCTTGTAAACAATCCGCACGTCGTGCGAGTCGTCGCCGTGCATCCCCTTGCCGACCCATTCGCCGGCAAGCTGCTTGAAGCGATCAAACGCCGTGCCTGGTTCCTTGCCAGCGTCCTTATCGTCCGCGCGGTTCGCGGTGGGCCACGTCAAGCAAAGTGCAACCGCCAGCAACAAAAGGACTTTCGTTTTCACGTTCTTCTCCAGTTCGAGATGAGTAATCAATCAGGCGTTTGGTCAAAGAAGACCGCGCCGTTCGCGTTCGTCCAACCAGGTGGAGGACGCTTGGTGGATCAGAGTGACCACAATATACTCCAGGATTGTGAAGCCACCAATCGAATGCCATTAATCTGACGCGCTAAAGCAGTCGTACCACGCACGATGGGTCATCCGCCAAACGACTCCCCGCAAGACATGACAGCCCCAGCGCGCTTCCTCAAACAAGCCTCGCTTGAGGAAGTCGAAGCCCTCCTCGCGCAGCATCTCAACCAACTTTCGTCGCAAGACATTCCTCTTCCGGAAGCAGCAGGCAGAGTCCTCGCGCAGAACATCGCCTCGCCGCTCGACATCCCCCTCTTCGATCGCGCAGCAATGGATGGCTATGCTGTCCGCTCCCACGAACTTGCTGGCGCCAGCGAAACCTCGCCCGTCACGCTCGAAGTCGCCGGGCGATCGCTACCCAATCACCCCTTCGCCACAGCCGTCACACGCGGTCGAGCAATCGCGATCACCACCGGTGCGCCCTTGCCGGCCGGAGCCGACGCCGTCGTCAAGCAAGAAGACGTAACGCGCGAGGCCGACACCATCGTGTGCCGCGCATCGTTGCCCCCCTGGCGGCACATCAGCCGCCGCGGCGAAGACATCAAAACCGGCGAACAACTGCTGAGCGCCGGTCGCATCCTGCGCCCGCAAGACCTGGGGCTGCTCGCATCGATCGGCATCGCAAAGCCTAACGTGATCAAAGTACCGCGCGTCTCGATCCTCGTGACAGGCAACGAAATCCTCCCGCAAGGCGCCAAGCCTACCGGATATCAGGTCGTCGACAGCAGCTCGGTCATGCTCCGCGCACTGGTCGCGCGCGACGGCGGAGTCGCCGAAGACCCCATCTACGTCCCCGATCATCCCGACGCGATTAAAGAAGCGATGGTCGCCGCAACCGGAGACATTGTCTTGGTCACAGGCGGAACATCGGTCGGCTCAGAAGATTTCGCCCCCCGCGTCCTCCAGGAAATAGGCACGCTCCACGTTCACGGCGTGCGCATCCGTCCCGCCCATCCGATCGGCATCGGTCTCTTGCGCAACCGACCCGTGTTCCTGCTGCCAGGCAATCCCTTCTCTTGCTTGTGCGCCTACGACCTCGTCGTTCGCTTGGCCGTGCAACGCCTCAGTGGCCGCCCGCTGCAGCTCCCGTATCAATCGATCCAATCAGTCGCCGGCGCAACGCTTCCCGGCGCGCTCGGCCGCTGGGATTACGTCCGCGTGCTCCTCAAAGATGAGCAAGTCTTCCCGTTCCCCAAAGGCGCGGGCAGCGGCGCCTCGGTCCTGTCATCCTCCGTGCGAGCCGACGGTTTCGCCCTCCTCTCATCCACGCAAGCAGACGTCATCGAAGGCTCGCCGGTCCAGGTCTACCTTTACGACTCCCCAGTTGGCACGCTCTAGCAACAAAAAGATAGGAAGCAAGTAAACCACCTCGCTTCACTTCACAAATCAAAAATCAGCAGTCATCAATCAATTAATCGCATCCCCCTCTGCGCTCTCTGTGGCAAATCCTCCGGTCTCTCCGGGGCTCCGCGGTGAAATCCCTTCCTGGCTGTTTCGGCAATGCCGAAGCATTCACTCGGCAACCGTCATCCCAACCCGCCGCCCAACTTCCGGAGATACCGCGTAAACCGTCTCCCTGGGAATCAGCGGAGCATACGCAGCCTCGTCTCCCGCATCGATCAGGCGATGAAACTCTTGGGCAAACGCCGTCACATCGGTGATCTTCGTGATCCACTCGCGAACGTAGCGCCGAACTGCTTCGCCCGACAGTCCGATCTGGATCGCCCTTATCTCAAGCTCTCCCAGCTTGGCATTGCGCTCCGGGTCCCACTGCACCCGCACAGGCGATTGCCCCTTCGTTTCGAGCCACTCTTCCTCAGACGCATAGAACGCCCGGTCAAAGTGCGACAAGCACGAGTGCGCCAGCGCCCACTCGAAACCATCGCGCGTAATATCGATCGCCAGAACCCGCTCCTGATCCGGCTTCATTCCCCACCCGCAGCGATACATCATCCAAAAGAAGGAGGGCTTGATCCAAGTCATCCGCTCCATCTTGAAGGGAGAAACAAAAGTCTGCGCCTTCACAGCCTTATCTGCAATCGCCGGGCCGTACGCTTGATAGACGCGAATCGTGGTGTCGGTGAAGGAAGCGCGGATTTGTCGCATGAGGAAAGCTCTTTGAAACCAAGACGAAGGAATCCGTCCCAGGTTCGCAGCTCACCGCTCGAACACCGGCTTCTCCCAAGTGGCGTGAACGCCCGCAATCATCAAAGGAACGATCGTCCAAACAAGCCCAAGCAGACAGGTCCCCAGCAGCGCCATGATGTAAATGCCTTCGCGAGGAAGGGGCAAACTAAGATCGAAAAGTAGCGGCAGCACCAAGAGTAAACCGAGTAAAGCGATGTGCGCGATCAATCGGGTCCGCCACAGCACTAGCGACATGGCCACGACGGTGACATGGCAAAGAACCACCATCAAGGCCACGTCTCCACCGTCGACGCCACTCTGCGGCGACAAATCGCGGAGAATGCTCAAGACAACGCCATCCTCCATGATGCTTGAAATCAGCAGCGCATAGCAGGCGGCAATCGCCGTGACGACGAAGAGAGAACGGATGCTGAATTGCAACGAGGAAGACTCCTGCCGGGGTCCGCTCAAGCACAGACGCAATCCAAACAGACGCATGATGGCCGCGGCCAAAAGAGGGCTTGCGGTGAATATCGCAACCAGACCCCCAATGATTCCAAGCCAGGGATGACGACAAAACGGCGAAGCGGCCAGTGCGACGATTATTGCGGCCATCAAGCCCATGCCCAATAGTATGCGGCCCACCGATACCGGTTTGCCAGCGATCGTAAAAAGGACCACCAGTGCATGGCAGGAGAGGATGAGCATGGTCGTCGCCATGCCGCAGAACTCGTTGACGATAGAATGACTCACGGTTACTAGGTGAACGCCCCATAGCACGGCGACCAACGCCGCGTTGAACCCAACAGAGCCGATCAAAGCCCACGACATCGAGCAGCGAGCGCTCTTCGCGCGCGATTCATGCGCAACGGCCGATTCGGCGAGGTGCGTCGTCATGGCTATCGCGACTCCGGCGGTAACTCAACACGTTTCACTATCGTTCAAAGACCGGTTGCTCCCACGTCGTATGGACGCCGATCAGCGTCCACGGTAGCGCGATCCCGGCAACGCTCATCAATGCTGATCCGATCTCCGCAGAGATCGCTAGCAGGCCGTCGGGAAGAAGGTTGAGAACAAACAGCAGTAGCAATGCCAAGCCGAGCGCGGCGATGGGGCCGACCAACTTGGCACGCCACAAAAGAAGCGAGAGGATCCCCACGATGACATGGCAAAAAGCCACGATCATGAGAATAGGGGCTATCCACAGCCCGGTGCCGACATTCGAAATAATTAGTGCATAGACCGCCGTTATTGCCATTCCGCCAAAGATCGTTCTTATAGTGAATTGCCAGCGCCACGGTGACCGTCGTTCTTCGTTCCTCACGACATGCAGACGAAGTCCGAACAGGATTAGCACGCTCGTGGCGACCACGGGCGTGGGCACCCAAAACGTCAGAAAAAACCAATGAAGTTCGGATCCCATCCGGACGTACTGAGAGATTGCCCAAGCGATGGCGGTTCCAACGATCAAGCTGCCTCCCATCGCGCGTTGGTCGAGTGATGGGGACGTACAAGCAAAAGCGAAGAGGGAACCCAGTGCCAGGCAGGATGAAAAGCCCGCTGACATTGCGACGTGAAAGATGCCGAAAAGATGCAAATTGTCATCGGCAAACCACCAGAAAAACCAACAAACGGCTAGAAGCAACGCGTTGGCGAAAATGCAACCCACGAACATCCGCTGCGTAGGCTCCTCGGCAAGGACGGCGTCGGGAGCGTCTTCCTTGAAGTAGGGAGCAGGTGAGCTCGCCGGCGCGGGTAAATCGTGCTTCATCGCTCAAACACCGGCTTCTCCCAAGTGGCGTGAATACCAGCTAGTGACCAAGGAAGGATCGTGGCGATCAGACAAAGTAGACAAATCCCCGGCATTGCGGCGAGGGCAACTACCGAGAGAGGAACAAACTCACGAAAGACTATCGGCAACATAAGTACGGATCCCAGCAGAGTTATCGTGAGGAGCGTTCTGACTCGCCACAGCACTAACGCCATGAGCGCGACGGCAACGTGGCAAAGGACCAAGTTGGCATAGATGGTGAAACTCTCCATTCGGATTTGATGGAAGGTTGTCCGCTGGAGAACTCTCACGACCACTCCTTGTTCAAAAATACTCGAGGTCAAGAGAGCATAGAAAGCCGCGATCGTCGTCCCGACGAACAACGAGCGCATGCTGAATTGCCACGGCTGTGAGGATGACACTTGAGAGCGTCTTGCCGAGCGCACTCGCAGTCCAAACAGGCGAAGAAGGATCGACGCGAGAATGGGCGACGTCGTCATAAGCAAAACCACGTCCCAGGAAATAGGGCCAGACTGGCGGCATATCGGCGAAACAGATAGCACAATGGACGTTGCCGCCATCGAGCCGATACCCAGTAGTACGCGGCCGATCGACATGGGTAAACCCGCGAACGTAAAAAGTGCCGCCAAGGCGTAGCAATAGAAAACGGCCGCTGTCACCGCGACCACAAAGAAGATGCCAATCATCGAATTCGGAAGGATTGCCAAGTGGAGCGACCACAGGAGCGCCACCAGCAAAACGTTCGCGACGACACAGCCAGCGTAAGCCGCCCATGACGACGAGCGGATAGTCACCCCAAGCGTCTCATGCGAAACCGTCGGTTCAACAGCATGCGTTGTCATGGCGAAGTATCGGTCCGGCTGCCAGCCGTATGAACATTCGTCGTCATGGAAGATCGCCCCCGGCAAGCTCGTTCGAATCGACTCGATCCCTAACGAGATTGTCGCCGCAAATCGACTCCTAATCAGGCTACCATAAGAGAAGCCCCACTTCTCCTCATTTTCTTCTCGTCGCTCTCCCTATGTCGCTCCTCGTCCCCGAATCCTCCTTGCCTCTCGACCTCTCGTCGGCTCAGGCCATCGATATTGCCTACGGCGCCACGCTCACTGCCATCGCTTCCGATTTGCAGCGCGGGCTGCCGGTGTTGGTTGAGTGCGACAAGGACGCGTCTCCCTTCGTCTTTATCAACCTTCGGAATCGGCTCAAGCAATCGAACGTTCGTTGCGAGCTGCTCGACGGCCGCCCCCGCGACGATGCAGCCGGTGCTCCCGCGCTCGGCATGCAGCAAGGCTTCCTCGGCACGATGCTCATGCAACTGCGCGACGCCGTCCGCGGCGCCGTCGAACGCCGCGTCGTCGTCCTGCCGCACCTTGATTTGCTCGTCACCAGTCAAGGCGGCCTCACCGCCGAGACCCGCGAAGTCATCCCGCTTCTCTACGAAAACCCCGAACTCGTCTGGCTCGGCTTCAAAGACCCCTCGTTCCCCTTGCCGCAAGTCATCGAAAATCTCTTCCCCAAACGCTACACGCTGCTCGGCATCCCGCGCGATCGTTTGGCGCAGCTCATCACGCAGCGCGAGGCCCGCAAGTTCGGCCGCGGCTTCAACGCCTGGGGGCTCTACAAATACGTCAGCGGCATGAACCCCGCGCGCTTGCGCAAACTCCTCTCGACGCTTCAAGGCGCCGACTATCCCGATCAACCGCAGCGCGCCTACCAGCAAATCCGTAGCGCCACCAGCGGCGGCAAGCTGGTCGTCCCGAACATCGACCTCGACCGCGATCTCGGCGGCTACCTCAAAGTCAAGCGCCGCCTCAAGAGCGAAATTCTCGACGTCCTCGCGCGAAAAGAAAATTCGGACGACCCCGCTGAGATCCAACGGCTCGAAAAGCTCATCCCCAAAGGAATGATCTTCTGGGGCCCGCCCGGCACCGGCAAAACCCTCTTCGCCAAAGCGATGGCCACCGCTATGGGCGCCGCCGTCACCATTGTCAGCGGCCCCGAACTCAAAAGCCGCTGGGTGGGCGAAAGCGAAGAGAACCTGCGGCTCATCTTTCATCGCGCTCGGCAAAGCGCGCCAGCCATCATCATCTTCGACGAACTCGATTCGTTCGCCGCCGCGCGCGGTACCTACACCGGCAGCGGCGTCGAGCACTCGATGGTCAACCAGTTGCTCACCGAGATGGACGGCTTCCAGTCGGACGAGTTGGTTTTCGTCGTCGGCACCACCAATTTCGTCGAAGCCCTCGACCCAGCCCTCCTTCGCCCCGGCCGCTTTGAGTTCCAGCTTCACATTCCCTACCCCGAAGCCGACGATCGCCGCGAGATCCTCAAGATCTACAACGCCAGCATGGCCTTGCAAATGACCGACGACGCCCTCGACCACGCCGTCAAACGGACCGGCGACTTCGTCGAAGGCGCCGCGCCCGGCACCCTCTTTAGCGGCGATCATCTCAACGCTCTCTGCCGGGCACTGGCTCGCCTGCGACTGCGCGAGTCAATCACCGGCCCCTCCACCGTCGAACTCATCGAGCGGGCCCTCACCGAGTGGATCGAGCGCCCCAACCTCTCGCCCGCCGAAGAACGCGTCGTCGCCACCCACGAGGCCGGTCACGCCGTCGTCAACTTGTTCAGCCCCAATGCCAGGCCCATCGAACGCATTTCGATCGCCTCCGACGTCGCGGGAGCGCTCGGTTTCGTCAAATACCAGGATCGCACCCACCGTTACGTCATCACGCGCGGCCAACTCCTCGACGACCTGGCGATCCTGATGGGCGGCCGCGAAGCCGAGCGATTGCTGTTGGACGACATTTCGATCGGCGCCTCCGGCGACCTGGAGCGCGCCACCCAAATCGCCCGCGCCATGGTCGAGGAATTCGGCTTCGGCAGCGACGACGTCGGGCAAGTCAATTACGCCGGCGACCGCCGCCGCAACGAACGCCGTTCTCAACTCTCGCCCGAGCAGCAAAACGCCATCGACCAGTCGGTGCGGCAACTCCTCCACGAGGCCCGCGAACGAGCGAACAAAATCGTCCAAGACAATCTCACACTCATCGAAACCCTCCGCGACGAACTGCTCGTCAAAAAAGTCATCGATGCCGCCAGCCTCGCCGACCTAGCCAAAAAGTAAAAAAGTGGCGCACACGCCCAAAGTAGCACGGACATTCCTGTCCGTGCGAGGTGGAGTAACCAACTCCGAACACGTTGCTCTCAAGGAACGCCATCCAACAAATCGGAAATCACAACCACTCAAATTCCACAAGGACTCCCCCCATGCGTCTCGGCTACACCATCGTCTTCGTCCCCAAAGCCGCCGAATCGATGGCCTTCTTCGAAAAAGCCTTCGGGCTCACGCCCCGATTCGTGATCCCCACCGGCGACTACGGCGAAATGGACACCGGCGGCACCTCGCTCGGCTTCGCATCGCACGACTTCGTCTCAGAGAACCTCCTCAAAAGCTACGTCCGAGCCAGCGACTCGCCTCAACCTCTAGGCGTCGAAATCGGCCTCGTCACCGACGACGTCCCAGCCGCCCACCAAAAAGCACTAGCCGCTGGCGCAAAAGAAATCGCCGCCCCTGCCCCCAAACCCTGGGGCCAAACCGTCTCCTACGTCCGCTGCCCCGACGGAACCCTCGTCGAACTCTGCACCCCAGCCCCGCCGCCGCCAAGTGCTTAGCCGAGCGGACTGAGTCAGATGGGTGGCACTGGCGTCCAAAAGACGCCAGTGTGAATAGACCAACCATTGCAAGATACGTTTGCCGACAAATCTCCCAGGGCCGAAGGCCCGACAGATCCTAGCCGAGGCCGTAAGGCCTCGGTTGGCTATGCCACAAGAACTCAAGGCCCGAAGGGCCGACAGAAAACGTGACCTGAAGCATTCGCCAACCCTTCAACCCGACCTGAACCAGCTTCCGGCACTTGTGTCTCTTCCGTCGGCGGGCAACTCTAGGGCAAGTCCATGCACCTGATCTACTCCAACCATCCCGCGTTGGATCGCCCCGGAACCAAGTCGCTCTTTCTCGTCGGGCCCACGCCGCGAAACCAAGAAACACTCTCCTGGCGGCCGCAGGCCATCGAGATCCTCAAGCAAGCTGGATACGACGGAATCGTCTGTGTTGCCGAGGCGGAATCGGGCCAACCATTTCCCGACTACGACGACCAGGTTGCCTGGGAATTCGCCTGTCTGGAAAACTGCAAACTCATCGTCGCTTGGGTTCCCAGAGAGATGCAACACATGCCGGCGCTTACCACCAATGTGGAGTTCGGTTTTTGGATGGGCAAAGACCCCAAGAAAGTCTTGTACGGTCGCCCCCATTCAGCCCCGCACACCAAATATCTGGATACCTTGTATCGAAAACACAACGGCGGCGAGCCCTTTGCCGATCTTGAATTGCTGCTGCGAAAGGCCGTCGACATTCTCGGATAAGATCCCACAAGTGACGATTGCCGACCGAGTCCATGCCGCAACCAAGTGGCTCGACAGCCCTTCACGCTGCTGTGGGTTCGTGCTCCTCCATCTTCCTCTTCGTGCCTTCGTGTGAGAAAAAATCACTAACCCACCGCGCCAGCGCAGAATCGCCCACACCCCTTGCTCGACCACAGTGTCCAGTAAAATGGCGGCCAGACTTTCCCATTGAGCCACCCGATCAGAAACGCAAGCAATGAAATACCGTCGACTCGGACGAACAACCTGGAACGTAAGCGACGTAGGCTACGGCATGTGGGGCCTCGCCGGTTGGACCGGTTCGAACCAGGACGATGTCGAGCGCGCCCTTCGCCGCTCCGTGGAACTCGGCTGCAACTTCTTCGATACCGCTTGGGGCTACGGCGCCGGCAAAAGCGAAGCCATCTTAGGCAACCTGATTCGCGCCTATCCCGATCGCAAGCTCTACACCGCCACCAAGATTCCGCCCAAGAATTTCAAATGGCCCAGCCGCCGCGAGTACACCGTCGACGACTGCTTCCCGCCCGACCACATCGAGAAGTACGTCACCGATAGCCTCCGCAACGCCGGGCTACCGTCATTCGACCTGATGCAACTCCACACCTGGGAAGATAGCTGGCTCAAAGACGATCGTTGGTACCACAAGCTCTCCGATCTCAAGTCGCAAGGCTTGTTCCACGCCATCGGCATCAGCCAAAACCGTTGGGAGCCCTGGAACGGCATCGCGGCCGTGAAGAGCGGCCTCATCGATTGCGTGCAGGTCATCTACAACATTTTCGACCAGAACCCGCAAGACGAACTCTTCCCCGCCTGCCGCGAGCACGACGTCGGCGTGATCGCCCGCGTCCCCTTCGACGAAGGCACGCTCACCGGCACGCTCACAAAATCGTCGACCTGGCCCAAAGACGACTGGCGCAGCACCTACTTCGTCCCCGAAAATCTGAACGCCAGCGTCGACCGCGCCGAAGCCCTCCGACCTCTCATTCCCAAAGGCATGACCATGCCCGAAATGGCCATGCGCTTCACCCTCTCCGATCCCACCGTCGGCACCGTCATCCCCGGCATGCGCTCGATCAAGAACGTCGAAGCCAACATGGCCACCAGCGACGCCGGCCCCCTACCAGCCGACCTGTTGAAATCGCTCGAACAACACCGCTGGGTCCGCCAACCCACCGAGTGGTCGCAGTAAATCCGGTCGCCCGTTCAATGGCCGAGTTAGCCTTGCGCTCGCGAAGATTCGGCGCCTACACGCTGCAAGCTGCCATCTCGGCCATTCACGCTGAGGCCGTCGCCGCCAATCAGACCGACTGGAACCAAATCGTCGTTCTTTACTCGGTGCTGCACCGCATCGATCTTTCCCCCATCGTCGAACTCAACCGCGCCGCCGCCATCGCCATGCGCGATGGTCCCGCGGCGGGCCTGGCAATCATCGATGCGATCCTCGATCGTGGAGACCTCGCCAACTATCAGTTCGCCCATTCGGCCCGCGGCGAACTCCTCCGCCGCGCCGGCAAAACATCACAAGCCCGCGCCGCCTTTCAGCGAGCGCTCGAACTCACCAAGGCCGAGCCAGAGAAGCGTATTTTAATGGCACGAATCGCAAAACTCGGGCAATAAGCCCCACTCTCGGCCAACGTTTCTTCGTGCTGTCGATTTCGCCTTGGCCTCATTCGACTATTGATTGACAGCATTGAATGCGATGCACATCCAGTCCAGCGTCCACTTATTGAACACCGTCCGCAACGCCGTCACGCTGCGAATGAAGAACAACGAAGTCGAAGTCACCGATGGTCCCTACGCGGAAACGAAAGAAACACTCGGTGGCATCCTCCTCTTGGAAGCACGCGATCTCAACCATGCCATCGCGCTCATGTCAAAGCATCCAGGCGTGAAGATGGGTCCGTTCGAAATTCGTCCAACGAACGAAGCGATCAATCAACTGGTCGCTGAACGCAACGCTGCTATCACGAAGAGGTCATGATTTGCGCCTTGGCGCAGAAAGCGCCTCGCCCACCCGGTTGAGAGAAGCATTCGCGAGCGGCCAATGGTAGATTGCGCGCCGTGTTAGGTCCATGTCAGTGACGCGGACCTTTTCATGCGATGCTGCTCTCCTCCAGTGGTGACGCCATGCCTCAACAATCTGCTCCAACCGATCGGACCCAAGTCGCAGATCGAATGGATTCGCCCGTCGTCAATTTGGGAACGGGATACAAGCGGCGAAGCCGCAAGAGAACGAAGAAGGCGAGGCCGTTTCAATTCAGTCTGCGGCAGTTGCATCTCGCCTACGTAGTGACGGCGCTCTTGTCGGTGCTCGTCGTCTACGTGATGGCCTTGAGAGTCGAACACGTAAAAGGCGACAGCCTCGGCCGCGGAGCCTACATCGTTCGCCCCGCGATTTGCCCCAAGCTCATCGTGCTGAACTACCAAACCCACAAGTCTGCTCCCACGCAGTATTCCATGAACGTCGTCTTCTTCGACGATCCCGACGACTCGCGAGTCGCGCACTAACAATCCTCGCGAGCCGCGCACTAACAATCCTCTCTCGCCGTTCTCAGTCACCTGCGAGCCGGAATTCCAACCCGGAATGGGGGGCTTTGAATCCAGCCGAAGAGATCGATTCGCCCTGGCTAGTCCAGAAAAATTGCGTCCGGCAAACTGGTGCAAGCCCATCCATCGTTGGCCGATTCTCTCCCTCTTTGACGGCCCGTTGCCGTCCCTCCACCTCGCCTCACATTCTGGGTCTGCTCGCATCGAAACCGCGCTGGTCGATCAGCGACCAAGGCTTCCCCTCTTAACCGCGCGGACCGATTGAAAATGCAGCGCCGGAATTGGTTCGGAAATTGCTTCTAGGCACCGCTCAACGACGGCAATCTCCGCGGCCAGATTGCCCAGTCTATTCCGAGGGTCGCATATCCGAGATAAAAGGTTGGCGGAGCTGAGGTCATGGCAACTCAATCTAATCCTCAAGAGAAAGCTGCAAACGCTCGGGCGTCCACAGGTATCGAAGGTCTCGACGATATCCTCGGCGGAGGATTCACGCCGCATCGGCTCTACTTGGTCGAGGGGGTGTCCGGCGCCGGCAAGACGACGCTGGCCCTTCAGTTTTTGATGGAAGGCGTCCGCCGTGGCGAGTCCGTATTATATGTGACGCTCTCCGAAACCCTAGAAGAACTTCGTGGCGTCGCCGAATCCCACGGCTGGTCGCTCGACGGTATCACTATTCGTGAGCTCGGCGCAACCGAGGAAAGCCTCCGGTCGGAAGATCAATACACTATGTTCCACCCGGCCGAAGTCGAACTCAGCGAGACCACGAAAACAATATTGGCCGATGTCGAACGCATCAAACCAGCGCGGGCAGTCTTCGATTCGCTTTCGGAGCTCCGGCTTCTGGCAGGCAACCCGCTCCGTTATCGTCGCCAGATCCTCGCGCTCAAGCAATTCTTCAACGGACGCAACTGCACCGTTTTGCTGCTCGACGACATGAGCGGCGTCACACCCGATCTGCAAGTCCAAAGTATCGCGCACGGTGTCGTCCGGATCGAACAATTGTTCCCAGAATACGGTAAGGAGCGCCGCCGGCTGATGGTCCTCAAGTACCGCGGCGCCCGCTTCCGTGGCGGATATCACGACTACGCTATTCGGCGCGGCGGAATTGATGTCTTTCCACGGTTGATCGCTGCCGAGCATCGCGCGGCGCCGCTCGCCGAGAAACTAGCCAGCGGCGTCGGCGAAGTTGACAAACTCCTGGGCGGTGGTATCGAACGTGGCACCAGCACACTCATCGTTGGCGCAGCTGGGACGGGAAAGTCCTCGTTAGCCGCCCAGTTCGCGGCCGCGGCTGCCGAGCGCGGCGAACGCGCCTCCCTATTCGTTTTCGACGAGAGCACCAACACCCTGCTTCGTCGTACCGACGGCCTGAATATCAATCTGCGAAAACCCTTCGAGGAAGGTCGCATCACCATCCAGCAAGTCGATCCCGCCGAACTCTCGCCGGGCGAGTTTGCCCACGTCATTCGCCGGGCCGTGGATCAACATCAAGCTTCGGTCGTCGTCATCGATAGCTTGAATGGTTACCTCAACGCCATGCCCGAAGAACGGTTCCTCATCATCCAATTGCACGAGTTGCTTACCTATCTAGGCCAAGAGGGTGTGGCAACCATCATGATCGGCGCCCATCAAGGACTAATCGGATCTAACATGGCAAGCCCGGTCGATGCCAGCTATCTCGCCGACGCTGTGATCTTGCTGCGGTACTTCGAGGCCCGAGGAGCCGTTCACCAAGCCATCTCCGTCGTAAAAAAACGTGGTGGCGTCCACGAACGAACGATCCGCGAATTTGGCATGGCGAGCGGCCGCATCACCGTCGGCGAACCCCTCACCGAGTTTCGCGGCGTCCTCACCGGCGTGCCCATCTACGACGGACACGATGACTCGCTGCGCAGGGGCGGCCCCGCATGAACGAAGACCACGGCCAACACGTCGACGAGCGCGTGCTGGTGCTCGCCCCCACCAGCAAAGATGCGGCCTTGTGCCAATCGGTCCTCCTCCGCGCGGGCGTCCAGTGCCACTGCTGCGCGGATCTGCCCGAGGTATGCCAGGAACTGGCCATAGGCGCGTCGGCCTTATTGTTGGCTGAGGAAGCCGTTGGCCCCGTCCACAATAGCTGCCTGGACGAATGGCTCGCCCATCAGCCATCGTGGTCCGATTTGCCCATTCTGGTCCTTGCCCGCCCTGGTGCCGATTCGAGCGCCATCGGCCAATCGATGGATCTCCTCGGCAACGTCATCGTGCTCGAGCGCCCCATGCGAGTCTCGGCGCTCGTCAGTGCCGTCCGCACGGCGCTAAGGGCTCGGAGGCGACAGTACGAAACCAGAGCACACCTCTCGCAGATCGAGCGCAGCGAGCGGAACCTCCGCGACTTTTTCGATAATGCCAGCATCGGTCTCCACTGGGTCGGCCCCGATGGCATCATCCTGCGTGTCAACCAAACCGAACTCGACATGCTTGGCTACACCCGCGACGAATACGTCGGTCGCCACATCGCCGAATTCCATGTCGACCAGCAACTCATCAACGATCTTCTTCGTCGCCTCACCGCCGGCGAAACCTTGCTCAATATCGAGGCCCAGCTCCGCAGCAAAAATGGTTCGATCAAGCAGGTCCTCATCAACTCCAATGTGCTGTGGGAAGAGGGCCGCTTCATCCATGCGCGTTCCTTCACGCGCGACGTCACCGAACTCAAAAAAGCGGAAGAAGTACAGGCTCGCCTCGCGGCCATTGTCACCTTCTCCTCCGATGCCATCATCAGCAAAACCTTGGAAGGAACTATTCTCACCTGGAACGCCGGCGCCGAACGTCTCTTCGGCTACACCGCCGCCGAAACCGTCGGACGCCCCATCACCATCTTGATCCCGCCCGAGCGCCACGACGAAGAGCTGATGATCCTAGGCCGCATTCGCCTCGGCGATCGAATCGAACATTTCGAAACCGTCCGCGTCACCAAAGACGGGCGACTCATCGACGTCTCCCTAAGCGTCTCGCCCATCCGCGACGCCAGCGGCCGAATCATCGGCGCCTCCAAAGTCGCTCGCGATATTTCGCAAAGAAAACAAGCAGATGCGCAGCTCAAGGTCCTCTCGCTGTTGCCGGCACAAAACCCTGCGCCTGTTTTGCGTATCGCACGGGACGGGATTTTGCGGCACGCGAATCCCAGTGCACTCAAGGCCCTAAGCGAGTGGAACGTCCGAGAAGGAGAACTCGCCCCGGAGCAACTGCGCCAGCTCATCCTCCCCCCGGCAGAAGGCGTTCTCGTGTTCGAGCGGGAGCTAACCGTAGGAGGGCGAGATTTTGCCATCACGGTGGCTCTCATTGCCGATGCCGACTACGCAAACCTCTACTGGACCGACATCACCGAGCGAAAGCGCGCCGAGAATGCCCTTCGCGAAAACGACCGCCGCAAGGATGAATTCCTCGCCGTGCTCGCCCACGAACTGCGCAACCCCCTCGCTCCCATCCGCAATTCCCTCCACATCCTCAGGCTCGCCGCGCCGCAAGATCCAGCCGCCGAGCGCGTTAGCGAAATGATGGAGCGGCAAGTCAATCACATGGTCCGCCTGGTCGACGACTTGATGGAAGTCTCGCGCATCACTGGCGGCCAGATCGAACTCCGCAAGGAGCCGATCGAAGTCGCCGCCATCGTCCGCAGCGCCGTCGAAACCAGCCGCCCCTTGATCGACGCCGGCGGCCACAACTTGACGCTCGCGATTCCCCCCGAGCCTCTCACGCTCAATGGTGATCCCGTCCGCCTTGCTCAGGTCCTGGCGAACCTCTTGAACAACGCCGCCAAGTATACCGATCCCGGCGGACAAATCCGGCTCACCGTTCGCCCCGAAGGCAGCGCCGTCGCGATTTCGGTCCAAGACACCGGCACGGGCATCCCGCCCGAGATGCTCCCCCGCGTGTTCGAACTGTTCACGCAAGTCGATCGCCGCGCGAACCGCTCCCAAGGCGGCCTCGGCATCGGCCTCGCGCTCGTTAAAAGCCTCGTCGAAATGCACGGCGGCAGTGTCAAAGTGTACAGCCCCGGCCCCGGCCAAGGCAGCGAATTCGTCGTTCGTTTGCCTCTGTCGGTCGCGCAACTGCGCACCGATCCGGCCCTTAAGGACCTCGTCCCCTCGCGCGCGTCGCTCAAGCGCCGCGTCCTCGTGGTCGACGATAACCGCGACGCCGCCAACAGCCTCGGCATGCTCCTGAAACTGATCGGCGCCGACGTCCAACTCGCCTACAGCGGCCCCGACGCCCTCGCAGCATTCGCCGAGCACAAGCCGCACGTCGTGCTCTTGGATATCGGCATGCCCGAAATGGACGGCTACGAAGTCGCCCGCCGCATCCGCAGCCAATCACAAGCCGACGACGTCACCCTCATCGCCCTGACAGGCTGGGGCCAAGAAGAAGACCGCCACCGCTCCAAGACCGCCGGCTTCGACCACCACCTGATCAAACCCCCCGAACTAAAAACCCTCCAAACGCTCCTCTTCCCCTAATGTCTTGTAGCCGCACTCGCCAAGAGTGCGGTGGCCCTCAAGCTATCCTGACGCGTGCCAGCAAGATGCTCGCGTAACCAATCGCATTGGCAATCGACGTCATCTTGTGCGAGAATCGCCAAAAGCAGGAAAAACTGCCAGTACTTCGAACTTCGGCGATTCGATTGGCCATGATCGACCTCGACGACAGATCAGAACAACCCAAAACGGTCGTGCCCGACGTTGTGAACCAGGTATCCACACACGCCGTTCCGATCTATGAAGAGTTGCTAAACCGCGAACCGAGATTGGCCTTGAGCGAGGGAAGTCGTCATTTCGAAGAGGACAGCGCGGTTTTCAAGGCGCTGCACAAGATTGCGGCGAGTCTCAAGGAGATCGGCATACCCTACGCAGTGGTCGGAGGCATGGCCTGCGCCGCTTCACCGAGGATGTCGATATTCTCGTCACCAAACACGACCTCAAGGCTATCCACGAGAAGCTCGAAGGGCTTGGCTATCTCCCGCCGTTTCCTAGTAGCAAACATCTCCGCGACACGCAGTCCGGCGTGAAGATCGAATTCCTCACTACGGGAGACTTTCCAGGCGACGGCAAGCCAAAGCCCGTCTCGTTCCCAGATCCCCAAGAGGTCAGTTTCCAGGCCGACGGAATCAGCTACATCAACCTACCCAAGTTAATCGAACTGAAACTCGCCTCCGGCATGAGCAGTCCCGGGCGTCTTAAAGATCTCGCCGATGTGCTCGAACTGATCAAGGTCCTCAACCTGCCCGTCGAGTTCGCAGAACAGCTGGACCCATTCGTACGCGGCAAGTTCATAGAACTACAGCAAGCCGCCACTCAAGAAGACTCAACAGGAGAGTGATGCCTCCGCCGCTTTCGCTGCGGATATCGTTCGCGAATCTCTTCACCTCCAGCTTCCTCCTGACTTAGAATAAACTCTGTTCTAAATCGCGCCCGGAGGATTTTAGACGCGTCGACATAAGTGGGGGAGCAGGCGGGTGAAGTTGATATGTCCCACGTGCGCAGAAGTCGACTCCATGAAATTCAACATGGAATCGGATGTCGCCTGCTGCAATCATTGCGGCGGGCTGTTCCCACTTTCACGCGTTGTCGCGCAGTCCCAGTGGCGAGCGGATTTCCTCAATCTTCCCGACCCGCCCCCTGGCGTCGTCTTTTCAACTCGGCGGGACGGATGGACAATCGAAGCTTCCACGCGCGATACCTCGAATGTTTGGCGACTGCTGGCATTGGCCCTGTTCTTCCTGGGCTTTGCCGTCAATTTTGGATGGCAGGCGATCGCTCAATGGACGACGAACGTGGGAGCATTCGTGTTCATTGCAGCGTTTGGAACAGTCGGATTGATGGCATTGTGGTCTTGTCTGATGTACCTGTTTGGCCGCGTCGAGATCAGAAACGACGACGGAAATGGAAGGGTCTTTTCGGGAATCGGACTTGTTGGCTTTACCAAGCGGTTTGCGTGGCGGGACGTCGTTAGCATCGAAGTCGAAGCTCCCTATCAACAACAAGGTTACCTGGCGAAAAAGATCTTCCTCGTCGGAGTCGATAAATCTTTTGGCCAAATGATCCCTAGCTTCCGTATCGACTGGGTGGCTGCGATGCTGCGAAGGATCGTCGCCGCCGAAAACGCTCCGCAGAGATCGTGAGCAAAGTAGCTCCACTTCTCCACGCGATTTGGGACGCAGTACCCGCTTCAAGACGAACGCTCGTCATCATCGGCAAAGCCCAACGGGCCGCGCCAACCAGAGCCCTACGCAACGCCCAAGGTTGCCCCCCAACCCCGCCGACGTTCTTGCCTTGAAGCAGATTCCCTCTAAGAATCGGCCACGATGGCCCCGCGCTTCCACGTTTGCGCACTTTTTCCATCCGCACGAGATGCGTTGGCCCATCGCGCAGTGCTCATGTCACTTCTGCGCGCGGAAAGCTTCCCCAGCTTCGGACCATCAGTGCACATCCGACGCTCGGCCAGCGATCCAAAGCAGACCGTTCCTTGACAATCCGGTTGAACGATTGGTATCTGCCCCGGTCTCGCGCAGCCTGGCCCCGCCGCGCGAGACCGGGCCGAAAGGTAGAAAGTAGACAATGGAAAGTAGCCAGTAGAGAGATGTCCCTTCTACTGTCTACTCTCTACTGTCCACTGTCTATCGCCCGTCGCGCTCGCGAATCGTCCGCCGTGCTGCCGTTTCGATAATGGCAATCACCGACAGTACGCACACAATCAGCAGCACAATGATCACCGCCCCTGCCTGGTTCACTTGATAGAGCAGCAGCGCGCCCAAGCCGCACGTCGCCGTTGTCAGGTGAACCGTCGCGACCGCCTGCGGCTTGGTCAGCCCCAGATCGACCAGCCGATGCGAAAAGTGATTCTTATCGGCATGAAACGGACTGTTGCCCGAGAGCAAGCGAATCGCCATCACTGTCACCAGGTCGTATAGCGGCACCGCCATCACGCACAGCGGCGTGATCACCGCATGACGGGCGTCAGCTTTGTAACTGGCATAACTCGCCAGCAGCGTAGCAATCGCAATCCAAAACCCAATCAAGTACGCGCCGGCGTCTCCCATGAAAATCTTCGCCGGCGGCCGGTTGTGCCACAAAAAACCCAACAGCGATCCCACCAGCAACAGCAAAAACCCCGCCACGAACAACTGCGGCTGCGCAGTGACCGGGTCGGGAGCCAGCAGCATGATCGCCGCCAGGATGCCGCTCACAATCACGGCGATCCCACCGCTCAGCGCGTCCATGTTGTCGAGCATGTTGAACGAGTTGATCAGGGCGACAATCCAAAACACGCTCAGCGGCACCGTCAGCCACGGAGCCTCGATGAACGCCGTCAACTGCAAGTCGTCGATGCCGATCACGCACATCGTGGCGATCCCCACTTCCGCCACCAGCCGCACCTGCCACGGCAAGCCAACCCGGTCGTCGGCCAGCCCCAACAGCATCAGCCCCGTCGCCGCGCCGACCAGGCCCCACAGCTTCGGCATCTGGTGCATCGCGCCCGATAAGTGCACCCGCGCGAACTCGGGAACCATCTTCGCCACCGCGCCCTCAGGCTGACTGACGGCCAGCCATAGCGCCAGATTCCCCAGCGCCAGCGGCAGCACCAGGCCCAACCAGATCGCAATGCCGCCGCCGAGTGGAATCGGGTTCGCGTGCACCTTGCGAGCGTTCGGCTTGTCGAGCAGCCCCAGCCGCGGCGCCCACGCTCGAATGCCGTATGTGGCCACCAACGTGATCACCAGCCCCGGCAAAACCGACACCAGGCAAAACAAGAGCATCCGCGAAGAAGTCATTCCAGACCGCTTTGTTAGTTTGGGACCAGCGAGAAGAGAAGATCTTAGATTAGTTCAGCATCCACGCCAACGGTTGCCAAACTCGTCTTCATTCCCCAGACGAAACGCTCCCACCGCCGGGTTTAAGGACACGCGGCTTAAGCGGCCAATGTTCGCGAACATGCCGCCGGCACTCCTCGAAAAACTTGTGATAATCCGCCCGTGCGTAATCGGGATAAATCCATTCCCGCGGCTGCCACTTGCCATGCTGCCAGTGGAGCGTCACCTCGGCAAAGATCCCGTCCCGCAAGTAAATGCGAAAGTCCCGATCCTTCGTCGACGCCAATACCAGCTTCGCCTCGGTCAGGTAGCCCGGGTCCAAGTTCAGCGGCCGCGGCTCCAGCTTACCCGCCATCGCCGCATACTCGGCCTCCCAAGCAATCGCTTGCAACTTCCGATCCGCCAATTCCGCCGGATCAAACCCCTTTGCAAACCCAAAGAACTGCTTCCGCAGCCCCGTCCCCATCGTCTTGTGATAAAAGGCGGTCTCGTTGTGCTCGAACCGCTCGCTTGTCAGCGCAATCGCCCCCCAAGTCGCCGTCACGCGTTCGATGGTCCAATCGAGGGCCTCGTCATACCGACTAAACGCGGCCAAGATCAGCATGGCAGGAGGGCGTTGAAGAATGGACATCGTCTCAGCATAGCTGAAAAGGGAAACTTCTGGCGACTTGGTGACCTCGTCTATCAGTTCGGTTAGGGCTATCTCCAGAGTGGCCAAAAACAACCGTGCGCTTTCACGGCGTAAACACTCAAAATGTCCCCGCCGCAACGCGGCAGCCCCAACCAATAGCCCAGGGCAGAGCGAGCTCCGCGACCGCCGCCCTGGGTCATGAAAAAAAAGAATCCAAGCACTGAAAGTGCGACTCAAAAATGCGCAACGGCCACATCAGTCGGCAAGTAGGCCACAACCAATCTTGAGATTGGTCGCCTTAACTGAGTCGCATGACTCGCCATCACCCTCGCCCCACCAGCATCGCCGCCAGCTGCACCGCAGTAACATTCCACGGGTCGCTACTAAACGTCGCATCGACCACTGTCATCACCTCTTCATCCACCTTGGCAATCACCGGCGACTTGCCGACTTGCACGTCCAGCCACTCTTCTTCATGCGCGGCAGGCGTGGGGTAATCGTTCCCCACCACGACCACCTGGCACAGGCTTCGTTGCCCCAGGTATTGGCAGCGGTCGGCAAGCTCGTGCGTGTGCAGCCGATCGATCGTCAGCGAGCCGTGTTCGGCCTGGTCTTTCAGGGCCATTTGCAACAGCTCGATCTCGGCGTCGCAATTGCTGTGGCCGCTGGGATGGAACACCAAATGAAATCGTATCGCCTCGTCCCCCAGCCACTCGATCAGCAGTCGAATCGTCGTCACCACGAACGCCGCCAACAAGATGCTCGTTTGGTGGCTCGCGCCAGCGGCCTTGGCTCGCAACGTCGACCAGTCGGCAGGCAACGCGAACACAATCGTCCGCCGTCGCCGCAGGAATTGATTCTCGTCGCGGCTGTAATACAACAGCTCGTCCCGCAGGAACTTGATGTCGAACAGGTCGGGCCGTGCTGTGTTGGACGACTCGGTGTTTGAATCATCCGGCTCCATGTACGCCAGTTGCGAGTGGAGCAAGCTCTCGATCGAGCCGCGATTAGAAATCGAGGTGAAGCCTCCCACCGGGTATTGGTCCTCGTCGAGCAGCCTGGTCGCCACGTCGCGCCGCCGCGAGGGCTTGATCGACGGCTTCGGCGGCGACAGTTTCAGCCAGCGATCAACGAGCGCCAGCGTTTGCCGCAAGGCTAGCCGCCGGCTGTACGCGAGCAGCACCGTCCCTTGCTCCAGTTCGTACAAGTCCTCGCCCCCTAGGCACTCGCCGAGCTGGCGAGCCGCCGTCGACCACTGTTCGATCATCGCGACCAGGTCCGGCCGCGGTCCCGCCAAAAGCGATTCGTATCCCCGCGCCAACAACGTCTCAGGCGAGACCTTCACGAACTCGCGCAGCACCGCGACACTGAGTATCGCGGCCGATGCCCCCGCGCGGCGGCGCATTTGCTCGATCACGAACGCTGTTGCCCGATCACTATCACGATCAGGATTACGGCCCCGGCCGCGATAGCGAGCCAGCGCCGTCGCTCCCCGCTCAAACGACGTATCGGCCAGCACCTTCCCCAGCACGTAGTCTTCGTACCGCACATGCCACGGCCATCGCCTCCCCGCGCGGTTGAGCAGGGCCGAGTGCTTGGCCCGATCGCCCGACGCCGCGCCGTGCGAGAGCCGATCGTAACCATCGCGATCGAGCAATCGTCCGACGTCAGCGACGATTCCCAGCGGCGGCAGCGGCTGCTGTTCCGAAGCAAGCTCGATGCACCACGCCAGCGCCCGCGAGACTTCCTCTCCGGTCAGCGGCTGAATCGCCGCCAGGCACAGCCCCTGCCAAAGCCAATCGCGGGCTTGCAATGGATCGCGTAACTCGATCGGAGCAGTCATGCGAGCAGCGGATTCGCGAAAGGGGAGGGGAGAACAATTGCGCGTCGCGACCACTCTTTCGGCCGCGATCTTCATGATACAACGAGGATCAACTCCACAGTCGCCCCGGCAATTCACCATGATCCTCGCAGCCGCCCAATTTCGTTCCATCGCCGGTGATATCGAACACAACGCGCGGCGCCATCAACGGTTCATCGAACAAGCCGCCGACCTCGGAGTGGACCTGATCCTCTTCCCGGAACTCTCCCTCACTGGCTACGAGCCAACGCTCGCGGCAGAACTGGCGACGAATCAAGACGACCCGCGGCTCGATCGGTTCCAACAACTCAGCGATGCTCACGCCATCGTGATCGGCCTTGGAATTCCGCAGCAAGCTTCCGCGGGCGTACGGATCGGCCTCGTCCTGTTCCAGGCGGGAAGGCCGCGAACCACGTACGCCAAGCGGTTGCTCCACGCGGACGAATTCCCCTACTTCGTCCCAGGCGAGCAGCCGTTGGTCTTTAATGCTCGCGGTCATAAGCTCGCTCCAGCAATCTGCTACGAATCGCTCCAGCCATCGCACTCTCAAGAAGTTGCCGAATTGGGGGCCGACGTTTATCTCGCTAGTGTCGCTAAGCCGCAGCGAGGTGTCGCCAAAGCTTACGAACACTATCCGAAGATCGCCCGCCGGCACGAAATGGTCGTACTGATGGCCAACAACGTCGGCCCCAGCGACAACTTCATCGGCGCAGGAGCATCGGCCATCTGGGATAAGAACGGCGAGCGATTTGGACAACTCGACGAAGCGCGCGAAGGAATTCTGACGTTCGACACCATGACTCGCCAGGTAACGTGCCACGGCGTCGAATCAGCCTGAGGCAGCACCAGGCGGCTGCAGTGAGCTACTCTCCTTCCGCTTCAGCCCGCCGCGAATCGCCATCACGAGCATGCCGCTCAGAATGGCGGCGATGGTCAGCGAACATGTCGGGCTCGTCATTTGTTTCACCCGGTGAAGTGTCATCTCATGAGCGTCCGACAAGTTTTTCGTGGCAACCATCAAGGAGCCCGCCATCGGCAGTGACATGGGGCCCGACGAACCGCCTGGGCCTGGCGGCATAGAGCCTGAACCTCCCGGCGGCATCATTCCGCTTGAACCACTCATAGGAACCACTCGCACCATCGTCTGCCGCGGTTGGCCGTACCATCCATACGACTCCGGATCGAATCGAATGTCTTGCAGGTGCGGAACCGACGTCCAAACCAGCAGCGCAAGTGGCAACGCCGCCCCGATGCAAAACGCGCGCAAGTTATCGCGGCCGTAAACAATTCCTGCCACCGCGCACGCCGGAGCGAAAATCGTGATGACAATCAGCAAGCAATACGCGACCACGCTCGGCTGTGTCGTCAACAAAAAGCAGATCACGCCCAGATACGCCGTGAGAGCCAAACATGCGGCAAGAGTGAATCGCATAAATCGTTCCACAAAAGAGACTGCCAATCATCAGCCCGTCACCCGGTCGCGTCATTACCGGCAACAGGCTCTTTTCGTTTGAGCCCGCCGCGGATCGCCATCATCAGCCCGCCGCACAAGATGGCCGCGATGCTCAGCGAGCACGTGGGGTTCTTCATCGCAGCGGCTCGCTCCAAAGTCGCATCGTACGCGGACGACCCGGTTGACTGGAGAACGACTCGATACGTTCCGCCCGAACCGCCAAATCCACTGCCCCCTCCGGTGAACGACATGCCGCCAGTGGTCCCTCCTGCATTCTGCAGGCCGTAAATAGTTGTGAAAGCTTGTTGCCCGTTGGTTTGTCCTTGCTGTCCTTGTTGTCCTCCCCACCCGTAGGCCACCGGATCAAAGCTGATCGCTTGCAGTTGGTTCGACAGCCCCCACACCAAGAGCGCCAGCGGCAACGCCGCGCCGATGCAGAAGGCCCGCAAGTTGTCGCGGCCGTAGATGATTCCACCCGCGGCGCACACAGGCGCGAAGATCGTGATCGCCATCATCAACACGTACGAGATCGCGCTCGGTTTAGCCGTCAACAAAAAACAGAGCACCGCAATGACGGCCATCAGAGCCAGGCAAGCTGCCAGAGTGAATCGCATAGGCCGGTCCTTCCAAGCAAGCTGGCCGCAGGAACTCGCCTCAACGACACAGTGTCTTTATTATGCGCGATTCTCTGTAGAGAAAGCCAGTAGCGGGCTTATTGTCTTCTCGCCTCCTCTTGCGCTATCGTAAACCCGAATCGCGTCGGAGCCCGAGTTTCCCAAATGAATGTAGAAATCGCCGATTCAAACGACATCCCAGCGTGGCTAGTGTTAGCTGCCGAAGTGGAACCGCTGTTCGGACCCATGGTTCGCGATGCCGGGTTTCTGCGGTCGCTTGCGAAGAATATCGAGCGCGGCTCAGCCTTTTGCGTGCGCGAGACGGGGCGACGGACAGGATTGCCGCTCCTCGGAGCCATGATGTTTTCCCCACATCCGCCGACTTACACGATTGGCTGGCTAGCCGTTTGCCAGCAACATCGCCGGCGCGGCATCGGCCGGCTGTTGGTCGAGCACGCGCTCAGCCTGGTAAGTCCGCCCGCCGAGATCGTAGTCACCACATTCGCCGGCAATACCCCAGAAGGGCTTCCAGCACGCCGGCTTTACGAGCGCCTCGGCTTCACGCCGGCCGAGGCCGCGCCAGATGGTCCAGAAGGAAAACCGCGTCAAGTGTTACGGCGGCGGATCCATTCTCGTGCCTAGCATCCGCCACTATTAGTCCTCGCGCTATTGCGGCTCCGCCGGATGCCCTTCCTCCGGCCGCAGATTCTTGATCTCGACCGCATGGATCAGGCCATCGGCCATCCCGAGAAAAACGCGATCTTCGTAAATCCAAAGTCCTTTCGTCGTCCATGCCTGTTTGGCTTTGTGATGGTCGGGGGCAGGCTGCGAGGGAATCTCAGGCGACCAGTCCTCGGGCTGAGTCCAAAAGACGGGCTCCTTACCGATCACCAGCACCACCGTTTGATGCGCGTCCTTGGTCGACAGCACTTCATTAGCTGCGTCGGTCGATTGCCACATCGATTGATCGCCCGTCGGAGCCATCACGCGCGTCGTGCCCATCTTGTCTCCGGTCAGCCGCGGATGGCCATAAATGGCGGGCATTGCCTTGATCAGCGTGCGATTGTGTTCGCTGTTCCACGGTTCGTCGAGATGGAATTGCTTGTAGAGTTCGGCCCCGCCCGGCAGGTAAGGAAGCAAGTGCACGCGCCAGCTCAACAGCGGCTCCCCCTTGTCGTTGGTGCTTGCAAGTTCGATCCACCTACCTTCGCGCCGATGGTAATCCTGCAAAGCAAGCGCCACTTGCTTGATTGCGACGGCCGTAGGAACGGCGTCCGCGCCATATTCAGGGTGTTCAAAAGAGGAATGGTTGAGTTGCAGGTTGTTCAAATTCTTTACGTAGCCTGAGCCCCCAAGGCCAGGATCCTGCGGCCACCAGTTCCAAGTAAGGACCAATGCCGCGGCCATTGTCGAGGCAACGCCCAGCACTTTCCAAAACTTGTTGACGTATTCTTCACGATCACGATCAACATCGGACTCCGCGCGAGCCGGCGCGACTTTCTCGTCCTCGGGTGTCTCGCCTTGTTTCGACTTGCCCTGTTCTGGATCGGCAGCCGTTGACTGGGACGAGCCAGACGAGCCCTGCCCAGACGAGCGCTGCCCGGCCGAGTAACCCGCGCGGTACATCAACCGGTCACGGCTGACGCGATCCGCCTGCGCGGGGCTGTCGGCCGCGCGAAAGGCGCCGAGCTTGGCTTCAAGCTCATCGCCGGCAGGTGAATTGGTTTCGTTCTCGGCCATGACCGCACCTGGAGGTGAATCTAACGCGCTCGATTCTAGCGCACTGGATTGGGACTGGTTACTTCGATACGCCAACGTTGCCGCAATGCCGCGAGCGCCGCTTCGTACCGGCGATGGGCACTGCTGATCGATATCTCACACGCCGCCGCGATTTGCTCGAGGGTCAGCTTGCCCCAAATCCGGGCCACCAGCACCTCGCGCAGTTCGGGCGACAACTCATCGAGCGAGGCCGCGATCTCCATCGCGTCGAGCCGCTCGTCGAGCTTGGGGTTACTCTCGACGGGTGTCAGCCGCGCCGCGACGGCTTCGTTCTTGCGGCGCCGCTGCTGCGACCGCAATTGCGAAATGGCGCGATTGCGAACCACCCGATACAACCAGGCTTGCACGTTCTCGGGCCACGGGTCCTGTTCGGCCAGCGCCACGAACGCTTCCTGCACGCAATCGTCGGGCGTATCGGACCATTGCGACGCAAATAAAGCCAACGGGCCGGCATGCTCGTCGAGCAACCGGCCTAATCGCAACGGGACCTGATCGTCAGGCCCCGCATGATTGGTTTTTGAAGCGTCTAGTTTGGGCGACAAACGGCATTTCCATGTTCGCTTGCGCGGGTGGCGCTCCCCAACTCATCGGAAGCGCCCATCGCAAGCGAGCGTGTTTCTTTTCGATCGTTCTATTGTATAAGTCGCCCGAGACGGCAGATTTTTCCGGGCCGGGCTCCCCGCAAGCCGAAAAACGCCGCAAGTTATTGCCTCGGAAGGGTTTTGGGCAGGGTTTCGAACATCGCTTTTCGCCAACGGCTTTGCTTGCGGCAGCCGCGACGTGCGCTTATACCAAGGGGTCGGTTCGATTACGATTCGAACTACCGCAGTCCCGCCATCCCACCTTCCCGCCTGCTCGAATTGCCCCACTCATGCACAGTTTCGACTTTGAAAACGCCCCCGCAAAAGAGACGACAACCGACGACGGCCGCCCCTGGTACATGCTGTTGAACCGGTATCACTGGTTCGTCTTGCTGGTGGCATCGCTGGGCTGGCTGTTCGATTGCTTGGACCAGCAGCTGTTCGTGCTGGCGCGGCCCTCGGCGATGCGAGACCTGGTGACGGTCGCAAGCTCAGGCGAGACATCGGGTCCGCTGCTGCAGGCGACTCAGTCAGCGTACGGAAACTACTCGACCTCCTTCTTTCTGGTTGGATGGGCCATCGGCGGCCTTGTCTTCGGGATGCTGGGAGACAAGATCGGACGTGCGAAAACGATGATGATCACCATCATCCTTTACTCATTGTTTACGGGGTTGAGCGCGATTTCTCGTGGATTTTGGGACTTCGCGGCCTTTCGATTCTTAACCGGCTTAGGCGTGGGGGGCGAATTCGCCGTAGGCGTTGCGCTTGTCGCCGAAGTCATGCCCCATCGAGCGCGCCCGTTCACGCTCGCCATGCTGCAAGCTTTGTCTGGTTTTGGCAATATCGCGGCCGCGCTCGTTTTCCTTAAATTGGGAACATCCGAGGACGCTGGTTTGCCTGCCGCTCCGTGGCGGATCATGTTCATGGTGGGTGCGGTCCCGGCGTTATTGGCACTTGTGGTTCGCGGGTACTTGAAGGAGCCCGACAAGTGGCACGAGGCGAAAGCCAAAGAGGGCCAGACGCCGCTCCTTAGCACTTACAAAGAGATGTTCTCGCATCCGGTGTGGAGGCGCCACGCCATCCTCGGAATGCTTTTGGCGTGCGCGGGCGTCATCGGCCTTTGGGCGGTCGGTTTCTTTACGCCCGACCTGATCGGTTATGTGCAACGGCGGCAAATCTCGATCACCGTGTGCAACGAGCGCGCGGCCGCGGCGAAGCAAAAGGGGGATACCGCCCTGAGCTCACAATTCGAAAAGCTTGCGGCCATCCATCAGGCCTCGTCGAGCAAAGGGGCGACCATTCCGGACGATCTCAAGGAAACACAAGACGCGATCAAGGGAGAAGTAGGAAAACGCTTGACGCCGTGGTCCGCCTATACGTCGATCATGATCAACATCGGCGCGTTCTGTGGGATGTTTGGATTCGGTTTCTTGACGCATCGAATTGGCCGCAAGCCGGCCTTCGCGATCTGCTTTACGGCTGCGTTCTTAATGACGGTCACCGTCTTTTTCGTCTTGCAAGATATGTGGCACATCTTTGTGCTGGTGCCGATCATGGGCTTTTGTCAGCTTTCCGTGTTCGCCGGTTATGCGATGTACTTCCCGGAACTTTTTCCGACGCGGCTTCGCTCGACCGGTACGAGCTTTTGTTACAACGTGGGCCGCTTTGTTGCCGCTGCCGGTCCGCCTTTCAAGGCCTTCCTCGAGAGTAACGTCTTCAACAATACTCCGGAGCCCATGCGGTACGCCGGAATGACGATGTCGATCGTCTTCCTGCTCGGTCTTGTCGCTCTGCCGTTTCTTCCCGAAACCAAGGACAAGCCGTTGCCCGAATAATCGGTGGCGCTTCGCGAAGAGACTCCCATGGAAGACCGCGAACCAACGTCGACCGAGAGCCTGTCGCGCGAAGAACTAGAGGAACAAAAGCAGATCGATGCGGCGCTCGAAAAGGAGGGCCGCAAAGGCTCGCCGATGTCGGCCGCCGGGTGTCTGCTGCGAGGCATTATTCTTACGGTCCTCTTGGCGATCCTCGCAGGCGGGGCGGGATACCTTTGGATCGCCAGCCTGACCGCGAAGCGAGACGCCCTACTAGCGACCATTCGCACTTCGGGCGATCCGCTCACCGTTCAGGAAATGGCCGAGTTTGCGGCGACGCCCGAGAAGCCTAATCGCAACACGGAGCGCTACCGCGCCATCTTCCTCGAGATGAAAAAACTGGGCGGGTTTGCACCAGGAGAAGAGGCCATTCCGATTGTCGGTGGCCCCGGCGAAATTCCACGCCAGGGGGGAGCTTGGAAGTTGGATTCCATCGCCAATCAATATTTGGCGAAGCGTCCCTGGCTGGATGAAGCGGAATCGCTGGCCGACGTCGCGGAGGAAATCCGTATTCCACGCGACTATAGCAAGACCGATGTAGACGCGTTCTTTTACGACGACGTCATGATGACTCGCCAATTGATGCGCGAATTGAAGGTCCGCTTTCACGTGCGGATGCGAGCAGGCGACCGAGTTGGGGCTCTTCGCACGTTGCATGGGATGTTCAAATTGGCGCGCGTCTTCGATCAGGAGCCCGATCTCACGTCGCAGTCGGTGCGCGTCTTCTGGCGCTCCATCTGCATCGGTACGGTTTGCGAACTATTGCACGACGGCAAGGCGACATCCGAGGAGATCATGGCGGTCCGTCCCTGGCTCGACGCTGATTTCCTGACACCACTTACGGCCGCGCTCAAGGGAGAGCGTGCTGGTTCGATCATCTCGCTCCAATCGATGGACTCGCACGAACTCTTTATCTTCAACAACGAGGCCCAGGGACTCAGCCCCGTTCCACTGAAGACGAAGGTCGCCGATTTGCGGCCGGGCGACACCGCCGAACTGCTCGAAAAGCTCAACGAATTGATCCAGATCGCGGAACAGAACGACCTGCCGGAGGTGCTCAAGCAATTCAGGCAGCAAGAAATGCAGCTCAAACAAATGACGGAAGGGGAGAAAGCATCGGTACCATGGAACCGCCATGTATTGGTGTCGGCATTTCTTCCTCAGTACCTTACCAGTGCTCGTCTGGTTGCCAAGGGAATGGCCGAGCAGGCCGCGCTGAAAGCGGCACTCGACGTCGAGGAAAAAATGCTCTCCCTCGGTCCGCAGGGCCGAACCAAAGAAGCGGAGATCGCGGCCATCGAAGAATCACTTCGACCTGATCCGTTCACAGGGCAACCTATGAAATACCTCGTAGAAGATTCGTACTATCGTATCTACAGCGTCGGCGATAATGGAGTCGACGATCCATCTAGCACTCTCGGGCAGCAGCTTGACTTTGGCGTGGAGATCGAGCGGACCCTTTCCAAGTCGGCGCAGTAGCGGCATCGCGGCAAGTTCAACGACGTTGCATCGGAAATCACCATGGCAGACAACAAACCTGAATCGACCCGCAAACTCTCGCGCGAGGCGCTCGACGAGCAAGACCGGATCGATATGGCGCTGGAAAAGGAGCAGCGCAAGGAAGCTCCGATGACCGTCGCCGGATGCTTTCTCCGTGGCATCATCGTCACGACGCTTTTGTCCATCCTGATGTGCTGCGGCGGCTACCTGGGAGTCCAATATTGGATTGCCGGCTTCACCGCGAAGCGAGATGCGGTGATCAAAAAGATTCGCGCCAAAGGCGAACCTCTCTCGGCCGAAGACATGGCCAAGTTCACGGCCTTGCCTGAGGGAACCAACGACCTCACCGAACGCTACATGCTCATCGTGCGGAACTATCTGGGGCAACATCTTCTTTCCCCCGAGGAGGATGCCCTCCCGATCATCGGATCAAAGCCGGCGGGTGGCGCAGTTCCCGCCGCGGGGACTCCATGGGCGCAAGAAGCAACGGCGAAGAACTACCTGGCCAATCGTCCTTGGCTGAACGATGCCGAAGACCTCGCGGAACGCGAAGGGGGCGTCGACGTCAAACGCAACTATGCCCAGGGCTTTGCACTGATCATCGAGGATGTGCAGGCACTGCGGGGCCTGGTCCGCGATCTGCAACTGCAATTTCAGGTTCGGATGCGAGATGGAGATCGGGCGGGAGCTTTGCGAAGCCTTCGCGCGATGTTCCGAGCCAGCCGGATGCTCGAACGCGAACCCTTTATCGTTTCGCAGCTGGTTCGCGTTGCGACGCACAGTCTTAGTGTGCAGTCGGCTTGCGAGATGCTTCGCGATCGCAAAGCCACGCCCGACGAGATCGCTTCGATTCGACAGATGCTCGACAACGATTTCAAAGCCGCGCTCGTTCGGTCCCTCAAAGGCGAACGGGCGACAGGGCTGATCACGCTCAGCTCGAGCGACTTGAGTCAATTCAACAGCATTGCGGGGCCCGGCTCGGGCGGGATGCCAAACCTCCCCTGGAACTCGAAGGTCGCCGATCTTCGCCCGGGCGATACCGCCAAGCTGTTGGAACTGGTGACCGATGCGATCGCTATTGCCGAGGAGAACGACTTCCCCGAGATCATGAAGCAATTCGCAATCGAGGAAGACAAACTGAAGAAAATGGTAGGGGACGAGAAAATGGCCCTCCCTTGGAATCGCCACATGTTGCCGACGTTGTTGATGCCGGCCGTTCAGGCGAGTGCGACGGCGTTCGCCCGCGGCTCGGCCCTCGAGGCGGCCCTCGAAGCGGCCCTTGATGTCGAAGCGAAGCTGCAGACGCTGCCCCCCGGCGCGCGGACGAAGGAGGCCGAGATCGCCGTGATTCAAGAACTCCTCCCGGTCGATCCCTTCACAGGGCAGCCGATGAAGTACCTCGTGGACGATCAGGGCTACAAGATCTACAGCGTCGGCCGGGACGGCATCGACGATACGGCAAGCGGAGGCAATCCAAACAACGATAGCGGTGTCTGGATCGAACGAACGCTCGACGATTCGGCAAAGTAGGTGTGAAAAAAATGGCGCCGCCACCGGGATACCAAATCGTCGAACCACCTTCGTTGGGAACAGTCATCGCCATTCCATCGCAACAACCCCTTGCCGTGGCAGTGCTGACTTGGGTGATCGATCGAGCGAAATCACAGTTCGAATACCTCTCCGACGAATTAAGCGTTGAAGTTATTTGCGTTACCTTTGTGGGAAGCTACCCAGCCGTTGGCGTTCGTTACCTGCAAGAAAATCCACAAGATCGAGGTCCAGAGATTTCGGATGCGATTGATGCCGTTATGCGAAGCATGTCGGTGGCCGACTTTGTGTCATTTGCTGAAAAGTCCAAAGTGAACTGGTGCGACGCTTGGCAAAGGATGCGAGAGAACAAGGGATAGTCTGCAAATACGTGAGGCCGTCGCCGCCACGTCAAATGAGCTGCGACAAAGAGATGTCGGCCTGAGAGTTTGGATCGAGGTCACGATGGCAAACGATGCACCTGATTCCTCCAACGACGCGACGCCCAAGAATCTCGAAGAAGAAGCGGAGATTGAGAAGGCCATCCAAGCGGAGATGCGAAAGGAGCCGCTTTCGGCCGCGGGATATTTCTGGAGAGGGATGTTGATTGCGTTGGGTCTGTCCGTCCTGATGTGCGGTGGCGGTTACTACGGAATTCAAGCTTGGATTGCGACGTATGCGGCGCAACGAGATGCTGTCATCCGTGATCTGCGCGCTAAGGGTGAACCACTCACTGCCGCAGATCTGACCAGGTTCACGGCCGTGCCGGAAGGAACAGACGATCTTACGGAGCGATATCAAGGCATTCTCCGAAAGTACGCCGACCACAAGATTTTGCCGAGCGAAATGAATCTTCCCATTGTTTCCGCAAGTTCCGCGGTCAACGTTCCCGCACCAGGTGTTCCGTGGCCCGATGAGGCCCGCGCCGAAAAATATCTCGCGAATCGTCCGTGGTTGAAAGACGTGGAAGACCTGGCCGCCGCCCCAGGGAAAGTCGGCGTTCAGCGCGACCATGCACAGGGCACTGCCTTGCTTGTTCCGGAGATCCAGTCGCTAAGGGCCTTGGCTCGCGACTTGATGCTTCAATTCCGGGTGCAAATGCGAAAGGGGGACCGCGCCGGAGCCTTGCGAAGTCTCCGAGCCTTGTTCGGGTTGAGCCGCGTGATGGAGCGTGAACCGTTGCTCGTTTCTCAACTTGCTCGGACGGCAATGCATGGGGTCGCCATTCTCGATGCTGCTGAATTCCTTCGCGACGGCAAAGCGACGCGCGACGAAATCGCTAGTCTGCGGCAGGTACTCGACAACGATTTTCGCGATTCGCTTGTGCGCGGGCTCAAGGGAGAGCGGGCCTGGGGACTGATCACGCTCACCTCCAGCGACCTCGCGGAACTGAAGGGCCTGGTGGGAGAGCTGGGTGCCATGTCGTACCTCCCTTCGAAATCGAAGGTGGCGGACCTTCGTCCTGGTGATACTGCGAAGCTGCTCGAGGCGCTCACCGAAGCGATCGAAATCGCCGAAGCGAACGAGTTTCCTGAGATGATCAAGCGATTCGATCTCCAACTGCAGAACCTGCAAAAGATGGAGGCCGACCAAAAGTACGCTCTGCCATGGAACCGCAACGTTCTCCTGGGGACCATGTTGCCCGCCATCGGAAACTGCGGAACTGCCTTCGCACGGGCAACCGCGCACCAGTCGGCCCTCAAGGCGGCCCTGGACGTCGAGGAAAAGTTGCTCGCCTTGCCTCCAGCCGAACGAACCAAGGAGGCCGAAATCGCCGCGATTCAGGAATTCCTCCCCATCGATCCCTTCACAGGCGAACCGATGAAGTATGTGGTTGGCGAGAAAGACTACCGGATTTACAGCGTTGGCTCGGACGGCGCGGACGATGGCGGCCCCGACGGCAAACACCAGAAGGATGCCGGTGTGCGAATCGAGCGGACGTTGCCCAAGTGAAGGGAACTCAATCGCGGCCCGCCGCGTCGAAGCTGCGAGGTACGCGTTGTCTCGAATTCGCTTTGCCGGAGATCGCCGCATGTTCTATCGCTTATCGCTTTTTGTACTTGCCTGTCTCCTGCCGACGAGCTTCGTTTACGCCGAGGCGTGGCCCGAGATGTCGGACTTAGTTCCGAAATGCCCGCTGATCGTTCACGCGCGGATCGATCACTCGCCGAAAGTCATTGACGGGCGAACGGTTCCGGCCGATGTGGTGGAGGTGTTCGCAGGCCACTATCACCCGCAAATCTTCGCTGGCGAGCCACCAAAGAACTGCGTCCTCGTTGGTGGCGACCATACGCCTGCCAAAGGGGAGCCGGCGAAGGACCTGATTGTTTTCTATGGCTCCAACAGCCACGATGCCAACGGGTTTCTGACTCGCCCGGAGCTGGTGCTGACTGTGGAGAAGGATCGCGTAGTCTATCCACCGCAAGGCGAGGTGGCGGAGACGAAGTCGTATTCGCTCGCGGAGTTCAAGCGGATGATCCAAGCGATTGCCAGCGATATCGTGGCCGATAAGGCGCCGTCGCGCGTGCTGGCCGCCAAGCGAGCTGCGAGCCGCCCTCATCATCCCTTGTCGTGGAATCTCTCGGGCGAGTGGCGGATGTTCTTGCCGGCAGGTTTCGAACGAGCCATCACGTTGACCAAAGTGGGCGAAGGGCGTTACGAGCTGCTCCCGAGCCACTTGAACGGAGCGGGGGTATACGAAATCGACGGCAAGGATTTGGTCTTCGTGAAGGGAGAGGGCAATGTTGAACCGGGCGCGTACCGTTGGACGGTCACCAGCCAGCATCTGCTGACGCTCACGAAGCAAACGCACAAGACAGGTTCGGACTACGTGGGGGCGATTCTTTTTCGACCTCGGGAGAAGAGGTAGGAATTCACCGCGAAGGGCAGGAAGGGGAGAAGGGGTGAGTGGGGGATCGGGAGTGATGGTTCACTTCGCAAAATCAAAAATCAGCAGTCATCAATCAATCAGCAATCCCGGGTCCCCGCTCCCCCTCTCCTGCGACTCCCCTTCTCCCTTTTTTTTATCAATCGGGCGGGCGATTCTGTAACGAACAGGATTGTCCGTCCCACCCTGCTATCTTCTCCGGTCTCTCAGGGTCTCTGCCGTGAATCTCTCCTTACGGATTGGTGGGAGGAAGGGCTTTCGCGGCCATTTGTTTTGAGCCATGATGGAAAGGCTCAGAAGAAGGCGGTTCGCCCGGACCGCGCAGCCCAGACATCGCTCGTGCTGTAAGCGAAGTCGCTATGTCGTACGATCCAAATTCGCCGCGGCCCTTTCCGCCGACGCCTTCTTATGGGGCGCCTGCTTATGGAACGCCGCAACAGCACAGCGTGCCGCATCAGCAGAACGCGCCGTATCAACACGGTGCGCCGCGGCCGTATGGTGCGCCTCAGCAATATGTTTATCCCGAGGAGGTTCCCAGTTCTCCTTACGCTCCGCCGAGCGAGCCGTTGCCTGCTCCCACGCAAAGCTCGGCGGCCCACGAGTTGATGGCGCGGATGAGCGAGCTGGAATCGAACGTGACGCAGCACTGGGTTTGCGCCCTGACCGTGCCGATCGCGCACGTGGCGATGATGGCGTGGTTCGGCGGGGCGATTGCGATGGCGGTCGCCGCCAACTGGGATGGCCGCGACATCGGCAGCGGGATCGCTTTTTTGCAACCCTTCTTTAGCGTGGTCGCCTTGCTGTTCAGCACCCGCTTGATTGCCGCGCAATCGAACGGCCTCTACCAAGCGGCGCTCATCACGCTGGGGCAAACGGTTCTGGCAGCTTTGGGGCTGGTGTGGGGCATTCTCGGCGATGCCGAAGCGTGGGCGTATGCCTTCGGCATCGGTTCCGTGCTACTGCTCATCACGACGATCACCGCGTGGATCGGAGGGATGGCGCGAGGTCTGTTGCTGGAACGCCGAATTCCTTTGTACATCTCGCTCGACGACTGCGGCGTTTGGCTTGCGACCTACTCGGCGAACGACCCCCAGCGAGTGATTGTGGCGCAATCTCAAGGCCCGCACGCGCACGTGCCGATGCCTCCCAACCCCTACCGCTAGTCTCCCGCCTCATGAGTTCGTATCCCTTGCCGCCGATAGTTTCTCCTCGTCGTTTCGCCTTGCGCGTTGCGGGTTGGATGGTCGCCGTCATCGCCTCGTTTTCCACGTCGGCAGTGGTTCAATCGACCGAACCGCAAGCGAGCGAGGGGGATGCGATCAGCAGCGCCGTCGAGCGATTGGGAAGCGATTCGTATGCGGAGCGGGCCGCGGCTTCGCGGGAGTTGAGTCAGATTGGAATGCCGGCCTTTGTTCCGCTTGCGAAAGCGGCGATGTCGGACGATTCGGAAATCCGCTCGCGTGCGCGGGCCATTTTGGAACGTCATGCGGCGATCGATAATAAGCAACTTTCGGATGGGGCGCTTGCCGCGGTGGAAGCGGCGGCCAAGCAAAACCAGTCACCCGCCGCGCGCGAAGTGGTGGCCAAGGTCCGCGAGATCGTGCGGTGCCGCTCGATCGCGCTGCTGCGTTCGCTGGGCATGGAGTTCATGGCCGAAGGGAACAAGCCGCCGACAGGGATTCGTATCGGCGATAGTTGGACCGGCAAAAACAAAGACCTCGCGATGCTACTGCAATTCGATTCGCTAACCGACGTCAGCCTGGCATCGGCCAAGCTCAATTACGAAGCGCTCGACGTGATCGCCAAGATTCCGGGTGTCAAAACGCTGGTAATTACCAAGCCGCGGGCCGCCGCGCATTTGGAGCGGCTGGCCGACATGAAATCGCTGGAATATCTCTCGCTGGCGGGCGCGGCGGTGCCCGATTCGGTGGTTCGCCAATTGCCGGTTCTGCCGCGGCTTAAAACGCTGGGGCTCGATCGCACGCAGATCGGCGACGATGCGCTCGACGCCGTCGCCCAGCAAACATCGCTCGAAACACTCTGGCTGGATGGAACGCGCGTTACCGGTGCCGGGCTGAAAAAGCTGGCGCCGCTGACGTCGCTCAAAGTTTTGCGAATGGAAGAAGCGATGCAGGTGTCGGGCGAAGGGCTCGATGCGCTGGCGATGCTCCCGTCACTGGAGCACGTGCGACTGAAAGGGACGAAGCTCTCGGTCGCCGATATGGCTCGCCTGGCGAAGATTCCCAACTTGAACGAGTTGGGGCTCGATCATACGAACGTGGGGGACGATCACCTCGAGCAGCTTTTGCCGGCGCATAATCTGCGGGTGTTGTGGCTTTCGAAGTCGGCCGTGACCGACGTGGGATTGGTCCACTTGCACAAGCTGGGATCGCTGCAAAGAGTCTTTCTGCACGCAACCTCGGTGACGTCGCAGGGGGTCGACGATTTGCGGCGAGCGCTGCCGAACTGCCAGATTCACGCCGCAACCGAGACGAGCCAGACGCCGCGGTAGCAAGCAGGCAAAACAGGTTCTCGTTAACGATCGAGTGCCGATATGACCACCGGGCAGACAAAAGGGGAGGTGCTGCCGCTCGATCGGGCCCTGGTGACGTTGTTGCTGATCAGCCTCACAGGAACCAACGTCACCAAGGCCGGCGAGGCGATGCTGTTCAAGTCGCTGCCACATTGCAGGATCGAGTTGTAAGGCGTAGTCGGCATCAATGGCGGCGGCACAGAGGATTCGGTTAACCGATGGGACCGAATACGCTTTCCCAAGTAGTCTTCCACTTGGTATTTCGAATGCCTTTTCCGAAGTTGTCTAGGCCACGAATCATGACGTAGATAGAGCCTGCGATCTGAATCCATTGGCTTGTAGTCAACGCGTTTATCTCCTTTTCGCGACCGATGAGGACTACGAAGATCGCAAAGCAACCAAAGGCGATCTCAATGATGCCGTAAGCGCACTTCTGCCAACCGCGCACCCCGTAGAGAAGGATGGCCGTCAAAACAGTCATGACAATCATTAGCGGCGTGCTGTTTGTCGCCGCCACTGCCAGGTAGATCGGGATCAACATGGCCGCCGCGATTAGCCCGAGGATCATTTGGGCGGCGATGCGCATGCCCTGGTTGTATATCGCCTTTATCGCTGCATCGTAGTAATCGGGGTCGCGTTGCGCCCCGTTGCTGCCGGTGATAAACTGCAAGGCGGTGACGGTATTGACGTTGCGAGCGCTTGCCAATTCCGCAACCTGTCGATTGTCGGACACGATCATCGCACTGTCGTTGCGAGCAACAAAAGTGCTGGCAACATTGATAATGTCGTAAAGCGACGACGTGTCGGATTCGAGCGTTCTATCCGGTCCCTGCGGCAGCAGATGAAGGTAGCCTTTGCTAATTCCTTCTTCGATTAATTTGAGAATCGCGAATCCGTTCGGCGCAAGGGTAGTGCGGCGAAGGAGTTCATTCATCACTTCGGAAGTGATAACGTATCTGTGATCTGGCCGCCGTATTGCAAGTATTTCGGGGTGCTGCAGAAGCGCATCTGCGTCTAGAAGGACATGTGTCATATCTTGTTCCACAGCAAACGGAGAAATGGCAACTCGCACCACCGTGGTCAAACATCGAAGTTATAACCTCTTGTTGCAAATTGGCAAACAATGTCCGTGGTCACTGTCCTGCGGGCGTCTCGGCGGCGGTGTTCAGGCCTTCGGCGGCGGCCGGCAAGATGCCCAGACGTTCGTAGACTGGCCGCACGTGACGGCGCAAACGACTAAGTTGCGTCGCGAAGGCGATGGCTCCGAAGAGGACAACGACTGCCGAGCCCAGCACTACTTCGCGGACGCCCATTTGTCGTGATAGCCAACCGGCCAGCAGGCTGCCGAAGGGGGCGGTTCCTTGGAAGGCCATGCTGTAGAAGCCCATCACGCGGCCGCGCTTGTCGTCGTCGACCATGGTTTGAATCATCGTGTTGCAAGCGGCCATCTCGACCATCATGCCCGCTCCAACGCCGACCAAACAGAGTCCGGATAGCCACACGTTGTGCGACCAGGCGAAGCCCGCCAAGGAGATCGCCAGCACGATGGTGGCAGCGATGATCACGCGTCCGAGCCCCAACACCGTAGATCGCGAGGCCAGATAGAGCGCTCCGCCGAGGGCCCCGAGTCCTAAGGCGGCCGACAGCAGACCTAACGTGTTGGGACCGCCCTTGAGCAACTCGGCGGCGAAGATCGGCATCAGCACCGCTTGCGCCATCGTGGCGAAGCTGACCAGGCTTAGCAGCAACAGCAGTGCCCGGATGGGCGGAAAACCCCAGGCGTATGTAACGCCTTCGACGAAATGCTTTCCAATCGACGCCGCGACCGGCTTGGACTGCGACTTGGGAAGGCGCATCGCCAGGAGGGCGACGATCACGGCGGCATAGCTGATGGCGTCGATCGTAAAGCACCAGGCCTCGTTGGTGGCGGCGATGACGAAACCGGCGATCGTGGGGCCGATCAATCGCGAGCCATTCACCAGCGACGAGTTGAGCGCAATGGCGTTCGGCAAATCCTCACGCTTAGCGACCATCGAGACCAGCAGCGATTGCCGCGCGGGCATATCGAACGAATTGATCAGCCCCTGGAAGCAACTGAGGCCGGCCACCCACCAGATCCCCCATGAGGGCTCGTTCGCGAAGGCGACAATCGCCAGCGCCGCCGATTGGACCAGCGACAGAATCTGCGTCACCAGCAGCACGCGATAGCGATCCCAGCGATCGACAAAGACGCCCGCGATCGGGCTCAGTACGAAAACCGGCGCGAGGCCGATGAAGCTGACGACGCCGAGCATCCACGGGGCATTGTCGCCGCTCCAACGGTAGACGAGCCAGCTGGTGGCCAAGCGCGACATCCACGTGCCGATGAGCGAGGTGCCTTGCCCGGCGAAGAAGAGGCGGTAGTTGTAGTTGCCTAGTGCGCGGCCGAAGGTGCTGAAGAAAGATGCGTTGGATTCGCGTTCTACGTCGTTCACAAAGGTTCCTTGAGGCTCCAGGCTATAGGCTCCAGGATGTGGACGCCAGTGTTTTCCTGAAGCCTGGGACCTGAAGCCTGGAGCCTTCCACGATGATAGCGGAACAGTGGGGGCCGGGGATTCGGGCGCGCTGCAAGCGTGACTCGGCAGCGAACCGGGTTCGCTTAAGATAACGTGACGAATTGACACGCTTTCCGACGAGTTGCGAGGCTGGAAATGTCCGAGGCCGTGAATCCCTACGAGTCGCCGCAGATCGCCGCGATTTCAAATTCGCAAGCATCGGTTGGTGCGGCTAACGAGAGTCCCGACGCGCGGATCGCGGCGCTCGAAGCGCGGGTTGCGCAATTGGAGCAGCGGCTAGCGAAGTCATGGTTTTTGTCGCCCCACATTTACCGGCAAGTCCTCGCCGTGTGGGGATACTTCATGCTGGGTTACGTAGTCTTTCTCACGATTGTCTTCGCAATCGCGTTGCTAGCGCGGTTGCTCGGCTCACGGTTTTAAGCGTCCTAGAAGCCAACGAGACGACCAGACAAATCGTTCGCAGCGGGGCGCTGTCTATTTTTTTAGGGGCAACACAATGCGAGAAGCCTTCACGGATGTGTGGTGGAGCGTTTCTGTGGAGATCGCCGTTGCTTTGCCGAAAGGGCCTTCGGCGGTGTTGGGGTTGCGATCGAACAATGGAAAATAGGCGCCGCAGACGTCGACGCGCAAACGATGGCCCTTGGCCAGTTGCGCCGCGATGGGGCCGAGATCGACGGTCATCTTGGTGGTTTTGCCGGGCACCAGTGGTTTGGGTTCCAGTTCTGATTCGTGAAAGCTGCCGCGCAAGATGCCGACTGCGAGGTTATAAGCCTTGCCGTCGGGATGAACGTCGATCAGCTTGACGACCCAATCGGCGTCGGGCGTGTCGGCGGAAACAAACAGCTCGGCGCGGGCGTCGCCGGCGAACGTGAGGGGCTCGGTGAGCGCCTCGCTGGTGTAGACGAGCACGTCTTTGCGATCTTCGATGGCGCTTTGCTCGACAGGCGCCCAGTGGGCAGCATGGAGCGGGAGGGACTCGCTCACGGGGCAAGCGGGCGCCGGGTCGGCTGGGTCGGCGCGAAACTGGTCGGTTGGTTCGTCGCTGGCGGGCGTTTTGCGATCGACTCGGCCGTCTCCGCCGCGGGTGTTCGCCTTGCCGCCTGAATGGAGGTAGAAGGACGATTCTTGATAGCCAGCCGGTGGCCAAGCTTCGGCCTCGTGCCATTTGTTCTCGCCCATCACGAAGTAACGGACGGGGACGAGCGGCTTCGCCGTGACTTTGGGATCCCGCTTGAGGAAGCGATCGAACCATTCGAGGGTTGCGCCGGTGGCATCCCAGTTGGCTTCGGGACCGAAATCGAGGTCGCCTACCTTCGACTTGCCGATCGTGCCGTGGTCCCAGGGACCGAGGATCAATTGCTGTTGTTTGCGAGTTGCCTCGTCGATGGCATGGCGCTGCATCTGGACGAAGCTGAAAACCGATTCGCGGCCGAAGAAATCGTAGTAGCCGACGACGTGTTGGATGGGGAGTTTGAGTTCGGTGGCGTCGCGGGTGAGGTCGAGGCGCTTCCAGTATCCGTCGGGCGACGGGTGCGTCATCATTCCCTCGAGCCACGGAATCGGCCAGCCGAGCGAGTCGTCAATCTCGCTCAAAGGAAGGTGCATGAGCGTGCGGTTCCAATCGGACGTGACGCTGGCACCCTCCGGCTTAGGCGAGTTGCCCGAGGCCCACTTGGCGATGAGTGCATGCCGCATGGCGCCGCCGAGAAAGAGGTTGCGATAGAAGCTGGTCCAGGTGGCAGTGGGCGTGATGGTTACCAGGCCGGGCGGATGCTCGACGGCAGCTTGCCATTGGGTGGCGCCGACGTACGAGCCGCCCCACATGCCGATCCTGCCATCGCACCATTTTTGTTTGCCGATCCATTCGATGGCGTCGAAGCCGTCTTGGCCTTCGTTGTTGTAGGGGACGAAGTCTCCTTGTGAGGCGAACTTGCCGCGGCAATCTTGCACGACCGCGATGTAGCCTGCCGCGGCGAATCGCTCGGCGGCTGCTTTGCCGCCGGCCTTGTTGTAGGGCGTCCGCATCAGAACGACGGGCGCTTTGGTGGTGGCGGAATCGCGGTAGATATCGGTCGCCAATTTCACGCCGTCGCGCATCGGAACCATGACGGTTTCAACTTCGATGGCTGCGTTGCAGGTGTCGATCTGACTCAGTGCGATGCAGGCCACCAAGAGAAGAATCGCCGAACGACTGGAGAACATCATCAGAGTGCCTTCTGAATGTCGAGGAATCGCTGGTCCACGACAGACAGAATACTTTCGAGCCGGCCGTTCCCATAGAGTGCCGCGAGGGATTTGTTCGAGCAGCGTTACTGGTCTCGTTGCTGCCGGCGCTCGCGCAGTTCGTGGAACTGCTGATGCAATTCCTCGAGTTCCTCGTCGGAGCATTCTTCGAGGTTGACCAGCGAATTTCTGGCTTGTTTGACCGCGCGGATCAACTCGTCGAGCTTGAGGTGCATGGCCAAGGCGTCGCGGTTCTGCGAGTTCTGGATCAGGAAGACCATCAGGAAGGTGATGATGGTGGTGCCGGTGTTGATCACCAGTTGCCAGGTATCGGAATAGTGGAAGAACGGCCCGGAGGCGAGCCAGACCAGGACGATCAAGAGGGCCGCGGCAAACGCCCACGGCGACCCGGAAAAGTGAGCCGCCGCGGCGGCGAAGCGGTAGAAGAGGCCTTTTTGATGGTGCGGCATGGTGAGGTATTCCGGCCGAGCGTTAGGACAGTTCGCCATTGCGCCTCCTCGAAATGGCAAATCGCGTGCCCGCGAGGAATAGCCGAGCGACCTTGAGAAAAGTTAATCTAAGGGGTGTGGCTGGTTTGGTGCTTGGCTTGGGTGGGATCGCAAATGCCATGAATTGCCACAGAGGGCACCGAGTTCGCAGAGAGGATGTCTCGATCTATCTATAACGACGCGGGGCGTGCGGGCATGAGCGATACCACGGCGGCAACGAAGCGATTTGCCATCACGCTCGACCGCGTGCTTGTCGGGCTATTGCTTGTTGAAGGGCTCTTGTTTCTTTCCGATCAGTACGATTGGTTTGCGATCAATCGGCGCAAAGGTTGGACGGTGTTGATTGCCGTGGCTGTTGTTGGCGGGGTATTGCTGCTGACTGCGCTGTGGGCGATGGCGAGTTGGGTGGTCGCACGATGGACGCGGGGTAGGCCCTTTCAGTTCGGGTTGCGATCGGGGCTTCTACTGGTGTTGGTTGCCGGACTGGTGTGCGGATGGCTGGGTAGCGCCATCGAGCAGGCTCGATGGCTAGCGGAAATACGCAAGGGTATCTTGAAGGCGAAGGGTGGTAACGTAGGGAAATCATCCCGAACCGACGCTATTCCCAACTGGCTCACTCGGCTTCTGGGGAGCGATTTCTTCGTGGTTGTGACGGAAGCGACTGCGATCGACGACAACGGTCTTTTGCAAATCGCCCGGCTCTCCGATCTCGAACGTCTTCAAATCGACGGTTGGGGGCACTACGACCCAAAGGCATTGGTGCCATCTCCTCAATTCTCGATGGAGGGGTTGGGCCGAATCGAGTCGATAGCGGGTCTGAAATTCCTTTCGCTGTACGGCAACGACTTGTCGTCGAAGGAGGTGGCTTCTCTCCGATTCCCCAATACGCTGGAAGGATTGGAAGTGTGGAGCGATGAGGTCAGCGACTTGGCGTTCGCCAGCTTCGGCAAGCTGCCGCGTTTGCGGCAGTTGCAAGTGCGCGCCTTGAAACTGCGGAGCGAGTCGCAGCGACACGAGCCGGCGCTAGACGTTACCGATGCCGGGCTAGAGCACTTGTCAGGTCTTGTGGGTCTCCACATCCTGACTTTGAACGAAACGCGGGTTACCGACGGTGGCTTGGCGCATTTGCAAGGGCTTGGCGAACTTCGCATGCTTGAGTTGACGCACGCCAATATCCAGGGCAGCGGGCTTGGGCATTTGAAGGCGTTGCCCAAGCTGGAGTGGCTCGACATTTCCGGGAATCAGATCAACGGCGACTACCTGGAATCTCTGCCGGACTTTCCCAACCTCAGGCACCTCGGGCTCAGCGATACCGACATTGGCGATATTGGACTGGCACATGTCGGCCGGGTAGTGCAATTGGAGTCGCTGGATCTTTCCGGCTCGTACACCACGAGCGAAGGGTTGTTGCACTTAAAGCCGTTAACTGGTCTCAAAGTCCTGAACGTGTGGGCGCAAAAACCGGATCGCGAATTTACCAAAATCCTCGGCGAGTTCGAGCGTCTCGAGGAAGTAAGGCTCTGCGTCAGTCGATTCGACGGCGAGATGGCATCCGATCTTCATGCGCTGAAAAAGCTCAAGTCGCTCACGATTCGCACAAGCCAGACGGCCCCCGTGGACATGAAACGTTTACGGAACGCGCTTCCCAAGTGCACGATCAATCTGCTGCCGTGGAGGCCTCCCATGGTCTACCAGGAATGGAGTCCGGCGGGGCGTGTGGAATGAACGACGCTTCAAACATTCCAAAGTGGTACGCCGTCACGCTCGACCGTGTGCTGGTCGGGCTATTGCTCGTTGAGGGGCTGCTCTTTCTTTCCGATCAGTACGATTGGTTCGCGTGCACTGACCATGTGGGGAGGTTAGAATCCCCGGAATGGCACGGACCTCTCCCTTCTCTTCTCTGCCGTCCAAAGGGTGACTTGCAATGATTTCTTGCTGGCGCATTGTAACCTGCAAAGCAATCGGATTCGTTCTCGCATTCACGCTGTTGTCGCTGGACTCGGCGATCTTGTGCGGCCAATTGCCGGAGCCTCCCAAGCTCGAAGCGACAAGAAATGGAAAGCCTTTCCAGCCGTCGCTTCAATACATCTTCGGTGAAGGCAACGGCGCTAAGTTTCTGTTTGACTTCGATTTCCATTTGGCTTTAGGTAGCGAACGAAAAATCGACTTCACCGGTCTGGACCGAAAGACCGGCCTGCTCAAGGCGACAGTCGAAGGGGAATCGCGAGTCGTTGCCGCGAAGGTCGATACCATCTACGAAGAGGAGCAGGACAAGCTCGTCGATCCCTTGTCGACGCTCAGTCGCAACGAGATCCGCGGGCTGTGGGGGCTGCACATCGATCACTGGTCGCCTGCGATTGGCGAGAAGCTGAAACTGGTCGATCCAGCGCGGACGTGCGTCACGATCGGCGAAGGGGCGCAGCAGGGCGCCGCGCATGCGCTGCCTCCACTGCCTGCCGATCTGGTGATATTGCGGATCGACTCGAATTCCAGCGAGGGCATCAAGTCGTTCGAGGAACTGCGCAAGCTCAAGCGACTGAAAACTCTTGCCGTCGAAACGGTGTTGGGGAAGTTCGATTGTTCGGTTCTTGCGCAGGCCAAGGAACTTGAGACGCTCGACCTCTCGGGCAACGAACTTTCGAATACAAAGGCCCTGGCATCATTGACAAAACTCAAAGTGTTGAATTTGAGTCATTGCAAGAATATTAAAGACATCTCGTTTGTGAGCGGGATGCGCGATTTGGTTGTCCTCAATATCAATTCGACGCCTGTCGAGGATCTTGCGCCGGCCAATGGCCTGGCAACATTGCGGACGATTTCGGCGAATATGTCGCCGATTCGCAAACTGCCGAAACAGTTGCCCGGTGCCGAGCAATTGGTGATCTTCTCGGCACCGTTAGATGACGCCGCGGTCGCCGCGTTCAAACGCGACAATCCCAAGTGCAAGGTCTCGTTTCGTTGGCGTGAAGCACTCGACGAGGCGCTCAAACCAATTACGCGGATGCGGATTCGAACGGGTGGAACGTGCCATCGCGACAAGGATTCCGAAGAGACGCAGTTCGAAACCAAAGACGTCGCGCAGATTCAAGAGCTCCTGACAGGGATTGAACTCGAGGAGCAGATGAGCGGCTTTCATTGCATGTGCTGCGGCAATCCGAGCTTGGAGTTCTACGAGGGGGACAAACTGGTCGCGACGCTGGGCTTCCATCACGGACGTTCGTTTCGCTGGCCCGGAGGGTGGCCGGCCGACGCGGCGCTCTCGCAAAAGTCGGGCGACTTTGTCGTCGACTGGCTAGCCAAGCACAACGTGAAAGGCCCTTTGGAAGAACTCGAAGCGATGAACAAGGAGCGAACAGCCCAGGTTCGCAAGTTCGAACAAGCGGCGGCGGGAATGTCGCCTGAATTAGCCGTGGCATTCCGCGAAGGTGCGGACAAGTTCAGGAAAGAACTCAAACGCATTCATCCGGAGAAGGAGAAGCAAGCGGAGGTTTTGTTTCGCATCCTGGGGGCCGACAACAACGGCTGGTCGCCGCTCGACTCGATCGATCAGTTTGCCGAGGAAGCCTTGGGCGAGTACGCGACCAAGGATCTGTCGGCGGCTGCGGAATCGGCGCTCAGAGGAGACGATCGTCAGATGCGGCGCGGAGCGGCCCGTTTTTGGCAATCGAATCGATCGCCACTGGAGGATTGGAAGCCGGACAACATCGCGGAGCTGCACCAGATTGTCGTCCAGGTCGAACAGGAAGCGCGGTATTACACGTGGCGGATGCGGGCTCTCGATCATCTAAGCGCGTGGCGAGGCGATTTTACCGAGGACGCGTTGAGTGAGCGACTGGCAGCCGGCCTGCACGATCCCGAACCGCAAGTGCGGCGGCAAGCGATGCTCGTCGCCGGGCGACTCAAGCATACGGCTTCGGCCGAGGATTTGTTGTGCGTGCTGCGCGGTGAAGCGCTTGCGATCAAGGCGTTGCCCGAGGTTCCCGAAGCGGAGACGGTCGATGTCCCCGAAGCCTTTGAAGAGGTGGCCAAGGGGTGCCCCGATCGAGACGTCGCGGCCCTGGCGCTGGGGTATCTGCACCACGAAGCGGCCAAGCCAATCCTTGAGTCGGCACAGCCTTCGACGTCGATGATTGAGGTTGCCCTGGCATTGTTCGGCGACGGCGCGCGATTGAAGCCGGAGTTTTTTGCGACCAAAGAGAATAACCAGGAACTGCAACTGGGCGCGGTCGAAGTTGTGGTCCGAAGCAAAGGGAAATTTGGCCTCAAGATGGCGCTTGGTTACCAGCAGGCCACGCACTGGTGGGAAGAAGAAGTTGTATCGTCGAGGCTAAGCCAGATGCTGGTCGCCGAGAAAGCGCCCGGGAGCGAGATGTTGAAAAGCTGCAAAGACCTCAAAGTGCTCAAGGCCTGGTTCGGCAAGTACGGCGCGGAGTATTTGAAGCGATTTGAGTAGCGCGCCGCACGGGCTTGGGTGGTTTGCCACAGAGGGTCAGAGATCGCAGAGGAGGTGTCTCCATCTATCGATGAAGGGGCCGGACGTGCTGAAATGAGTGGCACCCAAGCAAGAAGAGCATGGTACGCCATCACGCTCGATCGCGTGCTAGTGGCGCTGTTGGTTGTGGTGGGGTTGCTCTTTCTTTCGGACTCGGTTTCTCAAGATGCTGTTTTACGGTTGCTTAAGCGCGCGGAATTCTAAACGGCCACTCCCGTCTTAGCGGCCACAATTTAGCTTGTTCAGAAATTTGTGAACTTGACTTCGCTACTTCGTGTCAATAATACACTATTGGCGTCGTGTGTGTCACGAGGTAAGCCAATTCTCCTCCATCTTTCGAATCGGTGGGGATGCAAAAGGATGGTTTTCGTGAGTGCAGGGAGGAATCTATGCGATTTGTATCGAACGGCCCTTCAATTCCAGATTCGCTCCTCCAGGCGAGAGACGAAGGGCGTGTTGTTTTTTTCTGTGGTGCAGGCGTTTCACGAGCGAGGGCCAAGCTCCCGGATTTCTTTGGTTTGGCAGAGGACGTTATTCGAAGATTGGGTTCGCCTCATGACAGTGACGCTTGCAGATTTCTTAAAGTGGCCAAGGAAGTCGGGAATGGATTTGACATCCCGGGGCTTGTTTCGGCTGACAAAGTGTTCTCCCTCTTGGAGCTAGAGTTTACGCCGAAGGATATCCAAGCGGCCGTTGCCGGATGCCTAAAGCCACCATCGGACGTCGATCGCTCCGCGCACGACATTCTTCTTCGACTTGCGAAGACGCCTGATGGAAAAACGCAACTCGTCACGACCAACTTCGATCGTCTTTTCGAGAGCGACGCAAATCCGCTATGCACTTTTCAGTCGCCGCGACTCCCGCGCATTTCACGGCACGACGACTTGAACGGGATTGTGTACTTACACGGGCGAGTCGACGCCCAATATGGTGGGTCGGATGAAGATGGTTTCATACTCTCGTTATCAGATTTTGGCCACGCTTACCTGGCTGAAGGATGGGCAACGGAGTTCTTGCGAGAGATCGTTCGGGGTTTTGTGGTTGTCTTCGTCGGGTATTCGGCCGACGATCCGCCTGTTCAATACTTGCTCGAAGGACTAAGGCGTACTGCTGGTTCTAGAAATCCAATCTACGCATTTCAGTCCGATGGATCTTCTCAACTAGTTACACGTTGGGAACAAAAGGGAGTCATTGCGATCCCATACACACCCATCGCTGGTGGACACGGCGCCCTGTGGGACACGTTAGAACGCTGGGCAGATCGAGCAGACGATGCGTCTAAGTGGCAGCAATCGGTGCTAGATCGCGCAATGGAGGGGCCAGAACAACTATTACCCCATGAGCGAGGGCAGGTGGCGCATATCGTGTCGACACGAGAGGGAGCAATTGCGTTCACGAAAGCTAAGCCACCAGCGGAGTGGCTGTGCGTATTCGATCCTTTGTGCCGATACGAGCGCCCCGGACGGACGGATCGGACGAGCATGGAAAGCCCAATCCGTGACCCATTTGCCCTGTACGGCTTGGACTTTGATGTGATTCCCCAGCGAAGTGATGAAACATTTTCTTCGGGCTCGCAAGAAATTCTAGATGAGGCCTGGGATGCGTTCAAAGTCAATGATGCCGACCAGCAGGAGTTATCGCCGGGCAATCTCGCGACTGTCCGAGGGCATTGTTCATCCCATCTTCCGCCACTTCCGGGCCGGCTCTACAGCCTGGGAACCTGGATCGCGAGGGTCTCGACCCAACCGGCAGCTGTATGGTGGGCTGCACGGCAAAAGTCCATTCACCCCCATTACCGGCAGTGCATCGAATCAGAGGTTACGCGGCTCGGTCCAATAGTTGACTGTATCCTAAAGGAGGCTTGGACATACGTTCTTGAGGCCTGGAACACGTCCATCACAGACCCAAGATATGAATGGTACGACCTGAAGAACGAGATCACTCGAGATGGATGGTCTTCCAGGATTCGGCGACGATTCATTACGCTCTTCAAGCCGCATTTGCAGGTTACGCCAGCGTTTCTGCCTCGGCCAACACCGCCGAAAGTGGACGAGTTTACTCGCCTGGGCGAAGTGGTACGAATTGAAGTTGAGTGTCCCGTGCCATCGCATGATGCGGACATTCCGGACGAATGGTTGCCTCAAGTGATCTTCGGACTCCGAAACAATATTCAGGAAGCAGTTCACCTTTGCAACGAAGTGGGCGCTGAACATGAGTTACGCATTTGCCCCATCGTGAGAGATACTCGCCCCGATATCAGCGACTTTCAGCGAACACGAGGACTTTCCGGATGCGTGATCAGGTTCGCCGGCCTATTTGAGCGATTAGTGGATCGGGATTTGAAACGTGCGAAAGAAGAATTCGAAGCATGGCCTTCGAACGATGACCCTGTATTCTCCCGGCTACGTTGTTGGGCCTCGGGCAAGCGCGAGGTAGCATCGCCACGCACTTTTGCAGCCGTGGTACGAGAGTTGTCTGACGAAGTGTTTTGGGGAAGCCATCACCAGCGCGACATCCTTCTTTCGTTAAAGAGTCGATGGAATGAAATATCGAGGAGCGATAGACGACGAATCGAGAACCGTTTGCGGCGGGGCCCCAAGCGATGGAAGGGGGAAAAACGCGCATCTCACCGAGAAAGGCGCGCTTTTAAGTTATTGCAGCGCCTGCAATGGCTGAGCGATGGCGGATGCGTCTTCTCGTTTGATGTTGTTACCGCGATAGCGACGCTTCGAACGGACGCCCCCAATTGGAGGTCAGAGTACGCGGTGCATGCAGCCGATTCCATGGAGATGCAATCGGGATTTGTCGCGACAGACACAGAGTACAGCTTGCTGATGAGCGAACCAATAGAGTCTCTTGTTTCCAAGGCCCTGGAACTCTCTGGTCGTTCGGAAACAAACTATCTAAAGGAACACGATCCGTTTGGTGGCCTTTGTATTACACGCCCAAAACGGGCCTACCTTGCCTTAGTGCACGCATCTGAGCAAATCGACGTCGTTCTGTGGGGTTGGAAAAAATTCCTTGACTCGTCCGCACGATCAGAGGATTCGCCATCCTTCTCCGCAATTGTGGCGCGACGCCTGAACAAGTTGCCCGATGAAACACTGTTAAAGCTGCTAGGTGCGGCGACATCGTGGCTTCAGAAAGTCAGCAAATCACTTTCGAAATTCTTTCCTGCTGTCTTCGAAGCAATCATCGAACGATTCTTTGATGTCTTGCAACGTGAGCCAGGAAGCAATGCGTTGGTGGAGCGGGAAACAACTCGGAGAGATGACTGGTTCACAGCAGCAATCAATTCACCGGTCGGTCATATCGTTCGGGCGATACTCGATGATGTACCGATTGATTCGTCGCACGCAGCATCATCGAAGCGATGGTTGCAGACGGTAGAGAAATATCTCACGCTTTCAGGCGATCAACGCAGGCATGCCATTGCGTTGACTTCGCATCACCTGGGTTGGCTCTATCGAGTAGATCGGAATTGGACAGATCGCCATCTCCTCTCAATTCTTGATGCGGACGTCGTCGATGATCACGACGCCCTTTGGGCCGGATTTCTCTGGAATCCACAGGTAAACGCTGAATTGTACCGGCGGATCAAGCCCAGTTTGTTGAACGTCATTAAAGAGAGAAGCCTTCATCGGGAAGGACAAACGCAGTCCTTGGCCTACCTAGCTGTTCAAGGATGGATCATCGTTGACGAAGAGAATATTGGCCCCTGGATCACGGATGTCGAATTTCGTGATGCTATTTTGCAGGGGGGGGATGAGTTTCGGTCTCATGTTCTTTGGCAGTTTGAACGTTTGCTCAGCCGCGCGGAAGCAGACGATCACGCCGAACTATTGGCGAAAGCTCGCGATTTCTTCCATCACGTCTGGCCCCACCAAAAGTCTCTGAAGAACTCGAAGATGACAGCGCGTTTATGCGATGTCCTGCTCTCACATCGCGACAGTTTTGCTGCGTTAATGGATGTAATCCCACAGCATTTAACGACACTTGATCGGCAAGCGGAATCGCACATTCGCCTTTGGGGCAGCGAGGTGAGAGACGTGGTCAAGGCCTATCCGGAGCAATTCCTTCGAGTCTTGTGCGCTGTCCTGCCAGAAAATGTTCAAAGCTGGCCGTACGGAACTGGTGAAGCTATTGAGACGATTGTTGAGAGCGATAGCTCACTAGCGACGGACTCGCGAGTGGTGGATCTTCGAAGAAAGTGGAACGCGAAGTAGAAAGATGTGTTCCTGTACCGTGAGACCCTACGCCACCACTTCCTTGATCACATGCCCCTTCACGTCGGTGAGGCGCATGTCTCTTCCTCCGAAGCGGAAGGTTTGGCGTTCGTGGTCGACGCCGGCCAGGTGGAGCATCGTGGCGTGGAGGTCGTGCATCTCGCGTTTGCCTTCGATGGCTTTGTAGCCGAACTCGTCGGTCGCGCCGTAGACGGTGCCCCCTTTGATGCCGCCGCCGGCCATCCAGAGGCTGAAGGCGAACGGGTTGTGGTCGCGGCCGTCGCTGCCTTGGGCGAACGGCGTGCGGCCGAACTCGCCGGTGAAGACGACGAGCGTTTGATCGAGTAGCCCGCGCTGGGCGAGATCGGTGAGGAGCGCGCCGACGGGTTGGTCGACCGCCATGGCGTTGTCGTAGTGGCCTTCGCGGAGTTGGCTGTGCTGGTCCCAGCGGTCGTAGCCGACGCCCGGACAGGTGAGCTCGATGAAGCGGACGCCGCGCTCGGCGAGTCGGCGCGCGAGTAAGCATTGTCGGGCGAACGTGGCCGTGCCTTTAGTGGTTGTTTCGAAGCCGTACATCCGCTTGGTTTCGTCGGTTTCGTCGGACAGGTTGGTCAGGTGCGGGACGGCCGTTTGCATGCGGAAGGCGAGTTCGTAGTTGAGGATCGCCGATTCAACGGCGTCGACCGGGCCGAGTCGCTCAAGCAAGCCGCCGTCGAGTTGGCGCATCAAATCGATCTTCGCTTTTTGGGTGGCGAAGTCGCCGTCGGGCGGGCTGAGGTTCGCGACGGGATGGTCGCCGGCGTTGAAGAGCGAGGCCTGATACGTGGCGGGCAAAAATCCGCTACCGAAGTTATCGAGTCCGCCGGGCGGGATCAGGCCGCCGTTGAGGACGATGTAGCCCGGCAAGTCGTCGCACTCGCTGCCGAGTCCGTAACCGAACCAGGCACCCATGCTGGGGCGGCCTTGGATTCCGGTGCCGGTGTGCAAAAAGTAGTTGGCGTTGGTGTGCTCGGGGAACTCGCTGGTCATCGAGCGGATCACGGCCATCCTGTCGGCATGCTGAGCGATGTTCGGAAACAGGTCGCTGATGGGCGTGCCGCTTTCGCCGTACTGCTTGAACTTCCAGGGCGTGCCGAGGGTGGCGCCGTTGTTGTTGAACTGGGTCGGCTCGATCTTCATCGAGAAGGGCTGGCCGTTGCGCTCCGTAAGCAATGGCTTGGGATCGAACGAATCGACTTGCGAGAGGCCGCCGTCGAGGTAGATGAAAATGACGCTCTTGGCCTTGGCGGGAAAGTGCGTCGGCTTGGGGGCGAAGGGATTGAGGACTTTTTCGGTAGCAGGTGCGGGCACTTCCTCGGCTTGAGCCATGAGCCCGGCTAAGGCCACCGCGCCAAATCCGCCCAGCGTTTGTGACAAAAGCGCGCGGCGGCTGAGGGGAGTGGGGCGAAGGCGCTGGCACGGATACATAGGCGGGATTTTCGAAAGGCGGGCGCCCGGAAGGGAGCTCGAAGGCGGGGCAAAAGGGGCGAACGAATCAATTATAGTTGACTTTGGGGTGCTTTGACGACTGCTAAGCGGGGGCGCGGCGGGCCCCTGCGGTGTTCGATTCTTAGGTTTGAGCTATACTAACGAGTTCCTTTAGTTAGGGCCCGCCTCGTTAGGGAGAATCACGGGTTTTGCGAAGGACTAAGGTAGGGCTCGAGCGTGGCGGCGCTGGAGCGCAAAGGTAACACCAGCGGCGAAGGTAATGGAACGAAGAAACCAGCCAGCGGCCCAGGGTCGGCCCATCGCCAGTGTTCCCCTTTCTTTCAGGTTCCGTCGGTCATCCTCGTAACTGTTTTGCATGAGCACGTCCGACGCCCCGACCGACGACTCCTCACCCTCTGTTAACGCGCCGAGCGAGAAGCGCGCGAAGTCGAAGAAGGCGAGCGCCCAGAAGACGCTGCTGAATGTGGCCAAGGTGCTGCTGATCTTCGGCATTGTGGCTGGCGCATGTTGGGCGCTGAGCAAGCAGTTCAAGGACGTTAAAGTCGAAGAGATCATCGACGGGTTTCATGAAATTCGAGCCTGGAAGATTGGCCTGGCGCTTTTTCTGACTTGTCTCTATTACCTGGTGCTCACGGGGTACGATCTGATCGCGCTCCAGTACATGAACAAATCGATCAGCCTCTTTAAGGTGATGGTCGGCGCGATTATCGGCTATGCAGTCAGCCACCAGTTCGGCTGGATCTTCGGGGGGACGGCCGCCCGGTACTACCTGTATTCGAACTGGGGATTGCGGGGCTGGGAGATCGTCAAGTTCATTGCGATCTTGTCGCTGACATTCTGGCTCGGCCTGTTCGTGATGGCAGGAGTTTCGTTTACCTTCACGCCCATTGAGATTCCCGAGCTTGTCGACAAGTACATTCCCAAGTGGATCGATTTCCACACGACTCGCCCTTTGGGAATCGCCTTCCTCGTTGCCGGCGCACTGTATCTGACGGCCACGATTGTCTGGCATAAGCCGATTAAGTGGGGCGGTGTCGAAATCGACTTACCATCGTTCCGCATTTCGCTTTTGCAGATTGTCGTATCGGCCTTCGACTTCATGCTGGCCGCGCTCGTGTTCTATGTATTGCTGCCCAAGTCGATTGGCGCGTCGTTTCCACACGTGCTGGCGGGGTATCTGCTGGCGCAAATCATCGTGGTTACGCTGCATGTGCCGAGTGGTGCAGGCGTGTTCGAACTCGTGATGACCTCGGCGCTGGGAATGCAATCCGGCAAAGAGCTAGGGCACTTGGCGGCGGTGTTTGTCGTGTATCGCGTCATCTATTTCATGTTCCCGCTCGTTGCTGGGCTGGCCTTGATTGGATGGAACGAAGTCTCGAAGTGGCAGAAGGCCGCCCAGGAGATTGCCGAGTTGAACGAGAACGGCACGGATAGCGGTGAAGTGAAAACGATCCAGAAGGACGCTGAGAAACCAGAGTCGGCTTCTCCTCCGACGTGATTCGTGTCGCTGCACTTACCAAGAGTGCAGCCGCCTCGCAGGTCGATGCCGCACCGACCGCGTTCTGGCGAACGCGGCTACAATTCGATCTGGTTTTCCAAGTTCCTACCGGGGTCGATTGCTCGTGAAGACGTTTCTGTTTGTGGTGATGGCTTTGGTGGCTGGCGCTTGTACGAGCACGCAGGCCGTGGTGAATACGAAGTTGCGGCACGCACTGGGCGAGCCGACTCGTGCGGCGGCGATCTCGTTCACGATTGGGACGGTCTTCTGCTGGCTTTATTGCTTGGGGAACAAATCGGCGTGGCCATCGTCCAAGGAAATGGCTTCCCTGCCGTGGTGGATTTGGACAGGTGGTTTTTTGGGTACCGCCTACATCATGACGAGCATCATCGTTACGAAGGAGTTAGGTGTCGCCGCGATGCTGGCCTTGGTGATCGCCGGGCAGATGCTGATGTCGATTGCGATCGAGCAGTTCGGGATGCTCGAGGCTCCAATCCGGCTGGCCACGCCGTCGCGGCTGATCGGGACGGGGCTGGTCGTCGGTGGAGCACTGATCGCCGTGTATGGGCGGTGGCTGGACGAGATCTTTACGTTCAGCGGGAAATAGCCTCGAATTGCGGGGGGCTGGGGCGTAGCTGCGTTCGCCAGAACGCGGTAGGTGCGGTGCCCATTTGCGGGGCAACCGCACTCTTGGCGAGTGCGGCTACAGGGGCGATTCTCTGCATTAGAATGGGATCAGGCGGTGGCGGCACCGGCTTTTTGAGTTTTACCCATTGAAGTTCCCGAGTAGGAAATTCACAGCAATGGTTCGACGCCATTTGGATTGGATTGTTCGTGTTGCGCTCGCTTGTTCGATCGCGATTGGTGCGCATGCGGGCTTGCGTCTGTGGGCCGCCGAAGAAAAGGTTGCCGAGAAGGGGGCCGCTCTGGTCGAGTCGGAAACGCGACTTCGCGAAGACGTGGGCGTGTTGGCGTCGGACGACTATGAAGGCCGCGGCGTAGGCACCGCGGGGCTCGACAAGGCGGCCGACTACGTGGCGGCTGAATTCAAGAAGGCGGGACTCAACACGAACGTCGTCGATGGCGGCCCGTTCCAGAAGTTCACAATGCACACAGGATCGGAACTTGGTCCCAAGGAGCACAATCGACTACTGCTCAAAGGGCCGGCTCCAGAGGGATCGGCGGCGCCGCGGTCGTGGGATTTGACCCTCGACAAGGACTTTACGCCGTTGGCCGCTGGCGCGAGTGGCTCGCTGGATGGCCAGTTGGTTTTCATTGGTTATGGCATCAATGCGACCGATTTGAACTACGACGACTACGCCGGGATCGATGTGAAGGACAAGATCCTGATCATGATCCGCAAGGAGCCGCAGCAGAACGACCCGCACAGCGCGTTCAAAGGGACCGAGCCATCCGACCACGCCACGTTCCTGCGAAAGTTCTCGGTCGCGCGCGATCGCGGCGCCAAGGCAGTGATCGTGGTGAACGACAATTTCGACCTGGAAAAGCGCTTCGACGCGGATCGCAAGGCCTACGAAGACGCGATGACGAAGCTGGCCAAACTTGCCGAGCCGTTGCCGGCGGAGACTTCGCCTGAGGAGTTCAACAAACGCGTGCAGGAGTCGGCGAAGTTGCTGGAGCAGGCTTCGGCGATTACCAAGCGCCTGGCAGCTAACAGCTATGACGAGTTGATCCCGTTCACCGGAGCAGGCGACGGTGGTCGGCGCCGCCGCTTGCCGATCGTGTTCTGCAAACGCTCGGTGATCGACCCGCTGATCGAAGCCGCGATGGGAAAGAAATTGGCGGACGTGGAAGCCGAAATCGACGGGCAGTTCAAACCGCAATCGAAAGTCCTCGAAGGCTGGACGGCGGAAGGGGAAGTGAACATCAAGACGAACGAAGCCGAGGTGAAGAATGTCATCGCGATGCTGGAAGGGACGGGGCCGAACTCCGACGAGACGATCGTAATCGGCGCCCATTACGACCACGTTGGCCGCGGCGGGCCGGAATCGCTGGCGCCATGGACTAAGGAAATCCACAACGGCGCCGACGACAATGCCTCGGGAACGGCGACGCTGCTCGAAGTGGCGCATCGCTTGACGGCCAGCGGCTACAAGCCCAATCGGCGGATTGTGTTCATTGCCTTCACGGCTGAGGAGAAGGGGTTGTTTGGGAGCGCTCACTACTGCGAGCAACCGGTCTTTCCGCTCGACAAGACGATCGCGATGCTCAACATGGACATGGTCGGTCGCCTGAGCGAGGACAAGTTGATTATTTACGGCACGGGGACGTCGAGCGAATTCGATCCGCTGATTACCAAGCTCAGCGAAGAGGACCATTTCCAGCTGACCAAAATCCCAGGCGGATTTGGCCCGAGCGACCACGCCTCGTTCTATGCCAAAAAGATTCCGGTGCTCCATTTCTTTACCGGAACGCACTCCGATTACCATCGCCCCAGCGACGACACCGAGAAGCTGAACATTGAAGGGATGCGGCGCGTGGCCGACCTGGTGGCGGCGGCGCTGCAAACGATCGATCGGACGGAGGCTCGCCCGAACTACATCGAGATCAAGGAAACGACGTCGATCGCGGCCGACAGCGGCGATCGCCCGTACTTCGGCAGCATTCCCGACTACGCCAAGGAAGTGGAAGGCCTGGCGCTAAGCGGTGTGTCGCCCGAAGGCCCGGCGGCCAAAGGCGGACTGCAAGGCGGGGACATCATCGTCCAACTGGGCGAAACCAAGATCACGGACATCGAGCTGTTCATGGTTGCGTTGACAAAGCACAAACCGGGCGACAAGGTGAAGGTGAAGTACCTGCGCGATGGGAAAGAACGCGAGACCGAGGTGGAGCTGACCAAGCGGCCGGGGCGGCCTTAGGGCTTTGAAAAGTAGCCCGGACATTCCTGTCTGGGCGCGGTGCGGCTGGCTAATTTGGGACGCGCTGCTTCTAGGGAGCGTTCATTAATCGACTGATAGCGTCCCTGAGACAAGGAAATTCTCCCGCAGTCGCGGTAAGCTTGCCGGTTGATCACTCCTTGCGCAACTCGGGTTTCGGGGGGAATGCAGTCATGTCCGTGGTTGCCGATCACCAGGAACCATTGCCGGCGCGAAAGCCGCGATGGTATGTTCCGACGCCTGCCAAGTTTCTGGCGTCGGTGCTCCTGATGCAGTTCATTCTCTTTGTCTCTCCGCAATACCAGTGGTTCTGGTTCAACAAGTACAAGGGTAACACGGTCCTTTTCACGGTCGCCGCGACGGCGATCGGCTTGCTGTTGATCGTCGGGTGGGCGGTCGTCAGCAGGTTCACCAAATGGAAAGCGCAGTTCAGCCTCGCGACGATGCTGATGATGGTCCCGCTGATGGCCATTCCTTGCGCGTGGATGGCCCGCGAGATGGAGATGGCCCGACTGCAGCGCAAGATGGTTGCGGAAATCGAAAAACAGAACGGGCATTGCGCTTACGACACCGGCGGGTTCCCTCCACTCAATCCGGCAACGGGGCCGAATCGACCGCAGTGGCTAGCCACTTTGTTGGGACATGAGTTCTTTGACGATGTCTATCGCGTCAGAGTCCCCGAAGCCGACAATTCCACGCTCGAGTTGGTCAAGGGTTTTAGCGAATTGAGATCGGTCACGGTCGAATCGTATGGCTCGAAAGAAATCAACGAAGAAGGATTGAAGCACGTCAAGAACCTAAGGCATCTGCAATATCTTCCTCTGCATGGCGTTCGGACCACCGACGCCGGCCTCGCTCACCTGACAAAACTAGTTGAGCTGCGAGAAATCGACCTTCGTTACACGCAAATTACCGATGACGGCTTAAAGCACCTTAAGGGCCTTCGATCGCTACGCGTCCTTTGGCTGCCTCCACAAGTGACCGACGCGGGGTTGTCCCACTTGGTGGAACTAACGCGTTTGGAGGAGCTTGAGTTGAGCAAGACTCAAGTTACCGATGTTGGTCTCGCGCATCTTATGAAGCTACCGCTCCTGCGAAAAATCCAACTCAATCAAACCCAGATCACGGGCGAAGGACTGGCACACTTGCATGAGCTTGCCAATTTGCAGGACCTGCGCCTTTGCGAGAACCCCCTGACCGACGCTGGGCTCGAGTGCCTTCAGGGATTCAAACAATTGAAAACGCTCGCTTTGCAAGGTCCTCAGATTCAGGATGGTAGTCTTCGACATCTAGCATCGCTCCGTCAATTGAACCATCTGTACCTGCTCGACACCAACGTCACGGATGCTGGGCTGGAACACCTCAAAGGGCTCGATCAATTGAATTCGCTTTCTATCGGCTGTGGTAGCATCACGGATGATGGGCTTGTTCATTTGGCGGGTTTGGACCGTTTGAGTTTCCTGTCGCTTCGTGGGACACATGTGACGGACAGAGGACTCGCCCAGTTGCAGACGCTCCCCTACTTGCGATGGCTGACGCTGACGGAGACGCAGGTCACGAGCGCCGGGCTGGGGCAATTGTCGGGACTGAAGCACTTACAGGACATTCGCATAAGCGACATCAGCGAAGGCGAAGCGGGTTCGCGACCCCCTTTCCGATTCGCGACCCCTTCGCCGGAGCCGACCTTGTCGAAGACCGACGAGTAACGGCCGAATCGATACCCCCATGCCCATGGGCAGCCATTGGTAGAGACGTGCGTTTCATTCACGCGCTTTGCCGGTTCTAGATGGTTGGCCGCACTGCGCCCAGACAGGATTGTCTGGGCCACTTTGTTTGGGAGCAGCGCGTTGTTGCGGTGGTGCGTCCACTTCGCACGGACAGGAATGTCCGTGCTACTTTTTAAAGCGTCAGCTGGCCGAGTTTGCCGTTGCTGTCGCCGAGGGATTCGCGTTGGACGCCGATGCGTTCCAGGAGCGAGAGGTAGAGATTGGTGAGCGGCGTGCCGTTTTCGTAGACGACGTGGCGGCCGGGCGTGAGCGTTCCGGCTCCGCCGCCGGCCAGGATGATCGGCAGGTCGTCGTGGTTGTGCTTATCGCCGTCGGAGATGCCGCTGCCGTAGACGATGGCACAGTTGTCGAGCAGCGTGCCGCCGCCTTCGGGAATGCTCTTGAGCCGCAACAGGAAGTGCTTGAAGGCTTCGACGTGGAACGTGTTGATCTTAGCGAGCTTTTCGAGCTTCTCGGCGTTCCTGCCGTGGTGCGATAGTTCGTGATGCCCTTCGCCGACTTGGATTTCGGGGTATGCCCGGTTGCTTCCTTCGTTGGCGAAGACGTAGGTCGCGACGCGGGTGGTGTCGGTTTGGAAGGCGAGGGCCAATAGGTCGCCCATCAGGCGGAGGTGGGCTGAGTATTCCTTCGGGATGCCCGTCGGACGCTTGGCCGCTTCGCCGTCGAGCGTGGGGGTCTTTTCGACTTGCATCAAGCGATTTTCTAAATCGCGAACGCTCGTGAGGTACTCGTCGAGCTTGCGGCGGTCGGTTTGGCCAAGGTTGTACGACAAACGGCGGGCATCTTCGGTGACGAAGTCGAGGACGCTCTTGCGATCCTTATCTCGCCGCGCGCGGGCTTCGGCCGATTCGTTGGCGTTGCCGCCTGCGAAGAGTCGATCGAAGAGGAGCTTGGGGTCCACTTCTTTGAGGATCGGCGAGTTCTCGCTGCGCCAGGCGATGCTGTTGGAGTACGCGCAGCTGTAGCCGCTGTCGCAGTTGCCGGCCAGGCCGCCTGCTTCGCAGCCGATTTCGACGGAGGCGAATCGCGTGAAGCGGGATTGGTGTGCGGCGGCGAGTTGGTCGATGCTGACGCCGGCGCGGATGTCGGCGCCGTTGGTCTTCTTGGCCTGGCAGCCAGTGAGGAACGTGGCCAGAGCGCGGGCGTGGTCGCCGCCGCCGTCGCCGTTGGCGAAGGCCTTTTGCTGCGTCAGCCCGCTCATGATGTTGAAGTGGCTGCGCAGTTCAGCGAGTGGCTCCAGCGTCGAGCGGAACTTGTAGTCGCAGCCTTCGCCTTCGGGACGCCAATGTTCCATGTTGACCCCGTTGGGGACGTACAGGAACGCGAGCCGCAGCGGCGGGCCGTCTTTGGCTGTTGCGGCTTCGGCGGCCGGAGCATAGCGCGACATAGCTTCGAGCCACGGCAAGGCGACTGCCGCCCCAAAGCCTCGCAGGGCAGCGCGGCGGTCGAAGCGTCCGAAGAATTGCGAAAGTTGGCTCATGGTTTTTCTTCCGTTCCTGCTAGTCGCACTTGTAGCACAGCCGCGTTCTGGGTTGGCTACTGCACCGCGCACAGACAGGATTGTCTGTGCCACTTTTTGGGTCTTGCTGCTACCTGAGTCCTTGTTTCTGGAAGGCTTCGCATTGCACGATCGCCATGACCAGAGCGGAGAACTTATCGTCGCTGCGCTGGAGTTGTTCGGTTACCCCTCGCACGAGGCATTCGTCTTCTAATTCTATGCCTCGGCCGAGGGCGAAGGTCATTAGTTTTTCGGTCAGGCAGCGGCGGAAGTCGCCTGCTTTCGCCTTGAGGATGACTTTTAACTCCTTGGGTCCGCTAAAGGTTTCGCCTGTCGGCAGAACCCCGCTGGAGTCGATGTCGAATTTTCCGTCCTTATCGCGCCAAGCCCCGATGGCGTCAAAGTTTTCCAGCCCGAAGCCGAGGGGGTCCATTTGCTTGTGGCAGCTGGCGCACATGGCGTCGGCGCGGTGCATTTCGAGGCGTTGCCGCAGCGACGCGGTGGCCTCCTTGTTACGAACTTCGGCGAATGCCGGAACGTTCGGCGGAGCAGGGGGCGGAGGAGCGGCGAGCAAGTTGTCCAAGATCCACTTGCCGCGCTTCACAGGCGACGTGCGACCGGGATTCGATGTGACGGCCAGGAAGCTGGCTTGCGTGACCAATCCACCGCGGCGGGCCGGATCGACATCGACGCGGCGCATCTCGTTGCCGGTGACGTTCGCGATTTCGTAGTGCTTGGCCAATCGCTCGTTGACGAACGTGTAGTCGGCATCGAGCAGTTCGAGCACGCTGCGGTCTTCTTTGACGAGGTTCTTAAAGAAGGTGAGGGTCTCGGCCGCCATCGCTTCGCGGAGTTCCTTATCGAAGCTGCGGAAGCGCCGCGGATCGGGGCTGTACTGTTCCAGGCTGCGGAGGTGGAGCCATTGCTCGACGAAGCTGGTGAGCGAGGCATCGGCCTTGGGGTCGGCGAGCATGCGGCGGACTTGCGGTTGGAGTTCGGCACGGAGCTTTCCTTCATCGGCCAAACGCATCAACTCTTCGTCGGGCATGCTGCTCCACAGAAAGTAGCTGAGCCGGGTGGCGAGTTCGTGCTCGTTCAAAAGGCGAACGGTCTCGCCGGACGCCGGTTCGCTTTCCATGCGGAAGAGGAAGTTGGGCGAGACGAGCACCGCTTGCAAGCACAGCTGCGTGGCGCGCTCGAAGGAATCGCCTTGCTCGCGCGCGGCGGTGAATAATCGCATCAAGCGCGGGACGTCTTCGCTGGTGACTGGCCGGCGCCAGGCTTTGCGGACGAGTCGCGAGAGCACAAGTTCCGCGCGCTGGGCTTCGGGCAAGTCGGGCGAGGCACCTTCGAACATCCGCACGTGGCTGGCCGGTAGATCCTTGGGTAAAACGCCAATGGGGCCGGCGACTTCGACCATCGACAGGTAGAGATTGCGGTCGCCTTTGAGGGCCGGATCGGTTTCGTCGGGCTTGTAGTAGTCGTTGAGGAATTCGACTTTGAGGAGGTGCTTGCCTTCGGGGATGTCGCGCTCCAGGTCGAACGTGGTGTACTCGTCGCGGCTGTTTCCTTCGACGGTGAACTCGGCGATTTTCTCGTCGTTGATCCAGAGACCGAATTTGGCTTTGTCGGGCCCGGCCTGGTCGGCCGAGGCGGTGATGCTGATCAGATACTTGCCGGTCTGACGGGCTTCGAATTTGATCTCCTCGCGATGCCGCGAGTGTTGGACGAAGTCGTTCTTTTTGCGCGGTGCGCCATCGAGATCGGGCGTGATGATGGCTTGTTTCGAGACGGCTTCGGCGGCCGTGAGATAGCGTTCCAGCAGCAATGGCGGAATCGTGAGGACATCGCCGATGCTGTCGAATCCGTAGCCGACATCGTCGGCGGGGAAGTCGCCTGCGGCCTTGAAGTCGACGCCGAGCAGGTCGCGAATCGTGTTGGCGTACTGGTAGCGGGTGAGCCGACGCAACGTGACGTGGCCAGGCGAAGGCGTGCCTTCACAGGTGACGACCATCGGGTTGGCGGCGATCCAGTCGGCCATCAGCGTCCGTTCTTCGGGCGATGGCTGCGCGACATCGGGAGGCGGCATCAGGCTGCCGCGGATGTAGTCGTGTACTTTGCGCCAGGTCTTGCGCTCCGCCCATTTGTCGACTTGGGGCGCGAGGGTCGAAAAATCGAGGGCTGCTTGGGCTGATTCGCCTTGGTGGCAATCGCCGCAGAATTTGGTGAGGAGCGGTTTGACCTGCTGCTCGTAGTTGATCTGGATGCCTGGGTTGGCGACGGGCTGGGGGTCGTCGGCTAATAACCGTTGGCTTGTGCCGACCGCAAACACCTGGGCCGCGATGCCAAGCATCGTCATCCAAAGGTCACGGTCGCGTCGGCACAGCTTCATCAACATCAGGCTTTCCAAAGAATCAACGAACACAAACGAAGCCGCAACGAATCAAACAAGCGGACAGGACTCGCCTCAAGGAGGCGACATCCACCCCAAAATGGTTGGGGTCGCTACACGTTGGTCAGGCGGGGCCGCATCGTTACCAACACATCAAGTCGATGCGGAGGGAGGGGCAAGGTTACCAATCCCCCTTATTTTGACAGGGATTTTCAGCGTCGCAAAGGCGCTGCGCTGAACTAAGACTTTGTGTCTTGCGGCTTATTTCGCCCCCTTGGTCAGTTTGCGGACGATCGTGTCGCATCGCCAGGTGTGTTTGCCCCCTGGCGAATAGAGGAATCCGACTCGATGCTATGAGGTCCCATTGTCGTATCCCCTTAATTTGACCCCGCCTGCCTGACCGATGTCGAACGCTGCCAACCCGAACACTGCCAATCTAAAAGTCCTTTACTTTCCCGAGAGCGCCGAACTGCGGTTCCTGCCGGAGGGGCCCTATCCGTGCGGCGTGGGGCAGTTCAGTTGGGTGGCGATCCAACACGGGGCGGACCGGACCGATGGCTCGCTTAACATCTTCGACTTGGCGACCAAGACCAATAAGACTTTCCCCCTGAAGGGACGGCCGGGGTTTGCGTTTCCGACGACGCAGGCGGGCACGTTCGTGTTGGGCATGGATCACGCGCTGGAGCTGTACGACACCCAAACCAACCAGTACACGATGCTGGCCGACGAGATCGACAAAGGGGTGAGCGGCACGATTGTGAACGATGGCGTCGCCTTCGACGGCGGGATCGTCTTTGGCTGCAAGGACGTCAAGTTCGCCGAGAACAAGGCGGGGCTTTATCTTTGGCGGAGCCGCGATCGCAAGCTGATCAAGCTGCGAGACGACCAGGTTTGTTCTAACGGGAAGATCGTCTACGGCAGCGGCAACGAGGTGACGCTGCTCGACATCGATACGCCGACCAAGACGGTGGTGCGCTACACGCTCGACGTCGCCCACGGCAAGCTGAGCCCGCCGCAAGTGATGATCGACTTGCGGGACCGCAGCGACTTCCCCGATGGGATGATCGCCACGCCCGACGGCAAGTCGGTGGTGATCTCGATGTACAACCCGCTCGATATCGAGGCAGGGCAAACGTGCCAGTTCTCGCTGACCGATGGCTCGGTGGAGTTCGTTTGGAAGACGCCACAGGCGCCGCAAGCGACTTGCCCGCAGTTCATCGATTTCGAGGGGAAGGTTCACCTGGTGGTGACGACGGCCGTGGAGCACATGTCGGCGGATCGTTTTGCGAAGTACCCGATCTCGGGTGCTCTGTTCATAGGCGAGACGAAGTTCAAGAGTTGCCCGCCGACGCCTGCTGTGGCGGTGGAATAGACACCCGGTTCATTTGTTGGCCGGCTCCTTCTTCTTTTCCTTCTCCCAGGCAAGGCGAGCCTTCATCAGCTTGATTTCGGCACCGAGGCGGTCGAAGCGCGCGTGGTGGTACTTGAGTTCGGTATCGGCGCCTGCGATCCAGCGGGCCTCTGCGGTTGCTTCGCGGATGATCGCGATTGTGACATGGCCTTGCAGGAATTCTGCGCGGTGGGCTTCGTCGGGGTAAAGTTCCAACGCCGCATCGGCGAGGCGTCGCGATGCCGCATAGAGCGAGTCGATGTGCGACTCGGAGTCTCCGAGACCGAGTCGGTGGCTTTGAAACGAGACCTGGAGTTCTTTGATCGCTGAATTGAAAACGGTCTTTCGCAACTTCAGCAGTTCGCTGTCCTCGTCAACGATGACGAAAGGTTTTGCCCGAACGATCGAGGGCCAGGCGTCGTCCTCCTGGGCCAGCAATGACGGCGTATGCGAGACCAGCAGACTGGTAGCAAGCAGACTTGCTGCGAGCGCGGCTACGAAACCGCGCGCAAGTTGGCGGATCACGGAACTACCTTGTGAAGGGTTGCTCATGGGTCGCCAGCGGCCGATTGGGGTTGCGGTGCTTTAGGCTGCGATGTTTTAGGCTTTGTGGCTTTTGTTGGCGTGGTTTTGGGCTTGGCTGAGTCGGGATTCTTTACGCTCGATTGTGCGGTATTGGATTGCGCGGAATTGGTCTTGGCGATGTTTGATTTTTCCGATTCGGTTTTTTCAAGTGCGCGACGTGCTTTCAGCAGGGCGATTTCGACGTTCGCTCGATGTCCGACAGCCCGCTGTAAGGCGATGGCATCGTTCGCGCCGGTTTTGCTCGATTGATCGCTGAGGAGTTTTTCGCGCTCTTTGGCCAGTGCCAGCTGGCGCTCGTAGATCTTGATCCGGTTGTTGGGATCGGCATACAGATCGAGTGCGGCCTCGGTGAGGCGGTCGGACGCTTCGTAGATCGCGTCGAGGGTTTGAAACCCTTGCGAAGGACCCTCTTCATGGATGAGCATCGCGGCGTTGATCTCGTCGAGCGCGGCGTTGAATCGAAGCTTCTGCAGCCTCCGCAGTTCGCTATCGGCTGGCTTGACCTCCATCGGCTTGATCCGCTTGAGCGCAGTCGCTTTCTCCTGAGCGCCAGCCGGCAAGCTGCTGGCTGCGATCATCGCGACGGCAGCGAGTGCAACGGGAAGAGATCGCCAAGGCATCGGTGCAGTCCTGCAGCGAAGAGGGGAGAGAGGGCATCGCAGCCATTACGATATACTGCCGGCATTCCAATTGGGAATGACTGCATCTGGGGGGTGCCAGCGCTGCGCGGCCGAAAGAAGAGCGGAGCAACCTTATCTGTCGGGCCTTTGGCCCTGGCTTGCTTGGGAGCCGAGCCAATTGGTTGCGGCTTGACGCTTTTTCACTGGCGTCTTTGGGACGCCAGTGCCACCAGACTTTTGTTTTTTTTGTCACGCCGTTTTGGGCTGAGATATTGCGAGGATGGCGAATCGTAGAAGCAGAAGGAACAACGGCCAGGTCCAAGTCACAGCCGCCAAGCACCAAGCTAATCTCTCTTCATTGTAGAGCCGCGCGACTACCGCAAAGATCATCATGATTGGGACAAAGATGAACGTCGCCTCGCCAAGTAGCCGCATCAAGCGAACGTCCCACATTCTTTCGTCACCACCGGCGCCGTACGTCATGGCGATAAAGGCCATGGCGAACAGGTTCAAGAAAACGGCGAGTGCGAATTGACCGACGATCCGACCCCATGAACGACTGGCTTCGATTTGGTTCATGACGGCTGCCGAATGCTTTCCGTATCATTGGCACCCATCTTCAACGGTCCCCGAACGACATGGGTGTTTCGCCGACGCCGATGATGCTGCAGGCGATGATGGGGTTGAGCCCCAGGCGCTGGGCTTCCTGGATTAGCTGATCGCTCTCGCTGCCGGGGTTGAGCCATAGTTCGTCGCAGCCTTTGGCGGCGATGACGGGGAGCAATGTGATACCGACTGTTGGCGGGACGTACATGCTGACGCTGTTGAGGCGAGTGAGCGGAACGTCGGCGATGGACGGGTAGCACTTCAGGCCTTCGACCGTTTCGCAGCGGGGGTTGACGGGGTAGACGTCGAAGCCCGCTTTCATGTGCGCGCGGACTGATTTGTTGCCGTACTTGGATCGATCGGCCGAGGCGCCGATGATGGCTACGGAGGTGCGTTGTTCCGTCATGGTGCGTGCTCGCGGGAATGAATGTGTGGCGCGCTAGAGAGACTCGCGTTGTGTTACAGCGACTCGCGTCGGAGGTCGGGTGTTTTCTCCCGCTCGGCGATGCGGACCTTTTCTTGAGCGTGCCAGATTTTCCAGCCGTCGGTGTTAAAGCCGAAGTTCTGCTCGGTCATTTCGATCAGGGCGTTGAGAACGTCGGTGTTTTGAAAGGGGATTTCGGCATCGACGAACTCTTTGCGGCCCGAGCGGACTAACGCCGGGTGGTTGGGGTAGTTCGCCCGGAGCCAAAAGGTGGGGACGATGACGGTGTGGGTGGTGGTGAGGGCCTCGACCATGGGATCGATGAATTGGCGGCGGCGGAAGCGGGCCATCAGCAAGGCCGAGCGATTGACGACCGCGTTGTCCTTGCTTCGCAGGGCGTCGAGCAGGAGCTTGTCGAAGAGTTCGGGCGGGTGGGTCCGCAGGTGGTCGATGGCATCGAGGAGCGTTTCACTATCCTGTTCGCGGAGGGATGCATCGGCCAAAGCACGAACGGCCGCCGGTCGAATGGCCTCGTGGACGCTCAAATTCATCATCACCTTTTGAAGCATCCGCCGGTGGATGGCGCTGGTCGAGCCCTTGTTCAGGTGGATCACGGCCGAGAGGGATTCGATGGGGGAGCTGTTTTCGAGCTCGGCCTTGATGGCTTCGGATTGCGTGCGATCCCAATCGCGGAGGAGACCGGTGAGCTTGGTCATCCAGAGGCGATATTGCGATTCGGACAACTCGCGCTGGCGAATCAGCTCGGCGTCTTGGGGATAGCGCCAGCGTCCTTTGAAAAGGACGAGGCCGTCGTTTGCCCGCCATTGGTTGATGGTGATCCACTGGCCGTTGCGAAAGGTGTATCCGAGGAGGCGGCGCGCGGCCGCGTGGTTGGTATCGAGTTCGATGATCCGCCGCAGGTGCAGATCGCGCTTGTCGCTGAGGTGATGCTCCTTGCACCATTGCGACATCTGCCAGTGGCCGTCGATGCTATCGTCGTGCTGCGGGGCTTCGGCGTGGTAGGCGGCGAGATTGTCGTTGGCGTCGCGGCTGGCGACTTCGGCCGATGTGAGGCGGATGCGAATGGCGTCTTTGGTGACGACGTCGAAGCTCTCGCGGCGGCGGGCTGAGCCGTCGGATGAGGTCGTCGAACTCGTGGCGGATTCGGCGGGGGACTCGACTACTTTGCCGATGACCTTTCCCCCATTGCGGAGGACGACCGACTCGACTGCGTGTTCACGAGGAGTTGGCTCACGAGCGGTGGCTTCACGAGTTACGGCCTCACGAGTTGCGGCCGACATCCCAAGCAGGAGCAACGAAATGCCCGCTGTTGGAAGGAAGTCGAGTGAAGTGAGACGCCGCTGCATCGCGAACCGCCGCGCTGGGGAAGTTGCCGTCACAACCCCGTGATTATAAGGAACGGCTGCGGGGACCGCGAACGATTTTGAGCCCCATTGCGTGGGGGGAGAGCGGCTCAGCGTTTGGTGTTGAAGTATTTTTCGACGATCCAGGCGGGCTGCCAGGGGTCGGGCTCGCGCGGACGGCCGGTTAGATCGATGGGGGGAGCGGGGCGGCTCGTTTTGGGAACCTTGAGCGGATCTCCCACCTGGGTCTGCCACTGATCCATCAAGTTTTGCAGGCGGGGCAATTCTTTTTGCGCGGCGGGGTCGTCGATCAGGTTGGTCATTTCGTAGGGGTCGGATTCCAGATCGAAGAGCTGCAGGTGCCCGATCTGTGGATACGCGATCAGTTTCCAACGTTCGTCGCGGACGGCGCGTTGGATTCCAAGGAAGGGAAGGAAAACGGAATCGCGGATGCTAGCTTTGTTTCCTTCCCAAAGAGGGCGGAGGCTTGCGCCCGCGAACTTGTGGGGCGGCTCGACCGAGAGACAATCGCACAACGTGGGGAAGAGATCGTAGAGATAGGTGAAGGCCGACGAGCTTTTGCCTTGGGGAACGCCTGGGCCGCGGATCACCAGCGGCGTGTTCATGCTGTGTTCGTAGACGCTTTGTTTTCCCAAGAGGCCGTGGCTACCGAGAGCGAGGCCGTTGTCGGCTGAGAAGATCACGATCGTGTTGTCGGCTTTGCCGGTCTCGTCGAGTGCGGCGAGGACGCGGCCGATTTGTTCGTCGAGATGGGTGATGAGGCCGTAGTACTCGCAGAGCTGATCGCGGATGGTTTCGGGCGTGCGGGGCCATGCGGCGAGGTCTTCGTCGCGGCCTCCTTGCATCATGCCGTTGTCGAAGGGGTGCTGCGGCAAAAAGTTCTTCGGCAGCGGCGGCGGATCTTTGTAGTACGGATCGGCGTAGCCGGGCGGTGGTTGGCGCGGATCGTGCGGCGCGGTGAAGGCGCAGTAACAAAAGAAGGGCTGGTCTTCGGCCTTGCGAGATTTCAGAAACTCGATGGCCGAATCGGCGAACATTTCGCTGGAGTGTTTTTTGCCAACGTGCTGTGGTGTGAGAGAGCGATGGGCGAAGATGTCTTGCAACGGCACCTTGGTATGGTCCGACATGCCTCCGAACATCACTGACTCGCCGCGCTGGAAAGCCCGCACAAACGATTGTTGCCCGTTGTGCCACTTGCCTGTGCCGTAGGTGGCGTAGCCGTTTGCGCCTAGGAGTTCCGGCAGGAGTTTTTCGCCTTTCAAGGTTCCGACATCGAGATCGAACCACGTTTTGCCGGTCATCAGCATGGCGCGGCTCGGTACGCAAACGGCGCCGCTGTTGCCGCCGAAGGTGTAATTGCGGCGGAAGCTGAAGCCCTGCTTCACGAGCCGATCGAGGTTGGGCGTCCGGATGTGTTCGTTGCCGTGCGCGGCGATGGCGTCGGCGCGCATATCATCGGCGAACAGGAAGAGGACGTTGGGGCGCTTGGGAGGCGCTTGCGCAATCGCGGCATGGGTTGCGAAGGAGCTCGCGAGGCAGGCGAGGGTGATCGCGAGAAGCAGAGAGCGTGGGGCGAGTCGTTTCATGGGAATCACGGCGGTTCTAATGGTTTTGCTCGACCGCCGCAGCGGTTTCATAACGATAGCCGGGGGTCGCGAAGCGAACCCCCGGTACTGATCGCGAATGATTCTGCATCGCGACAGCGATGCGACACGGGAACTTTCATTGCTCGAGCGATTCGTGTGCAACCCCAGCCGGGGTTGGTTTGTTATGCGTCAACTAACCGGGGGTGCGCTTCGCGACCGCCCGGCTAGGGTTATGGGAACCCCTCCGGGGTTCGATTCATCCCTGCCAAGCATGTCTTCATCATCGCGGTGCTTACCAACAAATCACTAGATGGACTCGATGCATCGTGTGATCCTGGAAGCGCGAGGATAGCGGACTGGCACAGCGTAACTACGCAAGCGACTGTAGCGATTGTAGTGGTCGCATGCCAAGCGCGGGCGGATTTTGGCGAGATCCGCTCTCCCCATAGACATTTTCGCTGCGGACGGCACGCGCGGATTGTTCGGCAGCGAGTTGACAGGGGTGAATCACGGGGCATATTGCGTGCCCGCCTTCTCGAGGGTGTCCAGTCGCATCGCGTGTAGCGGGCGTGAATGCAAATCCGTACCCAACGTTCCGTTGGTGCCAGCGATAACGTTCGTACGGGCATCCACTTATGCCGGTTCTGCTTTCGGTAAAGGTTGGACGAGGGGCTGCCGCACGGATTCGAAAAAACGCAAGGAAAACACAACCGTGCACCTCCCTGGCGGACGATTCGCAAAACAGGGCGCCTCCATTCCCACCAGAGAGTGAATGGCGGCGCACCGTCACGGGAATGGACTCCCGGATTGCGAGACGGATTCTCGAGCCCAGTATCCAATCCCCTGCCTGGCGTGGCCGTCGCGAACGGATCGTCGCGCGACACGCAAGGCGTTTGTCACGGAGTTCCATGATTATGAAATCGTTCTACGCTCGAAGCCTCACGGCGATTCTGGCGATGGTTGGCGTCGCCGACCTCGCCATGGCGCAAGACTTCGGATCGGGGTCGCTGCTCCCGATTCCAAGCTCGACTCAAGATGAAATTCGCACGGTCGGATACACGCGGTATGCTTCGCGCAACCGCGTGGATGAAGATAGCCTGCCGCGGCCGGCGGACCCGGTTCCGGAAGATGTCGACGTCGGACCGGTTGGTTCGTCGTACAGCCCTGGTTACGCGACTCCGCCGATGGTTTCGCCGAGCCAAATGGCTCCCAGCGCGATCCATTCTTCAGGCGGCTATTCGTCTGGCGGTTCGTGCCAGAGTGGCAACTGCGGCCCGACGCCTCCGTCGAGCTACATTCCGTCGGAAGAATCGTGCGGACCGAACTACCTGGCTGGCTACAGCGGCTGCTCTTGGTTCGTCCAAGCGGGCGCGTTGCTGATGGGACGCTCGGATCAAGGCCGAGTTCCCTTCTCCTACGACAACACCTACCTCACGACGTTGATGACCAGTCACGACGTGAACCAAAAGTGGTCGGGCGGTTTCCAAATCACGGCCGGCAAGATTATCGGCTGCGGCTGTGCCGCCATCGGTGCCACCTACTGGGGCATTTATCCCCAAGACAGCATGATCACGTACTATGCACCGGCGACGGGCCTTCGCTCGCCGATCCGCTACGACCATCTGCTGTATCCGCACCCGGTGAACGGCCCGACTCCGGTCGATAACTATTACACGGGCGGAAACTTCCACTACCTGAGCCGCAGCAGCACCTACAACAACGTCGAAGTGAACCTGTACAGCAATCCTGCTGCTTGGGGCTTCATGGGTAGCGGTTGCTCGAGCGGTTGCAATAGCTGCGATCCTTGCGGATCGTCGTGCGGTTCGGCTTGCGGCATGGGCTGCGGACCTCGCCTCAGCTGCGGCTGGCTCGCTGGCTTCCGCTACTTCAACTTCAACGAAGCGTATTCGTTCACGTCGAACAACCTCGACCCGAACTTCATGCCTTCGTCGCCGAACCAAATCACGCACACGCTGGACTACAAGAACAACTTGTACGGCTTCCAGATGGGCGGTATCGGCAACGTGAACGTGAACCAATGCTGGAGCGTCTTCGGCATCGGTAAGGCCGGTGTGTTCAACAACCACATCGACGGCTACCAACGGGTTTACGGCACGGGCGGTGATGCTTATGTCGCCAATGGCAACTACGCTGGGACGGACATCAACTTCCGCAACAGCCGCAACGCCTTTGCGACGATGGGCGAACTCGACCTGGGCGTTCGCTATCAACACTGCCGCTGGAACCTGTTCGGCGGCTACCGCGTGGTCGGTTTCACCGGCATGGCGACTCCGGCCGGCAACGTCCCCTACACGTTTAACGATCCTCGCGATCTGCAACGGATCAACTCGAGCGACACGCTGGTGCTGCACGGCTTCTTCGGCGGCGGCAGCTTCTGCTTCTAGTAGTTTGAGAATACGAGCTTGAAGAGGAGGGCAGCTGGCTGAAATCAGCCGCTCCCGAGGACTTCAAACAACGAGACCCCCGGTCGGCCATCCTGCCAGACCTGGGGTTTTGGTGTTTCTTGGGGTGCGCCAATCCAGGCTGGCAAACATCGCCGTGGCTTTATTAGATTCCGATGGCGAAAAATGACATTTCGCGCAAGATTGAATCGCGATCGGCGAATGGAGAAACTGGTGCAGTCTAGGCAGATTGCCTGGCGTCTGTCCCCTTCCTCTCGTCGCCTCGCTTTGGCAGGGTTGCCTTATGACCGAACGGTTCGGCTCCCACTGGCGTTGGCGGTTGGCGATCGTCTTGGTCGCTGCGGCGCTGATTGGCTATGGGTGGTGGCAGGCGGAACGGTGGGAGTGGCGGCGACTGGTTGAGTCGGGCGGTGGGTGGCCGGCTATTTATTGCTTGGGCCATTACGACGGCAGCCAATCGATCGAGGCGTTCGACTGGCACAACAATCGTACCTGGACCATTACGACGATCCCGCCTGATGGGCGTCAAAGCGAGTTCAATGATCGCGTGATTGTGGCCACAGGAGGCAAGGCGATTGCCTGGCGGCAGGATGACGCAATTCACGTCGTCGACATCGACGCTCCACACCGAGCACGATCTTATGACCTTCCACGCTTACAAGGCATTTGGCGGGCTGCCGTTGAGAAGTCTCCTTTGCCGCACTCGGAGAATTTTGATGGCAGCAACTATCGCCTTGTTCAGATTTCTCAGGATGGCCGCTTTGCGATCCTGCAATCTGTTGATGGAAAAGACTACCTGACAAGCCTCACCAAAATGATGCGCCGCATTTGGTGGAGGAATACGCCAGCATGGAATCCATTAGAGTCGGTCCACCTGGTCGTTGTCGATTTAGAAGCGGGGGAGGTTGTATCTTCCCGGCTGTGGCAGAGCATCACGATCGAAGGAGCGAACGCGGGAGAGCTTGAATCGTTCGCGTTGGTTTGGTCTCCGCGAGGCTCCAGCGAACCGGTCTACGGCCGCTGGCAATTAAGCAATGAAGGCGAGCTCGTTTTGATTGAAAAGGCAATTGTGCCCCCGGCGCCATCGGTGGTGATTGCGGAATCCTATGGAATTCTTCGGCTCGCCGACGAAACCAGACCTGCGGATTTGAGCGAAGTTGTGTCGCAGGGGACGATCATCAGGACTCTTCGTGACCGAATTGTGGTGGAAGACAGCGGTCGCCGCAAACTGCGAATATTCGACCAGGCGATGCAACAGCAATGGGTTGTCGATCGCAGCCAAGTGACAACGACGCACATTGCGGCAGATGAACGAACCATCGCCGGCAGCAATCAATTCGACGATATTATTGTTTTCGATATCAAGAATGGGAGTGTGATCGCGCGCGAGATTTCGGGGTCGAGCCGCAGGTTGCAACTGCTGGCGACTGGAATTGCGCTGCTTGCTGTAGCGATCGCTTTGACTCGGTTCGGCCTGGCCGAATCGGTGTTTGCGTGGGGGATGTTCGATGCTTTGGTCGCCTGCGCATTGATTTATGGATCGGTCTATCCGATGCAACCGTGCTTGGACTCGACTCCCATTCTCTTTGACTTGCGCGCCTTTGTACCTCCGTACTTGTTTCAAGGAGCGATGGTGGGGGCCGCCATCCTGGCAGGTTGGTACTTGGCTCACGGTCGTCACTGGGCTGCGATTCGGTGGTTGCTTGGAACGCTGGGGCTGTTCGCGTTCACCGTGCCGCTGCTCGTTTCTAAGAGCTGGGAGTTCTCGAACAGTTTTGACGTGGTGCTGCGGACGATGGTCACGATCGGGCTCTTTATGTCCAGCGTGGCTGCGGCGGTGGCGATTGTGGTTCGCCCGATGGGGTGGGCGATCAGCCCGCCGGATGAGCAGCCGGGCACATTCCGATTCGGGCTGATGCAGGTGTTGATTTTGGTCTCCTCGGTGGGGATGGCAATCATCCTTTTTCAGGGGTTGCCAGTGTTCAACAAGTCCGAGGTGCTCTTCTGGTCGATTGGCTCGCTCGCGTTCGGAATTCCTCTGGTGGGTGTTCTATTTCTCCGGTCTGGCTGGTGGCGAGTGATCGGTCTCGTCGCGCCTCTGGCCATCGCCGGCGAGGCGATCTATTGGCGTGCGGTGTGGCCTGGCAATGTTGCCGATGCCCCATTCTTTGCAGGCGAAGCCATCACCACGGCCAGTGCCGCAGTGACGATCTTGATTCCGTGCCTCGTTGTGAGAAAGCACGGCTGGGCGTGGACGAAATTCGATCAACTGGAGACAAGCATCGAACAGCCGGCGCCTCATTTGGAGTCGGCAGCATGAGCAACTGGCTTGGCTCGCACTGGCGGTGGCGCGTGGCGATGGTTTTGATCGCCGCCACTCTGGTTGGCTATGCGGCTTGGCAGGCGGGGCGGTGGAAGTGGCGTAAGCTCGTCGAGTCGGGAAGCTTTCCTGTTGTCTATCGGGCGGTGCATCGCGATGGGAGCCAATCGGTTGAGGCGTTCGATTGGAAGAGCGGCCGGCGGTGGACGATTACGACGATCGCGCCTTACTATCGCAGTGACCTTGCCCTATTGCTAAAGGTCGTGCCGGGTAGTGAAGCGATCGCGTGGCAGAGCGGCGGCGAGTTGCATGTCGTCAATATTCAGCCGCCTCATCGGGAGCGAATCTACCGACTCCCTTCGTTGCCGCGCGACTCTGGTCTTGTTCGCGTAACCTCTGATTTGAAGTTTGCTGTTTTTCAGGCTGCCGGAGGCGGCGAAAGAGTCGTCGCCGTCACCAAAGCGATGCGCAGAGTTTGGTGGAGAAGCCCGTTACCGACCTCTGAGCTCGTTGTCGTCGATTTGAAATCGGGAGAGTTTGTCTCCGCGCGAAAGTGGCAGAGCGTCGTGATTGAAGGGGAGAATGCGGCGGAATTCGAATCGTTCTCGGCTGCCGAGTCGCCGCGAGACTCGACGGAGCCGATTTATGGCCGCTGGAAACTGACCGACGAGGGAACTTGGGAACTGCTCAAGAAGGGGGACGAGTTTCCGACGCAGCTTGTCGAAGTCGCGAAAAACGCCAGTGGCGAGTGGCGGCTCGTTGACGCCGCGCATCCGGCGAGTCTGGGAGACGAAGTTCACCTGGGGGTTGCCGCTAGGACGATCCCTGAACTCAAACGCACGCTTGTTTATGACGCTAGCCTGGCCAATCTGCGGGTGGTGAATCCCGAAACAAAACAGCTGTGGACGATTGCCGGCAATGAAGTTACCGGTTGGCAGGTTGCGGAGGATGGACTGACCATTGCGGTCAGCAATCGATTCGACGACATCCTCGTATTCGACGTTCTGACGGGGAAGGTGATTGCGCGCGAGACATCGGGATCGGGGCGGAGGATTCAACTGCTGGTGGTGGGAATTAGTCTTCTCGTTTTGGCCGCGGTTTGGACGTTGATCGGCGTGAGAGAAACGGCACTGCCTTGGGGGATGTTTGATGCACTGAACGCCAGCCTCGTGGTTCAAGCGGCGGTATATCCGGTCGAGGCGTGTTTCGATTTGCCTCATCTCCACATCCTTATTGTCTGGCGGGCCCTCGGTCCCATTCATGTTCTTCAAGGGGGCATGGTGGGGGCTGCGATCCTGACTGGCTGGTATTTGGCCCACGGTCGTCACTGGATTGCGGTGCGGTGGTTGTTGGGCACGCTTTGGCTTGCCGCGTTGACGGTTCCGTTAGTCCTCTTTTCCAGGGGACGCTTCGCTAGTGAGCCGATCGCGGGATTTCGGACGGCGTTCGTTATTGGACTGCTTATGTCCAGCCTGGCCGCGGCGGTGGCCGTTGTGTTTCGTCCCGTGGGCTGGACGATTGGGCCTGCTGAGGATCGGCCAGCTCCGTGGCGATTTGGGTTGATGCCGATGCTCACTTTGGTTTCCTCCGTGGGCATCGCGATCTTTCTGTTTCAATCGCTGCTGATGATCAACGACTCGGATTGGCTCTTTTGGTCCGTTGGTGCTCTCGTCTTGGGAGTTCCTCTGGTTGGTGTCCTTTTTTTGGAGTCTGGCTGGATGCGGGCGCTGGGCGTCGTCGCGACTCTGGTGGTCGCCGTTGGGGCAATCAGTTGGCGGGCCCTGGCCTCGGGCAACCTTGTGCACCCGCCCTTTTTCATTGGGGAGGGGATCACCACGGCAAGCTCTGCGCTAACGATCCTGATTCCGTGTCTCGTGCTGCGAGCGCACGGCTGGACGTGGACGCGAGCTGAGGCCGCCGCGAGCTTGGAATTGCCTGTAAGGAACCCGGTGGAGGCGGCCGCATGAGCAACTGGCTTGGTTCGCACTGGCGCTGGCGCGTGGCGATGATCGTCATCGCAGTGGCGTTGCTGGGCTACGGCTGGTGGCAGGCGGGGCAGTGGGTTTCGCGGCATTTGGTGGGCTATGGCGGGTCGGTCGCGGCGTATCGAGTGGCGCATCGCGATCGGAGCCTGTCGCTGGAGGCTTTCGATTGGAAGACGGGGCGGCGGTGGACGCTGGCGCACATTACTAGCGAACGCCAGCGAGACGAGATCGAATGGTCGGTGCGAGTCTCGCCTGACGGGAAGACAGTTGCTTGGTTGAATGGTCCGCAGGTTCATACGGTCGATATCAAGTCGCCCGATCGTCATCACGTTTGTGAGCTTTCGTTCTGGCGCCCGGAGTACAAACTCATCGGGCTTTCACGCAACGCGCGGTTTGGCGTGTTTCAGGTCGGGGCAGTCAAAAGGACGCTTCCCAACGGTCAAACGAAAGTGGAACTGGAATTTGGATGGGGTGGCAAGCAGCCGGCAGTTTGCCTTCTGAGTGTTGTGGACCTCCAGTCGGGGGAGGTGGTCTCGTCCCGGCAGTGGCAGAGTCGAATGTATGAAGCAGAGGCCGTGGGTGACTTCAGGTCTTCCTGGGTAGTGGCGTTGCCCGATGATCCGGACGAGCCGTTCGTGGGCCGCTGGAAACTCACCGACAAAGGGGAGTGGGAACTGCTAGAACGCCTTCCACAATTTAGGGCGCCCTCCATCCCAATGGTCCAGGAACAAGCCGGCGCGTGGCGGATTGTCGACGATGTCTCGTTGCTGCCCGAGGACACCGTGGTTGCCCAGAACTGGGCTGTTCGGATGTCCGATTCGGGGAAGCAATTTACGACACTCCTCATGCCCAGGCAACCAGTCTTTGTTGGAAGCCTTGATACGATGCGGGCTTGGGAAATCGCGCGCGACGGAGATGACGTGACGGGGATGTTCGTCACGGGAGATGGCGCCAACGCCGTGATCAGCAATCGACGCGATGATATCGTCGTGTTCGATGTCGCGACGGGAAAAGTGGTCGCTACCGAGTCATCGGGTTCTAGTCGCCGAAATCAATTGCTTGCTATTGGAGTTGGGCTTCTCGTTTTAGCCGCTTTATGGGCGAGAACGGCGATTGCGGAGAGCAAGTTGCCGTGGGGAATGTTTGATGCGCTCGCGGCGACTACGCTCGTTCAGGCGGCGGTCTTTCCGATTTACCTGTCCATTCGCATTGGCGAGTGGGCCCATTTCTCCGATCCATTCGATTTCATTCCTGCGAGTGTGCTTCGTGGCGTCTTTGTCGGCTCAGCTATTGCGACGGGTTGGTACTGGGCTCACGGGCGCGAATGGTTTGCGACGCGATGGCTATTGGGAACGCTTTGGCTGATTGCAATAACCGTTTCTCTAGTGGCCCACAACCATAGTTGGGCGGTCCATTACGGACTAGCGATGATCCTGCGCGCGTGGATCATTGCCGGACTCAGTACGGCGGGCCTGGTCGCCGCAGTCGCTGTTTTGTTTCGACCGCTGGGCTGGAGTGTTCGCGCTGCGGAGGAAGCACACCGTCCGTGGCGTTTTGGATTGATGGAACTCTTCTCACTTACGGCTTCCGTAGCGATTGCGCTAGTGCTGATCCAATCGCTGCTGGAATTTCGTGGTCTGGTTAACTTTCTGGACATTGCGAACTGGCCGTCTAGCTCGTTTTTGTTGGGTGTCCCGCTCGTCGGCGTTCTGTTCTTGCGGTCTCGCTGGACGATCGCACTCGGCATAGCGTTGGTCGCAGTGGCGCTGGCGGGGACGTACTGGTATGTCGAGCATTCGACCTTTTCGCCTGTCGTGATGAAGTCGGATCGATACATCGGCGAGGCCGTCACCGCGGCGAGCACGGTCTTTGCTCTTGTGTTGCCTTGTTTGGTCCTTCGAAGGCAAGGCTGGCGGTGGACTCGAACGAAGCCGGTGGTGAGCCCTGTGGAGGCAGCCGCATGAGCAACTGGCTCGGTTCCCACTGGCGGTGGCGGGTGGCGATGGTTTGCATCGCGGTGGCGCTGCTGGGCTATGGCTGGTGGCAGGCCGGGCGGTGGACATTTCGCCAAGTGGTCATTCGCGGCGGATCACCGGCTGTCTATCGCACGGTACATCGCGATGGGAGCCAGACGCTGGAGGCGTTCGATTGGAAGACGGGGCGGCAATGGACGCTGGCGCAGATCGATCCAGACGTCTATCCGGAGGAGGTCGCATGGTCGGTGCGCGTTACGCGCGACGGCAAGAGTGTTGTCTGGCGATATGACAATGAAGTGCATGCGGTCGACATCGAGTCGCCTGAGCGACGGCAAACTTTTCGGCTTCCGTTCGACAATTCTCGGCACAAGTTGATAGGGCTGTCGCACGATGCGCGGCTGGCCGTGTTCCAGGCGGTGGGCGTTCGAAGATTTCTGCCCGACGGGCAAAGCAATGTGCTGCTGCTCGATGGACAGACGGGGTTGCAGCCGGCCGTTTTCATCCTAAGCGTCGTCGACCTGAAATCGGGTGAGATTGTTTCTTCACGCGAGTGGGGAAGCTCGATGATGGAAACAAACATCGTCGGTGCAGACGAATTCAAATCGTATTTGGTAACGACCTCGCCTACCGAGCCCGCGGAACCAGTGCGGGGGCGCTGGCGGCTTACCGAAGAGGGGGAGTGGGAACTATTAGAGCAATCGAAGCAATTTAAGTTTCAATATGTCGATATGGTGCGTGAAACAACGGGCAAATGGCGGCTCGTGGAAGATTTATCGTCCCTTCCAGCCGACACAGTTCCGGTTCATGCGTACGTCTTTGGCACTTTCGATTCGGGAGAGCGTTTCACGGCAAATGGGGTGCGCGATCCTCGAACTTTTGCTGGAAACTTCGAAACGAAGGAGGTCTTCGAAATTGGAGATGGCGATGAGACAACGGGTGCTGCCGTTACAAGCGACGGCTCTTATGCGGTCATCAGCGATCGCCGTGACGATATCCTTGTTTACGATCTCAAAACTGGAAAGGTGATTGCGCGGGATGCCGCGGGGTCGAGTCGTCGAAACCACTTGTTTGGCGTGGGAATCGGGTTGCTGGTGTTGGCCGTTGCCTTGTGCCGCATGGCGATGGTGGAAATCAATCCATCTTGGGGAATGATTGACGCGCTTACCGCCGTCCTCGCCGTTGAGGTGGCTGCCTTTCCGATCTATACGTCGTTTGCCTCGCAACCCCTGTGGACGACTTTGCCTGGCGACGTTTGGGATGCGATCCCTTCCTATTTGTTTCTGGGCGTCTTTTTAGGTGGAGCGATCACGACAGGTTGGTACTGGGCGCACGGGCGGGAGTGGTTCCCCTCGCGGTGGCTGTTTGGCGCGCTTTGGCTGGTTGTGTTGGCAATTCCCCCAGTGCTCAACGAGATCCTGGGGTTCCAGCAACTCGCCGTAACGTTCCCTTACGCCCTAGCGATGGCCCTGGTGCCATCCATGATTGCGGGGCTCGTCGCGTCTGGCTTGGTGGCCGCGGTGGCGGTATTGTTTCGGCCGCTGGGTTGGAGCATTCGCGCTGCGGAGGAATCCCGAACCCAGTGGCGTTTTGGCTTGCTGCAGCTTTGCTTGTTGACCGCGTCGGTGGGAATCGCGCTGGTGCTGGTCCAATCGATGCCGGGATTGTCTGGTTCGATTTCATATCACCGCATTTCGGTCTGGCCGATTGGCTCGTTCCTGAGCGTTGGGCTTGTCGGCCTGCTCTTTCTGCGATCTCGAACCGCGATGGCGCTAGGAGTCGTCACGCTGGCGCTGATTGGCTTCGCGGCGACGTATTGGTATGTCGAGACGTACGTACTGAAGAGGTGGGATGGATATCTTGGTGAAGCCGTCGCCGCGGCGGGCACGACGCTGGCCGTTGTGCTGCCGTGTTGGGTTCTTCGCAGACACGGCTGGCGGTGGACGAAAGTGGGATCAGTCGAAGCGTTGGCGGAGGCAGCCGCATGAGTGACCGATGGGGGTCTCACTGGCGGTTGCGGGTGGCGATGGTTTGCATCGCGGTGGCGCTCGTTTGTTACGGAGCGTGGCAGGGGTGGCGGTGGAAGTATCGCGCGGTGGTCGAATCGGGCGGTTCGCCGGTGGTCTTTCGCGTGGTCCATCACGATTGGAGCCAGTCGATCGAGGCTCTCGATTGGAAGACGGGCAAGCGTTGGCGGATTGGTGGGAGTGAACGGGAAGCTTCGAGCGGCGAGGTACTCGCGTCGATTCAGGCTGCCCGTGATGGCCAGGTCGTGCTTTGGCGCCAAGGTGCGCGGCTCTACATGGCGAACGTTCGTCCGCCTTACGACTTGCGAAGTTGCAAAATCCCGTTTGGTTCTGCCGAGATCAAATTGCTTGGAATTTCAGAAGACGGGCGGTTCGCTCTCTTTCGAGGTCTCCGTGTCGCCGACCTGATGTCGGGCAAGGTTGTTTCCGCGGGCGAGTGGCGCAGCCAGATGGCAGCGATCGGAAAAGAGGGGGAATCCCAGTTGCGCTTCGAAGAGTGGGGTTCCATCGGCTCCCCTGAATCAGCCCCCAAGTACCCGCGTCGGGGGCCGTGGAAACTTTCGGCCCGTGACGAGTGGGAATTGAGCAGCGACGGTGCCGGCTACGGTTGGGGCGGTGATTGGCTGCCGATGCCGGGTAGTTATTCAGCATCTGTGTTGCCGGTTGCGAGAACGGCTGTCACGGGGGAACTCTTGTTGTACGAGGGACACGTGGGAGTCATCAGTGACGTTCGCGATGACATCATGGTGTTCGATCCGTGGAGTGGAAATGTGATCACCAAGGACGCGTCAGGTTCAAAGCGGCGGATTCACATTTTCGTGGCGAGTGTTGTGCTGCTGGTTTGCTCTGCCGTTTGGATGTGGATCGCTATCGCCGAAGCGGACGTGCGGTGGGGAATGTTTGATGCGTTGGCGGCGACCCTGTTGATCCCGGCAGCGCTCTTACTTGTCGAGTCATCGATCGAGATACTCTATCGCCAAGAGCCGCACAGTCTCGACTTTCCTCGCATGGTGGCGTCGTTTCTGCTTCGTGGCGGTTTGATAGGCGTCGCCACTTTGGTTGGTTGGTATTGGGCTCACGGCCGAGAGCGACTTGCGCTGCGATGGCTATTGGGGATGTTGTGGCTGTTCGCATACGCGGCTCCATTGGCTATGTACGCTCAGGATGGTCACAACATCCACCCGTTTTTGGCGATCCGCGGCTTTGTGGTGGTGGCGTTGTTTCTCTCGGCGGCTGTCACGGGCGTCACGCTGATCTTTGGGCCACTGGGGTGGGGTATTCGCCCGCCTGCGGAGTCACCCACCGTCTGGCATTTTGGGATTTTCGAAGTGATGGTGCTGATGGCCTCGGTCGGAGCGGCCATCCTGATCGTCGAGACGTTTTCTGAGACGGTGGGGGGCATGACGCTACTCCGTCGCCAAGACTGGCCGCTGGCCGCGCCACTGGTTGGCGTTGCCCTTGTCGGACTGCTGTTCGTGCGATCGCGCCGGGCGTTGGTGGGTGGTGTGATGCTGATCGGTGTCGCGCTGGTTGCGGCGACGCTCTATGTGCGGGATCACGGCAAGGCGCTGGGCGTCGTTCCATTCGATCGATGTGTTGTTGAGTCGGCCGCGCTGGTTGGTTCGGTGGTGGTGATCGTGCTGCCGTGCCTTGTTCTGCGATGGCGCGGTTGGGGATGGACACAGTTGCAAGAGGCCGGCGCTTCTAAGGAGGCTGTAGCGTGAACGAACGAGGGGCTTGGCGTTGGCGAATGGTGCTGCTCGCGGCGGTTGCGGTGCTGCTGGGGGCGCGGTATTACGCGGCGCGGAACTGGAAGAACCGAAAGCTTGCCATCGATGGGGGCGGTCCTCCGGCGATTCTGCAATCGAGGTCGATGCACCATTCGGCGATCGAAACTTGGGACTGGAATACCAGGCAGTTCCAAACGCTCGTCGAACTGGAAATGCGCCCAACGGTTGACGGTGTGCTGCGCGCCGGTGACAAGGTGTTGTGGCTCCAAGGGGGCGAACTGCATTCGATCGACCTGAAGGCACCCGATGCACGGCGGCGATGGAAGACGCCCTTCCCTTACGCGAGCAACAGCATGAACCCGCACTTGCTGGTTGGTGCCTCGATGGATCATCGCCTTGTCGTTGTTCAGTTCGATCACCTGGTGGAGACCCAACCAAACACTTTTACGATGGACGCAGTCGAACTGGCTGTGATCGATGTGGAGACGGGCGAAGTCGTCTCGACCAAGCACTGGCACAGTCGGTTGAGCGCGGCGGTCGAGTCAGGCGAGTTCGAATCGAACTACATTCGAGGGACGTCAACCGATCCCAACGAACCTACCATGGCCAGGTGGCGATTGACCGAGCGTGGGGATTGGGAACTAGCCTCGGCGACGCCGCCAAATTCTTCGATGACCATTGCGAAAGGACCGGCCGGCCGCAGGCGCCGTTTGCCTGCCGGGGGGAAGCCAGCTCAAGATGAAACCTCCCAGAGCGGGTTTATCTGTGTGCGATGCCCGGAACACTTCGTGATCCAGACCTCGACTTTCGGAGATCGAAGCGAACTCTTGCTGGGGCACGCGAACACCGACGAGATTCAACGCCTGGGGTACTATTCCAATACGAGCCTGCCCAGTTTTTCGGACGACCAGAAGCACGTCATCGTCAGCGACGCCAACGATGATCTCCGCGTTTTCGAGTCGGCAACGGGGCGGCCCGTGGCCAGCGACACTTCGGGATCGTTCTGGCGAAGGTTCGTGCATGGTGTCTCGGCGGCATCGTTATGTGCGGCCTTGGGATGGCTCGTTTCATCGTGGCGGCAGGGTGAATTCCGTTCTGCGATGTTCGACCTGCACGTGGCGGGGATGGCGGGACAACTGGCCTTCTTTGGCAATTTGCTGGCGTACTCGGAAGCTGGTCCGCGCTGGTTGATGCCGCTCGGCATGGGGGCCATGTCTGCCATCACCGTGGCGTTCGGGATGCTTGTGGGCTGGTCTTGGATACACGGTGAATTGTCCCTGGTCGCCCGGTTGCGACAAGGTTTGCTGTCGATAGCGGCGATGGGCATGGTCCCGGCTGGCATGCTCCTGGTGTATGTGCCGCTTTCGATGGCTTACGTTGCGCTCGTGCCGTCGTTTGGGGGACTGTTTGTGGCCAGCCTGACGGCCATGCTCTTGGCGCCGCTATCGATGACTGGCTGGCGAGTGAACGACCGGCCGATCGAAGCGCGGGGCCGCGGATTCGGACTCGCGTCGATGATGCTGATGATCGCTGGCACGGCGGTGGTGATGGGGTTTCTCAGGCTCAACATCCTTCCCATTGTTCCCGAGGCGCTGCTTGAGATCGTCATATATGTAGCGCCTGCGGTGTTGTTGGGCATTGTTTGGCCGGCGATCGCGATGTTGAACATGGGCGGGCCGATGCGGATCAGCCTGGAGGTAGTGACTGTGGCCCTGATCCCGATCGTGATGGTGGGGCGTTATTGCGTGCGCGGGTGGAACCCATGGGGCTTCGACACCATGCCGATGGGCTTCGGCGCGGTAGCGGGAGTGTACGTGCTGGCCATGGTTTTGCTGCTGCGCAAATGGGGCTGGCGGTGGCGGAAGGCGCAGGCCGCGGCGATTGAACGTGCGCGGCTGGAGGTTGCGGCATGAGCGAACGTATTTGGAGAGAACGGTGGGGTTCGCACTGGCGCTGGCGATGGGTAATGCTCGCGATGGCGATTGCGGTTGTTGCGTACGGGACGTGGCAAAAGAATCGATGGCAATCGCGGCGCCTTTTGGAGCAACAAGGGCCGGTGGCTATCTATCGTGTTTTCCGGTCCAACAGAGAGCAGTTGGTGGAAGCGTACGATTGGAGGACAGGGCAACCATGGATGGTTGCAACACTGGCACTGGGACCAACGGACGACAGCGAGCAAGGATTGCGGGCGCTGCCTGGTGGCGAGGCCATCGTGTGGCGAACCGGTTCTGAAATCCACTTTGTGGACGTTCGCCCGCCTCATGCCCGGCGCACTTACAAGCCCTCTTTAGCGCCGCATCATCGCTTTCTGGGGATCAGTAGCAATGGAAGGTTTGCCGCTTTTCAGGCCCCTGCCGAGCGCGTGGCGCTCGCCAATGGAGAGTCCAAGCTTTTGTTCCAGAATAACTGGACGTCCGCACCATCGAGCGTGGTACTTCTGACCGTTTGCGATCTGCAAACGGGCGAGATTGTTTCGTCGCGCGAATGGCAAAGCAGGATGAAGGCGTTGGAAACGTTTGGGGAGTTCGAGTCTCGCTGGGGCGTCAATCCACCCAAGGACCCTACCGAACCCACGATTGGCAGATGGAGGTTGACCGATGCGGGGGAATGGAAACTGCTCGGACCCGGGCTGGCGAAACCTGAAGGTGAAGCCGTCAACGTGGCAGGTAACCCAGGCAAGTGGCGTTTGCTTCGACAAAACGGAGGTCCACATAAGGGCGAACAGTATTTCCATGGGAACGTCGTCCAAACGTTTCCCGAGAGGAAGCGGATCGTCGTTAAAGCGGAACGATTTCACAACGACAATATCTTCGTGGGTAACCCGGAAACAAAGCTTGCGTGGCACATCTCGCGGCGCGACGCGCCGGGTCTGCAGATTACGAGCGACGGGCAAAACGTTGTCGTCAGCGACTGCCGCGACGATATCCTGATCTACGATCTGGCGAGTGGCGATGTGATCGCCAAGGAGGCGTCGGGGTCGGCTCGGCGAAATGGCTTGCTCATCGCGGGAATCGGGCTGTTCATTCTTTGCGTCGCGCTGGCAGGCAACGCGTTCGCGGAGAATGTTTTGCGCTGGGGGCTATTCGACGCATTGGTGGCAACTTTGTTGCTGCAAATGGTGCCGTTCCCGATTCTCACATCGCTTCAGTTGTCGTTTAGCCCCACGCCAAACCCGATCAATTGGTTCAGTGTTGTTCCGCAGGCGGTGCTTCGCCGTTGCGTTGTCGGTACTGCCATTGTCGTCGGATGGTACTGGGCTCACGGCTCGGGCAAGTTTGGCACGAGATTGCTGATGGGAACACTGTGGATGGTCGCGTCGCAAATTCCTTTGCCGCTGTCCCGGTGGGAGCGATTTCCGGTCGCCCTTTTACCAATGCTACCCTTCGTTGTTGGCGGGCTGGTCCTATCCGGATTGGTGGCGGCCGCGGCCGTACTGTTTCAGCCGCTCGGCTGGAGCATCCGCTCTCCCTTGGCAGCACCTAAGCCTTGGCGATTTGGTTTGGTTCATGTTTTCATCCTGACCGCTTCGATTGGGATCACCTTTGCGCTGCTTAAGTTGCTGGGTGATCCTCGACAAATTCTGTACCTGTTCACGTTTCAATTTTGGTTGCCTGCGACGCTTGTCTTTGGCCCGTCGCTGGTCGGATTGATGTTTGTTCGATCGCGCTGGCTCAAGGCGATCGGACTGGTTGCGGTTGCGGGCGTGGCCGTCGTGATGACGTACTACTTCTCTCAGGGCGCGATTTCCAATACCAACTGGCGAGAACGATACGCTGGGGAAGCGATCGGCTTCTTTTTCGCCACGGCCACGATCGGACTTCCTTGTCTGGTAGTGCGCAAGCATGGCTGGAGTTGGGTGCGATTGCGACCGGCGGACAAGCCAGAGGAGGCCATGGCATGAGCGCTGGCCTTCGGAGAGAACGGTGGGACGATCGTTGGCACTGGCGGATGACGTTTATCTTTGCGCTGGCCGTTTTGGTCTTGGCGCGATTCCAGCTGGGGCAGTGGTGGAGCGACCGAACGCTCGTAACTGGGGGCGGTGGGCCTCCAGCGGTGCTCGTCCGTTCGTCCCGTCATCATCAAACGCTGGAGACTTGGGATTGGAGGACCAATCGAACCACCACGATCGCGATGCTTGAGGGACATCTAATCGGTCCACAGATCTTGTGCACCGGTGATCGCAAGGTGGTTTGGTTCGCCGATGGCATGCTGCATACCATCGATCTCGAGGCGCCTGGTCAGCGGCGAAGCTGGAAGACCTCGCTTCCCAAAGACGAATCGTATCGGTTTGCGGTCATAGGAACGTCGGCGGATTTTCGCTATGTCGTCGTGCAATACACTCCGGGCTATGAAGTGCTGGTGATCGACCTCCGGACAGGTGAGGAATTCTCGAAGAAACATTGGCCCAATCGACTTGAAGCGACGTTTGCTCCCGGAGAATTTACGTCCCGGCATGAGACTTGGCGATTGACCGATGAAGGCGTGTGGGAGTTGTCGCCGGGGATCGCAGATTCTCCGCCCCACGTAGACATCGCCGTCGATCAAGGGGGCAATCGCCGCCAATTGCTGGGGCAGGGTTCTTACAAAAACGGGGAGCTGCCGGAGCAGTTGGAGGTCAAGGCATGGATGCCAAGCGGGCAACACCTGCTGCTGCGGCGCGGGGGAGAAGTGCTCATGTTGGCGCACGTGGGTCGCGGCGAGGTCCAAGTGCTTCCAATATCGACCTACTACTCCTGGGCTTCTTGTTTTACGACGGATGGCGAACAACTCCTGGTGACCGACGTTTATGGCGACGTGCACGTCGTCAATGCGGCGAGCGGCGAGATCGTCGCCAGTAGCCGAAGCGGGGCACATTGGCGATGGGCTGTCGGCGGACTCTCGACGGCCTGTTTGTGCATTGCAGGTCTCTGGGGCACCTTCGCGTTTCAACCGAAGGAGCCGCTGTGGGCGATTGTCGATCTTCATGCGGCCGCGATGGCTGGTCAAATCGCGCTCTTTAGTTTTTTACCGGCGTTGCCCATGATTTGGCCGGGGTGGATCGCGCCCATCACCGATGGCACCATCCTCTCGGTCACGGCGGCGTTTGGCATGGCTGTGGGGTGGTATTGGATGTACGGCCCGGCAAGCCTGCGCGCGAAACTCCAGTGGGGAATGCTCTCGATCCTGGCGATTGCAGTGGTGCCGTCGATCGTGATGGCGGGTCGTGCACCGTCGCTGGCAACTGCGCTGGTGATGCCGTCGTTTGCCGGTTTGTTTGCCGCTTGCGCCATGGCGATGATGCTGGTCGCTTGCTCGCTGACGATGTGGCGTGTAAGCAACGAGCCGCTTCAAAGCCCCCCGCGCCGCTTCGGCCTGGCCGCGATGATGCTGGTGATTGCCGGTGCATCAGTGGTGCTTGGCTTTCTCAACTTGATCTTCATGCCGTCCAGTCGCGCGGTGGCGGCCGATGTCGCCATGACGATGTTGCCGGTCGCCGCGCTTGGGTTGTTCTGGCCAGCTATTGCCCTGATGAGTATTGACCGCTCCTGGCGAATCGCATTGGGGATTGGCATAGCGGTGTGGATCGTCGCGACGATGGCGGCGAGGACCATTCAGCTTCCGGCGATGGCCTCGTCGCACGTCGATCGCGAGGCGTATAGCTTTTTGGCGACGACTGCGCCGCTGATTCTTGGCATCGCACTTCTGGCGCGCCAGCACGGATGGCGCTGGCGAAGAGCCGTTCAGCCGTTGGCGACCAGTGAAGACCAATCGCTGGAGGTTGCGGCATGAGCGGACGGTGGGGTTTTCGTTTGCGATGGGCGCTACTGGCCGCGACGGTGGCCTTGCTTGGCGCGCGGTATGTGACGTCTCGCTGCTGGGTGAATCGGTCGGTGGTTGTTGGTGGCGGGGGGCCTCCGGCGGTGCTTGTCGCCTTGTCTTCCAGCCATCGGACCATCGAGAAGTGGGACTGGAACACGAACCGAATGGAGTCGATTGCGACGTTCGATGGCGGCTCGATCTTAGGTGGGTGGCTTTGTACGGGCGATGGCAAGTTCGTTTGGTTTAACAAAGGGACCCTGCATGTCGTGGACCTTGAGCCACCGCACGAGCATCGCGAGTGGAAAACGACTATTGCAAGCGTTGACGCGAATGATTTCAAACTCGTCGGCACTTCGGCCAATTCTCGATTTGCGGTCGTGCAATGCGAGTCGTACCTAAGCGGCTCGGGGGTACCTAAGTGGGAAGCCGATTTGCTGGTAATCGACCTGCAAACGGGCGAAGAAGTATCAAAGAAGCGCTGGGATAGCCAGATAGAATCGGCACTTGTTTCTGGCGAGTTTACCTCGCGGGACGTGGTGACGCTCCTGGGAAACACGCAAGCGGATTGGCGATTGACGAACGAAGGGGAGTGGGAGGAACTGCCACTTGATCCTTACCGATACGACTTTGTCGATGTCACCAAAGACGCCGCCGGCAATTTTCGTGGAAGGACCAGCGGCGAAGGCCTTGTCCCTGGACAGAGCTACGAGAGCACCACTCTCAGAGCGTTGTCGCCGGGCAGAAAACACGTTCTGCGACGGGACGGCAATAATGTGCGGCTCTTTTTACTGCACGAAGGACGCCGCGACGTTCAGGTGTTGCCAGTCGCATTCTCTTATTTCGTGAATGGTAGTTTTACCGCCGATGGCGAGCACCTCGTCGTCGACGATGTTTTCGGCGATGTCCATGTGTTTCAGTCCGAGACGGGGCGGTTGGTAGCGAGTACCTGGTCGGGACTGACGTGGTATTGTGCGGTCGTTGCCGTGGCGGTGGCATTTATGGGCATTGCGCTGAGTTGGTTGCTGTTATCGTTTCGACACAGCGCGCCGCTGTGGGCCATTGTCGACCTGCACGGGGCGGCGATGGCCGGTCAGATCGCGGTCTTTACCTCCATGTCAGAGTTGCAACACCGCATTGCTCCTGAATGGATGATACCGTTGACCGGCGGCGTAGCTGGAGTCGCCACCGCAGCATTTGGGATCGCCTTAGGTTGGTACTGGAGTTACGGTCGTGCCAACTTTATTAGCAAACTCAAATGGAGCGGTCTCTCGATCCTGGCGATCGCGCTGGTGCCGTCGCTGACCTTGGCGAGTCAGGATCCGCCCGACTTTCGGCTGATTCGTTTGGTGGCGCCCCCTTTTGCCGGGCTCTTTGCCGCGAGCCTCACGGCTTTCATGCTCTCGCCGATGGGGATGTTGGGCTGGCGGGCGAGCGACGAGCCGCTGGCGTTCCGATCGCGCCGGTTCGGCCTGGCGTCGATGATGGTCTTGATTGCCCTGGTATCGGTCGTGCTGGGGTTTCTCAAACTCATCTTGACAGCGCCCGAGGTTCGCAATGTAGTCAACGTTGTCATGGCGTTCCTGCCGACCGCCGTGGTCGGACTGGCATTGCCGGCGATTGTCATCCTGAACGCCAGCCGCCGGTGGCGGATCTTGCTGGGAATTGGAGTTGCCGCGGTGGTTGTCGGCGGCATGTTGACGCGGACTCTCCAGCGCGGGCGATTCGGGGCGTGGAATGAGGACGCCGCACCTTATTTTTTTGCTGCGGCGACGACGCTTGTGATTCTCGTCATGGCGGTTCTGGCGCGCAAGCATGGCTGGCGGTGGCGAAAGGCGCAGGCCTCGGCAGGGGATGTTCCTTCACTGGAGAGGGCGGCATGAGCGATGGCATCCTAAGAGAGGGATGGGGCTCGCGCTGGCGGCTTGCGCTGGTGGTGGCCGTGGTCGTGCTTGTTGCGGCGCGGTACGTGGTAGCCCGGTCGTGGAAAAGTCGGACGCTGGTGATCGGCAGCGGCGATCCGCCGGCGATTGTTCATTCGTCAACGATCCACGGCGGGATGATCGAGACGTGGGATTGGACGACGAATCAAACGCAAACGGTTGGCCCAGTCGACCTGCATCCGGCACCCGAAGGGATACGGCTGGTGGGTGGAAAGACTATTGTTTGGTTGGCGGGGGGCGACCTGCACACGCTCGACCTGGAATCGCCGCACGCGCGACGGACGTGGAAAACGCCGTTTCCGTTCGATGCCAGGTCGCCAAGTCGCTTCACGCTGGTTGGCACGTCCGCCGATCACCGATTAGCCGTGGTGCAATTCGAACCGATGGTGCAAGGGTCGGCCGGCAATGTTTGGAGTTCGGACGAGCTGGCCGTGATCGATATCGAGACGGGCGAGGTGCTTTCGAACAGAAGCTGGCACAGCCGCATGAATGCTTCGTTCGAGCCTGGCGTGTTTGAGACGTACCATGTTCCGGGCCCGTCGACCGATCCGAACGAACCCGAACGAGGCGGGCGTTGGCGATTGACCGAGCAAGGGGGCTGGGAACTTTTGCCGCCGAGCAAAACACCGAATTGGGTGGACAACTACGTCCTGGGGGCGGTCGATGCCGCTGGGAGATGGCGCCTGTTAGCGCCCGGTGAAGTTCCCATTAAAGGAAAAGAGACAGGCGAACTTCTGAAACCCTGGTCGCCTGATGCGGAACATGTCGTGATGCGGGGTAACAACAATCAAGAGCTTCTTCTGGTCCACAAAACGACCAAGGAGATTCAGTCGCTGGGAACCGACTTCTCGTTCCAGACGTTACCCACCTGGACTGCTGACTTGCAACACTTTGTGGTCACCGATGCCAACGACGATCTTCTCGTGTTCGAGATGGCGACCGGCAGGGTGGTAGCGAGCGAAGTGTCGGGTTCGTTTTGGCGACGGTTTGCGCGGGGGATCTCGGCGGCGCTAACGGGCGCTGCGCTGTGCTGGATTGCTTTGGCGGCGCGGCAGAGCGAGCCGTTGTGGGCGATTGTCGATCTGCATGTTGCGGGGATCATCGGCCAATTGGCGGTCTATAGCCTGGTCGGAACCATTCTTCAAACGGGTTTGAACTGGCTGACAGCCTTCGTAGCGGGTGCCGTCCCAGCTGTCACGGTTGCTTTTGGCATGGCGATCGGTTGGTTTTTTGTAAATAGCCAAACGAACAGCGGTACTAAATTGAAGTGGAGCTTGCTGTCGACCGCAGTCATTGCACTCGTTCCCGCGCTAACGATTGCGCTGCACATTCCGCCGTCACTGATTTTCTTGGCAATCCTGCTACCTGTGTTGTCGGGGCTGTTCTTCGCGTGTGTCACCGCGATGATCCTGGCCCCCGTCACCTTATTGACGGGCTGGCGGGCATGCGATCAGCCGATCGAACACAAGCACGGTCGGTTCGGACTGGCCTCTTTGATGCTTCTCATCGCCGGCGTCGCCGTTGTCATGGGATGCGTCAAACTCGATCTCTTGCCGTCAAACGGCGAGGCGATTCTGGACGGCGCGATGTATCTGGTACCGGTCTTTGCCATTGGGTTAGGGTGGCCGGGCGTGGCCATGTTGAACATCAATCGACGGTGGCGGATGGGGCTGGGGCTTGGTATTGCCGCGTTGATCGCCGGCGCCATGGTCGCGCGGACCTGGCTGCGCCCGGTGGGGTGGCCGATGGACTTCGATCGAACGGCTTTTGGCTTCGCCGCCGCGACTGCGCCGTTAGTGCTGGGCATGGCGATCCTTTTTCGGAAGTTTGGTTGGCGGTGGAGGAAGGTGAGCGCGCCGGTTGAGCAGGCCGTTTCGTCGGAGGCTGCCGCATGAGCGATGGCGTTGTGAAACAACGGTGGGGTTCGCACTGGCGCTGGCGGTGGATGTTGGCTGCGCTTCTGCTCGCGCTGCTGGTGAGCGCTTATGTGCTTGCCGAACAGTGGCAGGTTAGGATTTTGGTGCCGTCGCATGGGCCGCCGGCGGTTATCCGTGTGACCCAGCGTTCGCAGGAATGGCTCGAGGGATTCGATTGGAGGACGGGCGAGCGATTCAAGATGCCACTCTATGAGCACATTCCGACTGAAACCGTGCATGAAACGATGCAAACCGTCCTCGACGGCAAGGCGGTGGCCTGGATGAGTGGGTGGGATTTGCACGTGGTCGATATTCAGCCGCCGCACCTGGAACGGCTCTTCAAAAATCCGCTCAAGCCAGGGCAGCATGGCTTTGTGGGCTTAAGCCGCGATGGGAATTTTGCGTTGTTTCAAGCGGTGGGAACGCTTCAAAAGAATCCGGACGGCAGTACGTCGGTTACGCTCGAACGAACGTTTGGTGGGCAGCGCCAGATGATCGTTCTGTCGATCGTCGACCTCAGGACGGGGGAGGCGCGACGCGTTAAGGAATGGGAAAGCGCGACGGCTTCCAGTTCGCGGGCGGGAGAGTTCGAATCGACTCTCCAATCGACCACTCTTCCCCCGCTCGATCCTAATGAACCCAGCTTTGCCCGCTGGACTATCTCGCCGGAAGGGGAGTGGCAGAAGGTCGATAGCTCGGTGTCCAAGCGGTTGGCGAATGTGGTGGCGGTGCGAGACGCCAAGGGGCGATTGCAGTGGCCTGAGGATGAGGCGGCGGCGAACAGCGATCCAGCGGCCGTGCAACTGACGGTTGTCAAATGGTCGTCGTCGGGCAAGCGGATGCTGGCGTACAGCATCGGGGAATCGTGCACCATCGTCGATGCCGAGGCGAAAGTGATGCGGCTCCTCGAAACGCCCTACGAGCTGTTTACAGCCGCCGCTTTTTTGGATGAGGATACGATCATTGTGAGCGACTTGCACGATGACATTCGCGTGATCGATGTAGCGTCGGGAAAAACGATCGCGGGCGATTTTTTGGGGTCGCTACGACGGACTCACATGCAGTGGGTGGCCGCCGGGTTGGCCTTGGTGGCGGCGTTTTGGATGACGCTGGCGTTTCGCGAACGCGATTTGTTTTGGGCGTTGTCGGATTCGCTGATCGCTTTGACGGCCGTTCAATTCGTAGCTGTGACCATGATGGTCTCGCTGCACTCGCCTGAGAGCAGCGGCGGAGCGGTCATGCGGAGGTTGATCGAGTATGCCCCGCTCTTTTTCTCGGTCGTGGCGAGCAACGTGGGTGCGGGCGTGGTGGTGGGTTGGTACTGGGCGCACGGCCGCGGTTTTTTGGTTTCGCGATGGCTGTACGGTGTGGTGTGGCTGTCGATCGGGGCACTCCCAGCTGCCACGGCGACAAGTTACGCCGATGAGCGAGCGAGTTCTTCCGAAGTTATTTTCGCTGCGTTCGTGTCCTTCGGCATTCTATTGGGGAGTTTGACGAGTCTCGTCGTAGTGGCGCTGCGGTCGCTGCGATGGACGATCTACCACGCACCGCTCAGCGAGAACCCGAGCCGCTTTGGTCTGGCGACATGCTTTTTGGTGACGGGGGGTATAGGCGTTTTGATTCCCATCGGGCAGTGGTTCTTTAGCAGCAATGGGCGCAACGATCCTGTTTCTCCGGTTGGACTTGCGGTAGGTGCCGCCGTCGCGGCCGTGGTGCTGGTGGCTCTGCTCATGTCGCGGGCCCGCTGGTATTTCCTGACGGCCGAATGGGGACTTTGGATCGCTGCGGTTGTGGCAGGTGTGATGATCCTGGCTTTGTACCTGCCGCGTATCTTCTTGCCGTATTGGTTCGTGTGCATGTTGGAATCATCGGCTGTTGCTGGCATAGTTGCTGCGATTGCGCTGCCATGCCTCGTGTTGCGAGCTCATGGCTGGCACTGGGTGCGGGCGAAGAAAGAAGTGCCTTCGAGTGTGAAGGCTGCGAACTTGCAACCAACCTAAGGGGTCGGAACGCGATGAGTGAGCAGTGGGGTTCGCACTGGCGGTGGCGATTGGCTTTGCTTGTCGTAACGGGCTTGTTGCTCGGCTACGGTTGGACTCTTGCTGAGCAGTGGAAGACACGTCTTGCGGTGTCCGGCGGTGCGCCTCCGGCTGTGGTACGTGTGGTCCATCGTGATCACCAAACCCTTGAGGCATACGATTGGGCAAACGGTAAGCAATGGACCATCGCCGAGATCGGCGCGGAGGACCGACATTGGGACCCAACGCAAATTGTTTGCGGCGGGAAATCGGTTGCGTGGCAAACGATCGCCGAACCCGGAATTGTGCTCCATGTCATGGATATCGCGCCGCCCGCCAACCGTCGATCCTATGGCATTCCTATCGATCCTGATGCGGTTGGGTTGGTGGGAATATCGACGGACGAGCGGTTCGCGGTGTTTCTCACTTGGGGTTACCGCGTTCCAGATGGCGCGGGCGGTACGAAGGTGACCCTCGATCGAACATGGCGAGGCACGAATCCGATGGTCTACGTTCACTACGTTGTCGATTTGAAAACTGAGAAAATCGTCGACACGCGTGAGTGTGAAAGTCGATTGCGCGCGATCGGTACGTCGGGCGAGTTCGCCTCGGCCAGAGTATCCACGACACCGTTTGATCCAATGGAACCGACGGCCGCGCGTTGGCGGATCACGAGCGAAGGCTCGTGGGAACTGATCGCGGAAACCACGCCTCTTCCCGCGCCCGCCGATGTCGTATCCGTGGCGCGAGACGGACAAGGAACCTGGCGATTTTTCGACGATGACGAAGTTGCCCGCGGGAACGAAACATCTTCGCAAGCCAGGGTGTTGCGAGTTTCACCCTCAGGCGAACAGATTGCGGTTCTTGAACTTACGACACAACGAGTCTTGGTCGGCAACGTCAAGGACAAACTACTAGTCGCCATCGATACCCCCTATGGGCTGTTTTCCAGCGCGGACTTCCCGTCGGATGGCTACACGCTCGTCCTGACAGACATGTGCGACGACGTTCGCGTGGTCGATACCCGTACGGGAAGAACCATCGCCAGAGAAGCATCGGGGTCGACGAGGCGCAACCGATTATTGGGCGTATCCATCTGCCTCGTGGCGATGTCGCTCATGTGCTTTTGGAACGCGTTGCGAGAAAGCAGTGTCGCGTGGGGGATCACCGACGCGATGGCCGCAAACGTGGTTGTGCAACTTGCCGCGGCGGGAGTCTATGCCGCGTTCTTTCACCGAGAATTCAGCGTATCACTTATGCAATTGTCTGCTCGGATTAATATGCTGATGTCCGAAGTAATGGGCAGCCTCTTGGGGACGGCAGTGCTCGTCGGTTGGTACTGGGGGCATGGCACGGGGTGGTTACCCACGCGATGGCTCTTTGGCACCGCTTGTTTTTCGGCCATGGCCGTTGCGTGTGCGTTTGGCTGGCAAACGGCGGGAGACGAGTTCGCGTCCGCCTGGACGGCTTCGCTTATCACCCAGTTGATCCTGGCGGGCGTTTCGGCAGCATTGGTCGCCGCGTGTCGATCCGTCGGTCTAACGATTCGCGATGCGCCGACAGCCAAAAATCCCGGTCGCTTTGGCCTAGCGACCTTCTTTATCGTCATCACGGGCATTTCCATCTTGATCGCCCTCGGGCGTACGCACATGGAACAACAACTGCAAAACACCGCGACGCCATTCCTCTTCATTCTTTTGACTTACTATGCGGTCGCCATCGGGCTGGTAGCGATCCTATTTGTGCGAGCCCGTTGGTACGTTGTCGCGATCGCGGCTGCTTCACTCCTCGCCGCCGCCATGATCGGTTTGTATTGGCAAATTGAGAGCTTGGTCATTCCTGTTCCGCGGCAGCTTTTCCATTGGCTCAACTTGGGTGGAATCGCCGGCACCGTAATCGGTGTCACAGTTCCGTGCGTGGTTCTTCGGTCCCGCGGCTGGCGCTGGGTTCGGGCAACCAGAACGGCCGTTGTTGTTGAGAACCTACAAACAACTCAAAGCGAGACAACATGAGTGAGCGATGGGGATCGCACTGGAGATGGCGGTTACTTTTCGTGATCGTGTCGATCGCTTTGGTCGGCTATGGGTGGGTTCTAGCCGATCGGTGGCGAATGCGGGTGGTGTTGCCGGGGAGCGATCATCCGGGATTTCTGGCTCTTTACAGGCGGACGGGAGTATCGGTTGAGGCCTACGATTGGAAGGCTGGCAAGCGATGGCATGTGACCGATGTGCATCGGGAGGACGATCGGGGGAGGATCGTTACGTCGCTGCGCGGCGTTGGCAATGGGGGGGCGGTTGCCTGGCATGATCACTCGATGGTTCACGTGGTCGATGTCGCGCCGCCGTGCGAACATCGGCGTTACAACACGACTGTCGATAGCTCCACGGACGAGCTTGTGGGAATGTCGGATGATAAACGCTTTGCCGTTTTTCAGAGAAACGTGGAACGGATTGTCGGCGCCGCTATCGCCACGCAGCAGGCGCTGCAAATTGTTGATTTAGAGACCGGCGCGGTGGTGAATACGCGAGAGTGGGAGAGCACGCTCACGGCGAACGGTGCTTCGGGTGAGTTCGTATCGCACCGCGATACACCCAATCCTGTGGACTCGAACGAACCGGTCGCCGCGCTGTGGAGAGTTTCGAGCGACGGCAAATGGGAGCAGATTGAGGATCGAGATCCGAGATTTGCGATCGACGCCAATCTGCCGCTCGCTTGCGACCCGCAAGGAAAGTGGAGGCTCCTTGAACCGAAAGAAACGGCGCGGACGGACGAAACGCCATCGACGGGCATCCTCGTCAAGTCATCGCCGGATGGCGGGCACGCGCTTTTGTTCGACCAGACGGTGCCATGCATCTTGCTGTTGAACACAAAGACATTGGAGATTCGGGAGCTGGCGAGAACGTATACGACGATTGGGATTGGCGAGTTTGTCGATGATGGCAAGCAGATTTTACTGGCCAACCTGCGAGACGATTTGCTGCTGGTCGATGTGGAGACGGGCCGGCAAACCGTGTTGGACGAAGCAGGCTCGCAGCGGCGCAATCGGATCTTCGCCGTTGGAGGAGCGCTCTTATTGGTGGCGATGCTCTTTGTAGGGCTCGCGATTGGGGAATGCCAGCTGCCTTGGACTGTGACCGATCTTGCGGCGGCGGGCGGTTTCATTGAAATGGCGCTTGGGTTTGTCGCTGTAGGCATGATCCACCCGGAATTGCAGTCGGTGTACCCCGCGTCTCAGTGGTGGGTGGTGCCGATTTTGTGCGGCGCTCTGGGGATCCACTTCGGCATGGCGACGATGGTCGGCGTCTACTGGAGCTTCGGTCGATGCTGGCTGCTCCGGCGGTGGCTGCTGGGAGGATTGTGTTTGCTGCTGTTCGCGTTGCCGATCGCTATCACGATGGTGGAGATCGAAAACCTCGGGGCGTTGCCGATTGTCGTAGGCGTGATGATGGCCTTCGGGCTGATCTTTGTTGGCGCGGTCAATGCTCAGGGGCTGATTGTGCGTGCGCTGGGGTGGACAATTCGGGATGTCCCGGTCGAAGAGAACCGGCGCCAGTTCGGGCTGGTGACATTCTTTTGGGTGGTCGCGGCGATCGCGTTTTTGGTTGCAGTGACAAAGTGGCTGTTTGCGGGGCCCGCTGTCACGATGTTCTTGGTTTTGGCTGTGTTCGGGATTGTGATTATCTCCAGCGGGCTGATCCTGGCCGGAATTCTCTTTTCCGCAGCCAAGGCGCAGTATGTGGGGGGCGCGGCGATGCTGTTTCTGTTGATTGTTGCCGGGAGTATCTATCTTCACGGAGTATACCCGGGTGTGCCGTTCTCGCGAATGCAAGTTTACGTGCTCGACATCCCAGCGGCTCTGCTGGCTGCGGTGACGATTGCCGTTCCGTGCTTGATTTTGAGATCGCGCGGTTGGCGCTGGCGGTAAAGGGGGAAGGAGGCGAGCATGAGCGATCGATGGGGTTACTACTGGCGCTGGCGGGCGGTGTTGCTGCTCGCGACTGTTTGCTTGCTTGGATACGGTTGGGTTCTGGCCGACCAGTGGAGGTTGCGGAAGGTGGTTGCCGGCAGCGGCAATCCGGCGGCCTTGTACATCGAGCGCCGAAACGGCGTGTCGATTGAAGCCTACGATTGGAAAGCCGGCAAGCGTTGGCAAGTGGCCGACGTGAAGAACGCCAAGTACGTCGCCGAAATTATCAATTCGTTGCGCGTTGTCGGTGATGGCGAGGCCATTGCCTGGCACGAAGGGACGACGATCCATGTGGTCGACTTGGCGCCGCCGCACGAGCATCGGCAGTATGACACTTCAATCAAGAATCCCGACGATTGGTTTGTCGGTCTCACGGATGACGAGCGTTTTGCCGTCTTCCAAACGCACGGCGAACGCGTCCCCGCGGCGAACGGTGGCACGGAACTGGTGTTGAGGCGGCCTTTGGGAAAGAGGGGCGTGATCGTGCATCGCGTCGTCGATCTAAAGACGGGAATGGTGGTCGATACGCGGGAATGGGCGAGCACTCTGAGCGCTATTGGTCCGAACGGGTTCTTGTCGGACGCGGCCCTTTGGAAAATCTCGGCCGCGGGAAAGTTGGTGAAGTTCAAAGATCGCGATGCAAGATTTTCTCATGCTTCCGGACTCTCTCTAGCAGGCAATCAGCAAGGCCGCTGGCGGCTGCTCGACGACATCTCCGCGGTGGGCCTCGACGAGGAGCCGTCCAGCCCGAGCGTGGTTCGAATATCTCCGTCGGGCGAGCATGTTTTGGCGACCGAGATGACAACCTCGCGTATGTTTCTGGTGAATACCCGAACCAAAGCAGTGCGCCTGCTCCCGGTATCGTATCCGGCGCTGGCCGTTGGCGAGTTTGTCGACGACGGCAAGGCAATTCTGATGCCCGACCTGCGCGACGACATACGCGTGATCGACGCTCAAACGGGAAAGCTGCTGGCCATCGACGGAGCCGGGGCGCAGCGGCGAAATCGCCTTTTCGCTGTCGCAGCCATGCTGGCGCTAGCCTCCGCGATCCTTCTGGGAACGGCGATTTGGGAACGCCAGTTCCATTGGGCTATTGCCGATGTTGCGGCGAGCTTCGTAGCGGCTCAGGAGGCAGTCGGCTACGCGCTGATTGGTTTTGTTCAGCCGGAAATGTATTTCGTGTGGCCGGGGGCTCGATTTTTGGTTTTGCCTGTCGCGTTATACCTAGTAGGGATGTTCATCGGGGCGGCGACGATGATGGGCATCTATTGGGCCTTTGGCAGAGGATGGCTGCTGGGGCGATGGCTACTAGGCTGCCTGGGGTTGTGCGCGTTTGCGTTGCCGCTGATCGCCGTTTGGGAACTAGGTCAAGGTGGGGAGAATTTGAGTATCGTCATCGGAGTCGTACTGGCATTTGGACTTGTCTTCGCCAGTGCTGCCAATTGCATTGGAGTCTTCGTTCGCGCGCTAGGTTGGACTCTTCGGGATTTGCCGGTTGAGGAAAACCCCCGCCAATACCGGTTGGCCACGTTCTTCTTAATCGTCGCGGCGATCGCGGTTTTGATCGTGGTCGGGCAGTGGCTCTTTGTTGGCCCCCGTGCGCTTCAGATTGTGTCCTATGCAGTAGCCGGCGTCGCGATGATCGCGAGCGCGATGATACTGGCTGGAATCCTTCTTTCCCACGCCAAAGCGTGGTTGTTGGTGTGCGCGACGGCGCTGTTGGCTTGTGCTGTTGTGGCGGGCATCTACGTTCACGGCGAGAACCCGATGGGCGGATCATCGCGCTACGAAATCTACCTGCTCGAAGGCCCGACCGCTCTGGCCACCGCAATAACGGTCGCCATTCCCTGCCTGGTCTTGCGATCGCGCAACTGGCGCTGGCGACGAGGGAGGAACGGCGTTGTGGCGGCAAGGCCAATTCGCGATAGGAGGGACGTATGAATGACGAATGGGGCGACGCACGTTTTAGCGTTTTTGGGACATCTACCTGGATGGTCAGGTAACGTCTCGAGAGGGCACTATTGTGTATTTCCATAGCCACAAAGCGGCCATAGCCTCCTTGGCACGCGGCGTTCGGGATCTTTGCGCGGACGCCACGGTTGCGTCCTCTCTAGAAATTGAGATCTCAAACGCCAGATTGCAGGACCTGCCCGCTGAGATCTTTGCCGCTAAGAAGCTAACGACACTGATGGTTACCGAGTGTCGATTGAAGACGGTTTCCCCAAGATTGGCAGAATTCCGTCATTTGACCGGCCTGATTCTTCGCAGTAACTCACTTCGCACGTTGCCTGCAAAGATAGGGCTACTTAAGAAGCTCGTGGGAATCGATCTCGCGGAAAATCGTATCGAGACGTTACCGGCAGACTGGGCACAATTGAAGTCCCTTGAGGACCTGGACCTCTCCGACAATCTGCTTAAGAGCGTCCCGCCCTGCCTAGGCGAAATGCTTAGCCTCAAAGATTTGATGTTGGGCAACAATAAGCTCGCGCTCATTCCAGACTTTGTAGCGCGCTTACCCAATCTGAAGAACTTGGACGTCTCGGGCAATGCAATTAGGGATATCCCTCGCTTCAAAGGGGCATTTCCGAAATTGAAATATCTTGCCATCGATGCAGAGCATCTTACGAGTGATTGCCTTGCTTGGTTGACAACAAAGAACTTCTACAAATGATCGCAAACGATCATCCAACGTTCGGGCATGACGTCTGCGCTACTTATGGCTAGGCGACAAGTTGACTAAAGACTAAGCCACTATATCCTTCACGATTTCCCCGTGAACGTCCGTCAGACGGAAGTCCCGGCCCGCGTAGCGGAAGGTCAGGCGGGTGTGATCGAAGCCCAATAGATGGAGCATCGTGGCGTGCAGGTCGTGCGGGGTCACCGGTTTTTCGGCGGCTGCGAAGCCGAACTCGTCGGTCGATCCGTAGGCTTGGCCCCCTTTCACGCCGCCGCCGGCCATCCAGACGGAAAAGCCGTGGTGGTTGTGGTCGCGGCCGTTGATCTTGCCGGCGTTCGAGCCGGGCGTCGGCATCTCGACCGTGGGCGTGCGGCCGAATTCGCCGCCCCATACGATCAACGTCTCTTCAAATAGTCCTAAACGCTTCAGGTCGGTCATCAGCGCGCCGATCGCCTGGTCGCACTGTTTGGCCAGGTTGCGGTGGTTTACTTCCAGGTCGTCGTGGTTGTCCCACGGCTGGCCTTGGCCGTGCCAGACTTGCACGTAGCGCACGCCGCGTTCGATCAACCGACGGGCAATCAATATCTGCCGGGCTTGCACGCCGGGGCCGTACGAATCGAGCACGTACTTGGGCTCGCGCGAGACGTCGAAGGCCTCGGCCGCTTCGAACTGCATGCGGTACGCGAGCTCGAACGAGTGGAGTCGGGCTTCGAGTGCCTGGTCGTTAGCACGGGCGGTCAAGTGATCGCGATTCAGTTTGGCCAACAAGTCGAGTTGTCGTCGCTGCGCTTGCGGCGGAAGTTTGCCGTTGCGGATGTTCTCGATCAGTTTTTCGACGCTGTTGTGGTCGGTGTTGACGTACGTCCCTTGATAGACCCCCGGCAAGAAAGCGCCTTGCCAGTTTTGCGTTTCCTGAATGGGGTATCCACCGGGAACCATGGCGATGAAGCCCGGCAGATTCAGGTTCTCGGTGCCGAGGCCGTAGGTCACCCAACTGCCGATGCTCGGCCGAACGAGTCGCGAGTCGCCGCAGTTCATCAGGAGCAGCGAGGGCTCGTGGTTGGGGACTTCCGCCTTCATCGAGCGGATCACGGCGATGTCGTCGATGTGCTTGGCGGTGTTCGTGAAGAGTTCGCTGACTTCCAAACCGCACTCGCCGTAGCGCTCGAACTTGTACGGCGAGGGCATGGCCGCGCCGGTTTTGCGTTCGGTGGGAAGGTTGGGAGTCGGCAGGTTTTGGCCGGCGTATTTTTGCAGGGCGGGCTTGGGGTCGAAGGTATCGACGTGCGATGGCCCGCCGTTCATGAAGAGCTGGATGACGCGTTTGGCTTTGCCTGGGTAATGAGGTTGCTTAGGAGCGAGCGGATTGGTGTAACCGGCGTCGTCGGCTTTGGCTGCTGGGGCAAGGAGGCCGCCATCGAAGAGGGCGCCAGCGAGTGCGATGGAGCCCATGCCTAGGCCGGCGCGCGAGATCATGTCGCGGCGCGACATTGGGGGGAAGGGGCTTGGGTCTTGGTTAGAGTTCATGATCTGGATCAGAGGTTGAAACACAGAGGCACGGAGATCACGGAGGGAGGGGAGAGGAGTGTGGCGAAGTGTTTGACTTCTTCAATCACAAATCATCAATCTTCAATCGATTAATCAATCGTCTTGCTGGGAGCAGCGCGTTTGCAACTGGTTGCCGTACCGCGCCCGGACAGGAATGTCCGGGCTACTTTTTTCTACTTGCCAAGCTAGTTGGCTTTCATCAGATAGGTTAGCAAATCGGCCATGGTTTGCGTGTCGATTTGTTTTTCCAGGCCTTCGGGCATGAGTGAAAGACCTGTACTGCGTAATTCTTCGAGATCGGCCCTTAAAATCGTTTCGGCTTGTCCATCGGATTTCCGCAAAGTGATGCTGGCGGCCGATTCGGAGGCGATCAGACCGGTGCGGGTGCGGCCGTCGTTGGTGGTTGCGGAGTAAGCGAGGTACTGCGGATTGACCTCGCGATTGGGGTCGAGGACGTTCACCAGGATCGCTTCGATGCCGCGGTTTTTCATGGCCGCGAGGTTGGGACCGATCTCGTTGCCGACGCCTTCGACTTTGTGGCACGCCGAGCAGTTCTTCGCGAAGGCGGCTTTGCCGCGGGCGAGGTCGCCTGCGCTTGTGAGGGTCGACTTGTATTGCTCGACGATTTCGCCGCGTTTGGGTTCGGAGGCGCTAGCGAGCAGCTTTTCGGCACGGGCACGAAGCGCTTCGTCGGATTGTTTCTTCAAGGTTTCGAGCTGCGAGCGCTCTAACTCCGCAATGGCGAGGGTTTTATTTTCGAGAGCCTTGAGGAGCGAGTCGACGCGCTCGGGGCGAGCGAGCAGAATCTCGCCGCCGCGACGGCGGGCTTCCGGCGAGAGCGAGGGCCATGCTTCCAAGATGATCGAGGCGACTTCCGGATCGTTATAGGTATCGATGGCGGACATCGCGGCCAGCACCAGCGAGGTGGGCTCGGTCGGAACGATCAGGGACTTGAGAAGGTCTCGCGCCTTGGCGTAAGGGGCCAACGCGACACCGCTGATGGCATCTGCTCGAGCTGTTGCGTCGAGTTTGCTATCGCCGGCGGATCGAAGGGACTCGGTCACCGTAGCATCGACAAAGCCGTTCCAGGCGTCGCGATTGAGGCTGGGGTCGAGTCGCTTGCCGCTGCGGGCCAGTGCCCGGTTGAATTCGATCAACACGCGGCGCGAGAGTTCGACGTCCCCGTGGCAGATGGTCCGCAGTTCGCTCTGGAGATTGATTTTGTCGATGTGATCGACGTCCCGCGCGGCGATGGCAACCAACTGAGGGAGGGCCAATTTCATCTTAGGGGTGAGGACCGCTTCGTGTTGCAACTCGATCGATCGGAATACGTCGCCTAGGTCGGCCGGCAGCGAGGTGAAGCAGGCCGCGCGGACCCAAGCGTTGTCGCCATCGCGGGCCAGAATGCTAATAAGCGGCGACACGGATTGATTGTGGTGGAGCGATTCAAAGGCTTTGTTGCCCAGTGTGAGAGCCAATTGGAAACGGACGCGCTGGTCGGTTTCGTTATCGGCCATCAAGGCGAGTCGCGTGGCGGTGGACTCGATTTCTTTGGGGTCGGCGGGAATCGACTCGGCCAGTCGGACCGCGTGTTTACGAAGCATCGCATCTTGCGACTCGAACAACGCCGCCAAGTGGTCGGCCGTCAATTGTTTCAGTCCTGCCAGGACGTAGGCGGCGTGCATACGGCCCATCGGGAGTGCCCGCCGATCGGCAACCAGCCGGCCGAGTTGCGGAACCATCTCAATCGCCTGTCGCTGGTAAAGCAATCGTGCGGCGGTTTCGCGATGCCAGGCATTTTCGTGCCTGAGCATGACCACGAGCTGCTCATCGCCGAGAATTCCTAAGTAGTCGGGCTTGTGAGCCGAGAAGGATTTAGGCCGGAGCCGCCAAATGCGACCGCGATCGCGGCCGCTGTCGAGATCGAGGTGCTTTTTGATCACGGGGGGCAAGCTGGCCGGGTGTTCGATGACTTCGCGGTAGACGTCGGCGATATACAGCCCGCCGTCGGGCCCATTGGCAAATTGGGCGGGGCGAAACCAGATGTCGGTCGAGGCCACGAGTTCGCTTTCGCTGTCGATGCGCTCGGCCGTTTGCTCGATCCCTTTTTGCACCACGCGCTTGCGGTGGATGACGTTGCTGCCGACGTCGCCGATTACCAGCACGCCGCGCATGGAGAAGTCGAAGGCGTCGCCGCGAATCGAGGTGACGCCGGTGGCACTGGTAAAGTAGCCGGCCGCGCGGCCGCCGCCTTCCAGAATGCCGGGGACAGCGCCGCTGGCGCGAAGGCGAGTCCGAACGATTCGCCACGGCTCGATGGGGCTGCTGCGAAAGATGGTTGCCTGAGGGCCATCGACGGCGATGCTTGTTTTCGGCGGCGGGGCGGCGAACAGCGGATTGCGCGCCAGATAGGCATCGTCGATCACGCAGCGAATCACGTGATCGCTGTTGTGGCAAACGTATTTGTTACCCCAATCGTCGAACGTCATGCCGTGCTGCGCGCCGCCGGTTTCGGTGCGGAAGTCGAGCGTGATGGGGTCGAACGAAAAGTCGCGGCCATTGATGTTGACAGGCGTTTGGTTCGCAGGAGCTGGAGTGCCGTCGAGGCGTTCGACCAGCGTGATATTTCCCCCCGTCGAACTGCCGGCGCCGTGGATGCGATTGTCGAGTCCCCACAGGAACGTGTTGAAGAGGCCCTGCACGTTGCTGGTGCTGAAGCCGGTGAAGACCTTGCGTTTGATGTCGGCGATGCCATCGTTGTCGGTATCCTTGAAGTACCACAGGTCGGGAGCGTCGCCGACGAAGACGCCGCCATCCCAGCAGCAGACGGCGGTCGGCCATTTCAGTTCGTCGACGTAAATCGAAGCCGCGTCGTAGGTGCCGTCGCCCTCCTTATCGGTGAGCATGCGAATGCGCGAGAGCCCTTCGTCGCGGTGCTCGCTGTAGCCTCGCATTTCGACGACGAAGAGACGTCGCTGCTCGTCCCAAGCCATGGCGACGGGACTGGCGACAAGCGGCTCGTGCGCGACCAGATCGAGTTCGAATCCGGGCTGGACCTTCATGGTCGCCCGGGCGTCGGCTGGTTCTGTCGCCCGGATGCGGGGAAGTTCCAGCGAAAAATCGATGTCATCAACGTTCTGTTGAGCCAGCACATCGGGTGCGGCCAGTGCAATCCCCAACAGAAACAAACACCACGAGAAAGCGACCGCGCGGACCAACATCAATACACCTTTGTCGCCGGGCGAGGCATAAGCAAGCGAATGGAAACAGGCTTGCCAGCAAGAGGTGGGAGCGCGGGTGGCGCGCGTGAACTGGCAAAATCTCCGGCGGCGTGGCCACTGGCGATGCCTCTAGTAAAACCCGAACGGCGAAGGATTGCAAACCGGGGGAGGTTGGGCCGCGGCTACATTCTTCCCCGTGATTCTTTCGCGCGGCTCGGGTATGTTGGCGATTCTTCCGCCGTATTCCCCACCTGAGTGCGCCTTCCATGAGCAACAAAGCATCGACCGAGTATCGTTACAACCGCCTGACCTGGCCCGAAATGAACGACGCGATCGCGTCGCAAAAGCTGATTATTCTGCCGACCGGTTCGACCGAGCAGCACGGGCATCACTTGCCGCTGGACGTGGATGTGTTTCTGTGCGAATCGGTTTGCCATGAGGTTGGCCGCCGTGCGCCCGACAAGGTGCTGGTGCTGCCGCCGATCTCGTACGGGCTGAACATGCATCACATCGATTTTCCTGGGACGATTCATATCGAGCCTGAAACATTCATCGCGTTTTGCTTGAACATCACCAAGAGCGTCGCGTACCACGGCTTTCAAAAAATCCTGCTGGTGAACGGCCACGGCAGCAATTCGCCGCTGATCGACTTGATTGCGCGGCGGACGGTGCTGGAGACGAACTCGCTTTGCTTCGCAACGACGTACTTCTGGTTCTTGCTGGAAGCGTTCGAGAAGGTTCGCGAGTCGAAAGTGATTGCGCATGCGGACGAGTTCGAGACGTCGCTCTATTTGCACTTGGCGCCGGAGCGGGTTCAGATGGACAAGGCGGTCGAGGACAACGACCGGATGGGCAAGTATGTCTCGAGCGATAGCACCAAGGAATACTTTGTCCGCTTCAACGACTATTGGGGCCGCTGGACCAAGACCGGCGTGCACGGCGACGCGACGAAGGGGACGGCCGAGAAGGGGAAGGTCATCTTCGAGGCGGCTGTGAATGGGATCCTTGGTTTAGTCGATGAACTGCGCGAGTGGCCGATTGAGAAGCGGGCGGATATGCACAAAGGCCCGGTGCAGAGCCAGATTCGCTGGTGAGGATTCACCGCGGAGACCCGGAGAGGGAATGTAGAACGGACAATCCTGTCCGTCAGCGGTGGATGTTGATTAATTGATTGATGATTGTTGACTTTTGATTTACGAAGGTGGGCAAATGAAAAGTGGCACAGACAATCCTGTCTGTGCGCGGTTGGCATGCTTTAGCACGCAGATCGTCGACCAGCGATAGCCTCGCCTGCGAAGCCTTTATGACTCAATCAAGCCCAGCTTACGTCCCGCCAAGCCGTAAGCTGGAAGCGATTTCGCGGCGAATGCAGCCCATCGTAAACATGGGGGGATGGGTCTCCACGTGGTACGGAGCGCATTGGCGATTTTCTATTCCGATGGACGCCTCGACCACCAGCAACGGGTTAACTCTCGATTGCGATTGGCGAACCCGTTTCCGTTGCCATGGCACGGCATCCATGCACTTGACCGATGGATTTACGCGGACTCGCTTCCGCTCGCTGGGTTTTTCGACGTTTGGGAAAACCAGACTCGCTGGACGAGTTTGGGGGCATAAGTGTCGCTGCATCGTCGCGGTTCCACCTTGGTGGTGGCTGCGCGGCGGCACGATTGAGAGCACGATTACCTGCGTGTCGGGTCAAGTGCGGAAGGTGGAGGTAAAGCGACCGAGCGGGGGGATGGACGACAATGGGCATGAGAAGACTCTCGGCGCTTACCGAGTCGACGAGGTTGGCGGATGGAAGAACTACTTGTTGATCTACCGATGGAGCCCAGACATCGTGCGAATGTTGCCACCTGAGACCGTGTACCCGAAAGAGAAGTGTCCGGCGTGCGACTGGCTCTTTGCAGGCTCGCTGCTGTCCGTGTGCCTGTACAGTGAATCGGTGGGCGTGGTGGACATGAGCGCGTGATGGATGATCGACGCGCAACAGCAAGATTGGGAAGCAGCTATGTACCGTCTTGAAATCCCAGCAGCTGCTGTCGACTTTTGTCTGTCAATCCTTCCCAAATATGCGCCGCTATTTAACGCTGCACGATTCTGCGTGGAAGCGACGCCCTATTTTCATATCATGTGCGATTCGCTCGCGTGGTCTGACGAGCTTCCTGATCCGCACGCAGTTCCTACTGAGGGCAAGAGGCTTTTCATCTTTTTACTTCAAGTTAGAACTGCGACGTTGTTTGGCCGAAACAACGAAGAATGCGATCGGTTGATTTCCGCGATCGAGCCCCTTGTTTCTGATTGGGCCTATTTTCATGAATCTCGATGGGATTCGTCGCTTTGCAAGCTATTCACCGACTTGGCGGGAAAGGTAGATGAGGAATTCCAGGCCTACGAAGAGAAGTCGCGAAGAGAATGGGCGGGGGAGTGACACCACTAGAAATCGCCGTGCCACGATTCCTTGCTGTAGCGGTCCGCGACAAGCTTCGCGGTTCGCTCGGCTGGCCAGGTGGCAAGTGGTTCATTGGCTTGCCAGGCGGTGATAAGTTCTCGTCGCAGCATCGCTGCTGTGCATGGCAAGTTTGTCACGAAGGTATCGTGGTCTCGACCTTGGCGGTAGTCAGGCTGGCGCGGCGGCGTCTTGAGGTATCGCGATATCAGCGGCAACGGAAAGTCATAGAGTAGCGTTCCGTGGTAGAGCAGGTGGTCGCGCTTGCAACGCAGACTGTTGCCGCTGAATTTTTGGCCTCGCCATTCGAGGTCGCTGGTGCCATTCATCTGCGTTTGGGCGACACATTTCGAAACGGCTGTCTGCACATGTTGCAGGACGAAGGAGTGCGCCGCTTCGAGCGATCGGAGGTGCGGATGTTCCTCGTACGAGAGAACGACAGCGTACATCAGGCAGCCCGGCCCAGCGACAATCGCTGCACCGCCGCTAGAGCGCCGCAATACCGGCACTCCGTCGGCCGCGCAAAGATCGCGATCGACCTCCTGCTCGCGCCGCGAGGAGCGGCCAATCACGACGAACGGCTTGGGAGCTTCCCACAGTCGCAAGACACCGCGGCGGGCGTCGAAGCTTTGGTCCCCTTCCTCGGCGGCATCGAGAATTGCTTCGTCGAGGGCGACGTTTTCTTCTGGGGTCGGCAGCGTTAGGTCGAGCAGGTACACGGTGGCATCCTCAGCAGCTGTGACTCTTCGCCCAATTTAGCACGTTGTGGCGAATCGCTAAGGCTACTGGCGCGCGATAAGACGACCTTTAGTGATTGCCTTCCGCGAGCACCAAGCCGCGCGATGATTGCGATTCCTCCCAGCCGACGGTTACTCGTTCGGCTTGGTCCCATTCCCCTTTTTGTGCCAGCGAGATGATTCGCTCGAAATAATCCCACTCCACGTTGCGCGTTGGATGTTCGGCTCGTCGTTTGGTTATCGCGCGGGCGACCGCTTCAATGGCGTTGGGATCATGGGTCGATACGCTTGTTCGCAACAATTGCAGGTAGCGAACGGTGTCGGATTGAACGGCGGGCGGGCGCGGGCGGAACCACCAAACCGTAGTGCCGATGGAGACCGCGACAACGGCGGCCGCAATCAGCACGTTCCGCACCACGGTTGTCGAGTCGTTTTCTGGGATCGAATGACGCCGTTTCACAAGCTTCTCCGACGTTGCAAGGGGCTGTCGCGTGCGTGGTTTAGTACGGACCAGGGACGTCGCCGGCGCTGCGGGTGGCCAGCGCCTTCCAGGTGTTCTGGTTGACGGTCGACGCGACAAAGCGAACGGCGCCATCGCCAAGCAGAATGTTGCAGCCGCCGCGATGGTCGCTTACAAGGTGGCAAACGCGAGCCAAGCGGCTGTTCGGCGGATGGACGGGAGCGAATCCGGTATCGGGGTCGATTTCATTTTGCGCGGGGCCCGTGTGAAAGCCGACCATCACGCCCGAGGGCTCGCATGTGTCCACCACGAACCGCTGCGTGTTGTTCGTGCAAACTTGAACGCCGGGAACAATGCCAACCCACGTTTTGTCGGCCAGGTCGGAAGTGATCTCGCCAAGGAACATCGTGTGGCTTAAGCCATCGGCGATATCGGACATGCGCCACTTGGAATTGCGGAACATCGGCCCGTTGGCAATCGAACCGTATTCTTCTAACTGGTACGCCCACGGTTCGTCGTGGCCGGCGTTGCAAACGTAGTGAGCACGAGAAAACGTGGCCAGGATCGATCCATTGGCGTCTTTGAAATCGGCCGTCACGCTCGGATTTCGATCGGATGGGCAAAGAAAAACCGAAAGCTGCGTTTTAACCAACTCCGCATTAACGGGATCCCAGCACGCGCGGTCCAGCCGCAACTGGTCGGCCAGCGGCGATTGATCGGCGAACGGGAGCAACGAGGTTCCCCAGCCCCAGCCGCGAGGGCCGTCGAAGGTATCGGGATCGCGATCGGGGGCCCTGGTATCGGAGTAGTACGACGCGGGAAACGCCTTTCGCGAATCGTGATACTGATGGAGGGCGAGGCCCAGTTGCCGCATGTTGTTGCCGCACTGGACCAACCGCGCCGACTCCCGGGCGGCTTGAATCGCGGGGAGTAACAGGGCAATCAGAACGCCAACAATGGCGATGACAACGAGCAGTTCGATGAGCGTGAATCCACGGCGTCCCATTCGTAAGTCCTTGCAGCAGCCGCGTTATGGTTTGATAAACGTGTTGTCTTGCACACATTATGCAAATGCACAGTGTTGTTGCAAGTGGCTGTACGAGGCAAGTTCGGGTTTGGTTCTCAAAATCCTTTCGTTTGTTGGGAAGAATAGATCATGGCCAAATAGGCCCGCGGCTTGTGCGAAGGTGACGTGAAGATTCTCGACCGTTTGTGAAGTCCGGGGCGAAGGGAAGGTTCACCACGGAGGAACGGAGGGCACGGAGAGGAGAAAAAAGTGGCCCAGACAATCCTGTCTGGGCGCGGTGGAGGTTGCCAGGCAGGAAGTCGTCGCTTGGCAGGGAGGATTCATTGATCACTGGTTAGGTTGATTAAGCGATTGATGATTTGTGATTTGTGAAGTTGAGACTCGGTTCATTGCTTTCGCAGTGATTACATGCAAGAGGTCCAGGGCCGATAGGCCCGGCAGATCTTAGCCGGGTCCCGTCAGGGCCCGGACCGCGATGGCGCGCAAATTCCAAGGCCCGAATGGGCCGACAGATATGGGCCTGCTCGTTTTCTGTCGGCACCTTCGGGCCTTGAAGAGTTATTTGCCGGTTTTCCTGTGGCTTACGCCACCGGCTAAGATCTGTCGGCCCGTTGGGCCTTTTCCGAAGGCAGCGAGGGTATCGTAGAGACCGATTTCATCGATTTCGCCAAGCCCGCGTGGTAAGCGCACCAGAACGGTCGGGGACGACCGAAATCATCCCCGACCTTAAGAGTTAGACGATCGCTAGCTTTCAGTCAACAACCGCGGTGATCACGCCCGAGCCGATCGTTTTGCCCCCTTCGCGGATCGCGAAGTGGCTGCCGATGTCGAAGGCGACCGGCTTATCCAGGCTGACCGTCACCGTGGTGTTGTCGCCTGGCATGATGACCATGTCGGCGCCGACGGGCAACTCGACTTTGCCTGTCACGTTCGTCGTCTTGAAGAAGAACTGCGGTTGGTAGCCATCGAAGAACGGGGTGTGACGCCCTCCTTCGTCTTTGCTCAGCACGTAGACTTCTCCTTTGAACTTCACGCGCGGGCGGATCGTGCGCGGGGCGGCGATCACCTGGCCACGCTGGATTTGGTCGCTCTTAACGCTTCGCAGCAGCAAGCCGACGTTTTGCCCGGCCTCTCCTTGTTCGAGAAGCTGGTGGAACGCTTCGACGCTGATCACGACACTCTCCAGCGAGTCGCCAAGGCCGAGGATCTCGACCTTGTCGCCGACGCGGATCAGACCCTGATCGATCTTGCCTGTCGCGACCGTGCCGCGGCCTTCGATGGAGTGAACTCCTTCAATGGCCATGAGGAACGGCTTGTCGATGGCGCGCTTCGGATCGGGGATGTGCCGATCGAGCGCAGCCAAAAGCTCGTCAATACAGCCGGCGAATTGTCCATCCGTCGGATGCTGAAGCGCGCCTTTGGCGTTGCCGCGGATGAACGGAACGTTGGCACCGTCGTACCCGTATTTCGTCAGCAGTTCGCGCGTTTCTTCTTCGACCAGGTCGAGCAACTCGACATCCTCGACCAAATCGCACTTATTGAGGAACACGACCAACTCGGGGACGCCCACCTGCCGGGCGAGCAGGATGTGCTCGCGGGTTTGCGGCATGGGGCCGTCGACCGCCGACAAAAGGAGGATCGCTCCATCCATCTGGGCGGCGCCGGTGATCATGTTTTTGACGTAGTCAGCATGGCCGGGGCAATCGATATGGGCGTAGTGCCGCGTGTCCGTTTCGTATTGAACGTGACTGGTGGTGATCGTGACGGTTTTGGACTCGTCACGAACGATGCCACCTTTGGCAACTTCGCCATAGCTTTTGGCCTTGGCCAGATTCTTGGCACCTTGGACCGCCAGGATCGCGGTCGTCAGAGTGGTTTTTCCGTGGTCGATGTGACCGATGGTGCCGACGTTGACGTGAACTTTTTTCATGACAGAAACTCCCTGGTTGCAACGAGCAACCTACGAGGGTCTGTGGCGAGCCTAGGGTTCAACCGCGGAATTCGCGATTTTTTCTCCACAACGAGCGAAACCAGAACCGAGCGCGGCCACGATGCGCCGAAAGGCAGCGGGTAGGACACGGCACAGGGAGGGAAGGTTCACCACGGAGAAACGGAGGGCACGGAGAGGAGGAAACGTGGCCCAGACAATCCTGTCTGGGCGCGGTTGAGATTGTCGGGCAGGCAGTCGTCGCTTGGCAGGGGCAATTCATTGATCACTGGTTAGGTTGATCAAGCGATTGATGATTGCTGATTTTTGATTTGCCAAGGTGAGGCTCGGTTATTCGAGGGGAACAGGTGGTCCAGGGCCGATAGGCCCGGCAGATCTTAGCCGGGTCCCGTAAGGGCCCGGACCACGATGGCGCGCAAATTCCAAGGCCCGAATGGGCCGACAGAAATCGGGCCGCTTCTTTTCTGTCGGCACCTTCGGGCCTTGAAGAATTGTTTGGCAGCTTTCCGGTGGCTTACGCCACCGGCTAAGATCTGTCGGCCCGTTGGGCCTTTTCAGGCGGTTGGGGAATTTCTTAGGACAGCACGCCCGGGATCACTTGGCTGCTGCCTGCGACGCCGGTCAGGCGTTCAGGGCGGCCTTGGGTTTCGAAGAAGAGGTCGTCGCCGTGGAGGCCCATCGCTTGCAGGATGGTGGCGTGGAGGTTCTTGACGGGGTGTGGGTTGATTTCGGCGCGGAGGCCGATTTCGTCGGTTTCACCGATCGATTGCCCGCCGCGGACGCCGCCGCCGGCGAGCCACATGGTGAAGCCGTAGGGATTGTGGTTGCGGCCGGCGTCACCTTGTTCCATGGGCGTGCGGCCGAACTCGCCGCCCCAGATGACCAGTGTTTCGTCTAAGAGGCCGCGGCGCTTCAGATCGATTAGCAGTGCGCCGGTTGCCTGGTCAGTGATTTCGGCCTGGCGATTGAGCTGTTCCGTGTTCTTGCTGTGGCTGTCCCAGGCGGTTTTATCGAACCCGCTGTAGATCTGCACGATGCGGACCCCGCGCTCGCTTAACCGACGCGCTTGCAGGCACATGCGGCCGAAGGCGGCGCGGTCTTTATCTTGCGAGTTCACGTCGTACAGGTCGAGCGTCTCTGCCGATTCGCGCGAGAGATCGCCGACGTCGAGAGCTTCGGATTGCATGCGATAGGCGAGTTCGTAGGCGGCGATGCGTCCTTCCAGGTCTCCTTCGTGGGCGCGCTTTTCGCGGTGCTTGGCATTGAGGGTTTGGATGGCATCGAGCGACGAGCGCTGCACGGCGGCGAATTCGTCGGCCGGCGAGAGATCGAAGACGGGCGCGCCTTCGTGACGGAACTTGGTTCCTTGAAAGGCGGCCGGCAGGAAGCCGTTCGACCAGTTGGCCGAACCACCGATGGCGGCCATTTTGAAGAGGAGAACAAAGCCGGGTAGGTTGGCGTTTTCACTGCCTAGCCCGTACGTCAGCCAGCTGCCCCAGCTGGGTCGCCCGGCGAGAATGGCGCCGGTGTTCATTTGGTAGGTAGCTGGACCGTGATTGGAACTATCGCAGTGGAGCGATTTGATCACGCACAGGTCGTCGACGTGCTTGCTGATTTGCGGGAGCAAGTCGGAGACCCATAGCCCGCTTTGGCCGTGTTGCTTGAACGCCCACGGGCCGTTCATCAGGTTGTCTTTGCTCGAGTTAAAGACGCCGCCGACTTTGCTGGCCTTGCTCTTGATGGATTCGGGGACGTTTTGTCCGTGCAGTTTGGCGAGGGCCGGTTTGTAGTCGAACGTGTCGACCTGGCTGGGTCCGCCGTACATGAAGAGGAAGATCACCCGCTTCGCCTTGGCGGGAAAATGGGGCTGGCGAACCTCGAGCGGCTTGAGCGGATCGACGACGACGGGCGTTCCATACTCGCTGCCAAGCGACGGGCGGCCCAGCATCGCGCTGAGGGCGACCGAGCCGAGGCCGGCCGAGACGCCGTCGAGAAATGCTCGCCGTGAATTAGTCGACATAGACGAACTCGTTGGTGTTGAACAGGACGCGGCACAGGTCGACGACGGCGGCTCGCAAGGCTGCTTCGTCCTTGTTTTCTTCTTCCAGCCGGGCGTGGTGCTCAGCGGCATGGCGTTCGAGAAGGTTGGCGGCGAGCTCGCTTTCCTCTTGATGGGGCGAGCGCGACAAAACTGTCTTGAAAGCAGTCTCGGCGATTTGTTGGTAGCGAGTTCCTTCGCTGGGTGTGGGCGCCATGGCCAGCACTCGATCGGCGGCTTGGTGCGTCATTCGCCGGGTGAATTCGCTGTTGAGCAATGTGAGAGCTTGTGGTGCGACGGTGGTCGAATCGCGGCGGGCACACGAGACGTTATTGTCTGGCAAATCGAACGGTCGCAGCATGGGCAGCGACATGCACCGTTTCTGCACGACGAAGACGCTGCGGACCCACGTTTCTTCTTCGGGCTGGCCGAAATAATCTTGCGGGACGTGAGTGCCTCCTTCGGTGCGGGCTTCGTAGATCGAAGGCTCGCCGAGGAGGATTTCCTCAGGGATAGGGGGCCACTTGGCGGGGCCCGCTTCGTAGGGCAAAAGGGAACCGCTCGTGGCCAGTAGCGCGTCGCGCATGGTCTCGGCTGAGAGGCGTCGCACGCGATGGCGTGAGAGCCAGCGGGCGTCGGGATCGTTCGCCAGGGATTTGTTTCCTGTTTCGTCGGCATTAGGGATCGACGATTGTCGATAAGCGGCCGACATCACGATCGCTTTGTGCATACGCTTGAGCGACCAAGGCGTCGAAGATTCGTCGCTTGGCGAAACGAGTTCGCAGGCGAGCCAGTCGAGTAGTTCGGGATGCGTTGGTCGCTCACCCGAATAGCCGAAGTCATTCGGCGTGGCGACGATGCCGCGGCCGAAGTAGTGGTGCCACAACCGGTTCACGATCACGCGCGCGGCAAACGGATTGCGGTCGCTGGCGATCCATTTGGCGAGTGTGGTGCGACGGCCGCTCGTTGGCTGATCTTGCGGGCGATCGATGTCGGCGTTCTGCGGCCACAGGTAGCTGAAGAATCCTGGCTCCACTTGCTCGCGCGGCTCGGTGAAATCTCCTTGCTCGAAGACGTGCGTGGCCGGTGAATCGGGACCCTCGTCGATCATTCCCCAGGCGACTTGCGCCTTGCGTTTGGTTGCGTCGACAGATGATCGCTGGCTGACGAATTCGTTTCTCTGATTTTGAATCGCTTCGTCGCTGGCTGCCGCCGCGTCGTCATCGCTGACTTTCAGGTTCTTCTGGTGCGGCTTGATCAGTGCCTTTTGTTCGTCCGTGCGCTGTGCCTTGTCGATCGCTAGAATCGCTTTGATCTCTTCTGGTAGCGCCTCGCGGCGCTCCGCGACGAGTTTCTCGCGAGCCGGTTTGAGGATCTCGGCGATCTTGGCGTCGATTTCTTTGAGCTGCTTATCGATCCCTTGATTGTGCTGTTCGATGGCGGCTGCCTCGTCGGGCTTTTCGATCACCACGTCGTCTTTGAATTGCACGCCTGCGAAGAAGGCGCGCAGGCGAAAGTAGTCGGTTTGAAGTAGCGGGTCATACTTGTGGTCGTGGCAGTTGCAGCACGACATCGTGAGGCCGAGGAACGCCGAGCCCGTGGTATTGGTCAGGTCGGTTAGGAGTTCGTTGCGATTCTTGGCTTCTTCCTGGAAGATCTTGCCGGTGTTGTCCCACGGGCCCAGTCGCAGGAAGCCCGTCGCGATCAGGCGCGTCGTTTTGCGGCGACGATCTCTGTAGTTCATCGCCGGCGAGTTGTTCCTTGAGGAAGATATCGTACGGCTTGTCGGCGTTGAACGATCGGATCACGTAGTCGCGGTAGCGATACATTTCGGGGCGGAACTCGTCCCACTCGAAGCCGTTGGTATCGGCGTAGCGAACGACATCCAGCCACCAGCGGGCTTGGTGTTCGCCGAATCGCGGACTCGCTAGCAATCGATCGACCAGCTTTTCGTAGGCGTCGGGTGCCGTGTCGGCAACAAAGGCATCGACTTCGGCCTTGGTTGGCGGCAGGCCGGTCAGGTCGAACGTGAGACGACGAATCAATGTTGGTCGATCGGCTTCGGCCGTGGGCGACAAGTCTCGTTCGTTGAGCTTCGCGGCTACGAAGCGGTCGATGGACTGCTCATGCCACGACTTGGGGAAGGCTTCGACGGGTGGCGGAATAGTTGCCCGCTGGGGTTTCTTGAGCGACCACAAGTCGAGCCGCGCGCCGTTCCAAGTCTGATAGACGGGGTTGCGAGAATCGCTCCAGGCATCGCCGATGGGCTTGGTTTCAGTTGCTGATTCGTCGGCGCGAACGATCGACCCCATCCATAGCGCCAACATGCAGGCTAGGTGAACGCGAGTGAGCGTTGTGGGAATCGATCGAGCCATAAAGGGACCAATCGGACGGCCGAATGAGGAACCAACAACGTAAAGCCTGAGCATGCGAGACGAGCGGCCAGGGATTCGGACGAAATGTCGAAAAAAGGGCTCTCGTCCGTGTCAGAATAAGCGGGTTGGTGTGATGAAACAACACTGAGACGAAACAACGAGGATTCGATCGGGCATGACCTCTCTGCCGGAAACCCGTTACACGCTGCTGGCGCGCCTCGCCGACCGGGAGGACGCGGCAGCGTGGCACGAATTTGCCGAGATTTACGAGCCAGCCGTGGTCCGCTTCGCGAAACGCAGGGGATTACAGGAAAGTGACGCGAGGGATGTCGCTCAGGAAACGCTGGCGGCGGTGGCGAAATCGCTATCGAGGTGGACTAAGAAAGCGAGCGAGGGGAATTCGACCAGCGATTCGTCCAAGGCAGGGAAAGGGACTAGCTTTCGTGCATGGCTGTACGCGATCGCGCGGAATATCGCCGTCAATCGTTTGCAGCGTGGACGCGACCATCGGGGCACGGGGGGATTAGACGACTCGTTCGCCAACGTGGCGGCCAGTTCCACGCTCGCGGCCGCGTTCGATCGTGAGTACCGCCTGGCGGCGCTCACTTGGGCGGGGCAGCACGTGCAGCGGGAAGTTTCGTCCGAAACGTGGCAGGCTTTTTGGCTGACCGCCATTGAAGGGATTCCGATCCCGCAAGCGGCGAAGCGACTGGGGATGCAAGTGGGCAACATTTACGCCGCGCGATCGCGCGTGATTGCGCGGCTGAAAGGCAGGATTGACTCACTCGACGAAGCGGCGCGCGATGCGTTGCACGAACAAGTCGAGATGGAGATGCAAAAGCAAGCGGCTGCGGCGCATCTGGATGATTTGAACTTGTCTGGCTCGCCTGCGGAGGAGCGCCGATCATGAACACGCCCACTCTTTGCGATACAAGGCAATTGCGGTTGCTGATCGCCGGCGAACTGAAGCCGACCGCCGAAGCCGCTGTGACCGAGCACCTCAATCGCTGCGCCCATTGCCAACGCGAGATTGAGACGCTGGCTGCGGACGATTCGCTGTGGCAAGACGCGATCGAGGCCTTGTCGTGCGATATCGACGGCCAGCCGCCACCCAAGGATGCCGACAACGAAAAGCTATCGCTGTCGTTTCTGGCTCCATCGGACGACCCGCATTCGCTGGGCAGGATTGGCCACTACGAAATCCTGGGCGTGATCGGCCGCGGTGGAACGGGCGTCGTTTTGAAGGCCTTCGACAGCACGCTGCATCGCAATGTGGCGATCAAGGTTCTCTCGCCACATTTAGCGGCAAGTGGTCCGGCGCGAACGCGATTTGCGCGGGAGTCGGTGGCTGTGGCGGCGGTAGTGCACGAGCATATTGTGCCGATCTATGCGGTGGATGAGTTTCAGGGTGTTCCTTACCTGGTGATGCGCTATGTTCCCGGCGAGTCGCTGGCGGAGCGGATTGCCAAGCATGGGCCGCTCGATACGCTGGCGATTTTGCGAGTGGGACTGCAAACGGCGCAAGGGCTGGCGGCGGCGCATGCGCAGGGGATTGTTCACCGCGATGTGAAGCCGGCCAATATTTTGATGGAACACGGCGTCGAGCGACTGCTCCTGACCGATTTTGGTTTGGCTCGCACGGTCGACGACGCCAGCCTGACGTGCAGCGGTATTTTGGCGGGGACGCCGCAGTACATGGCGCCCGAGCAAGCGCGTGGCGAAGGTGTTGATGGGCGCAGCGATTTGTTCAGCTTGGGCTGCGTGCTCTATGCGGCGGCGACGGGGCATAGCCCGTTTCGCGCGGAAACGACGATGGGGGTTCTGCACCGGATTTGCCACGACAAGCCGCGGCCCGTGCGGCAGATCAATGCGTCGATTCCGCCCGATGTGGCGGGCTTGATCGATGTGATGCTGGAAAAGAATTCGAAGCATCGCCCGGGATCGGCGGATGAGGTCGCTGCGGCTTGTCAAAAGCTCCTGGTGCGATGGCAGAGCGCTGAAGGATTGCCGATGACGACGCGTTGGCAGCGCAGTCGCCTGCGGAAAGTACTTGGCCTGGTGGTGCTCAGTATGTTCGCGGTGTTGCTCCTTTCGCCGATTGTTTTGGTCGACGAGGAGATCCGAAACCATGTACGAAAGTTGGTTTTCGGCGAGCCCGACGTGCCGGCGTTTACCGTGGCGACCTCTTCACTCCCGTGGGCACCTCCGCCTCCGACGGCGACTCCCTGGTCGGGGCCGCCTTATTCGTCGATGGGAGCGCCGACTGGTTGGGCACCAGCTGGTGCCGCGGCAGGCAGCCCCTCGTTGTCGCCCGACGCTGAACCCTACGACACAGAACCCGACTTGACTTCGATGTCGCTTCCAGGCGAAGTGCTTTTCGAGATGAGTGACGAGCAGCAGCGCTGGGATGACGACATTGGCGCGCTCAACACACTGCTGGACGAGTTTGAACAGTAGATCCAAATCACCGAATGTGGCGGCTCATAAACGGATACCGCTTTTGCAAACAGGAACCTCTCGCCATGAAAAAGATTCTCTTTCCGATTGCGGTTGCTTCGGCTCTTAGCATCGCTGCGCTAGGGACGTTGCAGGGGTTGGCCCAGGATGACGCGGCTCAAGCTGCTGGCGAGGGGGAGAAGAAGGGGCTTGAGGCGAAGGAACCTGAGACAAAAGAGGCAGAGAAGAAGGAAGAGCCGGCCAAAGGTGCCGACGAGAAGGTGACTGAGAGTTCGAAGCAGCCAGTCGCCGATTTACCAGCTCCCAAAGATGGATTTGTGGAAAAGTTCCTCGACAAAGATGCGGAAGCGATGGCCAAAGGAGTTCTCGCTGAGGGCGTTGCGGAGCGTGTCATCAAGTTAGTGGCGCGTGCCAAGGAGCTTCGCAAACAATTCACCGAAAAGATCAAGGAACTCCAGGACGAGTCGGAAAAGCCCGGGATCACCGACTCCCGCGTGCGATATATCGCCAATACGATCCCAGACTATGCGCGAGAGATCCGTACACTGGACGATCGTTTTCATAACTTTTTCCGAGGAATGAAACAAGATGCTCAGTTGACCACACTGCAGCGGCTTCAAATGGTCGCGGTTGTCAGCCAGATTGTCGAGGACGCACAAGATCGTCTCGAGGGCCGACGCGTCGGGCCGGGTTTTGACGTGCCTCCGCCTGGTCCTCGGCCGCGCATGGGTAGACTCACCCTGAACGCCGAGTTGGCTCAAACGCAGGGTGTGGCCACCTTGGAGCACCTGCCGGAGGCGGAGGCTAAGGCTTTCGCCATCGAATGGTTTCCGGACAAGTTCTTCAAGCGAGTCGAGACGCTCGTCACGCGTGGAAAGGAACTTCAAACACGGTTCAACGAGAAGATCAAGGAACTCGATACCGAAGCCGCAATGCCGGGGCTCGACGATGAAAAGATCCGCAGCCTGGCCAGTGAAGTGACGATGCTAAGAGAGGGGGCTCGGGAACTCAACCAGGCGTTCTTTCAGTTCTTCTACAACCCTGGCCTGCGCAACGAAGATATGCAGAGCCTTGCCAAGCGGTTGGCACGAGTTACCACTCTGAGTGAGTCGGTTGAGGCCGCTGAAGTAAAGTTGGGGCTTCGGGCAGCGTCGGCTGGTGCGGATGTGGCTGCGGCTGGTTCGCAGCCGGCCGCTGGTGTCAACCAAGACAAAGGAGGAGAGAAGAGCGAATCTCCAAAAACGGGTGATGCTGAACAGCAGGCTCTCGTCATTCCGAATTACGACAACAAGTTCGTTGAGAATTTGACGCCGGAGGCGGCCGAGAACTTCGCCAAAAAAGCTTTTCCAGAAGAAGCCGCCGTGCGAGTGATCAAACTGGCAGCGCGCGGGAAGGAGCTTCGCAAACTGTTGGAAGTGAAGATCAAGGAGGAGGATGCCAAAGCGACGGAACCGGGGCTGAATGAGCAACAAATCAACAGCCTGGCGGAAAATGTCAATGTCTTTCGGAGCGAGATCGGCGACCTCGATCAGGCGTACTTCAAGTTTTTCAATCAAGACAGGTACAGTGGTTCGAGAAATCTGAGCATTGCAAATCGATTGGCTCTGATCCCATCGTTGAATCGGGCTGTCGAGTCCGCCGAAATCAAGCTTGGCCTGCGAGCTGCTCCTGGCCCTGATCCGCGGTTCCCTGGCGGGAGTTCAGGTAGAGGGCCCAGGCCAGCGGGAGGTCGGGGCTTCAACTGGCCCAACCCTCCTACCGTGGTCAATTTGTTAAGCGCGTCGATGACGGACGAGGAGATCAAGACGTATCTGCAAGAACGCTTCCCCGCTGCGGCGATGGACCGCATTGGGAAATTGGTGACCCGAGCCAGGGAACTGGCCAAGACACTTGACGAGAAGATTGCCGGCGTCGACGCGGAACTGTTGAACGAGAAGCTTTCCGACGAGCAGATCGAATCGATGGCGCAGCTTGCCAGGACGTATCGGAATGAAAAGGAGGGGCTGAACAACGCGTTCCGTCAGCTCACTATTGCCAATCTCTCGATGCAGACCATGAGCGAAGCCGTCTCGTGGCTGCCGCAATTATCGCGGGCGGTCGGCCAGGCCGAGCGCAACGTTAAATCGATCGAACGCGAGGCCCTCTTTGTGAAAGCGGGCACAACTGCTTCGGCTGTTCTCCAGACTTACGAGAATGCGAAGACTTACTTGAATGCTCGAAGGTCTTTGCTGAGCGCGGCCGAGAAAGCGGGTAAGGACCCGAATCGTCCGGCCGAGCAACGCAAGGCTCGCCAGGAAGAGGCCAAGGTCTTGCGAGGGACGATCCAAAAGCTCGTACAGGCGATTGAGGAATTCGATTCTCTCCAAGAAGACGAAACGCTTTCCGGAACCGAGCGCAGTATCGCCGCTGCCAAGGCGATGCGGGAAGCGATGACAGCACCCAAGACGCCAGGAGGGGCGGCAGGAAGCGAATCATCGACCGCTGCCGACCCCAAAGAGGCCCACGCCAAGCTTTACCAAAGGGCGAAATCGCTGATCGAGCAAATCGACAATAAGCTCAAAGAGGTTGGCGTTCAGCTGGCGGACCCCGGAATCGCTTCCGACGAACTCGATCGGATTGCCAATCAATCGAACGACCTGCAATTCGCCGTCCACGGGATTCGGCAAGCAGTAGCGGGCTACGAGAATTCGATTCAGAACCAGGCCAGTCCGAACCAATCGATGGTGGTTGGGAACGTGGTGGAAATGCAGCATGCGATTCGCAAGGGGGAAGATGTTTTAGGCATCAAGGTAAGCGTCTCGGTCGCGAGCGATACACCCTACGCCGACGTGGTCCGCAAGATTGAGACAGCTGCGGGCGACGGCGTGCGGATCGTAATTGGATCGGACCTCAGCCCTGTGGCACAGCGGTTGATCGCTGCCTGTGACAGTGTGAAGAGCCAACTCGAAGCGCGATTGAAGGAAACCGACGAGAAGCTAAATGCTCCCGAAGCCGCACTTGAGCAGATTGAAGGACTTGCGAAGTTCAAGAGCAGAATTGAAACGGCGATCAATCGCTGCGAATCGGTGCGAGAATCGCTGCGTAGCAACAAACTGCGGACGGCCGGCCAGTTCGCGCAAGTCGCGAGCGAGCTTCAAGACTACACGGCCAAAATCGTGCGTCCGCAGCTAGGTCCCAGCGGTCCGGTCTATACGCCCACGGGAATGATGCAAGGAATGGTGCAGGGCATGATGGCGTCACCAACCGGCAGCATGGGCGGTTCGCCGATGGGGCCTGGAATGCCGATGGTAGGGCCGCCGGGAATGTCGGGCATGCCGGGATTGCCAGGTGCGGCACCGGCGGCTCAGTTCCCGGAGATCCACGAGCTTCGCGTGCGGTATCGAAAGTACCTCGACGAGAAGAACGAGAAAGCGGCCGCAGAGGTAAAGGAGAAGATTGCGAAGGAACTGGCAAGGATTTTTGATGCCCAGCAGGCCGCGCGCGAGAAGCAACTCGATGCGGCGAAGGATCGTTTAAAGAAGCTCGAAGAACAACAGGCGAAGCGAAAGGCGGCGCGAGACGAACTCATCGAGAGCCGCACCAAGCAGATCATCCACGAGTTGGAAGGAACCGAGTGGACGGATGATGCGCCAGTTGAGGAGGGTGGAAACTAGATGGGTGGCACTGGCGTCCCTCAGACGCCAGTGTTGGTGAGCTTTCTTTCACTGGCGTCTTTTGGACGCCAGTGCCACCCTGCAACTTTTATTCTCACCCAGGTGGAATCGTCAGATTCAAATTGGCGTCGTAGACGGTGCAGCCGTGGCGGTGGGCGATGTCGATGATTGTTTCGCGGTCTTCGTCGCGAAAGTGTTCGGCTGCTGCCCGCATCGTTTGGTACGACCAGGTCCAGTCGATGGCCTGCGCGTCCCCTTTCCAGCTCAATAGTCCGGCCATTTCCCGGCAGTTGGCGAAGTGCTCTTTGGTGGCGTCGATCATCTGGCGGATTGGCAGATCGATCAGACCGTCGACGTCCTGCTCTCCCATCAACGTTCGATGGATCATCTCGGACGGAGTCAGGAGACCAGGCGAGGGTTTCCACCAGGCAATAAGGTGCGACATGATCCTGCGCTCCGTCTACTTAAAATCGCCGATGCCGTCGTTTTGCCCGGCAACGTAGGGCGTGGGCTGGCCGTGGTCGAAGACGCGGAAGGCCTTGCTTTGCTTGGCCCCGCCGCGACGAAGCGAACCGCAACTGAGGGTGTTGCTTTCGAGCACCCAGCTGAACTCGACTTCCTCGATGCCCCAATTGATGACGGCCGGCACCAGATAATAGAGCAGCACGAGTCCCAAGCCCCACTTTTGGTACTCGGGGACGACGTTCGTGCTGATCAACCGGACCTTCTTGATGGCTTTCTTGTTCCACAGCAGTCGGAAGAAGCCGAACGGCCACAGCCGCCCGTCGATCTTCTTGATCCGTGGGTTGTAGTCGAGCAATCCGAAGACGACGCCGACGATTCGCCCGTTGATTTCGGCGACGGCCGTCATCTCGGGGACAATCAGATACTTGAGCGAGTCGGCCGTGTGGGCGACCTCGGCCTCGGACATCGGCGTAAAGCCCCAGGTGCCAACGAGCGACTGGTTGTAGATGTCGAGGAACGACCGGATTTCTTCGTTGAACTTCTTCGTGTTGAGTTTGCGGACTTTGACATCGAAGCGGCGGGTGGCCTCGATGACGACGAACTCCAGCTTGCGGTCGGTCGAGGCCAGCATGCTGGTGTGGCCATAAAAGCAGAACAGGTCCTGCGCCTTGGTCATCCCGTACCCCTCGTACAACTTTTGGTGGTACGGCGGGTTGTGGGTGATGCCGAAACAGGGAGCGGTGTCGAAGCCGTCGATCAAGCAGCCCAGTTCGTAATTAAGCGAGGGGTTGATCGGCCCGCGCATGGCCATCAGGTCTTTTTCAGCCAGCCAGCGGTGGGCGGTGTCGTAGAGGGCGTTGGCAATTTCGGGATCGTCTTCGGATTCGAAAAAGCCGAAGTAGCCGCGGCGATCCTTCATCCGCTTTACATAAGGCCAGTGGGCGTAGGCGGAGATCCGCCCCACGCACTTGCCCGCCTTATAGGCGTTGAAGGACTGGCCCTGGGAATGCTCGAAGAAGGGATGGGGGCGAAATCCGGCAAGCTCCTCCAGATTGGTCCGCATGGGAGGAATCCAATACGGATCGTCTTTGTAGAGCCGCCACTGCAATTCCACGAAATCACGCTGTTGGGCTTTCGTGACGGCTGGGATTACTTCGATTCCCGACATTTCGACCTCATCTGTCTGATTGGCGTGCCACGGTTCTACGGCCTTCGCGATTGCGCGACAAGGCTGCTGGCTTGGTGGGGATGGCAGGATGTAAGAGTTGCCGCGGAGGCCGAGGCATCGTGCCACGACTTTGGGCAGGTGTTGCTATCGCCCCGTGCTTCGCGGGAAACGGTGCATAATTGTTTTTGATAAATGCCCGTATTGACGATTTGAAATTGTGATGTCAAAGGCCGGCCAAGACAGGCCGCGGATTGATTTAAGTGCCTGTCGATAAAGGGTTTGCGATCGTGATCGAAAGATTCTTTTGATTCGCTGGCAAACGATTGGCACACGAAGTGCAATTCATCTCTAACGTGAGTGGTTGAGGGCTTTTGGAGAGAGAAGCCTTCCACTGTGAGCAGCGTGTTGAGATTGGCAACTTGGAAACTTGTGCTCGTCGCCTGAGCCCAAATCTTCCTCTTGCTTACGTGCTCAATGCGTGATCGATTCGCCGAGCGCTCGGCGGCTTTTGCGATGGACGGGAGAGGTAACATCGCGAAACGCCGCCGAGCTTTTGCGTTTCTTGAGGACGCAATCTCATCATCTTAGCTGACCTGTCGCATTCTGCGATGCAGTGGGATTCACCGCTGAGACCCGGAGGGACCGGAGAGAGAAAGACAAGACCATCTTGTCCGTCGATGGTGGCTCGCTCTGGCACGAAACAGATGGGGAGTAGGGGAGTCGATGGAGAAGGGGGGAGCGGAGGGTTCTAGATTCGTCCGCACCGCTAGCCTGCGATAGCAAAGGCGATCCAAAAAAAAACCGCCACGGTGTAAACGACTAAGGCGAGCGCACCTAGAACGGAGCGAATCGCCACGCTGGAAGTTGTGCTTAGAACGATGAGGAGTACGATTCCGTAGACGAGAAGCAAGGGCCACGGAAAAACCAGAAGTACGATTGGCGTCTGGAATCCGAAACCACCAAGCTCTCCCAACGAGGTGCCCCCCAAAACCAGCAACAACGCTGGCAGGATCAGATAGGCGGCAAGCATCATCGCCGCGAAGATGAAGAAGTTCTTGGTCCACCACGGCTTAGGCTCAACCGGAGCAGCCGAAGCCTGCCTTGGTTCTGATGGCGATGCGTAGGGGTTGCAATTTTCAGTCACTTGTCGTCTCCAGGCGATTCGACAATTTGCGATCTTGAACTCGCTTGTTGATTTGCTAAGCGGGATGTCTCGCTTCTGGTACGTTCTTGCTAAAGCACGTCCACTCTGGACGGACAGGATTGTCCGTCCTACTTTTTAGTGAAACCGCCGGCGCTTCACCGTGCCGCCGTTGACGTCGAGGACCGGCAAGACCGTGAGGAAGGATTGGGAATCGATCTCTTTGGCGATCTCCTGAAGGCGATGCAATTCCAGCCGCGTCACCACGCAGAAGAGCACTGGCTGGTCGGTTTCGCTGAAACCGCCGACGCCTTTGAGGATGGTCACGCCGCGGCCTAGCATGCTCAGAATGGCTTCGCGGATTTTCTTGTGTTCGTTCGAAACCACGAGCACGCCCACGTACGCTTCCAGGCCGTGCAACAAATAGTCGATTGTGCGGGTGGCGGCGAAGTAGGTGAGCATCGAGTAGAGGGCTGGCTCCAAACCCATCGAGAAGCCCGCGATCCCGAAGATCACGCCGTTCACCATCAAGATGATTTCCCCCACGGTGGCGAATGTTCGTTTGCTCAAGAGTAGGGCGAGCACTTCGGTGCCGTCGAGGACGGCTCCCCCGCGCATCGCCAGGCCAACGCCTGCGCCGATGAATGATCCGCCGAAGACTGCTCCCAAGAGCTTGTCGTTGGTGGCAACGGGAAAGCGCACGAGCAGCAAAATGGCTGCCAGCGCGAAAATCGCCGCGCCGCTTTTGATGCCGAACTCGCGGCCCAGCGTGCGGTATCCCAGAAAAATGAATGGCAGGTTGACGACGACAATCCACCAGGCGAGCGACATGCCCGTCATGTTGCTAAGCAACATGGCGACGCCGGTTGCTCCGCCGTCGACGAAGTGATTGGGGATCAGAAAACTTCCCAGCCCGAATCCGGCGACGATCACGCCGGTCGCGACCTGAAAATAGCTGAAGACGTCATTGCGGAGCGACTCACTCTGGGAAGGTGCCATGTCGTGCGGAAACAAAGGGGGCAACGGCAAAACGGAGAGGGCGTGCATCATAACGCGATGACGCTTCCAGCGGACACCCGAGTTTCCGAGCAGCTGAGCTTCGAGGCCGGCAACACTAATGCCCGTAGGTGGCATACGCGCTGTGTGTTTCCCAGAGCGAGACCTCCGTGACGGGGAAGCCGTGATCGTAGACGAAGTCGTAAATCAGCTTGGCGATGTTCTCGGCCGTGGGGTTCACGTCGAGCAGGAACACGGGCTCGCCCATTTTCTTAAGGATCTCGACCGCGGGGTCTTCCTTGTGGAGGATCATGCGGTGGTCGAGGTTGTCGTCGATCCAACTGGTGACGACTTTCTTGATGTCGCTAAAGTCGACGACCATGCCGCGCGGGTCGAGCGATTTGGTGGCTAGAGAGATCACCGCCCGGCCGTTGTGGCCATGCAGATATTTGCACTTTCCGTCGTAGTTCAAGAGGCGATGGCCGTAGCAAAAGTCGATTTCTTTGCGGACTTGAAACAAGTTGGTCGGTTTGTTTGTCATGATGGATCGGTGCTGGCTGGTCTCGAAACTTGAAGAGTAAGAAATCTATCTTATGCAGACTATCGTACTCTTGTCGGTCGCCGGCGCGGCCGGCACTTTGGCCCGTTATGGCCTTGCGATCGTGGTGACGCGGCTTTTGGGTGACAAGTTTCCTTGGGGGATTTGGCTCATCAATGCGCTCGGCTGCTTTCTTTTCGGCATCGTGGTGGGCTTGGCCGACCATACGAAGCAGATCGGCCCGGAAGCTCGACTGACGTTGCTAACGGGTTTCATGGGGGCGTTCACGACGTTCTCGACGTTCGCGTTCGATACGCACCAGCAACTGGCCGGCGGGCACACGATGCTCGCGCTGGTGCATGTGGCCGGGCAGGTGGTCTCGGGCGTGGTGCTTGTCGCTGTGGGGTTGATGCTGGCAAAGGCTTTTTAGAAGTGGCACAGACAATCCTGTCTGTGCGCGGCGGACTTGCTTTAGCCAGTGAGTTAGGAGCAGAATTCCGAGATTGATGATTTGTGATTTGTGAAATTGGGGACTTCGCGTCTCGGGCCTTCTTGCCAGAGCGAGCCAACCGCTGACGGACAGGATTGTCCATCCTACCTGTTTGTAGCCGCATTCGCCTTGAGTGCGGTGGCCCCGCAAGTGGATGCTGTGCCTACCGCGTTCTGGGCGAACGCGGCTACGGGGAGGTGCTATCACCTCCCTCCTTTTTTCTGCGTGTCAAGCTCAAAGGATTGCAGTAATTTCTGTAGGTTTCATTTGGCTGCGGCGTTACACTTCGCCCCGCACAACGTGAAATGCAACTGGTTGTTCCCCACCTGTAGCGAAGCGACCTTTCCTAATGCTCGACGACGCCTTCCCATCCGACGATCACGCAAGCGATGATGACGCTACCGAGCGCGCTATCGACTTCCATTTGTTTGGGCAAGTCGCGTTCGACGACATGCTCAAATTGCAGCGCCGTTTGGCGTACGAGATCTCGGGCAACAGCGACGGGCGAGGAATCGTCTTGTTCGCCGAGCATGAGCCAGTGATCACGATCGGCCGGGCTGGTTCGCGCGACGATGTGAAGATGTCGAGCGACTTCTCTCGCGTCAGACGAATCGAGACGCATTGGGTTGCTCGCGGCGGTGGAGCGGTTCTCCACGGACCGGGACAGCTTGCTGTCTACGTATTATTTCCGCTCGAGCGTTGGGGCGTTTCGGCAGGCGATCACGTCCGCCGGTTGCAACAAGGTTTCGTCAGCGCGATGCGCGATGTGCGGACTCTGTGTCACGAACAAACGTCGCCCCGCGGTCTGTGGGGACGCAGCGGCCAACTGGCCAGCTTCGGCGTGTTGGTCCGGCAGGGGGTCTCGATGCATGGGGCGTGGCTCAATGTCCATCCAAATCTGTCGATGCAGCGGTTAATTCGCCCGCAAGGGACGGAAAATAGTGTTCCCGGGGGGCGGCACGGGATGGGGAGTCTTCTGTCCGAATCGGCGGCGTCAGGTAAAATGCCATTGATCCGGTCGGCGTTGATTCGCCGATTGGCCGAGGCTTTTTCGGCCCAGCGATTTTTCACTCATTCGGGACATCCTTTGTTGTCCCGCGTTCAAGAAGCGCCTGCGAAACGTGTCGTCTGAACTCTTTCCGATTCTCTCCGGTGGCGAAGAACATGCTGACGGCGGCTGTTCCAGTCAAGCAGTTCCTGTGGAGACTCGCCGTTTGCCTTCGTGGCTGCGGCGCGAGATCCCTCGAACCAACGCCAACCATTTCACGGCGAACCTGCTAGACGAACTGCGGCTCGAAACGGTTTGCGACAACGCCAAGTGTCCCAACCGGATGGAGTGCTACTCGCAGAAGACCGCGACGTTCATGATCTTGGGGAACGTCTGCACGCGTCCTTGCGGATTTTGTGCCGTGGCTCGAGGTCGCCCGCCCGCGTTGCCCGAAGCCGATGAACCGGCCCGCCTGGCCGAAGCCTCGCGCCGACTCGGACTTAAGCACGTTGTCATCACATCGGTCACGCGCGATGATTTGCCTGATGGCGGTGCTCAGCACTACGTCGATTGCATTCGCGCCGTACGTGAACTAACAGGTGCAGCGGTTGAAGTGTTGACGCCCGATTTTGTTTCGTGCCCTGAAGCACTCGACAAGGTGATTGAAGCGTCGCCGGAAGTTTTCAATCACAATACGGAAACGGTCCCGCGACTGTATCGCAAAGTGCGCGGACCTAAGAGCAACTACCGCTGGACGCTCGCGCTGTTGGCACGGATCAAAGAACTCAACCCCGCCGTGATGACCAAGAGCGGTCTGATGCTGGGCTTAGGTGAGACGCGCGAGGAAGTGCTCGACGTGCTGGCCGACTTGCGCGGCGTTGACTGCGACTTCCTGACGCTCGGCCAATACCTGATGCCGTCGGATCAGACCGGCGACAACTATTTGCCCGTGGTGCGGTACGTTCCGCCGGAGGAGTTCGACGAACTTGGCCGGCTGGCGAAGCAGATGGGCTTCAAGCAAGTCGCCAGCGGGCCATATGTTCGCAGTAGCTACCACGCCCGCGATATGGCGGAGGCGGAGTAGAAAAAAGTAGCCCGGACATTCCTGTCCGGGCAAGGTGCGGCAACCAACCAAGAACGCGCTGCTCGTAGGTTGGGATGAGGTAGCCGCGTTCGCCAGAACGCGGGAGGTCGACGTCGCGGTTCTGGGAGAGTGGTTCGCACGCGCGACGTGTTCTTTAGCGGCGACGTCCACCGCGCACAGACAGGATTGTCTGTGCCACTTTTGTCGTCTACTTCGCGAAGCTGGCCTTGAGCCATCGGCCGGGCAACTCGCCACTGATCTCTGCCGGCTCGCCGTTTCGCACGATCACTTGGCCGTTAACGATGACGGTCTCGATCCCGCTGCACGTTTCATGCGGATCGGAGTATGTCGCCATGTCGCTGACTTCGTCGGCGTCGAAGACGACGAGGTCGGCCGCTCTTCCTTCGGCGACTAGCCCGCGATCAGCCAGGCCAAAGCGTTCGGCGGGGCGACCGGTCAGCCGGGCGACGGCGTCTTCCAGCGAAAAGAGTTTCGCATCGCGGACCAGTGGGCCGATCAATCGGCCCGCGCTGCCGTACATGCGAGGATGGATTTGTCCGCCTGCGTGGTAGATGCCGTCGGTCCCTAAGATGCACTTGCTGTGCTGGAGCATGGGGTAGACGTGGCGGTCGTCGCCGTCTTCCAGCACGAGCAACACCGACAGGTTGTTGTCGATCAGCATTCGCAAGAGCGTCTCTTCCGGCGGCAGGCCTGCTTCGTTCACCACATCTTCCAGCGTTCGCCCCTGGTAGTCGGCGTAACCGGCATCCTGGCACCAGGCGATTCGCAATCGGCCGAGCGGCAGGCGGTAAGCGGCAAGGCCGTCAGCGAACCGGCGCTTCACCGTTGAATCGCCGAGTGCATTGACTGCTGCTAACGGGCCGCGCTCCCAAATTTCGTAGGGGAGCAGGTAGTTGAGCATCGTGCTACTGGGCTGGTACGGGTAGACGTCGAAGCTGAAATCGCACTGGTTGGAGGCCGTGGTATCGATGTACTTGAGAAGGGCTTCGACCTCGCGCGGGTCGAGGCTCTTGAGGTGCGAGATGTGGACCTTCACCCCGCTGCGCTCGCCGATCGCGACCGCTTCGGCAACGGCTGGGAGCAGGCCCTTTTTGTAGCGAACGTGTGTGACGTACAAACCGCCTGTTTGGGCGACGGGGACGCATGCTTCCACCAGTTCATCAGTGGTGGCGAAGCATTGCGAGATGTAGTCGAGGCCTGTCGAGAGTCCGACAGCCCCGTTGGCCATCTCGGCGGCGATGTCGGCGCGGATGCTGCGCATTTGGAAATCGTCGACGGCGGCGCGGCTCCAGCCTGTTTGCAGTACGCGCAGGTTGGCGTAGGGGATGTGCAGCGCGAAGTTTTGGACGTTCGCGCGATCGAGCCTTGTTGCGTAATCGGTGAGCGAAAGCCAGCCGTCGTAATCGCTTTGCTTGAGTCCGTTCAGCGATCGCAGGTAGTGAATCCACTGTGGGGCGTCGGCCGCTGTCGTTGGCGCGTACGAGATGCCGTCGGCCATCAGGACTTCGGTCGTGAAACCTTGGCTGGTCTTGGCCCACAAGTGAGGCTGGACGAGCAGCCAACCATCGCTGTGGTTGTGGACGTCGATGAAGCCCGGTGCGACGATCTTGCCTTTGGCCTCGATGGTTTGCTTCGCCGTTGCATCAGTAAGTGCGCCGAGGCCGGCGATCTTGCCGTCTCGCACAGCGACGTCGGCTCGGAAGCGGGGGCGTCCTGAGCCATTGATGACGTCGGCGCCGCGAATTAATAAATCGAACATGGTTTCCTTGGGAGTAGCGCGGTCTAGGTTGGTTGCCGCACTTTGCCCGGACAGGAATGTCCGGGCTACTTAGTGATGGTGGTGCTCTTCGAACAGCTTGTGTTTTTGATCGCCTCGGGCGAACACGTATGCCAGCAGGTCGAGGATTTCTTCCTGCGTCAACTTATTCAACACGCCTTGCGGCATCAACGAGAGTTTCGACTTCTCGCGCTCGGCGATCTCTTTCACGGGGATCACGGTCGGTTTGTCGGGAGCCAGTGGGTTCGAGACGACCTCGATGGCCTCTGGCGTTTCCTTAGTGATCAGTCCGGTGACGACTTTTCCGTCTTCCAGTTCGATGGCGTATGACTGGAACTTTTCGTTGATCCGCCACGAGGGTTCGACGATGTCGCGAAGCGTTTCGACCATCGTCCGCTTCTCGTCGAGCTTGGCGAGATCGGGGCCGACGTTGCGGCCCTCTTCTCCTAGCTTGTGGCAGCTGTAGCAAGCAGCGGTCTTGAAGAGCTGCTTGCCGACTTCGAACGATCGCCCGGGGCTGTGGCCTTTGGACAATTCTTCGACTGCGCCGGCGAGGTCCTCGAATTTCCATTCTGTGTTGCGACCGAGACGAGCGAGCAACTCGTCTTTCATCGGGAGCGGATTGGACGCCAGGTACGAGGCGGGGTCGGCTTCGTACAGTTTCAGATCAGCCACCACGTACAAGGCGCCGTACATCCGCCGCCAGTGACCTGGGTAGGTGCAGACGTAAGGGTAAATGCCCGGTTCGCTCGGGACGTCGAACGTGATCGCTTGCGCTTCGCCTGTGCGGAGTAAACGGCTGGCGATCAGAATCTTGTCGGACTTGGGAACGTAGTGCCGCTCCATCGCGTCAGGCGAGCGGGCGGTCGCTTCGGCCAACTCGCCGACTTCGGCCAGTGCGCCGGGTTTTACCACGGCGAAGTTATGCGGCATGTCGTCGCCGTTGGCGAAGCGGATCTCGATCGGCTTGCCTGCCTGAGCGGCGATGATTTCCTTGTCGTAAATCATGCGATGGGGCGTCGCTCCGATGGCGATCACGCGGACGTCGAGATTTTCGAGCCGCTTCCGGAGCGATTCGCCATCGGCGGCAGGCAAGGCGTCGGCGACTTTTTTGGCCAGTGTCATGGCCTCAGTGGCGGCGACGCCCGTGCGATAGTTCGCGGGGATCTCGCTCAACAAGGCGACGAGGTTGTCGGCCAGGGACTGGAGCTTTTCTTTTCCCGCACCGTTGAGCGAGACCTTTTGCAGGGCGCTGATGGCTGTTGTCCGGTTGCGACCCGCGGCGATGAGAGAAATGAAGTCTTCGAACTTCTCCTTCTCTTTGCCAGGCAGCGCGGCGACCGCGCGGATGGCGACGTCGTGCAATGACTCGGGCGAACCGACAAAGAGTTTTTCCTTGGGAATAGGTTGCTTGTTGAAGCCCGGGCCGGACCAGTTGACCGAGAGGCCGTCGCCGCCGCCGTTGTCGAAGTAGGTGACCATGAGCGCGTGCGGTCCGGTGGGTAATTCGATGGTGGCTTGCCTCTCGACCATGCCGTGGAGCCCGTCGTTGTTGACGAGGAGTTCCTTATCGAGGTAGATCCGCGAGCCGTCGTCGGATGCGATGTAGAAGGTGTACTTGCCTGGCTTATCGATCATCAGCTGGCCGGTGAATCGCAAGGCAAAGGCGTCGCGCTCCTTGAGTTGCGGCACGTCCATCACGATTTGCGGCACGATGCCGCTGGCCTTGGACTTCATCCGAGCGAGCGTCTCGACGGCAACGTCGGCGGCGCTGGGATGGAAGAAATCGACTTGGATGCCCGACTCGCCGATGGTGGCGTTGGTCGACTCGCGCGCCAGGTTCGATGGCAGCTCGAACATCATTGTGCGGAGGGGTTCGAAGAATTGTTCTTGCAGCTTGGCATCGCTCACGAGCGGCAGCGATTCGAGCAGGTCGCGCAGGGCCGGCTTCGATTTGCCGGCTGCGGCGAGCGCGTTGTGGATGCCGCCATCGAGCACTGCCCAAGCGGCGTAACCGGCGCGGCGGCCGCCAGCGGTCTTGCCTTCGGCGGCGAGCTTTTCGATCTGGCTGCGGAACTTCGCCAGCGAGCCAGTTGGTTGTTCGGCTAGCAAGCGGGCCAGGGCGGCGAGGTTGCTGTCTTGGCCGTTGCCATCTTGTTCGACCAGCATCTTGACCGCCAGCGACGTTTGGTCGGTGCGGCCGAAATCGGCGAGGCCCTTGAGAGCGTCTCGCAAGCTGTCGGCCGGTACGTTGGGTCGCGAGAGAATGGCGAGGTAGACCGCTTCGCTGCGATCCATCTTGAGGAGGTCGGCGACACTCGCGTTTCGCAGCAGGTACGTTTGCCCTGCCAGCGAGAGAGGTTGCTTTTTCTCGAGTGCCTCGCGGGCAATCTGGTCGATGTTGACTTTGCTCTTGGCGTAGTTGAGGACGTGGTCGAGCTGCACATCGCTGGGGCGAATGGCGACTTCGAAAATCACTTCGGCAGCGGGCAGACCGCCAAAGTAGACGGCTGCTTTCGCGGCTTCAGCACGGACGAGCGGGTCAGCATCGCGCGCGGCGGCAATGAGCATTGGCTGCCACGATTTGACTTTGCCGGCCCAATGGCCCAGCGTCCGGACGGCGGCGGCGCGGGTTCGCGGCTCCTGCGACGTGAAGACCTTGGCGAGCAAGCCTTCGTTGGGAACGCGATGTTCCTCGTGAACCCATAGCGCTTCAAGCAAGGCTTGTTCGTGCTCCGGTGTTTTGGGCTCGATCGTCTTGGTCCAGTTGGCCAAGGCAGCAACGACCTCGTCGGTCTTGCGGCCACTTAGTTCGAGTCGCGCGCGGTAGCGGGTGCCCTTGTCTTTGGCGTAAAAGGCCGAGAGGACTTCGGGCAGCGGCTTTCCTTTCATCTTGCGTGGCGGGACCAGATCGCGTCCCTTCGACGTCATTCGATAGATGCGGCCGTGGCTGTGGTCGCGGTTTGGATCGCGAATGTTGTGCTGCATGTGGCCAATGATCGGGTTGCACCAGTCGGCGATGTACAGTGCGCCGTCGCCTGCGATTTCGATATCGGCGGGGCGGAAGTTCGGGTCGCTCGAGAGGAGCAGGGGCTCGATCTCGGTCGCGTTGATGTCGGCGCCGTCGAACGAGACCGTATGCTGCAGCACGCCCAGCACGCCGATCGAGTTGCAAAGGAGAAAATTACCTTGGTTCTCGGGCGGGAAATGTTCGCTCGATAGAAAGCCGATGGCTGGCACGGGTCGGACCCGCATCTGGTACCAGTTCTTCGCCGGGCCGACGCCGTGGCCGATGCTCACGTAGTGGCCAGTGCCGCCGGTCCCGTCGCTGGCAAATTGAAAGCCCCATTGGTCGAAGGCATTGCCGTGCGGGTTGGGGCCGATCGGGTGATGGAAACCGACTTCGTAGGTGCGCGGATTGAAACGGAAGACGCCTGACTCTTGCGAGCGGAAGGTCTTGGTGGGCGTTTCTTGGTTATCGACGTGGAAAATCCCGTGGGAGAAGTAGAGCCAGCCGTCGGGGCCAATCGTCAGGGCGTTGGCCGTGTGGTGGGTGTCCTCGGCTGAGATGCCGTTGAGGATGCGGAGCTTGAGGTCGGCCTTGTCGTCGCCATCGGTGTCTTTCAGAAACAAGAGTTCCGGCGCGGCGGCGACGATGATGCCGCCGCCCCAGAATTCGAAGCCGGTGACGCTGTTGAGGTTCTCGGCGAAGACGATCGCCTTATCGGCTTTGCCGTCGCGGTCCTCATCGGGCAGGATCAGGATCTTGTCGGGATGCGGATCGCTCGGTGTGCCGTGCGGATAGCTAGGCCACGTGGCGACCCACAATCGCCCGTCGGTGTCGACTGCCATTTGCACGGGCTTGATCAAATCGGGGAAGGTTTCTTCGGAGGCGAAGAGATTCACTTCCATGCCCTTGGCGAGTTTCATCTTGCTGATCCCCTCGACGCCTCCGAGGAACGGATGTTTTCCACCGGGCAAAGGGCCGGGGATGTTCGTCTTTACTTCCAATTGTTTCGGCAAGTTGCTGTCGTCGACGTCGGCCTTCTTGCCTTGGGCGATTGCCCAGACCTGCTTGTCGCGATTGGCTGCCAAGAGGTTGAAGATGTCCATCTCGCGCTGGAGCACGTCGAAGTTGCTCTGGCCGAACCACTCGAGCTTCGAGCGTCCGCCGAAGACGTTGTAGCCGTCGACGGTGCGATACAAGTTCCACCAGTAGTAGTCCTTGTCGACGATGGCCTGGCGAAGCGCTTCCAGGGCGGTTGCGCTGCGGGTGCCGCTGTCGCCGAAGAGTTGGCGGTCGATGGCTTCGGCGATGACGCGATTGCCTTCTCGCGTCAGATGGATGCCGTTGATCGTGAGGGGCGTTTTGGCGTTTTCGTACGCTTTTTGCGTCGTTGGGAACAAGTCGACGAATGGCACGCCCTTCGCCTTGGCGACTTCTGCCATCGCTTTGGTATACATCGCGAGCCGGGTGTTGTTTTCCTTGCCGTTGGGCAAGTGTGGGCTCTTGAGGTCCTCATGCGCAATCGGCGAGACGAGGACCAACCGGGCGTTTCCCTTCTCGCTGTACTTGGCGGCGAGCGTGGTATCGACAAACTTTTCGAGCTTTTGCTTGAAGGCTGCGAGTCCCTCTTCGCCGGCGAACGACTCGTTGTAACCGAACATCGCGATCACGACGTCGGTCTTGGTTTTGGTCAGCCATTGCTCGGGCGAACCGAAGTTTTCCGAGCGTGGGCGGTTGTCGAGCTCGTCGCCAGGGAACGCGATGTTGCGAAAGACGAGTTCCTTGTCGGGGAAGCGTGCTTGGATATAGGCTTCCAGCCAGCCGTCGTGCTGCATCCGATCGGCCAGCGCGTTGCCGACGAGCGTGATGTGATCGCCGCGTTCGAGCTTGAGAGCAGGTGCTTGCCCGAAGGCTGCGAAAGCGAAGCACGAAAGGAAGAGCCAGCACGAAACGCCGAGACGCGAGCCGAGTGAGCGCGACATGACAAAGCAGTCCTCAACGAGACCATCGAATCAGAGAGAGTCGCATGAATAATCCCTGATGCGTACGGGGACGTCAACCATGCGGATCCTCAAGCCGCGCATAGCCGCCTTCGCATTGATTGCAACGTTGATGTGTCTTGCAGTCCACCCCGCGGGGCTCTTCTGTCGGCACCTTCGGGCCTTCTAGCTGTTTGCTCTTGCGTTCCGGGGCCTTACGGCCTTACGGCCCCGGCTGAGATCTGTCGGGCCTTCGGCCCTTTTCCCTCTGAGACCGCGGTGTTCTCTGTGGCAACGTGCGCTCTCTGTGGCAAAAAGGTGGCTACAATCGGAGGGACATTATCGGCTCGCAGCGGAATAAGCTCCGTCACGGAAAGACATCGATTGATTACCAAAATTTCAGGTCGGTTGGCGAACCTCACCCACGACACGGCGACGCTGGCCGTTGATCCGTTTGAGTACCAGGTCCTCATTCCAGAGTTCACGCGGCGGAGCTTGCAGGACCGCGTTGGGCACAGCATCTCGCTTCACACCATCCATTACATGGATGGCGATCCATCGCGCGGCCGCGTAACGCCGCGGCTGATCGGCTTCGGCCACGAGGTGGAGCGAGAGTTTTTCGAGTTGTTTTGCTCCGTCGATGGAGTCGGTGTGAAGAAGGCGCTGCGTGCGATGGTTCGCCCCGTGCGCGACCTGGCGAACGAGATCGAAGGCCAGGACGCCAAGAGCCTGGCGACATTGCCTGGCGTCGGAGCCAAGACGGCCGAGAAGATCATTGCTGAGTTGCGGCGCAAGATGGCCAAGTTCGCGCTGATGATGGCGGGCGACGGGGCGGTGAAAGCAGCGGATGCCGCTTCCGACGTGGTGGGCGAGGCTTTCAAGGCTCTGCTGCAAATCGGCTTTGGTGACGCCGAAGCGAGGAAGGAGCTCGATTCCGTCCTCAAGCAAAAGAAGAAGTTCGACGACTCAGGGGCGATCTTACAGGCGATCTTCGAGGCGCGGTCGCATAAGTAGACTCACGTGCCATCGCAGCGTCATTGCGGATTGCGATCTTTATTCTCCGTGATTCTCTGTGCCTCTGTGTTTCAATCTCCGGAAAGTTTAAACACAGAGACACAGAGGCCACGGAGACGAAAATGGACGTGAGAGTAAAAGTTTCTTACTTCTTGAATCACCAATCAGCAATCAATCACTTCACTTGGGAGCAGCGCGTTCTAGATTGGTGGACGCACTTTGCCCGGACAGGAATGTCCGGGCTACTTTAGGATCACCTTCAAAGCTTTCACTCCCTCGTCACTCGAAAGCAGCAAGAGCGATTCGTCTCCCACGCGGGTGATTGCCAGACCGGCCAGGTGTTCGCCGGTGGCGTAGTAGTCGTTGAACTCGCCGTCCTCGGACACGATGTGGACGGAGCCATCGGGGGCGGCGAAGACCCAGTGGCCTTTGCCGTCGAGCCACGCGCCGCTGGTTACGGGATCGATGGGTTTGGCGAAGGGGCCGCTGGGGAGCGGGTAGTTCCATTGCTCGGCCATTTGCGCGTCGAGGCCGACGGCGAAGCTTCGTTCCATATCGTCGACCGCCAGTGCGCACAGGGCCGCTTGTTTGGCGTCGGCGAAGCGGCCCGTCGCGATCTGGCCGATCGCCCAGTTAGCGACGCGGACTTCGGGATCGTTATTGCCGTAGCTGTTGACGGGCATGACACCGCCGCGGCCGGTAACCAAGAGCCGCTGCCCTAGGAGTTCGTCGCGCGGGGAAACGGCGATCGAAAAGAGAGGATCGTACGCCCGCGATCGCCAGGCACGCTTACCTTTGGCGTCGAGGCCTTGCAGGCCCGAGGCATCGGCGAAGGCGACGTACGCGAGGCAATCTTCTTCGTTCTTCAGGTCGGCCAGCTGCGCGTCGCGGATGGGGGACTCGGCTTCTTCGACCGTCGCTGGAAACGCGTACTGCAAACCGAGTTTGCGATCGAAAACGAAGATCTGCGGACCCATGGGGGCGAACGCGGCGACGTAGGTTGTTGAGGCGTCATTTGGCGAGAAGCGGAGCGTCGTCACGGCTGCCTTTTCGGGCAGATCGAGTTCGTGCCGCTGGGTTACTTTTCCTTCGGCGTCGATTTCGACGAGTGTGCGGAAGCCATCCAGGGCCAGCAATTTCCAATCAGTGTTGTCATCTTTTTGGTCGCCTTGCTTTTGGATGTAGATGTTGCCTGGCGACTTGAGCTCTTTGCAGGTCCACAGTTCTTCCAGCTCGAGTTTGCGGGGCTTGCTCGCTTTGCGCGGTTCGGCGGCGGGTGGCGGCGTCGCGTCGAGAGTTGGTCCGCCTGAGGCAAGCATCTTCTCGTAGTCGTCGCGAGCCTTCTTTTCGAGCTTCTTGATTTCGCCCGCGATGTCTTCGCCGCCGGCGATCCGGCCGAGCACGTCGGGCAGCCAGCGGCTCAGGTTGGGGTCGCCTTGGACGATGAAGGTTTGGACGGTCCCGTTGGCGTCGGTAATCACCAATGCCGGGACGGAGTCGATCTTGAACTTGCTTTCGCCGTTGGCCTCTGTGTCACGCACCCATTCGACGGGCGTCTTCCATTCTTTCAAGAGGGCCTCGATCGATGCCGTGGTGGTGCTCGTGGGATCGGTGCAGACGGCCACGAAGCGGGCCTTGTCGCCTGTCGCTTCGGCGGCGGCGGTGAACTGTTTCATCGCGGCTTCACAGGCCGGGTGGGCCATAAACCACATCATGGCGGTGGGTTTACCTTGCCAGGAACTGGTAGCGAGTTTTTTGCCGCGGGGCGTGCTGAACGAGACTTCGGGCAAGCGCTTGCCTAGCAAGTGTGGTGCGGTCTGGACGGGCGGAGGAACAAACGCCTTGACAAGTTTCGCCTTGGGCGGTGTTTCGAACGAGAGATCAAGCGCGCGATCGTCGGTCAAAAACTTGGCGTCGGTGAGGTCGGCGATGAGCGACAAGTCTTTCACCGTCGGATCGCTGGCTGCCTCGGGCAGGAACAGCGCCGCGGGGAACTCGACGCGCCGCAGCAAAGACGACTTCTCGTCGACCCAGAAGATGAATTTTCCTTCCGGTGCGGCTGCTTCCACGCGGCGGCAAGGGTTTTTGTCGATGTCGGCCTTCGACATCAGCGTAAGCTTGGTGTCTTCGCTGAAGAGCCCGCTGAGGGGCTTCTCGGCGAGCAGCATCTCGAGCTGAACGGGCGGACGCTGCAAGCGGCTGGCCAGTTGGGTCATCAAGACGGGGTCGCGCGAGAGCTCGTCGAGTGTGATCTTGGCTGGAGCTTCGCGCGAGACGACCTGGTTATCGATATTGCCGGTCGACTCGTCTTCGACGCGGGCGAGGAATTTCTTCCCTTTGACGGCGTCGCTGACGAGGTGCACCTGGTAGGCGTCGATCTTGAGCCGCCCGGGACGAAACATTTGCACGGCCATCGGCCACGACTCGCTGGCCGTATCTCCTCGCTGGCGGTACTTGAGCGTGAGTTTGCCCTTGTCGGCATAGCCGCGGGCTGCCTGGTAGGCGGCGATCATCTTCTTGAGGACTTCGCTGGCCGATGGCTCTCGTAGCTTTGCATTGCGCATGGCTGTCAGCCGAACTTTAGGAACACTGTCAGGTTCGGTCAGTGCGGCATCGCGCGAGGCTTGCTTCTTACCGACGGGTTCGCTTTTGTCTTCGACATCGGCGTTGCTAAGGGAGACCGGATCAGGCAGCGACTCGCGCGACGACTTGTCGCGTGGTGACTTGGCAAGCGCGCTATCGGAAGGTGACTCGCTGGCGCGCGATGATTCCACTGACGGATCGCGGGCGTTGTCGCGCGTTGCTGGAGCGTTCCACGTTGCCAGGCGCAATGTGATCAGTGTCAGGACTACGCCGAGGAAGCCTCCTAATAGCAATCGGTCGCGCGAAGAGTGCTGACTTGTGTTTGGAGACGGCATGACGAGAGACCCTCCGCAAGCGCGCCTGTGCGAATCTTGGAAGAACACCAATTCGCCGGAGGCGCAAGAACCCCTTTCTTGGTTATCGGCCTGTTTGAGGAAGTTCGCTACTTGCTAGCGGGGGAGTGGCGATGCGAATGGCCGTTAATCTGGGTGAAATCGAAGGATTGGCGGGGCCATCAATAAAAAAGAGAGCCGGTTCGCTCCCTTTTGCGAGGTCTTTTCTTGCGTTCGATCTTTGCTTGCTAGTGCGGCCCAACCGCGCACAGACAGGATTGTCTGTGCCACTTTTTAAGGGGCGGTCCGCACTTTGGACGGACAGGATTGTCCGTCCTACCTTTAGTCGATTCGGTAGATCTTGCCGCGGAGGCGGATGATGAGCGATTCGCCTTCGACTTGCGAGGCGAAGACGGCGTTTTCATCCTCGGTGTTGTCATCGCACAGCTTGAAGTACTCGTCGCTGAAACGGGCGACCTTAGTGATCTCTTTGGTCTCCTTTTCGTCATCGACGTCCAAGGCGTTGGCTGCGTACCAGACCTTGTTGCGGAGGTACAAGCCGATCTGGCCGATTTGTTGGACGTTGGTGGCGATGTAAGCCTTATCATCTTTCGCTTCGCGATACGTGGCATTCGAAGCGCGGGCGTAAAGCCGCTTGCCGGCTGCGGCTTCAGCTGTGGGGGCCAACGCGGGACCACTGGATGGCCCAGCGGCCTCGCCGGCGGCCGATGCTCCTGCCGCGGGTGCTCCGCCGAATCCTCCAAGTCCGCCGGGCCTGCCGCCGGCGAGTTGGCCTTCGGCGTTCTCGCTTTTCTTGAAGTTGAATTTTTCCGAACGCTGCGCAACGCCTGATCGGCCTTCGGCTTCGTTCAAAGCGTCGAGCGAGCGACGTGCGCGCTGCAGGTTATCCCTCGTGCTTGCCAAGCGCGGGGCGTTGATGTCGTCTGCCAGGAATGACGTGTAGGGAGTTAGGATGCCGTGCTTGGTCGAGAGAGCGACGAGTTCGTTGACGAGCTCGTCGTTCTTGCCTTGCAGGTCGATGTCCTCGATGATCTGCCCGATGCGGCGGATCGCCCAGAGCTTCTCGACGAAGCCGTTGGTTTGGTCGCCGCTTTTTTCGATGAGCGTGGCAGGGAAATCGAACGACTTGTTTTCGCCGGCGAGTTTGCCTTTGATGACAACTTTTGCTGCACCGGGCCGTTTGTAGCGGCCGACGATGACGAGTTGTTCGCCTAAGAACAAATCACGAACTGCCTTCGGATAGACGCGGTTGACCGGCGCGCCCTGTTCGGTGACCGTCCCTTCGACGTCGAAGCTGATCGAGATATCGGTCATCGCTGGGGCGCTCATCTTGGCGTACAAGCGGCTGACCGAGCCTTCGATATCTTCGTTGGGGCGAACGTATTCGGTTTGGCCCGAGTTTTCGACGGCGATGCGGTCGAGCAGGCGGCTGTTCACGTCGTAACCGACGCCGAAGTTGACGATCCGCGCCTTGTGCTGATTCTTCGCGCGGGCACCGGCGACGATCTTGCTCTCGTTCGTTTCGCCTGCGGTGGGCAAGCCGTCGGTCAGGAACAAGACGAAGCTCGGGCGGCTGGGGTCTTGGATCATGTTGAGCGCCGTATCGAGCGCGCCGCTGATATTCGTGCTGCCGCCGGGATAGATGCCTTCGATGAAGCCCAAGGCGAGCTTGCGGGTGGCGTCGTCGTACTTCTGTAGTTCGGGCTTGAAACTTTCGACGGAGCTGTCGTAGGCGACGATGTTAAACGTATCGCCTTCGCGGAGATTGTTGACGACGAACTTGCAGGCTTCACGTGCTTGCTCGATCTTCTTGCCGCTCATGCTGCCGGAACGGTCGAGCACGATGATCACCGCTTTGGCCGGGCGAGTGGCCGACTCAGTCTTGATATTGGGGCTGGCGAGCATCAGGAAGTAGCCATCGTCGCCGGCATCGGGGCGATAGCTGATCACGCTCGCGTTCAGCGGGCCGGTGACGGCGTCGTACATGAGGCGGAAGTCGGACGTCGGGATGACGTTGGTTTGCTCGACGCTGACAATCGCGTGCTGCGCATCGGGCCGCTTGACGTCGACGGTGTGGGTGGGGCTATAGACGCTCTTGATTTCCGAGTTCGACTCGATGTTGACGCGGATCACGAGCTTTTCGATCGGCTGCGAGGTGTACTTGGCCATCGCCAGCGGATGGAGGAAATCGGTCAGGCCACCGTTCTTTTTCAGGAGCGAGCTGTACTTGAGCGTGACTTTGCGTTCGGCGCCGGCCGGAATCGGGAAGACGCTGGTTTGGAACATCCCCCAGCCGACCCATTCCAGCAGGGCCGGGTCTTTGTTTTGGCGGACGTAGCCTTCGTAAATGCGACGGGCTTCGGCTGCCTTCATCAACTTGCCGTCGTACTCTTTGCCGTCGACCAGGAACGTGAGCCGATCGATCGCCGCGTCGTGGGGCAGGGGGAAGACGAACTGGGCTTCGACCAGCACCGAGCCGGTGTTGACGAACGTTTGCGAGACTTGCACTTCACCCACCTGGTCGCGAATCCGCGCGGCGACGTCGATCTCTTTGATTTTGTACGAAGAGACAGGCGGGGAAGGGACCGGAATCGGCCGCGGCAACGGCCACGGGTGAGGATGATTGACGACGACTAACACGCCTTGCCCCCAAGCGAACGGTGCGGAAACGAATACCGCGAGTGCGAACAAAGTCCAGGAAAGAAGACGCCGGACGGCAGAAAGAGTTCGGAGAGAGGAAGACATAAAGCGTTCCTTAGGCAAATAGATGCACCAGGCACGGAGTGCTACCTTAGTGACGCGTGACCCCAAGAATTAGTTTCACGGAAAATGGGGCGGTTGTGCGTAACCGGGACGTAAATTGCCGGAAACGGCGTTGAAAACCGACAGGTTGCGGATGGGGAATGGCGTGTCCAGCGACGGCTAGTGGTGGGGAGAATTCACCGCTGAGACGCGGAGCGACCGGAAAGGGACTAAGAGAAGATGGAGAGAAGGGGAGACGGCAACAGACTACGGGGCTTTGGAGTCGCTCGGTAGTTTTTCCATTTCCGCCGTGTATTGGCCCAGTCGGGCGAGCGTGGCGGGGAACTTGTTGTTCCGCAGCCAGGCGGAATAGGAGATACGTTGCTTGCTGGCGATCAGCTTGGTCCACAGCAAGCCGTTGCCGCTTAAGCTGAGGTAGCCGACTCCCAGCGGATCGATCGACGACTGGTAGTAAACGATCTTCGACCCCTTTTCGAAGTGGAGGCCGACCGTCTTCTCTTGCGGTTCGCCAAAGGCTTTGACGGTCCAGCCGAGATCTTCCAGTGCCTTGGTGTACTCTTTCGACAAATCGATCAGCGAGATCTTTTCGAGCTCGAATCGGATTTGAGTTCCTTCTCGGTAGGTCGGGGTTCCAGCGGCGTGCAGAATCGGCAGGTCGGCTGCTTCGATCCCCTCTTCCGCCGCTTCGACGGTTGGTGTGGTGTCGGGTGCGGCTTGCGACTCCGGCTTCTGGAAGGAGTTTTGGCTGTACTTTCCCGAGCGAATGCGAACCATCCCGTCGGGGGTGGGTTCCAAGGCGATGGTGACGTCGCGTTGGCCCCAGTAGTAGGGCAGGTAGACGACGTCTTGGTCGATCCGGCGCCCATTCTCGCGAGGGACCCAGCCTTGCTGTGTCATGGACTTCTCGTAGAAGGCCGTTGCTTCCTCGAGGCTCAAGGCGGTGTTGGCGACCATCTGGCACTCCAAGTAGTCGTCCCATTCCATGAGGCCGGCGTCGGAAGGAACGGGGAGTGCGTGGAGCGACAGCGATCGCCCGTAGCTGATGACGAACAACGACTTGTCTTCGCGGTCGCGTTGAACGGAGACGCGCAACACGGTGCCGTTCTTTAAGAATTCGAGATCGCGCGTGTCCGGTTCCTCACTCTGACTGCGATTGAGTCGCACGACGGCGGTCCATCCCGCGGCGTGAAGTTGTTTAATAAGTTCTGTCTCGATTTGCAGCAGGCTCGCGGAAACTTTGTAGATGACGGTCGCATCTCCTTCGTACATCGTTTCCTGGAGGAACGCATCCAACTTGGGCGTTTTGCGAAGATCGTAGTTGCCGGAAAACGTGAGGCTAGCGGATGTCTCCGTCGGCTTCTCGCCGTAGGGGGAGAGGGTTAGCGTGTAGCCATCTTTTTGAAAAGGGATGGTGTACTGCGTTGCCTCATCGGTCGCCTCGGTCCAACCCCGTTCGCCCAGGATGTAACGATAGAAGGCCTTGATCTCGTCGACGCCGACCGGCGCCGTGTAGTGCGACGAACTGAACGAATCGGACTGCGGTTTGGCTCCAGGCAACTTTGGTAGCAAACGCAAATCGAGGATGGCCAGATGATCGGGCACGGTGGCCGGGTTGCTGGAGGGAGCGCCGGCGGTTGGCTTGTGCAGCGGAGTCAGACCGTAGGCTTGGCCCTCGTCAGGTCGACCCCAAATGCGCGTGCGGCCGGTATCGGTTCCCACCAGGAGGACGTGGTTTTGGGGGACCCAACTGGCGTCGCTGATGAGGGAACCGCAAGCGTCGATGACCTGCAACATCTGACCCGTGGCGGCATCCAGAATGCGGACTGCGTCTCCGGTGGCCACGACGACGAGTTTCCCATCGGAGGTGAACCGGATCGCGGAGTTTCGCGCGGGAACACCGCCGTACTCTCCGCTGCCAACATTTTCGGCAAGATTCCAGCGTTGCAAGAAGTCGTCCGCTCCGAAGATGAGCTCTTTCGCATCGGGCGAGACGGCCACAGAAGATTGATACCGCTCGGAGGGAAAGGTAGCGATTTTGTCGCCCGAGTTAGTGTCCCACGAGGACATGGATTCGCCTGCGGCGATTAGCGTTTGCGCCGAGACGTATTGCAGGCGCTTCACTTCGCGCGCATCGACTTTGAAGCTGCGCTTTTTCTCGAGCGTTTTGGCGTCCCAGACCGTCACTTCGCTGACGTATCCAATCGTGGCGATTTCCGCGCCGTCGGGCGATACGGCGATCTGTACAACGCCGCGCGTTCCCGTCGGTTTGGACGCGATCTCCTTGCGTTCCTGAAGGTCGAACGTGCGTAAAAGTCCGCTGGCGTCGCCTGCGGCGCACCAGTCGCCGGCGGGCGACACGGCGAAACTGAGCAAGCGATTGTCGTCGCTGGTTTGCGCTTCCAGGAACACATGTTCCGGCTCGGTCCCTTCGAGAGTCCAGAGCGTGAGCTTGGTTCCTCCCAACAAATAGTGCTTGCCGTCGTTAAGTCCGGCGATGAAAAAAACAAAGCCGATCTTTTCGCTCTCGCGGTAGGCCAAAAGCTGCAGCGGGTCGAACGAGACGAACTTCCAACGGGCCAGTTGTTCCGCCGTCGCCTTTGGTTTCGGGGCCTTTGGTTTGGCAGTCGCTGGTTGCTTTGCAGTGGGTTGCTGTGGAGCGGGCTTCGCAGGGGGTGGTTCATTCGACTTGGTGGGGGGCTCGCTCGCCGTTTTGGTGGACGCGGTCGGCGAGGTGTCATTCTTGGCTGGCGCTTCGGGAGTGCTCGAAGCCTCCTTCGCGACGGGCGTACCAAGGTCGGACGCGAGTTCGCTCAGCGTTTCGATCGAAGGCGTTGTCGCATCGGATTGCGCGGTGGGAACTGGCCCGCTTTGGGACGATCCGCAGCCTACACAGACCAATAGCGCGATACCGATCAACCATTTCCAGTAAAGCGGCCGCTCTGATTGCATGAGGCACCTGTCATTGGGAACGAGCTAAGTCTGCCCGATGATCTTACCAACGACATGCCCGTGGACGTCGGTCAATCGGAAATAGCGTCCTTGGAATTTGAACGTGAGGCGTTCGTGGTCGATGCCGAGCTGGTGCAGGATGGTCGCTTGGAGGTCGTGGACGTGGACCTTGTCGACGAGGGCGTTCATTCCCATTTCGTCTGACTCGCCGTACGTGAGGCCGGGCCTGAAGCCACCGCCGCTAAGCCAGTAGGTGAAGGCGTACGGGTGGTGATCGCGCCCCCACTTAGGGCGATCGGCGATGTTTCCTTGGAGGAAGGGGGTGCGGCCGAACTCGCCGCCCCAGACGATGATGGTGTCGTCCCACAGGCCGAGCCGCTTGAGGTCTTGCACCAAGGCGGCGCTGGGTTGGTCGGTATCGCGGCACTGGTTGTAGAGTTCGGTCGTGAGGCTGCCGTGCTGGTCCCACCCGGCGTGCATCAGTTGGACCGATTGGACACCGCGCTCGATCAATCGCCGCGCCATCAGGCAGTTGTAGGCAAAGGTGCCCGGTTCGTTCACGCCCGGCCCGTAGAGGTCGAGCGTTTCCTTGGTCTCGCTCGAGAAGTCGGCCAAGTCGGGGACGCTGGTCTGCATCCGGTAGGCCATCTCATACTGGGCGATTCGCGTGGCGATTTCGGGATCGCCGAAGTCGCGGAGCTTGAGTTCGTTCAGCTTGGCGAGGTCGTCGAGTTGCCCGCGGCGCAATTCGCGCGAGAGGCCGTCGGGATTCGAGAGGTAAGGAACCGGTTCCTTGCTGCCGCGGAACTTCACACCTTGGAAGCGCGAAGGCAAGAAGCCTGAGCCCCAGTAGAAGTCGTAGAAGATTTGTCCGCAGGATGTTCCCTTGCTAACCGACGTCATGACGACGAACGAGGGCAACTCTTCAGTCATGCTTCCCAGGCCGTACGTGAGCCAGGCGCCTAGGCTCGGTCGACCGGGGAGCTCCCCGCCGGTGAGCATGAAGCAAATGCCGGGGGCATGGTTGACCGCCTCCGTGTGCATGCTCTTGATGAAGCACAGGTCGTCGACGACCTTCGCCGTGTGGGGCATGAAGTTACTGGCCCATGCGCCGCACTGGCCGTGTTGTTTGAAGGGCTCGACGTTCGCCAGGCACAGTTTGCCGGTCGCGTTGCCCGTCATCGTGCTGAAGCGCTTGCCGCCGATGAAACTGTCGGGCATGGGTTGCCCGTGCATCTCTTGCAGCTTGGGCTTGTAGTCGAAGAGGTCGACGTGCGTCGGCGCGCCGTTCATGAACAGGTAGATGACGCGCTTCGCCTTGGGCGGATGGTGGGGCAGATCGGAGAGCCCGCCGAATCGCGGCGTTGTTTTCTCCGGCGCGCTATCGCCAGCCAGTCCATCGCGCGTAAGCAAACCGGCCAGCGCTGCCGTGCCGATGCCGAGCGCGCTGCGGCCAAAGAACTCGCGGCGCGTCGTTAGCAATTGGTTTTCGAGATAGGGATTCATGGCTATATCGTTGGGCGGACGCGGATACAAAACTCTTGCATTGTTTTTTTGAACGACTGAGGCACGGCCGCGAGGGCGTCGTTGATGTAGACGATGTGGTAGGGATGCCGCGCGAGCAATCGCGGAATGATCTGGTCGAGCGACGGCCAGACGTCGGCTTCGAACGGCGGCGGACACGTGGCGACAAAGGCCCGCGCGTCGTCGATCAAAATGTAGTGGGGCAGAGGGGACTGGTTGATCGCTTCGATCTCGGCCAAGAGCGGGCAGACATCCTTATCGCCAAAGTTGCCGCCGCCGGCATGGGCGTCGAGCCAAAACAGGGCCGGCTCGGTCAGTGTTGGGACGAAGCGTTTGAGGAACTCGCCTGAGTCACCGAGGTTGAACTCGATGTTCGTAAAGCTCTTGCAAGCGGCCTTGGTCGACTCGTACGTTTCGGGAATGGCCTCCACGGTCACGACACGGGCGAAGTGAGGCGAGCCCCACTTGGCGGCGTCGCCGCGAAAGGTCCCGGTATCGACAAACGTCTTCACGCCGCACTGCTTGGCTATTGTTTCGCCGAGCTCGCTGACTGGCGGTATATGAATGGCACCCAAAACCAGAGTCTCCTACTCTTTCGATAATGTCTCGTCCAAGTTCAACACAGTGTTACAAACGGTGGTCCACGCCGCGTGGTCCGTGGCGGGAATCGACTGATCGCGAGGGGATTCGCCCACCGACAGCAGCGTCTTTTCCGCCTCGGGATTTTTCGCAAAAGTTTCGCGCGCTCGCGTGAGGCCGGACAGCAAGATCGATCGTTCGTCCGCCGCGGGCCCGCGAGCCAAGACGATTTTGTAGAGCCGATCGATCCGCGCGTTGTCGTCGGCGGGCGATTCTTTGAGGACGCGCTGGGCTAACGCTCTCGCCGCTTCGATGTGTTGTACGTCGTTGAGGGTGAGCAAGCTATGCAGCGGCGTATTAGTGCGGAAGATTTTTACCGAGCAGACTTGCCGCGGCGAGTTGTCGAAGAACATCGTCGGCCCGACGATCCGCCGCCAGAATGTGTACAGACTGCGGCGATAGAGTTTCGCCCCGTGGTCTTGCGAGTACTGTTTGCCGCCGAAGGTCGCCTCTTCCCAGATGCCCGCGGGTTGATACGTGTTCACCGGCCGGCCGCCGATTTCGTCGACGAGCAGTCCGCTGGCGGCGAGCGCTTGATCGCGAATCAGCCACGACGGCCAGCGATACCGTGCCCCACGAGCAAGCAAGCGGTTTTGCGGATCGCTTTCGTAGGCCGCCATGCCGACTTGCGACGTTTGCCGATACGTGTGGCTGGTGACAATGAGTCGCACGAGTTCTTTCATATCCCAGCCGCTATCGATCAGTTCGGCAGCGAGCCAATCGAGCAACTCGGGATGGCTTGGGCGTTCCGCTTGCAGGCCGAAGTCCTCGGTCGTTTTCACGAGTCCGATGCCGAAGAACTGCTGCCAGACGCGATTGACCGTCACACGGGCAGTGAGCGGATGCTCGCGCGAGACAAGCCACTCAGCCAGGCTCAAGCGGTTCTTCGCAACTTGCGGGTCCATCGGCGGCAACTTGGCGGGCGTGCCGATCGAGACTTCATCGAGCGTCTTGTTGTAGAGGCCTTTGTCGAGCCGGAACGTCTTGCGAGGTTCCTTCATGTCCTCCATCACCATCACGCGCGGAATGCGCTGAACGAGTTGCGTGTGCCGATCGCGCGCGGCGCGAAGAGTCTGCAACTGCGCGACGTAGGGTTTGAAGTCGGCGGTTGATTCCTGCTTTTGATAGTGGGCTTCGATCTGCTGGAGCGCGGCGCTGTCGCGGTCGCGAGGATGTTTTTTCAAGGCATTGCGAACTTCGTCTGAGACATCGACGACAGCGCTCGATTCGCCAGACGACTGTCCTTCGGGGCGTGGGAAGAGTTTTTGCTCGGTCTGATCGAGTTCGTTCACCAGCGGATCAATGGCTGTAGCCGCCTTCGCGATGTCGTCGCGTAGAGCTTGCGGCGCTGCTTCGAGGTTCGGCGCCGCCTGGGGATTGCCATCGCCGCCGTTGACGGGCGTTTGATTGAAGAACGCGAAGAGCCCGTAGTATTCCTTTTGCAGCGTCGGGTCGTACTTGTGATCGTGGCAGCGGCAGCAGGTGAGGGTGAGGCCCATCCAGAGCGTCCCCATCGTCTCGGTCATGTCCATGACGTAGTCGACGCGGTTCTCTTCGGGGATGCGGCCCCCTTCGCCGTTGATCATGTGGTTGCGGCAGAAGCCCGTCGCGAGCTTTTGTTCGAACGTCGCACTCGGCAACAAATCGCCGGCCAGTTGGTACTTGGTGAACGTGTCGTACGGGAGGTCGCGGTTGAAGGCGTCGACCACCCAATCGCGCCAGGGCGACATCGTCCGTTCGCCGTCGCCTTGGTAGCCGTTGGAGTCGGCATAGCGCGCCGCGTCGAGCCAGTCCCAGGCCAACCGCTCGCCGACGCGAGGCGAAGCCAGCAATCGCTCGACCAACTTCGCGTACGCTTCGGGCGAAGGATCGTTTTCGAAGGCTTCGACTTCTTCGACCGATGGCGGCAGGCCCGTCAGGTCAAGTGTGACGCGCCGAATCAGCGTGTGCCGAGGCGCTTCGGCAGCGGCAGATTGTCCGATGCTGGTGAGTTTCGCTTGGACGAAATTGTCGATCGCGTTGTTTCGAAGGCTCGTGGTCGCGGCAACGCTGGGAACTCCGGGCCGCTCGATCCGTTCGAACGCCCAGTGGGTTCCCCAGGTCGCCCCTTGATCGATCCATTTCTTGACGAGTTCCACCTGCGCGGGCGTGACCTTGCGATTCGACTTCGGCGGCGGCATCACCAGTTCGGGATCGCTCGACGTCATCCGCTCGATGATGAGGCTCTTCGCGGAGTTGCTGGGTTCGATCGCACGGGTTCCACCACGATCGGCCTTAGCCAACTCTTCGACGTCGAGCCGCAGGTCGGCCTGGCGGCCCGACTCGCTCGAGCCGTGGCAGTGGAAGCAGTTGTCCGAGAGGATCGGCAGGATATCGCGGCTGAAACGGATGGGTTCTTCGCCGGGTGCTTCTTTGGCTGCGGCCGCAAGTGCTATCGTCGCCAAGCAAACGAGTGCGGCGTCGAAAGCGTGGAACGTACGACGGGGCATTCGACACTCAAAAGGTGGGGAGGGAGTGTATTGAGGCAGGACGCCGTGCAAGGCGGGGGCTGTTGGGGCAAATTCCATTATTACTGAGCAAACGTTCGGTGGAAGTCGCGTCATTGCGAACCGGGAGCGAACCTGCGGCGACCCGCGCACGTCTCAACTAGTGAATCTCTTGAGGAAGTACCGTAATTGCCCGGTTTTTCACGATGAAACGCGCCCCGAGATCCACAACGGCGGTGGTTTGACCGAGTTTAGAAACACGGCTAAAATGCGAAACTACCTAAAACATGGTGGGCGTAGCTCAATCGGTTAGAGCGCCAGATTGTGGATCTGGAGGTCGCGGGTTCGACCCCCGTCGCCCACCCCTGAATCAGGCCCCTCGGAATTCGCTTCCGAAGGGCCTTTTTTATTGGGTTTTTCGCTGTTTTGAGCATCGCAAGTCGATGCTTCTGCGCCGGCAATCTCTCCAACGCTAAAGGCGTGTTCGTTGCCACTAGATGACCCGGTTTGCACCAGATTGTTTGTGGTTGGTGCAAACCCTGGTGCAAACTGGGGACCCGACTTTGGGGCATCTTTTGGCACTACTCGACCGAACGTTCCCGTAGCCCGTTGCGCGGTCGACTCGGGCGCTTCGTCGAGGGGTAATCGTGGTAGCACGTCGAGCGCGCCAGCCACGTCGTGAACCTCAATGTGCGAATAGACTTTCATCGTCAAATCGACCGACGAATGCCGCATAGCCGATTGTGCGATGCGGGGAGCGATGCCGCCTTTCGAGAGCAACGTCGCGAATGAATGCCGAAGTGCGTGAACGTCGACCGTCCGCCCTAACGCGTCCTTCTTGGCAATGCCGGCGAATCGCAGGTCGCGGTCGAGAATCTTGACGAGTCCCGATGGAACACTGAACAGCGACTCGCCGGCGTCGAGGTGTCCGTGCGACGCAATCGAGAGCGTTGTCGCGTTGTTCGCCTTGGATCGCAACCAGGCCCGCAGTTCGTCCGCTAAATCGGCGCGTAACGGAATCGCCGCATCTTCCCGGTCTTTAGCATTGCGGGCCGTGAGTTCGACGAACGCGACGTCGCCGTCGAGATGTAGATTGCCGTTCTTGAGCGAAGCCAATTCGTTGCGACGCAGGCCCGTCAGCACCAAGGTTTTGTAGATCAGTTGGCGTTCTCTACCCAAGCGTTCGAGGCGGGCGACAAGTTCGGGGTTGTCTGCGAGGCGTTTCCGGGCGCGTTCAATGGCGTTGTCGAGGTCGTCGAATGTCAGTTCGGCATAGGTCCAACCGGATCGCTTTCGTTTGCTATCGGGCTTCTCAACGCGAATTGTTGTTCGGCCATACTCCGCCAAGGGACGCCACAAGGCAACGTGAAGCAACTTGCGAAGTTCGGACTCGTTAAGGGCGCGTCGTTGCCGGCGTTGGTCGACCGATTCGTCTGCAATGCACAGCGACGAAAATGGATTCGCTTTCAGTCGCTTCCGCTCAACCAGCCAATTGCAGAACGTCACCGCGTCGCTACGGTGGGAATTGCGAGTGCGGGCACTCATGCCGCCTTGCGCCTTGGCAGCAAGCCACGCATTCGCGCCATCGATCGAGAGGTCGCGGAGCAAAACAAACCGACAACCCTTAAACATCGCCCGCAACTGTCGTAGCGTGTTCTTTCGGTAGTTGTCACTGAGTCCAGCGGTCTTGATGTGCGAGTCGTACTCGTTCAAGTGCGTTTCGATCGGCGTCTGCAAGTGATCGCGAACCGCGTCATCGTCCGCCGTAACAATCCCGCTCCGAACATTCTCGGCGCGTTTCTCAAGTTGACCAAGAACCGCTCTCGCCGCCTGTTCGTCCTTACAACCGGTCGAGATTTCGCGAACGAATCCATTGCCATCGCGGTATTTGGCGACGAAGGTTTTCGACTCGACGACGATTCGTTCGGCGCCGTCTTTTGCTGTCGTAACGACGGTAGTTCGCTTCTTGCCTTTAGCATCGCTCCAACGGGCATAGCGCTTGCCTGACTTGGTGAACAGCTCCGCACCGGCGGGGAGTGCCTTAGTCACGGTCTTTCGGTAAACGGTTCCCATCGTTAAGCATCCTTCCGCTTCGCGGGTTTGAGTTCGAGACCAAAGAACGCGGCCAGCTTGTCGGCCTTGTCGAGTCGCAGAGACCGGTCGCCATCGCGAAACCTTGTCAGGCTTGCGCGGTCGACCCCGGAACCTTTAGCGATTCCGTACATCGAGACGTCACTGTCGAGGATCGCTCGACGTAGCACGTCGGTTAAGGTCGTTTTGGGTTTATCGTCTTTCTTTTTTGTAGCCATGCGCCAATTGTCACATATCGGTTAGAGGGAGTCAATCTTTATACGAACCTTGTCGCTTTCACAGTAGAATGAGGCGATGAACGCGAATCCCTATGAACCTCCACAGGCGAACGAGCCGGCCAAGGCTCCCAGCCATCCGTGGTATCGTCGGCAACGGCCGCTGTGGGGTTACCTGGTGTCAGTGGTCTACGGCGCGATGTTTTTGCCGGCGTTGATGCCATTTCTGGAACCGTTTGACGATACAGGTTTCATTCAAATGACAATCGGCGCGTTGTTAGCTTTGGCAATTTACGTTCTGGTTTTTTGACAATCGCGCCGGTCGATAGCCGATGAACCGCCCGCACTTGCCGCAGGTCGTTCGGATTCGCCCTTCGCTTGGCGGGTCGTCGCGCCAGTTGGTTCGGTCGCACGGATCACAGTATCGCGGTACTGCCGTCATCATCTGACACGAATGCCCCTCTGGCGCCGTAGGAGCGCGTTCTCCGCGTTTTGTCGCTTGGTCGACGTTCGAGTCGTTTTCGCTCTGAAAGCGTTGCCAACGAGCGCGTAGGCGTTCGAGGATTTGCAATCGGTCGCTTGGCGCGTTCGTCATGCTTACTCGCTTTCTGTTCGCGGCCAATGGTCGCCCCTTCAAAAGGGCGAACCGTTGGACGCCTTATGGTCCCTTTGTGGGATACCCGACACGGCTATGGGGGCGGGAAAAGGACGCAGTTGACGGGTAATAACCCGACACAGCTTTGTCAGCTACAAATCGGGGGGGATGCCCAAAACGCGGTAAGTCGACGGGCCGTGACCAACACCCCCTCGACGAATCAATCGCAATAAGCCTCGATCAGTCAGGCGTCGAACAGCTCGCTCGATCGATTTAGTCGAAACGCCGGCCCGTCGAGCCAAGTCGACTTGCGACGTCTTGGCCAATCCGTTGGATTTGGTATCCCGCCACAGGAGTAACCAAACAGCGATGTCGTTGCGCCTCATGTCGCGGAGCGTCACATCGACGAATGCGTTGATCGTCTGGAAGCGCCCGCCCATTGCCTTCGTGGAGGATTGATTCCTGCCTTTGCTGGCCACTGGTTTTTCTCTCGGCGCTGGTCGCTTCGACTCCATTGGCGGCAAGACGTTGCAGCCAGGCAAAATATTGCCGCTCATTCGTCGCCCCCTTCGTCACGAGTCGCCGGCGCTGTCTCGTTCCATAGCCGTTGGAGGCCCGCCAGAATCGACGGTTTGGTTGATTTCAACGCTTGCGACCGCTTGCCGCGACTCCGTCCTTCTTTTTCTAAGGCGTTCCGTTCCGTTCCGTTCGGACTCCACTCGCTACCTATCGCTGCCACCGAAAACGATTGTCGCGGCCGGTCGAAAGTCAACTTAATATCGTGTTGTTCTCGATGTCGCGCCTTCAGGTGTTTGGCAATGATAGTTTCGCAGTCGTCTTCTTCTTCAGGGGCGATGATGTACGCGTCGTCGGCACCGTATTCGAGTTCGCTCGACTCACGAAACGAAGCCAGCGACAGCGCGCCGGCAGCGTAGCTACTCTTTCCCGATGAATCGCGACCACGGCCGACCGCCGAAACGACGATTACCGCGATGCCCGTTTCGCAGAATTGGCGGATGTAGTCCATCAGCGCGTCGACGGCACCACGGCGGTCGCCGTGTTGGCCGGGCGCTCGGATTCGCTGTGCGTAGTCCAACACCAGGACGTCGCTTTGATGTTCGTCAACCGCTTTCGCGCAGTTCTCCAAGGTGTACGGGTTTGAAACGAAGTTAAGTCTTTCACCAAAGTTCTCGATCGTAGAGATCGCGCTATCCAGCCGGTCCGCATGTTCATTGCCAAACTGGCGAGAGCGGACAACCGACAAGTCGATGCCGGAGAGGCGCGCTAGTTGCCGATCGAGCAAAACTTGCGGGCTCATCTCCACGTTACAAACGGTCGCCCGTAGCGTTGTATCGAGACGCAAGGCATCGACAACGACTTGCATCGTGAATGCCGTTTTTCCAGCCGCCGGCGCGCCGCCAATTAATAGAACTTGCCCGGGTGCCAATCCGATATCGCGAAGTTCGCCGGTTCCCGTTTCGTAGGTGCGCGGTAGCTCGCCACTCAGCACGCCGTGGCGCCAGCGCTCGAATAGTTCGTCCGCCGTTTGCCAACACTTGGCATTCGTAGAGGTCATTACGGTTTGCTCCTTGCGCCGGCGTCTCGAATGAATCGCTCGATATCTTTAGGAGGCAAGCCAATGTCGCGGGCTGCGTCCCAAAGCAACGCGGTGACGAGTTCGGCTGGCGCGCCAAAATCGAAAAGATTCGCGGCCGCTTTGAAGAGTCGCGTGTGACGTTCGCCGGCGTCAGCGCCGTGGCAGATAAAGTCCATCGTCGCTCGATGCAACTTCGCGGGCGCGCCTGACTGCTTCCGCTCATCGATGGCTTGGCGTCGCGTTTCGGCATCGTTTATCGCTGCTTGCCAGTCGTCGATCGCTTGAAAGTTCGTACCTGGAGCTTCGGGCAACTCAAATGCTAATGGTTCAACCGCCAACCGCTGGATTGCATCAGCACGCAAATACATCAACTCTTCGAAAGAAAGTCGCCGCTTGTGCAAACCAGTTTTCGCATGCCGCGAATTTGGCGCTCGAAAAGCGCGCACCTTATCGTAAATCGACTCGTCGATCGCAACGCGGCAACGGTCACTCGTCGCCAGGGCGAAACGCTTTGCGAACTGATGAAAGTTTGCATCTGGCGCCGGCGCGAATAGACTCGTCGGCAAGCCAAGGTGAAACCCTTTGCCACCTGACAGGAACAAAAGCAAGCTGTCATCGTCGAGCTTGTAGCGGTCAATGACGTGCGCGGCTAGTTTGCGGGCGTCGAAAAGCGCGGCCTCGATATCGTGTTCGCGGTCGATGTCGAACCAGATCCAAGGCGACCAGCATGCGCCGGAAAAATCGCGGACATCGAGGCGATGCCAGCCGTCGGCACGATTTTGCATGGAGTCGTCGAACCAGAACGCGCTGAGGTACGCTTGTTGCGCCACTTGGGCGCGCTCATCGCAGGCGCAGTAGGCCGCGAACGCGACGGCAGCCATGACTAGCCGCCGCGTTTCGTGACAATCGCCTACGATTCGGAAACCGAATCGGCAGGCGTTCATTTCGCTTGCCCCTCGCTTTCATCAGGGGCGAACGGATCGCGCTCGGGTTCTTCGATGCGCAGGACCTCGAACAACTTGACGCGGTTGCGCTCGGTTCCATCGTCATCGGCCTGTATGACAGCGCGAACCTTGCAGACAATGCCCGGCGGGCAACCTTTTTCGATCTGTTCCAGTTCTGTTATTCCGAGTTTGGCCAACTCTCGCTTTGTGATCGCGAGGGCTGCAGGCGTCAAATACAAGTCGTGCCACAACTTGCGCCCCGCGCATTCGCCGCAATGAACACGAAAGGTGAGGCAGACGCTAGGCGTTCCCTTCGACGCGCTACTGCGAAACTCGATGTTGTCAAGCATCGATTCGTAGTCGCCTTTTGGGATCGGCTTAAACTCACTGGCCGCGTCGGTTGTCTTCCACAGGTTTTGGATGTCGCCCTGAGGGGCGGCGTTTGATAGGATGTCGGATAGCTTCTTTCGAGGGGTCACTAGTTGGCCTCCATTGCGGGCGTTGTGGCTGCAACCACAGCGCCCGTTTCATTTGGGGAATATGGGACGGGAAGTAAGACGGGCGACGCGGCGTCATCGTCGTCGTAATCCGTAGGTGGCGCGTCAACAGGGTGCCAGCAAGTCATTTGGCACCTCCCTTGGTTCCGATGTTCCGAATCGGACGATTGCCGGTTCGATCCCATTCTTCAAGCACGTATTCGGGCCACCGAACGGACCGGCCAAATCGAACGGGTGGAGGGGCTTTTCCCGAATCGACAAGTCGCAGAAAGTGTCGCTTGGAGATTTGGTATCTAGCGCCGCATTGGTCTGCGTCGAGATACCGCGCCGGCGGACGATCCACCAGCAAGGCTTGTTTGTTCATCGCGATAAATCCTAGGAAAGAAAGTCTGACACTCGCAGTCAGGACGATTCCCCGACTGTCTTTCCGGATTCTCGATATACACGACGCGATGTACAGACGAACGCACTGGGACTGTCCCAGTTAGTCCCACAAGCAAGTCCCGCTAATTAATGAAAAACTTTCTCAGAGTAGCGAGGCAGCCTCTAAGCTTGGCTTCCAGTAGTAGACTTTGCGCGACTTTCGGCTTTGCTTGCGCCAGATTCGACCCTGTTCGTCACGTCCAAAGATGCCCGATGTAGCCTTCCGACCACCCTTCCGCCTTGTATTGAGCGAATTGGCCTGAACAAAGCAGACTTCGTGAAACGCTTTACTACCGACCAAGAGCCAATTGCCAGATTTGAGTTCAAGCTTCGGTGTCGTCCGATCGAGCTCGTCAATATCGATTTCGACTTGCCCGTTTGCCTGGTGTTCCTTGGTGCCTGTCGAATCGTTCATTCCCAGGGCCGGCTCCGCGCCCATTGTTGGAAGAGTGGAAGCTTGTTTCTGTCCCGCCCCTCCCTCCGATAATTTGCCATTCGATTCCGTCGTAATTTCATGCCACCGTTGCCAAAGTCGGTCGGTTGCTTCGACGTTAAACTTGTCGAATGCCATCTTCGTATCAGAGGTGACCGAACTACCGGCAGACGTCACAAAGCTGTTGCGCCGGACTCTTCCATCTGGACCTGCGGAGATCAACCCGCCCCATACTAGAAGCACGGCGCGCAATTCGCCGGCTCTTATGGCGCGAAAGATAGCCCACTCCGCGGCCGCCAGTCGATGACCCATTTCCTGTAACTGTTGGGCTAGTGTTGCCGCCAGTAACTCCACAACCCCGTTTGGTGTTGCTGCGACATTCGCCATCAATTCTGGAATGTGCCGCAGCGCCGCATCGACATACACCGACGGTGGCTCGGGCACTAGAGGTGTCGTATCGAACGGTGGCAGGCTCTTGAGTAGCTCAGCTTTCTCCCGCGCGATAATCGCATCGATTCTCGCTTGTATCGCCTGACGTTTGTCGTAATGGGCGTTGTATGCTTTTTGCCACTTTTCTCTTGCCACGCCATTTGGAGCGTTGAAACCAAAGCCACTCACTCCGTACCGCTTCCGATCGCTATTCATTTGCTGGTCGACTCGGGTCAGTTCGACCGCAAGTTCATCGAGCGTCATCGCCTCAATTTGCGTCTCGTCGTTGGTTTTCGGGGACTCTTTCACGAAATCAAACGGATCAGCGTTCTGCAATTCCTTTCTTGCTTCTTGGATCGCCTTAAAGCCGTCTGCCCCAATTGAATTCAGCTCCGGGTAGTGATCTCGATACTCTGCGAATGTTCGACCTTGTTCGGTATTCATGCAGTCACGAATGCGTACGACGGTAGCGCCAGCAGTCCTGAGCACCTTTGCGACGTTTTCAAACCCAAGTGGTGGCGACTGGATCACTTCTCGAAGATCCAAGATTCGAAGCGAGAGCATGTGGAACGTGCCCGCATGCTGATTCCATGCCTGTGAGTCGACTTGGCCGTTGCCATTTCGTCGTTCTGCTTGGAAGGCTTCGCCCAGTTTCCCTGCCGTATGAAATACCAAGTACGCGCTGTTTAGTAGATCGTCCAGCGCATGGGGATCATCGTCGACCATGACTCAAGAGCTCCAATGTTTCGGCCCGGCTCACGGCCGACAGCGAACATTGGAGAAATCGCCATCGGCCATGAACCGGTTCAGGTCAAAAGCAGCTTGCAATCCGCTTCGCCTGCCGTGAACGCAAGTATATCAGATGCGTTTGTGAGTCCCAAAGGCTTCGCGATGTCGCCGGCGGTCGTTGGCTATCGCGGGTGGCGTGTGCGCTCCAAAGTCCAAAGGACGAACGCCACCAGCAGTCCTATGCCCCCGCCAAGAATCCCCCAAGACGTGCCGACGTCGATGGTCGCTTGCAAAACATCGATCGGACGAAATGCCGTCGGGTCGAACCCAAGGATTAGACGGGCCAACTTATAGCTAATGCCATACGTAGCCCCCAAGCCCGCGCCGATGGTTGCGCCAGGGAGTGGGGAGGTGAAAGGCCACAGTAACCACCGCCGTTTGACCGGAGGTCTAGCGAGGGCACCAGACTGAGGAGCTTCGTACGGATTTACGTTCATCGTCACCTGCGTCGCCTAGTGGACTCCAGGTCGAAACGAGTTTGTGCCGGCGCGGCCGACTGCCTTATCGATTTGGTCGTCGACGGTCTGCCCTCGCCGCTCTGCAAGTGCCAATTGATAGAGTGGGGACATGGCTCCCTCGATCAGGTGTTTGGTAAGCCAGGCACGGGCCTTGGCATCACCGTTCTTTGCATCGTCAACGGCTCGTCGAACTACTTGGCGCCAGTCGTCGAGCGAAACCGCGTCGCCCAATGTCGCCAAGTATTCGGTTTCGACCGCCCGTCGAGGTCGTCCCGGACCGCCCGCATTTCCATTGGCGAATCGCCCGTCTGCCTGCCGTCCGTTGGTTTCCGTTCCACTTACCATCGTTGCGCCTCCGTTTTTCGCCCGATTAAACGGTTTCCCGTACCTCAGATTTTACGCGCGCATTCTGAATATTGCCAAAATCTGTGCGCCGGACCCCTTACGGTCTCCAAGCCGAGCTGTCAGAAAGTGCGACGACCCCCGGATGACACCGTATTTGCGCGGCTTTGCACAATTTTTGGGTCTGGCAGTCAAAGCTTTTTTCTGCCTGCCTTTTAAGGGTGTGGAGGGCCGTGAAGAGCGAGGGAAGCTCACCCCGTTAGTTTTCCGGTTCTCTGCTCAATTGCTCTTACTCCTTCTCTTTCTAACCCGTGCACGAGCATCAGCGGCGGTTGCGAGTCTGCCGAAATTTCTAGATTCAAAACTTGATGCGCATCAATCTCGCGAGCGGACCCCTTACGGTCCCGGACAGAGGGCGCGAAAAGTGTGACAGCCCCCGGGGTATATGTACGGTCGTGGATAGGCATCGATATGGGCCTCAATGTGTGCGAACTTTGGCATGCCGCTAGCGAGGTCCTGGTGGGCCAGCCTGGCACTCAAACCGAGTGTCGGTATCATTGACGACAGCGAACCATGGAGGCACTATGTCGCGATCGACGGAAATACGGGCTTTTGATTTGTTTTGTGGGGGCGGTGGCAGCTCAATTGGGGCAAAACAAGCAGGCGCCGTTCCCGTAGGGGGCGTTGACTTGTGGTCAGTAGCCATCGATGCATTTCAGGCAAATTTTCCCAATGCGAGGGGATTTCAGGGGGATCTCAACTACCTGAGTGCAAGGCGGGTGGCTTCCGAAGTTGGCCGGGTTGACTTGCTACTTGCCTCACCCGAGTGCACGCACCACAGCGTCGCGAAAGGTAATAAGCCAAGAAGTGAGGAGAGCAAACAGCTGGCGTATCAAGTGATTCGCTTTGCAGAGGTTTTTGAGCCACGTTGGGTGGTCGTTGAAAATGTGATCCAAATGGAGCGTTGGCACGCATTTGCAGATTGGCTTCATCGCTTGGAAAAAATGGGCTACAAGACGCTTACTCTGACGCTTAGGGCTGAAGATTTCGGAGTACCTCAAACAAGGCGCCGTCTTTTCGTAATCTGTGATCGCGAGAGAGAGCCATCGCCTCCTCGGACTTATCGAAAATCGGAAGCGACGGTAAAGTCGGTGCTCGACCTTCCCCAGAATGAACGATGGTCGTACGCGTTTACGCCTTTGGATAACGGAAAGCGCGCCAAGAAAACAATTGCACGCGCGGAAAGGGCCATCGAGATCGTGGGGGCGAAAGAGACGTTCGTGATGGTCTACTACGGATCGGATGGCGCCGGCGGTTTCCAGACTATCGACCGCCCACTCAGAACAATTACGACGCTTGATCGGTTTGCGATTGTTCGTCCAAATTGCGTTGGGCACGAGATGCGAATGCTACAGCCATCCGAACTTGCGGCTGCAATGGGGTTCCCCGTCAGCTATCGATTCCCGATGTCGGCAACGAGGAGAGACTGCATTAAGCTGATGGGAAATGCGGTTTGCCCACCCGTAATGCGCGCCGTCGTCAGGTCTTTGGTCGCTTCGAGCTAGGTCGTTCTTGACTCATAATTGCGGCTTCGATTTTCTTCGCACACCGCTTTGGATCGCGTTCGACGGCATGTTCCCAAATGCGAACCACCTTCCACCCCATGCGGCGTAGTTTTCGGAAGTTGCGTTCATCTCGCCTTCGGTTTCCCTCAATCTTGTTGCGCCACTTTGGCGAGAGCTTGTGTTTCCAAAGCGGAAATCTAAAGCCGTGCCAGAAGTCACCATCAACGAAGACAGCCACTCTTTCCGGAAAGAAAACAAAATCCGGTCTCCCAGGCATGTCGTCTACGTGACGTTGGAACACGAGGCCCCGCAGTTCCAGCTCCAAAAGAATCGCAAGCTCTGGGCCGGTATGTTTTCCGCGAATTCGTGACATGAGACGACTTCTCGCCTCACGCGACATTATGTCTCCGCGGTGTCGCCCGGGCACCCTTTTACCGAAGGCACTCCATTTGCGATGTCCAGCCAGCTTTTTCGCCAAAATAGATCTCGTGCGAAATGATCTACGAAAGGAGTCAAGTTGTTGTCTCGGCAGCGCGGGCCTCGTTTGATCCTGGCCGGAATCGGTCAAACTCTTTAGCAGCCCGTTGAATTAAGCCTGTTTTTAACCGGCGAGCGCCAGGCGCTCCGC
>CAZWSX010000016.1:0-167531 GCA_964636985.1 uncultured Pirellulaceae bacterium | reverse complement strand
GAGCGCCTGGCGCTCGCCGGTTAAAAACAGGCTTAATTCAACGGGCTGCTAGCTGCGTCACAACCTCCCCTCGCAGTCGATCAGCGGCGCCAATGCGATCTTGGTATTGCGCGTGCAATTCGTCTGGGGTCATATAGCGTGTCATCCACTTCGGAAAACGTTGGGATGACACGATGATAAGAACTATTTGAGATATCAAATAGTCCCAAGCTACGCCTACCTAGAAAAAGATGATGAGTGAGTTGGTGGTATTCCCACGCTCGCTTCTGTCAGGCAAAACCATGGCAGAGCGAATTCGTAGAACAACGTATCCGGTCGTGCACCACTCGATCCCCGCTTACTTCTTCGGATTGCCTAACCAAACCATATCGAGTTGGAGGCCGTCCTTCGTGTTTGCCAGCGTGAAGCCGGTTACCTTCCAGTGGGACATGAATTTGTCGGCGGTTGGCAAAGTGCTGGGCTCTAGCGCCTTTTTCACTTCGAAGTCGCCGAGAAGCAGGAAGCGAATCAGCGGCGTGGCTGGGTGTTCTGGAAGCGGCCGTCCCTTGTCGTCTTTAAGTTCTTTGGCGTCAAGGACCGCTTGGTAGGCGTTGCCCAACAGGTGCTCGGGATCGAAATAGGCGTACGCGCACGTCTCTGGGGTTTCGACCTTGGCCCACCAGGCATCGATCCGCTTGAACTCCGGGTCTTTGGCCAAAGGGTTGGCAGGGACTGGCCCAAAGGCGTGGAAATAGAATTTGCTGTCATTCCCTAGGGCCAGTAGCTTTTCCTCCATCCAAACTGAGGCGGCCCGCAAATCAGTTCGACTGAACATCGAAAGGGCTGCGCCAACGGTGTACACCGTGTTGCCATCGACTTTCTTCTTGGTGACGTTGTCGTCGGTTCCCCAAAGTCGTTCGGCAGCCTTGCTGACGGGGACCGGGTCCTTCACCGGAATCAAGCTCGCCCGGCGGATCGCCGAAGTTCGGCGATCAGGCGGATTCTTACCGTCGGCGAACATCAGAAGGTTGTCTCCAATCTCGCTGAAGACGGTTTTGCGCAAGTCCAATCGCGGGCCATTCTGGTCGTCGCGCAGCCCGTCGAGAACCTGATTGAGAACGTCCCCTTCGCCTAGGGCTTCTTCCAAGATGGCTCCGAAGGCGTCGATCAGCATCTTGAAGGCCAGCCCCGACTTAACCGCGTACCCCATATCGTTGGGAATGTACTCGGGGATCTCCGGGTGCGTGGTCGGCTTCAAGTCGAGGATCTTTGCCCCGCCCTTGAGAGGCCGCTTCAGCACGACGATGCCGGCGGCATGAACTTCCTCCTCTTGATCGGGGGTCACGTCGAATCGGAGGCCGATGGCTTGAATGCTTTCGCCGCCCTGCTTTTTCAACGCACCGACAAAGTCGCTTTTCTTTTTGCCCTTCTTGGGTGCCTTCCCTTCGGCCTTCGCTTTCGCTTCGGCTTCGGCGCGGGCTTCGTCTTCTTTCTTGTTCAGTGTCTTTTGCAGAACGCCGGCGATTTCGAGAGGGCGAGCCAAAATTCGAATTCGCGCGGGAGCTGCATCGCCGGCATACATCGCTTCGAGCGCGGTTTTCATCCCTGGTGCGGCCGCGAGCGCGATCTTCTCGTCGACAAGCGATTTGGCAAGCGAATCGGCTGTCGAAAAATTGCCGGCTGCGTAAACGCCTGTCTTGCCGACGACCCACACGGCACCAATCGCCTTGGTCTTGGGATCGTCTCCCTTTTTAGCCACGTAGCTCAGCCACTCGGCATCGCCGAACTTTCCCGTTACGGGGACCAGTTTATTCTTTTTTTCCCAGTAGTCGGCCATGCTCGCGCGGAGCTTTTCGACATGTTTCGCCTTCGGGTCGCGGCCGAACCACCACACAGCACCCAACTCGTCGCCGTTGGGGATCAGAACGAAGGCGGCCTCGGAATCGACATCCTTAAGTTCGTCCCAGTCAAAGCCAAACCACGGGCGAAGGTGGAGCATGCTCGGCATTTCGGCCTTGGCCAGGGCCTTGCGCAGCGGATCGAAATGCGGGCCAAACCAGCTAATGCCCAGTTGGGTGCGATTGAGCTCGGTCCAGGCCTGCTTCATGTTGTCGCCTGAGACGGAAAAGATCGTGTTCGCTGGGAGCCGCAACTCCAAGGGAGGCTCCGCCCCCTGCGAAGCCGAGATTCCCCCGGCCACGAGCGCGATGATGGGAATTACGAGGCGCAATACGAAGTGCCGGCCAGGGAAGGCGAAGAGGCGTCGAAACAACATCACGGTTTCCTTCCAATGCGTAACGACCCCAAAAGCATCTGAATGTGAGCGGATGCCGGGTCGCGGTGTGACAAGTTCAGGACGTCGTTGCCGAACTGTTTTTTCAAGATCGGCGTGTCCAATGGCCCCAATTGTGGAGGGGATTCCGACTTTGGATTACTCGGAAGTTCGCCCACAGATAAGCCATTGTCAAGACGACTAGTCGGCGACCACAGAGCCAGATTAGGGGCTCGATCGTCCCTTACGCCGCCCCACAAGGTACAGGAAAAAATCGCCCAAACCGGCGAACCGATAGGTTGGGTCGACATACTTTTCGATCACGTAGAACGCGAAGTAGTACGCCCGGCAAAACGACCAAATGGCGATGGCCAGCAGGACCGCGGTCCGAATGGCAGGCGATTCGACCAGCAAAAGGACCGTCGCAAAGATGCCCGTTGCGAGGAACAAGCCTCCCTTGAGGTAAATCAGCCGAGCATCACGCAGATCGCCCATCATGGGAAGGCTCCTCAAAATTCGTATCGAGCATGGCGGGAGAGGTTTGGCATCGCCGGTAGTGGCGTTGACAATCCTCAGACCCCCTCTTAGCATTCAAAATTCGCCCCAAACGGCGGGGACTGCAAGGTATTGTTGACTGCTCGTATTGATCGCTCTAGGGCCAGATAGCTCAGCTGGTAGAGCAACGGACTGAAAATCCGTGTGTCGCCGGTTCGATCCCGGCTCTGGCCACTCTTAAACCACTGCTATTTAAGGACTTACAACTCGTCCTTTCTCGACTAAAACTTCGAAAAAGGGGGCGGTAGACGCATCTACGTCCCAAGTTCTACGGTCAAAAAGGAACGGTAGTTTCGCTCGCATTCCGTCTGAAAGAATTCGTCATACACAAAGCTGGCTCACACGATCATCTGAGGGCTTTGCATTTCTCGACCTTGGCCTCCCAATTGGTTTATTGAACACTGGTCGGGCGAATCCATACCTCTCGCTCCAACTTAAGAGAAGAAGCATGAACCTATTGGCTGACTTGACCGGCGATGAAACACGGACGTTACGACAACACGAAGGAAGTCGGGTTGCCGTCAATGGCGTGTCGTACTCCATCCAAGTTCAGGTGCAATCCGGTTCGGGTCCGCTGATCATGAGGGCAAATATGAAACCGTGTCCGGACAGCGTTTTTCTCGCTCCTAGAGAGTGCCAAGCAGCGATTACTAAAATCACTGAGCAACGAAGATGGTTCGATGCCGCTTAGGGTCGCAGGGAGTGGCAGTTCATGCTGCTGTCCGTCGTTGTTCTTGATCTAAGGACCAATCCTGTCTCGCTACACAATTTTCGAGATTGCCAACGCACTTCCACCAGCGCTTAGGAATTAAGGCGATACCTCATTACAGCGGAGAATTTGATTCCGCTTGCGAGGCCGGTACCTTGATGACTCATCCGAGCGAAACCCTGCCCCTCGCTCCGAACTAAGCCCCAGCAATCTCTTCAAATGGTTGTTAGGGCGTTGTTGTTTCATGGAGGTTCAGGGGGTAAAGAAAACGGCAGTCAAGAGAGTCGCTCATGCCTTGAGCCTAACGGCGACGACCAAGGGATGGCAATTCTATGATAGAGAATTGCGAGTCGAACTTTTGTTTTCGTTTTCTGTAGCAATTCTCTCGTCTCATCTTCTGCTTGCTTAAAGGCAAGATCGGCATGGGATGGCAATTACGAAAACCAACGCTCGTTGAGTTGCTGGTTCTTATTGCGGGCATCGGCGTCGTCGTGGCACTCTTGTTGCCTGTGCCCCAGTGGGCCTCTAGTGGAAGCATTCGATTTCCCGTGCGCGTGCTCGTTTTCGACGCTGTTCACGGAAAGCCGATTGCGAATGCTCGCGTCGGGATCTTTGGAGCAGCCCCTTTAACTGACTTCAAATCCCTCGAAGAAGGGAACGACGAGTACGATCCGAAGGTTCGTGTTCGTGACGAGAACCGTGGCACGACCGATGCCGACGGTGCGGTGGTCATCGACTACGAGTTCACGACGGGTGCCAACTACCAACGGCCCACGCCAAACGCACATCTGAGGCGGGCATGGGTTCACGTCGAAGCGGAGGGATATGGCGGCATCGTCGTTCCGGTTCGTTACGAATCTCAGCCGGTTGCGACGTTGCGAACACGAAAGGATTTAGTGGTGTCAGTTGGCCTGATACCGGTGGAATGACCTGCTGCACTAACCATTTGCCTCGCATGACGAAACTCTTCTACGATGCCCGCGATCTTGGCTATGCCGAAAAGCGCGGCGATCGCCGGTTCCAATGGTTGGTTGAACTCGGGGCAGTCGAACTTTCGAAAGCCTCACATGGCGATGAAGGCTTTCTTTTCGGTTACCAGAACGGGGCCGAGGACTACAAGGCGCAGGTCGGGAATTTGCCTCACTTGGCCGACCGTCCAGAACATCGGGAAGTTTTGGTTCGGTTGGATACCGTTCTATGTGAGTTGGCCGCGCGCGGAGTGAATGTTCCTACACCGAAGACATGGATTCTTGGCCTAGATGATCCGCTCCCCACTGACCTCGTATTCCCGCTCTTTGTGAGGACTCAAACTTCGTCCTGGAAGCGCGGGGGTGAGCAATCCAGGGTCGACACAGCCGAAGAACTCCACGACGAAGCGGAACTGTTGCGGCGCGCCTTCGGATGGGACATTCCCCTCTTAGCACGGCAATGGATCGACTTTGCCGTTGCCGGACAATTCATGTTCGGCAACGCGCCGCAAGAAGTTCGGACGTGGATAGTCGACCAGGAACCGGTGGCTTGGTCCTTCCACTACATGCATGTTATTCCTTCGCCGGCAGCCTTCCCTCCATCGGACGACGACCTGCGCCTGATTCGGGAAATGGCTGCACGAATCGGCGAAGTCTTTCAGTCAAGACTCGTCGCGGCGGACTTCATCCGCGACCAACACGGACATTGGTGGTTCCTGGAAGCAGGTCCGGGGGCTGCTGCTGGGACAGCCCACGAAGCGGTTTTTAAGTTTGTCGCCTCGCGTTTGCAAGGGCGGCAAACCACAATCCGCGGCGATACCTTGGGTGGACCGCTCTAGGCAATTCTTGAGCGCCCCTACTTCCTCAACCACCGCGTCAAGTGAATCTTCGCTTCCGCCATCGACTCGCCGAAGGCGACGGGGTCCCAGCCGGCGGGGTTGTGGTTTCCGTCTTTGATCACAATTAGCTTCTCGTAGACGCCTGCTTCTTTAAGGGCCGCGTGGAGTTGTTCCCCTTGCGACAGGGGCACCAGGTCGTCGGCCGAGCCGTGGATCGTCAGGACGGGCGGCGATTCTTTGTTGACGTACGTGATGGGCGATGCCTCCGCACAGATTTTGGCTTTGCGGTCGGTTGTTCCCGTGAGGGCGTCGACCAGCCCCGCGGAGTCTCTTCCGGCTGCGGCTTTGAGGAGTTTGTCTCCCTCGGCCGTCGAAGCAAAGTTCCGCAGGTCGGTCGGGCCAAAGATGTTCACGATGCCCCGGATGCGGTAGCCGTCGTCTCCCTTACCGACCGGGCGAGCCAACCCCATCAAGAGCGAAAGGTGTCCGCCGGCCGAGCCGCCCATCAGCGCGATACGGTCGGGGTCGACGTGATACTCGGCCTTGTTCTTGGAGAGGAAGCGAATCGCCGCCGTGATGTCGTCGAGCTGCGCCGGATGCTGATGTTTGGGAATGAACCGATACTGCACCGCTGCCGTGGCGATGCCGAAGCCAGCGAAGGTCTTTTGTTGATTGGCGAACTCCTTGTAGGTCCCGCCAATCCAACCGCCTCCGTGAATAAAGACGGCGAGCGGAAACGGGCCCTCGCCATCGGGACGAACGAAGTCGAGTTTGACGTCGGTTCCGTCGGGGCTGGCGTAGACGACGTCGGTCTTCACAATCGGATCCGCCGCTGACGCCAACATTGGAAGTTGGCAAACAACGGCCATCAAAACGATCGACCAATAGCGAGAAGCGCTTCGCAGGATCATAGAACTCTTCCTTCAAGGCCAAACAGGCCGGTAAAAAACATCATGCCGACCGAGCTATTTCTCATGGCCAGCAGGGGTTAGGTGCTCTAGACTGCTCCCTTATCGGTGCTTTTAGGTTAGACATTCGCCCATCTCTCTGGTTACTAATCTCTGGGGACTGAGTCTAACTGCTCGGAATTCGGTCTGGGGAACTGCGACTATGCGAAACAAATACTCGCGCTTCGGCGGCCAGGTTTTTCTCGCCGGCCTCTTACTTGCCGCGACCACGGTTCTCGGACAAGACAAACAGATCGACACCTTCCGCTCCAAGCAACTGACCGACGTTTATTACTCCGAAGGGGCCGGGGCAGGGGACCTGGATGCCGACGGCGATGTCGACCTCGTTTACGGACCCTATTGGTTTGAAGGACCCGACTTCGAAACCAAGCACGAAATTTATCCGCCCAAGCCGCAGAACGTGAACTTTTACGCGGACCACTTTTTTGCCTGGGTACACGATTTCGATGGCGACAAGTATGGCGACATCTTTGTTGTCGGCTTCCCCGGAACGCCGGCGTACGTCTACCAAAACCCAGGCAAGGGAAAAGGCGAGGGACCCGCAGGTCACTGGAAGAAACACCAGGTCTTCGACTCGGTCTCGAACGAGTCGCCCCACTTCATCAACCTTGTCGGCGACGAAAAGCCCGAACTCATCTGCACGCGCGATGGCTACTTTGGCTACGCGACGATCGATTGGACCAAGCCATTCGAGGCGTGGACGTTCCACGTTGTCTCGCCCCAGATTGCCGACAAGAAGTTCGGCCACGGCCTCGGCGTCGGCGATGTGAACAGCGACGGGCGCATCGACATTGTTTTCCCGGGCGGATGGCTCGAGCAGCCAGCCGACCCCGACAAGACTCCTCGCTGGACCTTGCACGAGGTGCAGTTCGGCAAGAAGTACGGCGGCGCCGAGATGTACGTCTACGACGTCGATGGCGATGGCGACAACGATGTGATCACCAGCATCGCCGCGCACGACTTCGGTCTCTCGTGGTTCGAGAACGTCGGCACGAAGGCTGAGCCGAAGTTCGAAGAACACGTGATCTTGGGCGAAAAGGCGTCGCAGAACCGCTACGGCCTGGTCTTCACGGAACTGCACTCGGTCGCGCTGGCCGATATCGACGGCGACGGCCTCAAGGACATCATCACAGGCAAAACCTACTGGTCGCACCACCGCAGCAGCCCGATGTGGGATGCCGGCGCGGTGGTCTACTGGTTCCGCTTGCAACGCAATAAGGATGGCGTCGACTGGGTACCGTACCTCGCCGATGGCGACTCGGGCATCGGTCGGCAGATCACCGTTCACGACGTCAACGGTGACAAGTTGCCCGACCTTGTTGTCGGCGGCATGAAGGGGAGCCACGTCCTGTTGCACGAGCGAAAAAAAGTCGACGACGCGGAATGGAAAAAGCATCAGCCCAAACGGGTTGAATCGGTCCCCGCGCCCGGCGCCAGCGGCAAGCGAGGCGATCTCTTCGAAGGCGAAACGCTCAAGATCACCAAGCTCACCGCAGGCAACGCCGGCGAACAAGGAATGGATGGTTTTACCAAGGACAAATGGAGCAATAACTCGCAAATCTGGTGGACTGGCGGCAAACCGGGCGCGCGGCTCGAACTCGAATTCCCCGTGGCCGAAGAGGGCGAGTACGACCTGGCCCTCGCGCTCACCAAGGCAGTCGACTATGGGATCGTGAAGATCGACGTCGATGGCAACGTGTTGGCCGAAAAAATCGACTGCTTCAACGATCCCGAAGTGATCACAACGGGCCGCCTGACCTATCCCAAACAAAAACTCTCGGCCGGAAAACATAAGCTGGGCTTCGAGATCGTCGGCGCGAACGACAAGGCCGTCAAAGGCTATATGGTCGGGATCGACTATCTCCAACTAGGGACGATGGATGGTGAACTCCCCAAGTCGGCCGACGGCAAGGCGCTCAACCTCGATTTCGAAAAAGGGAACCTCGACGACTGGAAGGCCGAAGGAACGGCGTTCGCAGGGCAACCGATCCGCGGCGATACGGTGAGCAAACGCCGCAACGATATGAAAAGCGGCCATCAAGGGGAGTTCTGGATCGGCGGCTACGAACCTCGCGGAGACAACCCGGGCGGAGATCAACCGATAGGAACACTGACGTCGGCCCCTTTCGTCGTCACGCATCCTTACGCGGCATTTCTCTTCGCCGGCGGCGACCATGAAAATATCCGCGTCGAAGTCGTCCACAGCGACTCGGGAAAAATCATCTATAAGACTTCGGGACAAAATGTTGAGAACTTGCGCCAACACGTCGTCGACTTGAAGCCCTACGCCAATCAGGCCATCTACATTCGCCTGGTCGATCAAGTTTCGGGCGGCTGGGGGCACGTGAACTTCGACAACTTTCGTTTTTTTTCTTCGCAGCCTGGGCCGATCACCCCGGCCGTTCAGCAGCTTGTGCTTGACGAATATCCGCTAGGCAACGTGCCGGCTGAAGAAGCGGCCAAAGCGATGAAGCTGCCGCCCGGCTTTACCGTCGTCGTCGCGGCAAACGAACCTGAGATCAAACAGCCGATCGCGATGGCGCTCGACGACCGTGGCCGCCTGTGGGTCGCGGAGGCCTACGAGTACCCGATTCGCGCCAAGGGAGATAAAGGGCGCGATCGCATCTTGATCTTCGAAGACGTCGATGGCGACGGCAAGTTCGACAAAAAGAAGGTCTTCGCCGAAGGCCTTAACCTGATCAGCGGGTTGGAAGTCGGTTTTGGCGGTGTGTGGGTCGGAGCGGCCCCCTATTTGATGTTCATCGCCGACGCCAACGGCGACGACGTTCCCGATGGCGAGCCCAAGATCCTGCTCGACGGCTGGGCGTATCAAGATACGCACGAAACGCTGAACACGTTCATCTGGGGACCGGACGGCTGGCTGTACGGATGCCACGGCGTTTTCACGCATTCGAACGTCGGCAAACCAGGAGCGCCGAAAGAAGAAAGGCAGCCCATCAACGCCGGCATTTGGCGCTATCACCCCACGCGTCACACGTTCGAGATCTTTGCCCATGGGACGAGCAATCCGTGGGGCGTCGATTTCAACGACCGCGGCCAGGCGTTCGAGACCGCCTGCGTAATCCCTCACTTGTTCCACATGATTCAAGGAGCCCGCTACAACCGCCAGGCAGGCAATCACTTCAATCCGTTCACTTACGCCGACATCGAGACGATCGCTGATCACCGTCACTACTTGGGAGCCAATCCCCACGGCGGTAACAACAAGTCGGACGCCGCCGGCGGTGGCCACGCCCACTCGGGTGCCATGATTTACCTCGGTGGCACCTGGCCGAAAGGCTATCGCGACCAGATCTTCATGAACAACATCCATGGCCAACGGCTGAACGTGGATATCCTCAAGCCCGAGGGCTCGGGCTACGTCGGCAGCCACGGTCCCGACTTTTTGCTCACAGGCGACCGAGCCTCGCAGATCCTGAATTTCCGTTACGGACCCGACGGCAACGTTTGGATGATCGACTGGTACGACATGCAAGCCTGCCACACCGGCAATCCGGACAACCACGACCGCACCAACGGCCGCGTTTACAAAATCGTTTACGGAGCAGGGGAGGGGAGTGGCGCCAAGACCGCCGGCGTTGACCTTTCCAAACTGAACGACTTGCAACTCGCCGAGTTGGTGCTGCACAACAACGATTGGTACGTGCGGCACGCGCGGAAAGTCCTTCAACACCGCGCAGCGACCGGCAAAATCGATCCGAAGGCGACCGAAGCACTCGCCAAGATTGCGGTCTCGCACGAAGACGAAACGCGCCGGCTACGAGCACTGTGGGCACTCCACGTCACCGGAGGCCTGACCAGCGAACTCACCGATCGATTGCTGGCCGACACCAGCCCCTACGTCCGCGGCTGGACCATTCAAACCAGCTTTGAACTGGGCGCGGAAAAACTCACCGAAGCAAGGCTGAACCAACTCGTAACGATGGCGAAGAACGATCCCTCGCCGGTCGTGCGGTTGTACCTCGCTTCCGCAGCACAGAAGGTCGCGCCGGCCAATCGCTGGAGTCTGGTCGAAGCCCTCACGGCTCATCGCGAAGACGCGAGTGACCACAACTTGCCGCTGATGTACTGGTACGCCGCCGAGCCGCTTGCCGAGGTCGACGGCCGCCGGGCCATCGCCTTGGCACTCAGGGCAGGGGAGGGGATCCCGATGCTCCGCGATTTCATGCTGCGGCGGATCGGCAGCGGCGATGGTTCGGCCTCGCTGTCGCTCTTGCTGGAAGGACTCAAGGACGCAAATTCCGCCGACGCCCAGCAGACGTTCCTGGATGCACTGTTGGCCGGTGTCCGCGGGCGACGGCGCATCGCGGCCCCCACCGGTTGGAAAACCGCGTACACGAAACTTTCGCAATCGAGCGACCCTGCCGTGCGCGGCAAAGCCGACGCGCTCGGAGTCGCCTTCGGCGATCCCGCAGCGCTCAAGTTGATGCGCAATATCGCTGCCAGCGCGCAAGGCGAAACAGTTAATCGCCGTCGGGCGATCGAAGCGCTACTCGCCGCCAAGGACCCGGACCTGCCGGGCGTACTGCTGGCGCTGCTCGACCACTCGGAACTGCGAGCCATCGCGCTGTCTGGCTTGGCACAATACTCGGCCCCCCAAACTGCCGAGCGTATCATTGCCGCGTATTCGCAGCTTGGCGCCGAGGAAAAACGATTGGCCCTGGCCACGTTATCCGCCCGCGCCAAGACCGCCGCGGCGATGCTGGTAGCCATCTCGGACAAAAAGATTCCAAGCACTGATTTGTCCGCCGACTTGGCGCGGCAACTGAGCTTTTTGAAGGACAAAGAGGTCGACGAACTGTTGTCGAAAACGTGGGGCGCCGTCCGCGAAACCTCAGCCGACAAGGTGAAGCAAATCGCCGAATACAAAAAGCTCGTCCAAGACTCCGCCAGCTCCGACGCCGACGTGATGCTGGGGCGGACACTATTTGCCAAGACCTGCCAGCGTTGCCACACGCTGTATGGCAAAGGGGCCAAGATCGGTCCCGATCTAACGGGTTCCAACCGTCGCGATATCGATTACCTGCTAACGAACATCGTCGATCCCAGCGCCGTGATGGCCAAGGAATATCAAACCAGCGTTGTCGAACTGGAAGATGGCCGCGTCGTCACCGGCATCCTCAAGAGCGAAGATGCCAAGAGCGTGACGGTTCAAACCGCCGAGGCATTGCTCGTCATTCCGAAGGACGAAATCTCCGAGCGAGAACTCAGCCCGCAGTCGATGATGCCCGAAGACCAGCTGCGGCAGTTTTCGCACCAGGAACTCCGCTCGTTAGTCGCCTACTTGCGCGACAGCCAGCAATCGCCGTTCCTTGCGACGCCCGAAAACGCCACCACGCTCTTCGATGGCAAGTCGCTTAAAGGCTGGTCAGGCGAAGATGGATTATGGCGCGTCGAAAATGGCGAGATCATCGGCAGCGCGCCTCGGGGACTCAAGGAAAACGAGTTCCTGATCAGCGACCTGGCAGCCGGAGACTTCCACCTTACTGTTGAGGTGTTGCTGAAGAATAACGCAGGAAACAGCGGCATCCAGTTCCGCAGCACGCCGCACGAACACGGCGTCCGCGGCTATCAGGCCGATGTCGGAGTCGGCTGGTGGGGCAAGCTTTACGAAGAAGATGGCCGTGCGCTGTTGTGGGATCGCTCCGGCGAGCAGCACGTTAAGCCGAGCCAGTGGAACACGTACGAGATCATCGCCAGCGGCTCGAAGATCCAAACCAAGATCAACGGCCAACTGTGTGTTGACCTGGACGATCCCAAGGGCGAAAAGCGAGGAGTCTTCGCTTTGCAACTCCACTCCGGCGGCCCAACCGAGGTCCGCTTCCGTAACCTCAAGCTCGAGGTGAAATAAACGAGTGACAAATTCAATGCCGCAACTCGACCCGGCGCTTGAGACCGTTGTTCTTAAACAGCTTGCGGGGGATGAAAAAATCCTCTGCGCATGGGAATACGCGCCCGGCGAGGTCAAGATTTTACTGACCAATGGAGAAATGCGCTCCGCGCCCAAAGTTGGGGGTGGCCGGGCGTTGGAATTCAAGTTCCAGAACGGCGCGTGGGTATTCCGGTTCGCCGGGCGCTGGATTTCATAGAGCGATACATTTCAGGCAGGCAGATTTCGTAGCTCATCAAGTCAGCACGCCTGGCACTATTTGCCTTTTCCTTTACCCCACCATCCGATGAGGGCCGCGGCAGCTCCATCGCAGGCAGCGCTCGCCTTATCTCCGGCGATATTGGTGGCCGCCATCACGGCGAAGTCGCGCGACGGCGCCATCCACACCACGCAGTACCACATCGTGTTCGAGCCCGAATGGGTGTGGGCGTGGCCTTCGCCGCTTGCACCTTTGGCCCAAGGGCGATCGACAATCAGCCATCCCAGCCCGTAGTGATTGTTGTCAGGCGACGGAACGTGCTCGCGCTTGATCGTTTCTGATTTGCCGATGGGTGTATCGTGGCCGCGCAATCCCTTCATTTCCGCGGCGATGAACCTTCCCCAATCGTCCATCGTCAGATGCACGCGTCCGGCCGGGCCAAGCGGCGGGGCGTTGTCTTGCTGGACTGACGTCTTCTTCCCATTTGAATCCTGGTGCCCCCAGGGCTGGTCGATCTTCGACGTCGTGCCAGGCGGACCAAATCCCGCCGAGGTCAACTTGAGCGGGTTGAAGATTCGTTCCTGCATCAAGTCTTCCCACGACTTGCCGGTCTTGGTTTCGAGCATCAGGGCCGCAATCGCATAGCCCACGTTGGAATACTCGTAGCCTCCTACTGGATGCGTTGGGGCCTTGGTGAGCATCCGCTTGGCAAGCGCCACCCGCTGCTGAGTGGTCGATCCGTCGCCTAGGCTCCACCAGTCGGTGTTGGCATCAAGTCCCGAGCGATGACTCAACAGCTGGGCGATCGTCGCCTTGCGAAAGTCGGGATGAATCTCCTTCGCCAGGTCCGGCAGGAATTCTTCGATGGTCGAGTCCCAGCTGATCTTCCCCTCGTCGACGAACGTTCCGATCAGCGCGGCGGTCATCGCTTTAGTATCACTGCCAATGTGGACCTGGTCGTTGACCGTGAACCGGGTGGCGTTCCCCAGCTTCCGCAGTCCCGCGGCTCCCTTGGCGATGACGCCGTCGGAAGTCGCGACGGCAATCACCATGCCGGGCAGATCATGCTCGGCGATGAGCTTCTGCGCGATCTCGTGCAACTCTCGGTCGCCGTCGATCGTTTTGTCGTACGGCGTCTTCGCTTTGGACGCCTTAGTTTTCGGGGACTGGCCGTAGCTCGGCCGTGACAAAGCAATGAACAAAGCCGCTGCCATGGGCAGGGCATGGGAGGAGAGAAGTCGATTCATCGTGAGCCCAAGTTGGAAAGATGGTGGGAACCCATTACGACCTGCTTTATAGTAACAGTACCCCCAATCGTCAGGAATGTTTCGATTGCGACAGGTTCGCACTGACCGCGTGACAACAGCAAGCATGGGCGAGTGCCTCTTCACAACGCGCGCACGATTCACCGTCGCCATCGGTGCCTGGCTACTGGTCTGCGCCGGATCGCTTGGGTTACGAGCAGACGACGCGGCCGGAGTTGACGAGACCTTCTTCGAAAAGAGAATCCGTCCCATCCTGGTCGAGCGTTGCTACGAATGCCACGGCGCCAGCGGCAAACGGCAGGGCAACCTGCGGCTCGATCATCCGCAAGGTTGGCTCGATGGCGGCGACTCTGGTCCGGCGATCGTCCCAGGCAAGCCCGAGGAGAGCTTGCTGTTGAAAGCAGTTCGCTACGACGCCGATTCGTACCAGATGCCGCCCGACGAAAAACTGCCGGAGTCGGTCGTCGCGGATATCAAAGCTTGGATTGCCAGCGGAGCACCGGCGGCAGAATCCAGCCCGTCCGCGACGTCTTCGAAGCGCGTCATCGATTTGCCAAAAGAACGCCAGTTCTGGTCGTACCAGCCGCCGCGCCGTCATCCGCGGCCACCAGCAGTCGATGACGATTGGTCCGGCGACGCGATCGACCTTCACGTTCGCCACAAGCTAGGCGAGAAAGGGCTTGAGCCCAACCCAGCGGCCGACCGCGCGACACTGCTGCGACGAATCTCGTTCGACCTCACCGGTTTGCCACCGACGCCGGAAGAGCTAGAGGCATTCGCGAGTGACGCTCACCTGGACGCTTACGAACAAGCGGTCGATCGGTTGTTAGCATCTCCTCGCTTCGCCGAACGCTTCGCGCGACACTGGCTCGACGTCGTTCGCTACGGCGAATCGCTCACGCTCCGCGGTTTCATCTTTCCCGAGGCGTGGCGGTACCGAGATTATGTGATCGATGCGATGGCGGAGGATCGGCCTTACGACGAGTTCGTCCGCGAACAAATCGCCGGCGACCTGATGGAGAGCGACGCCCTAAAGGAGCGGCAACGCCGCGTCGTCGCAACCACGTTCTGGATGCTCGGCAACACCAATCTCGAAGAGCAGGATAAAAAACAGCTCGAGATGGACGTGATCGACGAGCAACTTGATGTGCTCGGCAAGGCCTTTATGGGGCAGACGCTGGGCTGCGCCCGCTGTCACGATCACAAGTTTGATCCGATTCCGACCCACGATTACTACGCGCTAGCTGGCATCCTGAAGAGCGCGAAGGCCCTCGACCACGAGAACGTGAGCAAGTGGAAAGAGGTGCCCGTCCCGCTTTCGCCAGAAGAGGACGCCCGGTTCGCCGAAAACGAAACGGCGATCGCAGGCCTTGAGAACCAGACCAAAACCCTCAAGGAGGAGATCACCAAGCTCGTCGCAAAAGGGCAGGGGGGCGGCAAGGCCTCCGGAATTGTCGCCGCGGCCAACTTGCCGGGAATCGTTGTCGACGACTCACAAGCCAAAAAGGTGGGCGTCTGGCAGGCGTCGACACACGCCCCCTCGTACATCGGCGACGGTTACATCCACGACCAAAACGCGGGACGCGGGACCAAAACGGTTGTTTTCACTCCGGAACTCCCAGCGGATGGCTCGTACGAAGTTCGGCTTGCCTACACCCACGGAACAAACCGAGCCAGCAACGCCAAGGCGACTGTTTTCAGTGCCGATGGCGAAGCAATCAAGGTGATCGACCAGCGCCAGGCCCCAGCTCTCGATGGGCATTTCATTTCGCTCGGGACGTATCGATGCGAAGCAAATGGGCAGAACTTCGTCATCCTTTCGAACGAGGACGCCGACGGCCACGTGATCGCTGATGCGGTGCAGTGGCTGCCGATCCAAGCGGCATCGCCCGAAACCGCGGAACCGACAAAGTCGCCTCCCAAAACACCGGAACAAACTGCCGCGGAAGAAGAGCTTGCGACGAAGCGCGAGTCGCTCGCTGCAATGGAAGCTGAATTGAAACAACGGCGCGATTCATCGCGGCGTCGCCCCAAGGTGATGACGATCGTGGAGCAAGGCCAGGGGATCGACTGCGCGATCTGCGTCCGCGGCTCCGTTCACGCGCAAGGTGCGATTGCACCGCGCGGGGTTCTGCAAGTTGTCGGCGATCTCGAACCACTCACCATGCCCGCAGACCAAAGCGGGCGATTGCAACTGGCGCGGTGGATGACTTCACCACGGCACCCGCTCACGGCCCGCGTGATGGTCAATCGCGTTTGGCATTGGCTCTTCGGACAAGGCCTCGTGCGAACGACCGACAACTTCGGCACCACAGGCGAGTTGCCGTCGCATCCCGAATTGCTCGATGAGCTCGCGCTCGACTTCGTCGAGGACGAATGGTCGATCAAACGCCTGGTCCGGCGAATCGTTCTCTCGCGCACCTATCGATCAAGCTCGGCAAATCAATCCGCCGCCGCAGCTGTCGATCCTGAAAATCGGTTGCTATGGCGAATCAATCGGCGGCGACTCGAAGCCGAGGAAATCCGCGATACGATTCTCTCGCTCGGCGAAGGACTCGATCTTGAAGGACCAGATCTCGAAGGACGAGATATTGAAGCGCGAGGGGCAACGTTTCCGGCCAAGCTCGAAAGCGATTTTGGGTTTGTCGACACGAGTCGGAAGCGATCTGTTTACTTGCCCGCTTTTCGCAACGCGGTTCCCGATGTGCTCAAAGTTTTCGATGCGGCCGACGCCAGTTTGCCCACCGGCGCACGGAACGTGAGTACCGTCGCGCCGCAGGCCTTGTTCCTCGCGAATAGTCCGTGGGTTCGCCAACAAGCAGCCGCCATGGCGAAGCGGACGCTCGATCTGGAATCGCAGGACGACCGGGCACGGCTCGCGCGACTTTTCCGCCAGGCCTTGGGACGCGACGGGACACAAGCAGAGTACGATGCGATGCTGCCGCTCGTCGCTGGCCGGTCGCCATCCGAACAGATGTCGGCGTGGACCGACGTTTGCCACGCGTTGCTCGCTTCGATCGACTTTCGAACCCGCGACTAGCGAATTATGAACACAAACTCCAATCGCCGAACGTTCCTTCAATCCACGGCATGTGGCTTTGGTGCGCTAGCGTTTTCTGCACTTGCGGGCACGGCGCGGGCGGCGCCGATTTATCACCATCCGCCCAAGGCCAAACGCGTCATCTTTTTGTTCATGCAAGGCGGCGTGAGCCAGGTTGATTCGTTCGACTACAAGCCGGCGCTCGACAAGTACGACGGCGACCAGATGCCCTTCGACGATGCCCGGGCGCTGGCCAACACCGGCGCCAAAGGCGGCCAGCAGCGAGTCATGAAACCGCTCTGGAAGTTCGCTCAGCACGGCCAATGCGGCCGGTACGTGTCGGACTTGTTTCCGCACATGGCACACAAGGTCGACGACCTGTGCCTGATTAACTCGATGCACACCGAAGGCGTCGCCCATGGTCCAGCGACCCTCTTTCTGCATTGCGGCTCGACAAGTTTCGTTCGACCCTCCATGGGAAGCTGGATCGACTACGGTCTAGGCACCGAGAACGAGAACCTGCCGGGCTTCGTCAGCATCAGCCCGTCGGCAGGCAACGGCGGCGCCAGAAACTACGGCACCGCCTTCCTGCCAGCGAAGCACCAAGGCACAGCCTTAGGACGGGCCGGCGCCCCAGCCAAAGAAGCGACCATCGGCAACCTGATTGGCCTGGGTTCCAACGACGAACAACATCGTCGCCTGGAAGCCATGAGCAAATTGAACAACGCTCAACGGGCAATTCGCGGCGCCGACGGCGAAGTCGACGCGGCGATCGAATCGTTTGAACTGGCCGCGCGAATGCAGGCCTTCGCGCCGCAGACGCTCGATATCGCTCGCGAGACCGCCGAGACGCACGCTTTGTATGGCATCGATGGCAGCCCGACCGACAACTTCGGCCGGCAATGCCTGATGGCTCGGCGTCTGTGCGAGGCGGGCGTTCGCTACGTCCAAGTCACGTACGGTGACAACACGGCCAACCCGGCCTGGGACCAGCATTCGAACTTGCCCAAACACGCCGAACACGCTTTGGCCGTCGACAAACCGATCGCCGGTTTGCTCGCCGACTTGAAACGGCGTGGTCTCCTGGAAGACACCATCGTCTGGTGGGGCGGCGAGTTCGGTCGTACTCCCTATGCCGAAAAGAACGGAACGGGACGGGATCACAACCCGGGCGGTTTTTCCGTTTGGCTAGCCGGGGGCGGATTCAAGTCGGCGTTTGCCCACGGCGCGACCGACGATTTCGGTTTCCAGGCGATCGCGGGGAAGGTCCACATGCACGATCTCCACGCCACAATCCTACACCAGCTTGGCCTCGACCACGAGCGCCTCACATACCGCTACGCCGGCCGCGACTTCCGCCTGACCGATGTTCACGGGCGAGTGATTCGAGAACTGCTCGCGAGCTGAAATCGAATACGAAGCGTGCCTCGCAGCGATCGTCTAAACAGCCGCCCAGACCTTGGGGCCAGCATCGAAAAGGGCAAGGCGGACACCACGAAGAGCAGCCCCAAAACACCCAAACGACAACGTCCGATAATGTTTCTTATGTTCGTTTTTTAGTCGTTTTAGCCTTGGATTTTCGCGATATCTGGCTTTCAGTGCCTCCGCCCGCCCTTCACCTGCGTTATTCAGCTCAGTGATCAAAGAACAACGGCTTGGTTCCTGTCCGCCCGTCGCCGATTCGCTGCTTTCGCAGCCCGAGGCGACTTACTTTGGCCCTGGTTCCGAAGGTTACGTTGGCAGCGTCCAAGAGCGCCAACAGACTTGGGAATCCCAATTCAGCCCCCTGCCCGGCGTCGCAAAGTTGGCCGTGAACCTGGCCTCAACCTGAGTCCGTATGCCCGACCGGAACTCGGTTGGTTCGCCAGCCCGTCCTGGGCGCCAACCGGGGTCATCCTAGGTGGCATTTGGTTACACGGCCAGGACCTTCACCGAGCCGCTTAGCGGCGGCCTCTGCGGGTGCTGGATTCGAGTTCGTGCTCGATCACATCCTTGCCGATCTTGCCGAGGGTCTCTAAGAGTGAACCGCCGGCGCCACGGTCGTCTTCGCTGCCCTCCCAATTGCTTTCGTCTTGGGACGCTTGGTCGTCATAGCGACCGTCGTCATAGCGGTCGTCGGTGTAACCGTCGTCTCGACTGGGCCGGCGATCGTACCGCGGATCGTAGTTGCGGTCGCGAGGATCGTTCTGGTTGCCATCCTCGTAGCTGTCGGACTCGCCGTATGGATCGTTCGGGGTTTGCCGATTGTCATAGCGGCCGTCATTTGGGTAACGATCGTCGTATTCGTTGTAATCATCGCGACCCTGCTCTCGCTCCAGCCCGTCCTCCAGCTTGCGGACGTAGGGAGCGATCTCGCGACGGTAATCGCCTGGGATCATGGGGGCCGCCGCGTTCAGGACTTGGGCGATGATGCCGCCCGACTTCGATTGAAAGACCGCTCGAACGGTGTTCGGTTCGGAAACGCCGACGGTGAAAAGGGTAACCAAGATGCTGATGAGTCCGCCTTTAGCGGCGCCAACCAGCCCGCCGATCTGGCGGTCGAATTCTTTCAGGCGAAACCGCTCGATGGAGTCGCGAATGAAATTGAACCCCAGCCACATCACCAGCGAGCTAGCAACGTAAACCAAACCCATCGCGATGTACCGGGCCGTGGGCGCAGGGACGTCGAACAACCTGGGGACAATGTTTTGCGCGACGGGCTCGTAGAAGTTCGCCGCAACGAAGTAGCTGGTGAAGATTGAACCGATCGACATCACCTGCCAGGCGAGGCCTTTCCAGGCGCCCCAAACGAGGCTGGCACCGATGATGGCGAGAATAAACAAATCGTACGAATGCATTGTGAAGGCTCCTTCCAAACGCTAGCGATGCAGGCACATTAGGCCTGATGCTGGGCGGCCGAGTATACCCACAGCCTCGGGCGCGGCGAAGATCAACCGCCTTAAGCGGCATTGGCCCGAAACGCCAATCGCGGGTACAAGTTGGCCCAGCAACAAGCAGTTTCGCGAGAAGGGAAAGGCAGGGGGGCAATTCTTTTTGGGCTTCGAAGTGCGCGCACCCGAAGTCCTTACCAATCGCACATGGCCGACTTTCAAACCCACATTGGCGCGAGCACCATCACCGGCATTGGCTATGCCGTGTGGGGCTACAACCAAGGGGTGCCGCTCGAAACGGCGGCACTCGGGGCCGGGCTATGCTCGGTCTCGGGGATGCTGCCCGACCTCGATAGCGATTCAGGCGTGCCGCACCGCGAGAGCTTCGCATTCTTGGCCGCGATCGTCCCGGCTCTGATGATCGACCGTTTTCAGCATCTCGGCTGGGCGAACGAAACGATCGCGATTGCCACTGGTGCCATCTACCTGCTGATTCGCTTTCCGCTCGCGGCATTTTTTCGCAACTACACGGTCCATCGCGGGATGTGGCACAGCGTGCCGGCCTGCGGTATCGCGGGGCTAGTTACATTCTTGCTCGTCTCGCGCGACGACTTCATGCTCCGCGTCTTCCTGGCGTTCGCCGTGATGCTGGGGTTCTTTTCGCACCTGTTGCTCGATGAAATCTGGAGTTTGCAAATTGCCGGCAGCGGCGGCGTTGGCTTGAAGAAAAGCTGGGGAACGGCGCTCAAGTTTTGGAGCGACAGCGCCTGGGCGAACTTTGTCACCTGGGGCAAGCTCATTCTCTTTGGCACCATCGCGGCCGGCGACCCGATGTTGATGGAACGTTACCAATACACCGTCCCGTTCAACACGCGCAACATCGCCGAAGACCTCGACGAGTTCGCCGACAAGGCAGGGCACGCGATTACCAATCGCTGGGGCCTCGATGATGACGCGGACCAGCATCCAGGAATATCGCACGAGGATCATGTCTCCCCGTCGAAGATCGCCCGCCCCCCTGCCCCGATTCGCCAACCTTCAGCACCGCCATCGCAACGACGGCGGTAAGAGCCGATCAAAAGGCAACTCGCTGCGCTTGCCCAGTCTTCACTGCGTCGTAGAACGCGAAGATCGTGTTGAGGAGCCGCAAACACTCTCGCGGCGATACGGGCGGTTGTTCCAAGCCGAGCGACGCCCGCGCGCATGCGCGCACGAATGGTCCATAGCCTTGCGGTTCGTTCGATTCCGTGAACTTTTGAACTTCCTTGTCTCCACTGGTTTGCCAGAGCAGGGGAGCTGCGAGTTCTCGGCCAAAGTGAAGCCAACCGCGTTCGCCCCAAATGCGGATCGAGTCCTGGTAGCCGCTCTCCAGGTAGTAGCCGCAGGTCATCACGCCAAAGGTTCCGTTGTCGAACGCCAGCGCCGCGGCGACGCTGTCTTCCACGTCGATCGGTTGACCGCCCACTACACCGGCGAAACCCGTCACTTGCTTGATCGACGCGTGCGAGATGTACATTGCCAGATCGAGCCAATGGATTCCGAGCCAGGTGAAATTGCCTCCCCCTCCCCTGCCCTTGTTGAACATCCAACTTTCGCGGATGGCTGGGTTCTTAAGCCGCGCTTGATCGGCGACTAGTTGGATCTCCATGCCATAGAGCTTTCCAAGTTCGCCAGTGGCCACAAGTGCGCGGGCCTTTTGAATGGCAGGCGTGACACGGTTGGCCAGTGCGAGCATCAAATGCAATCGCTTGTCTTCCGCCTTGTGGACGAGCGGTGCGAAGTCGCGAGCGCTCACACACGCCGGCTTCTCCGCCATCACGTGGCACCCCTTTTCCAGTGCAGCATCAATGACCGGCGGTGCGAGAACCGCCTCGACCGCAATGAGCGCCATGGCGGCTGTTGACGCGTCAGGCTTTGCATGCGCAAGTGCGTCGGCATAGTCGCGCTGGGTCGAGACGAGTTTGTCTCCTAGCTTGCTTTTCGCGAGTTCGAACGTGCTGGCCGAAGGGTCGCCGTAGAAGACTTTCGATACTTCGGGCGCCGCCGCAAGCGCCAAGAGGTAGGCATCGAGATGGGGGCCAGAGGCATGGGAGAGAAATGCGATGGCGAGCGACATGAGTGAATTCTCCTGATGTGTAATTCGTCGCAGTCTAGTTGTTGACCGGGATCAAAGCAGCCAGATCGATGTTCCCTTCGCCAACTTCGTTGTACTAGACTGACCGCCAACATTCCCGACTCGATGCTGTTTCCGGTGGGCCTTTCCATGAATCACGAACTCCTTAACCTTCTGGCATCGCTTCGGCAGGCGTCGGCCCAAGAGGATCAGGGGACCGCCGAGAAGGCGGCTCAAGGCCTTGCACAGCTTGGTTCTGAGGGAGCCCTGGTCGCGGGCCAAATTTTTTCGTTCTTGTCGAGCCCCAACGAAAACATCCGCGAACCACTCGTCAGTTTGCTGGAAGACTGCGGCCCTGCGCCGGCGAGCGACCTTCCCCTGATCGCCAAGTCGCTGTCGTCCGATGACGAACTGACGGCCTATTGGGCCGCCACTTTGCTTGGACGAGGCAAACGCGACGCCATCGCTCACGTTTCGGCCCTGACCAAGACGTTAGCGGAAGAATCGCAACCGCACGTCGTTCGCGAACAGGCCGCTTGGGCGCTGGGCAAAATCGGCTCGCTCGACGCCCCGGCCAAAGAAGCCCTGGCCAAAGCGGCTGCCTCCCCCCTGCCCCGCTTGGCTCGCCTGGCAAAACAGGCGCTGGAATCTGACCATTGACGATGATTTCTCGATCGTCATGTTAACGTTGGCGACACTCTCCGTTGTCAAAATAGGGGCTTTAGCGTATTGTCGCCGGTTTGCGGAACTAATCCGCCGTGCATTTGCCACAAGAGAGTAGGGAGATTCGCCCGGTCATGGCCGACCCATTGCGACAGCAGTTAATCCAACAAGCCCAGACCATCGTGGTGAAGGTTGGGACAAACGTACTCACCCGCAGCGACGCCTCGCTGAATGAGGAACGAGTCGGCAAGCTGGCCGACGAATTGTGCGCCATTGCGACCTCGGGCAAGCGCGTGGTCCTGGTGAGCTCGGGTGCGGTTGGTGCCGGCGTCGGGCTATTGAAACTGGGAAGCCGCCCCAGCGACCTGGCCAAACTCCAGGCCATCGCCGCGATCGGCCAAACACACTTGATCAAGGCCTACGACGGATTGTTCTCGAAGCATGGCCGGCACGCTGCCCAGGTGCTGCTGACAGGAGAAGACTTCGACGACCGCGACCGCTACTTGAACGTCCGCAACACGCTCCTCTCGCTGCTGGAATACGGCGCGGTGCCGATCATCAACGAAAACGACACCGTCAGTGTCGCCGAGTTGATGGTCACATTTGGCGACAACGATAAACTCGCGGCGCTGGTGGCGAATTCGATCCGCGCCCCGCTACTGATCATCTTGTCGGACGTTCCTGGCCTGTACGACGGCGATCCCAACAAGCCCGAATCGAAGCTGCTGCACACGGTGAAGAAGATCGACGACACCGTCATGGGCTATGTCGTCGACAAACTGACGGGGCTCAGCAAAGGGGGCATGGCCAGCAAGCTCAACGCCGCGAAGATGATGACAACCTCCGGCGAGCACTGCCTCATCGCCAGCGGTCGCCAGGAAGACATCCTCTCCCAAATCATGGCAGGCGAGACCGTGGGAACGCTGTTCCTTCCTTCTGGCAAAGCGGTTAGCCCGTTCAAACGCTGGATCGGTCACTCGGCTGCTCCGCGCGGGCGATTGTCGCTCGACGCCGGCGCGAGAAAGGCTGTCGTCGAACAAGGCCGCAGCTTGTTGGCGATTGGTGTCGTGAGTGCCGAAGGGAAGTTCGACAAGGGAGACGTGGTCGCGCTCTACGATCCCGACGGAACACTGATCGGGCGAGGCCTCACGAATTACGGCGCCGACGAACTACAGCGGATCAAGGGGTTGAAGTCGGCGAAGATCGCACAGATTCTCGGGCACTGCCCTTACGAGGAAGTGATTCACCGCGACAACCTCGCGGTCGTGGATCGCTAGCGGCGCAAAGCTACTACTCATGCACACTGGCGTCTTTGGGACGCCAGTGCCACCCAAACCCGGGACGCGCAACTCGACTACACTGTTGGTTCCACCAAACGAGGACCAACATGAACATCGAGATCTTCAAGACGAAACCCGAATTGGGCCGCCGCGCCGCTGAGATCGGCGGCAAGTCCGTCACCGACGCAATTGCTGCTCGTGGCAAAGCCCGGATCATTGTCGCGACCGGGGCATCGCAGTTCGATACCCTGGCGGCGCTTGTGAAGCAACCATCGATCGATTGGTCGGTCGTCGAGTGTTTTCACTTGGATGAGTACGTGGGCATGGCCGAGACGCATCCGGCCTCGTTCCGGAAATATCTCCGCGAGCGGTTCGTCAATTTGCTGCCGAAGCCGTTGGCGGCGTTTCACGGCATCGATGCCCAAGGAGACTGCACAGCAGAATGCCAGCGATTGGCCAAATTGATTGCCGGCGACCTGATCGACGTCGCCTTCATTGGCATTGGCGAAAACGGCCACTTGGCGTTTAACGACCCGCCGGCCGACTTCAAGACCGAAGAACCGTACATTGTGGTCGGTCTCGACGAGGCCTGCCGCAAGCAGCAGTTTGGCGAAGGCTGGTTTCCCACGCTGGCCAATGTGCCGACTACTGCGATTTCGATGTCGATTCGCCAGATCATGAAATCGCGCCAGATCGTGTGCAGCGTCCCCGACGAGCGCAAAGCGAAAGCTGTACAGGGCTCAGTCGAGGGCCCTGTCACGCCGAATTGCCCAGGCTCGATGCTTCAACAGCACACCAACTGCGCGCTGTTGCTCGATGAGCCGGCGGCATCGTTGCTGAAGCGATAGCAGCGGCTAACGATCGAACCGCCACCCGGCAAACAGAAAGCCGGCAACGAGCACCATCCCTTGTGCCGTGACGACGGCGGCGATGCCCGCCGGCCACATCCAATCGGGGTGAGGGATCGTTATCAGCATCATTAATGTCATCGTGAGCAAAAGATCGCCCGCGATGAACGCCAAGAGCAACTTGCGCGTTGCGGCAATGAAACCGGCCACGGTCGATGCGACGAGCACGCCTGCAAACCAGGCCACCGTCACGGCGATCATCGCTCCGAGCGGAACCTTGTCGATGTTCGCCTTGAGCCACTCCACATCTTGCGGGTTGGCGTCTGCTGGCAACGGGAAGACCGCCATCCCGAGCATTTCAATTACGCCCACGGCCGCTCCGCCTGCGATCACGCCGACGATCACCGCGAGGATGTTGCGAAACAGGACCACGGTCTCACCTCGCTAAGGCAATGTGCGATAACACACGCGGTGTGATGGAAGACACAGTGTGATACAATCCGGCGCTCGATTGTAACCCAAGCTGGAGATCCCACCATGAGCGAACAGGCCCGCGTCATTCTTTCCGGTTTCGCCGACGAAGCCGCCAATCAAAAAACCGCCGAGCAGCAGTTCGCCGCCTTCGCCGCACTGGGTTTGCAGTACTACAGCATCCGCTTCATCGATGCCGGTCACGGCGTCAAAAACGTGATGCAGCTCACGATTCCAGAAGTTCAAAAGATCCGCCACCTGGAATCGGAGTATGGGCTCAACGTGGCGACATTGGGCAGCCCCATTGGCAAGGTGAAGCTGCTCGATGTCGAAGATGGAACCAAGAACCGGTACGTTCCATTCGAAAAGTATCTCAGCGAAGAAGTGCAAAAGGCTTGCGAACTGGCGCACGCTTTCGAGACCAAGTTGATTCGCGGATTTTCGTTCTATCATCCCAAGGGGACCGACCCCTGGCCCCACGTTCCGCAAGCGGTCGATCATTTGGGCAAGATCGCCGAGGCGTGTCACCGCAGCGACTTGACGTTTGGCCTCGAGGTCGAGGCCAACCTGATCGGTCAAAACGGCGATCTTTTGGCGGAGATCCATGCGCAAGTCGATCACCCGGCAATGGTTTTGATTTTCGACGCGGCCAATATCTCGACGCAGGGTTTTTCGCCGAGCGAGACGTTCGAACAGTATCGCAAGATGAAAAAAGGTCTCGGTTGGATGCACATCAAGGACTACAAGCATCCGCACCCGGCGAAACGCACCACGCACGTCGACGAGGAAGCCCTCAAGCACTTTGTGCCATGCGATCAGGGTGACAGCGGCCACGAGATGATCTTGCGCGACTTCCGCGAGTTGATTCCCAGCCTGGAAAAGAAACTCACCCGCCGCGGCATCCCGGGGGTGATTCTCGATCTGGAACCGCACCTCAAAGGCGGCGGGCAGTTCGGCGGATTCAGCGGACCCGACGGAATGAGCGTCGCTCTGCGGGCCCTCTGCAAGCTGCTCGACTACTCGGACATCGAGTACCACCTGCGCGACCTCGACGATGTGAAGGCCGAGGTCAAGAAGGAAGAGGATTAGACACGTTTGATTCAGGGGGCAGGAAATGACGTCAGTACATCCAGTGATTCGCTATCTCATCCTTTGTTCTGACGTGAAGTCAGAGGAGCTTGGTGAAAACAGCGTTTCGCTAATTGGACTGCTCACGACGATCCGATCACGTGAGCCGGACGTTCAATTTGTGCGATTCGAAAAGATGTGTGTGTTCATGACCTCGACCGGTGGTCGGGGGCCCGCTCGTGGCTACGTCGAGATTCGCTTTGCCGATACGAACGAAGTCGTCATGAGGACGCGCGAGCGTGTTATCGATTTTTCCACCGATCCACTAGAAGTCCAGATATTCACCTTTCGTCTGCACAACCTTCTGTTTCCTGAATTTGGACTTTATGTTTTCGCGTTCTGCTATAATGACGAGGAGATTGCGTCGCAGTTCCTAGTGCTGAGGCGGTGAAATGGGAGTTGAGACAAGACTTAGCATCGAAGGTAAGCTCGCCGGCGACTTTGCCGAAGACTGCGTGTTCGTTTCGAATAAGGCCCCCAATCCTGGTGAACGAATTGGCACCGGCGAAGTCGTTCAACCAAGTTCCGCGGACCTCTTTGATTGCGACGCCATTACGAAGCCCCGTCGATTTCGCGTCCTGGTTAATGACAAGTCAGAGATTGAAGTAACCGGCTACGGGGTATGCGCCATTGCGAGTGATCCACAGCATTTGGGCATTCTCGCGAATGCCCATGACTCTTCCACATTTGTTGCGGTCTTCCTCGCCGCGCACGTCATCGGCATCTATCCGGCCGATGCGCCCTCGCAGTAGCCATTTGGCGTTGGACTGCCCCTATGCCTTCACCACCTTGGTACCTGCGATATCGTCGTGCAGGCACTGGTGATTTTCGCGGAAGATCATCAAGGCGTTGGCGAGCGCGACGATCGGGCCGACCACGGGGATCGCGGCGACGATCCACAGCCACAGGTACCGCGTGAGAATCAAGTGCTGCAGCGGGAGCATTTCGCCTTGCCGCGAGACGATCTTCGTCTTCATGACCATCTTGCCGATCGTCTGGCCCTTGGTGCTCAGTAGATAGCCGTGCAGCGCGACGAAGACGCAAGCTCCGAGGGCCGTTCCCAGCACGGTGGTGAGGATGCGGAAGTTGATCGAACTGGGGTCGAACCCCACCATGAACAGCCCGATGCCCATCGCGGCCCCTAAAGCCATTCCAATCGTGCCGCCGATCACTGCGTCGATCAGGGATCCAGCGAATCGTTCCATCCGCGTCGCCAGGATTTGTCCGGCTTCGACCATCTCGCCCGGCATAGCCAAAGGCGCAGAGGGAGATTGATAAGGATTTTGAGTTTGATGAGGAAGCGCAGCGGCTTGCGACACAACATTTCTCCGAAAGGAATTCGTTGGATTGGCTAGCACCGGCGGCAACGAAGAAAATCGTCGATGCCGCGGCTTACCCCTTCCAAGCGAACTCCCTCGGAAAATGTTTCTGCCTGCAATACGCAGGTGTCTCTTCGGACTAATACCCGCCCTTCTTGTCAGGACTGGCCGAGGTGGCCCCTCCCCCCTGCCCTGGCTTCCATGGCCCCACGTGGACGATGAAATCGAACCATTGCCCGTAGCGTTTGCCGTCGAGCGTTACGTCCATCGCCACCAGGTTGACGCCTGGAGTCGCCGTTTTGTCGACGTGAATCGTGACATTGGTGCCGGACGTTGTCTCGCTGCCGGTTGTTCCCTCGACTACTTCCCGTTCGACGCGAATCCCTGGCGGGCAGACGAATTCGATTCGGTGAGCCTGCGAGCGTTCGCGGAAGTTGCGCACCATCAGGAGCGCCTGGCTCGATTCGCCGGGTTCGACGACCACGCGGTACGGAGCGACTCGCACCCAAAAGGGATCGAACATGTAGCGATAGTCGGGATCGGTGCTCAGAGCGCGAAAGGCCTCGCGCATCTCCAGGGCCCACGCACGATAGCGGGCAATGAGCGGCATCGGACGGTCGAGCACCCAACTGTGGCCGCCGCAAATCAAGTCGGGGCCAATCGTGTGCAGGTAGGACGCCGCGTAAAGGTAACCCTCTTCGAGAATGCAAGCGTTCCGCGCGACGACGCACTCGTGGCCGTCTTGCTTCGGGTCGGTCGTGCTGGCGAAAAGATTGTCGCCGGTGAAGGCCACCCGCAGGCCATCGATCTCACCATGAATGCAGCAGGCGTACTTGGTCTGCCCCGGCATCCAGTCGATGGTGAATTGGTATCCTTCCCACTCAAAGCTCTCGCCGGCGGCGAAGGTTCGATCGAACTGCACCGACTCAATCGGCTTGCCGTAGCTCTGGATCGGTGCAACTAAGTCGTAGAGCTCCGGCTGCTGACACTTGTCCTCAATTCCCTGCATCGTCCACAGCTCGGCGCCAAACTTCTCGCGGATCAGCGGTGCTTCCAACATGTGATCGCCGTGCATGTGCGTGACGATCAGTGCTTCGATCTTTTTCAAACCAAGCCGCTCGTGCATTCGTTCGATCGCCGTGACTAAGAACTGCGGGTCGAAGAGTCCGCAGTCGATGATCAGGCCTTTGCCGCTGTCGGCGATCAGGATTTCAAAGTTCGGCCAGAAGTTGGGGCCGCGAAACTTATAAAGGTGCGGCGTCAGTTGCCAAACGTGTGGCACCGACGTCGGACGACTAACGGTGTCCTGATCGCCCGTTGCGAAAGTGTTCAGGTCGTACCCGCGGACCAAGAGTTTTCCCAGCTTGCGAAGCTTTTCCTGGTACGCCGTCAACTGCTCTTGCGCGTTCTTGATAATCGGACCGTGACTCGGACAAAGCCAAGCAGGCGAAAATCCTTTGAGCAAGCTCGCGGCGCCAAATGTCGCATAAATACCGGCGGCGAAACCATAGTCCACTCGTGATCGAAGTAGTTGTGCATCCGCGCGCCGTCGACCATCACGTCGCCGCAAAACGCGAGCCATCGTTCTCCTTCGCGCAAGACAAACGACATTCCACCAGGGCTGTTGCCGCGCGTGTCGAGGCACCAGAACTCGCGGCCACGCCACGAGAAATCGTCCATCGATTTGAATGTCCGGTCGATTTTGATCGGCGTCACGGGCGGTCGAACATAGCTCGAACCATAAACGCTGAACTGATCGTTCAGCGTCGGCTTCATCTTTCGCCAGGCGGTGGGATTCTCGAAGAGGGGTCGCTCGATCTCGGAGCAGGCGACTTCCGCGCCCAGTTCTTTGAGTCGCTCTCCACCCTGGCATTGCTCGCGATGGTGATGGGTGAAGAGGACGTGCTCGACCTTCTTTACGCCAATTTCGTGCAAGTGATCGAGAACACTGCCGTCGCCCAGGTCGATCAGCACAGCCGCGTTGCCCGAGCGAATCACGTACACATTGCAAAGGTCCGACCACAGAAAGACGTCGGGCGTGAGAGATTGAAACGGCATGGCGGGGACCTTCACTTTGCAATTGGCCTGGGAGAGAACGTATCAGCGATACGGCGGCACACAGGTGCGAGTATAGAAGAGGTCCGCCGTGCGAGCAAAAACGAGGCGGATCGACCGTAAGGTTAGCCACTGACGTCGAGGGCTTTGCCGGTGTCGACCGATTTGCCGACATTCGCGGCCGATTGAAGCAGAGCGACCACGGTGTCCCCTTCGCTCTTCATCGCATCGAGGGCCTTGGCAGCCACGGTGATGCCGATCTGCGCGCTCACTTGCGACTGTCCAGCAGCCATCGCTGAACTGGCAGCCGAGGCATAGGCGGACGACAGTGAGGAGCACATGGCGGGATGTCCGAAGGGCGACAAAAACGACGTCGAAATATCTCTTCGGAAATCTAACCACGGGATTGGAGGCGCAGACGATTTGCCGTCGCGATTCGGGCAGACTGCGCCGCCAGCATGACGACTTTGCCGGTCGCGCCGGCTGTGCGGTCGAATCGATTACGAAAGAGGGCGTTCTTACCGCACTCTTGGCGAGTGCGGCTACGAGGCGGAGCATCTTCCTTGGGGAAACACGGGAATTCCTGCTTCCCTCAGCGCCGCGTAGACCTGTTCAACGTGCTCGGCGTCGCGAGTTTCGATGGTGAACAAGACCTGAACCATGGAAACGTTGGGCCCGCCAAAGGCGCGGTCGTGGTCGACTTGTTTAATGCTGGCGCCGCTGACCCCGATGATCTGCGCCGCCTTGGCAAGTCCGCCGGGACGGTCGCTAATGACCGCGGTGAACCGAGCCAACCGCCCGTCGGCCACCAGCGCCATCTCGATGAGTCGCTCGACAATCGTCAGATCGATATTGCCGCCGCATAGCAACAGGACGACTTTCTTTCCCTTCAGCTCCGGCAGTTGGCCCGAGAGAAGGCCGGCCAGCGCCGCGGCCCCTGCCCCTTCGGCGACGATCTTTTCCAGTTCCATCAGTCGCACGACGCTGATCGCCAAGTTTTGTTCGTCGACGGTCACAACACGGTCGACCAGATGCCGAGCCGTAGCGAAAGCGTTGGTCCCAACGCACGAGACGGCCAAGCCATCGGCCACCGTGGGCACGGACGGAACCTTAACGGGCTGGCCTGCTTTCAGCGACTCGGTGAATGAGGCGCTCGACGCCGGCTCGACACCGATAACCTGAACGTTCAGGCGAAGAGATTTCACCGCCACGCAGATGCCAGCCAAGAGCCCGGCGCCTCCGATGGGGACAACAATGGCCTCCACATCGGGGACTTGTTCCAGAATCTCCAGCCCGACAGTCCCCTGCCCTGCGATGATCGCCGGATCGTCGTAGCCGTGAATGTAAATCTGCCCCTCGCGTGCGAGGATCTCGTCGGCGTGGGCCTTGGCTTCGGCAAACGAATCGCCGTGCAAGATCACTCTCGCTCCGAACCGGCGGCAGTTCATTTGCTTCACCAGCGGAGCGAACCGCGGCATCACGACCGTGGTCGGTACGCCCAGCAGACCGCCGTGGTAGGCCAACGCTTGCGCGTGGTTGCCGGCGCTCGCTGCGATCACCCCGCGGCGTTTTTCGTCGTCCGACAACAAAAGCAAGGCGTTCCGCGCGCCGCGTTCCTTAAAGCTGCCCGTCCGTTGGAACAGGTCGAGCTTGCAATAAACGTCGCACCCCGCCAGTTGCGAGAGAGGGATCGAGTGCGGGCAAGGTGTGTACTCGACGCCGCCTGCGATGCGCTCGCGGGCGGCGTAAATGTCGGCCAAGGTAATGGGAAGAGCCATTTCGCGTTCGCTATTTGATTTCGTCGAGCATCTTGACGAGCGCGTCCACAATTTTGACCGAAGCGTTCTCTTCCAGGTAACTCGAACGGGCCCGCCACGTTTCGTAACCGGCGGCATCGTGTTCTTCGGGCGTTGGCAGGTACCCGTTGTAGCCGTTCGCGAGCGAGATCGTCCAGGTGTTCTTGATCGGACTGCGTTTCTTGATTTCCAGCCCGATCGCGGCGAAGGTCTCACACGGAATGGTGACAATTGCGGAGTCGCCAATCTTGACGGCCTGCAGTTTAAAGGTGACGGTCTCGGGATAGTCGGCCAGTTTGATTGTCTCGCGGGCGTAGACGTCCTTCATGTTTCCATAGGGGCCGGGGCCTATTGCTTCCAATTGTTTCTTTGCTGCGGCCACATCTTCGGCGCTTGGCTTGCGGACTTTGCACGTTAGCTCGACCTCCTTCATCGCCAGTGGAGCCGTCGGTTGGTAGGCCGCGTTTTCGAGTCCCTGGATAGCTGAATCCGCTACGCTTGCTGCGACTTCCTGCATTCGCTCGTACGGTCCATAGGCTGGGAGTTTCGTCAAAGAGAAATCGACGTTGTTCACGTCGCCGCTCGTGCCGTTATGCATCGCGCCGACAAATGCTGCTTTGCCCTCGCCCGGTTCGACCTTCAATCGCTTGGCCATCTCGGCCGCAAAAACGGCGAAGTAGTCGCCCGACAATTCTCCCCCTTGCACCCCACCCACATAATGCAAACCGTACGTGGCGAAGAATGCCAGAGGTCGCCCGTCTACGCTTTTGGCGCTGATGAAATGGACGGCCGGATCGATCGTGCCCGTCGAACGGCTGACCAGGGGATTGTTGTTGCCTGGGTTCATCCGCTTCTTGTCCAGCTTGCCGAAGGGATTCGACAGGCTGTCAGGCTCTTTCAAGATCCAACGACGGTTGAAGATTTGTCTATCGTTGTGGCCGGCACCGATCGCGATTTGGGCCGGACTGAGATTCTTGTAGGCTTGCTCGATTCCCTCGGCGATCTTGGTTGCCAAATACTTGCTGTAGACGGGATCGGGATCGCTTTGAAAAACACCGCCGAGCGTGGGGCACGAGTGGGCATGCGTCGCCGAGATGAGCATCTGCCTGGCGGGAATGCCGGTGCGTTTTTCGGCCTGGTCCTTCGCGCTGTCGAGCAGCTCGCGCGGGATCATGCAGCTATCGACCACGGCCAGCACCACCTTCATCTGGCCGTCGTCGAGCACCAGGCAGCGCGCGTGGAGTGGATCATGGGCTCGCGAGCAGATGTTGTCGCTCATGCCGCCGTTGGCGGAAATGGGAAACATCTGCGGCTGTGGCGTGACATCCATCGCGTAGGCGCCAGCCTTAAGCTGGGCGAGCGCCGGGGCGATTCCGGAAAACAAGAAGACGGTAGACGCGAGAATGGAAAGAAATCGCGGGCGCATCAGTGTGAGTCCAAGGTGGGAGAACGGCGGGGGTCGCAAGTCCGAGAGGAGGCGCAACGACTCGGCGCAATCGTAGTTGGCGGGCTTGGCCGCGGGAAGCAGGCAGCCTCCTACCCCAGGATTTCCCGGCGGTGGTTTACGTAGTCCCAGACGACAAAGCGGTCCAAATCGGCGCCCGTCGTGAAGATGACGCGTCCTTTGGTCGACTGCGCCAGGCGATAGGCGAATCGGATGTCTTCTTCCGACTGCGACCAACTCGGAACCAGGAAGATGTTAAGCGTGATTCCCTCCCGCGCGCACAGCAGCGCTTCGCGCATGGTCGCTTCTTCGGTGCGCGGATCGGGCGGATAAAGCAAGTAGAGCCAGTTTTTATCGAAGTGCGCAGTCGGCAACCCATCGGTGATCAGGATGATCTGCCGGTTAGGCGTGTCCTGAGTCGATAGAAAACGTCGCGACAATTGCAGCGCGTGCTGGATATTGGTGAAGTGGGGTGGGATGCGGTGCTCGCTTACGTCATCGCGGCTCATATCGACCTTGAGCCGCACCACCGGGTCGTACAGCGTGACGGGCTTGGGCATCAGGTCGATCAGTTCCGACGGCCGCTTCGGCTTGGCGAACGTGAACATCTCCAAAAAGTGGAGGTAGTCGCCGGGGAACTCGCTGCGAATCAGCCCCTCGATGGCGAGCGCCATCCGTTTGACGTGGACGTATTGCCCGGCGTAGCGCATCGATCCGCTCATGTCCATGCAGACAACAGTGGCGCACTTGGGATTGTTCCGCGTTTTGTGAACGACGATGTCTTCGCTCTTGAAGCGGATCGGAAACTCGCCGCCGGTGCGAAGCATCGCGTTGACGAACGTTTGCGGAATGTCCATGTGCGTGAGCGAGTCGCCGAACTCGTACTGCTTGGTCCGCTGCATCTCGACGGCCCCTTCGCCGACGATCGGCCCTTGATGGCGACCGGTTCGCGAAGACTGGAGCTTGCTGAAAATCCGCTCGAGCAGTTTGCTTTGAAAGATGCGATACGCTTTGGGCGTGAGATTGAACTGCCCCTTTTCTCCTTTCTCGAGCCCTTGTCGCTCCGCCATTTCGCGGACGTAGTTCTCGATCATTTGCTGAAGTTCTTGCAACTTGCTGATATCGCCGGCCTCGGCGAATTGCTCGAGCGCCTCCATGTCGATCACGCCGATTTGAGCGGTCTTCATGGCTTCGTCGATCTGTTTGAGCAACTCGTCAATCTTTTCGAGCTCTTGCTTGATCTCGATCGCTTCAGGTACGGACATCTGTGTCCGCCCCGTGAATGTGTACTTAGCCGCCAGTTGGTCGACCTGGTACTTCTCGCTCAGTCGCTCCATCGCATTCAGCAGTTGGCGAGCGAGCTTGGAACTATCGTTGCCCACGGCGTACCAAAGCCGCTCCAAATCGTGCAGCTGCTCGGTTTTCACCGCCTTGTCGAAGCGAGCCTGCAACTCCTTGGGCAAATGAATGCCGCCGGCTTGCTTCTCAAAGTCCTTCTTAGCCTGTTTGAGCACAGCATCCGTTTCGTACTTCGCCAGGATCTTTCGCTTGCGCTCTTCGAGCATCGCCTTCAGATAATCAAGGCTTGGGCCAAGACCCGCGATCTGGCTGGGGTCGAGCGTGACCGCCCGCGCGAGTTCTTCGGGCGTCAACTGCCGCATGCTGCCGTAGTGGAGCATGTGCTCGAAGGCAGGCGAAACCATGTCGGGCGGAGGCTGCGTCGGCGAGGGAAACGCGATGGGGTCGTACTTTTGGTACGTGTGAACGACGCCGCCAAGGTGCGGTCGAGGCGTTTCTTCTTTCGGGTCGCTCATTGATTCACCACGGAGACACGGAGAATACGGAGGGAAGAATGATGATTAATTGATTGATGATTGTTGATTTTTGATTTAGGAAGTTGGGAATTATTTTGCCCCAAATGTTCTTGGGTGGATGCCGCACTGCGCACAGACAGGATTGTCTGTGCCACTTTTTGAATTCTCCGTTTCTTCTCTCCGTGCCCTCCGGGTCTCCGTGGTGAATCCTCCTAGATCTCGTAGGAAACTCGGCCGTACTGCTGGCTGCGGCTGATTCGGTCCATGGAGTAGAGCCCCGCCAGGACAAACTCCACGCAGCTTGCTCTCACGGCGGCGTCTTGTGATGCGTTTACTTCGAATGCTTTGTCCCATGCCGGTGGAACGCGTTTCAAGATTTCGGAATAGTGCTTGGAGGGGAGCAAATCGCCGACTTCGATTTTCACTCCCTTGCCGAAGACCGCCGCGATTTCGGATAGGCCGTGTTCATCGACATATTCTTTGAACACAATCTCGACCGCGTCGGCGATGACGGCATCGAGCACTTGCCGCTCGCTCATCTGATGGCTTCCCATCAAGTCGAGTTCCAGCTTGCCGAGGCTGCTGGCGTACAGGTGTCCCAAATCGCTGATTCGCGGCACGGCCGGCCGCTCGCCGAGTAATACTCCGCGCTGCCGCGCCGCTGCGACCATCGTCCGGAAGTTCGCCAGGCTGAAGCGAGCGCTTACGCCTGACTGCTGATCGATGTACTTCGACTTACGGGCGGAGATCGTGATCTGCTCGACAATCTGCTTCATGAAGTAGGGAACGGCAACGGGGTAAGCGCCGCCCAGATCGACATTGGCCTCCTGTTCGATGATCTTGATTCCCAAGTCGCGCTCGCGCGGGTAATGGGTGTGGATCACCGATCCGATACGGTCCTTGAGCTGCGGAATCACCTTGCCGCTGCGGTTGTAGGTGCTGGGATTCGCGCTGAACAAAATCAAAACGTCGATATCGAAGCGGACGGGATAGCCGCGGATTTGGACGTCGCGTTCCTCCAGGATGTTGAACATGCCCACCTGAACGAGTTCGTCCAGTTCGGGGAGTTCGTTCATCGCGAAGATGCCGCGATGCATCCGTGGGATCAAACCGAAGTGGAGGGCCTCTTCCGTCGACATGCTGACGCCGCCGGCTAGCTTGGCGGGATCGATTTCGCCAATCAGGTCGGCGAATTTGCTCCCTGGCGCTAGTCGTTCGGCGTAACGGTCTTCGCGTTTCCACCAGGCGATGGGAATCTTCGCCTCGTCCATCGTGGCGACGGCTTCCTTCCCCTGCTTGGTAATGGGCGCGAAGGGATCGTCGTGGAAGGGGATGCCCGGCAAGTCGAGATAGGGAATTTCGGGGTCGAGCAAACGGACCAACGACCGCATCATGCGGCTCTTCCCCTGCCCCTTTTCACCCAAAAAGAGCATATCGTGGCCCGAGAGAAGAGCCAGATTCACGGTCGGGATGACGGTGTCTTCGTACCCAACCATGCCGGGGAACAGCGAGTTGCCGGCTGCAAGTTCCCTGAGAAAGTTGTCGTAAATCTCTTTTTTGACCGATTTGTTCTGCCATCCACTGGCCTTTAATTCATGCAGATTCGACGGTTTCTTCGATCGGACGCTCTCGGCCAACGACATCTCTGCCCCCGGGCAAGGGAAACAAATTGGAAACGAACAACGTCATTATAGGGGCCGTGGCAACACGCCACGTGTCCTGCAAGACGAAGAACGGGCGCGCAGCATCCGCAATTAAGATGGAACTAGTGCCTGGTAAGGATGGCCTTGTAAGAATCGTTGCAACTTGAACCATTGCATTGGGTTTCGTAGATTCATACTGGGTGTCTTGATTGAAAACGCGCTCTGGTGGGCTCGGGGGTCCGGTGGCAAAGCCGCGGTATTCAATCAGCGTTTCGATGGAATTGAGTAATGAGTAGAGCGAACCCGGGTTCATCCGGTAGTCCGAAGAATTCTGGGGGGCCAAATTCTGGGGCTGAGCCTTTCGATCCGTACTACACGTGGCTCGGCATTCCGCCGGACGAGCAGCCACCCAACTTCTATCGCCTGTTGGGTTTACGGAAGTACGAAAACAATCGCGAAGTCATTTCGCACGCCGCCGACGCCCGGATGGCGCACCTCAAAACATTTCAGACGAGCAAGCGAGCTCAGATTTGCCAAAAGCTGCTGACCGAGATCTCCGGCGCCACCAAGACGCTGCTCAACGACGAGAAGCGCGCGGCCTACGATCAGCAACTCCAGGCGACGGAAGTGGCGATCCCGGTTGCGTACCCGCAGGCCCAACCTCCGCAAGCGCAGCCCTATGCTCCACAGGGATACGCAACTCCGGCGGCGTATGCGCCCTACTCGCCTACGGGGCAGCCCTACTCAGGCGCGACTCCTGGTTATCCGCATCAACAGTACGCGCCGGTTCCTCAGGCGCCCTCGGCCGGGCCAGAAATCTCGACGGCGTACACCGGCCGGCGCCGGGGTAAAGGCTCGAACAGCCACACCGGTCTGATGGTAGGAGCGTCGATCGCAGTCGTTCTGACCATTGTCGGCATTGTTGTGGCCTTTAACTTGAAGCCGGAAGTCTTCAATTCGGCGGTCAACGACGTCACCAAAGGAAGCACCGAGACGTCCGACAACAGCGGCAGTACAACATCGCCCGACCATTCCAAAACGAGCGAAAAGACCACGCCAGAAACCGTTCCACCGCAAAAGCATCCGCCGGAAGAGAAGACGAATCCCGGGAAAACAACGCCTGAAAAGGCTCCTCCTGAAAAAGCGCCCCCGGAGAAGACGCCGCCCAAAAAAGGATCCGAGAAAAAGGCGCCGGATAAAGGCAAAAAGGCGCCAAACCGCGATCTTCAACTTACGTACGGCGAAGAGACCAAACTGATCGAGAAGCTCGTCGGCGAGCCGCGAGTGCTTGCCGGTAGTTGGACTCGCAGCGGCAATCTTTTGGTGTCGGCGGGCGGCCCGCGCGACGTGGTCACGCTCGACGATGCGTATCCGCCCAACTACAGCCTCCGGGCGCGGATCAGGAGGAAGGATTTCGATGGCGAACTGTGGTTTGTCATCCCCATCGCCAATATGACAACCGTGCTCGCCATCGATAGCTTCGAAGGGCAATTCACGGGCTTTGACACCATTCAAGGCGAAACCCTCGATCAGCAGCAAGCCAATTCGAGGTTCACCGGGCGAGTTTTCGAGAACACCGATTTCCACGACATTGAAATCCTGGTTTTCAAAGACCAGATCTCTTTCAAGGTAGGGAACAAGGGAGTTTTCAATTCCGTGGTCGAGGCGGGAAGCGTCGGCATTTCGCCGGCGCGGCAGTTGCCCCTCCCGGTTCCTAAGTCGGTAACCATTGGTTCGTCGAACGGCGCCTTTGAAGTGGGCTCGCTCTCGCTCACGTCGCTCATCGATCCCCGCGACAAGACGCCCGGCGCCAATCCAGCGGCGCGGCCCAGTTTTTCCGAGCTATCGGGCCAGGAAAAAGTGAAGCCCAGTCTTCCCGCCGGCGAGCAAGTGGAAGAAACCGCCAAGACCGCTGAAACGGCTCTTAAAGCCCGGCTTAAACCGCTGAAGTCGTCGTGGGAAAAGCAAACTGAGCTCTGGAAAGTCGCCGGCAAAGGAATCAGGTCCGAGAGCGATACCGAGTTCGTCGGCCTGGTAACCGCCGCATCCAAAGCGGCCGTGGAAGCCGAAGACCCGGTCACGGCGCTCACCATGATCGACGTGCTGGAATCGCGCTACTCGTTCGATAGCACGGCGAAACGGATCGAGATTCTCACGGCGGTGGGCAAGAAGGACCCTCCGGTCGATATTCGCCGCGGCATGCTTCTGATCATGTGGGATGAATGCCGCAAGGCGTCGGAAGGTAGCGCGCTCGATCATGTGGAGGCCCTCTCTAAGATGGCGGCCGCGACCGGTGCGAAAGTGAGAGACCCTAATGCCAAGAAGAAGTCGGAAGAAATCAAGAAGGAACTCGAAAAAGCACGCAAGCAATACGGGGAACTCTTTGCCGCCCGCGACATCCTGAAGGATAAGCCCGACGATGGCGACGCCAATACCAAAGTCGGGTTGTACGAATTGTTGATGTTCGGCGAGATGGAGGAGGGCCTCAAGCACCTCATGAAGTCGGGCGATCCTAAGATCGCCGAAGCCGCCAAGATCGAGTCGGGGACGCGCGGGGACTTCGACATCGATCGGTCGCTAGCCATCGCGAACGCCTGGTTCGAAGCGGCTCCGGGCATCGACCCAAAATTCAAACCGCTCGCGGCTTATAAAACGGCGATCTTCTACGATCGGCTGATCGAATCGGAAATGCTCGCCGATCCCCAAGTGGTCACCATGGCAGGCCAGCGGCGCGACGCGATGAAGAAACTCGCCGGCTCGGTCAAGCCTGAAAAGATGGCCCGCGATCTTTCGAAAATCTTGATCGAGATGACCCTCTCGGCCCGCTTAGAGACGATGTTCGGGGGCGTGTTGGCTCAGGATAAATCGACGGGGCTGCTAATCACTGTGCCGAGCAAGTACACCTCGCTCGACAAGCTTCGCGAATCCGGCGGGAAAAAAGCTGGCCGATTGGTGCTGGAAGGCCTGGCCGATTGCAAACAGCTTTCGACCTGGTCGGCCAGTGTGCAACTGCCGGGTCTCGATCGACGTGAGTGCGAGCTCACCATCGATGGTGAGAAACTCGACCTGCAGCCGGCTGGAGCCAATATGGCTCGCAAGACGGGTATCTCAGTAAAACCCGGCCTGCACTCGATCCGCCTGGAATTCAATTACGACGACCAGGCCCGGTTTATGGAAGTGAAACTCGAGGATGTTTCGGGGGTGACTCCGGGCCGTCCGGGCACTCCCGTTCCCATCTTTCATAACGCCTACGACGAGGCGATGATTATGGCAGCCGGGCAGCGCGTCCTTGCGATTGGCAACTAAGGGCGAACGGTCGTGGCATTGATGCCGCGACCGGCTTCTCATCGGCACTTCCCTCTGTTCACAACCGCAGCGAGAGCTTCATGAGCGTGATCGCCACTTTCCGACGGGCCTACGAATTCAACCGTAGCCGCACTTTGGGTTTGCTCGACCGAGTCGAGAAAGAACCGGACCCCATGAAAGTGCTGGCTTGGCGGCCAGGACCGGGCCGAGCCCACATTGCGTGGCAGCTGATGCATATCGGGATCACCGAGGAATTGTTCGCCACTGAACGCCTGGCTCCGCCCGATAAGCCGCAATGGGCGGACCTGGTTCCGCGCTTCAAAGGCGGCAGCACGCCCGACGACAACATTCCCGGTCCGCAAGAAATTCGCAATATCTTGGGGCAAGCACGCGAACACTTACTGAAAACGATTTCGAAGATTGGGGACGGCGGATTGGAAGCCCGCCCCGAAGCCTTCAAAGAGCGCGGCTGGAGCGTCCACGACGTCCTGAACGTGATCGCCTGGCACGAACCCCACCACCAAGGCCAGGCTCATATCACGCTGAACCTATACAAAGCGGCAAACGGGTGACGCGCCTTTTGCCACACGGATACCGGTGATCGACAATCCTCCTCTTATCTAAGATCTCCAACCGTTGAGTCGCCATGTTTCTCTTCAACAATCCCGTCTTGCAACGCGAGCTCTTGGTCAACCTCCGCATGGGGCGGGCCTTTGTCCTGCTGCTTGTCTACCAAGCTCTTTTGGGAGCGGTGGTCTACTTTGCTTGGCCGCGGAGCGAGGCGGCGTTCGATTTGACACCTGGCGGACGCAACGCGATGCAAACTCGCGCCTTGGTGAATTTGTTCTTCTCGGGCCAATTCGTCATCGCGTCGCTGATGGCTCCCAGCTTCGCCGCGGGAACCATCACAGGCGAGAAGGAACGCGCCACCTACGAAATGCTGTTGGCAAGTCCGCTCGAGCCGGCCTCGATCGTGCTAGGCAAGCTCCTGGCGGCGCTAGCCCACTTGGCGATCTTGATCTTCTCCTCGCTGCCGATCGTGATGCTTTGTATTCCCTTAGGGGGTGTGAGTTTATACGAAGTCTTAGCGGCCTACGGCGCGCTCGTCGTCGCTGTGGCGATGTTTGGCATGATCAGTGTCGCGTGCAGCGCTTACTTTCAGCGGACCAGTGCGTCGCTCGTTGTGAGCTACCTGGCGATTCTGCCTGTAGCAATGGTCGGTGCCGGTTTGTGGGAATGGTTCAGCGATCAAGGGGCGCAGCGTCTGGCCGTGTTCACCTATGTGATCCCGCCGATGGCCTATAGCGTGTGCGTGCTGCTGTTTTTCAACACGGCCGCGCGTTTGCTGCATCCACCGGATGTCGGCGCGGAAGGGAAGGACGTGGTCGATTTGGAGCGTGAGGCCGAACAAGTGGTCGGTTTGGTGATTCGGCGCGATCAATTCCCCGACTACCTTTTCGCTCCGGAAAAGCGCAACGACTTGATGGAAGACGGTTCGAACCCGGTCTACGACAAGGAAATGCGCAGCGAGATCTTCAGTCAGGGAACGCTCATGCTGCGGATCGTGATCCAGATGAGCATGTTCCTCACGATCCCGCTGATGGCGTGGTTTCTCTACATCACGCCCGAGCGCTGCCCGTTTTTCATCGCCTACGTCGTGTTGTTCAACATGCTGGTCGGGCCTGTGTTCTCGGCGGGGAGCGTCACCAGCGAACGCGAACGTGAAACGTTGGACCTGCTGCTGACAACCACCATCACGCCGTGGCAAATCCTGTGGGGCAAGCTTATTTCGGGACTGCGGGTCTCAACCGTGCTCACGCTCTTTTTGCTGTGGCCGCTGCTGTTGGCGTGCGCGATGGTTCCTGCCTATTGGAACAATCTGCCGGCGGTGTTCGCTTACCTTTCCGTCGTCGGATTTACGTGCCTCACCACGGCCATGACCGCTTTGTTTTGCTCGGCTCTCTTCAAGAAGACGGCTACCAGCCTGATGACGACCTATGTCATCATCATCGCGCTGTTTGCCGCGCCTGTCGCGGTCGGCTACTTCGCCGACAAGTTTTTCCCGACCGATCCCGCCACGCCAGTTGTGAAGGCGGCGGGCTTCACCAGCCCGTTCATATCGATCTTCTCGGTCCCGCTCGATATCAACGTGGGACGGAACATCAACCAGGGCATCCCCAACACCTGGCACATGTACGCTGCTTACGTCTCCTTCACGTTGCTGTACTTGGGCGGATTGATGACCACCATGATTTGGCTGTTCAACAGCCGCTGGCGCGTTTCGACGTCGGGTGGATGAGTTCTCAGCCGTTGTGCTGCAAGACTAGCGCGTCTTAGGAGCGGCGCGGCCCAACATTCCGTTCGTTGCCTGGCTCATCATGTCGTCTAGGATGGTCCGCGGGTCTTCGTGGACCACTAACTTGTCGCCTGGTCGAATGTGGTAGTCCTCGTGTTCCACGGCACGCCGTTTTGTCTTATCGACGTGGACGTCCATGCGGCAGGGCGGGCCGTTGGGAGTTTTGCGATCCAGGTGAACCAGCACGCGGTTATAGCGACTGAATGCGCGCGACCGATGCAGCAACTCCGTGACGACCGTTTCCTCTCCAACATCGAGTTGGGAAGTGCCTTCGAGTTCGCCGTTGGAATCGCGGAATTCCACGGTGCACTTGCCTAACGAGACCACCTGCTTCGGCGGCGTCTTTGTCGTCGACGGCATAAGAGCCGACAGATCGGGCATGCCCATTTGCGGAAGCGATGTGCAACCACTCCCCGCGAGCAGACCAAGAGACAGCAGCGCCAGTAAAGAGACCGACCGAATGCTTCCCATTTGCATAATGTGACTCCTTCCGCACCATCTACGGCGAATCGACTCTGGCAGTTCGCCGTGGTCTCGTCTTCTGCCACGCTGAGCCCTTTGAACGACGTCTTATAGTGAAGCGTTCCAGCGAACGCTTTGTAAGAATTTTCAAAGAGGGCGCCTAAAACCAATTTGTTAAGGCGGGCCCGCTTAGCGGTTGGGGTTAAAGGCCATACGTCCCAGGCACCAGGACTGCGTGCCCCCCCCTTGAATAGGTATTTCCAAGAGACCTATTCACGCCCATCGACTTGTTGGTGGTGATGACGTGGCATCCGATGTACGACGTCCACTTGGGGGTGCGATCGACAAGCGAATCAGGTCTTGTCGGGCCTTACTTTAGGCTTGCCGAGAGAAGGGGGCACGGGGCGGTCGGGGCATTGCTTTGCTTTCCGCTCGTGCTCTTCCGCCCGCTCGAGATTCCCAATTTCGCGGTAGTATCGGGCGAGTCGTTCGTGTCCTCTTTTGCAAAGCGGATCGACCTCGACTGCAGCGCGGTACCAGTGATAGCCCCGCTCGTCTACGTCGGCCGCGCGAGACTCGTCGCCAATCTCAATCAGCAATTCGGCCTGGTTTCGCTCGCGGCCAAGTTCGTCCGTGAGGTTTTGGATGCTCTGCAAGCGAATGGTGTTTTGTTGAATCCGCTCTCGGTACGCCTCCGCTTCCGCCACGTTCCCTTCCGCTGCAAGCGCGCGGGCAAGCTGCGTCATCGCGTCGACATCGTTGGGGCGTAGCTCTAACAGCCTTCTGGCCCATCTTTTCACGTTTTGCCAATCGAGTTTTACGCCGGCCACCTGCATTTCCAGTTGGCAAAGGCGAATTTCGACGTTGGGGATGTGACGCAGTTTTTCAAGGTTTTCCTCTGCCAGTTCAAGTTCGCCGAACTTCAAGCCTAAAAGCCCCATAAAGAAGATCGCTTCTGGCTCATTGGGGCGTTCCGCCAAGACCGCTTCCGTTTCCGCGAATGCATCGTCGAACTCCCCGGCCGCTTCCAAATACCCCGCCAGGACAAGCCGCATTCTCCATCGGGAAGGGTCTAGTTCCAGGCCTTTGCGCATGGCCTCGACGGCCTCCCGCGTGTGGTCTGTAAAGTCGAATGCCAGCCCCTGCAGGAACCATGGTTCGGCGTTGTTGGGTTCATCGTCTCGCCAGGCCTTGAGCATCTGATTGGCCTCTTTGAATCGCTGTGCCAGGTAATATCCCAGCGTGTAGGAGCGGGCGATCTCGGCAGCGTCTCCCCTTGGATCGAGCAACAGTCGATTCAATTGTCCTTCTGCTCTACTCACCTGTCCTGAGACAGCCAAACAAAAGAGTTGTTCCCGCTCCAGCGTCTCGATATCCCCTCCCAATTTGGCGGCTTCCTGCAGTTCGATCCGGGCTTCCGCCATTTTTCCGACGTAGCGGTACATCCGCGCGCGCAGCCAATGCGTGCGCCAGTTGTTGCCTGCCGGATCGAGCTCGCGCATTTTTTCGCCGGCGCGTTCGGGATTGCCATGAAGAATCAGTTCGCGAACCTCCTGCCAAGGATCAGGAGTTGGCTGGCTCGCCCATACAACAACAAGGGCAACCAACAGGCCGATGACTGTCAGGCCAGCCAACGCGCGGAGCATAGGGACCCAACTTTGATATTTGGCGGTCATGGTCTTAAAAAACACGGATTGGGCAACAACGTTATGGGCGATAAGTTCCTGTGCCACCTGCATGCCTGGATTACGGATCTTACGAAACGAACAGCCGATCGGTCGAAATCTAGAAAAAAAATTTGAATAAACGAGCCGACGACCGGCGAAACAGCTCAAAAAATGGCCGGTTTTCTTAGTCTTCCAAAGAAGCGTGAAAGAAAACGCCCCAGTGGGGGCTATGAAGGGATTGTAATTGGCGATGAGTTCGGGAAGAATGTCCCCCTGGTAGCGGGCTTAGGTCGCCTGTCTACCCTTTCTTGTTTTTCGGGAAAATATTTTTTCGTGTTTTCCCGCTATTTTTTGGAGGTGTCGGTATGAATTTGAGGTCACTTGGAAGAAGACGAAGAGTCAGATTGAGAAAGGTGGGCTTCACGCTCATCGAATTGTTGGTGGTCATCGCGATCATCGGCGTGCTCGTGGCGCTGCTGCTTCCCGCGATCCAAGCTGCTCGCGAAGCCGCGCGAAAAACGCAATGCTCCAACAACATGAAGCAAATCGGCCTTGGGAACCTGGAGTACGAAGACGCGCACAAGCGGCTGCCGACCGGTAGCGAGTTTTGTGGTGCGGCGGACAACCCCGGCGCGAACGCTGCAACCACAGCGGAACCCTGGTGGTGGCGGTGCGGCGACTGGGCCAATTTTCCAAACGCCTACAAAGGCTCGCGCTATGTGAAGCTGATGCCTTACATGGAAATTGCGCCCGCGTACGATCTACTCGACTTCACGTGCCATCCCAACACGGTGACGGTCAACAATATCACTTATAGCCACAACGGCACTATCGACGACCAACTGGAGAAGTACAAGTTCTTCGTCCTTCGCAAGGAAAAGTGGGAAGTCGGGGGTTGGCTTTGCCCGTCGGATACGGGCCGCGATGACCCAGGTCTGTCGTCGGCCAACTACGGGATGAATATCGGTCCCGTTGGTATGCCTACGCACATCGGTTGCAACCTGTACCGGTCGGACCTCGCTACCAATAGTGGTGGTCGCGTGTGGCAAACTGTAACGCTTCCAGCATCGACCAACGTGAATAGTTACTTCGGCGACGGCTACAACCACCACGGTAACACCAACAAGATGGAAAGTGGCGGGATCTCGGGTCCCTATGCTCGTGGCGCCTGGTCGGCAACGTTGGGTGAAATTCCCGACGGCACGGCCTTCACTATCCTGTATGGTGAAGTTCGCTACCGTTGCGGCGACCACTACCGTAACCACTGGTGGCACTTCAATAACTGGTGGACGTCGACGATCGCGCCGATCAACTACCAAACGTGCTTGGGCGAAGACGGCAATCCTCCTGACCCCGGGCAAAACCCGAATATGTGCCGCCGGTATGACAACTGGACGACAGCCATTGGCTTCAAGTCGAAGCACCGTGGCGGAGCCTACTTCGTATTTGCGGACGGAGCGGTGAAATTCTTACCGGAATCCATCGACTACGAAACCTATCAACGGATGGGATGCCGTCGCGATGGCCTTGCTGTGAAGCCGCCGAACTAACCATGTGGCTCTGACGGTTATCGTTTTATTCATGCGCTTGGGGCGGAAGGCAACTTCCGCCCCAAGTGTGTTTGGCAGGGTGGTTCGTCGCGATGCACTCGGCATTCGCCTGGAGTAAGCGGCCACCCAACGCGTTTATTTGAATTCCAGTTCATCAACCAACGGTGCAAAACAATGAAACGTTTGCTTGCGATTCTGCCGCTAGTTGCGATTGTCTTCGCGATGGGATGCGAACCGGGGAAGCCTGGGCCTGTTCCGGTCTCAGGAAAGGTACTCATTGATGGCAAGCCAGCGGCGAACGTTATCGTGACGTTCATGGATGCCAAGGACATCACCAAAAACGCCACCGGGAAAACGGGCGAGGATGGAACTTATCAGCTGACCACTGACAAAAAGGGAGACGGCGCACGCCCTGGGGATTACAAGATCACCTTTCAAGACGGCGAACTTCAGGAAGAATCGCCGCAGATGACCTCTACTGGGACAAAGGGTCCCGATATCAGCAATCCTGATTACATCAAACAGATGGAAAAGGTGATGAATGCAAACAAAGACCCCAACGCTCCCAAAGAGATAAAGGAAGGTCGCATTCCAATAAAATACGCCGGCGTCGATACCACGCCGTATACCAAGAAAGTCGAGCCGCCCAAGGGTGACTTCGATTTTGAGTTGGAAGGCAACAAGCCGGCCAAGTAGACGGCTTGATTCGCCAATTCGATCTAAGACGGATTTAGGACAGGGGCTCGAGTCCACAGGACTCGAGCCCCTGTTGTTTTTCTTGACGCCGCCACCATAGGAAAATCCGAACAAAGCAATAACCTCAACGGAACTTCTACTTCGCGGTGCTGTAGCCGTGTTCGCCAGAACGCGGAAGGTTGGCGCCGTGGTCATCGCCCTGCTCGCCCCCGGTAGTTCGGTCGATGTCTTGTGAACTGCCGAAAGCATCGAACTAACCTTGCGGCTGATTAAGATTTTCGTTTGATCCACGCGATTGGGACGGAGGGCAACTTCCTCCCCTAGTGTGTTTGAAAAGGTGTTGCGTCGCGATATGATGGGCGAGCCGCCTCTCGTGACGCAGTTTTCGAATGCAATTACCTGAAGTTCAGTTCATCAAATCCATGGTGCAGGAACAATGAAACGTTTGCTCGTGATTTTGCCGCTCTTGGCAATTGTGTTGGCAATGGGATGCGAACCGGGAAAGCCAACGCCGGTTCCGGTTTCGGGCAAGGTCCTGCTTGATGGCAAGCCAGCAGCGAACATTATCGTGACCTTCATGGATGCGAAGGACGTTACGAAAAACGCCACCGGCAAAACAGGCGAGGACGGAACCTATCAGTTGACCACCGACAAAAAGGGTGACGGTGCTCGACCTGGGGATTATAAGATCACTTTTCAGGATGGTGAGTTGCAGGCAGAACGCCCGCAGATGACGACCTCGACCGGCGCCAAGGGGCCTGATATCAGCAACCCCGAGTATCGGAAGGTTATGGAAGAGACGATGAGAGCCGGACAGGATCCCAACGCCCCTAAAGAGCAAAAGGAAGGCCGCGTCCCCATGAAGTACGCGGCCATCGAAACGACGCCATACACCAAGAAAGTCGAACCGCCCAAGGGCGACTTCGATTTCGAGTTGGAAGGCAACAAGCCCGCCAAATAAGTAGACTGGCTACAAACGAGGTAAACACAGTACCTAAACAAAACGGGGGGCAAGGTTCTTATCGAACCTTGCCCCCCGTTTTTATTGCGTCCCGAATTTCGCGGAGCGGTACGCTCGTTTCTCGAGGCGGATTACACGCTCGGGAGGGACTTTCGCGTCGAAAGGGCCTTCCATACCAGCACCCCAAACAAAAACGCGCACGAGAATCCGAACAAGGCGCTAACCTCGACGGAGCTTTTGTTTGGCGCCAAAGCGTCTGCACTAAGGGCCGTGGCCATCGCGATGCATGCTATCACTCCGCCCCCCAAAGCCCCGACCGCCGTCATCGACGGAAGAATCGTGAACCACGGAACTGGTGTCCCGAAAACGAAGTTGGAAAACAACGTGACCAGGAAACCTGTCAGCCCCCAAAGCAGAATTTCTGCGACGAAAAAACGAGTTTCGTGACTGACATCCTGGTCGTTGTATTGCAGTCCCAACGAATTGAGATAGACCCACTCTACCAAGACCCCTGCGGCGATACACATGACCGTAAAGGCGATACATCCGAAAATGACGTGAAACCAACTTTTGGGCGCCAATCCAACAACACCGATCATTAGTGACACCAAGGCAATTGAAATGACGATCCCCATTACCGAATAAAGGCCGGTCACCATCACGAGAGTATCGGCATCGCGTTCACGCTGCATATCGATTTGCCATTTGCTCGCCGCAGGCGACGTTCCCCGCTCAGGATTGTCGAGCAACTTTTGATGTGCCGGACCCACGTAGGTAAAGACGTTGAGGTGCTTCAATCCCATCATGGTGGACCAAAGGCAGAATCCCACGATGCTGGCGAGCACGACCGAGGGGATAAAGTTTTTCGGAGTTGCCTGAGGCTTGGGAGGGGGCTGATCGGCAGCCTCGGCAACAATGGGGGAATCGTTCGACACGGCGAGAACTCCAAAGGAGGGTGTAGTGGGAGGCTGGGGAGAGTTTTGCCTGCCAAACAAGAGGTCCCAGCGAGTCCGCATCGTAATCAGCCCGCCGATGCATTCGCAAGCATTCGCCGTGGAAAAGCGCGGCAAGAAATGCTAAACGCCTCGCGGACAAAAAGTCCGGAGGCGTTGCATGTGGCGCGCACGTCAAAGCGCGCTTGAGTCAAAGTACTCGCGTCAGGCGCGGCTCGCCAGCGTGTTGCCGGCGACCGCAATCTAGCCGACCAGTTCCTTCAAAGGCTTCAAGGCGCGGACCTTGACGACCTTGCGGGCAGGCTTGGCGGCGACATCGATCATTTCGCCGGTCGCAGGGCTACGCATCTTACGAGCCGGTTGAGCCGGACGTACGTGGACGTAGATCTTGCAGAGGCCTGGCAGCGTGAAGACCCCAGGGCCTTTCTTGCCGATCGCCTTGTGGATCTGGTTGGTCAGCGAGTCGAGCAGCGCGCCGACTTGCTTCTTCGACAGCTGGGTCTCGTCGGCCATGGCCGTGAGGATTTCGGTCTTTGACGGTGGCTTGGCTTTTGGTGCGGCTTTGGCCATTTCTTTGGACTCCCTGACGAAACCTCGGTTTATGGATGGTTTCAAAATGTGCGGGGAAAACTGTAAACGTGGCGATGATTAAATCGAATAGGCTGTAAATTGCAACCCGTAAACCCACAAAACGGCCGAAAACCCAGCTTTTCTGCCATTTCGACGTCAAAGAGCCCGTTTTTTCCGCCGTTTACAGGCATTTCGGGGAGGTGAAGGAGCCCTGGCGGTTCTGTGCAATGCGGTGAAACCCGCCTTCGAAACGGCTTGAACGAGCCTTTCTTGGCAACTCGACTCCGCCCCGCTCACGTCGCTCGTCGCAACGAGCAAACCTGAGGGTTAAACTGACAAGTCGAGTCTTGTTTGTTGGGCAGAATTGTTTGAAGGGCGATGTGGCCGGCGCGACGATTCTTCCGCCAGGCCACCACGGAGGAGCCGATGCGAAGCCATTGCCGCGTGCCTATGTCCGCCAAGAGCTGGGGCTTGATGCCCCTTCTTTTGTTGATTGGCCTGACCGCCGGTGGGGTCATCTTTCCCTTACCATCCGCGGCACAAGTCGAAGATGACGACGGCGATGAGCAGACCTTTAACTTGTATCCGCCGGTTCCGCGAGAACTTCGCCGCCCTTTGAACCGCGCCAAGCAAGCGATCACAGCTGGGGAATTCGCCGAAGCGACGGCCGAATTGGGCCGAATCCTCGACTCCGACGATCAGCAGGACTACTTCTTCAGCGTCGGAAAAACCGCGGAGAAGAAAAGCTTGCGCACCGAGGCCATGCACCTGCTAGGCTCGATTCCGTCTTCGGACCGAAAGGCCTACGAACTCCAGTTCGGAACGGCGGCCCGAAAACTCGTCGACCATGCCCTGACAAACGACTCTCCGGAAGAACTAGCGGAGGCTTCGCGACGCTACTTCCACACCGACGCCGGCTACGAAGCCACCGTCCTGCTAGGAAGGCACTTCTTTACACGCGGCGAACCGGGTGCCGCGGCGGCTGCATTCTCTCGCGTCTACGAGGTAGCGGGAGCGCGCGAGCGCTTCGAGCCATCGCTCTCGTTGCTTCTGGCGACTTCGTATCTGTTCAGCGACCAGAAAGATCGCGCACGAGCCATCATGAGCGATCTCAAGCAGCGGATGCCCAAGGCGAAAACCGAGGTTGGAGGTAAGAACGCTTTCGTGTTTGAAGGGGACGATGATCCGCTTGCGCGGCTGGTGGTGTGGGTAGGTCAGTCGGAACAAACGATGGGCGCAGTCGATTCGTGGTTGGTACATCGCGGCACCGCGGCGCGGACCGGCATGGTCGAAAGTGCCGAACCGCATCCCGTTTCGATGTGGTCCCTGCCCACGGCCGAAACTCCGCTGGAACTGCAAGTCGCTTCGGAGCGCCGCCGCGAACTTGCCAAGTCGGGCACATCGACGACGACCGTGCTTTCGCCTTTGATCGTGGGTGATTGGGTGATTTGCCGAAACGTGGACGGTTTGATCGGTGTCGATCGCCGCAGCGGACGCCGCGTTTGGAAGTTTCCCGCGGATGACCTGACCGCTGATCAGTCGCCGGTGGCGATGGGACGAAGCAAAGGGATCGAATCGCAAAAGCAGTTTGTTCGCCAGCGAATTTGGGACGACGCGCCTTACGGACAAATCAGCAGCGACGGCCGGGCCGTGTATGTTGTCGACGGCCTTGGGTTTTCGGGGTTCGGGGCCTCCCGCCCCCTGCGCAATCAGTTTTTCTTCAACGCAGAATTCGGACTCGAAACTCGCAATCGGTTAGTGGCCCTCGATATTCAGCGGGAAGGTAAACAAATCTGGGTGGCTGGCGATACGGACGAGGCCGACTCTCCCTTGGCGAACGCGTTCTTCTTGGGCGCTCCGATCCCCGTGGATGGCACGTTGTACGTGCTGGCCGATATCCGAGGCGAGGTTGCTTTGGTGGCGCTCGATGCCGCCAGCGGGAAGTTCAAGTGGAAGCAACAAGTGGCGCAGCGGGATGCGACGCTGTTTCGGCGAGAAGAGGTCCAGCGTTTGGGAGGCTGTTCTCCCTCGTTTGCGGACGGCCTGCTCGTTTGTCCTACGGCGTTGGGATGCGTTGTGGCAGTCGATGTATCGACCAGGACGCTCAAGTGGGAGTATCGTTATTTGCAATCGAACGAACCCGATAACAATCGGCCGTTCGGCATCCCGCAGCGTCCCCTGCAACCACTTGAAAGGCGCTGGCAGGAAAACACCATCCTGATGCCGGGCAAAAACGTCGTTTTGGGATTGGTAGATAGCCCCGACTTATATGTCCTCGACCGCGAGACGGGAAAGGTCCAGTGGAAGCGGATTCGCGACGACGACCACTGGATCGCCGCGACGGATACGCTCGTCCTCACGGGCGGCAAATCTTTGAGCGGAGTGGGGCAGATCCGCGCTTGGAAACTCATCGATGGTACGGCGGGGTGGCCCGAACCTGTCGCGCTTGGTTCGAAGGTGACAACCGGCCGCGGCCTGGCCAACGCCGCCCGCGACACCTGGTACCAGCCGATGTCGGGGCGAGAAATTTGGTGCGTCTCGCTCGCGATAGGCCGAATCGGAAAAATCCTTCGTCTTGAATCAGACGTGGGTAGCCTGGCGGTTGCCGGTTCGACCTTGGTCTCGCAATCGCCCGAGTCGATCGACTGCTTCATGTTGTCGTCGAGCGTTCAGGGTGAAATCGAGGCACTGTCGAAGTCAGACCCCAAGTCGCCGTGGGCGGCCGCGCGGCGCGCTGAATTGGAACTCGCCGGCAACAATCCCGAAGGCGCCTGGCGGATCCTTTCCGAGTTTCCCACGGAGAAGCCTCCGCCTGCTCTTCGCGCGGTTCTTCTACGCACGATGACGGCGCTGTTGCGCAGCGACTTTAGCAAGTGGGAATCGCTCGTTGAAAAAGCGCGCGCGCTGGTTGCATCGGGCACCGACGAGCACCGGTTCCTCGACGCCTATGCCGAAGGGATTGTGCAGCAGGGGAAGGCGAGCGATGTCGTAACGGCGCTGCTCAATTACTCGATGTCGCTCACGGATGGTTCCTACAACATGACCTCGGAGTTGATCGAACGGACCGACGACTGGTCGGTCCAGCGCTCTCGCTGGATTGCGGCGAGGCTCGATCGTTCTTATCAGTTGGCGTCGCCCGAAGATCGCAAGCTGATTGAGCATTCGGTTTCGCAGGTTGTGGAGCGGTTACTAAACAACGACCCATCGACGGAATCGTTGCGGACCTGGTCGCAACTCGTCTCTTTTCATCCGGCCTCCGGCGCCATTCGTTTGCGATTGGCCAAGTTGATGCTTGCCGGCGATGACTACCTTTTTGTCGAACAAGCACTGCTTCCGGTTGTTCTGGATCCGAGCACCGGGACGATTCCTAATCCGCAGAGCGATTTGGTCGCTGGTTTTTATTCCAAGGAACAGCAGGTAGCGGCCTGGGCCCTCTTGGCCAGCGCCTACGAGCGTTCGAATCGCCTTTCCGCTGCGGCGGCAGCTTACGAATACCTGGCTGGTCACGCCGGCGACATCGTACTTCCAGCAGGCGAACGCGCCAGCGAGTGGGCAAGCGTGGCGCTATCGAACGAGAAGTTCGCCAAAAGAGAGACGACGGTCGATTGGAGTGGATCGATCACCTCGGAGACGCGCACAGGTACGTCGAAAGAGTCGCGGTTTTCTCGGTTGAAACCGCCGGTGTACTTCGCCCCCATCGTCCAGGCCACGTCCGCGGCGATGTCGCGTGGCAAGGTGGCGTGGGATACCGACAATGTCGTGATCTTGGATTCGCTGGGTCGCGAACTATTTGCCACCGCGTGGGGAAAAACAGCCACCAAAGGCGCGCAACCGGTGATTCGTCCCGAGAGAAACGTCAGCCAGGCACGAATCTACGGCCACACGCTGCTGCTCTCGTTCGGCACCGAGATCGTCGTCTTCGACACGATGCGGCCAAGCGGCCGTGAAGGAAGCGAAACATCTCTTTGGCGTGACGATACGTATCAACGACCCTCGCCTAACGTGGTCGAAAAAATCTCGACAGTTAGCTATGCCAACCAGGCTTGGGATGCACAGCCGCGGTCGGCCGCGATCACGTCATCGAAGCAACTCATCGGGGCCATGACGCAGATTACACCTTGGGGCATTGCTTACTTGCAGGAGGATGCCCTGATCTGCCGCGACGTGGTATCGGGTGAGATCCTGTGGCGTCGCACGGGTCTGCCGCGCGGGTCCGATTTGCTATCCGCCGGCAATCGCGTGGTGTGCTGCCCGCCCGATTCCGCTCAAGCTCGCACGTTCAGCATGCTCGATGGGAGCGAAGTGGGAGTTATCGATGTTCCACCCATCGAGAGGAGAATGGCCACGTGCGGTTCGAACGTGCTGTCGTGGAAGAAGGAAGGAGATAAGGCCTCGATCGAACTGCGGTCGTTGGAAAACGAGCAATCGCTCTTCCAATACTCCACCGAGGGACGCGCCAAGGGTTACATCATCGACCATCGCGAAATGGCGATTGCCACAAGCGACGGCAAACTGATGATCCACTCGCTGGTCGATGGAACCCCGATCTTCACCGCGGATATCGAGCCGGATGAGAACTTGCAAAAGTTGTACGTCGTGAAATCCAACACCGGCTACCTGGTTATCGCGGCGACCAAGACCGCCAACAATTTGCCCGGTTGGCAGTTCGGTCCGCCGGATCGAACGGCGGAGCAACTGTGGACCGCCCGAATCTACGCTTTCGACTCCGCAGGCAAGAGTCTATGGCCGCGGGCCGCCCGCATTTCGCAGCAGAGCTTCTCGATGAATCAACCGGCTGACCTTCCCGTCTTCGCGTTTTTCCGACGGCAGAAAAAGATGGAGCGAGGTTCTCCGTGGCATGGCGCGCTCGTGGTTCTGGATCGTCGCACGGGCGCCGTCGCCGGCCGGATTGACGAGCTTCGGGGAAATCTGATCTCGCCTCCGATTTTGGAAGCCGACGTGAAACAAGCGACCGTTCACGCCGTGCTCGTGGCCGAAGAACCCAGGTCGCTCGTCCTTAAGTTCGGCGGTACGGAAGCGATGGCAACAGAGCCTCTCAAGGATGATGCTGCCTTCCCTGTGAAGAAGCCCGACGAAGGAGCCGGCGAGAATGCCGCGAGCGGCGCTGTCCGTGGACTCTTCAAGGCGCTCTTTCCAGCCTATTCGCAGGCTGGAGGCGGCGACGAAGACAACGACGAAACCGGCGGCGACGATCCATTCGGCTAAGCTTCCACTCCCCCTCAGCGGCCGCTTTTTCATTGCCGAGGCGGTAAAGTCCTCTTAAATGGAATAAACTGCTAATGTGTCGCCAGAGGCGGGAATTGTCGCCTGCCGAATCGGGGTTGCGGTGGGGTCGCCTATGGCGAGCAAAGTAACCTAGCTGGTGGCTCGCTTTTCGGATCGTACATTTTCGGACTGTGAGTTTTGGAACAGCAGTCGGGCCCCTTGGGCTGTAGGACCCTTTGGAAAGTTGCACCATGAGTGCGGTTGACGCTCCTTCTCACCTCGGAGACGAGGCCATTCGCCAGCTGGCTGAGGCGAAGGCCCAAATCGAAACGCAGCTCCAGCAGGTCATTGTCGGACAGCGGCAGGTTATTGAAGAGCTTTTGATCACGCTGTTCGCCCGTGGTCACTGCCTCTTGGAAGGCGTGCCCGGACTCGCTAAGACGCTGCTCATTAGCTCACTCGCGCGGACGATGAGCCTTTCGTTCAGCCGCATTCAATTCACTCCCGACTTGATGCCGGCCGACATCACGGGCACGGAAATCCTGGAAGAGAACAAGGCAACCGGTGCTCGCGAACGGCGGTTTCTGGAAGGGCCACTTTTCTCGAACGTGGTGCTGGCCGACGAAATCAACCGGACGCCTCCTAAGACTCAGGCAGCTCTTTTGGAAGCGATGCAAGAGCGGCACGTGACGGTCGGCCGGATGCGGCACCAGTTGTCCGATCCCTTCTTTGTGCTCGCAACGCAAAACCCGATCGAGCAAGAGGGAACCTACCCGCTACCCGAAGCGCAACAAGACCGCTTCATGTTCAAGGTCTTCGTTAAATACCCGTCGTTCCAGGAAGAGTTCGAGGTTGCCCGTCGGACCACCGCCACGATGCGGGACGAGATCCATCCCGTGCTCGACGCCGTGCGCATTTTGGAATTGCAGCGGCTCGTCCGCGAGGTACCGGCCTCCGATCACGTGGTTCGCTATGCGCTCACGCTGGTGCGACAAACGCGTGTCGACGAGCCGGGCGTTCCCGCCTTCGTCAAGGACAAAGTGGCGTGGGGCGCCGGGCCACGCGCCGTGCAGTTTTTGGTGCTTGGCGGAAAGGCCCGCGCTCTGTTGCAAGGCCGAACCCATGTGGCCGTCGAAGATATTCAGGCCCTGGCCAAGCCCGTGCTGCGCCACCGCGTGACCCTGAACTTCGCCGCCGCCAGCGATGGCCTGACGCCGGATGCTTTGATCGATCAACTGGTTGCCGAGACACCCAGCCGCGAAAGCGAACTGACGCAAGATGCCCGATTCAAAACGCTTTTTGCATCCTGAGGCGATCCGCAAGATCGGCCGACTGGAGCTGCGTGCCAAATATATCGTCGAAGGATTCCTGGCAGGGATGCACCGCAGCCCCTACCTGGGCCAGAGCGTCGACTTCGTTCAGCACCGCGAGTACACCCACGGCGACGACCTGCGTCACGTCGACTGGAAGGTGTGGGCGCGGCAGGACCGTTTGGTCGTCAAGCAGTTCGAAGAGGAAACCAACCTTCGCTGCCTGATGCTCGTCGATCTCTCGGCCAGCATGAGCTACGGGCGAGGTCCGCTCAACAAAGTCGAGTACGCCCGAACTGCGGCCGCTTCGCTGGCGTACATGATTCTGCACCAGCAGGACGCAGTCGGGTGTTGTTCGTTCGACGAGCACTTGCGGGGACGCGTCCCCATTCGTAGCGGCCACCACCACATGCACGCGATCCTGGAATCGCTCGATGCTCAAGCGCCGCGGGAAAAAACGAATCTCTTTCCCGTGCTGCAAGAAGTCGCCGAAGCTTATCCCAATCGCGGGATTGTCGTCTTAATCTCCGACTTGCTCGGCGATCGCGATGGCCTCTTCCGCGGCCTCAAACTGCTGCGGCAGCAAGGACACGACATCATCGCCTTGCACGTGATGGACGACGACGAACTGGACTTCCCTTTTTCTGGTCCGACCAAATTCGAAGGCCTCGAACTAGGTGATTCGCTCCACTGCAATCCACGAGCTCTCCGCGAGGGATACTTGCGAGAGTTGCAATTGTTCCTCGACGAAGTCCGCCGCGAGTGTGCCCGCATCGCCGTCGATTACCAGTTGATCCGCACCAGTTACCCGCTCGATGCGGCGCTCACGGCGCTGCTGACTCGCCGCCTGCATGTTCACCGTCAGCATTAGTGTCCCCCACCCTCCCCTTCCCCAAAGTTGCTTTTGTAGCCGGTCATGTCCTTCCTTTACCCTCCCCTACTTTGGGGTTTAGCTCTGGTCGCTCTGCCGGCGTTGATCCACCTGATCAACTTGCTGCGGCACCGCACCGTACGCTGGGGGGCGATGGAGTTCCTGCTTAAGAGTCACAAGCGCCAGCGTCATTGGTTGTGGCTCAAGCAATTGCTGCTGCTCCTTTCGCGAATGGCGGCGGTTGCGCTCGCGGCGCTGGTGGCAGCGCAGTGGGTGGCGCCCAAACAGTGGTCGTTCCTGGCTGGAGGCGCCTCCACGCGGCATATCGTCCTCATCGACGACAGCCTCTCGACCAGCGAACGCGCCGGCGGGACGAGCGTCTTCGACGTAGCACAGAACCTGACGAACGACCTTTTGCGCCGCGCCTCGGATCTTTCGGGCGAGCACCGGGCAACGGTGGCCCGGCTCTCTCGACTGCGATTTGCGGCTGACGATGCGGCCGAGTCGGGCTCGGCGGAGTTGGCAGGCAACCTGGCCGACATTGTCGACGACTTGCTCGACGCAACGACTTTGGAAAAACTCAACCGGTTGCGCGGAAGTTGGAAACCAACCGAACTCTCGCTCGAGCCCGTCAGCGGACTGCGCTGGCTGGCCCAAAGCCTGGAGCCTGACCCTCGCGAAACGCGGATCGTTTACCTGTTGTCCGACTTCCGGCAGCGAGACTGGCGCGACTCGGCCGAAGCCATCGAGCTTTTGCAGAAGCTCAAGCAGGTGGGTTGCGAGATTCAATTCGTTCAGTGCGGAAAAACAGTCGAGCCGAACGTTTCGATTGTCGATCTGGTGCCCGATGGCGGCGCACGCGCGGCCGGCGTGCCGATCTTCGTGAACGTGACCATCCGCAATCAGGGGACTACCGCCGCGACCCGCGTGCAATGCAAGGCTCGCATCTGGCAATCGCCCGTTCCAGGAACCGGTGAAAGCCCCGAGCCAACCATCGAAGACCTGCCGACGGTCGTGATCGACTCGCTCGCTCCCGGCGAAAGCGTGACGCGGCGATTGCAAACCTTCTTCCAAGTCCCCGGCAAGCACGTGGTCGAAGTCACGCTCGGAGACGACGCGGTGGCCGCCGACAACCGCCGCTGGTGCGTGCTCGATTGTCCCGCCGGCCAGCGGGTGTTAATTGTCGACGGCTCCGACAACCAGATTCACGCCTATCACCTGGCAGCGGCCTTTAAGCCACTTGAACGGTCGAACACGGGGATCATTGCCGAAATCCGCCGCCCCGAGGGTGTGCAAGACATCACCGCCAACGACTTGCGGGCGTTCACTGCGGTGTACCTTCTGGATGTGCCGCGATTCGAGTCTCCGTTAGTCAAAGCCCTGACCGAATACGCAACGGGCGGTGGCGGTGTGCTGTTCGCGTTCGGTCCCAACACGCAAGTTTCGCATGTGAATTCGGCGTTGTACTTAGAAGGCAATGGCCTGTTGCCGGCGCCGATCGATTCGCCGGTTGCGTTGCCTGCCGGAACCGAGAACGATGGCCCGGACTTGATCGCCGAAGATCATCCAGTCTTCTCGTTCTTCCGCGGCGACCGGAACTCGTTTCTCACGGGCGTGATCTTCGAGAAGTACTTTCCGCTGCAACGTGGTTGGACTCCTTCGCCCGAACATCCGCTGGTAGTCGCGGCGTCGCTACGAGGCGGACATCCCCTGATGCTCGAGAAGCCCGTCGGCGAAGGCCGCACGTTGACGCTTCTCACCACCGTTGGTCCCGAGTGGAACGACTGGGCAAAGAACCCGAGTTTCGTCGTGGTGGCTCTCAAGACGCAATCCGTTTTGGCGGAGCGGCCAAGCCCAACTTCGTCGTTGCATACGGGCGGCGCCATCGCAGTCGAGTGGACCGATACACGGCACTTGCCCGAGTCGCTTATCAAAACGCCCGACATGCAAGGCAAGCCGTCAATCGAATTGAAAATAAACGCCAGGCGGGAAAACAAGACGGCTCCTTTATCGCTTTTCCCCACCTTTGATCCTGCGACCGGCGAGAGCATCACCGACCGGGCCGGAATCTACGAAGCCGATTTGCTGACCAAGGAAGGGTCGCCCGACATCATGCGATACGCGGTCAACGTTCCGGCCGACGAAGGGGAAATGGCCCGTGTATCGCTGGAGGACCTGCAACAAAAATTCGAGGGACTGACCCAAGTCCGTGCGGCGGACGAAATCGAACCGACGCTATCCGATCAATCGGGACAGAACTTCAGCACCGTGGTGCTTGCGGTTTTAGCCGCGATGCTCGCGCTGGAACAGATTCTCGCATTCTGGACGAGCGGCCACGCCGTGCGTGGAGGGGTGGCAACCGCATGATCCACACCCTCACCCAATTCGCGATTCTCGCTCAATCAGCTCCCATCGAGACCCAGCGGTGGCGGTATCGCGTGGGACGCATGGTCGATTTCAGTGAGCCGTGGCACTGGCTCGTGGCGGGCATTGCCGTGCTGGTCTTCATCGGCCTGTCGCTGCGGCTCAATCGGCGCGACACGGTGGAGCTTTCACTGCCGGTATCGTGGTTTTTGCAGTTGATGCGCGTCGCGACACTTCTGTTTTTGGTCGTCTGGTTTTTGCAACTCGACCGGCGAGTTGAACGCGTCGCCGTGCGTCCTTCGCGCGTGGTCCTGATGCTCGACACCAGTCAGAGCATGGCCATTCGTGATGCCAAAGGAGGCAAAAGCCGCGCGGAAGAAATGATCGACGCGTTCGCCAATGGCCCACTGCTGACGGAGCTTCGCAAGCAAAGCAACGTCGATGTAATGCGGTTCGATCAGGACGATCGTCCGGTGCTGGTTGCATCGTTTCCGCGCACATCGGAAGGTGTCGTTCACATCGCGCAACCGGCAACGGGAACGCCTGGGGCAACAACCCAGCCCGCTCTGCCTGCGGCGGCGATCTCCGCGCAGACCTTGGCTTTGATCGCTGCAGGAATCCTTGGCATCGGCGTGCTGATGTTTCTGATCGCCTTGATCGCGATCGTGAGGCAGTTCTTCGGTGCGACCGCTGGCGACGATGTCTTCTTGATGGCCGTGGGCGAGCGCCGTCCCGCCAAGCCTCGCGATTGGCTCCTGCTGTATTCGGGATGGGTCATGCTCGCCGGGGGTGTGGCACTTGCTGCCTGTCAACTGATGAGCGATCACGTCCAACTCGATCAGTTGCTCACAGGTCAAACTTGGTTTCCTACTTCCGCGACCGCCGAGACGCCAGCTCCCAATCCGGCAAAGCCCGCAGCAAACGAAAGCAAGACACAGAACATCGATTGGCAGGAAGCCATCGCGCCACGGGGCGTTGAAACGCGACTGGGAGCGGCCCTGAGAGCCACCGTAGTCGCCGAGCGAGGAGGTACCGCCGCTGGCGTGATCGTCCTCACCGACGGCAACAGCACTGCCGGAAGTGACGTCGACCTCGCGGCGCAAGCGGCATCGGAAGCGGGACTGCCGATCTTCCCGATCGGTCTTGGCACCGATAAGGCGCCGCTCAATCTTCGCGTCGTTGATATCGAGGCGCCCCGCCGCGTTTACCCAGGCGACAAGTTCACCATCACCGGACATTTTCAGGCAACCGGCGGCGAGGCCGTGTCGGCCGATGTCGAACTGGTTTCCAAGCCGACGTTACCCGGCGTCGATACCAGCACGCTTCCGGAAAAAGCACACGATGCCCGGCGGCTGGAACTTCCAGGCGGGGGCGAGATCATCGCCATCAAGTTCGAAATCTCGCCTGGCAAGGATTTCACGGGCAAGCACGAATTTCGACTGCGGATTCGCCCCCAAGCAGGCGAATCGAACCTCACCGACAACGAACGGTCGGCCAACGTCGAGATTGTCGATCGCAAGAACCGCGTGCTGTTGATCGCGGGGGGCCCGGCGCGGGATTTCATCTTCCTGCGCAATCAGCTCTATCGCGATCGCGATACCGAAGTCTCAGTGTTGCTGCAAACAGCCAAGGGGGGCGCGGCTCAGGAAGGGCATCACATTCTCACCGAGTTTCCCAAAACGGAGAATGAACTGTTCGAGTTCGACGCCATCGTCGCGTTCGACCCCGATTGGTCGAGGCTCGACGATTTGCAGATCGCTTCACTCGAGCGCTGGGTCAGCGAGCAATCGGGCGGCTTGATCGTCGTCGCCGGCCCCATCCACACGCCGGAGTGGAGCGGCAAACGCGACACGGGGCGTCTCAAGACGATCCGCGAACTTTACCCGGTGATCTTCTTTAACAGCGGCGTGGCGTACGACCTGGGACGATTCGGTTCCGAACAAGCCCGGCCGATCGAGTTCACGCGCGAAGGGCTCTCGGCCGAGTTTCTGTGGCTGGGCACGGAAGCGGAAAAGAGCCAAAACACCTGGAAGACCCTAGGCGGCGTCTTTGGTTATTACATGGTGAAGGATCCCAAGCCGGGGGCCATCGTTTACTCACGCTTCGCCGATCCCGAGGCTCGCGCCGACAACGAGTTTCCCATTTACATGGCCAGCCATTTCTTTGGCTCGGGCCGCGTGTTTTATTTGGGGAGCGGCGAAATGTGGCGAACTCGGGCCACCGACGAGGCCTACTTCGAAGAGTTCTATACCAAGCTGTTGCGTTGGGTCTCGGAAGGACGTATCCTCCGCGATGCCAAGCGCGGCATGCTGCTGGTGGATAAGCAGCGGTGCACACTCGGCGAACGAGTGGGAATTCGTGCCACGCTCGTCGACGAGCAATTCCGTCCTCTCACGCAACCTCAGGTTGGCGCCTATCTCGTTCGCCCCGATGGCTTGCGACTGCCGATCGAACTCAAGAAGCTGCAAGACAACGACCGCCAAGGGATCTACACCGAGCAAGTCTCGGCGACGATCGAAGGGGACTATCGCGTCGAGTTGCCAATTCCAGGAGCGGGCTTGGAGGATCTTCTCACGGCCGAATTCCGCGCTCGGCTGCCTAGTACCGAAACAGAACGGTCGCAGCGAAATGATGCGGTGCTCACGAACCTGGCGCGCAAAAGTGGCGGGCACTATTTTGTCGGGACCGATGCGGCGACTGGCCCACAGCAGCCGGTCTGGAAGTTATTGAATCCGCAAGACGACACCGCGGTCGTGGGCGGTGGGTCGGATAAGCGATTCCAATTTGCATTGATGGCGTGGTTATTGGCACTGGTCGTTACTGCTTTATCGCTGGAGTGGTTGATCCGGCGGCTGCATCGTTTGGCATAAGGGTGGCCTATGTCGGGCTGACGAAATCAGCAGCGCAGGGTATGGGCAACAGGGGTCAAAATGTGCCTAATCGCCGGGCATAAGCCGGAAAAAGCGGGAAATCCAAATTCCAGAAAACCCCTATTACGCCCTATAATTAAGAATTGATGATGGAACCGGAATTCCGGCTTGGTGTTTGCTTTGTAGATCGTCTTAGATGCTAGCCCGGTCCCCGTCCCGAGTTCGCAGGAAAGTGCTCGATGTCGATTGCTCCAACGCCGTCGCCTTACACTCGCCCTCCGGCGGGTGCCGACGGATTGGAGCCGCCCCGTCCGCTTGACGCGGGTTCGCGACGGTCGATCCCGTCCGTCCTGGGCGGAGTCCGCCGGCGGATTCGTCTTTATGTCATCGTGCAGGCCCTGCTCGCAGCGGTCGCCGCCTTGGCAATTACCTTCTGGGTGGCATTTGCCCTCGACTACTTGCCAGTCAAGTTCGGCCGCGACGAACTCTCGCGAGAGGCTCGCTGGTTCCTGGCTTTTGTCGCCGGCGTGGCCGCGGGCGCATGCCTTTACCAATTAGGCCTGCGAAGACTGTTTGTCTCGTTGCCCGACGATCGCTTGGCGTTGCTCTTGGAGCGCCGATTTCCGCATCTGCACGATAGCCTGATCACGTCCGTCGAACTGAAACCGGACGAGCCGCGGGGACGTTTTGCGCAGGCGATGTTGAGCCGAGTTCACGACCAGGCCGGCGCGGGGTTGGTTCGAGTCGACTTGCGGCGGCTGTTCGACTTTCGCCCTCTCGTTCAGGTCGCGGCGTTAGCGGTTTGTGCGATCGCACCTGCCATGGCACTGGCATACTTTCAACCGGAAACGATGCGGAAGGCTTGCGAGCGGCTCTTGTTCTTCTCAGCAACACCGTGGCCGCGGTCGACGAAGCTCGAGGTGGTGGGCATCGATATCCGCCGAGGCGATGACGATATCCCGGTGGAAGCGATGGAGTTTACGGGTACTTCGCTCAAAGCACCGCGTGGTGCTGATCTTACGCTGAAGGTCGCCGCCGATACGAGCAAGTACGTCCCCAACGAGTGCACGGTGACTTACTGGCTGGATACGGGCGAGCGCGGAACCGCCGTGATGAAGCGACTCGGCAAGCCGCGCGACGGAAAACAGATTTACGTCACCTCCGGCGTTCCCTTCCGCCGATTCGCCACGAGTATCAGGTTCCACGTCATCGGGAACGATTACCGAATCGAACCGCATCGTTTGGAAGCGGTCGAAAGTCCCGTGGTCACGCAAGCGACCATGGATCTGCGATTGCCCGATTACATGGTCGATAGCGCGGCCTTTCAAACGAACGAACGCATCGACATTCCACTGCTCCCCTCAGGCAACGCAGCGCCGGCCGGGTCGGCCCTCACGCTCCGTTTTATTACCAGCAAGCCGATGGCTGAAGTAGTGGTTCGAGATACGGAAAGCGGAACCATCGTCCCGTCGTCGCTTACGGCAAGCCAAACTGAGGCTGTTGCCTTGCTCCCGTCGTTCGAACGAAACCTGGCGATCGAAGTTTCACTCCGCGACACCGATGGTGTCTCGGCTGCCCGGCGACATCGCGTGTTCGTCGCGGCCTTGCCCGACAAGCCACCGCGGGTCGAACTCGATCTGACGGGCATCGGAGCGCAGGTCACGCCGCAAGTGCGGATGCCTGTGACCGTGAAGACGGTCGACGACTTCGGCTTGGCGAGCGCGCGGCTTGACCTCGCGGTCGACGACAAACCTCCGGAGTTGATTCCGGTCGAATCCGAAATCCTGGAACGCAAATCGCCGCCGCTACAACTCGACGTCCCTAATCCGCTCGACATCCTGGCGATGGCCGAGAAGTCGCCGCGATGGCAGCTTAAGCCGGGTCAAAAGGTCACCGTATTGGCGCAAGCCATCGACCGTCGCGATATCGGCGACGGTCCCAACATCGGGCTGAGCGAACGTCGCGAGTTCACCGTGGTTTCGCCCGACGACCTGCTGGCAGTCCTGGAAAACCGCGAACTGACATTCCGCCGGCGGTTCGAGGAGATCGTCGAAGAATTGACCGAAATGCGCGACTCGCTGGTCCGGGTGAAGGCGGAACTCGCTGCACGAGGCTCAGCATCAGCCGAGACGCCGCCGCCCGCCACCGAAGCGGGGGAGGAAAAGCTATCGCCCGAAGTGTTGGCCGGTCGTCAAAAAGACCTGCGGCGGTTGCGGTGCGAGCGGGCGTCACAGCAAATCGACAAATCGGTCCAGGAAACGGGTGGGATTGCCAACGGCTTCGACCTGCTGTTCGCCGAAATGGTCAACAACCGCCTCGACACACGCGACAAAGAAGGCCGCTTACGGGAACAGGTGGCCATCCCGCTGCATACGATCGTCGCAAACGACTTTCCCGAGTGCAAAACGAAGCTGTTGGAGCTATTGAGCAAGATCGATGTCGCGCCGGCTGGGCAATCCAACGGCGACGTGGAGGCTTGCGAGGCCAGTATCGTCGCGGCCAACCAGCTACTGGCGAATATGGACCAGGTTCTGCAGAAAATGCTCGACCTGGAGACTTACAATGAAGTTCTCGACCTGGTTCGCGACCTGATCAAAACTCAAAAAGAGGTCGCGGACCAAACGAAGCGGTTGCGCGACGAGGAAGACCTGGAAAAATAGCGCGAGATTGTGGAGGGAAGCCATGCCACGAAGTTGGAAGTCCAATGTGCTCCGCGCAGCTTCGTTGCTTTTGGTGACGTCGATAGCCTGCCCCTTACTCCACGCAGCCGACGACTTTGAACGCAATGCCGCCAGCGCCGCCAGTTCGCAAGCGTCGGTGGCCGAGCGTTTTTCGCGGCTCGAAGCGACGTTGCTCAAACTCTCCGTCCTCGAAAAGGCAGGCAACCCGCGCCGTGCAACGCTGCTGGAGCAAGCCCTCGGCAGCGCTCGTAAACAGCAAATCCAAGCCAATCTGGCCGAGATCTCCAAGCTGATCGGGCAGAAGAAGTTCTCCGAAGCCGCCAAGCGCCAAATCATCGCCGAAAAGCAACTGGAAGAGCTGCTCAAGTTTTTGACGAGCGAAGACCGCTTCGAGCGGCTCAAGAGCCAGCAAGAAAAACTCCGCGAGCAGATCGCCGAGGTCGAGCGATTGATTCGCTTGCAGCGCTCACTGCAAGGCGAAAACGAGTCGGGCGGAGATCCTAAACGGTTGGCCGACGAACAGAGCGAACTAAGCAAGCGGACGCAAAAGCTCGACCAGGAGTTGGCCGAAGAAGAGAAACCAAGCGGTGATAAGCCGAGTGGTGAAAAACCAGACGGCGAAAGGGCTGACGGCCAAAAGTCCGACAAGAACGACGGCAATTCGCCTGACAAGAACAAAAAGCCGGGCGAAAACAAACCTAGTGAGCCAAAGCCAGGCGAAAAACAGCCTGGAGAGCAAAAGCCGGGTGAGCAGAATCCCGGTAGCGAAAAGAAACCAAGCGAAGAGAACAAACCTGGCGAACAGAAGCCCGACGAAGGGAAGCCCGAACAGAAACCGGGGGAACAGAAGCCAGGTGAACAAAAACCTGACGAGAAAAATCCAGGCAAGCAGGAACCAGGCGAGCCGCAGAACAATCAAAATCAACAGCCCGGCGAACAACAGCCGGGGCAAAAAACTGAACCCATGCCCCCCATGCCGGGCGAGCAGGGTTCAGGCGAACAGTCGGATGACGACCCGCAAAAACAAAAACAGCAAAATCCCGTTCGCCGCCAACTGCAACAGGCCCGCAAGCGAATGGAAGCGGCTCGCAAGGAGCTAGAGAAAGCCAATCGCAAGAAGTCGCAAACCGAGCAAGCCGAGGCCCAAGCCGAACTCGAAAAGGCCAAGGCCGAACTCGAACGGATCTTGCGACAACTGCGCGAAGAAGAGCTGGAGCGAACGCTAGCCAGCATGGAAGCCCGGCTTAAACAAATGATTGAGCGGCAAACCAAGGTCAACGAACAGTCGACGCGCTTCGCCGAGATCACGCCCGACGCCCGGTCGCGCGAGGTCGACAGCCAGATCGTCAAGCTCGGCAGCGAACAGAACAAGATCGCGATCGAAGCAGAACGAGCCGTGCAGGTGCTCCAGGAAGAAGGTTCGTCGACGGCGTTCCCTCTCACCATGGAGCAAGTCCGCGAGGATATGCTGACGATCGGCGAGCGATTGGCCACAGCCAAGCTCGATGCGATTACGCTGGAACTCGAGGGCGAAGTCCTGACGAGCCTGCAAGAGTTGCTCGCAGCGATGGAAAAGGCCAAGAAGGAACAGCAAGAGCGAAAACAGCAACAGCAGCAACAACCAGGCCAGCAGCAACAGCAAGGCGAGGGAGAACCGCCGCTCGTCAGCAAGATCGCCGAATTGAAAATGATTCGAACGCTGCAAATGCGCGTGAATACGCGGACGCAGCGGTATGCCAAGCTGCTCGCGCAGCCCGACGATCCCGTGGGCCAATCGAACACCAAAGAACTGACCGACTCGCTCGAAAAACTGAGCAAGCGCGAAACGGAAGTGCTGGACATCACACGCGAATTGATGCGGAGTGCCCAATGATCAGGATGCTACCCATTGCCGTTGTCGCGGTAACCCTTGCGGTTACGCCGTGTTTGTTCGCCCAGAATGTACCCGCTGGCGACGGCGAACCCGCCGAAGCGCCGGCCAAACCCAAGCTGGTTCTCAAGGCGTGGTCGCCTCCCACGGCTGGAAGCGTCCGCGAACGGCTCACCGCGACGCTCGGTGAGATGCCCAACTCGGCCGCCGCCAAAGCAAAGGTTGAAACGCTGTTGTCGGGTGAGGATGGTGCGCCCGCGGAAGAATTGCTCCGGCGTGTCGTCGTTTGTTTGGGCGAAGCCGACCCGCGAGTGAAGGCCCTGGTCGAAGGATGCGACACGCGAGTTTTCCCGGACCCCACCGCTGCTGCCTGGCTGGCGCCGCCCGAGCTTCCCAAGTTCGCGGCCGACAACCTGCGGCTCTACTGGGGAGCCTCTCTGGCCCGCGCCGATTTGGTGGATGAGGCGCAGGAACTGCTGAGGGACCTAGTGGCGGCCGATGTAGTCGATCCGGCGACGCTGCTGTTCTTCCAAGGCGTGGCCGCGCATCGCTTGTTCGATAAAGAGCGTTGCGAGGCGACGATCAAAAGCCTGCTGGAAAACGAAGACAAGATTCCGGTTCGCTATGCCTCGGTGGCGAAGCTGATGCTGGCCGATATCGAGCCCCTGAAGCCCGACTCGCTCGATGAAGTCACGCGAATGATGGACGACGTCCGCCGACGATTAGGCTTAGGTCGAGCCGGCCAAAAGGTCCGCGACGAAGAGGACGACGTCGTCAACAAGCTCGACAAGATGATTAAAAAGCTCGAAGACCAACAGAAGAAACAACAGCAACAGCAGCAGCAACAACAGCAACAAAAACAACAGCAGCAGCAACAGGAACAACAAAGCCAGTCGCCCGCGGATCGGAAGATCACGGAACCCGGCGGGGCCTCAGACGAGGTCGATCAACGCGACCTGGCCAATCGCTCCAGCTGGGGGAATCTCCCGCCACGTCAACGGCAGGAAGCGCTCCAGCAGATATCGAAGGAACTCCCGTCCCATTACCGCGAAACAGTCGAGGAGTACTTCAAACGTTTGGCCCAAGACAGTGGTAAGTAGTCAGCTTCCTCGAACAGCAACACATCTTTGAACAAAACGCAGAATCGCATAATGCCGCGTTCAACAGTTTTCTCTTTGGCTTTCGTGTGCGCAGTCGTCCTTGCGGTCCCTGCGATCGCGGTCGACGTCCGCATCGAACTGGCCGATGGTTCGTCGCTGATCGCTCCGCTGCAGTCGATCTCGGCGGAGAAAATCTCCGTCCGAACCCGCACCGGCGATCGTGATATTCCCCTGGCCGACGTGATGACGATTTCCGGCACGAGCGCCGCCCGACCGTTGCGATCGCCGCTTCGCATTGTGCTGACCGACGGCAGCACGCTGCGTGGACAACAGTGTCTGATCGACGGCAAGAAGGGGCAAATCACGTTCGCCGCGGGTGCGCCGCTAGACCTCTCGGCTGAAGCCATTACGTCGGTCCGCTTTCGCGAACCCACGGCTGCCACGGACACTCAGTGGAACGATTTGCTCGCAGCCGAGGCCACCAGCGATCGCATCATCCTGCGCCGCGAATCGGAGCCAGCCGAAGGGACTCAGGCGCCTTCCGAAGCGACATCGATCTCGCTCGATTATCGCGAAGGGACGATTGTCGCCGTGCGGCCCGACGTCGTCGATTTCGACCGCGACGGCAAGGTTCTCAAAGTCAAACGAGAACGCCTGGAAGGGATCGTCTATCTGCGGCGTAACTCGGCGATCAACCAAAAGTTGGTCGGCAAGCTGGACGACATCGATGGCAACCAGTGGAACGTCGCCAAGATTTCGCCCGAGACGACGGGGGTCGAAATCACGACGCCAGCGGGCGTTTCTCGATCGATCGCGAGTGCGCAATGGCGGCGGCTCGATCTCTCGGAAGCGAATGCGAAGTACCTTTCGCAACTCGAGGGCTCGATCGCGGCCTCGGTATTGTTCCCTCTGCCGGGACTCGCCGAGTCGGAGCAAAAGATCGCAGGGCCACGTTTCGATAAAAGCTTCGATGGCGCCTTGCGTGCCGGTAATACCACTTTTGCGCACGGGCTACACGCTCCCGTCGGCACGACCGCCGCCTATTTGATTCCGGAGGGTTACAAGACCTTCCGAACGGTGGTCGCCATCGACGATCGGGCGGTGCCGCATGGTAGTGTTCAGCTTACGATCGAAGGGGACGGCAAGACGCTGGTGCAGCAAAAGTTCGCCCCCGGCAAGCGTCGGCCCATCCCGATCGAAATCGATTTGAAAGGGGCTAAACGGCTTCGAATCTCCGTTACATCCACTTCGGGCGGGCCGCTCGGCGGACAACTTGTTTTAGCCATGGCGAGATTCACTCGATGAGCCGGCACGGCACTTTGCTAAGCACAATCTTGGCGCTCTCGGCGTTCGCGGCGGCGATGCCGATCGCAAAGCCGTTGCGTGCCGACGACATTCAGCCGCCGGCTGCGGTCGCCGAGTTCGAACAAAAGCGCGTGGGCATGATCGAGCGCGCATCGGCCGCGACGGTGATGATCTTCGATGCGGGCGGCAATGGCGGCGGTTCGGGCGTGTTGATCTCGGCCGATGGTTTCGCCGTCACTAATTTTCACGTTGCCAAGCCTGCTGGGCTGGTGATGAAATGCGGGCTCAACGACGGCAAAATCTACAACGCAATTCTGGTGGGGCTCGACCCCACCGGAGACATCGCGCTGATCCAGCTGCAAGGGCGGACCGACTTTCCGTTCGCCGAATTGGCCGATAGCGACGCCGTCCGTCCAGGCGATTGGTGCTGCGTAATCGGCAATCCCTTCTTGCTGGCCACCAATTTGCAGCCCTCGGTCAGCTACGGGATCGTCTCGGGCGTGCATCGCTGTCCTACGCCGGGCAGTTCGCCGCTTGAGTACACCGACGCCATTCAAACCGATGCCGCGGTCAACCCTGGCAATTCGGGCGGACCGATGTTCGACGAACGCGGCCGCGTGATGGGCATCATCGGCCTCGGCGGCTTCGACAAGCGCGGGCGAGTCAACGTGGGCGTGGGCTACGCCGCCTCGATCAATCAGGTGAAGAACTTTCTCGGTTGCCTCAAGACGGGGCGGCTGGTTGACCACGCGACTTTAGGCGCCGTGGTTTCGAGCGACGACAAGGGACGCGTCGTCGTCACCGATATTCTCAGCGAGAGCGACGCCTTCCGTCGCGGGCTCAAGTACGGTGATGAGCTGGTCGCGTTCGGCGGCAAGACGATCACTTCGGTGAACGGCTTTAAAAGCGTCCTGGGGACGTTCCCCAAAGGCTTCCGCGTGCCGATCACGTTCCAGCGCGATGGAAAACAAGTCTCCACCTTCGTTCGCCTGGCGGGGCTGCTCACGGCGGAGGAGCTTGAAGACAAGGCTCGCAACGCTTTTCGCGATGAGGAGCCACCCCAGCGTCCGCCGATGCCGGACGAAAAGCCAAAGGAAGGGGAGCCGGAAAAGGAACAACCCCACGAAGACGAAGAGAAGGACGGGGATCTGAAGAGGGACCCGTTCGACATCGCCGAAGCAGCCGAACAAAAGCGGCTATCGGAAATGGTGGAAACACGTCGCGGCATGGCGAACTACGCCTTCAACCGTCGCGAGCGGCAACGCGTCACAGCCGCCATCGCGGCAGCTACCAAGTGGAAGCCGGAAGCGGGCGAGTGGCAAATCGCGGCTCAAAACACCGAAGGGCAAGAGATCGAAATCAGCCTGGGCGACCAGTTCAGCAATGGGAAGTGGCCTCGCGATTTCGCAACGCTGACCGACAACGGCGACTTGGAACCGCTCTTCCGCGAACGCGGCCGGGCGCCGGTTTTGGCAGCGCTGCATCTTTGGCGACGGCTGATGACCCGCGGGCCCGAGGCCCTCGGCGAGGCCATCGCCTTCGGCAAGGCTCCTGTTCCAGGTCATGACAAGCCATGTGATTGCTTGATCGTCACGTACAAGACGCTCGAGATTCACAGCTTCTCCGATAGCGAAACTGGCTTGCCCGTAGCCGCTGAGTTCCACCTCGTGGGCGCAGGCGATCCGTGGGAATTGCGATTCGACGATTGGAAGGAAGCTGGCGGGATCATGGTTCCCCATACGATCCAATCGGTTCGCGGGGACGGCACCGTTCAAACGATGAACATCACGGCCTGGAGCGAACAAGCGAAGAAGCCGGAAACGCCGCCGCCCGCGCAGGAGGAGAAGCCATGAGTTGCCCCCTCCCACGACGCGCTGTTGGTTCCATCGCTGCCGCTCTCTTCAGTGTGGCCCTGGTTCAAGGTGGGCTCGCCGCCGAGTCGATCCCGCAAGTCGCTGCGGAGGTGGCGCCCAAAGTTGTCAAAATCTTCGGCGCCGGTGGACGAACGGGGCTGGAAGCTTATCAATCGGGCTTCCTGATCTCGAACGAAGGGCATGTTCTCACGGCCTGGAGCTACGTGCTCGACACGGATAACGTGACAGTGACGCTCGCCGACGGCCGCAACCGCACGGCGGAGTTGGTCGGTATCGATCCGACGCTCGAAATCGCGGTGCTCAAACTTGCCGCCGGAAGCGCGGCGGCAGATTTGCCCCACTTCAAACTGGCGGAAAGCGCGTCGCTCGAGCGTGGTGCTCGCGTCCTGGCATTCGCGAACTTGTACGGCTCCGCTCGCGGAGACGAAGTCGTCAGCGTGCAACGGGGCGTGGTGGCGGGAAAATCGAATCTCGCAGCCAAACGCGGGACCTTCAGGACGCCGTACCAGGGCGAGGTTTACATCCTGGATGCAATCACTAACAACCCAGGTGCCGCTGGCGGGATCGTAACCGATCGCCGCGGCCAACTGGTTGCCATGCTGGGGAAGGAACTTCGCAGCGCTAACGACGGCGCCTGGCTCAACTATGCCGTTCCGATGCAGGTGATCGCGCCGAGCGTCGAACAAATCCTCGCCGGCAGAACCGTCGGCGAGCGTCCTACCGGCAAACCGAAGAAGCCCGCCAGAGCCCATACGTTGGCCGGGTTGGGGTTGTCACTGGTCCCCGATGTTCTCAACAAGACGCCACCGTATGTCGACTTGGTTTCGCCTGGCGGCATTGCCAGCCGCGCCGGCATGAAGCCCGACGATCTAGTCCTCTTTGTGAACGACCGCCTGGTCGCTTCGAGCAAAGTGCTCGTCGAAGAGTTGTCGCAGATCCCAGTCGAGGAAGCAGTTCGAATCACGGTCAAACGAGGTCTGGAGGTGATGGAAGTCACGCTCGACTTGTTCGCGCCCGCTGAAACCAAGGCACCCGAAACAACGACGCCCAAGACGCCGACGGCGGACAAAACTCCAACATCCGACACAAAGGAGCAGCCGTGACCGCAGCGCGTTGGCTCCTGATGTTCGTGGCGATGGGTTTGCTGTGCACGGCAACGAGCGTTTTGTTCGGCGCCGAGGACGCCTCCCCTGCCCTGCCCGACTTTTCGGAGTTGGAAGAGCAAGCGATTCGCGCCGCCGTCGACCAGGTTTCGCCGTCGCTCTTGCGTATCGAAGCGCTCGGCGGCAAGGAAGACCTCAAGAGCGAGTTCGCCGGAGTTACGGCCACCACCGGCGTCGTCGTTGACGCGGCCGGGTACATCGTCACCAGCTCGTTCGCGTTGCACAACGAACCGGCGGCCGTGATCGTGATCGCACCCGATGGGAAGCGGTTGGGAGCGAAAGTGATCGCCAATGACGAGCCACGTCACTTGACACTGCTCAAGATCGAGCCGGGCGACCTGGTGCTCACGCCAGCCCGCGCTGCTCCGATGTCGGAAATCAAAGTCGGCCAGACGGCGATCGCGCTTGGAAGAACGCTGGACCAGAGCGAACTTCATCTCTCGGCGGGCGTGGTTAGTTCATTGGGACGAGTGTGGAATCGGGCGATCCAAACCGACGCCAAGATTTCTCCACGCAACTATGGCGGAGCGCTAGTCGACCTGCGCGGCCGCACCATCGGCATTTTGGCTCCGCTCTCGCCTCACGAAGAAGGCGAAACTGCCGGCGTCGAGTGGTACGACGCCGGGATCGGCTTCGCGGTGCCGCTGGCCGACGTGATGCAACGGCTCGAAAAGTGGAAGACAGGCGACGATCTGCGGATCGGCAAACTGGGCGTCGGCTTGCGACGCGGGAACCGGTACGTGTTGCCGGCCAAGATTGTCTCGTGCCGCCCGGGGACACCAAGCCATTCGGCGGGGATTCGCGCGGGCGACTTGATCACGGCCATTGATGGCAAACCGATCGCTCGCCAAACCGAAATGCAACATATCCTGGGCGAACACTATGCGGGCGAAAAAATTCAAGTCAGCATTCGCCGGGAGAACCAAGACCTCCAATTCGAGGTCGAGCTTGCCGCCGAATTGCCCCCTTGGCAGCAACCGACGCTGGGGCTGTTGCCTGTTCGCGGCGGCGAGGGTTGCGTGGTCCGGCACGTTCTTGCCGATTCGCCGGCGGCGAAAGCGAAGATCTTGCCAGGCGACGTGATCACGCATTTCAGCGATCGTGAAGTCCGGTCGGCCGACGATATCGATACGGCCCTGTCCAATCTCGCGCTTCCGACAACCATTCACGTCAAATGGACTCGCAAAGGCGAATCGCACGAGGCCGACGTCGCGCTGGCGGGCATCGATTCGAAATTTGACGATACGATTCCCCCCGCGCCCGCTCCTGTGGAAGAGGCACCCGCCGGAAGCCCGTCCGGACTGGTTTTGCTCAAGCGGGACGAACTCCCTAACAGTTGCGTGGCTTGGGTCCCTGCGACCTATCGATCGAATATTCCGCACGGTCTCTTGGTGTGGGTTTCGGCCGGCGATATCAAGGATGCCGATCTCGAAAAACTGTGGGACAAGCATTGCCGCGACAGCCAGATGATCGTGATGGCCGTCCGGCCGGCCGAAGGCCGAAACTGGCAACGCAACGAAATCGCCTCCGTTCACACGTTGATCACCAATGCCCAACAGCGGCTTTCAATCGATCGCCGGCGGATCGCGATCTTGGGAGAGGGGCTCACAGGGCAACTGGCTTGGGCGGTAGCCGGTACGCACCGCGAGTTGATCCGGGGCGTCGCGGCACTCGACATTCCCATGTCGCCGCGTGTCGCTTTAGAGGCCGAGCCGCTCGAACGGCTGGAAGTTTTGCTTCGCAAGAGTGAAGCGAGCCAACTGGGCCCCGCCATCGATCAAACGATCGATCGCTTGCGAAAGGCGAACATCCCCGTGCAAACGCTCAAAGGGGGAAAGATCAGCGAGCCGCTCACCGAGGCGAACCGCGAGACGATCACCATGTGGTTCGACGCGCTGGATCGCCTTTAATACCTTGCCTTTAATACCTGGCCTTTTACGCTGCCCTCTTTAATGTTCTGGAAACGAAATGGCCAAGGCGCGATGACCGATATTCCGGGCAAAAGCGAAGGGTTCAGCCTTTCGCAAAAACGCGCGATCCTGGGGCTGGTTACGATCGGGCTGATTGCCCTGTCGGGCTTGTTCTTTCTCTTGTCCAGAGTGTCCGATGCGGGCTGGGGTTTGCATGCGCCGCTCTTGATGCGATTTGGACTGATCTTAGGCGTGTTCTGGCTGGCGATTCCGAACCTCGACCGCATCTTTGCCAACACGCCGGCGTGGCTGTGGATGTCGAGCATCGTCGGCGTGGGGCTGGTCGTCATTCGCCCCTGGAACGCACTCTGGGTCCTTCCCATGCTGGCCGTGCTGTGGGCTTTGTCGCTGTCGTGGTGGCGAAAGGCCAACTAAGGCGTCGCGCCGGCGTCGTCGTGCACGAAGTGCTGGGGGTCGTCTCCGAGCAGTAATTCCCAATGCTCTTCGCGGAACGCTTTCCAATCCGGACCGTGGAAATAGAGATCCTCGACATTCAGGCCAGCCGCGGCCAATCTTTGCCGGGCGCGATCGTCTCCCTCGGGAATTCGCGAGCGGGTAATGATCAGACTGCCGGAGGGTTCTAGTGCAAAGAGTACCTTGAGCGTCTCGTCGTCCAGTGTGCAGTCGGTGACGTGAATACCTGCCAGCGAGCGCAAGCTCTTGGCGGCTGCGAGCATCTTTTTTGGCCGCGCGGGTTTGTCGAGATGCAATTCCGTGATGTGGCTCCTGGCAAAGAACCTCTGCCACGATGCCCCCGAACCATCAACACCAGATAATTTCAAGGACTGCAATGACGGAGGCGGCTGGTACAAGTCGAGAAACGCATCATCGATCACATTCGCCAATCGCAATTGCTTGAGGTTTCGAAGACGGTGGAGCGTGGGCACCGCTTGGCTCGATTCCAGAAGTCTTTGAGTGGAGTCCCTGAGATCAAGTTCCTCAAGTTCCGGAATCTCCTCGATGAGGCGCCAAATCGCGAATGCATTTCCGCGGCCATCAATCTCACTCAGCTCGATTGGCCGCGCAAAGGTCGCTTCGCCAAAGAGCCGACTTCCGAAGCCCCACATCCAGAGCGGGTCGTACTTGGGAGGTTGCGGGGCAGCTTCCAAGTAACAGGAGGTGTTAATCGGAAAAGGGCTGATCCGTCCGGGCCCCGCTGTTTCCTCCCATTCGCCTGGGTCCGCTTCATCCGTCGCGACCGTTATGGGGACGTTGTCCTGTGGACTTTCCGCGACCGCCTTCCCGTGCGGACCCCAAATTACGGCCCAGTCCATCGCGGGGAGGCCATATCCCCTTAGTTGATACCCCCGTTCTTGAAGGCGGAGGACGACTTCGTGAATTCGTCGCCCGCGATGAATGCGCCAGCCGATGTAGCCCAGCGGCAGCGAAAGGACGATGCAAAGAACCAGCAGCCACCGCAGGCTGAACTGAAACCACCTTCGCCGGGGTGCGACTTTTTTCGAGTCATCTCCACGAGGCATGGCGATAACTCTCCGGCGAAGGGGATCTATCTCGGCGAAACTCAGACGCCGAGCTTTTTCTTCAAATCACTCAGTAGCGTTACCGCGTGGTTGATTTCAGCCTTTTGACGCACGGGGTCCTGCGGGATCTCCCGTTCGATCGTCAGCGGACCTTCGTAGCCGATTTCCTGCAGGGCCTTGAGGTAGTTTTCCATGCCGACATCCCCCTGCCCCAGCGGCACTTCCTGGCCCCATTCCTGGCCGGGGTTCTTGGCCCACTTGCCGTCCTTGCAGTGGATGCTGCGGACGAATTTTCCTACCTTTTTCAGGGCGGCAATCGGCTCGCCCGTCCCGTACAGGATCATGTTGGCGGGGTCGAAGTTGATGAACAAGTTGTCGCATCCGACACTGGCGATAAAGCCCAGCAGATCCTCGGCCGTCTCTTGGCCTGTTTCCAAGTGCAAGGTTTGCCCGTTGGCTTTGCAGTGATCGCACACATCCTTGGTGGCGGCGACGACGCCGCGATAAAGTTCGCTGGCGGTATCGTGGGGAACGAAGCCCACGTGCAAGGCGACCGCGCTGCACTTGAGCAGCTTGGCGAAATCGGCGATCTCCTTCATTTCCTTGGTGCGGGCGGCACGCGTTTCAGGCGGCGCCAGGCCGACCGTGCGGGAGGTCGTTGGGATGTCGGCGTAGCTCTCTCCCTCGAAGCCGCCGAACACGCACGTGAGCGTGATCCCGTACGACTTGAGCTTCGCTAAAAACGCGTCCGCATTGGCTTGCGTGCGCGTCGATTGTTCAGGGGCGTGCAACTGGATGGTGGGAACACCGAGCTCGCGGGCGACTTCGAGCTTGACACCCAATCCGGCGTCGATGCTAGTAAAGACGCCGATCGGCCACTTCGCGGACATGGCAGGTTTCCTCGCGGAACAGGTTCAAAGGCGGGACATCAAAAGATATCCCAACAATGTAACCGGGCGCCAACCGTGGTGCGACTCTCCTGAGTCGCATCGGGATGTGAAAGAAAACGACGGGTGGCACTGGCGTCCATCAGACGCCAGTGTTGGTTCGGTGCGCCTCACTGGCGTCTGATGGACGCCAGTGCCACCCTTTATTCGCCCTTGGATAGCAAATCTTGACTTGGGCGCAACCCGCACACTGTGCGACTCGGGAGAGTCGCACCACGGGCTACGCATTGCCCGTCAACGACTTCATTTCCGCTTCGGTCGAGCTGCCGTCGGGCGTGGCGTCGTTGTTGACGTCGTACCAGGTTTCCTCGAACTTCAGGTAGCCACCGGCACCTTTGTTCGCGTTGCGGATGGCAACGTTGGTCGCCAACGCGATAACCGCGTCGCCGAGGGCGATGTGGCCATTACAACGAGGCTTGGGCGAGTCTTTATCGCCGGGCTCTTGGTTGCGGATGCACCAGGCCCAGTGTTCGATTTCCTCGGTGTAACCGCGGCTCACCGGTCCGGCTGCCGCCGCAGTTTTGGAAACAGCCGCCAGGCCCTTGCCGCTGGCTTGCGTGTCGAGCGTCGGGCCGCCTTTGTCCTTGCCAACGCCCACCTTGGTCGACGTGGCCGAGTCCTTGTAGAGCATCACTTCTTGTTCGCGTTCGAGAACAATCGTGCCCTTGGTACCCATGACGACTTCGCCGTAGCCGCCGAAGCCGTTGCCGTTGATTGACGAGTAGGTGACCACAATCTTGCGATTCGGATCTTCGTCGTACGACGGAACGCCTTTCCCCTTGGGCGGGAAGTTCATCGATCGATCGTAGTAGCCCACGTCGAAAGTCGGCTCATAACCGGGGGCGGGGAACTCGTACATGCAGTAGACATGGTCTTCCGCATCGCGGTCTCTGGCGAACGTGTGGCGCCCACCGACGGCGTGCACCGATAGCGGGTGCGCCTTCTTTCCATCGCGGCGAACCGCGCTGCAGAAGATGGTCGAGGCGTCGAGTTGGTGGCTGCCCAGCTCGGCCATCAAACCACCGCCGGTCCGCTCGAACAAGCGCCAGCGGACCAGTTCTTCGAGCGCCTTGCGAACGCGGCCGTCGCCGAGGTCGAAATCGCGGTAATCGAACTTCTTCGCGTCGACCCCTTTGTCCAGGTCCCACGCTTGCCATTGCTTGATCTTGCGCTTGAGCAGGTCGGCCGTATCGACATCGCCGGCCGCTTCGGCTTGCTCGAGGGCCTTGGTGAACTTCTTCAGTTCGTCGGTGATCTTGTCGTACTTCCTGGGCTTGATGTCGCCGTCCTTGGTCACTTCAAAGCCGTCTTCGCCGCCTGGAATCGGCATTTGCCAGCTGTCGGCGCCGGGCAAATTGCCGCGGTGCCATTGGGCGCGGATGTGGTTCAATTCCCCGAGCAGGCCCCACTGGATCAGATTCACAGCGTTGTCGTACAGAACGCTGTAGTGGCGTTGGTGGCCGACGGCGAGAACCTTCTTTTGATCCTCGGCAATCCGCGTCATCACTTTGCACTGCGCCACGTTGTGGGCCATCAGCTTTTCGGTGAGGACGTGTTTTCCCTTCAATAGCGCCTTCGCGGCCACGGGAGCGTGCAAGTGGAGCGGCAGCGCGATGATGATCGCCTCGACCTTGGGGTCGTTCAGCGTATCGTCGATGCTCTCGTACACCTTCACGTTCTGGCGGGCCTGGTCTTCGCTCACCCAACCGTACTTGGTCATCAAACCGGGACGAACGGCGATCGCCGTATCGCTCGACCAGTCGCCGTGGAACGCGCGGTGGACGTTGTACGGGCGAATGTCGCAAATGGCGGCGACTTCGATGTACTTCGGGTTGAGCGCGCCGATGAGAACGCTTCCCTCGTCGCCGGTGCCGATGACCGCGACGCGGAGAGGATCGCGAATCACGTCGTAAAGAAAATAATGCGCACCCAGCCCCGCGCCGGTAGCGGCTCCCGCGGCGACGACACCTTTGAGCAAATCGCGGCGAGTGAAACCCACGGCTTCGTGGTAGTTGTCCTTGCCGATGTCTTTTTCTTCTGGAGTCAGGTTCATGCGTGGGCTCCTTTCGGAGGTGGTGAGTTGGTTGCAGCCTTGCGCGCAGGGCTGCCGAAGATCAGTCCGGAAATCAGGTAATCGACGCCTGCATACTTGCCGGCATTCAAACCGACCAGCGCGAGCGCTGCGAACATTTCGATCGATTGGTAGTACGTTGGCGTGACGCCGGGCGCCCATGGCCACTGGGCCAAAACCACCGACGCCAAAAATGCCGCGGCGGCAAGCGCTGCCGCGCGGGTGAACAAGCCGATGATGAGGCAGAAGCCGATTCCCATGTGCAGCCACGGGATGAGGCGGTCCATGAACTCGCTATCACCAGGTTTCACGCCGGGCTTACCCAACTTGAGCGGTCCGTACTTTTGTTGTTCCAGTTTGGCGAGGCCGTTGATGTCGCGTTCGACGCTGACCCAAAGTTTGTCGACCGCCGAGAGCCACGGCATTTTCTTTTCGTTGGCTTCGGCGGCAATTTTGTTTTCGTGAACTTGGAACGAGGCGAGTTGGCGTTCGGGCTTTTCGACGTTCCGGTCGCGCCGCGCCACTTGCTGGTCGTACTCGGTGATATCGTCTTTCCAGTCGTCCAAGATCGTTTTCAGTTCCCTTTCTGCGACCTCAACCCGGTTGGCCGAGGCGTCGACTTGCGCTTGATCGAACCCATAGGCCGAGGCCGCCCGAGCGCGGAAGCTTTCCCAAGTTGCTTTCGCTAATGGGACGTCGCGGCGAATCTTTCCGTCGCGATCCCAAATGTTCCCTTTATAGAAAGGGGCGAACGGCCCTTTGGAAGCGTTAAAGAACGGGGCGGAAAACGGCTTGCCATCCTTGAACTTGGTCTTCCCTTCCGCAAAAAAATGGACGCCGATCGCCACGCGCAAAGCGACCAATGCCAGCGCCGCGAAGAAACTAAGCCGAGGAGCGTTCATGGAGGGAGGTTATCAGGGAGGAAGGTCGACGCTTACGCGACAACCAAAAGATGCGTGCAATCGAGTAATTATGGTCGGAATCCCCCATTTAGCCAACTCCCCGGCTCCCCAAGCTTGCGGATACCCCACGGGCGAGCATCCGCCTCGCAAACGGCTAGTTTGGGCGGAACCAGGGGCTGGTGAAAGCGTTAGGTGTAAGTCGCCTTGCCGTTCCAAATGGTGTCGTGTTAGCGTCACGCCGTGTAAACTGAGATTTACTTCTCAGGTCAATCGTTTCGGCACCCTTCCTACTCGGCCGACCGATGTTCAATCGCCCTTACGTCCTCGTCGTTGTCGCCTTCTGGCTGATGATGATGGCGTGGTTGGCAGCGACTAAGATTCTTCCGCCGATTCTCGACGGGGAGCGCCCCGAATTTGAACAAGAACTCGCCCACGAGGGGAGCGAGGTCCGGCGAAGTGGTTGGAAGCTTTATTGGAATCAGCAGCCCATCGGCGTGACGGTGGTTGAGACCAGCCACCCGGAAGGGCAGCTACCGCAGGTTCGATCGGTCGCCAAGATCAGCAACCTTTCGTTGCAGCGGTTGCTGGAAGATACCCTCGGAGGCCTGGCCCGGCTTTGGAACACCATCTCCGTTCCCGATGAAATGAGCATCGATCTGAGCATCGCGACGCGCATTCATTTTGACGAAATGCAGCAGCTCGACCATTTTGAGACGACTTTGAAAATGGCCGATGGAACCGACGTCCTCTTCGCATCGGGGCAGGCCATCGAGTCATCCCGCATCCGCATCGATCTGCGGCAAGGAGGAGGCGTTCCCCTTCCTCAAGGACTGGTCGCAAAGGATATCGCGGTCCCACCCGACGTCGAGTTTTCCACTTTGATGACGCCTCGCACGACCCTGAAGGGGCTTCACGTGGGGCAGAAGTGGAACATTCCGCTAATCAATCCGTTGTCGCCTGGCTCGTCGGTGCGTGTGATCGAGGCCTTGGTTGAAGCCAAAGAATCGGTCGCGTGGCACCAAGACGAATCGCTGCTGGTGGTGGTCTACCGCGAGGACCGCAGTGGCGGCCAAGGGACATCGACGATCGTTGGTCGAAGTTGGGTGACACCCTCTGGCGATGTTCTGCGACAGGAGGCGATGATGGGAGGCCTGACGGTTCGAATGGATCGGCTGGAGGGAGAAGCGCTCGAAGATGCCTGCCGTTTGCTCGACTCGCGAACCTTCGAGCGATTGCTGGGACCCACCTCGCGCAAAACGGTAAAAGAGTGATGAGCCTCCCGCGAACGAACGCCTGAATTGGACAAACCAGAGCAGTCCCGGATTACGATTGGGAACCCGACCTTCTTCATGATTGAACTTGTCGACGTCCGCCGCAGTTACGGCTCGAAAGTCGCTGTCGACGGGCTGAGTCTGTCGATCCCGGCGGGCGAAATCTTCGCATTTCTCGGCCCCAACGGCGCCGGGAAAACCACCACGATCAAAATGATGGTGGGCCTGCTGCGGCCTTCGAGCGGAACGGTCCGGATTGGCGGAATCGACGTGGTCGAAAACCCTCGCGAGGCCGCGCGGATTGTTGGCTATGTTCCCGACGAGGCCCATTTGTACGACAAACTCTCGGGGCGGGAGTTCCTCGAATTCGTCGGCGAGTTGCACGGCCTGACGGCGGAGCAGATTGCCCGCGGCATCGAGCGGCAGATTGTCGACTTTGAACTCGATTCTTTCATCGATCACTTGACCGAAAGCTATTCGCACGGGATGCGACAGCGCGTCGCGTTTGCGGCGGCGCTGCTGCACGAACCGCGGGCCCTGATCCTCGATGAGCCGATGGTGGGGCTCGATCCGCACAACATGCTGATTGTCAAGCGACTGCTTAAGGAAGCCGCGCGGCGCGGGGCAACCGTGTTCATGTCGACCCACACGCTGCCGCTGGCGGAGGAAATCGCCGACCGGATTGGTGTTTGCCTGGGTGGCAAAATGCGATTCTTAGGAACAGTGGCGCAGCTTCGCGAGCAACACGTCGACGATGCCAAGTCTCTGGAAGAGATGTTCCTGCGACTGACTCGCGAAGGGCGATGAAGCAACGGCGCAGAACGCGTTAATCACTGCGTCGCCGGCTGCCGCTCATCAAGATGAAAACGTAGTAGGCCAAGATCAGCGCGGAATGGAGCGTTCCGGCAACGTAAGTGAGAGCGGCGGCCGTGAGAACGCTGCGAATCGGCGCCAACTCTTGTTCGTGAATGATGCCAAGGCGGACCAGCTCTTGCTTTCCGCGCGAACTGGCGTTGAATTCGACGGGCAAGTTGATCAATTGGAAAATCACGACGGTGCTAAATAGCAGCACTCCGCCCCAGGCGATCATGTAGCCGATGGGCGTTCGGCCAAAGGCAAAACCCAGCATCAACGCGAGCATCCCTGCGCTGCCGCCAAACTGCGACAGGCTGACGGCCAATCCGCGCACCACAAACGGTGGATAGTGAACGGCATGCTGGATGGCGTGCCCCACTTCATGTGCGGCGACGCCCACGGCCGAGAGGGAATCGTCTTGAAAATTGTTGTAACTGAGGCGCACCACGCGCGTGGTTGGATCGTAGTGATCGCTTAATTGACCGGGAACCGCTTCGATAGGGATGTCCTTGAGCCCGTTGGCGTCAAGAATATGGCGAGCGGCCTGCGCTCCCGTCAAACCAATGCGATATCGCTGGCCGGTTGCATACGCCGACGACATCCACGCCTGGGCAATGCCCGACAGGGCCATGGCGGGGAGCAGAAAGATGATCTGCAAGGGGTCAAAATAATAAGGCAGCATTATCCAAAACGCTCCGTCAAATTTGCTCGACGCGGGCCAACCAGCCTGCGCTTGCTGAGCGATTTCGTTAGTCTAGCCAAGTTGCGGCAATTCTTCGCGAGGCCCGAAACGGAATCCATTGGCGGGCGGAATTTTTCTGCACCTGTAATTGGCAAGTTTTTTGGCGACAATTTGTTCCATCGCAAGGAAGAGCAAACCGCACACCACCCAAATGTGGCCGCTAGCCGGCATGGGAATGAGCAACTATAAGGGCAGCATTGCTTCTTTGTTCGCCGTGACTGCCATGCGTTGTTCCCCCCTGCTCTGCCATCGATCGTTTCGGCGCGGTTTCGCGCTCTCCGTTATTTCGTTGATCGCTTGCGTGATATTGGGATGCGATCCGCTCGACACCGTTTCGCCGCTACCAGGAATCGCCGACGGCGGCCCGGATAGTTCGGCTTCGGCAAGCGTAGTCGGCAAACCGGCGGCGATGAAAAAACTGCTGGACGACGTGCTGCAACAGTCTTGCGAGCGCCGTCTGGACGTCGACGAGCAGGCTGCGTGGCAAATCTTGCACGCCGCGTTGGCCTTCAAAGACGATTTGTACGTCACGCGGAACGGAAAGTCGGTGCATTTCCTGACCGACATGTACAGTGGCGGAAAGTACAAGGGTTGGATCTTCGAACCCGGCGTGGTGCTCGACAAAGAAACGGGACGCCGCGGGCTCCGGTCCATTCGGCAACCCGGAGAGAAGATCGGCGAAGGGCACGTCGACCAGTGGCTCGGCTATTTGTCGGGCTGCAACATTCCGCTCGACCAGACCATTACCATCGACGACCACACCTACACGTTCGCCGACTACTTAGCGCAGATCGAATACGACGTTCCACGCAACGATACGGGCGAATACACCTGGACGGTCATGGTGATGGCCAACTATCGCAAAAGCGACTACACGTGGAAGGGAGCCGACGGGCAGACTTGGACGATCGACCAACTGATCGAGCGAGAACTGCAGTGGGAATTACCTCGCAGTTCGTGCGGGGGTTCTCACCGGATGACGGGGCTAAGCCAGATTTTGCAACGCCGCCATGCCGACGGCTTGCCGCTGACTGGCGTTTGGGGCGATCTCAAAGAGCGGATCGACCTCTGCGCTAAGTTCTCGCAGGAACACCAGAACTCCGACGGAACATTTTCGACGCACTACTGGGACACGGAACATCTCGGAGTGTCGCGCGATCTAAAAAAACGGATCGAAACGACGGGCCACACTTTCGAGTTTTTGGCAGTCGCCTTGGACGATGCAACCTTGAAAGAAGCTTGGATGGAACGCGCAGCCGAAGCCTGTTGTCGCGACATTGAAGCCGCCGCCCATACCGACATCGAGTGTGGTGCCTTGTACCACGCGGCGAGCGGCCTGCGAATCTACTACGAGCGCCGCTTTGGTCCATGGAAGGCGCGAGCGCCCAAGGATGTTGCAGAACCAAAGGGAACTGCAAGTCTTTAGCGGAGGTCGCCTATTCAATCGGGGGCCGCACATCGGGCTCAATCTGAAAACCGTCAGCCAGCGAATTGGTGGCGTTGAAGAGTGCCGTCACAGCGAGTACCTCGCCGATCGTCTCGTTGTCGACGCCTAGCTTCTTAAGCGCAGCAGTATGCGAATTGACGCAGTAGCTGCAACCGTTGGTGGCTGATACCGCCAGTGCCAGCATCTCACGTGTCTTGCCGTCGAGCCGCGACGCGATACCGCATGCCTCCGGATGCATCACGCGCTTGAGTTGGCTCCAAATCCCCTGCAACAGTTGCGGATTGGTCGCTAGCGTCCGCCAGAAGGCGGGGACGAAGTCGATTTTCTTGGTCGCCTTGATGTCGGCAAAAATCTCGGCGACAAGGCCCGTCGCTTGCGATTCTTCAACCAGCGGAACAGTGGCGGCCCGCGGTTCACTCATGATGCTGTCTCCATGTTGCTAGCGTTTCTTGGATGGGAGTCTTGTCGGCAGATTCGCAGTTCATCTTGCGGATATTTTTGCTTGCTTTCTATACTTCGCGGCCAATTTCTATCGACTTCCCCGCGATTCATCATTGTCGATGACGTCGCCGCAAGCGGTCCGGATCGGATGTCGAAGGAGCCCAACCTATGCCAGCCAGATCACGTCTCACGCGCCAAGTCTCGCTCGTCGCCGGTGTCCTGGTGGCCGTCCTGACGACTACCGCCATTGCGCAGAATGCGACGATCCGCGCGAACTCCAGCAAGGAGCCGGGCACCAACAAGAAATCGAAAGGCGTCCGCGTTGCCGATGCCTCGGCGAAAGCATCGTCCGCCGGCGAAAAGAAATCGAGTGGCGTCAAATCGGCCGGGGCTTTGGAACCGCTGAGCACTGGCAGCAACGGCCGTCCCACCGCGGGCAGGATCACCAAGGGTGCCGAGTCGCTGCCCAACGACGCCGGCCAGGTGTGGCGGGAATACGATCTGACGCCGTACACCCGCAAGCTGACCGATATCGATCATCCCGAGCAGGCCATGGTCGATTGGGTGCTGCGCGAAACCGGAACCGACGTTTGGTTCCGCGCGCCGCTGGGCATTTTGAGCGCCGATCGCGATAAGCTCCGCGTGTACCACACGCCGCAAATGCAGGAAAAGGTAAAGGGGATTTACGAGCGATTCATGGCTGCCCCTGGCGAGCAGCAAGTGATGGCGATCAAGCTTGTGACTCTGGGGAGCCCCAACTGGCGCTCGCGAGCGCTCGGCCTCATGAAGCCGGTCGAAGTTCGCACGCAAGGCCTGGAGGCCTGGCTGATGAGCCGCGAAAACGCCGCGCTCTTGATCAATGACCTGCGCAAGCGATCCGATTTCAAAGAGCACGCTTCGCCGACCGTCCCTGTCCCCAACGGGCAAACATTACCGCTCACCCGCCGCACGCCGAGAAACTATCGCAAGACGTTCGCTCCCACGGCCGATGGCTTGATCGCGCCGGTGATGGGGCAAATCGACGAAGGCTACACGCTCGAGATCAGCCCGCTGATGTCGGCCGATGGAGAGGTACTCGACTGCGTGATGCGGTGCGGCGTCGACCAGATTGAAAAGCTGGTGACCGTGGGCGTCGACGTCCCCTTCGGCGGCGCGATGCAGCGACAAGAGATCCAAGTGCCGCAGTTAGTCAGCTGGAATTTGCACGAACGTTTCCGCTGGCCTTCGAAGCAAGTGCTGCTGCTGTCGTGCGGAGTGGTCGCGACGCCGAGCCCCGACAACACGCCGGCCGGATTGCCCAAATTCTTTTCGACAACGGGCCGAGCGGATGCCTTGCTGTTCGTCGAGTTAGTCGCGTCTGAAGAACGCGGCGCGGCTCCAAAAATGCCGCAAGCGAGCAACCCTTTTTCGCTGGCACCGGGCGGAGCTAAGCCCGCTCCAGCCAATCGGACGCCCGACACCAATTCCGCCGCGGCACGCGTCAATGCGGCGACACCGCCGGACAAACTCCCGAGCAATATCGCGGCGCCAGCCACGGGTGGCAGCGCTCCTGCTGGATCGTCGCCAGCAACTCCGCCGGCTTCAGCCGCTTCGCTTCCCCCAGGGCCCAATCCTGGAGCGCCTGGAGGCGTCTCGCGCGGGCGATACTAAGGCGACCGCTGCCGGACTTTAGGGCCGAAGGCCCGACAGATCTCAGCCGGCGGCGTCAGCCGCCGGACTAAAGGAAGAGATCCTTTGAGGCCCGAAGGTGCCGACAGAAAGTAGCGTCTTGTTTTCTGTCGGCACCTTCGGGCCTTGCGGGTTTCTTGCATCTCTAAACCGGGGCCTCACGGCCTCACGGCCCCGGCTAAGATCTGCCGGCCCTATCGGGCCTTTATTGAATTTCGGGCTAAGCGTTCCCCTTCGCTAGGTACGCCTCGGCAGCCGTCAGCAGCGGGTCGATCGTCTCCCGCTGGATCTTGTGCGGTGGGTTCCAGGGTTGCCACACGTGGCCCTGGTGTTCGGTCACCACGATGGGAACCTCGCGCTTGAGTATTCCTAAGAAGACCACCAGCGTCTTGTGAGCTAACTGGCCGCCGAATTCGCGGTAGCGTACGTAGTAATCGGTCTGCCAGCGGAACTCTGGATCGAGTTCCAGATCGTCGGAACCGATCCCTGTCTCTTCGCGCAGTTCGCGCATGGCACATTCGATGTCGGTCTCGTTCCCGTCGACGTGCCCCTTAGGGAGGTCGTACCGCCGCGAATGCTTCATTAGCAAGAACGAGTCAACGGGATTTCCACGGAGTACCAAGACTCCGCACGAGCGGACCTGTCGCATCATGGCTACTCCGGCAAGCGAATATCGGCCATGAACAACTGGCTGCTATGGTCTTCCGTGCGTGTGCTGGTCCACATCAGGTGGTTGCCATCAGGCGAGAAGACGGGCAGCACGTCGGCCCCAGGGAAATCGGTCACGCGGATCGGCTCGCTGATCTTGAACGTCGAGTCGGTCGATTCGTACTTGGCGAGCCACAAGTCGTAGTTCGGACGAGCGTTGGGATCGCTGTGGTCGGCGCCGGTCCAGATAATCCACGGCTTGGTCGGATGGAAATAGGGCGCCCAGTTCACTCCGTTGGTATCGGTGAGCGCGATATCATGCTTGCCGTCGACCGAGACCGCATGGATTTGCAGGTGCTCCGCTTTCTTGCGGTCGCTGCGGAAGATGACCCACTTTCCGTCTGGCGAAATGAACGGACCACCGTCGTAACCCGGAGCGTCGGTCAACTGCTTCACGTTCTTGCCATCGGCATCCATGATGTAGATATCCGGATCGCCATCACGCTTGCTGCAAAATGCGATTTTTTTCCCGTCGCGGCTGTAGGCGCCTTCGGCATCGTATCCTGGGGCGTCGGTCAAGCGTTCGACAATTCGCCCCGAAAGATCGGCCACGAACAGGTCCGAAGAGGGATCGAAGTCCCACGAATAGCGGCGCCGAACGTTGTTTTTACGGTCTTCTTCTTGTTGCTTGCGCTCGGCGGCCTCGGTCTTGTCTAGCTCCGGGTCGAGGTGGCTGGAAGCAAACAGAATTCGCTGGCCGTCGGGCGTGAAGTACGCGCACGTGGTGCGTCCGCGGCCGGTGCTGATGCGTTTCGGCTCGATATCTTTACCTGCATCGAGCGGTTGGGTGTAGATCTGATAGAAGGGATACCCCGCCGGCACGGCCTGGTAGACGATCGCTTTTCCGTCGGGCGAGAAATAGCCTTCGCCTGCCTTAGTGAAACCGTGCGTGACCTGATGGACGTTGGAAAGGAACTTCGCCTCCAGTTCGCTCTTACCTGCGGCTGGCGGCTGCGCCTGGGATGTTTGGGTCGAAAGAAACAAAACCGAAAACGCCGCAGTGCTCCAGGCCAATGCCTTGGGCCAGAGGGGACTTGAGTGAGGCATGGTGGGATAGGTGCTCGCTGGAGGTAGATCGGACTGCAGCATCTTCAAGGAATGGCCACAGTCGCTCATGTTACGTTTGTATTATACGTTGATCCATTCTGCCATTCGACTCCTTTGCAAATCCCACCGGCAAGCCATTCGATGAAGATTTACACTAAGACGGGCGACGACGGACAAACCGGACTTTTCGGCGGTCCGCGGGTCGCCAAAGACGACTTGCGAATTGAAGCCTACGGGGGCGTCGACGAACTCAATAGCTGGCTGGGAATGTGTCGTTGCGAGTTGCCGCCGCTTGAGATCGATACCCTGCTCGAACGCATCCAGAACGAGCTCTTTGACTTGGGCGCCGAATTGGCTACGCCCGACCCAGCGAATTGGGGCGTCAGCCGCGTTTCCGAGAGCGACATCGAGCGACTCGAACAGGCCATCGACCGCTGGGAGGTCGTGCTAGCCCCGCTCAAGCAATTCATCTTGCCGCATGGCTCGCGGGCCGCTTCCGCCCTGCACGTGGCGCGCACGATCTGCCGCCGGGTGGAACGCAACGTAGTCACGCTGGCGCGAGAAGCGTCGCCGGCTATCTCGCCCGAGGTGGTTCGCTACCTTAACCGTTTGAGCGATCTGCTGTTCGTACTAGCGCGAGCAGCCAATCATGTGGTGGGGCAGCCCGACGTAGCCTGGTCGCCACGAGAGAAGCGGTCTTAGAGGTTTGCCACAGAGGGCACCGAGCCGGGGCGGGCAGAGCCATTTGCTGCGAAGTTCTCTCACTTCACAAATCAAAAACCATCAACCATCAATCGATTAATCGCGTTCTTGCTGCTCGTAGCGTTCTTTGCTGGCCAGCCGCACCGCGCACAGACAAGATTGTCTGTGCCACTTTTTTGCTGCCAATTTCTCTCTGAGATCTCTGTGGCAAAAAGATTCTCCACCTACCGCGTGGTGCCTTCGGCTTCAATCGCTTTTGCCGTTTGGGTGGCGGTGTCGTCGACGACCGGCGGGGTATCCTCACCTGGCTTGAGTAAGCAGCCGCTCATTCGCCATCCTTGCGGTAGCGTGTCGATCCGGAAGCCAGCGGGGCCGAGGTACTTGGCGATCTCGGTGAACTCGGGCAGTTCCTTGCCGTCGATCAGTTGCTTTCGAGGAGCGGAACCCTTCGGACCAGCGAGGACCCGGTTCAGAATCCAGCTCAACATCGATTCCGACTCGGTCATCTTGTTTTGACGGAGCAGTTCGTAGGTGTGGCGGTACGATTCCGAGGTCCGCGTGAAGTAGCGGAAGCTGCACTCTTGCCCACCAAGGCAGTTAACGGCTTCCGTCAAGCGTTGGTAGTCCGCCGATGTATCAAGTTTTTGCTCGCTTTGCTTGCGGATCACTTCGCTAAGGAAGTCGGCATGCGTCGCGATCAACAGCTTGCCATCTGCCACGGCAAAGGCCGATCGCGGAATCCGCATCGGGCCTTCAGAAGCGGGCTCGGCTTCGGCCGTATTGGCTGCAGTCTTGGTAACATAGGTTTTGCCCGTCACCTCGACTTCGGTGTCGCTGGCCACCGCCTCCTTGCGAGCCATTTCCCACAACTCATGCCCGCCGACAACTAGCTTCTTGGCGTCGGGCTCGGTTCGCATGATGCGAGCGAGCGTCTTCTTTACCGCCTCGTCGTTGTTGATATCAATCGCAACCAATACCCGTTCGCTCTTGGTGTTGATTGGGAGGCGGTAGTCGCTGATCAAAGCGACTCGGCTGCCGAGGTAGGGCACCAGTTCTTTTCGCAAATCGACCCGCGGTCCCGAGGGGTCTTGCGCCAGGCCGTCGAGGACGCTTTCAAACGCCCCCGGTTCGCCGATGTAACCATCGACGATGCCATTGAGGTGTTTGAAAGCGTTCTGGATATCGATGTTGCACGACATGTAGCTGGACACATCGTTGGCAACCCAGTCCTTCGGCTTGTGTTCGCCACTGTTGGGGAACTGGAGCATTTGGGCAGCAAGCTTGAACCGCTGTGTCGCGCTGCCTGGAGCGTGCACGTACGTTTCGTGGAAGATTTCATGGGCACTGGTGGCGAACGAGACGTTGCCGCCCACGCCTGAGATCACCGTGAAACCTTGATCCTTCATGATCTTGGTCAAGTCATGACCGCGCTTTTTCTTGGTCGTCGCTTGCATCGCCTTGGCGAGTTGGGCATATCCAAACGGGTCGACGAACCACTTCACGTGGCTGGTCGATTGGACCGCGTCCCCATCGACGTTCGTTCGGATGGCAGCATAGGCCGGCAGCTTGGCCAGGTTGTTTTCGCGGTTGCCTTTGATGCGGCCCAGGAGGTCGCGGGCAATCGATTCGTTGTCGGTGGCAACCAGCGTGTCTTGCACCTGGTATTGGAAGACGCGGCTGGCGACGGACTTGTCTTTCCGCTCGATGGTGAAGACCGATACTTCGACGCCGTCGATCGTTTGGTTGGCCTTCTTAGCGCCGCGCGATTTGAGTGTTTCGACCGTCTTGTCGATGACCGCGGCAGCTTCGGCCTGTCGGCCCGTAATATCAACCAGCAGCGCCGTCGCGTGCGTCCCGGCTTCCTTGGTGCTCGGTTGGATGAACGCCAGAGCGATTTCGCCATCGCCGGCGACCGCTTCCAGGTCGGCGATCTTCAGGCCCAATCGCAAGCCAGTGTCTTGCAAGCGGCCGCGGAGTTGCCCGGCCATGCTGTCGACGAAGGGCTTCATCGCCGGGTCGTCGCACAGTTCGCCCCAGCAGGTGTTCGAGAAGTTTTCTCGCAACGCCTTGTAACTGGGGATCGAAACGTACGCTTTGGTGGTAGAGGGGAAGACTTCCTCAGAGGGAGGACCGGCGAAAGCCGGGGCCATAAAAGGAAGCGAGGAACCAAGCGTAACTGCAAACAAACCAGCGGTGCAAAATCGGCGACAAAAACGAAGCACGGGGTGGCCTCCGGGTTCGACTGTCCGTCGTTGGGAATACGACGCGATATCGTCTCTCGTTATCGGCCGTGATTTCCTACGCCCCCAGTTCGCTTTTCTCCCCTCCCCCTGGTCAGTGATGACGGAGGTTTTGGCGCAATCGCTACATTTTTCCCAAGGGGCAATGTCTTGCTGATGGGATGGGTTTGCGGCCGTTGGTGCGGCATACTCATTCGGATTCTCGCAAGGATTTCGTTGGGAATCGCGCGATAACGCCACGCCTTGGCCCTCGTCGCATGCCTCCTTAAACGGATGACCGCCACGCGACATAATGGGTAGATGCGCGACTACCAGCGGGAAAATCTGAGTCATGACCCTGTTCATGGGTATATTCCGTTCACGTCCAGTGCTCGGCTTGCGACCGGCGAAACTTCGGAACGGCAGATCATCGACCACCCATGGTTACAACGGCTACGGCACATCCGTCAGTTGCAAACCGCCTGGTGGGTTTACCCCACTGCGGAACACAACCGCTTCCAGCACGTATTGGGGGTGATGCATCTGGCGAGCCGCGTCGTCGCCCTGCTCTACCCGACACTCGGCGAAACTTGCGCAAACGTTCCTAGCCGTGGCTACGTCGAAACGCTGCTACGGATGGCGGGCTTGCTGCACGACGTCGGGCATGGCCCTTTCGGCCACTTCTTTGACGAGCATTTCCTGCGCCGATTTGGCCAAACCCACGAGACAGTCGGGGCTAAGATTGTCGTCGAAGAATTAGGCCCGCTTCTCAAGGGCCTGCGCCGCAATCCCAATTCTGAACTCACATCGGAGGAGACGCTCGATCCCCAGCAAGTTGCTTGGCTGATCGTTCGACCCAAGGCGGATGCCTCCGATCAAGAGAGGCCGCAATGGCTGCGGTTCTTGCGAAGCTTGCTGAGCGGAATTTACACAATCGACAACATGGACTTCGTCCTCCGCGACGCTTTCATGTCGGGCTACAGCCGGCAAGCGTTCGACATCGACCGCTTGCTCCATTACACCTTCTTTAGCCCGCAAGGTTTAACATTGCACGACAAGGGAGTCGACTCGCTGGTGCGATTCATCAATGTGCGCGGCGAACTCTTTCGAAATATCTACTTCCACCGAACGGTACGCGCGATCGACCTGGCGATGCAGGAACTGTTTGTCGACAGTCGCGATCGACTGTTCCCGGGCGACCCAACCGAGCATTTAACCCAGTACCTTCGCTTCCACGAATCATCGCTGATGGTCGATGTCGACCGCTGGGCCGACTCACCCGACGCCGAAACCGCCGCACTGGGGCACCGCTGGCGGAAGCTGCTGCAACGCGAGATCCCCTGGATCGCCATCTGCGAGCGGCCCATTGTTTTTGGCGAGGGGGATTCGGAACAAGCGAGCGTCTTCGGCAGCCCTCGGGTGGCCGAAGCGGCCCTGCGGGAACATCTGCCGGCTAAACTGCGCGAGATCCCCTTGCGGTTGGATATCGCTCGCTCGGTCTTCCGGCCCCACACGCAAGGCCCTTCAAGCGGGCAAAACTTCCGCTACGATTCGGCGTCCGACCGCGTTCGCCCTTTGACCACGCACGAACTGTTCAAGCGGCTCCCCATGAGCCAAAGAATCTGCCGGGTGTACGCTCACAACATCGAACACGGCCCCGCCGTCGCGGCCGCCCTCGACAAAATGATCGGCCACCCCATCGACGACGCCACCAACATGTAATCAGCCATCCCCAAAAAAGTAGCACGGACATTCCTGTCCGTGCAAAGTGGACTCATCAAGCACGTCTCCCGTCGTCTCCCAAGAGCACATCACAAGCACCCATGTCGAACGAAGTCTACGAAAACCCGCTCATCACCCGGTACGCGTCGCGCGAGATGGCTCAACTCTGGAGCGACCAACGCCGCATCGGCACCTGGCGCCGGATGTGGGTATGGCTAGCCGAAGCCGAGCGCGAGCTAGGTCTCGACATCACCGAAGCACAGCTCGCGCAGATGCGGGCGAACCTCGACAACATCGACTTTGCCGCCGCCCGCGCGCACGAAAAGCGATTGCGCCACGACGTGATGGCCCACGTCCACACCTTCGGCGATCTGTGCCCACTCGCCAAGCCGATCATCCACCTCGGCGCGACTAGCTGCTGCATCACCGATAACGGTGACTTGCTGTTGATTCGCGAGGGGCTGGAAATGGTCGCCACGCGTCTGGCGACGGTGATCTCGCAGCTGGGTGCGTTCGCCAAAAAACACCGCGACTTGCCCTGCCTGGCCTTCACGCATTTGCAACCCGCGCAGCCGACAACGGTCGGCAAGCGAGCCTGCTTGTGGGCTCAAGACCTCGCGCTCGACTTGGAGGAAATCGAACACCGTCTGGCAACACTCAAAGCACGCAGCATCAAGGGAACGACAGGCACGCAGGCAAGCTTCCTCGCCTTATTCAATGGCGATCACCAAAAGGTCCGCAAGCTCGAACAGATGGTGGCCGCAAAGATGGGCTTTGCCGAGTCGTACGCCGTCTCGGGGCAAACCTACTCGCGCAAGATCGATGCGATGGTCGTCGATGCGTTGGGCGGGATTGCCCAATCGGCTCATAAGGCAGCGTCCGATGTCCGCATTCTTGCCAGTCGAAAGGAACTGGAAGAGCCTTTCGAAGCCGAGCAAATCGGCTCTTCGGCCATGGCGTACAAACGCAACCCGATGCGCAGCGAACGGATGTGTTCGCTGGCCAGATTTGTATTGAGCATCCAAAACAGCTTGGCCCAGACGGCGGCGAACCAATGGATGGAGCGCACGCTCGACGACAGTGCCAATCGCCGGCTCGTCTTGCCGCAGGCGTTCCTGGCAATCGACGCGATCTTGATCTTGTATCAGAACATCACGACCGGGATGGAGGTTTATCCCAACGTGATCGCGAAGAATCTGGCCGAGGAACTGCCGTTCATGGCGACCGAGAACATCATGATGGCGGCCGTCGCCGCCGGCGGAGATCGCCAAGATTTGCACGAACGCATCCGCGTTCACAGCCAGGCCGCCGCTCAGCAGGTGAAAGCGCTGGGCCGCCCGAACGATTTGCTCTCTCGATTGCAAGGCGATCCGGCCTTCGCGAACGTGTCGCTCGACCAGATCGCTGATGCCAGCCAGTACGTGGGCCGCGCGCCGCAGCAGGTAGATGAGTTTCTCGAAGAAGTGGTTCAGCTGATCGAGAAGCGCTATGCTGGCAAGGCAGCGCTCACGGCTGAAGTGAAGGTCTAGCAGCGCATTCAAGGCTAGCCCAACAAGTAGTCCAGGGCCGAAGGGCCTGGACTACTCAAGCTCCGGCTCCCGCTCCAGTGGCCAACTCGACCAGGCATCGCAACTTCAATCTGCGAAGTCTTCACAACCGGGCAAAGCTACGGTGCCCTTTCCTGCTGGGCCGACCATTCTTGAAGCGCAATTCTTGAGCGGCCGATTCTACGAGATACACCTGACATTGACGTCCGGCGAGCGACGTTGCTCGCACAAGCTCATCTGTCGAGATCGTCCCATGTCCCTGTTTGCATCATCTCCATCGCGCCGCGGCTTTCTCGGCGGATTACTGGGTACGTCGGTTATGGCTGCGGCTGCTTCGGCCCATGCCGACGGCATTTTGGATGACCTCTTTGGCACTGGCAAGAAGAAGAAACGCGACCACAATCCGCCGCGGTATCTCGGCTCGCCGCCGAATCCGCAACTCGCGCCGGTTCCCGGAACAGGCCAAACACTTCTGACCGACGACTTTGAAGATGAGTCGTGGAGTTTCACTCCCAACGGCCAGAAGAGCAGCTACAACATCGATAAGAAAGTCCGCCTGCCCGGCGGCATCTCGAGCAACCGGATGTGGGCGGAAGCCGCGCTCCGCGGTCAACCCGACATCGTGAAGCGGGTTGCCACTCCGCCTGGCGGACCTGCTGGAAGCACCGGATCGATGCTCCTGCAAACGCTCCATCCAGGCGTGCCAGGGAAAGTTCATAACGACGTTCAGCAAGACGACTTCCTGATGGACTCGCAAGCGATGCTGGGCGGCATGATCCCGATGTCGTGGTCGCCCAACTGCGTTTGCCGGATCTACGCTCCCGCTTTCACGCAATGGGAGCGGCGCGAGGGGAACACCTTCGGCATGCGGGCTGGCTTGCGAGCCACGCACGACAAGCCCAACGAAGAAACCGACGAAATGGAGCCGGAAGAATACTGGCCCGGGATGTTCGTCCACTTCCGCTACGGCGCAGGAAGAAAGCCCGACTCCGCCTGCATCATGGTTCGCTCGGATGTGTACGGCCGCGATATGCAAGGGCCTGAAATCAAAGAGAAGACCTGGTACACGATCGGGCTATCGTTCACGCCCGACGGAAGCGTCCACTACTTCTTCCGCGAGGGACTCGACGACCTAAAGCCGGAGAACCGGATCGCATCGCAATACCCGTACGGCTATCGGGCCATCAAATTCGAGGCGATGTTCTTCAACAACGTCGTGCACGATACCGGCCGCACCTGGTCGACGCCTTGGGTAGTCGACAACGCTTCGCTGTGCGCGGCGACCATGCCGCCGGGAGCGTTCCAAACGATTCGGCTCAGCGCCAAGCCCTAGCGAGCTAGGCCTTAGCGAACTAGCGGGGCTGGTTGACCCATTGCTCGAGCGAGTGCGCATCGCGAGCGCCAACCACTTCGTCGATAAGGTGGCCCTGGCGGAAGAGAACCAGCTTCGGGATACCGCTCACGCCGTAGTGCCGAGCCAGCTGGGGATGCTTGTCGACATCGACCTTCACGACGGTCACGCGGCCTTGCATCTTCGCGCTCAGGACATTCAGTTCCTGCTCGACGGCGCGGCATGGCCCGCACCAATCCGCGCCGAACTTGACGAGCGTGTACTCCGTCGGAGCATTGATGGCAGCCGCGAACGAGGCATCGTCAGGAATTCCAGGATCGAGGGGCGGGCCATCGAGCCCGTTCCGCAGCGCGTAGGCGCCGACGGCCAGTGCGATCGCCACGAAAAGGACGTTGGGAAGTTGCTCAAGGCGCATGACGCAAGCTCCAGACCGAGAAAGTGGTCGGAAAACCTACGTCATTTCTAGCGCGCTCCAACTCACGTTTCGGTTGTAGCGATTCTTTGGGAAAATCGGCCGCGACCGCTTCGTTGTTACTCGGTCTCTTTGGGAAAATCGATGTCGCAGCCGATCGCTTTCGTTCGAGAATTCGCGACCGGCTTGCCGTCCAAGACTGCAAGCAACGCGTCTCGCAGATCGCGATGGGTGGGTTGCTCGCGGCGTTTGCCGAGACCGGTATAGCGATCGTCGATGCGTCCCAGATACAGCACTTCGCCCTTGGACGAGATAACCGCAGCTTCCGGTTTGAACTTCGCCCCGCAACGTTTGGCAAGCGTCAGCTTCGGATCAAGGATCGCCGCACAGGGGAAACCATATTCGCGGGCATGCCTGCGGGCGTCGTCCTCGTTCAAATCGCTCTCCGCGTACACCACGCAAAAAGTAACCTTCTTGGGCGCAAACTCTTTGGCCAGCCGGCCAATCTCCGGCGCGTAGCTATTCGAGATCGGGCATTCGTGCCCGAAAAAGATGAGCACAGTGGCCGGGCCCTCATCGGGGCCAGGCATCGTGAAGTTGTCGCCGAGGCCCTTATCGTCAACGACGTTGACGAATTGTTGGCTGGGTTGGGGCTTGGCCGGTTCATCGGCGTGCATTGCGACTATAGCGAGGCACAAGATGGCACAGGCGAACAACAACCGGAGACTTCGTGCAAACAACATCGTTACTTTCTCATTTCCCGTGCAGTACTACCCACGAATTCTACCAGCCTTGTCCACCTGCCAAACGGTGCCGGCATTCACATCCATCGCCGTCAAGAATCCCCCACGAGCGCAGTTGGTGTCAAGGCATATCAGAAAACCCAAGTCGAGGACTCTGCCGCTCCGTTGAGCCGTGTGCCCGACGATCACGTTCTTTCCCGACACGTGTGGTTCACATGCCGAGGCACTGGCGACGCGCCAGCGCATGGCAAGAGGCGGTTGCGATTCCATCGGCAAATCGGCGACATAGCCGGCGTGAACAAAAATGTGCTTATCCACCTCGTAGAAATCCCGACTGTTACGAAAGAACTCCATGTGTGCAGGAGGAATGTAGTCCTCGATTACGGGATGCCTGACTCCCGGAATCCATCCATACGATTCCATGGTTTCGTTGCCGCCATTGCCTAGCCATCGCGCCATCTTATCGGTATCGGTACAAGCTTCGAGCAGCATTTCCTCATGATCGCCTCGTAGCGTCACAACTTGACAGATGCTGCTAAGAGCAAGCAACTGCTCAACAACGTTCCGACTATCGGGGCCGCGATCAATCACGTCTCCTAGTACGATTAACGTATCGTGGCGACTCAACTTCAACAGTCGCACCAGCGCCGCCAATGCCACATGGCATCCGTGAATATCGCCGATGGCAAGCGTCCGCCCCGCCATGTTCCGTTCTCAACAAATGCTGTTAGGGGTGAACAGAGCACAAACAATTAGGTGCCGTCGTCCGTTACTTGCTTAGCGAAGCGTGACCCGTTCCCAATAATGATTGTCGTAGGGGCTCCTGCGCGAGGACAGCGGTGAAGGGGATTTCGCGAAATCTGTTGTCAGACGACGACATGCCGGTGGGATTCGCCGCCGGTCACCGCGCTCCAAATCGCCCGTGCGATTTTTCCGCCCCCGCTGGCGGATGGCTCAATGGGCGAGATTTCCGAGTAGTCCGATGCTTCGCTACAAACGATTCGCAAGTCGATGAGCGACGCTCCGACTTCGAAAGCCGTCCGCGTGATCACGTCGTTGAACAGACACAACCCAGCCTGCTCTGCCAACTCAAGCCCTGGTATGGCGTCGTAAACAGTGCAGACCGTCAGAGGCAATTGCGACTCCCGCAATTCGTCGACGAGTTTGCGAAACTGCCGGCGAAACTCCAAGATTACCTCGCCGATGGCGGCCAGCGACGACCGGACGCTTGTCGAATCTTGCGGCAGGACAGTCCCACCTGCCCATAATGCGTCGTTCCCTCCGACACTGAGAACCAGATGCGTGGCGTCCATCGGTATTCGATCAATTTGCCCAAAGGCGGACGAAACGGTGGCGCCGTCTACAGCGACCAACGTCACCTTCCAGTCGCGCGGTGCGATGCACCTTGCATGCTCCAGGACCGAAGGTCCTCCCGGCACGTAAAAGGCGTTGTCGAAGATCGAATCGCCTAACAGCACAATGTGGCCAGCCATCTGCCTCACTCCGTGTTCAGTCTAGTAGCCGACAATTTTAGGCCGGCTCGGCCAACCGTGCTTGCCAAGACGGTTCGGCAGAACGATATTCGACGGTAGCCTCTCCACGACAGCACGGATGGTTCGAGCCCGAATTCCTTGGCTAATTCCCCATGAAGTTGATCATCGCCATCATCCAACCCCACAAGCTCGAAGACGTGAAGGCGGCTCTCACCGAGGTGGAAGTTTTTCGCCTGACGGTGATGGATTGCCAAGGCTTCGGCCGGCAGAAGGGGCAATCGGAAGCTTATCGCGGCCACGAGTTCAAAGTGAACCTGCTGCGGAAGGTCCAACTACAAATCGCCGTCAACGAAGACTTTGTCGAGCCGACGATTTCCGCCATTTTGAAGGCCGGCCGCACAGGCGAAACCGGCCAAATCGGCGATGGAAAGATCTTCGTCATTCCGATGGACGATTGCATCCGCATCCGCACCGGAGAACGCGGCAGCGAAGCAATCTAATTTCGGTCACTCGGTGACTTCGACCTTCGTCGAACCCGTCAACACGTTGCCCGACCATTCTCCCTTGGCGGGCATATTGCGGCGCATCACGCCGTCGGGGTCACGCGACCAGGACGAACCTGTGCCTAGCGGAATCGAGTAACTCACGTCGTACTCACCGGGGCCTGTCACAATCACGGTGCAGCCAAACGTCGAATCGGCATTCTGATCCTTGGGAACAAAACGAACGCTGGGGGAGACGATCACCACCTGCTCGCCCGCCTTGAGAATCATCTTCTGCACGGGGCTTAACCCGGAATACCAGGTGGGGCGGGTTTCGACCTTCCGCGCATCGGGCTTTTCATCCTGACCAGGCTTGGCTGGGCGAAGGACTTCCGCCCGAGAGCTCTGCATCAAGTCGTGGTGCGAGAACTTGATCGTTTTGTCGGTCGTGTTTTCAACAATCAAGAACACATCCAGCTGTTCGCCGACCTTGGCCGTCTCCTTGGGGAACACAATCGCGGCCCGCAGCCCCTTCACAGGCTTGCCCCAAGCGGACGCGGGGATTTCTTTAGGTACAGCGTACTGCGAATCGGTTGCTGACGCATATTCGGAGTCGGGAAACTCTTTCACCAGCGAGTCGATGATCTGGTGGACCTCCCTGATTCGCCTGTCGAGCGTTTCGACTTCCTTCGCGAGGTCGTGCTTCTTAAACAACTCCGTATTGTTGCGGACGATCTCCTCGACGGAACCGAGCATCGATTCGAGTTGATACGGCTCGGGATGGTCTTCGAGCGAGACGGCTAGGAGTTTGGCCGCGCGATCCACCAGTTTCTTTTCGTCGGTCCGCAGCATGAGCCGGATGCGGTACAAGTCGTCGTAGCTGCCGTGATCGCTTTTGAGCCGCTCCGACATCACCTTGATGAGGTCGAGCTTTTCGAACGGATCGCCTGGAATCGGCCCGTACACACGGCCCGCGTTGTCCTTTCCCTGCTCGCGAGGCTCGATGTAGAAGCAATCCTTGTCGACGGGGAAAGTCATCCACGATTCACCCAGCGGCATTTGGTACACCGTCTTACGCTGGCGGAACCGACCTTGAGCATCGTCCGGGTCGAGTTCGTAGATATCCGGCAAGTCTTTGGGATGCGAGGCGTGGGGGTACTTGGACAAGTCGATCCCCATCACAACCGGTCCCTCCGCGGCCCGCAAACTCGCGAATGCGAAGGTGATGCAGCAAATGGCCAGTACGTAGATCGAACACTTCGAGCGTAGAGATAGGCTCCAGCCGATTCCGCTCAAATGGACAGATAGCAACATGGAAAAAACTCCTGGTAAGGGTGGCCCTCACCATTAAGACGGAGTGTCGTAGCTTTTCGTTCCCAAGATTGGAAAGTTTTCCCCCCCGTGCAAATCACGGGCGAAATTTGAGTATTCGCCGTCAATCGTGTTAATTTAGGGCACGCACCAGAAGGACGATACATGATGAGCGAGCAAGAATCACTCTGGCAACGAGCCTATTCCCTCCGCGATGCAGAATCCGAACTCGAGAAAGAAAGCGCGCTAAAGCAACTGATTTCCGACTTGTGCGAGAAGGGAAGAGGCGACGCCGACGTCCATTTGTTGCTGGGTTGGCTCGGCTATCATTTTCCTTGCAACGCCACGCACAACATCGATGTCGAGCGGGAACTGCTGCTCTCGTTGCAATCCGACCCGCACAACATAACGGCTCATCTCTATTTGGGGCACTTTGCTTTTGACCATGGAAACTACGACCTGGCTCTCAAGCACCTTCGCGATATCGATCGATCAAAGTACGAACAAGCAGACCAGCTATGGCGATCCATGAAGATTCGAGAATTAATACTTTGCTGCCGGTTGTACCTGGAACCTCACGAAGTCGCTCCCGATGAAGTAGTGTCGCATGCGCAGAGCCTCGCCGACGCAGGAATCGAGCACGGCGCGATCCCCTCCGAACTCGCCAACTGCCTTTTCAAAACTCGGGAACGCCTCCGCGCACTTTGGGGGGAACAATCACTTTTACGCGTCGCGGGTCGCTTACGCAAAGCGTTGGGAGAGGTAGCGAGAGCGGATTTACTCGACAAGGAGTTAGGTCAGCTTTTATAGAGAGGCCTAATCTCTCCACCACTCACAGACAGGATGGTCTGTTCCACTTTTCTTGGGAGACAGCGCGTTCTTGGTTGGCTGCCGCACTTTGCACGGACTGGAAAGTCCGTGCTACTTTTTTCGGCTACGCCCCGTTGCTCGCGCCGGGCTGCTCGAGGAACACGCCCATCTTGCGGAACTTTTGGTAGCGATGGTCAACAAGTTCGGGCAGGGGTTTGTTCAAGAGTTCCCGGAGCGAACGAAGCAGGTAGACCTTCAATCGTCCGGCCATGGCGTGCGGGTCGCGGTGGGCGCCTCCGAGGGGTTCGTCGATCACGTCGTCGACCACGCCAAAGCGATGCAGATCGCGCGAGGTAAATCGCAACGTCCTGGCGGCATCGGCGGCGTGTTTGGCGCTCTTCCACAAAATGCCCGCGCAACCTTCGGGGCTGATCACCGAGTAATAGGCGTACTGCAGCATCGCGATTCGATCGCCCACGCCAATGCCTAGCGCACCACCGCTTCCCCCTTCGCCGATCACCACGCAAATGATCCGCGCGTTCAGGCGAGACATTTCGAATAGGTTCTCGGCGATGGCCTGCGATTGCCCGCGCTCTTCCGCTCCGACACCGGGATAAGCGCCGGGCGTATCGATGAAACAGATGATCGGGAGGCCGTACTTCTCGGCCATGCGCATCTTGAGGAGCGCCTTGCGGTAGCCTTCAGGATTCGCGCAGCCAAAGTGACAAGCGGTTCGTTCTTTGTAGGTTCGTCCCTTTTGGTGGCCGACCACCACCACCTTGTGCTGGTCGAGTTTCGCGAAGCCGCACCGCATGGCCTGATCGTCGCCGAAGCGGCGGTCGCCGTGAAGTTCAACGAACTCGTCGAACACCAGGCCCAAATAATCTTGCGTTTGGGGACGATCCTTGTGCCGTGCCACCTGCACGATCTGCCACGGATCGAGCCCGTCGTAGATCGACTTGGTGGTATCGGCGATTTGCCGGCGGACGGAGCGGATTTCTTCTTCGACCGCTGGCGTGCGGTCGAGCATCGCTTCCAGTTGTTTGCGGCGAGCTTCGAGCTCGAAGATCGGTTGTTCAAAGTCCAGACCATGGGCTGGAACGGCGGCAGAAGCAGTCGACATCAATCCATTCTCACTAGTTCAAACGAACACCGGTGCACCAAAAGCCACAACTTACGATTGCCGTTTGGGCGGTGGCCTTTTTAGCACATCAGTCGGGTCCTTGGGAGCATTGGGATTACTTGGTTTGGCCTGACCATCACCTTCGTCGTCGGGGTTTTTCGGGAGAATCTTAAAGTGCCGCATGCCGGCGAAGGCCTTGCGGAATTCGAACATGTTCGCCGGGCGATCGTCTTTTCGCTTCGCCAGCATCTTGCGAATCAAGTCAGCAAATTCGGGCGTCAAGTTGGGACTGTAAGCAAGAGGCGAAGGGACGGGCGAGTGCAAGTGACGCTGCAACAAGTCGTCAGGAGTGTCGCCGGTATAAGGTGGGCGGCCCGAGACCAATTCGAACAGGACGCAGCCGAAACTGTAGATATCGGCGCGTTGGTCCAAGGTTTGATTACGAATCTGTTCGGGCGACATGTAGCTGCGAGTGCCTTGCACCTGCTTGCCAAAACTGAACCAGCGCGAAAACGCCGAGGCTTGCTTCATACTGATGGCGAAGTCAATCATTCGGACGCCGCCGTCTTCGCTGACAAGGAAGTTGTCCGGCTTGATATCGCGGTGGATGAAGTCGCGCGAGTGAAAGTAATAAAGAGCGTCGGCCGCTTGCGTGACGATTTTCGGCACCAGGTGGAAGAGCTTTTGATATCCGCCTTGGCGGGTAAGAATCTTGAGGTTATTGAACGCAAAGACCTCCATGATCAGATAGGGCCGCTCGACGTTCCCTTTGAACTCGAAGATGCGAATGATGTTGGGGTGCTTGAGCTGTCCCGCGATTTCGAATTCGTTCTTGAGCGCGGCCGCTTCTTGCCGGTTTCCCTTTTGATCGGGCCGAAGAATTTTCATCGCGAAGCGAGAGTCGTCTTGCTCCTTGATGACTTCCCAAACTTCGCACGTCTGCCCAACACGAATGAGTCGCGCTAGACGGTAACCATCAATAAAATCTCGCGTATTCGACACGGTTGTGTCCCAAGTTCAAGTTCGACGGTCGACCGCAGACAGCCGGTCGCCGCCCCAACATTCGCCGTTCCCGCCCGCGCGTGCGCAACAGTCTGCCAGCCAACACTTTGCGCCGCGTACCTTAGCCATGTTAAACCAAGCAGTCGCAAGCCGGAAGACGATTCACGCTAGCAATACCGCCCGAAAGCGGCCTTGAATGGGTGCGAGCGTTCCGGAAGAATCATGCGGTAACTCGGCAAAATTCGCCCGGGCATGGATTGCTTGGGCCGCTCGACAGGGATCGTCTCGATGTCGCTCGTTTACAACACGTTGTTCGCCGCGAAGGCGTCCGGCACTCATCACAAGCTGGCCATGTCCGGGCTGACGCGTCTCGACCGCCACGATGCGGAGGATTGGCGGGACCTGTTCCTCTCGGAAATCGATCTCTATCTGAAAGGGACGAAAGCTCCGGACGACGAGTTCAAGGATTTCAAGAATCACGTTCTGCACGTGGGCGAAAACGACTGGGGCGGTGCGATTTCCGCCTGCAAACAGTGGTACGCCAAAACGGTAGAGGCGTTCGGCCAGAAGAATTGGAAAGACGGCGTCTACAACTTCGGCGTCTTGACCCACTATCTCACCGATCCCGTGATGCCTTTTCACACCGGGCAAAGCGAACGGGAAACGGTGATTCATCGCGCGGCCGAGTGGAGCGTGACCAAGTCGTACGACGAACTGGCCGCGATGCTGCAAAAAGACCTTGGTGGTTGGCCGAGCGTGGACGTCGCCGAAAGCGACGATTGGCTGCCAAAGCTGGTGAAGGCGGGCGCCGTGAAATCGCACGCGCACTACGACTTTTTGATCGATCACTACAACTTCGACGTCGGCGTGAAGTCACCGGCTGGGGGTTGGGACCGAGACGCGAAAGAAGTCCTGGCCCGTTTGCTCGGTTGGGCGAGCTGTGCCGTCGGCAAGACACTGGAGCGAGTGATCGACGACGCGGGCGTCTTTCCTCCCCACGTTGTGTTGAGCGTGCAAACTCTGATCGCTTCCTTTAAACTGCCGGTCAAGTTCATCACCAAAAACATGACCGACGCCAAAGAGCGCGCACTGGTCGAAGCGATGTACCTCGAGTACAAGCGGACAGGCAAAGTCCTCGAATCGATACCCGCCGACGATCGGGCAATTCGCAAGGCGCACTGCGAAGAAGTTCTTAAGATCCCGCTGGCACAGTTGGATGCGCAGAAGCCCGCTCCCATCGGAGCCAAGTGGTCCGGACCAGCCGTGCTCCACAAACCGGCTCCGGCTAAGCCCGCTCACGCCAAACCTGAGACTGCAAAATCGGAAGCCGCAAAATCGCAGGGCAAGGAACAAGCCAAACCCGCCCCGAAGCCAGAACCGCAGCCGCGCCGTAACGAGGAAAAACCAGCGGACAACGTCAAAGCGTCCGTCAACGTGCTGGCCAGCGACGGCGCGCCGTTGTCGACTGCACCGCAAAAATCGGTCGTGTTGCGACGAGATGATCTTTCGTCGCCAGTTCCACCTCCGCCGCATGCGAATGTTGCCGCAGGCAACAAAGGAACAAACGACAAGGCGGACCTCAAGTTCCATCTCTCGATCGATATGGAGTTGGAGGCTGCGCCATCGATTGGCCCGAAGACCGCCGATCGCTTCGCTGTGCACGGGATTAAGACGGTCGAGGACTTCCTAACCTGCGACGTCGACGCGATTTCCCGAAAGCTCGGCTCCGGACATTTCGACGCCGATACGCTCCGTGAGTGGCAAGATCAGGCGTCGCTGATGTGCGACGTGCCTAATTTGCGCGGGCACGATGCGCAGATTCTCACGGGAATTGGGATTCGCAACGGCGAAGAACTCGCCCGCGCTAATGCCCGCGACCTGTTCGAAATGGTCGACGAGTTCTGCCAAACCGCGGCCGGTCAGCGAATCCTTCGCAGCAGCAAGAAACCCGACCTGGCGGAAGTCGGGTCGTGGATTGTCTCGGCGAAGAAGGTCCGCAATTCGGCGAAGGCCTAGCCGCGAAGCGTGTTATTGTTGCTCGCCGCGAATGGCCACGAGGTGGTTCAGCGTGCGCACGAACATTTGCCCTTGGGCAATGGCCGGCGTGCTGTAGCACAGCTCGCCTAGCTCGTTCTTGGCCAGCAGTTTGTACTGACGATCGGCAGCGAGTACGACCACGTTTCCATCTTCGTCGGCACAGAAGACTTTGTCTTTGTCGACGACGGGCGAACTCGAATACTTACCGCCTACCCGTCGCTGCCAGACTTGTTTGCCGGTGCTCCACTCGATGCAGGTCACCACGCCACCATCGCCCCACAGGAACATCAAGTCGTCCTTGATCGCCGGCGTCGGCACGTAGGGGGCTTCTTTGCGAACTTCGTACTGCATCTTGGGAGCAGGTTCAAACTTCAGCGCGACGACGTAGTTGCCTCCGCCACCGGAGCCGCATGTGCCGAAGAGCATATCGTTGAGGAGCAACGGAGAACTGACCGTCCGCTTATCGAAGACGGGGTCCGTCGACCAGATCTCTTTCCCATCCAGCGGATTGAGCGCAAAGAAACCTTCGGCCGTCGTGCACATCACCAGTTCGTCGCCTCCGGGCCCCTTTCGCAAGCACGGCACGGAGTACGACGTGGTATCGATCTTGCGTGGCGTCTTCCAGAGAATCGCACCCGTCTTCTTGTTCACGCCGATGACAAAACTTTCGTTCGGTGCAGCGGAGTTCTCACGCTTTTGATCCTCCTGCGAACTGGTGATCACGACGACATCACCCACGATCATGGGCGAAGTGCCGAAGCCGTGTTGTCCTACCCAGCCGCCGATATCAATCTTCCAAATCTGCTCACCGGCGTGATCGAAGGCGATTAGATAGGTTGCGTCCAACGATCCGAAAGCGGCGTAGACGCGATCCGCTTCGACCGCGCAGGTCGTGTTGGCATAGCTGCTTTTGCTGTGGAGCGGATGCTGATTGCAGGCGACGCTCTTTTGCCAAATCTGTTTTCCATCGGCGGCCGAGAGACACGAGATAAAGCGCTCGGCTGTTTGGCGATTGCCGCTCAGGATGAAAAGCTTGTCGCCCCAGAGCACCGGCGAGGAGTGCCCCTCGCCTGGCAATTCCACTTTCCAAGAGACCTCCTTTTCGCCCCAGGCGGCCGGGATAGAAACCTTGTCGTTGATCCCCAAACCGTTAGGTCCGCGGAACCGAGTCCATTCCTGAGCAGTCGCCATCGACGACAGAACGATCACCATCACTAGTGCAAACAACCAGCGCATGAGGGGGTCCTCAATTGGGGGTCAAACGGTCGATCGACAGCCTTCCCAAGTGTAACAACCCCTGGCGCGTCATGCCAAAGGAACCGCCCCTTCGCGGTTTGGCAAGCAAAGAAGTAAGGGGCGATCCTACGCCGCGTACGCCCGTTTGCCTTGGCGGTACGTCGCAACAATGCGCATCGGCTGGCGGTCGTCGGTGACGTGAGTATGCGACCCGTTTTGCCAAACAACCGGATTGTGGAACAACGTGAAGTCGGCCGGTTGGCCGAGTTCGAATCGCTGCGGCGCAATCCCCAGCAAACCTCCCGGCGTCGTTGTGACCATCTGCACGGCGGTCTTGAGGTCAACGCCTGCAAAGCGCTGAACGTTCGCCACACAATAGTCGAGCGTAAACGAAGCGCCGGCCAGAATGTCGCGCTGCCCCGCCACAACCAGCCGGCCGTCACGAAGAACTTCGACGCGGCCAAACGTCGTTTTGTATTCGCTAGGCGGCATCCCGGCCATGCTCGTGATGTCGCTCACCAGCACGCAGCGAGAGGGCGTCTTGCCGCGGACCATGCTCTTCACAACGACTGGCGGCAAGTGATGCCCGTCGGCAATGATTCCGGCGGTCAGGCGATCCTCGCCCAACTGCTCCCAGATCACATTGGGATGGCGCCGCATCTGCAGTTGGCAACCGTTGCCCAAGTGGGTGCTCATGTGAGCGCCGGCATCGACGGCTTCGCGAATCTGATCGCCGCTGGCGGCCGTGTGACCAATGGCGACCAGGACACCTGTTGCCACAACATGGCGGATGAAATCCGGAGCGCCATCGTGCTCGGGCGCCAACGTAAGGAGCTTGATCCGTCCGCCTGCCGCTTCCTGCAATCGCTGAAACTCGTCCCAATTAGGCGGGCGAACGTGCTGCTTGGGATGCGCTCCCCGTGCGCCGTCCTGGGGCGAAATGTACGGACCTTCGACATGAAAGCCCGGAACCGATGCCGCTACCTCGGGCAATTGCTCGCAGGCTTTGGCAAAGGTAGCGAGGCTCTTGCGGTGATGCTCGAACGAGTCCGTGACGATCGTCGGCATGTAGTGCGCAACGCCACAGCGAGCCATCGCTTTGGACACCGTCGCGACTTGTTCGATGGTGAGCGTTTCGTCGTTGAACTCGATCCCGCCATATCCGTTCACTTGCATGTCGATCCAACCAGGCGAAATCCAGGGCAACTCGGGATCGCTCGCCACCAAGACAACGCTGCGAATCCGACCTTGGTCGACATCGATTCCGATGGTTTCGCCTGTGTCGGTTCGCCGGCCCAAGATGCGATCAGGATGGTTTAGAGAGCCGTTGGTGGGCAATCCGTTGGATGACGATCCGTTGAATGACTGCGACATGATTCAGAAGCGGCGGGCTGTGTTGGCAAGGCAACTAGGGTTTGGTGGCGACAACGAGCAGCAAAGGACTCAATCGCCCGGTCCATAACTGGTGGACCTCGACGCGAAACCCTTGCCGCTCCATTTTGACCTGAATCTCGGGAAGCAGGAACGTCAAATAGTACATGATGAACGGAGGGCGAACGACCAGGTTGCGGAGCATCATCGCCACGTTGAAACCATTTGCCAGAATCCGCGCAGGCGACCACCAAGGAGGGAGATGCGTGGTCACAGTAAGGAATCGTCCTTGCGGTCGAAGCGCAGCGAAGATGCGTTCCAGGAATCGATCCTCGTCTTTCGGCAGAATGTGTCCCCATGCGCCAAACGTGACGGCCAAATCGAACTGGTCGCGATATTTCATCTCGAAGACATCGCCGTGAACCAATTCGAGCTTGGGGTCGCTGCCGAGTTGTTGACGACACTCGTCGAGCATCCCTTGGCTGAAATCCAAGCCGACCGCGCGCCGCGAACAGAGTGTAAGCATTCGCGAAAGCCCGACGCCCGTGCCGCAGCAGATATCGATCCCGTCGTCGATCGTTCGGTGATGCTGGGTTTGATCGTGCGCGAGCCAATCGAACACACGGTCGACGATAAAGTCGGGCGTGCGAAAGGGGGTGTAATCGAACTTAGGGGCCAGCAGGTCGTAGCCGTGTTCGGTCGAAGAAAGGGCCTGACGTGCAAGTTCCCAGAATGTCGGCCCCTGGGGGTGGAACATGCGATCCTACCTGGGGCTTCGTTTCCCGCTCGCGGCCCGCGATTTTGGGCCAGTCGATGCTGGCTCTTTTTTTCTGGTCTTAGGCTTTTCGAGCTCTCGGACATCCTGCTGGCTGCGAGCAGGAGGCTCGCGGTCGCCGTGCGCGACGACGCGAACATCGCTGGGTACTTCCTGGTAGCTCAGGATCGGCACGCCGGCGAGGTATTCACGGAGCAGTTCCCACAACTGGCGACGCAGCCGTGACTCGACCAGCACGCAAAACCGCTCGCCCCGCTTGAGACGTTGCTGGGCGAACTCGAGGATGCGGCGCGTAAGATCGCGGATTTCTCGATCCCCTTCGGGATGTTGCTCGACGTCTTGCCCCATTTTCAGGAGCATCTCGCAGTCTTCGGCGACCAGCGGAATCACATGCAAAGCGCCCGTGGGATCGCGATACGGCTGGACGATCTGGCGGCGAATATCGTGACGGACCTGTTCCAACAAATCGCCAGCGGTCTCGGCGGTGTGCAGTCGCGTCGCGACGCTCTCCAAAATCGGTTCGATGGGGCGCAGCGCGACGCGTTCTTCGGCGAGCGAAGCCAGCAAGTCGCGAAGTCGCGAGATAGGCATCCGCGCCGGAACGATCTCGTCGACCAGCACCGGAGAAGTCGCGCGGACCTGATGCATCATTCCCCGAACTAAGTCGAGCGTGAGGAACGATCGAATGTGCCGGCGGCAAACGTGGGCGATCGTCGTCGTCAAAACAGTCGAGGGATCGACCACCGCATAGCCGGCCTTCTCCGCGGCGACCTGCTGGTTCGGCATGATCCATGTTACGGGCATTCCAAAAGCGGGATCGGTCCCGTGGATGCCTTCGATTTCTGGCGACGGTTTTCGAGGGCCGATCATGGCCATTAATCGGTGGCCGTAGACGACTCCTTGGGCCACTTCGGCATGATCGATCAGGAGACGAAAGTGATCCGCCTCTAAGCGGATGTCGTCGCGGACGCGCACCAGCGGCAATGGCAGGCCGGTCTCTTCAATGAACGAGCGGCGGCAATCCCCCACCCGATCGAGCAGCTTTCCATCAGGCGGCGTGGCAAGGTCGACCAGGCTTGGCGCCAGTAAAAGCGTAATGCGGTCGGCTGGCACGAACGGCCACTGCCCCGCTTGCGATGCCGCGTCGTCTGGTTCAAGTGGCCCGTCGGGGCGATATGGCGGGGAGGATAGCGATTCCGCGGCGACGTCGTCGTCGGATTCACTCAGTGGCGAAATGCCAGAATCAGTGCAAGTAATGGCGACGATGTGATGAAAGTGGAGGAGCGTTTCGGGCTGGCGATTGCCCAGCCGGCTATCCTCGTCGTCCTGCATCATCTGCCCCATCCAGGGCGAATCGTCCAGCTCCGAAGCGGTGACGGTATCGGTGAGGCGGACGCAATCGTCGGCAACCGACCCCAGAATGCCCCACAACTTCACGTGACCGAAAGTTGATACGCAAACGCGGCGGCCAACGTAACGACGAAGCAGATTTCGATAATCCATGTCGAAGCCGCAGTTTCCGGATTCCACGCCAGGACACGTCCAGGTGAGGACTGTCCCCCTGACCAAGTACGGCAGGCAAACGTCCCCGATGGAGTTTGTGCCGCGATTCCTCGGTTCGATTCTAATCCGAATACGAAGCGTCTGATATGGCTAAAGTCCTCGTACTCGCAGCAGGTTTACTACGGCAATCTTTCGAGTTCTTTCAGCGTTTTGAGTTGCCGCACGATCTGCCGGTCCCGCGCCTCGACCACTGTCTTGGCGTCGCGCACATTCCAGTCGTAAAAGCCTTTGCCGCTGCGCATTCCAAGTAACCCAGCCGCGATACGATCCTTGATCGCTGGCATCGCTCCCTGGGCGGTCGACAAATCGGCCAGCAAATAGCTCTGGATATCGGCGACGAGCGGCATCCCGACGAGGTCCATATTCTCGCACGGGCCAACCGCCGGCATTCGCAGCGCAAACGTGAGCCGCGCGACGGTATCGACATCCTCCGGAGAACAAACACCCGACTCGACCAGGTGGACGGCTTCGCGAAACAGCGCATGTAATAAACGATTGCCGATGAATCCCGGCACATCCTTACAGACGACCGCGATCTTGCCAACGCGGCGCATCAACGCGGCGACCTCGTCTCCGAGTCCGGGCTCCGTTTCTCGTCCGGAGATTACCTCAACGAGCGGCATCAGGTGGGGAGGATTCCAGAAATGAGCGCCCACAAGCCGGCGCCCCGTTCCCGATCGCTCTCCCATCGTCGAAACGCTCAGCCCGCTGGTGCACGTCATCAACACAGCGCCGCGCTCGACGGCCGGAACGAGCTTTCGCAGAAACTCAACTTTCTGGTTGAGGTTCTCGGCGATGCATTCCAGGGTATAGGCGGCGCGCTCGTTGATTGCGGCGAGATCGGTGGTCGTCTCGATTTCGCCGGCAGTCTCGGTCGACGGGCCAATCTGTTCATCCAGAAAGCGGCTCATCTCGTCGAGCTGCGCGCGGCACGCCGTCAGCTTTTCGGCGTCGCGTCCCCAAAGGATGACCGGATACCCACAACGACTGAATAACACAGCGGCCGACGAACCCATTTGGCCGAGGCCACAAACTCCGATGGTGGGTAAAGGCATGCCAGACTCCAGTGAAAGACAAAGGAAACCAAATCATAATTTCGATCCGATTTCACAGGGGAGTCGCACATTGTGTCTTGCGGTCTGCCAAATTGCCCGCTTTTGGCACGATTGCCTGGCGGCGGGCAAAATCCCGTCCCCTCCGATTGGCCAAAAAACTCCTCGCATCTATAATTCAATTGTGACTTTGTGAAAAAACTCACGAAGTCCCCTGCCCTGCGACGAATTTTCAACTGGGCCACCCCTGCGCCTAGGAAACTCGATTCGGGACGATTAGTTCAGGACGCGATTCATGGCCAAGCAAGCACCTCGCAAGAAACTCCCCAAAGAAGTCGCCATTATCAATGCCGACAACTGCACGGGCTGCGAATCGTGCCTGGAAGTTTGCCCCGTCGATTGCATTCGGCTTATCGAGCGTGAACACGGTGTGAAGGGGAATCAAGCCTGGTGCGAGATCGATCTTGAGCGCTGCGTGGGCTGCGAAGTCTGCGTCCACATTCCGCAGAAGAAATCGAATCCTTACGAGCTAACCGTCTGCCCGTGGAACGCCATTGAAATGGTCCCACTCGAACATGCGGCGGTCGTCATGGCACAAGTTGGCGGGCCGCCCGAATACATCGCGGCCAACTGGGATCGCTTGGTCGGCACCGCTCAACATTTGGCGGAACTGAAGGCAGGCGCTTAGTTTGTCTGTAGTGGCACAGACAATCCTGTCTGTGCGCAGTGCACGTTGCTATGCAAGTGGGGTTGAGAAGCCGCGGTTCGGCGGCTCTCGCATCTCTCGACAAGGCACAGCCCACCTTGGCCGGACAGGATTGTCCGGCCTACTTCATGCGACAGGCCCCGCATTACGTACTTCGGCCGTGCAACCACCTTCGTACGTCTTGAAGTTATCGACGAAGAGCTTGGCAAGCTTCTTTGCCGTCGCATCGTAAGCAGCTTCGTCCTTCCATGCCTTGCGGGGAAGGAGCATTTCGTCTGGCACGCCAGGGCAAGTCGTGATGACGTCGAGTCCGAAGACGGGGTCCTTTGCAACCGGCGCATCGGTTAAGCGGCCATCATGAATCGCGTCGACGATCGCGCGCGTGTAAGCAAGGTTCATCCGGCTGCCGACGCCCGGACCGCCGCCGCTCCAACCGGTATTCACGAGCCACACCCGGGCATTGTGTTGGCTCATCTTCTTCGCCAGCAACTCGGCATACTTGCCGGGATGCCACACTAAGAATGGTCCGCCAAAGCACGGGCTGAACGTCGCTTGCGGTTCGGTCACGCCGACTTCCGTCCCCGCGACCTTCGCTGTGTATCCGCTGATGAAGTGGTACATCGCCTGGGCCGCATTTAAGCGGCTAACGGGCGGCAGCACGCCGAAGGCGTCGCAAGTCAGGAAGATGACATCGCGCGGGTGCCCCGCCACGCACGGTACGCGCGCGTTTCGGACATACTCGATCGGGTAGGCGCCACGCGTATTCTGCGTGATGTGGACGTCGTCGAAGTCGACATGGCGATCGATCGGATCGATGACCACGTTTTCCAAAACCGCGCCGTAGCGCAGGGCCTGAAAGATTTCCGGCTCCGACTCGGGCGACAAGAAAATCGCCTTCGCATAGCAGCCTCCTTCGATGTTGAAAATCCCCTCGTCGCTCCAACAATGCTCGTCGTCGCCGATCAACTCGCGTTTAGGATCGGCCGAGAGAGTCGTTTTACCCGTGCCAGATAGTCCGAACAGGATCGACGATTGGCCGCTCGTGCGATGTACAGTGGCCGAGCAGTGCATCGAAAGGATGCCGCGCTTGGGCATGAGGTAGTTCATGATCGTGAACACCCCTTTTTTCATTTCGCCGGCGTACTCGGTACCCAGAATGACGACTTCGCCTTTCTCGAAACTGATGTCGACGCTCGTTTTGGAGGTCATCCCCGTGGTGTAGCGATTCGCGGGGAACTTGCCCGCGTTGAAGATCACGTAGTCGGGTTGTCCAAAACTTTGCAGTTCCGCCTTGGTAGGGCGGATCAGCATGTTGTGCATGAAGAGGGCGTGGTAGGGGCGCGACGTCACCACGCGGACTTTCAATCGGTAGCGCGGGTCCCACCCAACGAATCCATCGAACACGTAAAGGCGCTCGCGGGTATTGAGGTAGTCGATGGCGCGTTCGCGGTTGATTTCAAAGGCCCGTGGTTCGAGCCCGAAATTGACGGAATCCCACCAAATATCCTTTTCCGTCGAAGCCTCGCGGACAATCCGCTTGTCCTTGGGCGAGCGGCCCGTCTTGCTTCCGCTATAGGCAACCAGTGCCCCTGAATCGGCAATGCAGGTGCCGGGCTCGATACGAAGAGCCTCTTCGTAGAGTTGCGAGGGGTTCAAATTGCGGCCGATACTCTCGACCGTGATACCGTGCGACTTCAAATCGAATGCCTGCATCGCGTTCTCCTTAACGCACGTAAACGTGCAATTGCCGCGCCATTGTCTCTATTTTGGCAAAAGTTGGGAGGGTGGTATGAGGGGTGGCACTGGCGTCTCATGGACGCCAGTGTTGGTTGACGTGCTCTCACGGCGTCTGAGCGACGCCAGTCACCCAAGAACCTCGGAAGCAGCTACTCGAACTGGGCAGGTTGCCCGGTTGCTGCCAGGACGCTCGACCATAGCTCGCTACCCGGATCGACATACTGCTTGCGATCGACCGTGAGCTCGACCGGAACATACATGAACTTCGCCTCGTTGTAGCAAACCACGCATGCCGTTCGCCCTGACAACGCACCGTGAACGGCGTGCCGCGCCAGTTGATCGCACAACCAACGATCGTCACAAATCGCGGGAGAGCTGCGAATGATGTAACTGGGGTCAATGTATTTGATATCAACCGGCTTGCCGATTTCCTGGAAGTACTCTGCAATGGTTTGTTTGAGCCACGGCCCGATATCGTGCAGCCTACGGTTGCCTGAGGCATCAACTCCGAGCTTCTCATCGGCGAAGTATTGTTGCCCAGCCCCTTCGGCGATAACAATCAGCGCGTGGCCGCGTCGATCCATGCGGCTCTTCAAATGCGTCAAGAATCCCTTGGGGCCCTCAAGCTTGAAAGGGATCTCCGGGATAAAGCAGTAGTTGGCATCTTGGCTGGCCAGCGTGGCACCACACGCGATGAAGCCCGCCTGGCGTCCCATCAGCTTGACCAGGCCAATGCCGCGAACAGCCGACTTGGCCTCGTTGTGAGCTACCGCGAGAACCTCGGTCGCTTTTTCGACGGCCGTCACCATGCCGAATGCACGATCGCAAAAACGAATATCGTTATCGATCGTCTTCGGAACGCCAACAACAGCGATCTTGTGCCCGCGCCGAGCGAGCTCGGCGCTCAAGGCCTTAGCTCCCCGCTGCGTTCCATCGCCGCCGACACAGAACAACATGTCGATATTGAGGCTGCTAAGCCGATCGGCCATCATGCCGACGTCTTGCGGACCGCGGGAACTTCCCAGAATCGTCCCGCCGTGGTCTTGAATGTTGTTGACGACGTCGGGCGTCAGCAGCATCGGTTCGGGCCCTTGGACAGGGTTGAGCCCGAGGTAGCCGTTGCGAATTCCGAGAATGCGTTCCACGCCGTAGTTGTAAAACAACTCGAACGTGAGCGATCGAATCACCGCATTCAAACCAGGGCACAAGCCCCCGCACGTCATGATCGCGGCCGTGGCGCGATGGGGATTGAAGAAGAGTTTCTCGCGAGCACCGGCCTTTTCGAACAAGAGCTCCGTCGCGGGCGGTCGCCCGTCTTCCCATTCGCCCCGTTCCAAGACCCAGGCGTCTTCGCTGACGAAAGGGCGAAATCCCGCACTGCGCACATTGGCGCAGCGCCATGGTGAAGCATAGGTAGCCGGCCCTAAGCGTTCGACTACCACTTTTCGAACAGGCAATGAGATGTGTTTATCGCTGGACATGACGAGTTGCTCACAAGAAGAGAAGCTCGTCCGATTCTAACGGTTCGCGATCCTACTGCCAGCGCGCAACGTTGGATTGCGGCGAGACTTCGCGCGGCTTTAATGGCCGATGGCGACTAATTGATCGGCCACCGACGAGAAGACCTCCTCGGGTTGGCCCTTGACGAGAACTACGTCGCCTGGACGAGCCCACTGCCTTACAACCTCGACAGCATGCAGCGGTTCCGCGACGGCGCAAATGCGATGTTCTGGCATTCCCGCCGCCAAAGCCGCCTCGCGCACCACACTACCTTCTTGGCCGCAAACGACGAGCAAGTGAGCCCCGCAACGCGTAACGGCAGCTTGCCCCGCCTCGCGTGCGATTTGATGCGTCGCCAATTCCCCTTGCTGCTCAAGCCCACCTAAGACGACGATACGCCGGCCGGGCGACGACATTTCGCGTGCAGCATCGAACGACGCCAGCAGCGTCGAGCGAGCCACCTTGGACGAGTCGTTCACGACGATCCAATCGCCCGATCGCACGACCTCGCAACGATGCCGAGGGCAGGCGAAGCGGGACATGGCCGACACCATGTCTTCTGCAGACAACGCGAACAATCGTCCGACGGCAAACGTGGCCAGCGCCGCGTCGACGTACTGGCGACCATGAACGGGCAACCGCAGATCGATTCCCTCGACCGACACAGTCAACGAGTCGTCTTCGGCTTGAACACGCTGCGGAACCACATCGTTGTCGCCGTTGCGGCCGTACCAAATCGTTCGATCCCGGCGGGCAAGATTTCTTCGCGACTGGATGTCGTCGCCGGAGGCAAAGACCCAGGTGTCCGTAGACAACGCGGAAGTGAATGCCTTCGGATCGACGCCCGTCGGCCACCCCGTGAGAATCAAAATCTTCGGCGAAACAGCGGCGAGTTGTCGCGTTAGCATTTGCGTATCGCTGTCGGGAAATTCGACGACGGCGAATTCGCAGCCCGTCGACAGTGAGGCCGCGTGGGTCCAAAAACTGGTGTGGTGAGGGTCGCCGCCATCCAGGAGCGATTGATTTCCGCGGGCGGGTTCCTGTCCGCGAAAGGTGTGACCAAGGACCTGGTGAACCAGTTCGCCGACGATCGTTTTGCCGCAAGGGCCGATAACGCCGATGAGGATTCCGCCAAAGCGCGAAGTCGCTACCCGCACCATTTGTTCGATCGCGGTCGCAGCACACTCCACTTGAACCGAGAAGCCGCCCGCCCAAGGCTCGACGACCCGTTCGGAAACAACACCCCGGGCACCGCGAGCGAAAGCCTCTTCGACCATGCTGTTACGCGACTTTGCATCGGGAAAATCCCAATACAGATCGCCCGGGCGGACGAGGCTGCTATGCCCGACGCTACGGCCGAGCATAGAGAACTTACCGTCAACAGGCGGCATCGCGGCTAGGCGCAAGGGACCGCCCGTCGTTTTTACTAAGTCGTCGATTGAGAGTGCGTTCATCGGTAAGTCCATCCGCAGCTACGAAGTACTGAAGCGTAAGTCGCAAAACAAATGCAACCGCTCCATTCAGTCTTCGTTTGCCTATTTGGCTCGTCGTGCTGGACGGAACAAGCGTCACAATCCGCTATGCGCCACGAGCCCGTTGATCGAGATTCGGAAAGGGAATAATTTTGGGTGTTTGGTTTTTGGTGTCGTAGAGCCAGCGGCGGCACAGCACAAAGTCATCGACCAGCGATTTCCGCCGCGGCGATTCCTTGTAACCGCGGTGCCCCATCCCAGCCACGATGACGACGTCGCCTGGTCGAGCCCGCTCGAGCACCCAAGCGATCGCCTTTGTGCGATCGGGAATGACTTGGGCCTTGCCTGGTTGCTTAATACCATCCAGCAATCGATGAGCAAGTTCGAGCGAATCCCCCGTGGCCGCTCCTTCGCTGGTCAAAACAAGCGAATGTCCCAGCCGTTCGGCCACGGTCCCCATCTCGGCCTGGCCCGCGCGATCGAGTTCGCCTGGTGCCGACAGGAGACACCACACGCGGCCTGATGTGAGTTGCCGTGCCGTTCGCAGCGCCGAGGCCAAAGCGGCAGGATTGCGGGCCTCGTCGATGTAGAGGCTGAACTCTTGTCCGCATTCGACGCGATCAAGCCGGCCGGGAATGGCATCGACCGATTCGAGTCCGCGGGCGATTTTCGTCAGCGGCACACCATGCAGCAGGCCGACTGTCGCCGCTGCGAGGCAATTCATCACGTGGGCATCGCCAACGATTTTGGTTCGCACGGGAACCATTTCTTCGCCAGCTGAGAGGTAGAACATTTGCTCGGAGGGAGAACGCTCGACAATTTCGGCCCGCACGTCTGCGCTCGGCGACATGCCGAACGTGAGGAGTGGCCGCTCGGCACGGTCGAGCAATCGGCGCGTGCGCGGATCGTCAGCATTCAGGACAAGCGTTCCCTTGGCCTTCACCAGTTCCAAAAGTCGCAGCTGAATTTCGCGTTCGTTCGAGGCCGAGCCAAAGCGATCCGTGTCTCGATCGCTCAAGTTGGTCAGGACGGCGATATCGAGTTTGACGCCGGTGGCGAAGCGCTGGGCCAGGGTTTCGGCCGTCAGTTCGACAACGGCATGCTTGCAGCCGTTTACTTTGGTGCGGGCCAGCAAGTCGGCCAATTGCGGCGGCGTGACGGTGTCGGTGGTCGAAGGAGTCGAAACGCGAGAGTCGGAAAAGGCGAGGCTGGTTGCAACTCCCACGCCGCTGCGGCGATGATTCAAAACAGCCGCTACAAGCAGCGAGACGCTGGTCTTGCCGTGTGCCCCGGCAATTCCGACGGTGAACAGGTTGTCGGTCGGTTGTCCCGCCAGTGCCTGGCAAACCCGGCCAAAGGCGACTCGCGTATCGGCAACCACGCACTGGGGCACATCGAGCGGCAACATCCGTTCGACGAGCAGGGCCGAAGCTCCACGGTTGACGGCAATTTCGGCCGCGTCGTGGCCATCGCCGTCTTTATCGACAACCGCGACGAATAAATCGCCTGGACGAATGTGCTGGGCATCGGAGGCGCAGGCTCCGATATGAATGTCGTCGGTCCCGAGCCAGCGTGCGTCGGGTAGAATTTCGCGTAGCGAGAATTGAGCGGTGCGACGCACACGAGACGGAGTAGCACGCATCCTTGGCCTCCCTGCCTTGGAAAATCGTGGCGATCACGTCGGATCGAGCCTCTGTTCCGAGCGGCTCGACATCCGGCGTTGTTGCTGAAACGTGATGGTTAGTGGTAACCAGCCGAGCATCCATGCCCGATGTTTCCATCGCAACAAGAGTGAAATTCTCCCCATTTCGAATCGCGAGTCAACCGCGCTTCGGTTTTCGGTGCTAGCAACGCTGGTATTAAGTCATTGAGAGTTGTTAAACATGTCGGGAGGAAACCTCAATCTGGAAGAAGCGGCTGATTATCTGCACTTATCGCCGCAACAGGCCCTGCGACTGGCCGAGCGAGGGCACTTGCCCGCTCGGCGGCTAGGAGGCCAGTGGCGATTCAACGAGGCTGAATTGCACCACTGGCTCGAAGAGCGTTTGGGCCTGGGCGACGAAGAAGCACTGACGCATGTAGAAGCGGTGGCTGCCAAGGCCTCGCCGGATTCAGCGGAGACGCTGGCCGAGTTGATTCCGCTCGAAGCCGTCGCCGTCCCGCTCGACGCCCGCACGAAGTCGTCGTTAATCAACGATATCGTCCAACTGGCCGCGAACACGGGCTTGCTTTGGGACCCAGAGAAAATGAAGGAAGCGGTTCTGGCCCGGGAAAATTTGCATAGCACGGCCCTGGATATCGGCGTCGCTTTGCTTCACCCGCGACGACCCATGGCGACGATTTTGGCCCAACCGTTCGTCGCGCTCGTTCGCACGCACCAGCCCTTACCCTTTGGCGATGGCAAGGGACGGCTGACCGATATCTTCTTTTTGATATGCTCGGTCACCGACGCCGGTCACCTGCGGACCCTTTCGCGATTGACTCGCCTGCTTAATGACTCGACATTCCTGACGGACCTGCGAGCCGCCGAGAGTTCACGAGCCGCACTCGACGCGGTGCTGGCGGCAGAAGAACGGCTGTTTTTGAGTGAATGATGTCTTACGAGTGCCGCGATGATTGCCTGGCTGGTTGGCGACTTTCCCGCGATCGACGTTGAAGGTATCGAGTTTGTTCGTGTGAACTCGCTGCCAGTTTTGTCGTCGAACGATCGTGAACCGCAGACGATTATCTTCCGCCAGGACCATCCTGGAACGTGGCCGCGCGAGACGGTTGAAGCCTGGCGGAAGCGATTTCCACTCGCTCGTTTATGTGTGGCATACGGAACCTGGTCCGAGGGAGAAATGCGGACTGGCCAACCGCTGCCCGGCGTGGAGCGCATCCGGCTGATGGAGCTGCCAGCGTGGTTAGAGACCCTGGCCGATCAATCACGCTTGCCTGCAACGGCATCCATCGCTGAGCAAATTGAAGCGGCGTCGATTCCTCCACAAATAGTTGATCGTCTGGCAGGAATACGCACAGCGATCGTGGCATCAGTGTACGAGACGCGCGAGGCTTTGACGTCTCTTGTGGGGTCTCTGGGACTGGCTTTGCCCCCCGACGGCGAATCGATCGAACTGGTGCTATGGTCCGACGGCGACTTGCATTTGCAGCAAGGCCAGGCTTCTCTTGCAAAGACGAGAGACCAGTTCCCGTCCGCCGCCATCGTTGCCATGGTCCACTTCCCGCGCCCTCAGGAAGTTGAGCTTGCCAAGAGTTACGGTGTCGCGGAAGTGGTCGCTCTACCGGTACTCGCGCGCAATTTGGCAGGCGCCATCGTTCGCGCTCTAGACAACTCGCGTTAGTGCTTCTTCACACCGCAAGCGGCGCTGATCGCGCAGCTGCTGCAGCCGCCACTGGTGCCGCACCCCTGCCCTGCCGCTTCTTCGGTTCCGCAGCCGGGACCGCAGCCGTGTTCGAGCGTATCGGCGAACTGGCTGAACTTGACCTCCGACTCGTAGGCCGCCGCGAGTTCGGCCGTCAGTTCGTTACACGCAGGCGACACCTCGCCGAGGAAGTAGAAGTAGAGCGTTCGCCCATCGAGCAAATGCTCGACGTCGAGCAAGACGTCCGAAAGGCCGCGCTCGCGCAGCAGATCGGCACACGCCTGATACGCTTCGCCGCGGCGACGTTCGAGACGAGCCAGCAGCAGATCGTCTTCGACCGTAACCTTACGAAGGAGCTCGCCGTCGCAGCGAGGGCGAGGCTGATCGGGATCTGTATGGCTCGTCAGTTCGTCGACGCTGAGAACTTGCCCCATCTCCAGCCCGCGGACGGTTCGACAGACTACCCGCGCCCCGCGTGACAATCGAGCAGGTTCATGCGAGGAAAACCGCCCCACGACTCCTAAAACGCTGATCCTTACGATGTATCGCGTCACGACAAACCTTTGCCCTTGTGGTAAATTCGGTTGGCTTTACGGCCGAACCTAACGTTAATTGTACCAGAGGGGACTCGCTTGCGTCGAATGGACGTCATCGCCCCCTTAAGCCGTTCATCCTCGAGAATCCTTGCTGATGTCCGCCACGATTGTCTCGGAAACGTCGACCACGATCCCCTTTGGCAGCTGGGCCAACCTGGCCGAGCGAATCCTGAGCGGCTACACGCTCAACTTTGACGAAGGCCTGGCGATCCTTCGCGCTCCCGACGAGCAAGTTCTTGATCTGATGGCAGCGGCCTACACAATCCGCCGCCGCTACTGGAGCAACCAGGTCCAGCTTTACTTCTTGATGAACGCCAAGAGCGGCTTGTGCCCTGAGGATTGCGGCTATTGCTCGCAATCGAAGGTCTCGACCGCCGAGATCCCAAAATACAACCTGCTGAGCCGCGACAAGCTGCTCGACGGCGCACGCGTGGCGGCGGAGCGGCAATCGCGCACCTACTGCATCGTCATCTCGGCGCGCGGGCCGAGTGAGCGCGAAATGGCCGCGGTCGAAAAGATCGTCCCCGAAATCAAGGCCAAGTACGACCTCGACGTCTGTGCATGCCTGGGGCTTCTCACGCCCGAGCAAGCGCAGCGGTTGGCGGCATGCGGTGTCGACAAGGTGAACCACAACCTCAACACCAGCCCCGAGTACTACAAAGAGATCTGTTCGACCCACACGTATCAGGACCGAGTCGACACGCTCAAGGCAGTTCGCTCGGCCGGAATGAAGCTCTGCTCGGGCGGCATCATCGGCATGGGCGAGCAGGACGAAGACGTCGTACGGATGGCGTTCGAACTGCGCGACCTCGGCACCGAATCGATCCCGCTTAACTTTTTGAACGCGATCGACGGCACGCCGCTCGAATTGTCGAATCGCTTGACTCCGCGCTACTGTTTGAAGGCCTTGGCCCTGTTCCGCATGGCCAATCCTAAGAGCGAGATTCGCATCGCCGGCGGACGAGAGATCCACTTAGGAAGCTTGCAAGCGCTCGGCCTGTACGCGGCAAATTCGCTATTCGTCGGCGATTATCTCACGACGAAGGGCCAAGCCCCCGCCGCCGACTACAAGATGATCGAAGAGATGGGCTTCGTGATCAGCAAGACCGAAGAAGTCGCCGAGTAGCAAAGCTAGTTTGGTTGGGTGGCACTGGCGTCCTAAAGACGCCAGTGGGCGCGCACCAACTAACGCTGGCGTCTTAGGGACGCCAGTGCCACCCGATCACCTACGCCGCCTTCTCTTCTGAAAGCGCAAACAGGCCGGAACTCTTGGGAATGTGGTCGGTCGCATTGAATAGCGGCCCGACCTTCGCATGGTGCAGCCGCACGGTGTAGCCGTGAGTCAGCAGGTCTCGGCCAACTTGATCGGGATCGCCGCCGGCGGCTTCGATAAAGTCGTTGTGCATCTCGAACAGCCACTGCGCGCGGGGCTTTTGCGAGAGGATCGTCGATGCTCCGGCCAGCAGTTCGCGCTCGGCCCCTTCAATATCGACCTTGATGAAGTTCGGCCGATAGTGAGCAAATGCATCCAGCGGCAACAGCTTGGCCGTGAAGTGCCGCGATTGCGGAACGCCTTTGCGACCGTAGATCGTCGCGTCGACGTAGGGAATCGAGATCTCTTTGGCTTCGCCGGCGATGCCCACCGTGTGGCACTCCACGTTCGTGCAATCGTTCAGAAGTGCCGTGTAGCGGGTGGCTAGCGTGTTCCACGGAAAGGGATCGAACGCGACGACTTTGCCCGCCGCGCCAACTCTCTTGGCAAGCCATGCGCTAATGAATCCCGAGTTGCAGCCCAGGTCGAAGACTGTGTCGCCTGGCTTCACCAGGTTGCACTCGCCGGCGTTGACCAGGACGGCATCGGTGAAGTCCTGATCGAACCACTTTTGGGATTCGTAATGGTAGATGATCATCTTGAAGTCGATTCCCGCCTGGCTGAACGCGCGCAGGTAGGGGCGCACACGGCGGTAACGCTTGATCATTGGCACGCGCCGAGCGACCATGTCGAGCTCGCGCGAGAACTCGTCGAGTACCTTTTGTTCGGCGGGACTGATCGGCGAACGGGGCCTGAACAAACGCTTGAGCGCTGCCAGCATGCTTTGGATCCTCTTTCAACCACTGCCGTGAAGATGTAGCGGTTATGGCAACTTTTACTTCGGCAAGAAGTGCCGGTAAGGTTGAGCGAGATTACCCAAACGTAAAGCTAGCAGCGGCAGCGACTCAAGAAAAGTGCTTGAACGCGCGATCGTTGCGCGAAAAATTGCGCGAATCGGCGGCTGCTCGGAGGGATCGGACCTCAATAGGAGTCGTTGTCCATGTCAGGAGCAAACTTTGCGACACCTGGTTTTAGCGCGCGCAAGATTTTCTTGAAGTGCTCCGGACTGATTGGTACATATGCCAGTTGAAGTGAATCCAGATGCTTAAATGCACACAGGAGTTCACACTCCTCCTCACCAATTTCCAAATCGGATTGCGATAAATCGAGGGATCGCAATCCCTTTGCTCTTCCAAGCGCCTTAAGGGCTGCGGTATCGATGCCTTCCGCCGCGAGATACAAAGTCCGTAACGCCTTCGCCTTACACAACTCGTCGATCGACTGGGGATTCAAACGCCCGCAGCCAAGCTGCAGGGTTTCGAGTGAATCAATCGCACCAATCGCCCGGCTTCCCTCGAGTGTCATTGGCGAAGAGCAATTCAGGTATAGTCCGCGCAGGCGGTTGCCACGCGGACAGCGCGCGAACCACGTTGCATCGCATTCCTGTTGTGACAGCTGCAGCAATTCAAAATGGTTCAGCGGATCTAGCTGCGTCAGCGTAGATTCTGAACATTGGCAGTCGTACAGATCAGCACTCCGAGCACCGCTTCGTACAAGCGCGCCAGCAGATTCCGCATCAATAGGAACTGAACGAATAGATACATGCGTCCATTTCGCGGCAAGTAGCAGCCTCGCGAGAATAGCGTTCTGCTGTGGCACGTCATTAGAGGAGACATCGCATTTGCGGCCGAGACTGTCTCCGTAGACTCGCAATTCCAGGCCGCCGTAGGACTCAAGCTTTCCAAGAATGTCACACGTCTCGGTGACACGGTCACCATCGAAGTTCGCGACATAAACGTCGATTGAAAGCGTGTCATTCCCAGCGATTTCGTCAGCCGATGGGATGTCACCATCACTAAAAGGGATTAAGTACCGATGGTTTTTTGCAACTGCGATGACTCGCTTAGCATCATCAGGAGGTCGTATTTCCGATCCTCTGACCGGATTCGCTGAACTACCACGGTCTTGCCGAACGAGCGAAAAGAGGTAGTAGGCAGAACTGATCACAACCCCGAGGGTAGCAAGAACAAGACAACCCGCAAACAAACGATTTTTTTGTCTGCGATCAGCGGGACGGTCGGTCGCCATGGACTGGCTTTCCCGATCACTTCCGCCAGCAGAAGACATTTGTCCGACTTCCTTTGGTTGTCTCAGGACAGCGCCGCGATAAGAGGTGTAATTACTCTTCAGGTTCGTCGAAGAGAACGCTGATCGATTGGTCGTGGTGAATCCGCTTGATGGCCTCGGCCAAGAGCGGGGCCACCGTGATCGTCTTGATCTTCGACCCGGCGTACTCCGGCGAGAGCGGAATCGAATCGGTGATCCACACGTTGTTGATCGGCGCCTCGGTGATCCGTTCGAGGGCCGGCCCGCACAGCACGCCGTGCGTCGCCAGGACGTGGATTTCTTTGGCCCCTTCCTTGTAGACGCGTTCGGCGGCTCCTTTGATCGAGCCGGCCGTGCTGATCATGTCGTCGAACATGAAACAAACCTTACCATCGACTGGGCCGCCGATCAGGTTCTCCTGCTTGGTATCGAGCGGGCCAGCCCGCCGCTTGTCGACGATGGCGAGTTTCCCGCCCAGCCGGCGCTGGTGGCCTAACGCGCGCTTGATGCTTCCCTCGTCGGGGCTGACGATCACCCGCTGGTCCTCGGGGACGTTCATCTTGAGAACGTGGTTATTCAGCACCGGCGACGCATACAAGTGATCGACGGGAATATCGAAGAAGCCCTGGATCTGCGGCGCGTGCAGGTCCATGGTCAGGACCCGGTCGGCCCCGGCCCGCGTGATGATGTTGGCCACGAGTTTGGCCGTGATCGGAACCCGACCTTCGTCTTTGCGGTCCTGCCGGGCGTAGCCAAAATACGGCATTACAGCGGTGATTCGCGCGCAGCTGGCCCGTTTGCAGCTGTCGATCATGATCAACAGCTCCATCAGGTTGTCGTTCACCGGATGGCAGGTGGGCTGGATCAGGAAGATGTCGCGGCCGCGGACGTCTTCGTCGATTTTGCAGAAGTTCTCGCCGTCGGGAAATTTCCCCAGCGTGATGTTCCCCAGCGATAAGTGCAGGTAATTGCAAATCGCCTTGGCAAGAGGACGATTGCCACGACCGCTGAAGATTTTCAGTTCGCGCATAACTCGCTATCGAGTGGAACCGGGCCGCCATGACGGGCCGCTAAGGAAAGAAACACTAAACCGCTGGTAGGTTCGCCTGCGGCCATTACCGACGGGCTTTATCGTAGCCCATTTCCTTCATCTTCGCTTCGACGAGAACCAGTTCGTCGATCGTGTTGATGCTGAGCGACTCGCATTCTTGCAGGATCGGCAGGGCCTGCACCGTCTTCCCTTCGGCCAACAGCAATCCAGGAGCGTCGGTCAAATAGTACTCTTTTTGGCGGTTTTCGTTTTTGAGGTGGTCGAGCGCCCAAGCCAAGTCGGGAGCCGAGAAAACGTAGGTGCTCATATTCACCTCGGTAATCTTACGCTGCTCCTCGGTGGCGTCTTTTTCCTCGACAATTGCCGCGAAGTTCCCTTTTCCATCACGCACGATCCGCCCCAACCCCGCTGGATTGGCCTTGTGAAGTGTCCCCATAAGGCAGGCGGGCTTGGTGGCGTCGAATTCGGTAAGCAAACGCCGAACCGAATCAGCCTGAATCATGGGGGAGTCGCCCGCCACAATGACCACCGGGCCACTGGACGCCTTGACCTGACTATGAGCCATCTTCACCGCGTGGCCGGTGCCCAAGCGTTCGGTTTGATCGACGAATTCGAGATTCTTCCGATCGCGAAGCGTGGATCGCACATCGTCGGCCCGGTAGCCAACCACCACGACGATTTTTTTGACACCCGCAGCGACGAGTGCGTCGAGGACGTACTCGATCATGGGTCGTCCCAGGGCCGGGCAAAGGACCTTGGGGAGGTCCGTTCGCATCCGCGTTCCCATCCCCGCCGCCAGTACCACCGCCATGGCATCATTCATTGGAGGTATCTCAAAAGGGTTGGAAACCGGGCGGCGTTCTGTTAGCCAAGCCGCGTTCTCGGGAACAGAAAAGGGCCAAGACCGCTTGGCCGACACTTGGACCAAGATAACCAAGTCTTTTTCGACCGCGAGTGGCCCAAAGATGACTGCGGTTTGGAAGTACCGCGACAGGTTTTAAACCTTGGACTGCCCAGAATAACAAATTGTGATACTTTACAGCATAAGCGCGCCCCTTTAGCTCGTTGACACCCCGGCCAGAAGATAAATACACTACGTGATTCCCCATGATGCGACTTCGCCAGGCGTCTGCATTTGGTCAGGTGTAGGATTTGAAGGCCCAATCCTTTTTGTTCTTGTGAGAAGCGTTGATGGCTCGCCAGGAGCGAGCGCCAAACAAAAAAGGAAGTTGAAGTCCATCCGTAAAGCCTGGGGTGCTCCCCCAGGCTTGAATTGCTTAGGGGAGTCGGTCGTTCTTTAAATCTTCTTCGGTTGTCCAATCGTCTCTTAAGGCGGTCGACTGGTTGGCCGGTGTTCCATTTTTTTGCTGTCCGTTGATTTGAACTCGTTTTGAATTGGAGCGCGTCGCTTTGGCCGATCCCTCGCAACAACTTGCCATTCAAAAAGCCGACACCCTTCTGGAAGCGATGGGGTGGATCCGCCGGTTCCGCGACAAAGTCACGGTCATCAAGTTGGGCGGCAGTGTCATGGAGGACGAAAACGCCCTCCGCCACGTACTGCTCGACATTGTCTTCATGGAAACGGTCGGCATGCGACCCGTCGTTGTTCACGGCGGTGGCGCGCGAATCAGCCGGGCCATGGACGCCGCCGGCATCAAGCCGAACTTCATCAAAGGCCGCCGCTATACCGACGATGCCACCCTAAAAATCGTTGAAGAGATTCTGGCTTACGAAACCAACGAGATGATCGCCACGAAAATCGAAGAATTCGGTGGCCGGGCCATGAACCTGAACTTCAAAACGACCAACGTTCTCTTTGGCGAGAAGTTGCTGCTCGACGACGGGACGGAAAAGGGGATCGATCTCGGGTTTGTCGGCGACGTGACCAAGGTTGACCGGACCGTGATCGACAATCTTTGCTATGCCGGGCAGGTCCCCGTGATTCCGTCGATGTGCATCGACGAGCACGGGCAAAAGTACAACGTGAACGCCGACACCGCCGCCCGCGCGGTGGCCGAATCGCTGGGCGCTGAAAAGCTCGTTTACATGAGCGACGTGAACGGCGTGCGGCGCGACAAAAACGATCCCAATTCGATCATTCACTCGCTCACAGCCGACGAAGCGCGGCGGTTGATCGAAGTCGGCGTGATCGAATCGGGCATGATCCCGAAGGTGGAAGAGTGCTTGCGAACGCTCGATAAGGGAGTCCGCAAAGTCCACATCATCGACGGACGACTGCGGCACTCGCTGCTGCTGGAGATCTATACGACGAGTGGGATTGGGACGGAGTTGGTGAAAGCCTGAGTTGTTAAAGCCTATTGCTTTGTTTTCGACGGACGAACTTAACTTGTGAGGAGTTTTGGATATGACCCTTACTGCGGCGGCGCATTCTCAAGCGCTCAGTTCACAAGAAACAGTGGAGTTGTTCAAGAAGTACGTCATTGGCAACTACACGCGTTATCCGGTCAATCTGGTTCGCGGCGAGGGTTCGTACGTTTGGGATAGCGAGGGAAACCGCTATCTCGATTTCTTCCCCGGATGGGGCTGCAACCTGCTGGGCCACTGCCCTGCCCCGGTGGTTCAAGCCGTTCAGGAGCAAGTTGCGACGCTAATCCACGTTCCCAACACCTGGCACATGGATGCTCAAGGCCGCTGGGCCCAGATGCTCTCGGAACGGAGCTTCGGCGGGCAAGCTTTCTTCTGCAACTCAGGAACCGAAGCCAACGAAGCCGCCATCAAGCTGGCGCGGGCCCATGCCGGCAAAGGCCGCTACAAGATCGTGACCTTCACGGGCGGGTTTCACGGGCGAACGTTCGGCGCCCTCACGGCCACCGCTCAACCAAAGTATCACGAAGGGATCGGGCCGATGTTGCCCGGTTTCCTCTATGCTCCGCACGGCGATTTGGATGCCGTGGCCAAACTGATCGACGAAGAAACATGCGCGATCATGATCGAGCCCATCCAAGGCGAAGGTGGCGTGCGATTGGCAACGCCAGAATTTCTCGCGGGCCTGCGAAAACTGTGCGACGATCGCGGTTTGCTCCTCATGTTCGACGAAGTCCAAACGGGCTGCGGCCGGACGGGCGAATGGTTCGGCTACCAACGCTTTAACGTCGAGCCCGATGTCATCACGCTGGCCAAATCGCTCTGCGGCGGCATTGCGGGGGGAGCCTTGTTGGCCAAGCCTGAAATTGCGAAGAGCCTCAAGCCGGGCATGCACGCAGCGACGTTTGGTGGCAATCCGATTGCCGCGCGAGCCGGTATCGCCGCTCTTGAAATGATCGAACAAGAGAACCTGCTCGATCAAGCGAAGACGCTGGAAGGCGTCTTCCGCACGCGATTGCTCGAGATGAAGAGCAAGTATCCGATCATCAAGGACGTGCGCGTTGCAGGCGTGATGATTGGTGCCGAGCTTTTGATCGAAGGCGCGCCGCTCGTGAAGGCGTGCTTGGAGCGGAAGCTGCTTATCAACTGCACCCAGTCGACTGTGATTCGTTTGTTGCCCGCGATGAATCTCTCGGTCGAGCAAGCCCACGCGGGGCTCGACATCCTCGCCGACGTGATGGCCAGCCACGGCACGTAACCAGGCGAAAACGCGTTCGCCTGCCCCAGGGATTGGGATGAGTCGCAGGACTCGGCGAACATCAACCCCGCACCGCTTGAGCAAGATCGTTCCAGCGGCCGCCGGAGACCAGATATGCGACATGTACTTGATTTATTCGAACTTTCCACGGACGAGATCCGCCGCGTCTTCGAAATCAGCGCCGACCTGAAACGGAACCTCGCGCGCGGCATTCGCGAAGCGATTCTGCCTGGCCGCGTGATGGGGATGTTGTTCGAGAAACCTTCGCTCCGCACGCGCGTCAGTTTCGAAACGGGCATGGCCCACCTCGGCGGTTCCAGTTTGTTCCTCGGTCAGGACGTCGGCTGGGGAAATCGCGAATCGATCGCCGACTTCGCTCAGGTGCTGGGGCAATACGTCGATATCATCGCTTGCCGGGCGAACACCCACCAAAAAGTCGAAGAGCTCGCCAAGTACGGCGGCTGCCCGGTGATCAACGGCCTTACCGATAAGGCGCATCCCTGCCAGGCTTTGGCCGATTTATTCACGCTCGAAGAACTGGTTGGAGACTTACGCGGCAAACGCTTGGCTTATGTAGGCGATGCCAACAATGTCGCCGCCAGTTTGGCCGTTTGCTGCGGGCGACTGGGTGTCGAGTTCGCCGTTGCGTCGCCTGAGGGATACACGTTCGACAAATCGTTCCTCAAGAAGTTGCACGCAGGCGTTCCCGACTTGAAGCTAGTCGAAACGCGTGATCCCGCCGCCGCGGTGCGGGGTGCGATGGCTGTCTACACCGACGTGTGGGCCAGCATGGGGCAAGAGGCTGAACAAGAAGTTCGCGCCAAAGCGTTTGCCGATTACCAGGTGAACGCGAAGCTGATGTCGAAGGCTCCCAAGGATGCTTACTTCTTGCACTGTTTGCCCGCCCATCGGGGTTGGGAAGTGACGGATGAAGTGATCGACAGCCCCCAAAGCGCCGTGATCCAAGAGGCCGGGAATCGGATGCACGTGCAGAAGGGCTTGATTGTTTGGCTGTTGAAGGACCTGGCGTAAGGCACAGACGGAACATCTCTCCACACTTTTCTTATTTGTTAACCCATGTCGCGTCGCGCCAACGAAATCCGCCCGGTCAAAATCAAGCGCCACTTCACCGATCAATCGCCGGGCAGCGTCCTTTACGAGTGCGGCAACACAGTCGTGCTCTGCACGGCAAGCATCGACCCAAAGGTGCCCGAGTGGATGGCCGGCCGCGGAAAGGGCTGGATTACCGCCGAATACAACATGCTGCCCCACAGCACGAGCCCGCGGAAGGCGCGTGAGCGTGCAGGCAAAGTCGATGGCCGCACCACCGAGATCCAGCGATTGATCGGACGAAGCTTGCGAGCCGTCGTTGATCTGGAAGCCCTAGGCGAGCGAGCACTACTCGTCGACTGCGACGTGATTCAGGCTGATGGCGGCACGCGAACGGCGAGCATCACGGGCGCGCTCATCGCCGTGGTGGATGCCATCGATTCGATTCGCAAGCTGTTGCCGGACCCCAAGAAGTACCCGCTGCGCGACAGTGTCGCGGCGGTGAGCGTGGGGATCATCGACGGAAAGCCGATGCTCGACCTGGATTACAAGCTCGACGTGGCGGCCGATGTCGACATGAACATCGTCATGACGGGCAAAGGGAAGTTCGTCGAAGTCCAAGGGACTGGCGAAGAAGCGACCTTTGACGATGCCGAGCTCGCCACGCTCATCAAGCTCGCCAAGAGCGGGATCAAAGACCTGACGCAGATTCAGCGCAAGGCGCTCGGCAAGACCTGGCCGTTTGGCGAGTAAGAGTCTCGGCGCCTGGGGCGACTATCGTCCTTCGTCGCCGTTGGCCACTTCTTTTTCCGCTCGCTCGAAGATGATTTGACCGCGCCGTTTCGCAAGGTCTGCAACATCCTTGGGTTCTCGAGTGGATTCTTTGGCCGGGATCGTGAACACGGCAAGGCGATCTGCATCGATCCGCTCCACGACTCCGATCGTTCCCGACTTCAGGTTAAACAGCCACCTTCCCTTGTCGAAGCGGCCCCTGTAAGAGGTGATGCTTTGTGCTTTCCACGAAAAACTCTCGCCCAGGAACGGCTGCCACGATAACACGATACCGTCCTCAAACGCGCGGCTATTGATGTACTTGCCGGCCATGGCGCGCCATTTATAGGCGGCATGATCGGAAATCACTTCGGCCGGCACCTGGTCGAGAGCACGATCCACGCGTGTCTTGGTAAGACCGCTCAATTCATAGTAAACGTTCCAGTACGCGATGGCGGCGAGAAGTTGTAGTCGCGCTTGGCCGCTTCCGCCGACTTCTTCGGCCGCCGTCCAACAAAGATCCCCGACCTTGACCCAGTCGGGCTTCTCGACCAAAGCAATCTTGGCCGCCGCTTGCAGATTCTCATTGTCTCCCTTGGCGAGATAGGAACCTCCGCTGCTCCAGTCGTCGTTCGCCTCGCAGAGGTACGTTCCCAGAATTCGATTGGCCGCGGGATCGTCCGGCGTACTTTCCAGAATTTTCTTAGCTTCCATGGCGTAGGAATGGCGAGCGGCCAATTTCTCCGCCTGCAACATCTCCTTCGCGATGAAATCCTTCCACTCCTTGTCTTTCAGTTCGCCCGCACAATCGAGGGCCAGGCCGTGCAGTTTCTTCGCGTCCTCGTACTTTTCCAAAATGACGGCGTCATTCCCTCGCATGAAGGCGCGATTCATGAGCGCCTCTTTGAGATCCCTCGCGATGAGGCCTTTCAACTTTTTGCTGCTCTCAAAAATCTTAGACAGCGACTCGTACAGCAGCGCAAAGATATTGACTTCGTACTCGGAATCGATCGTATCGATCCCCTGGATGGCCAGATCAATGTCGTCTTCATTAATAGCGATGTCGCGGACGATGCGGAACAAGACGTAGCGGCTGACCACATCGTCCTTGGTGGCTTCTGCTTCCTTGTAGAGCTTCCTGGCCAACAGCAGTTTTTCTTGCGGCTTTTTTGCTCGCTCGTAGTCAGGTTTGTAGAGTTCCTTGATGACCTTGAGGGCGTTGGCTTGTGCTTCCTCGGTGGGCACTGCCAACTTCTTTTCCGGGCCCGCTTCTTGAGCGCAAACAACCGCGCTGCCAAGAAAGAACGGAACCATCAAACACAATGCGCGCAGGCGATGGAATCGCACGTTGAATCCCCCAGAAAGTCGATCATCGCATGATAATGACGGCCATGCGATGATTCCAGCATGATGACCCATGCGATCGAATCAGCGGCTCTCAACGAGTTCTGGCGAGAACAGGCAAGAAGACACCTCACGCGAGGCGGAACGATCGTCGTAGGCGTCGACGATCGTCTTAAGAGGCGGTGCGACGCTTAGGCGGCGTCACGGGCGTCGATGTCGCCATCCGAGTCGCCCGTATGCAGGCGAAGCGTGGGTGCGCCGGTGTGGGCGCTGCTCCGGGGAGCACGACGTTCCGTGCAGAAGCCCCGTTTGCCGCCAGCAAAGAAATCGAGAAACTTGCGTGCCGGTCCCTGGGGAAACTCGGCATCGAGTTGCTGGAGGACTTCGTTCCAACGCAAACCGCGGCGATAGATCGTGCGGTAGGCGTCTTTGAGCTGTTGGATCTCGGCAGGCGTGTAGCCGGCGCGGCGGAGGCCGATCTTGTTCAGGCCGACTACCTGAGCGGGAACGCCGTCGCACGTGACGAATGGCGGAACGTCTTTGACGATTTTGGCTTTTCCGCCCACCATGGCCTGCTGGCCGATGCGGCAGAACTGGTGGACTGCGACATCGCCCGAGACAAAGGCCCGGTCGTAGACCGTGACGTGCCCGCCCAGGAGAACATTGTTCACCAGAATCGTGTGCGAGTGGATCACGCAATCGTGCGCGACGTGCACGCCGCACATCATCATGTTGTTATTGCCAACGACGGTGGTGTCTTCGGGCTTGAATGCGGTGTGGAACGTGCAGTTTTCGCGAATGCGGTTGTTGTCGCCGATGGTCAGCCGACCGCCCATGGGTCCGTTGGCAATGTGCTGCGCCCGGCCGCCGAGGACGGTATTTTCGCCGACTTCGTTGTTCCGACCGAGAGTCACGCCGTTTCGAACGGTCACGCGGGATTCGAGCCGACAGCCGTCGCCGATGGTGACATCCGCTTCCACGACGCAGAAAGGACCGATGGAGATATCCACGCCAAGCTGGGCCTTGGGATGGACGATGGCGCTGGGGTGGATATTTGTCACTGCAAAATTCCCGTCCTTGGGTAGGGCAGCGCTCGTTTCACATCGGTAGCGAAAGATTCCTTCATGGCTTTCGCTTGCGGCAATGCCGCCGAGGATCGTAGGTTCGCTCGCCGGTTTATCGGCGAGCCGCTCTCGACCCGTTGACCGAACCTGCCGGATTATGTCGATTTAAGGAATCGTGTCGACGTTGATTTTCACGAATCCCGCTCCGCTAGCCGAATGCGACACCCTGCAAGTCGGGGCGATTTCGTTGGGGTCGGCGGCTTTTACTTGTTCCTGTGCGATGGCGACCACCGACTGAGCACGGAAAAAACTTTCTTCCTGACACCCTTTTTGCACGCATTACTGGCGACGATAGCAAGAGAACACCATGGCCACTTCCAAAGAGATGTACAAACAAGCCGAGCAACTTTACGCGAGCGGAAAACTGCAGGAAGCGGTCGATCAACTCGAGGCTTTGGTTGCCGCGGACGACAAACACGTCCTCTCGCGCCTGGCCCTGGCTAAGTGGCTAGGCAAGCTGGGGCGTAACGAAGAAGGAATCAAACATGCCATCAAGGCCTGTGAACTCCAACCCGAAGATGCCTTCAATTTCACGGCCCTGAGCGTGACGTACCAGCAGGCCTTCGAAGTGAGCCGCAATTACGACTACATCCGCCTGGCGGAGGAAGCCAAAGCACGAGCGCAGATGATCCAAGGGCATCACCATCATTAGTGGTGCCATATTGGGGGAACTGCCGCGGGGCATCCGCGTTCTGGCGAAACCGGCTACGGGTAGCCGCACTCGCCAAGAGTGCGGAGGTTGAGTTTGGGCGTTTGGTGAAGCGATCTTTTTTGTTGGGGTTGCGTCGCCTTTCCGCGTTCTGGCGAACACGGCTACAGCGCTAGTTTGCTCTCGCTTGCGTTTTGCACTAGCTTGAGATGGGGCCCGTTCTTTCGCGGAGTCCTGTCGCATGGACCGCCGTACGTTTATCGCCGTGTCCGCGGCTGCGGGAACCGGCGTTGCTGTCCTGGGTTCCAGATTCTGTTTCTGTGACGCGGTGGACTCTTTTGCCGCGGGTCCTCCTGTGTTCAGCATCACGCCGGTGGTTGGCGACGGCAAATGGATCTGGACTGCCCCGCCTGAGGGCCAGCGGGGCTACCTGGAACCGCGGCCGTTTCAACTCTCCATCGGGATCGAACTGCAAGGGAAAGGAAACGCCAGCGGAATCATGGCCAGCACGCCGGTGCCGCTGCAATTGCCCGAGCAAAAAGTCGACAACGTGCAGATCAAGACTGACGGGTGCACGGCCCAAATTCGCAAGCTCGCCCCGGAGGCGGGACAACTCTTACTGACCGCCGAGGGGATCGAAAAAGGGCAGAAGATCGTCGCCGAGGCCGTCTACAAGCTGACTTTCTTCAAGCAGTATCAGGGCTACGAGAAAGAACAATTTCCGGCCAAGCAAAAGGCGATTCCAAAGGAGCTGCGTCGCTACCTGGGAGACAGCCCAGGCATTCAAACCCATGACAAGGTAGTAAAGGACCTGGCCGCGCAAGTCGGCAGGTCAGTCGGCGGGCCACTCGCTCATCCTTGGGATAAAGCGCTCGCATTTCACGAGTGGGTCTGGCAGAACATCAAGGGACGCCTTGGCGCCTACACCAACGTGCTGACGGCCCTCAAGGACCGCATCGGCGATTGTGAGGAGCGGGCGGCCGTCTTCATCGCCTTGTGCCGCGCCTCCGACATTCCCGCCCGGTTGGTGTGGGTTCCCAACCACAACTGGGCCGAGTTCTATCTCACCGACGAGCAAGGAGACGGACACTGGATTCCCGCGCACACCGCCGGGTACTCTTGGTTCGGCTGGACCGGCGCCCACGAACTCGTCCTGCAAAAAGGGGATAGCATCCGCATCCCCGAGCTCCCTAAACCGCAGCGCGTGCTAGAAGACTGGATGCGTCGCAGCGGCACCAAGCCCGACGCCCGCTACTTCGCCGATCTGAAACCGTTGCCGCCGGAAACGGATGCTACGTCCGACGCCGGCCCTGGCGAGCGGAGTAAGAGCCAATCGGGCGAATGGCTCCGCGGAGGCAAATACGCCAAAGAGAAGTTCGTGCGGCGGTAGGAATGCGGAGGCACAGAGATTGCAGAGAGGGGGAAACGCCAGGAGGAGATTTCGGGATTGATGATTGATAATTTTTGATTTGCGAAGCGTGGGCACCGGTGGCTTAACGCCTTTCGTATCGGTTGGCTGGTTGAGCCGTCCTCGGAGCGCTGCCACTGCGGGTAGGCGTCGGACGTTGAACCTGCGGCGGATTGACTTTTGCCTGTCCCTTCCCAAACAAGTTGAGGGGACTCCAGCGAGAGCGTGATTCTCCTTGCGGCGGTTTCGCCTTGGGAAGGTCCTCGCGTTCAGGCTCCTCGGCGCGCTCGATCTCATCCGGCGACGGCATTACCTCCGTGTCCTTTTCGAAGTCGAACAATCCGGGCCGCTCTTCGCGCAAACGCTGGAGCCTCTCGTCCGGCAGTTCGTATTCCGCGGGCCGTTTCCACTGTTCGCTCTCAGGCGTTGGCGGTGGAGTCTCGTTGGGGCCCGGTGGAACGGCTCCCGAATAGTATGGGTACGGGAAGTGCTTGCCGAGCGGGCCGATCGATCCATATCGCTCCTCGAAGAATCGAATGCCGTTCGATTCGAGGATCGTTCCGGTTTGCCGCTCCAGGTTGGCTAGCTCAATGTTGTAGAGCGTGAGCGACTGCGACTCGTTGAGCACGGCGCTCCCCCAGTCGTTGATGGCTTGCAAGACGTTCAAAAACGGTGTCGTCGTAGTGCGGTCGCCACCAACAGCCGCCACGGCCAGGCGATAATCAAGGTTGTCCTTGGCGGCTTCGCGTACGCGTTGAAACGCCAGGTACTGCTCGTAGTATTGGTCCAGGTTTCTCAGATTCTGGGCCAAGATGTGTGACGTCTGGTGGAGGAATTGGTTGAGGTTCGCCCGGTCACGCATGATCAGTAGTTCACGCTGACGAATGCCGGCTCGCGATTGCCGCAAACCAAGGGGCACCGAGAAGTTGACTCCCACTGCCCAATCGTTGAATTGCCCCCCATCGTTGATGGTCGTGTTCGCGGGCGTCGTTCCCGAGAGCCCGTTCCAGCGATACTGCGCAACCGTATCGAGTTGTGGCTGAGCCTGATTCTCAGCCAGATACAATTGCTCCTGGTCGGCCTCGAGAACGAGTTTGAGCTCGATCAAGTCGGGACGATAAGTCTCGGCCAATCCGACGATCGAGTCCCAATCCTGTTCGACGCGGGTCGTTCGCAACAAGCTGACAGTCGTCAATCGTGTGCCGTCCGACGGCGGTAAGCCCAGCAGGTTTCGCAGCGCGGCTTCACGTTGCAGCCGATCGGCTCTCGCACCAATCAACTGCGCTTCAAAGTTCTCCATGCTAACCCGCGCTTGAGCCACCTCCCCTTCGTAGTTGCCTATCCCAGCCTTGTACCGCGCTTCATTCAATTCGTAGAAGAACTTCGTTTGCTTGATTTGTTGTTCGCGGACCCAGACGGCGACGTTGGAGAAGACAAGCTGCCAATATCCTTCCGACACGCCCCGCGTAAGCTCCTGCACGCGGTCCTTCATGTCGAAGAACGATCGCTCGGTATCTAGCCGAGCAACCAAGATCGGCACCGCATTGGCACGATAGCCGGCGTTCGCGAGCCACGGTTGTGTCGCCGTCAATGTCGTCGAGTTGGAGTATTGCGGATTGAGGGGCAGGCCCGTCCCGTTGTTGAATTTCTGGGCGAACGGGGTGAATCCTAAGGCGACCGTGCCCCCGGTGAGAAACCGCTTTTGAAGGGTGGTCGTGTTGGTGTAGGTGTTGTTGACGTTTCCAAAAATATCAACGGGCGGGACATTGAACGCCTGCGGCAAATCGTTCTGCCGCCACGTGTTTTGATTGGTAAGCGTCGGATCGAACCGTGCGCGATTGACGTCGATCTGCGTATTGACGATGGTCGGATCGTAGATCGTTGCGCCGCTCGACTGGGCGCTCGTACCCACCAGCACACGAATGACGCGGGCTCGCTCCAAGGCGATGCGGACCGCTTCGTAGAGTTCCATGGGCGAGTCGGCACTGTCGGGCAACTCGTGAGAAACAGTCGGCGGCGACGGCATCCGCGGAAGCGGCGCCCGAAACATCCCTTCCGGGCCACGGATTTCCAGCTCGCGCTGTTCCTTGAGGATGAGCCGGCGCTCCTCTTGAGGGATCGGGAGTTGCCCGTTGCCCACGGAGTAAAACAGCGCCGCCAAGAAGGCCGCGAGCGACAGTTGCACGAGCGCAGTACGTTTTCGTCGCATCCTGCCGTTCCGGTGAGCGGTCTCGAGCGCGACATGTTTGATAAACATGCCGGATCGTGCCTTGCCAAACTCCTGGCGAAACAATGACGGTACTTCCGGATATCGGGTTTGTTTCTTCCATTCGCGACCACGAACCCTTCAAGGTCGTAAGGTTTGCCAACGACTCTGCCGGTCGGGCAAACCTTGCCGATTGGCACCTGCGTTTTGATTGCCAGCAAGCACATCAGGCCGTCAGAGAATCCAAAAACGGCAACGTGAATCGCAAGTTTGCTTCCGCTGCTTGCGAGTGAATGTTGTGGCCCACATTAGGGACATCGATGCAGATAGCGTCGGCCATCGTGTTGACCATCACGCGCGCGTCGTGCGCCGCTAGCATGCCGCCACGGGCTTCTTCGCCTCGCAGAATGAGCGCCGGGCATTGCACGCCTGCCAGACAGCGCTGCCAATCGAGTCCGTCGAGCCACGATTTGTCGAGCAGCGGCGCCATCGTCGCGGGATCGAGCTGTTTGATGCAACTGGCCATGAAGCGCAACGTCACGGCGTCGCGAACGTCACCCAAGCGAACGGTCCACTCACCTTTGGCGTTGGGCATTTTCACCTCAGCAAGTTCCTTCGCCAAAGAAGATGTGCTCTGCGAGGTTCCGGCGAATTTTTGGTAGGCCGCGAACATTGCTCCGTAAGGAGTATGGTCGAGCGTCGCCAGCAGGCCTTGCGATGGCGGATCTTCCAGGACGATCGCGCGCACGCGTTCGGGCATGGCGGCGGCCGCGACGACGGAAACCAAAGCGCCCAAAGAATGCCCGTACAAGACCGCGGGCTCTTTCATTTCTTGAAGCGCGGCCGCGGCGTCCTTGGCGTAATCAGCGACGCGGTACTTGCCTTGCATGCGTCCCGATTGCCCGTGGCCGCGAAAGTCGAGCGCGTGGACGTTCCACTGAACGGCAAACGCCGGAATGAGCGGAACAAAAGTTTGCCAGCGACGAGCCACGCCGTGACACATCAAGAGCGGCGGAAGCGTTGATGCTTCCGCGCGTGCCGCCGCTGCGACGTGGATATTGGTATCTCCTTGGATCATGCGAGACACGAACAAGGCAAGTTCTCCTCTTGGCGGCATCGCCCCAACGCCCAAAGCCCGAATAACCGGCACAACCGGGTCAATGGCTTCGACTCAGCGATTGGATCGCGGTCTCACCCCAATGGGCGGTGACCTATTGTTTCGTGTGGAAATAGCGGCGCCGAGCGTGCGCGCCGTGGGTAAGCGTGTATCGAGAGTTTAAGCGATGAACGACTCGTCGTGGGCACAAACCAAGCATCGGCTCGGCTTGTGGACCGCAGCCATTCTCCGCGATGTGTTCGGCGATACCGGCGACGGCCGCTTCGGCATCTTGATGTACCACCGCTTCAGCGACGTTTCCGGCGCCAGCACGGCACCAACGTGGAACGTCACGCCGGCGAGATTTCGCGAACAACTGCAAGGATTGTTGAGCCGCGGATTCAAGGCTATTTCGCTCGATCAAGCTCTCGAACTTGCGTCGGCCGGCAAGCCTTTTCCCAAGAAGGCTTTCGTCGTCACCATCGACGACGGCTACGAGAACGTTTACACGCGGGCGTGGCCAATCCTACGGGAACTCAAGGTTCCCGCGACGCTCTTTCTGCCTACCGAATTCCTCGGCTCGGGCGAACCGTTCCCCTTCGACGATTGGCAAGACAAAGGGAGCGACCAGGTTTCGCCCGACAGTTGGCGGCCGATGACCATCGACCAATGCCGCGAGTTGCAGCGCGAAGGGACCATTTCGCTCGGCGCGCACACGCACTCGCACCTCGACTTTCGCGGCCAGCCGTCGGAGTTCGCTGCCGACCTGGCAAAGAATTTTTACTACTTGCGGGACGCCTTTGGGATCGAGAGGCCCACGTTCGCCTTTCCGTACGGCACGAAGAAAAGAGGCTTCGCCGGCGGCGCGCTCACTGAAGCCGTCCGAACGTCGGGGGCGGTTTGCGCCCTGACGACCGAAGCGGTAACCAACCACCCGCGGCGCGACGTCTTCGACTGGGGACGCTTCGAAGCCGAAGGGCAGGACACCGCCGCCACATTAGCCGGCAAGCTTAGCGGGTGGTTCAACTCGCTGCAGCGCGTCAGCCGCGCTATGAAAACTCCAGTTCCAGAAGCGCCAGCCGTTTGAACACTGCCGACATGCCGAGCCCGATTGGATCACCTGTTCTTCCGCGACCTCCCTTCGCTCAAGCGAGGCAGTGGGTCGCGCGCGCGCTCAACCTGGGATATCGCCAGGCGACCGATCCGATGTTGCACAAGGTGGCGATCTCGCTGGGGGACCAGGCGATTGTCAGTGCGACGAACTTCGCCACCAGCGTCATTCTCGGCAAGTGCTGCGACAACCAGAGCCTGGGCGTCTACTACCTGGCCTTGAGTTTGGTGTACTTCATCCGCGGGCTGCAGGAGCAACTGATCGCAGCTCCGTACATGATTTACGCGAACAAGTGCGAGCCACAGCAGCTCCCACGGTACTCGGGCAGCGTCCTGGTCCACGAAACGCTGCTGTTGCTGCTGACTTGCGGCATCATTTCAGCTTCAGCGTGGTGGATGGGCGACGGGTCAGAACTAAGCCAAGTCTTATGGATTCTGGCCGGCACCGCCCCTTTGATGCTGTTGCGCGAGTTCGCGCGGCAATTCAGCTTCGCGAGAATGAATATCGTAAGCGCGACCGTGCTCGATGCCACGGTTGGCGTTCTGCAGATCTCGTTGCTGTTGCTGTTGGCCAAAGCGGAAACGCTTTCTACTTCCACCGCCTTTTTGACAATCGCCCTTTCTGTGGCCGTGCCGACGCTCTTTTGGCTGGCCTTTTGGCGAGGGACTTTCCGAGCCGAACCGAAAGCGACGCTTGACGATGCTCGCCAGAATTGGACGTTCGGCAAATGGGCGGTCGCCAGTACGCTGCTGGCTTGTGTCGCCGCCTATGCCTTGCCGTGGGTCCTCAAGTTCCACGACGGCGAAGGAGCGGCAGGCATTTTGGGCGCCGCCACAACCCTGGCAGGCCTGGCCAACATGTTTGTGCTGGGAATGAGCAACTTTTTCGCTCCGCGAGCCGCTCGCGCTTATGCCACGGGAGGCGTTTCGTCGCTTCGATCTGTGCTGCTCAAGGCCGCGGCGCTTTATAGCGTGGTGCTGGGCCCGCTGGTGGTTTGCGCGCTCCTGGCCGGCGATCAGGTGATGCGGCTGGTCTATCGGGACGGCCTTGATGGCGCCGGCCAGATCATCGCTGTGCTCGCGCTGGGACAGTGGATCAACAGCATGGGGATCACGGCCGGCAACGGCCTGTGGGCTATCGAGCGCCCTGCCGCGAACTTCACGGCCGATGCGATCAATCTAGGGTCGACGTTCTCCGTCACCGTGTTGCTGTTGCTGATCGGTTGGTTGGATCCATTTGGGGCCGCGTGCGCGACCGTCACCGGGCTCGCCATCGGGGCAACCGTTCGCACGCTGATCTTGATGCGACACCTCAAAGAATTGGAGCCGTCTGTTAGCCCTCCAGCGACGGAGGGTTGCCCATGCTAGGTGCCGAGGCAACAAATCCTCGCGATGAATCGACTTCGAGCGCAACCACGCCGGCCGTTCCCTGGACGTGGGCAGCGGCTTGTGTGGCCCTCCTGTTTGTCGTTTGCGAACACAACCTCACGACGTCGACGCATATCGCGTTCACCCAGACAGCCGACGAGATGATCGATACGGCTTCCGGAGGGAACACGATCCGCCGGCTTTGCTTTATGGCGCTAGCTGCGGCGGGCACCTTCGCATTGTTTGCGCGAGGCGGCTCGAAGTGGCGGTCGCCGGGGATTCTCGCGGGCTTGGTGACGGCTTGCTTGGGACTTTGCACCCTCAGTCTCACTTGGTCCGACGAACCGAGCATGACGGTCCGCCGTTTGATGGTGTTGTACTTTTTCCTGATGGGCGCTTTCGGCCTGGCCCGGCTGTACGACTGCCGCGATTTGTGCCGGATTATCCTCGTTGTCACTACGACCACTGCCCTCATGGGGATCATGGCCGAAATCGGCCTCCGCACGTTTCGCCCCTGGTCGGGCGAGTATCGCTTTAGCGGCAGCCTCCATCCCAACACGCAAGGCGCCTATTTGGCGGCGATGGCACTCTCGGCCATGTTGCTGGCAATTGTCGATGGTCGTCGTAGGTGGCTCTATGGCTGCGCAATCGCGTTCGCCTTGGTGATGCTGTACTTGACCAAGTCGCGAACGTCGTTCGCCGGTGTTTCGCTGATGCTGGTGTTGACGTTCCTCGCCTATTTGCCGGGCAACTGGAAGATCGCGCTCCCTCTGATTGGGCTTTGGATGGGTATCTCCGGGTTGACCGCGATTCTGCTGGTCGATGAGGACGGAGAAAAAAAACTCTCCAAAATCGCCATGATGGGGCGTGAAGAAGAGTCGGACGGACTCACCGGCCGCACGACGATCTGGCCGGCCGTGATGTACTTCATCCAGAAGCGCCCCGTCTTGGGCTACGGCTACGAAAGCTTCTGGACGCCCGACCATATCGAGACCGTCTCGAAGGAGTGCGAGTGGGGCGTTCGCGAGGCGCACAACGCGTATCTGGAAGCGACTTTGATGTGCGGCGTTGTCGGGGCCGTGCTGTTCGTCCTTACGGTGATCACGGGACTTATTTCCGCGTATGGAAACTACGCCAAGGGAATCGACCCGTGCGTTTTGTTCTGGTTTGGCTATCCGCTTAACGGATTGTTCAACGGCCTCTGCGAGTCGGGAATGATGATGATCGCATTCCCTACGTTCGTGATTGTCGTTGGATTCTTTCGGTTGGGATTCTTCGCCTCGGCATCGCGCAGCGCGGCCGATGAGCGTGACCGCGCCATGCCGCAGTCGCGATTGCTGGAGTGGATCGACCAAATCCCTCGTTTGATTTTCGGTGCTCCGCGATCAGGCGTCCGACCGGCAACCGCCAGGCATTTTCAGTTTGAGCCACGCAGGAACTAGCACAATGACTACCCCCACACAACCTTCCACCAGCACGCCGCCCGACGTCTCCGTCGTGGTCTGCACGCACAACCGTGCTGGGATGCTGGCGAATGCTTTGGCCTCGCTACGCGATCTTCGGACTGATGGCGCGTTCAGCTACGAAATCGTCGTGATCGACAACGCTTCGAAAGACGACACCTCGACGGTCGTCGAGCGTGCGGCGCGAGCGACTAGCGTTCCTGTTCGTTATCACTTCGAAGGAAAGAAGGGAATTGCTTCGGCCCGCAATCGCGGCTTGCAAGAAGCGACCGGCCAATGGGTCGCCTTTTTCGACGACGACCAGTTGGCTGATCCTAATTGGCTCTTTGAGCTGGTCAAAATTGCCAACGCAAAGGACGTGAAGTGCGTGGGCGGCGCGGTCCTGCTGAAGTACGACACGCCCGTCACTCCGAATCCAACGGCCTTTGTTCGGATGCTGCTAGGAGAGGCCCTGTGGTCGCTCCGGCCAGCTCCCTACTCGCTCAAGCACACGCCAGGGACAGGCAATCTGATGATCCACCGCAGCGTCCTCGACCTGGTCGGGCGCTTCGATGAGGCTTTTCAGGTTCGCTCCGAAGATACCGACCTGTTCCGCCGTATTCACAAGGCTGGTTTCAAGGCCTGGTACAACCCCGCGGCGATTGTTCATCACGTGACGCCCGAGAAGCGGCTGGAGATGTCGTATCTGGAGGGGCTGTGCACCCATATGGGCGAGGGTCTGGCCGAACAGGAATACGCCGACCGCGGTATCGCGAAATTCGCCCTGCGTTGGTTCGCCAAATGGATTCGCATGCGATGCTTTTACGCTCCATCGGCATGGTTCGAACGAACGCAAGGCAACGTCGAAGGCGTCCGCGGCTTGCGGTGCCAGATCGCCTTGTCACGAGCTTACCACAAGCGCGGTTTGCAGCTCCTGCGAGCCAAATCGTCGCTCTCTTTTTATCCAGCTACCGCGCGATAGATCGCGCAAACGGTTTTTCAGCCCCACCTCACTACACGAAACAAAACCATGCTCACCACACGATTGGCCAAACCGGCCGACTTGACGCCTGACGACTGGTCTCGCTGGGACGCTCTCCAGCGCAGCAACCCGTTGCTGGAGAGTCCCTACTTCCGTCCCGAGTTTACCCAGGCAGTGGCTGCCATCCGCGACGATGTCGAAATCGCCGTGATGTGCGAAGGGGACAAGGTCGTTGGCTATTTTCCCTTTCAACGAGACGGCTACAACGTCGGTCGACCGGTCGGCGGAAAACTCTCCGACTTCCAAGGCCCGATCGCGGAACAAGGCACCAAGATCGATCTGTCTCGGCTGGTCCGTCAATGCAAGCTGGCGTGCTGGGACTTCGAGCACCTGGTGATGCCATCGGGAACCGTGCCGGCGCAGACGTTCAAGACGTTGGCGTCGCCGTATATCGATCTCTCGCAAGGCTACGACGTTTACGTTGCGCGGCGCAAAGAAGCCGGCACGGAGATCTTTTCGCGAACGGCCCAAAAAGCGCGAAAAATGGAACGCGAAATCGGCGCCGTCACGTTCGACTACGACGCCACGCACGATCGCGCGGCGTTCGACACGCTCATGGGATGGAAGTCGAAACAATTGACGGAATCGGGACTGGTCGACCTCTTCCAGATGCCATGGACAAGCGAGTTGGTATTCGATTTGGCCAAGCGCCGCGACCCAGGACTTTCGGGGCAACTGTGTGTTTTGCGCCATCAAGGACGTCCCATCTCGGCCGGCTTTTGGATTCGAAGCTTCGACGTCCTGCACTGCTGGTTCATCGCGTACGACCCAGAGCTTTCCAAATACTCACCGGGCATCATCATGTTCACGCATCTCTTCCGCCACGCTGCGGAAGATGGCGTGACGCGCATTCACCTGGGCGCCGGCGACGAACGTTACAAGTGGAGCCTCGCTTCGGCCAGCGTCGATGTGAGCATTGGTTCGATCGAGTTCACCCATCCGATCACGCTGACCCGGCGCGCCTGGCGGTTTTGCCGCGACAACTTGTCGAAGTGGAACACCGGGTGGCTGGGAGGACAAGTGGCCACCATGCTCAGCCCCGTCCGACGATGGTGGGCATATCGTTAGTCCAATCCGCAATCTCCAGAACGAATTTGCCTCGAGCGAGGAACGAAGATGATCACGATGTTCTTGGTGAACGTGTTGGTCTTTACGTTGGCGACTGTCGTCGTTACAGCCGTGGTTTTTGTGACGACCGAGTTGGTTGTCGCTTGCTTGCCCCTTCCAGGGACCAGCGTGTTCGAATGCGCGCGGATCAAGAAAGCGGTGCTTATTCCCGCGCACAACGAGGAAGCGGGCATCGCCAAAACGATTGCATCGGTTCTCAAGAGCAACGATCCCGATTTGCGCGTGGTGGTCGTCGCCGATAACTGCACCGACAAGACGGCGCAGATCGCGCTCCAAGCAGGAGCGGAAGTCGCGGAGCGAAACGATCCCGAGCGTCGCGGCAAAGGATACGCGCTCGACTTCGGCCTGCAACTTTTGTCGGCCGCTCCGCCCGAGGCCGTAGTCGTGCTCGACGCCGACTGTGAGGTCGAACCAGCCGCCGTGAAGCAGTTGGCGGCCGCCGCGGTTTCCTGGAAACGGCCTGTTCAAGGACGAAATCTGTGCTGCGCTCCGAACGTGAACGAGCCGCGCCAGGCTCTCTCGGAATTCGCGTTCCGAATCAAGAACCATGTCCGACCACGCGGACTTAGCCTGTTGGGCGGTCCGTGTTTGCTGACAGGAACGGGAATGGCACTGCCTTGGGACTTGGTTCGCTACGCTCGCTTGGCCAATGGAAACATCGTCGAGGACATGCAACTGGGCATCGACTTGACGTTGGCAGGGCACGCCCCTCGATTCCTGGAATCGGCTTCCATTCGTAGCGAGTTGCCCGTGACCACGACGGCGGCGGAGACGCAGCGGACCCGCTGGGAACACGGGCATCTGGTTACCGCGATCGCCGAAGCGCCGCAACTTTTAGCTCGCGCTTGGAAGGTGGGCGACGTTCAAGCAGCCGTACTCGCACTGGAACTGGCTACTCCGCCGCTCGCGCTGTTGATCGCGCTATGGGCTGCGGCAACACTTGTCGCCGGTAGCGCCTGGTTGATCGGTGCCACGAGCCTGCCGTTCTTGGCACTGCTTGTTGCCGGTAGTGGACTCGCGCTCGCCGTTCCCGCCGCATGGGCCATCCATTGCCGGGATCGAATTCCGGTTCGAACCGTTTTCGCCTTAGGTTCCCTGGTGATGGGCAAGTTGGCGATCTACCGGAAGTTTTTCACGAAGCGCCAACAAGAATGGGTTCGTACCGAACGCGCCGGGGCAACGGCTACAAAGTCGTAAGCCCTCGTTGCCGTCGAGGTTACCGTGGCGTCGATATCGGGTGAGTGCTGGTTGGCAAATTCCCGTCGCGCTCTCGCATAGCAGGTACCGGGCCGGCAGCATGAGGCAGCCGCGGCGGGTTCATACCGCTGATCATGAACAGCCGCACCATGGCCGGCACGGAATCGGCGGATAGTTTGCCGGCGATGCTGTTGCGGCGTTTTTCGACGGTCCGCAAGCCCATATCGAGCATCGTAGCGATATCTTTGTTCGTGCTTCCTTCGAGGATCAACGCGAGGATTCGCATTTCTTCAGCGGTCAGCTTTGCCAACCGATCTTGCGCCTCGAAGACCTCGCGTCGGCGGGGAGAGCGTTGTTCATCCAGCGCGATCGCTCGACCGATATCGGCCGGCAACTCGTCGGCAATTTTTGCCAGGGGCACCACCGACGCCGCTCCCTTTCGCATGGCCTCGACCACGAACAAGATCGGCGGATCTTCGAACACCACGATGACCGGAATCTGCACGTCACCGCGCAAGGTGAGCTGATTTAAGAAATGCAGAATCGAATCGGGTTCCGGAGTGCCATCGATAATCACACATCCCACGGCTTCGCGGAGATGGCGTTCGAAAAAAGCGTCCGTCGAGGAGACAAGAACAATGCCGGCATCTTCGACCTTCGCGCCCTGTTCCGCGACGAGGGGTACCTCGCCACCAACGGCGACCAAATAGACGGACGATCGCATGAGCAAAAACAATCTCCCGGTTCAAACGTTGCGTCGGGCCTAACCCGGTTCAGCTTCGCACATCTCTCCACAGAACGTCACTTTGACTGTTTTTCACACTTGCAGGCAAGCACCTTGTAAGCAAATGCGGAAAACTCGTAGTGGCGCAACGGGCAATCTACCTGCCAATGGGCCTTATCAGAATAAAAATTAGGATATTTCCTGCCAAATAGCGATTGTTCCAGAGCGGTCGCATTTCAACAGCTAGCGATGCCTCGTTCAAGCCTGCCCCTTTCTACGGCATTTGGCACTCGTAGTTGAACACTTTCCAACAAAACGGCGTTACGGCTTTCCGCGACAGAAGCGTAGCGGCAGCAGTGCAACGTCCGCTAGTGCGTCGCTTGACGCGATCCCCCCTCCCCTATACAATCCCCGCCCGAAGTCCATGCGCCGCTTGACGTTACGCGAACACGTCCACCCTCCAACATTACGATCGTGTTCGCCCCTCTTCCACGCCTAAAAACGGGGCGGGAAGTTGGGTACCATTGGAGAGTCTATCGGCCAAAATTTCGAATTCAAAGCCACAATCAACCCTTTGTTCCGACCGGCCATGAGTCCCACCGGAACCAGGGGAGCAAATCAACTTGGAGTTACTGCATGTCGGATTCAAAACCGACTTCGAGCGATGTGTTTGACGTCGATCGCATTCGCCGACTGGTTGAGTTGATGAAGGAGCACGATCTTCGCGAAATCGACCTGAGCGAGGCGGAACAAAAAATCCGCATCGCGCGCGGTGCCGCCGGTGCGCCGGTCGTCTATCCTTCCATGCCAGCGATGGGCCCGGCTCCGGTTGCCGCGGCCGCGCAGTCGGCACCCGCCGCAGCTGGGCCGGTCGATGGTCCGAACATCACCATCATCAAGAGCCCGATGGTTGGCACGTACTATTGCCGCCCCAACCCGAAGGCCGAGTCCTTTGTGAAGGTCGGCGACTTCGTCGAGCCTAATTCGACGGTCTGCGTGATCGAGGCGATGAAAGTCTTCAACGACATCCAAGCCGAAGTCCGCGGCAAGATTGTCGCCATCCTGGTCGAGAACGAAGAGCCCGTCGATTTCGGCAAGCCGCTCTTCAAAGTGGATACCAGCAAATAGCGATTTTCGACCGGGTCGCAGCCTCCTGCCAGGCCGCGACCCGCGATGTTGAAAAGCTCTTCCCTCGCGTTCGCCCTCATGACGCGTTCGCCACCTGCGAACGATTTTGATCTCGCTCTTCCAGCTTAAGTCTCCATGTTCAAACGCATTTTGATTGCTAACCGTGGCGAGATCGCCCTGCGCGTGATTCGCGCTTGCAAGGAACTGGGAATCGAGACGGTCGCCGTTTTCAGCGAGGCCGACCGTGGCAGCCAATACCTCCAACTCGCCGACCAGGCGATTTGCATCGGCGGCCCCAAGTCGATCCAAAGCTATCTCAAGATCAAAGAAGTGATCGCCGCGGCCGAAATCGGCAACGTCGATGCGATCCACCCAGGCTACGGCTTTTTGTCCGAGAATTCCCACTTCAACGACGTCGTTCGCAGCTGCAAGTTCGAGTTCATCGGCCCGACGCCGGAAGCCATGGATGCCCTGGGCGACAAGAATCGTGCCCGCACGATGGCCCGCGAAGCCAAGGTCCCTGTCGTTCCGGGCAGCCCCGGCCTGATCGACGACGATGACGAGGCCGTGAAGTTCGCCGCCGAAATCGGTTACCCGGTCCTCATCAAGGCCACGGCCGGCGGCGGTGGCAAAGGGATGCGCGTGGCGGCGAACGAGCTTTCGCTCAAAGCCGCGCTGGCCCAGGCCCGCACCGAAGCCCAGGCCGCCTTCGGCAACGCCGGCGTCTACCTGGAAAAGTACATCGACAGGCCGCGCCACGTGGAAGTGCAAATCATCGCCGACCAGCACGGCAATGCTTGCCACTTGTGGGAACGCGAATGCTCCACGCAGCGGCGGCACCAGAAGCTGATCGAAGAGAGTCCCGCCTCGCGCCTGCCGGCCCAGGTCCGCAAGGACATCTGCGAAGCGGCCGTCCGGCTGGTTCACACGGCCAAGTACACCAACGCCGGAACGGTCGAATTCATCGTCGACCAGCAGGACAAGTTCTACTTCATCGAAGTCAACGCACGGATTCAGGTGGAACATCCGGTCACGGAACTGGTTACGGGCATCGACCTGATCAAGACACAGATCTTGGTTGCTTCGGGCGAGCCTCTCCCGTTCAAGCAGGCCGACGTCAAACACGGCGGCTGCGCCATCGAGTGCCGCATCAACGCCGAAGATCCGGACCGCAACTTCCAGCCTAGCCCCGGCAAGATCACGCAAATGTTCGTGCCAGGCGGACCAGGCGTGCGGTTCGATTCACACGCTCACGTCGGCTACACCGTGCCGCCGCACTACGATTCGATGATCGGCAAGCTGATTGTCCATCGCGCGACGCGTCCGGAAGCGATCGCCACGCTGAAGCGGGCTCTCGACGAGATGCGTGTGGAAGGGATCAAAACGACGATCCCGTTCCATAAGCGGCTGCTAGAAACCGACGCCTTCGTAGAGGGAACGATGGACACGAAGTACGTCGAGCGGGAATTGCTGAAGACGATGTAAGCAACGAGCCTCGTTGGCTGCCATCGTCTACGGCCGATGTTGTTTGTGGCACGAAGCGCAGTGAGCGGCAGCACGAAGCTTATCGTTGCTGCCCGGGACTTTCTCGATCATTCCCTTGGCTCCTGCGACTAAGTTGCTGGTGCGCTCCTTCCAATCGTCGGCATCCCCTTTGGGCGCTGGCGTGGCGGCCAGGGCTTCTAACAGTTCGACCAGCAGCTTTCGATCGTCATCGCTGGCTTTGCCTTCTGCAACCTTGGCCAAGAGCCCGCCTTTCATTGCTTTCGACATAACGTCTTTGATCGAATACTTCGGTTCATCGGCACGCAGTGGCATGGAAAGTAGGGCCACGGCCATTAGGACAATCCAGCGGAAATGCGAACGGCCAATCATCGAGAGGAAACCTTCTCAAAAGCAGTAACGTGGGACGGGTCGCCCAATTATGCACGAAAACTCCGGCTACCAAAGCAACACGCCACGCGATTGTGCATCGCGTGGCGTGAGCGAGTATTCGGCGGTTGCATCTAGGCCACGGGGGCCTAGTTGAAACTACTTCTTTTCGGCCTTGGGGATTTCGAAGCCTTTGTCGAAAGCCTTGTTCGCGAAGACCATCTCGAGGGCTTCTTCAGGCTTGGCCTTCGAAACAGCACCCTTGCAGTTGTTGCAGCAGAAAGCGACTTCGGTGTCACCGACCTTGATCTTGGTCGAGGCATCGATGTCCTTGCCCGACAGAGGGCAAGCCTTTTGCTTGGCTTGGGCGGTTTGGAACAGTTGGGCGTTGGCCTTGGTCGCGTTCTTTTCGGCGTCGAAGCTCTTAGGGCAGTTTTCGCAGCAGAAATAAACCTTGGCGCCTTTGTAATCGACCGTCTTATCGGCCTTCACAGGTTGGCCCGAGATGGGGCACTTCACGCCTTCCAACTTCACTTCGGCGTAGACCGCCGCGACAATCATCGCCACCAGCAAGGCGGCGAAAGAGAGTGTGTACTTCTTCATGGTTCAAAACTCGCAAATGAACGGACTTAGGAAAGGCTCAGCTTGGTGATCCTAAAAACCAGACAACCGCTATATCTTCGCCTCGGCGAAATGCATCCGTCAACATCTATAGGTCCGCAAATTTGACAATTTTTCGCACCCCACGCACGGGTGTGGCAAATCAGCAATTCGCGGATTTTTCCGCGTCTGCGCGAGGCTCGTGCATCGCGAACGTCAGCAACCAGGCCACAACCACCAAACCATCGACGGCCAGAAAAACGGGTTCGAATCCCCACTCGCCAATTGCCCAGCCTGCCAACGGCGACAGAAGAATCGGCGCCGTGATACAGAGACTCATGGTGCTCACGTAAAACGGGTGGTCCTCAGGACGGCTCAACTCGATTGCGTGCTCGTTGAACATTCGCAGCACCACCGGGTTGAGGCCGATGAGCAGAAACACGAGCGAGAAGGCCCGGTCGCTCCAAATGGAAAGTGCGGTCGTCTCGACCGTCCCATGCGAGATCGACTGATGCCAACGGGCGATTCCCAGCGCCACCAGCGGCAGCGCTATGGTTCCCAGCAGGATCACCTGCATCACGCGCCGGGTACCACGGCGGTCGGCCAGCTTTCCCACCGGCCAGCTGAAGAGGCCGGTTCCCAAGTTTTGAACGATCACCCAGCCGATCATGCGTCGCAGGTCGCCGCCTAGACGCTCTTGTGCGAGTGCCTGGTAGTGCGGGAAAAGAAGCGTCGACGTCCCGAACAAAAAGGCGACGAGCGCCGCTCGCTGAAAATTGCCGTCGTATCGCAAAATGGAAAAGCTCTTGGCGAAGGGCCATTCCCACGCCCAAGGACGGCGCGGGTCGCGGTCTTCCTGCAACCACGTCGTGGCACAGGCCGCCGCGACGAACAGTATTGCTGTCGCTCCAAACAGATAATGAAAATCTCCTCCATCAGCGCGAAGCCACAACGGAAAGAAGATTGCCGCGGCAATCACCGAACCGATCGAGCCGAAGGCGTTCGAGATCGACAGCAAGCGCCCGCGCGTTCCTATCGGAACCAATTTCGCTTGCACGGTCATCTGAGCCGTTTGGTTGATCCCCAGGCAAGCAAAGAAGAGCCCATAGCAAACCAAGAACAGCGGCACGGCAACTGATGAATTCGCCAATCCCGGCACAAACCAAATCGCGCTAAAGCCGCCGAAGGCCAGCGCCATCGCAGCCACCGAATAGAGACAGGCTCGCTTCTTGAGTGTCGCCCGGCGGATGGCCGGAGCAAACCAAACCGGCACCACGCTTTGCCCCAAGCGGTTAAACATGGGGAGCAAGCTGCGAACCGTTGGATCGCCTGAGAGCGTGTCTAACACCGCGGGCATAACGATGCTCTCGGTCTTGAAGATCCAGCCGATCCGCATTAGCACCTGGTAGACACAGAACGTGACAAAATTGTCGCGTTCTCGCTTCGTTTCCTCGCTGATTTTTGTAACGGGCTGCGGGTCGCTGCTGGACATGTGCCCGAGTATAGCGAGCGTCGACTACGCGGGGGCGGACTACTCCTGCAACAGGCGATCGAGCACCGCCGGGACGCCGCCGACGTGGTCGAGCGTGGCGAGCGGCTGGATTCCGGTCCAGGGTTCGTCGTCGAAGTGTTCTCCGGTCCGCACGCGCACGAAGCGCACGCCCGCGCGGGCCGCGGCATGACCGTCCACGGGATGATCGCCGACATACAAGGCGTGGGCGGGGTCGATGCCAAGGTGGGCGATCGCGCGCTGGAGCCCCTCTGGGTCCGGCTTGTGGTGGGTCACGTCTTCGCCGCCGACGATGAAATCGACCGCTCCTCCAAGACCGAAGCGATCGAGGATCGATTCAATGCGGTAGCGGTACTTGGTGGAGACAACGGCGGTGGCCACTCCGCGCGAGCGCATCGATGCCAGCACCGCGCCGGCCGGCTCATAAACGGTGGTCATTTCGGACATGAGGACGTCGGCATGCGCCACGTAACGGCAGCGATACTCCTCGGCTCGGACGGGCGAGTCGTCGCCGGTCAGCGTGTGGAAAGACTGCTGCAGCGTCACGCCGATAGTCCGCCGGATGGCCGCGGCGTCGGGTGGTACGAGCCCCAAATCCCCGAAGGCGGCGCGCGTGCAGTGAACGATTCCTTCCGCTGAATCACCCAGCGTGAAGTCGAAATCGAACAGCACCGCACGCACACTCACGGGGTTTCTTCTTGAAAGGTCGTTTCGCAATTCAAAGACGACTTACGGCAACATGATCTGCCAGAGGTTGCTGTAGCGATCGGTCCACAACGGGACATCCGCATCGCGTTTGAACTTCTGGTGGCGCGGGCCTTTGTCCATATCGGCGATGTCGGACGGGGTTTGCTTGAGGAACTCCTCGTCGTTGGTCAGCATCATCCAATAGCTGCGGTACAACAGCGGCGATTCTTCGACGATTCCATCGTCGTAAATGCGGACCCACTGGTAGCCGTGCTTTTTCGCAAGCTCACGAACCACCGGGTACAAGTTCAGATAGGTGTTGGTGATGTTCACACAAATGATGCCGTCGGGCTTCATGTGCTGTTTGTAGATGGTGAAAGCTTCGTCGGTGATCAAATGCGTCGGAATGGCGTCGCCGCTAAAAGCATCAAGAATCAACACGTCCAGTTCGAGCGGACCCTTCTTCAAATCGTTTTCGAGTTGCAGTCGTGCGTCGCCGAGAACGATCTCGATTTTTGCTCCGCGCTTTTCGGCGTCCGAAAGATAGGTGAACCACTCCGTGTTCCGGGCGATCTTCACGACTTCCGGATTGATGTCGTACGCCCGCATCGATTGCCCCGGGCCGAGGTAGCCGGCGACCGTCCCGATGCCCAGGCCGATCATGCCGACTTTGCAATCGGGGCGTTTGGTGACGTAGTCCATCGTCAGGCGACAGCCGGAACCTGGCCCGCCGTAGTACGAGGTATCGATCCGATGCCGCTGGTCAGGTCGGGCGTATTGCCGTCCGTGCTTGACGTGCCCGCTGACAAACGTGAAATGAACATCTGGATCAGCGTTGTCGCCCAGCACATCCTTAAATCGAGCGCGGTGCTGCACCGAAACGAGCCCATAGAAATTCCGCGCGCGATACACCGTGGCCCAGGTCGACTTCGGATCTCCGTCTGGCCAATTGACGACGATCGAAGCAATCATCGCGTAGATCGCGACGGCGCCGCCGATCAGTCCGATTGCCGCTCGGATTTCATCGCCAGTGACAAGTCGATCTGAACGCAAAACGGCTTTGCCTTGTTGGTCACGTTTGGGAAGCAGCAACAAAATCGTCGCTAGAACAACGCCGGCGAGCGTCGACAGCGGAAACTCAAAAAACGTCTTGAAAACGTAAGGGCACAGCAAATTGACCAGGACGCCGCCGATCGCGCCCCCAATCGACATCGTCATGAAATAGGCCGTGAGGTATTTCGGCGAAGGGCGAAGCCGAGCCATCTCGCAGTGGCAAATCGCACATACGACGAACAGGGCGACAAAGTAAAGCGAGTATTGCAAGTCGGTCGAGTAGTAGTAGCGGAACCCCTTCGGATCGTCCTGGGCATAGCCAGCCAGCCAATTCAACCATTCGTCGGTGGTTTTGGTAACCGCGTCGTAGTTCGACATTACGCCCAGCAGAACAATTGCCGCGGCGCAATACAAAGTTCGCTGGTACCACCGCGGGCTATCGAAGGCGACGATGAACGAGATCAAATACAAGCTCAGCGGAATGACCCACAGCAGCGGCACGGTGGCGATGTTCTGGCAGACTTCGTTGGTGATTGCCAGAAAGAAAACCGAGGCCAAGGCCGGCAACGCGATCCAGATCAGCCACAAACCCCAGCCCGGTGCGAGACTTGCATCGCGCGACTTGCTGGGAGCGGCTTCAGTTGCGGTCGCCTTTGCACGACCGGCGACCGATTGATACGTCCACCAGGCACAATAGGCACACAACACCGCAAAGAGAACGAAGCCGTATGTCCACATCACCGCCTGCTGGCGCGAGTCGAGTTGGACCTCGAAAAAGAACGGGTAACTCACCAGCGCTACCAGCGAGCCGACATTCGAGAGCGCGAACAATCGGTACGGCGAGACCCCCTCGAAGGCATCGCTAAACCACTTTTGCAACAGCGGGCCAGTCGACGAAAGAACGAAGTAAGGGAGCCCGACGGTAGTCGTTAACAGAATCAAGATCAACAAAAGCGGCGAGCCTTCGTTGCCAGTTGGCTTGAGGGCATTGGCTGGCGTGATTGCGGTGGCAAACGTGACTACAGCCGCTACAACCAGCAATGCCACGTGCGTGAAAAACTGCCCGCGGGCGCTCAAAAACCGCGTCGAGAGGTGCGCGTAGGCGTAACCGGCACATAAAGCGGACTGAAAAAACAGCATCGCAGCCGTCCAAACGGCCGGGCTGCCGCCGAACCAGGGCAGGATGAACTTGCTGATCAGGGGCTGAACCTGAAAGAGCAAAAACGCACTGCCAAAGATCGTCACCGCGTACGCGATCAAAATACCGGTGAAGGGCTGAACGCCAGATTTGCCCTCCACTTTCGCCGTGTCTGCCATGAAAAGAAGCTGCCAAGAGATGAAGAATCCGCCCCGATACGATACCGGGTTGATTGTCGAGAGGCGGCTTGGGGGTGTCAATGATCCAAACCTTGCGTAGCCGCACTCGCCAAGCTCGCCAAGAGTGCGCCAAGAGTGTGGCAGCCCCGCAGATAACGCGCGCCTTTCGCCAGGACAACGTGCCTAACCAAGCGATCCACTTGCTACCATGAATCGATGCCTCAAGTCGTCAACATCGCCGCCTATCAGTTCGCCCCGCTCGAAAACCTGACCTCGCTTCGCGAACGTTTGCGAGCCCAGTGCAAAACCTGGGGACTCAAGGGGACCATTCTGCTCAGCCCAGAGGGAATCAACCTCTTCATCGCCGGAGGCCAAGCAGAGATTGATTTGCTGCTGGCAGAATTACGGTCGATTCCGGGCCTGGAGAATCTAACGCCGAAAGTTAGTCCGAGCGACGAGCAGCCGTTCAACCGGATGCTGGTCCGGATCAAGAAAGAGATCATCGCTTTCGGCATTCCCGGTATTGAGCCTGGGACGCGGACATCTCCCAAGCTCGCGCCGGCGGAACTCAAGCAATGGCTCGACGAAGGACGGCCGGTAACGCTGCTCGACACGCGGAACGAATACGAAGTCAAGTTCGGCACGTTCAAGAATGCAGTCACGCTAGGGATCGATCACTTCCGGCATTTCCCCGACGCCGTAGCGCAATTGCCGGTGGAACTGAAGCAGACGCCGATCGTGATGTTTTGCACGGGCGGCATCCGCTGCGAGAAGGCCGGCCCTTTTATGGAGCAAGCGGGCTTTGAGCAAATCTTCCAGCTTGATGGCGGCATCCTGAAATACTTCGAGGATGTCGGCGGAGACCACTACGACGGCGAGTGCTTTGTCTTTGACAAGCGCGTCGGCGTCGAAGCAAACCTGGCCGAGTCGAGCAGCGCCCAGTGCTTCAAGTGCATGGCGCCGCTTTCGGCCGCCGATCAAGAGGACCCTCGCTATGTGCCCGAGCAATCGTGCCCTCACTGCTATGTGACGAACGAAGAGCAGATGGCCCGCACCATCGCTGCTCGGCATGCGGCGATTGCAGCGGCAACGACTCCCCTGCCCGGCAGCCAACCGTACGACAATTACCGTCCGATCAATATTTCGCTGGTGCACGATGGGCTAACGTTGTTCGACGTGGTGTGCAAGATCCTGCCGCATTTGGGAGTCGACTACTGGCGCGAGCGTTTTGCTCAGGGTCTGCTGCTCGATCGAACTCGCCAGCCCGTTTCGGCCGAACGACGGGTACGCGTCGGCGAATGCTACGTCCACCGCATGCCCGCGACGGTCGAACCCGACGTCAACGCCGCGATCCGTATCCTGCACGAAGACGATGCGATCATTGTGGTCGACAAACCCTCTCCTCTCCCTTTGCATCCGTCGGGGCGATTCAACCGCAACACGCTCCAAGCGATCTTGAACGAGGTCTACAAGCCGTACAAACCGCGGCCGGTCCACCGGCTCGATGCCAATACCACCGGGATTGTCGTCTTTGCCAAGACGCAACGATTTGCCGGACAGTTGCGAGCGCAACTTGAATCTCATCGCTTTGAGAAGCTTTACCTAGCGCGCATCCACGGACACCCGGCTGCCGATGTGTTTGAATGCAATGCGCCAATCGGCGCCGACGCGACCGATCTAGGTGGGCGAGCCATCGACGCCAACGGGCAAGCCGCACGCACGCACTTCAACGTTTTTAAGCGTTTTTTGGACGGGACGTCGCTCCTTGAAGCTAAGCCGATCACGGGGCGCACGAACCAGATCCGCGTCCATCTGTGGCATCTGGGCTGGCCGATTGTTGGCGAGCAAACTTACCTGCCGGGTAGGCAACTGGGCGACACGCAAACGCATGGCGTCGGCGCCCCACCGCTGTGCTTGCACGCTTGGCGAATTGAGTTTATGCATCCCATCACGAATGAACGCGCGAGGTTCACTAGCCCACCGCCCGCCTGGGAGAGGGCCTAGGCAGGGCAATGGTCAGCGTCAGTTACTCTTCACGCCCGCAATCCACTCGGCAATATCCACCACCACTACTTCCGCCACATTGCCGGGCTGCGTGTACTCACCAGGCGTGCTCTTTCCTTCGGGGCCAGCCATGAACAAATGGTTTAGCAGCTCGTAGTTGACGAACTTCACGTCGTTCTGGCCACTGGGCGTTTGCTTCCAGAGTGCAAAGTCGGCCATGGTCACCTGGTAATCACGCTGGCCTTGCAGGATCAACATCGGCTTGGTGATCTTCTTTGCCTCGGCGACGGAATCGTACTCGCGGAGGTCGAGCCAGTACTTCGCTGGAATGCCCAGCGGCAAGTCGCTTGACGGGGTCTTGGGACTTAGGTCAGGCGACTTTACGAGTGCAACTTGTTTTTCGATTTTTGCGAGGACGGCTTTCACCTCGTCGGTGGGTTCGTTCTCCAGTGACAACAGGTATTGATGCTGTTCCAGGATCAGGTCCTCCATCGGACGCATCGAGCCCGCGAGACTGATGAAACCGGCCGCTTTGTCGGTCGCCGCCGCGATTCGCGGAATGAGGTATCCGCCTAGGCTGTGTCCGGCGACAAAGACTCGCTTTGAATCGATCTTCTCGTGCGCCGCCGCGGTAGCGACCGCTTCGGCGGCATCGTCGATGGTTTCCTGCTTCACCGTGAGGTTGCTTCCCAGCAGGGCCATCGCCACCGAGTGCTGCTTGGTCCGTTTTTCGTACCGCAGCACGGCAATGCCGCGCGTCGCCAGCCCGTGAGCGAGATCACGAAAGGGTTTGTTGGGACCGATGGTCTCGTCGCGATCGTTGGGCCCCGAGCCGTGAACCAGCACTACGCACGCGAATGGCCCTTCGCCGTTGGGCAGCGATAACGACCCTGGCAGCGTGAGCAGTCCTTTGCCGACGGTGACATCGACGTCGGTGAACTTCGAACTATCGACGTACTTAGGCGGCTTGTATTTTCCACCAGGAGAGAAAAACAGCCCAGCGATACGCTGTTTGGTGTCGAAGACGATCCGCCCGTCGATCTCTCCTTTTTCGAACGAGAGCGAAAGAATCACGCCAGTATGCTGGCCCGTGACTTCAGTCCGCGATCCACTCAGAGAGCGATAGGAGCCGAGCTGACTGTTGAGCTGCTTCCAGATTTTTTCCAGGGTTTCCACTGGTACAGCACTGCGCATCGTATCGTCGAATGGCTCCGCCGCCTTGGCGAACTCGCCGGCGACAAGTTGTTCGACAAACGCCTTGGCCGCCGCGACTTGAGGGCTATCAGCCTTTGGTGCGGGCTCGTCGGCGTAGAGCGACGAACCAATCAGAGCGAAGACTAAACAACTGGAAACAGATCGCATCGCTTGAACTCCGTGAAACGGAATGGCGACGGATCTCGTGCGCGATGCCCACTTCGCCGGACAGGATTGTCCGGCCTACTTTTTCTTTCCGCGCGGGCCTAATTGGCCTGCGTCGGGGCGGTCGCGTTCGCCGTCGTCGATTTCCTTGTTCACGGAGTATAAGTACGACGCGTAGTCGCCGCGATAGTTGCTCACGCGGCCGTCGCGGACTTCGATGATGTTGGTTGCCACCCGGCTCATGAAATGGCGGTCGTGGCTTGTGAAAATAACGGTCCCTTTATAGCCGTTCAGCGCTTCGGCCAGTGCTTCGACCGTATCGACGTCCAAGTGGTTGCCTGGTTCGTCCAGGATCAGGATGTTGTGGTTGCTTAGCAATAGTCCGGCGAGGCAGAGCCGGGCGCGCTCGCCACCGGAAAGGACGCTGATCTTCTTTCGCACGGCTTCGCCGCGAAAGAGCATCGCACCTGCCAGGTCGAGCAGTTCCTGTTCCTTGGTTCCGGTCGCAGCCTCTCGCTCCAGGTAATCGAGAACCGTTTGCTTCTCGGGCAAGGCCGTATAAACGTGCTGGGCATAGACGCCCAAATTGCAGCCGTGGCCCCATTTGACGTCGCCGGCCAGTGGCTTGAGCGAATCGACGATCGTGCGAAGGAACGTCGTCTTCCCTTGGCCGTTATCTCCGACGATCGCTGCGCGGCTGCCGTGGTCGATTTCCAGATCGATGCCGCTGGCGATCTCCTTTTCGGGATAGCCCATCGTCAGGTTGCGGCAGCGAACGGCCGGCCCCTTGCGCGGTTCCACTTTCGGCGCGCGAATCATGGCCGTTGGCTCGTCGTACTCGATCTCGACTGCCTCCAGTTTTTCCAGCTGCTTACTCTTGGAGCGGGCTCGCGTGGCGGTCGCTGCCCGGGCTTTATTTTTGGCGATGAACTCTTCCAAATGCCGGCGTTTGGCTTCAACGGCGGCGTTGGTCCGCTCGTCGTGTTCACGGCGCTGCTGTTGGAATTCGAGGAAACCGTCGATCTTGCCGGGGAACATCGTCAGCTTGCCGCGCGAGAGATCGAGCGTACTGTCGCAAGTCGCCCTCAGAAATCCCCGATCGTGCGAGACAATCAGGCAAGCCTCGCGGTAGTGCCGCAGAAAATGCTCGAGCAAGATCTGCGTCCGCAAGTCGAGGAAGTTGGTCGGTTCGTCGAGCAGCAGCAGGTTCGGTTCGTGGAGCAAGAGCGCGGCGAGCTTCACCCGGGTTTGCCAGCCGCCGCTCAGCTTGGCGATGGGGCCTTCGAGGCGTTCCCCTTTGAGTTCGAACTCTCCGGCGACTTCGCCGCACTTCCATTCGGCCTCGCCGCTATCGCGCATGAGAAAGTCCATGGCCGATTCGCCGGGCAAAAACGGATCGTGCTGCCGCAAGTAGCCCAATCGCAATCGCGGGTGCCGAACCACTTCCCCTTTGTCGAGTTCCTCCTCGCCGAGCAGGATCTTGAGGAGCGTGCTCTTCCCGGCGCCGTTGCGGCCGACGAAGCCAATCTTGTTTTCGTCGGTGATGGTGGCCTCGGCGTTTTCGAGGAGCACCTGATCGCCGTAGCGCTTGTACGCGTTCTTGATTTGAAAAAGGACACCCATCACACGTTCCCGAGGAAGCAGTTAGTTGACGCCCTTGAGGCCGGGCGCAAGTATTGATCGTAGACTGGCGACGTGGAATAAGGGAAGAGCGTCCGCCGGAGGGTGGGAACTTCCACCGGCATTCCGCACTTAAGGGGGCGAAACAAAAAAGCGAGAGCCCATCGGACCCTCGCTTTGCTGTTTTTAGGAAATAAGCACCGCGCCTACTTTTTGTCGGCTTTGGCCTTCGCCTTCTTGGCTGCGGGTTTATCAGCCGGCTTCTTTTCCTCTTCCTTCTCTTCTTCAGCGACCATTTCTTCGTCAGCGTCGGCGTCTACCTCTTCATCGGCCTTGGCTTCGTCGGCGTCCGCGTCGTCCTTCTTCTTCCCCTTAGCTTTAACCTTTTTGGCGTAGTCTTCTTTCGCTTTGGCGGCTTTCGCGCGGGCAGCTTCGCGTTCTTCTTCCGAGACCTTGCCGTCGCCGTTGGTGTCGAGCTTCTCTTTGATTTTCTCTTTGGCCGTTTTCTTTTTGGCGACGGGCATCGGCTTACCACCGACCGCCGGGCCCGTCGTATTGTTAGGGCGGTTGTTGCTCATCATTTTTTGCATGGCGGCGATGGCGGCCATGCGTTCGGCCGGGTTCAGCTTGCCGTCTCCGTTGACGTCGAATCGCGCAACAATCGGTTGAGGAAACGGAATATCGCCGTTGATGAGTCCCTGCCCCATCCGCTGCGTTTCGTCGGGGCTGAGTTGGCCATCGCCGTTGGTGTCGTACTTGGCGAGCATCTTCTGGATCGCCTCTTGCGGATTGAACCCAGGCGGAAGGCCATTGCCCCCTTGGACATTCACGCCTGGAGCCCCTGGCGGGACTTGAGCGAAGGAAGAAGCGGGTCCAATCAAGCAGCAACCGATGACCGACAAAAGCAGAGACAAGCGACGAACCATCTTTCACCTCGATCCAAGTCGAACTTGGAGAACGGCCCCAAGGAATGAGCGGCTGGCGGCCCCATTAAGAAGAGCCTAGTGGCCGGGATGTCATTCCCTCTTTCAAGAATAGACCAAAAGCGTGGCGATTACAGGTGAAACCGAAGGCATAAAAGCCGAATGATCGGTAATTGAGGGCCGAATGGCCCGACAGATGAAGCAGGGTTGGTTTCTGTCGGCACCTGCGGGCCTTTGAATTGTCGGAAAATCGGGACCGGCGGCTGACGCCGCCGGCTCAGATATGTCGGCCCTATCGGGCCTACGCAGAATAACTAAGCGAGGAGCAAATCGAGATAACCGCGAAGTTCGGGCTCGCCAAGGTTCAGCGTCTTGGCGAACGCGAGCAGGATGGTGCGTTTGGCCGTTAGTTCTTCGGTCGACGATAGAATTTCGATCTCGACGAAGTCTCCCAATCCTTCGACGTGGTCGAGAGCGAGCAGCAATCGTTCGTTCTCCCACCCAATACTTCCTGGGATGCGCTGCTTGACCACCTCCCTGACAGGTTGGAAACCGAGGTGACCGAACATCTCCTGGGCAAGCAAATACGAGTCGCCGCCGTCTGGACGTTTGAGAACAAGCGGGATCTCGATTTCGAGGCGAGTCTTGGACGTCTTATCGATTTTGGGGCCTTTGTAGGTGATTGCCAGCCCTTCCCCATCACGCCGAATGCGAAACGCCTCGTCAGTCTCGCGAAAGTTGCGGCTTGGGTGCGCCAAGTACAAATCGCGCTGATAGAGTGGGGAGTCGAACTTGGCACCAAGAGTTTCCAAGTGTTTCCGAAAAGTTACTGGATCGCCGACGCGGAACTTCTGCTCAACTTCGTACATGGCCGATTCCTTGTTGAGTTAGACTAATTAGCAGTATTTTCGCTGCACATGTCGTGCCATCGCGCCCGTCAGCGGGCAGTTTTTTGGTGGTTGTTTCCACTCCAACAACACAAAGAGCCACGTCAAATGGATAAGGGATTCACGGAATCGGAACCACCGCCGCCGCCACCTGCCAAAGGGAGCTGGGAAGGTTGGCTGGCAATTGGCGTCCTGATCGTTGCTGCTGCCATTGTCGCCTTCTTGTTCGGAATGTTCGAGAGGCGCAAAAGCGATGGAATGGGGCCTTCTCATCCCGCGGTCGGAAAGAAGCTCGAGGTCATCGATCTCAAACCGCTGGAGGTCAAGGATGCGCCGTTCACGCTGGAGGACCTCAAGGGAAAAGTGACCCTGATCAACTTCTGGGGGCCTTGGTGCCCGCCATGTCTTCAGGAGTTCCCGGAACTCGTCCACATGGTGGATCACCATCGCGACGACAAAAACTTCCAGATGATCTTCGTCTCCTGCGCGCAAGACGGGAGCGACGACTCGCCCGAACACACCAGCGCGACCCGAGAACTGCTGGTTTCCAAGGGGTACGACGTCCGGGTGTTTACCGACCCCTCGCACAACACCATCAAAGGCGTGCAAAAAGTCTCGATGCAGCCTGGTTTCTACTTTCCCACAACCATCATGCTCGACCCGCAAGGCAAGATTACGGCGATGTGGGTCGGCTACGACACCTACTTCGTCGGCGAGATGCACGACATGGTGCACGCAGCCCTGCACAAGCTTGAAGGCTAAGCGGGCTTAGCAGCGAGCTTTTCTCGGATGAGCTTGCCCGTCGCCAATGGATCGGCCGCATTCCAAACTCCGCCGGAAACAGCGACGCGGCGAAAGCCAGTCGCCATGACCTCGTCGATTCGTTCGAGGGTGATCCCGCCGATTGCGAAGGCCGGCAGCGAAGTGTTGGCGGCCACCCAGCTTAGAAAATCGACGCCGGGAAACTCGGCAAACGACTTGGTCGACGATGGGAACGTCGGGCCGCAGCCGATGTAGTCGGCCCCCTCAAGTACGGCCTGGCGGACTTGCTCGCTAGTGTGAGTCGATACGCCAACGAAAGCCGACGCGCCAACAATTCTCCTGGCATCAGCCACCGAGAGTTCGTCTTGCCCAACATGAACGCCATCGGCCTGGCTTAGCGCTGCGATATCGGGCCGATCGTTGATAATCGCCAACGTCTTCGTTCCGGCCGTCCGTTTTCGAAGTGTTCGCGCACGAGCGAGCAGTGTTCGGTCGTCGAGTTGTTTGTCGCGCAGTTGCAGCACGTCGGCCGGCATCTGGAGCGCCAGCTCCAGCTTTTGCTCAAAGTCGGCCTCCGTAGCGCCGCCGTCGATCAGAAGATAAAGATGTGCATCGGCCAGGCGTTTCCGGCTGCCATCAATTCCGCTCCCCATCTTGGCCAATGTGTAGGCACGATAGCGAAGGACTTCGACCTGCCGGGGCCAAGTGTCATCGACTACTTTTCCATACTCTTCCAGCACCCGCAGCGACTGGTGAACGCGTTCCCAATTGGCTGCCAATACGGCCGACAAATCGGCCCGTGTGTATTCGTTGGCCGTCGCAACATGGGTCCCGACGTCCCCCAACGTGTCCCGGGCAGCAAGCCTTTTGGAAGTATCGAGTCGCAGGATGATTTGGGAAAAATCGTGCCGTAATTCCTTGATCGCACGCGAGGCGATTTCGTCATCTAATGCAAAACGCCAGTATTCCTCGATCACTCGCAAACCCTCGCCCGCGCGGTTGGCGTTGGCATCGAGGATTCGCCAAAGTGAAAGAGATTCGGCATTCATGGGGCAATTGGGTCCTCAGGCCGGCTTCTGGTAACGGCTGGTGCAATCGACGTATGGCACGATAGTTGCCATTTATAGGCCCCGCGAGTTGGTTTTCGGCCGATTTGGCATGCCTATGCCTTGGCGGCGGGAGTCATCGCGTGGTGGTTCGATCGACGTAAGTTGCCTTGTAGCAATTAATTGGAACACGATACACTTCGCCCGGAGGGGGTCGCTCCCCACCATTTCGCCCGACTGATAGCAGTCTCGCGATGGGACGTCGAGCAATGAGGTGTTTCGTGCCATTCCGATTGTATGCAACGTGCCTGTGGCCCGGATTATCCCGTTTGTGGTTATTGGGCGACATTACGGCGCTCGGAATCGCCGTTGTTTTCGCTTTGCTACTCAACGGAATGCTGGCTGTAACGTGGATGTGGCCAGGCGTCGCAAGAACAGAACCCTCCGGATGGCTGATTCCGATTCTTGGTTGGACGCTGGTGCTATGTTTTTGGGGCGGCAGCTTTTGGCATGCCGTCCAGGAATTGACCTCACTTCATAGGGCCACGGCGCGCACCGCCGATGCCGCCTTGTTTTGTGAAGCTCAACTCGAATACTTAAAGGGCGACTGGGTCGAGTGCGAAAGGCATTTGAATCAGCTGCTCAAACGAACTCCGCGCGACATCGAAGCTCGGCTCCTCTTGGCGACCACGCAGCGCCAAGCGCAGCGATACGATGATGCTCGCCGCGAGTTGGATTGTTTAGAAAAGATCGACGGCTCTCAACGGTGGTGGTGGGAGATTCGAGACGAACGAGCAAGGATCGTTCGACTCCTCGATAGTGACGCCCAGCCCTCTCCTTTGGAAGCAGTTGCGTAAGTACCTTCCCGACAATAGCGACATCAAAAGGGGGGTACGACAAGTGACTCAAGTAGAAACGACAACGATAGAGTGACGAATCGACGAACGAGCTAAGACAGCGCGTCCGGACTTGCAACTAGGGAAGCAAAGAACGACTAGGCAAAAAACGCTGAACATCTGGCGACAGCCGTGAACAGCGCCCAACCCATGGGAAGAAAGTGATGTACGAGCGATTTACCGACCGCGCCCGCAAAGTGATGCAACTGGCCAATCAAGAGGCCCAGCGCTTTAACCACGAATACATCGGGACCGAGCACATCCTGCTGGGTCTGGTGAAAGAAGGTAGTGGCGTCGCCGCGAACGTTCTTAAGAACCTCGACGTCGACCTCCGCCGCATTCGGATGGAAGTGGAGCGCCTCGTCCAAAGTGGCCCCGAGATGGTCACCATGGGCAAGCTCCCGCACACGCCTCGCGCCAAGAAGGTCATCGAGTTCTCGATGGAAGAGGCGCGGAATCTGAACCACAACTACGTCGGCACCGAACACATCCTGCTCGGCCTGCTCCGTGAGCAAGAAGGGGTCGCCGCGCAAGTGCTGGTGAACCTCGGCCTCAAGCTGGAAGAAGTCCGCGAAGAAGTCCTCAACCTGCTGGGCCACGGCCTGGAAGGAAGCGAGGGCGGCGAACGCGGTGGACGCGAAGGCTCCGGCGGACGCGAAAGCAGCGGCAGCTCGTCGGGCTCTGGCGGTGGCTCTTCGGAACCCTCCGGCAAGTCGGGCAAGAGCAAGACGCCGGCTTTGGATAGCTTCGGCCGCGACCTGACCGAACTGGCTCGCCAAGGCAAGCTCGATCCCGTGATCGGCCGCGAACGAGAAATCGAACGCGCCACGCAAGTCCTTTGCCGCCGCACCAAGAACAACCCCGTGCTACTGGGTGAAGCTGGCGTCGGTAAAACGGCGATTGTCGAAGGCTTCGCTCAACGCGTGGTGAACGGACAAGTTCCCGACATCCTGGCCGACAAGCGAATCGTCGTCCTCGACCTCGCCATGATGGTCGCTGGCACCAAGTACCGTGGTCAATTCGAAGAGCGGATCAAGGCCGTGATGAACGAAGTTCGTCGTGCCCGCAACACGATCTTGTTCATCGACGAGTTACACACGCTGGTGGGTGCGGGCGGTGCCGAAGGCGCCATCGACGCCGCTAACGTCCTGAAGCCCGCGCTAGCTCGCGGCGAAATCCAATGCATTGGAGCCACCACGCTCGATGAATATCGAAAATACATCGAGAAAGACAACGCCTTGGCTCGCCGGTTCCAGGACATCATTGTCGACCCGCCATCCAAGGACGAAACGGTCGCCATTTTGAAGGGGCTCCGCGACAAGTACGCCGAGCATCACCGCGTCAGCTACACCGACGAAGCGATCGTGCAAGCAGTCGAAATGTCGGATCGCTATATCTCCGCCCGTTGCCAGCCTGACAAGTCGATCGACGTGATCGACGAAGCCGGTGCTCGCGTGCGGCTGCGTGCGATGAATCGTCCACCCGACCTCAAGGACATCGACGACGAAGTCGAGCGTCTGACGAAGGAAAAGGAAGAAGCGGTCGCCAATCAAGACTTTGAAAAGGCCGCTGCTCTCCGCGATCAATCGGAAAAGCTCAAGAAGAAGAAGGACAACATCATCCGCGACTGGCGTGAGAAATCGCGCGAAGCCGACGGCGTGGTCGACGATGAAATCATCGCCGAAGTGGTCTCGAAGATGACGGGCATTCCCGTCACTCGCTTGAGCACCGAAGACAGCGCTCGCTTGACCAAGATGGAAGACGAACTCCGCAAGCGCGTGATCGGCCAGGTTGACGCCCTCAAGGCCGTCAGCAAGGCCGTTCGCCGCAGCCGCAGCGGTCTCAAAGACCCCAAGCGGCCGATCGGGATGTTCGTATTCGCTGGTCCGACGGGTGTCGGTAAGACGTTGCTCGCCAAGGCGCTCGCTGAATTCATGTTCGGCGACTCCGACGCGCTCGTCCACATCGACATGAGCGAGTACCAAGAGAAGCACAACATCAGCCGCTTGATCGGGGCTCCTCCCGGTTACGTCGGTTACGAAGAAGGCGGCCAGCTCACGGAAAAGATCCGTCGCCGCCCGTACAGCGTGGTCCTGTTCGACGAAATCGAAAAGGCTCACCCGGACGTGTTCAACATGTTCCTGCAGATGATGGAAGAAGGACGCTTGACCGACAGCTTCGGCCGTCACGTCGACTTCCGGAACACCATCATCATCATGACGACGAACGCCGGTGCCGAAGCGATCAAGAACGAATCGCGATTCGGTTACCAAGCCCAGTCGGGCACGGACGATGCCAACTACGAAGACATGAAGAGCCGCGTGATGGAACACATCGAACGCGTCTTCCGTCCCGAGTTCATCGGCCGCTTGGATGACGTGATCGTGTTCCGCCACCTGATTCCGGACGACCTCAAGAACATTGTCGAATACGAACTGGCCAAGGTTCGTCAACGTTTAGGCGAGCGTGGCATCACGCTCGAACTGACCGACGACGCCAAGACGTTCCTGATCGGCAAGGGTTCGAACCTCGACATGGGTGCTCGTCCGCTTCGCCGCGCGATCGAGAACTACATCGAAGACCCGCTGGCCGAGGAACTGCTCAAGGGCGAGTTCAACGGCAAGAACAAGATCGTGGTCGACGCGATCAAGGACGAGGCTCCGGTTCCCGAAGGAAAGAAGCCGAAGTTCCTGCGACTCGACTTCAAGGGGTTGGTCGTCGACGAACCAAAAACGGAAACGCCGGCCGAAGCCGGCGCGAAGTAACACTTAGTGCTACTCGCTGAACCAACGAAAACCTGTCGTGAAAATCACGACGGGTTTTTTCGTGCGCAGAAGTAGGCCGGACAATCCTGTCCGGCGAAGGCAACCGTCCGGGCTCGCGCGAGAAGACGCTTTCTATTCAATCGTAAGCGTTTTCATGGCGCGGAACTGATCGTCGCACAACTGGATCGTCAGTGGCGCAGGAAACGGTTGCGGGACTAACTCCTGAGCAACGTCCTTGAATCCGTCTACCATTTCGGCGTCGTTCCAAACGCCTTCGTTCACGACGAACGAGACCATATAAGTTCCACCCATCGCCTCCACACGCACCGACGCCCCTCTCCCTTGGAAGTAACCCAAGTCCGTTAGGGCTTTCCCTAGCTTCTGAGCGTCTTGCTTTGATGCTTCGCCTGAGTAATAGATTTCGTCGTTTCCAAAGGTGACCCTGTTTCCAAAAGTTAGGTCGGGCAACAGGAACACATAAACCGCAATCACAGCGCCAAGGAGGATGATTGTGATTGGCAGCGTCAAACAGCCGATTCCCGCTGACCACCAAGCGGATGCAATCTCTCGTCCGGCTGCACTATGCGCACTGATGAGCTCCCGTTGGAAGTAGTCGGCCACTGCGTAAGCGCCCCACAACGTGAGCGGAATGCCTACGTACCGAACAGCACCGTGGAATTCATCGGGCACGGCGCCCGAGATGAAGAGAACGGCGATGGTCGCAAGGATGCCGGCGATCACGGCATTTCGCGCCGCAGCGTATCGACCAACGCGCCAAAAGTTGATGGCCATCACGACGCCCGCGCCGACAAAGCTGCTTATGAAGGTTGCGGCGACAACTCCTTGAAGCGAATGCAACGCATACGGGGGAGTTGCTTGGGACTCGTTGGCGTGCGGAGTGTCCGACATGGGCAGCCTCAATTTCCCTGAGCGATGATGCGGAAGCTATTGTGGACGGACCGTGGAGAACGTCAATCCAGTCGGAGGAAGGCCGATCCCCCCTTCTTGCATGCCCCGGTTCAACTCCCCGTCGCCAGACTCTTGCCCAGCCCCTACCCAAGCTCCACAATGAGCCGCATCGATCGGCCGCAAAGGCGATTGGTGCCATGGCGGCAGACTTCTCATCCGCGCGAGGTCATCATGCGATTCTTTTCTTCGCGACCGCGAGTGTTGGTGTTCGAACAGGGAGGGCTGCATGTCTACTACACACTTTGTCCCGCCGCCGATCCAGCGAACAAACCATGGCTCGTAGTGCATCACGGCATTTGCCACACGCGACGACATTTTCCCCACCTGATCAGGTACCTCAATCACTTTGGATTCAATGTTGCGATGCTTGAGCAGCGCATCAAGGGAAGTTGCTTCGCACGAAATGTCGTGACGATGAAGCGGCATCGGCAAGCCATGGCCAAGGCCGTTGAAGCGGTTGAAGCTGTGATCAATACAGCGATTACGGGCTACGTTTGCCATTCGATGGGCGCGCAGTTTTGCGAGGAGATGCAGCAAGAGAATCCGACGCTCCGTAGGCCGACCGTCTTTATGGCGCCGATTCCCGTAGGAGGAGCGGGTAGGTGTTCGTGGCGGATACTTCGGCGGTACCCGTCTGATTTCGCACGGGCCGTGTTTTGCCTGAGCGTGCTTTCGCTGGTAACCCCCTCCATACGCACGAAGGAGTGGTTTTTTGACGAGCAGACACCGACGTCTGTCTACGGCCCTGCCTCACGGGCACTTCGGCACGCCTCTTTCCTGGCTTACATCCAGCTCATTTTGCGTCCGCTCATTGGACTTCGAATCACTAATGACGGAAACGCCAAGCGCATGCTCATGTGTGAGACGGACGAGATTTTTTATCCACCGGAACTAGATGCGACGATGCGTCGCTATCCGCAAATGGATGTAAAACGCTTCCCGGTGGGCGGGCATGATTTCTTCATCCAGTTTGCACAGGAGACCGCGGACTATGTCCGAGCTTTTTTCGGCTTGCCGACCCCAAAGGCGGAAATGAATGAACCGGAGAAGGAAGGGGTCGACGGCGCACGTATTGATGCAGCGCATAAGATGCCACCGCAAGATCACGGCAATATCGGTTCTGATCGGCCAAATAGCGTCAAGTCAACGACTGATGAACAAAAAAGGTGATCCTTCGAACAATCAACCTTAGAGGTGGACCCCGTAAATGAGACAGGTTGTATCATCAAGAAACGACCTGAACT